>NZ_JAKRFN010000009.1 GCF_022348085.1 Mycobacterium sp. PSTR-4-N | reverse complement strand
TTCACCGTCACCGTCGGGGCCCGCAGTTCCTGATCGACACGACGAACACGGGGTGGATACTTTTACCTGGCCAAAAACGGATACCTCGACTTGACCACCAGTGGGTACTTTTTCATGGCCACGGACAGCCGGGAACTCTGGCCCCGGTTCTGGCGTGCTCGGATGGCTGTGCGGTGCCGCGATCGCTGCGGGGGAGATCAACCGACTCCGGCGCTTGGAGTCCGAAGGTGCGCCTGCGCAGCCAGCGAAGGTGGCCGGAACGTCCCTGGTTGCCACAGTGCAGCGCAGGTATCGATTCGATCCGAAGTCTGCGGCGAACACCCACTCGCGAGCGCTGGCCATGGGCAAATAATCACGAATTGCTTAGGTCGGTTCGAAGGCGGACTCCTCGTCGAGGTCTACTTCGTCGTCGATTGATTGAGCCTCGGAGTCGATCGCCTGTGGGATGATGCGCTTCCTGAGTTCCTTGCTGACGCGTTCCGCACGACGCTGCAGGAACAGTTCGTAGTTATCATTCTGAATGTCGGCCCATAAGCTGTCCGGAGATAGCAGGTGGGACTTTAGCGTCTGCGTCAGCTGAGTGTTGGACTTCTCGAACTCCTGCATATACTTCAGCGGCGGTTTCGCTCTTATCTGATGCTTGTTTAAATGATCGTCGATGATCGTGATATTGAAGACGCTGTTTGCCTCTAATTCCGGCACACCAATCTTCTTCAAGTATGCCTTAGGGAAAAAGTGGTGGTAGTTGCGGCTATTGGCGCGCTTTAGCGTGTCGTTCGCTACGGCTACGGCATTGTTGCTATCAAATGAGCGTGGCCGGAAAGAAACATAGATGCACAGAATCGCTTTGATAAAAGCCCGAGATGGGGAGAATCGACCGTTCGCTCGAAGGAATTCGACATCGACGTGCGTCGGCCAGTCATACGTCGCTGCTTGCCCCTGGAGAATGCAATCAATCCGCCCCAGATCGGACGCCAACCTACTCTCCAGAGAGGAGGAGTACCTCCCACCAATGCTGCATCGCCAAAAGAAGTCGGCTAGAAGCCGCGCTTGCGTCGAGGTGGGCTTTTTACCCCCATTCTGATTGAAGAAGTATGCGAACGGGATGACCAGAGCGCTGTAGGGCAGCAGTTGCGAGACCACTACACCGAACGCTGATCTAAAGTAATCCACGGCCTGCTCAACAGCACTAACAGCAGGGTCCCAGTGCTTTATCACCGTTGCCTTGTCTAATTTTAGAATTGCTTGGCGCCGACAATCACCCTTCACCAGCAACGCAATTAACTGCAGTGGCGTCATGTCATTGACGGTGTAGCCCACCGTGTCAAGCCTCGCGTTCAAGTGTGCGTACTTATCTGCAAGATCAAACTTGCGTCTCTCGTCGTAGGTCTTGGCCACCATGATCTCGAACGGAGTGAGCGGCTTACCGCCCTCGTTGATCCTCGTGAAAATATCAGTGGCAACATCTATCTCAGCGTCTCTGACCGAGACGGCTGGGAAGCTGTATGTGGTGAAGGCATTCGCGTATCGCTGTAGGACCGGGTAGTAACTAGTGTCGAACTCCTGCGCCAACGTCAAGAGCTGGCCGCCGAGAAGGTCGCATAACCGGAGGTAGTTTGCACTCTCGTCCGAGCAATCGATGGTCACGATGTCGTCGTGCTCGTCCGCGTCGAGGTTCACCCATATGTCCGAAAAGTCGTCGACCTTTCCATTGGTCCGCCGCACACTTACACCCTTAACTGCGGCGTAAAGGCTAGTCAGTCTCTGTTGACCATCGAGGACATAGTCAAAGTAGTCGGCACTCGCTTTGTCTTTGAACCTGATCTTCCCAATGCTACGGACCGTGCGCAGTCGTTCATCGGTGTGCCAGAAGATGAATGTTCCGACCGGGTATCCCTTGACTATGCTGTCGAGGAGCTTCGCCGCCTTGGCTCTAGACCACACGAATTCCCGCTGGAATTGCGGAATTTTAATCGTGCCGCGCTCAATTTGACTGAGCAAATCCGGATAGTTGCTGTGGCTTGGCTGCGCTATCACCATACTTTCTGATGCTAGCGCTAACAGCAACGTGTCATCATGCGTTCCAGCGCGCAGGATTTCGCCGGACTGATTCACCGCGGAGGGCGATGGCTTTTCCTAGTCGACATGTCACTAGTCGGTATGACGCATGATAGGGGCTTGTGCAGTTTCCGTCGCGCCTCGCGGATCGGCCAGCCGCTCGCCAAGCGTCTTGAATGCAAGATCCGGCGGCAGTGCCACTGAGAACTTAAGCCCCGACACGGCCTCCTCGTCGACAAGCGGAACGGAGTCGGTGTCCGCAGTCTTGACGTCATCTGCGGTCGTGCCTTGCGGCAGGACAATGCTCTCGTTCTCCACCCCACTGGCGCTGAACCCCAGTCCTGCTAGAAGTGTCGCGTTCGCTTTCAACCCTGCCCACGTCCACAGACGCGTGCCTCCCGCACCGCGAGGACGAAGCACAAGCCCGCCATCATCGACCTCCGCGGCGCGTTCTCCGCGGAGACGCTCCATCGCTCCGGGCACCCGCTTGGACAACTCGACGTCAGGCACCGCCCCAAGCAACACTTCCCTCTTGGCCTGGCACACCTCGAATGACTGCGTTACGGCACCAGACGGCCACTTCACGTCACCTTTAGCCGGTATCTCCTCGACCCATATGGTGAACCGCTCCCAGTCAACGTATTGCACGAGCCATCCGCGACCGGCGAGAACGAGCGGTCGATGCTCGCGATCCTTCCGAGCCGGGATGGCAAGTGGCGAAACGAATCCGATCTCCCGAATGCCCGCTACGACCCGTAGCTCAAGATCGGCGACGAAGGTCGAGAGCAGGTCCATGAAATGTCGGTTGCCGAACTCCTTCTCCGCGCGTGGACCGATCATCAGCAGCCCCGAATCCTCGACGAGGAAGTCTTGCTCGCGCAGGTAGTCGAGGACCTCCACCCCGTCCGCCATGAGCGGAAGGTCTTCCCACCATCGCGGCCAGTCCGATGCTCCGAACGATCCCTCCTGCAGCGCCAACGCGAGAAGTTGTTGAGCAGCAAGGTGTCGCGGGTGTGGTGGAGCGACTACGTCTTCGACGAATCCGCGCTTCCACAGAAGTAGTACGGCGGCAGCGTCGAGGAGTCCGTCGAGGCTGGTGGCAAGGAACAGAGTGTTGCGGCTCGTGCCCGGTCGCCGGCCGGTCCTGCCAAGTCGTTGCAGGAACGACGAAACAGTGCGCGGCGCGTCGATCTGGATCACGCGATCGAGATCGCCAATGTCAATACCAAGCTCCAACGTCGAGGTCGCAACGATCACTGTGTCTTTCGCCTCAGCGAAGGCGCGTTCGCTTCGCCGCCGTTCGTCGGCGGAGAGCGACGAGTGGGACACGAAGGTCTGGACGCCACGCTCGCGCAGGAGAAAGGCAAGTTCCTCTGCGGAACGACGTGATTCGGAGAACACCAGTCGCTTCTCGCCCCGATGGAGCCGGGAAATCACCGTGGCAGCGTTGTCCATGCTCCCGACGTAGTCGACGGTGATTTCTGGGCTCACCGTCGGCGATGAGTCTTCTCGCACCACAACGACCGGGCCGCGCCCCTCGGTCGAGCCTTGCATCCACGCGCCAACGGTTTCCGGGTTGCCAACGGTTGCGGAAAGACCCACGCGTTGGATCTTGCGCCCGGCTATCCGTTCGACTCGTTCCAGCACGGCGAGCAGGTGCCAGCCCCGGTCGGACCCGGCGAACGCGTGAAGCTCGTCGACCACGACGGCGCGAACCGACCCCAGGAATCGCTCGTGATCGACTCGTCGCGACACCAGCATGGCCTCGATGGATTCCGGGGTCGTCAGCAGGATGTCTGGTCGATCGCCAAGCATCCTCCGACGCTCAGATTGCCCCACGTCACCGTGCCACAGCCCCGCCGTGCGTCCGAGCCAGGAGCAATAGGTGCTCACGCGGGCGTGGAGGTTGTTCAGGAGAGCACGAAGTGGCGTCACATATAGGACGGTGGTACCCGACCACTTGCCTTCGACCATCTCCGAAAGCAACGGAAAGACAGCTGCTTCGGTCTTGCCTCCGGCAGTCGGAGCGACGAGGACACAGTCGGTACCTGATCTCACCGGCTGGACGGATTCGGCCTGCAACGGTCTGAGTGAGGGCCACCCCAACGAGTTGACGATGTGGTATTCGATGGCGGCGTCGAGACCAGTGGGAGCCGACATCGGCTAAAGGTCCAACTCGATTTCGTCGACGCTCTCTGCCGGAACGCGGTTGCTCCGGACATGCGCTTCTCGCTCGGTCGGCGTCATCTCGTCGGCACTGACCGTGAGGTGGTAGTCGCGGCGTGGGTTGAAGTCCTCGAAGAGGTCCACGCGGTCGAGGACGTCGGAGACCAGTTTCTTCAAGAAGAGTCGTGGCGCAATTCCGGTTCGACCGCCCAACTCACCCCCTACCGCGGCTGCGAGGTCTCGCAGGTAACCGTCGTCGACGATGTTCCTAACGTGCTCAGGGTCTTTGGCTCCGGCCGCGTAGATGTCACGGACGCGGCTGCCAAGCTCCAACAGCGACTCTGGTGTGAATCCGGTGAGGCGGATCTGCGTTGCGCGCGGGTTGTCGAAGCGCGCGTCCGTGGTGAAGTCGGTCTGAAGTCGTTGGGCCAGCGGTGGAAGACGCTGCACTCCTTGCTGCCCGTCGAAGAACGCCGGTGTACCGGTGAGGAGTAGATACAAGCCAGGGAACCGGCCACCGTCGATCTCATCCATGAGCTGACGAAGAGCGTTCAGCGACTTCTCTCGGACATCGCTTCTCATGCGTTGCAACGTCTCGACTTCGTCGAAGACGACGACGAGTCCTGCGTAGTCAGAATCGCGAAGGACGGTGAGCAGCCCCTGGAGGAAGCCGAGCGCGCCGAAGTGGTCGAGGTCGCCGCGAACTCCAGCGGCACGCTTCACTGAGGCCGCCACGTGTGGCTGACCACCGAGCCACGCCAACAATCCATCCGCCTCCGCAGAGTCCCCCGCCGTCTGCGCCAGCCGGTACTGCCGCAGCACGGCGGCGAAGGCCGGCGCCTCCTTCGAGACATCAGACAGTCGACGTTGGAGGAGGTCGAGTGTTCCTCCTGAGCCTGTTGATGATGTCGCTCCATCCTTGGCGTCGTGATCGAGGATGTAGAACCAGCCGTCAACCACGTCTCGGAGGGCACCCGACTGGGTGGTCGAGGTGGAGAGGTTCTCAGTGATGCGCCGATACACCGTCTCCAGCTTGTGCAGGGGTGTTTCTGTCTCGCTGATCTGCACCTCGGTGGTGGCGAAACCTGCGCGCTTGGCTCGTTCGGTAAGCCATCGGGAAAAGAAAGTTTTGCCCGAGCCGTACTCGCCGCGGACGGCCTTGAATACGGCGCCTCCACCGGAGACGGTCTGTAGCTCTTCGTCAACGGTGTCCTCGAAGCGCGCCAAGCCGACGGCAAGCACGTCAAGGCCCTGTTGCGGCACGGTGCCCCGCCGCAGTGCGTCGATGATGTCCTTGCGGCGACGGGGGCTGATGCCCCCCGGCACGTCGGTCATCGCGTATCTCCGACCGAGAACTGTTCGCGGAGAAGGTGTTCGTCGAGCCGTAGCGTGACGCCATCGGTGTCGAGCTCAACGACGCCGTATCCGTCGACGTTGAGCAACCGGCGCACAGCCGCAAAGACCTGCCCGATATCGGCGGTCGGGATGCCGGCGGCAGCAGCGACCGTGTCTTGATGAGCACGACCACCACGATCGACCAGTGCACGCAGCACCGCTCCTGCAGTCCCGTCGTCGAGCGCCCGCCGGCCAGCCATCCGCTTCTGCTCGGAGTACGTCCGGGAGGCGAGCACCGCTTCGACCAGTCCGGGAGGAGCTGCCGGCGGCGGGGGCAGCTCTTCGATCTCGAACAGGCCCTCGCCCTGACTCGCCGCTGCTCCCCTGGACTTCTTGGGTTGCACAGGGGGCGGCGGAGGCGGCTCGATAGATGTAACGCGACCAACGGGGTCGTTCCACCACAAGGGGACTTGCGGTGCGGCAGGCTGCCACTCCGCGGCACCGATCGCGACGGCTGCGGGTTGAAACACGAGCACGGGAATCGTCAGCTCCGCGAGGCTGGCACCACCGTGGTAGCCCGCGTGCCGAGGTCCATAGCGTGCGTCGCCACGCCAGAGAAGTACCGCTTCGCCACCCGGCGCGACGACTCGCGGACCAGACACGAGAACTTCACCATCGCCCGTTGGGCCGGTTGATGCCGGCCGCCAACGTGACTCGGCGCCACTGACGCTCAGCGCCTCTGTTTCTCGCTCGACGATATGGCCGTGATCGGACGTCAGGATGACTGCGCGGCGAGCGGAGATGGCGGCCTCCAGGAGTGCCCGCAGCGGATCAAGCGAACGCAGATCCCAATCCCACGCCGACATGTCGTTTTTATGGATCGCGTCGTCGATCGCGTTGATTACCACTCCAACAACAGGCACTGCGGCGTCCTGGATTGCGCCCATCAGGTCACCGGGTAGCGATGCGCCACCTTCGGACCGTAGGTCGTTCTTATGGAGGAGCTTTGAACCAGGGAACGCCGTGGCCAGCCCGCGCCTTTCGTCCTCACCCGTGCCTGAGCGGACCTCACCACAGAAGAGCGATGTCCGAGAGACGTTGGTCAGCGACGGCAATGCCGCGACGACCGACTGCCGTGCGTGCGTTGACGTCGGAACCCACTCCAACAGGCCCAACCGGGCGACTTCGGATGCGATTGCCGTGGCGATGGCACTACTCATTCCGTCCAGCACGACCAGAAGAGCACCAGATTTGCGCCGCCAGGGGTCGACGATCTCGGCCAGCAGCCGCTCCACGCCGATCGCGCGTTGGTTATCTGCTCCGTTGACTTGGTCCAGTCGCGAGGCTGCTGCGCTGTCACGCTGCTTCCGTCGAACGTGAACCTTATCGAGGAGTTGTTGATATGCCTCGGCGACGATCGGGTCACCTGAGCCGTGCCATACGGCGCCGATGGCGGCGTCGACCCATGCCCCGTCGTTCATCTGCCGTTGAAGATCGCCGCCGAACGAAGTGGTGGTCTCCTCGACGGTCGCAAGCCAACGGTGAAGGCGCACGGCCATCGTTGGAGCCTGCGAGGAGTTTGCGTCGCGGTGTTCAAGCACGCGAACGAGGGCCCCCTCGACGTCGTCACCGGAAGTCAGTGCCGAGGCAAGCGCACGAACGCGGGCCAGATAGCCAGGATGCAGGACAACCGACCGCTCAGCGCCCTCAGGCCAGCCAAGATCACCAAGGAGTGCTTCCGCCTGCTGTAGCGCGACACCTAGTTCCGGAGAGTCGTCCACCTCAAGTCGCAGCACCGCCGCCTTGGTAAGTCTCGCAAGGGCCTTCGCTCCGTCGACGGGCACCGCTTTCCCGTCAACGAAGCGCTCGACCCGCACCCGTGCGGAAACCTGCGCCTCAGTGGGGGGAGCGCCGTCCTCCGGCCACAAGACGTCTAATGCGAGGCCGACGGCAAGAGGAGTGACATGCTCGTTGCGCTGAGCGATCTGCATTGTAAGAGCAGCGGGATCGCCCAACTCTGTGGCAGCCCACTCAATCAGATGGCGTCTCAACTGCTCATCAATCGCGGCCCAGGCAGCACGTACGTTACGTCTTCCCAGAGCCGTGAGCAGCACCACGCCGTCGAGCTGAGCGTCAGCGCCTAGTCCGAGGACATGCGCCAGGAGAGAGCCGATCGCGTGGCGCGCGGTGAGAGCGGGCTCCACCGACCGCGGCCATCCGCCGGGTGGTTGATGATCGAGCAACGCCGTTGCAGCCCAGTCCAACCGCCGGAGATCACTGCCGACCTCCGATGCCCCCGAGAAAAGCCGTGGCAAGGCCCGCCACTCGTCTGGCAGCTCGATCCCCTGCTTGTAGGCACGAGAAAGTACTGCGTCGCCGAGGTCATCGGCTGTGCGATCGGTGAGGACGATGGCGGGCTCGTCGGGTGCCAACGAGTCGAGGATGTCGAGGACGGCTAGTTGAGACACGCCGGGCAGAACCCGAACGGTCGTGTCGCCGACCGTGACGTCTCCGTGTTTCCACTCGGGGCGAGCACGTAACAGAAGGATCTGCGCGTCCGAGTTGACCAGGTCTGCTGCACGCTGACGCACCATCGCTGGCGAAACGCTGACAGTACGGAGCTGATTGCTCAGAGCCATCGCCAGTCGACCCTTAGCTTCTTGCCCTCAACCGGGCGGCTGAGTTCTTCTGTCAGCTTTTGAAGGAGAACTTCAACCTGCGATACGTCCTCCACCTCGACCATATGCCCCTGCTGAGCGCGTCTTTCGGACTCGCGCTTCGCTTCCTCCTGCCGCTGACGCCATTCCTCCTCTTGTTCGCGCAACCGCCGCTCGCGGTCGGCGGCCTCCTGCTCGCGTCGCTTGAGTTCCTCTTCCTGCTCACGCCGGCGTTGGTCGTCTTGCTCACGACGCAACCGTTCCTGCTCGGCTGCGGGCTTGTCGTCGGGCGGCGCTCCCTTGCCACGCAGCTCAACGAGAATCTGGGTGACCTCATGGGCTGCTGCGGTCAGCGCGGGAGCCACATCGACGTGCATCTGATCGGCGTCGGCCGCACCCCGTAATGCCCCAAGTGCACTGGCCGCCCGTTCACCCGCCAAGTTGGGCAGTTGATCGAGCAGCTGCCAGTTGGCCCCCTGAAGCGCCGCCGTCACATCTGGGGCAGAGGAAAGTGACCGCGCAAGGGGTTGCAGCTCACTAGGAAGATCAAATTCGGCTAGGACCCGAATCCGACCAACGTGGTCGACGTCGCACAGCGCCTCGACAAGGTCACGAGCGCGGCGGGCGGTGGCCAGTCGCGGACTCACATCCCCGAGCCCGAGAATGTCGCTGTGCGATTCGAGTGCACCGACAAGATCCGTCGCACCTGGATCGAGCTGGCGCAACTTCGCCATCAACTCATCCCCGAGTCGTTGCAAGGCGCCGCTGGAGAGGTGGTACTCGTTGGCTCCAACACCGAAGATGCCTTTGGCCCGGGTAAGGGCGTTGGTCCAATCCTCGCGGCTCGGAAGGACTGGCTCCTGAAGGGTGATGTCATTCGCCAATCCGCCGATGCCGGGCGAGCCTGCCGGCGAACCGTAGCGGAGGAGTTGCCTATCGGTGAGCGCCACCCACGCCAGAATCAACAGATCCTGAGCGTCCGTTGTCATGCCGGTGTGTGCAAGCGCGCCTCGCAAGGTACCGACGGTCGGGTCGCTACCAGCGAGGGCCTTTGTGAAATCGTCGTGCCGCGCGAAGTGCGCCGTATCCAGCACGTAGGTGACTTCGCTGAGAGTGCCCACTCCGTAGGCATCGACTACCCGACGCACCTTGCTCGCGGTGTTCCTGTCCACGGTGTCGATCCGCCCGCCTTTAGCCATCGCCTCGCGAGCCAGGTCTAGCACCGCGGCGAACTCGCCGCGGCGGACCTCGTCTGCGCCGCGATCGACGTCGGGATGCGACGGGAACCGCGCATCAAGAGCGCCGTTGAGGACCGTGACAACCGCGTCGGAGAAGGACGGTGACGAGGGCTTCCGCGGATCGTAGTCAGGTGCGAGGGTGACGAAGGTGTTCCCTTCCGGAACTCGCTCACCGAGGTAGTCATCAGTTGCTGCGTCGATGCCGTAGGCCTGGCGTAAAGCGAGCACGATCTGCTCCCGCAGCGAGTCTCGCTGGTTGGCGAGCTGCCTACGCGCTGGCTCTCGATCGTTGACCGGCAGGGACGTCGAGTATTGATCGAACCTCGCGCCAGTAAGCAGGTATTCGAGGGCGACGAGTTTGCCGATGTCATCCATGCGGGTGGCGGTCAAGAAGTGCGGCAACCACGCGATCGTGTCGCTTTGCAGACGATCCTGCTTAAGTTGCACGAGGCGGAGGACGTCGTCAGACGGCGGGTGTCCGTCGTCATCGAAGGGGAAGTCGACGACTAGTTTCCAGCGACCATCGGTTGCGGTGAGTGCCGCATCAGGAAGCGCGCGGGCGTCACGGACGTTGCCGAAGACGACATCGACTTCTCGTTTCTGCCCCCGCCATACGTGGGTCAACGAGTATTCGCTCCCCAACGCTCCCGTCGGGGAGGCTCCGATCTGCTGGGCGAGGAGGTGCCGCAGCAGGCCGCGGCGGTTCTCATGGGTGTCTTCGTTCTGGACGTGGACGAGGACCGAGTCGTAGTCGACGCCGGACAGTTGCAGGGTTATGACTGGGTCGCTCGCCTGGGGCCCGACAGTGATCTCACCGAACTCCGCCGACCAATCACGCGCGAGACCGACAACTTGGACGGCTTCTTGACCGGGGATCATCGACACAACCGTGCCGAAGTTGAGAGCCGCCAACTTCGAGGCTGTGAGATCCTTCAGCGAGGCTGCGCCGGGCGCGATGGCTGCAACGAGCAGTGTCTTGGCGAGCCGGTCGTCACGACGGAAGACATGGTTACGTGCCAGCCCCTTCGCTTCATCCTCGGTCAGGCCGTGCCGATTCAGGAGGTACGGGCGCATCTTCCGCGTGTAGAAGGTGCGTGCTGCACGGAACAGGTTCTTCATGTCGTCGGTCAGTGGCTCAGCATCGCCGAGCACGACCACGTCGAAGAGGTCACCGACTGGGATGACGTCACCGACGGTCAGCTCGCCCCGGCCTCGGGACAGCAGCTCGCTCATGATCTTCAGTGCTGTGCGTTCGCGCTGCATGATCGACGAGAGCGCAACCATTGCATCGACCAGCGCAGGCGAGAACGGGTAGACCTGCTCGAAATCGACTGCCGCTGAGCCAGCTTCGTCGGTGAGCAAGTGTTTGAAGGCCACCGGGTTGGCGCGCACCCGAGCCACTGCCGAAGCGAGTGCATCGCGACCAGTTTCGTTGGTCGGTTGTAGCAGGCGCCTATTGACGATCTGTGGAAGGTTGGCCGCCGCAAGGGTGATCTTCTCGAACCGGCCCTCCCACCACTGGAAGGAGTCATCGAGTGCGACCTGTTCAGCGCCGACTGCCCCTCCGCCGAGGAAGTCCTTGAGATTCCGCTGACGAGCGACGAAGGACACCAATGGGATTGGAAGTGCGCCGGTGCCTACCTCGACGAGCTTGGCGACCTTGGAGGTTTCGGTCTGGATGAACGCGGTGTCGCGCAGATGATTGGCGAGCCAGAGCACAAGTTCGTCCAGGAAGAGCACAACCCCGTCGTAACCGAGGCCCTTGGCATGCTCAGTCATCGCAACAAGGCCATCGGTCATGTCCAGCCAGGTGCCAGTGTTCTCGAAGGCCGGGAAGTATGTGCGAACGAGATCGGCGACTACTCGCTGCCGCTCGGGGTCGCTTGCTGGCTTGGTCCGGGCCGCGTCATACAACGCGGGCGTCAACGTGGTGGCAAACGTGCCCCAGCCAGATGAGCCCGAGCCGCTTGCCCCGAACCGGTCGAAGAACTGCTTGTCCCCGAGCTGTGACCGCAACTGGTCTGCGTTCTCAAACAAGGAGTCGGAGCGGTGCAGGACTGGCGCGGCCGCTTGGGAGTGTCGTCTCTTCATCGTGGCGAGGTAACCCCCGAAAAGTGCCGACTCGAAGGACTCTGCCCCGATGAGGTGGTAGTCGATCGCGAGCAGATTGCGGCTGAGCAAAGCCTCATGCCTGGCGACTGCGGCCTGGAGTCCGGATAGAGCCTTGGCCTGTGGGTTGCCGGAAAGCAGCAGGTGCATCACCGCCATGTAATGGGACTTACCGGAACCGAAGGAGCCGTGGATGAACGCGCCCTTGGACGATCCGCTCGACAGGGTGGCCTCGACCAAGGTCAAACCCTTGTCGAACGCTTCGGCGATCGACTCAGTAACCACGTAGTCGGCCAGCGTCTGAGACGCAGCCTCTTGTGCGCGATGAATCTGGAGGACGAAGTCGTCGTCATGGACGGCGAGTGGGATGTCGATCGCATCCCGCAACGGCAAGGACAAGTCGGTCATCGCGAAGCCCTCCGTCCACGAGGCGCGGCCGGCGGCGTCCATGCCGTCACCTGGTCACGCGTCTTCTCCATACGGGCAAGGTATTGGTCAACAACACCGGTGATGACCGAAGCCGGGCTGGCGCCAAACTGCGGCTCGATCTCCGAGTGCCACTGCGCCAGCCAGGGCTCCAACTCGACCAACCCCGCCACCAACGGCTCCAGGGCGTTGTCGTCGGCACCGAGTGCTTGCTGGACGGGGATCTCACGGGCAAGAGCAAGCGCCTGATCACGATGCGACCAACCGGCCCAGCCGAGCACCGGTGTCGCATCGCCTTCGCGCGCCACACCGGGATACACGATGAAGCGTTCCTTCGGGACGTCGAGCTTGCCCCTAGCCCGCCAGTACGTCGCCTTCGCGAAATCGCCCTGGGCGTACTTGGGCGGCACGGGGATGGTGACCTTCTCACCGGCGTCCTCCCGCCGCTGCAATGCCCAAACCTCCTGCCACGCACGGTATTTCTCAATGCCCGCAGGCCTGTAACGATAGGCAGCCAGGAAAGGCACCGCCTCATCTCCGATAAGCCCGCCGATCACCGCACCAAGGTCCGGCTCAGCAGAGCCGGTCAGTACGCGAGCGAGCTCCTTCGACACCGGATCTGCACGGAGCAGATCGGCGAGCTCGGCCACTGACCTTGTGATCGGCCCCTGCGGGTCATGCCACAAACTCGGATCCTCAAGCCGGTCCAGGATTGCAGCTTGCACAGCCTCTGTGCGCTGCGCGTCCCAACCGGCAGTGGCCCAACGGCGCTTAAACTCCGGCTGCTCCAACAAACGAATGTTGTCATCCGAGGCCATCAGGTCAAGCCGACGTTGAACGACCGCCCTATAGTCGTCCGGCCAAGAGTCGGGAATGTCTGCAATTTCTGGATACTTGTGATTCCAGTGGCGGAACCATGAAGTTTCAGTCCGACCGTCCCGAACATCCCGCGCAAGCGCGATGGCGAACGCCCGTTCCGAGGGGGAGATGCTGTCGATTCCCGACCCGTGGTAGTTGAGGTCCTCACCGATTAGCCCGTAGAGCCGGTAGACCGCCCAATCCAATTCTTCTTGCTCAAAAACAAGCCTCGCGCGTAGACGATGCCAATCCGCCTTCGATATTAACAGAGCCTCATCAAGGCCGGCACGCTGGGTCTCGACCCACCCATTCACCGCAGCTAACGGTGTGGCACCGGCAACAAACTGGGCAATCTGATCGAGATTACGCGATCTATCTAATGGAAACGACGCCACCAAAGGAAATGACTCCAGCTTGGTAGCAGCAAACTCGTATCGGTGCTCCCACGGTTCGTCGGCGCCTGCCCCTTCGGCGCTCGGCCTACCTTTGTTATGGCTGACTTGCTTGAGCCAGAAGCAAGCGGTAGAGGAGTTCAATACACCAAGCAGTTCCAGGTGCTGGGCCTCGGTAGCCCCGTCAGGCAGCTTGATTATCGGCGCCGACTGCTTGAATACCGCCCCACCACGGTCCAGCACGAAGTGGTTGTGAGTGGAGACAAAAGCGAAAGTTATCGAGAGCGGGTTAGCAAACTTCGCCTTCGCCAGCATTCCGTACTCGAACCATTTCAACCCCCTCTGCTCACGAGTCTTGCCAAACATCAAATAACCGCGAACAGTTCGACGAAATCTCCACATCCAGCGCGAACTCGATGCGTCCTCTGTTGGTTCCAACTTGGAATCGTAGGGCCAGAATCGCGGTGTTGTTAGCAGCGTGAAGTCACGAATCGCCTCACCGATGACCACTGGCCGGGATGGTTCGGTAGTCCATGTTGGAAGCTCAAATGCCTCCTCTTCACCAAGGACAGCCATAATTCCGATCTCAGACGCCACCGCGCCCAAAGTACGTGATGCCGCGTCTTCAATCGCCTCCTTCACTACGCTGGCGCCTCCGCCACTAAGCGACCACGGGTGAGTCGTCAAGACGGACCGGGAAACATCGTTCACTGAGACGAACCTTCCGTTGAACCCCGGCTCGTTCAGATTGGTGATTATTTCTAACCAGACTTGGCCGTCGGATGGATTGACGGGCTGACTAGGCTCACTGCGGATACCGAGAACGGCGCGCACCTTCTCGCTGATCGGGCGACGGCGTCGGCCAAAGAGCATGACCGTTGGTGTTCCGTGGCCTGGGATGTAGGCCCCTGACGAATCGATGACGACGGTGAGGTCGACGGGGTTGGCGATGTCGTGTCCGGCAAACAGGTACTCAATGAGCTTTTTGCCGAACTCGCGCTTCATGAATGAGTTCGCGGTGATCTGACCGACGTAGCCTGCGCCCTGCCCTTGCTCACCGCGCACGGCAAGCCGGAAAAGCAGCTCGATGAATGGCACCGCCAAGGCGTACTTCCCGGATGTCGTCTTGTACGCGAGACGGTAGAGCGCGTTAAGTGCCTTGTCCTTGGGCTGAATGTACGGTGGGTTTCCCACGACGACGTGGTACTGGCCCGGCTGCAGGATTCCGAAGTACTCGTTGAGGTCCTCGGTGTCGTAATTGAACCCAGCCACGCCTTCGTCGTCATCGAAGTCGAAGGTCTGATCAAGGCCGCCTCGAACACCAAGAAGCGAGTCGCCGATGGCGAGCCGGAATCCCATCGCCGGTACCCCGACTAACGAGCGCTCGCCGGCCGCCATCAAGCCGGCGACAGTCAGGCGGAACCGCGCGATCGCCACCGCGAACGGGTTGATGTCCACACCATGGATTGACGCCATTGCGCGACGCACCCGTTCCTTGGCGTCGAGTCCCGGCGCAGCTTCGAGCCACGCCTGGTTGAGCCGCTCAAACGCACCGAGCAGGAAGTGCCCTGACCCGCAGGCGGGGTCGATCAACTTGAGTCCGTCGAGTCCGAACTCCGCGACCGCCGGGGTCAGCGTCTGGTCAAGGATGAACTCCTCTACAAACACCGGCGTTTGCAGCAGCGCGTAGGTCTTCTTGGCGTGCTCGGAGAGGTCTTGGTAGAGGTCGCCGAGAAAGCGGGTCTCCAGGTTCGGGTCGGTGAAGTCGTGGACGAGTGTGCCGTCGTCGTTGGTGCGACGCCAGAACGCGATCAGCGCGGTTGCCGCCTCCGGGCTGATCTCAGCCTTCCACACCGGGTTGTGCTTCGGGTCCACCAAGGCCGCACCAGCGGGCTGCGCGGCGAGCACGGAAAAACCCTGCTGGAGCCAGTGTCGACGATTGTGGGTGGGATTGTCGCGGAAGTACGCAGTGAGGTTCTCCTCAGCACGTTGCACTCGGTCGCCAGGGCCGGCAATCCATCCGACGGCGGTCGGCAGACCGTCGATCTTGGCACCCGCAAGTAGGTCATTGTCCTCACAGAAGCGCAGGAAGGTCGTCGAGATAATCCACGCGGCCGCGGCTTGGTCAACCTCGTTATCGCGCCAATCCACCCACGACCAGCCAGTGCGCTCCCGGCGCAACGCTTCGGCGTACTCCTCCTTCAAGCGCGCGCCCCACGAGTTTGACGAGTCTTCTGCCCGCTGTTTCAGGTCAGCTTGAAGGAGCTTCAGCTGCCCCTTGAGATCGGCGAGCAGGGCGGACGAGATAATCACTTACTGACTCCTGTGGTACTGCGACTGTTCGCGGGGTCGGCGAGGAGCGAGAGGTCGGCAGGCAGCTCTATCCAGCCGCTCGGGCCGAGTGGCACTGGCTTGCCTTCCAGCAGCGGGACAGCCTGGTTGCCCTGCTTGGCGACGAGTAGCCACCGTGCAGCGGGGCGCGGCGTGCCCACGTCGAGAAGGGTTGAGAGAAGCCCTGCCATGCCGTATCTGACGAGGGGGCCTGCGTGGAGGATGAGTAACGGGGTGTCGCTCGCGAGCCTTTCCTCCCAGGCTGGTGTCACAGCCTGCTGGACAAAGCCCACGAGATTCGACCACTCTGCACCGCCTTGTTTTTCAGCGTCGACGCCGAGGACGAACTCCCAACTTGCCCCGTGCTCGCTGGCGAGTGCGCGTGTCGCGTTCACGACCAGTGACGCGACATCAAGAACTTCGACGCCGTACCGCTTCGGTAGTTCGTGTGCCGCCTTTACGTATCGCTTGGGCGGTGTGGTCAACGTAAGGGCGCCGTTTCGCGAGAGCGACTCCTTGAGCTTTGCCGCCGCCTCGGCGACAGCGACCGGCGCGACGACAGTGAAGCTTGAGGCTGTATGTGTGCTGGAACGCACCTCGGACGCCAGCTCGTAGACGCCGTTGCGGTTCACCACCCCGGGTAGGACCGCGGAGACGAGAGCGTCGAGTCGGTGCGACGCGGCGGGAAGCTCGACCTGTGGGAAACGTGCAGCCACAGTACGACGAACATTGGACTCACTGATCCGCCGGCCAGGCTTGCCACGTAGCGCACGCTCCACTGCCTGCTGTGGGTCGAGGTCTAGCGGGTACAGCTCGTCGAATCCCGACACGACCGCCTTCGTCGAAACTGCTGCGGCGAGTTTCAAGAGTTGCCGCCCAGTCAGGCCGATGAGCGGAGACGCCCCGGCCTCGTTCACGACGTCAGTGAGGGCTGCGTGTGCCGTTGCGAACGGCACGATCCCGGTCGCGACGAGTTCATCGGCGCGACGCCCTAACTCGATGGCCGTCTCGGTCAGGATGTCGGCTGGTGGAAATTCTCGCCTTAAGTCGTCAGGGTCCGCAGTTTCACGCAGGGCGATGACATTGGCACGTTTTCCGATGACTCGCCGGAGTTCCAACGCCGGCTCAGGCATGCGCGCATCGAGCTCGTAGCTCAAACGCAGGAGGGCCGATCCATGGCGAGTCCGGTCGTCCCCGTCGAGCAGTGATCCGCGCTGGGCGACCAATGCGTTCGCAAGAGACGTCACGGCCATCACTCGGCCGTTGCGGGCAAGGAGTGTCGCAACTTCGGTGCGCACGCTGTCGATGGCGGAGGCGCTCTTGTTGCCCCATGTTGCGACCGCTCGGTCAACGGCATTCGCGACTTGGTCGCGAGTGATCCGCAACGATTGGGCGGTGTCTCCCGTGGAGGGCCATTCGCCCGGTGTCGCTTCGCCTGATAAACCGAGAAGTCGTTCGATCACCGACCGCTCTGTCCCCTTGAGCTGATCCAGAAGGAGGGATACCAGTCGCTCGGTACCCGCGGGCTGATCTGCGGCGACTTCGCCCCCACCACTGAGTCGTGCTCGCCAGCCGCGAATCCTTGCTTGGATCTCCTTGCGGTAGGTCTCACCTAGGCCGCGAATCGAGTTGATCCGGGTCGGGTGGACGCCCAGCAGCTGCCCAACGGTCGCCACCTCAAGACGTGAGACGGCGGACAGCGCCCGTGCTGAGAGGCCCGCGCGCTCCAGCGGAGTGTCGAGTGTTGCCGCGTCAGCGAGGTCGTCGTTCCCGCCAGCGCTGTCGTCGTCGGTGTCGAGAGAGGCAAACACTCCCTGCCAGGCCACCGCCAGCTCGTCGGCGCTGCTGAATCTGGCTCCCGCGTCCGAATGGAGGGCGCGTTGAAAGAAGGCCGTGAGTTGAGTCGCCACGGCTGGCTCGAAGCTTGTGGGCTCGATGATTGGCGGGTCACTCGGGTCGGCGGGACGGCCAGCACCCTCACCCCACCACGGCAGCTGCCCCGTCGCCATCTCGAAGAGCGTGGTCGAGACGGCCCACAACTCGGCCGCACGGTCATACTTTTGTCGGCGACCACGGCCGAGATAGGGGTCGAGATAACTCGGCGTTCCAGATGACGTGTTGTCCGCGCTCTCACTCGCGAGCGAGAAATCGAAGAGAATCAGCGACGGCTTCCGCGTCCCGGGGTCTGGCGTGATACCGAGGTTGGCCGGCTTGATGTCTCGGTGAAAGACACCTTGCGACTCCAGGTAGATCATTGCTTCCAGCAGCTGGCTTCCATACTGCTCAAGCTGACCCACTGTCGCCCGCCCCTCTTTGGAGAGGCGCGTAGCAAGCGTTTCCTTGCCAGCGTCGCTGAGAAGAAGCGCTCGTCTGTGCCCAACGTCGAGCGGCCCTGCCATAAGTCGCACCACCCGGCGGTGGTCGAGCGCTCTCAGCACGTCGGCTTCCGGCGAGAGCCTGCGCGCGGCGGACTCCGTCCGAGCGACTTTGAGGACGAGCTCGCGGCTTGGGTCGTCAGAGTCGGTGTCATGGACCCCGAGTGCCACGCCGCTAGAACCTTCACCACGACGACTAGTGACGATGAAGCGGTCGGCGACAATATCGTCCGTCTGCGCGTCGACGGGGTCTTCGACCGGCGTGGGGTCCTCGGCTTGGTCCCCTCGCCGAAGCTCGTCGCTAGCCAGCCGAAGAAGTTCGAGCGCCTCTTCAATCGTCGACAATCGCTCCGACTCGACGGCGCGGGTTGCCATCGCGATGACGTCAGCCACGCTGTCGGGCATGCCTGGCGACGCTGCGCGCGGGTCGAGTGCGCCCGCCTCGGACAGCCGCTGCTCCAACTCGACAAAGGTCTCGGCAGGAGGTTTGCCAGTCAGGATGAGGTACGCCAGGACGCCAAACCCGTAGACGTCCAGCGGGATTGGTGGGAGTCCTTCGACGGAGTGGCGGGCCTCGGGTGCGAGCCAGAGCCAGTCGTCCTGGTTAGCAACGCCCATGAGGTCATCGACTCCCGCGCTGATCGCAGTCAGGCGGGAGACGTTGCGAGTCGAGCTGTCGCGCTGGGCGAAGTACCAATCGCGGATGGTGAGGTCAGGGAGGGCGTCTTTGACGGGGGTCGCCCACACACGGCGCGGCGACAGCGCCCGGTGGCGAAGGTGGACGTTGTGGGCGAACCGCAGGATCTCGCCCAGCCGGATCACCAGCGAGAGCCGCTGATCGAGGTCCAGCTCGGCACCCTCCCCGGCGATGTAAGCGTCGAGCGGGAGTTCTTTGGCATCGTGCTCGAACACCAACGCCGGGCCGTCGTCGGTTCGCTTGTAGTCGATCGGCACGGCAATGCCGCCGTGGCGCAGCCCCTGGGTGAGCTGGAACTCGCGCTGTGCAAGCTGCTCAATGTGCTGGCGGTCTGCAGGTGATGCGGACTTTGGCACGTCGTACAGGCGTAGCCGACGCTTGACGTCCGGCAACGCGGGAAGGTTGACGAGCACGTCCTGCCAGTCCCTGCCCTGCGCGATGGGCTCGTCGTCGGCGACCACGAAGTCACCGACCATGCGAACCTTCGGCGTCGGGGTGAATCCGACGGCGTCGCACAGCGTGCGGACCTGCCGTGCTCGCTGGATATCGATTGGCTGACGGAAGTCGTGCGGAGGCTGTTTGAGGAAGTCTGAAAGCCTTAGGAGGCGCGGCCTCGAGTTGACGTGGTACCCGTCCAGAGTCAGGACTCCTATGTCACCCGGAGCCGAGATCTCGACGGTGCTGCCCTCCCCATGCATGACGACGACTGCATGGATGCGCGGCACCAGCCCCCTGGCGGCTTTATTGGGAGCCCGGTCCTGGAGGAGGCTCTTGAGCCACTTCGCCTTGCGGTCGGCAGACAGACGAGGATTCTCGACGTTGCGCTGACCCTGGTTCCAACGCTGCGCGTTCCCGCGGATCGTGCCGTGCCAGCCCTTGAGCTCGACGAGGTACATCCCCTGGGTGGTCAGGAGGAGTACATCGACCTCGGCCGTGCGGCCTTGGTCGTTGATGAAGGTCAGATTTGCCCAGGCCGTGGTGATGCCATCTTCTGGAAGAAGCTCGCGGAAGGCATCGAGCGCGGCGGCCTCCGCAGGACTCGCCGGGTCGCCCATGACCTTCCAAAGTGGGGAGTCAGACTTCACCGTGGCGCCTCTCCATCCGCCCGACCCGCGGAGGACCCGAGCTCAAGCAGCACCCACAGCCAATCCACGCGGCCAACCCTATCGGCGGCCGGCATACTACGGAGACGGCTGCAAGCCATTAGTTCTCGGCCGCTGAAGACGTTTGACAGCAGACCACCTCACCTCACTCCGAACTCGTTATGCCGGGAGCGACTCTCCAACGTCGCTATCAGACGGTTCCTCTTCGTCGAGGTCGTAATCCTCGGGCAAAGTGAGCGGAGAAGCGTTTGCTAAATCTCTGCCCATCGCGGCGCCGATAAGTCCGAGGAGACTAGCCCAACGCGCGTCGAAGAATGCATCGAAGTCGTCGGCGCTTAGCGCATCGAAGTCAACGTGATGTTGTCGCATGCGCAACTCGAGTTCGCCGACGGTAGTCTCTCCGTCCCGAACGAGCAGCGGGATGTACTTACTCGGGGCACGCGCAAGAATCTTGCGATTGGTGGACGCAGATATGGCGGTCTTGTTGACAATGCTCTCCCGCTTGAGAGCGTCGATCTTGTGGTCCTCGCACCACTTCTTCGGGAAGATGTGGTGGATATCGACAGCCAGGCTGTGATGGCTTGCGATCGTGATGTCCTGGTCGTACATCCAATCCTTCGAGCCTCCACGCATCAATAGGGCGTAGACACCCTTGTACGCCGCACTGTTCCGAGTCCGCAAAGTGAGTAGACGCCCGGGGTCGAAGGAAGACTCGTAGATCGTAATCGGTTCTGAATCAGAACCATTGCACCAGTCAGCGACTTGCTGCAGATCATTCGCGAACCTGGTCTCGATAGCACCGCCATATAGCTCACCCAGGACCCCGCACCAAAACCAGCGCCTGATCTTCTCCACTTTCCCAATCACTTCCGCGCCCTGACCGAGCGCGGCATGGATGGCAGCCAAAGGGACCAATTGCGACCGATATGGCACGTCACGGGCTTCGAAAATCATTTCTCCCGTCAAAAAAGTCGCTGACCAAGCGAACCCCTTCTCGGCTTGCGGTGCCCATAGCTCGTACTCCTCGCGAGTTAACCTCAGGATGTCCCGCCGCTTGCACGACACCGCTGGAGCCTTGTCGGAATCCCCCGCTTTCCACGATGCTCTTCGCGCCCGTGTAGCAAGGAGGCAAATTGCTTGCAGGAAGTCAGTGTTCTGCATTCCCCTCAGGACCTTATGGTCGTTGAGGCGCTTTCGTCGAATCTCCCAGTCGGCCCGAAGATCGAATTCCGAGGATGCGAACGTGGCAGTTAACAGCTCGAAGACATCGAGCACAACGCCGCCCGTGTTCACCTTCTCGAATACGGTGCAGACTGCCTCCCTTGGTGTGTCCTTCCTGAGGACGATGACAGGGACCGTATAACCCGTAAAGTTCGCAAGCACTTCCTTTTGGAATCGGGTCCAGACATCAAACCGCTCCTTCACGACCTGCGGATCGGGGACCGAATTGACGTACGCCATCATCCATTCCGCCGTCCGAGAGACATCGAAGACCGCAGTGAGTGGAAATAGCCCGTTCTGACATTCGAGTTGCATCGAAGTCAGGTCTCTCACCACGTCTTTGCCGAAGTTATCGCGCTCCATCCGGTCGCCCGGCACTGCCACGATCGCCAGTTCGCGGTCACCGTCAGGATCGAGAGCTTCCTCGATGTCGATGTAGAAGTACCTCTCGAGCCGTCGCTTGCGGCTGTCCTGAGTGTGCACCGGCATATCTCGAGCCAGCGACTGATAGAGCGCGGTCAGCCGTTGCTGGCCGTCCAGGATCAGACGCTCGGCAGGCTTCGTGTCGGCGTTTTCTCGCACTCCACTCACCAGGCGCGTCGCGAACTGGACATCGTCGCCGCCCGTCTCAAGAAGCATCGCTACGCCTACGGGATAGCCGAGCGATACGCTGGCGAGGAGCCCTGCGATACGGTCAACATCCCATTTCCAGTCACGCTGGAAGTCGGGCAACCGGATCTTGCCATTGCCAACGTCCTTGAGGAGCTCATTCCCAAGGTTCAGATCAGGACTATCGAACGGCATTGCGCTCCTTCATGTTACGGCGACGGCGGAAGCGATCCGCGCGATACATGCAGTTCCAGCGAGTTATCCACGGAGACCGGAGCGGCTCCACGAGCTCGAGAGGCGCGGCTCGAAGCACCGATACTTGACCTGGCGACATGCACGGTGCCTGACAAAACGAGTTTGTATTCAAGCTGGACTCGGTTCCTGTAGCTGTCGTGGACCAGCGCAACCTCCGACTGAAAGAACTCGAAATTCTCGACACCGGGCCTGACGGTGTTCTCGAATGATGCCGACGGGGAGACATACCTGACGCCGTCGTGCGTGCGTAGTGCTTTCGAGACGGCCGCAGCGATCAGCGCGGCACGTTCAGCCTCTGTTGGTACGCGTTGCCGTGAAGGCGAATGGACAGCTGGAGACCCCAACACGGGCACGTCTGAGTCGTTCGTCATCGCAATTTCCGCAATTAGGGGTACGCGATTGTGAATGAGCGCGAGGTTGACGGCCGGCTGCGCGTGCACCTCGATACGGAGGCGGTTTCGTTCGATGACGGACGCCGGCCAGACGGCTGTACCAGACATGCTCCCCCACACAGTTGCTAGATCGCGAGCCGCAAGCAGCTCCACTGTCGAAGCTTAGGTGAGCTCACCGACACATGAGTAGCGTTCCGAGCAACCCTCACGCGAGGGCGAAAAGAGCGACTGTCGTGGCAGCGGTGAGGTAAGCACGCGCTCGGACGAAAGCCTCAAATCGGTCCGTCATTGACCGGTGTCATTCTTGCAGTGTCTCCGCACGGGTCGGTTTTAAGGAGAACAGCTTGAAGATCTTTTACCGGGTTGTCGGGTACGGATTCGACAGTGCCCTCTTCGCAGAACAAGAAAAAGCAGAACGCCTGGCTCAAGTGAGAAGAGCGTTAGATCGGTCCCGAACCTGGGGAGAATTCAGGAAAAGCCTGCCCGCCGGTGAGTGGGACACAGAGTTCGCAGAGAGCTTTGATGAGGTGCCATCGGACGATGACCCGTTCGCTGCCGATTCGGTTCCGGGATTTGCCAACGGGGATTACCCAGAGTGGCTACTCCAAACACAGTTGGACTGGTTCCCTAAAGAACTGAGCGCGAAGTACGGCGGCGAGCTTTACAGAACGACACTCAATGGCGATGCACTACTTCTGCCCGCAGACAGAATAGAAGACATTGCCGCTGATTTGAGAGCCCTCGGCCACACGGTCGAGCGCACCGAGCTCGATATCATTTAGCACGGAGTCACAGGGTCACCACGTAGCTTTGGGGAAAGCGCATCACTCGCGAGGTGACCACGAAGGAGGGCGCAGCCTTACACGACGTATTTCGCAGATCGTTGCCAACACAACAGGCGCGTTATCGCGATTAAAGACTCACTTTCGGATGCGATTTAGTCGACTCTGAGATCCTGCACCGATTTATTGCTGACTGCCGTTGAAGGTATCCATTGCACAATTCGTTTACCCCAGTCGACGGGAACGGTCCACCGTTCGCCGATCCCCCGTAGCGACTCACGCACGAACTTTCGAGATCTGCCCGCGTTGTGCGTTATCCGGCGTCAAGGTGTTCTCCCGGTACAAATCAGGATCATCACTAACCTCGACGCTCCAACCTGTCATGTCCACTTCTAACGGATCAACAGTCAGCAAGGGGACGCGTCCTGGTCCGAGACATATTTAACAGTGAAGCCGTGCTCGGCCGCTTCTGCCATAGCGTCAGTCTTGCAAAAGTGACGGACGCCTTTGCGCGGATTAGTGCTTCGACAGAAGCCCGACCGAGCCATACACCGCAAATTTACATTGGCCCTGTTCACGACGGTCGAAGAATGGGACAGAAGCGACGGGGCGGTTTCCAGGGACGGTCGCTACTAGCCGGGTTCTCAACCCTCGTCAACAGGTCAAACTGCAAACTGCGTCTACCCGAGCGCGCGCAATATCTGATTGACCGCGTCGCGCACCTGCGCGACGAACTCGTGCTGGTTCCCAACCGCAAATGCTTCGTCGTACCACCAGGTTCTGCGGATCTGGACACCGGGGCGTATGTGGATCTGTATGCCGGCCTTCTTGTTGTCTAACCATTGGTGCAAGCTTTCGTGCTCCGTCGCGAGAGCGTATCGGCGCTCTACCAGCCAGCCGAAAAAGTCAGGATCAGCAATCTCATCCCGCGTTCGGCCGCCGGCACGTCCGGTACGAAAGTCGTCGATCCACTGGCGCAGGTAAGCATCGGCCGAAAGTACTCTGGTCGGAAACCAGCGTTGGAGCGGTTGGGCGAACCGATGGGCGAGCTGGAAGTTGGGCTCGACAGTGAAACCGTTGTGACCATCGAGTATAAGTAGCGATTCGACTCTAGCCCGGTCGGAGTATAGGTAAGCGTACTGGGGTTGGAGTTCCGCCGGCCAAACTCCTAAGTGAACGAATTGACCTTCGGCAAAGAGGGCCGCTCGGTCGGCAGAACGCACATCCTTTGTATTGAATTTGATTGTGACGCACGGCAGTAGCGCGTCCCCGCGCGGAAGGAGAGTTCCTCCCACTGCACTGGATCTCGGCGAAAGTCCGGTTGCCCGCTGCAGGACCGTATCGAGTCGCTCTAGGACGGTGTGCGTGTCACCGCTATCTGACGTTGACGGCATTTAGCTCTGCTCCCCCTCGGTAGGAGCTTGTGGCCTGGGTGGTCGCGGATATTTGACGCCACTGCCCCAGCCGATCTCCCACCCCTCGCCGGCGTCGAAGTAGTCGGCGTACGCGACAGGTAACGCCTTGGTGCGCTCAACAGAATGAAGGAGCTCGGCAAACCACGTCGTGTATGCGGGGTCGTCGTGGGTAGGAGTGACGTTGCGCAAGGCGCTCAATATAAAATCAGCAACTTCATCGGGTGTCGTCGTCACCGTTACTTCTCGACCCGCGAACTCGGCGAGGCTGCCTGTCGTGTAGTGCAGTGCGATGTCCCGGTCGCAGTCCGACAAGAACGCATCGTCAATCATATTGACGCTGAGTGTAATTGCGACTCGCCAATACATGCCTGAGGGGCTCATTCCTGGCAGGACGCGCAACCGATGGTAGCCGCGCTGATGCAACACGTGAACGCCTTGCAAGATGCGGATAGGGGTCCACAAAGTCAATCGTGAGGTGACCCGTGCATGCATCTCGGCGTCCATAGCCACCAGGCGAACCTCATCGACACGTGTTTCGACCGCCGCGATGGTCTCGATCGCGGCGTCGATAGCATCTCGGTGTGGCCAGCCGTAGGCGCCAGTGCTGATGAGCGGAAAGGCGACGACTCGGGCACCGAGTTCGTCAGCGACTTCCATGGCCCGGCGGTAGCAAGACTCCAGAAGCGAGCGGTCTCGCTGCCCGGACTTAAAGTTTGGCCCGACCGTGTGGATGACCCACCGGGCGGGTAGGTCGCCTGCTGTCGTCCAGCCGGCATCACCTGTGGGCAGCCCGTTGGGGAAGCGCTCAATGCAGTCGCGCAGAATGGCGTGGCCTCCCGCGCGATGAATCGCGCCATCGGCGCCGCCGCCCCCGCGCATGCCAGTGTTCGCCGGATTGACAACGGCGTCGACCTCTTGCTGTGTGATGTCACCGTGCACTGCGGATATTCTCAGCACGGAGCCAGTATGTAGCTAGGGCGCGCTGACGGGGATTGCGGGTCAAAGAACGGTGGTTCGTAGGCCGCCTCCCGATCGACGGCGTCAAGTCGAGTCATCAGTAAAGCAGCAGAATCATCGGAGGGACCGATTCATGGCCTCGTTTGACTACGAACACTCGCCGTAGCGGCGCAGCAGGTCGAGCGCATCACCCAACAAGCTCACGCCGGACACCTCCCTCGCCGTCTACCCTAAGCCGGCGTCACGACGCCTCAGCGCACGAATTTCCGGGATTGACCGAGCGCGAAACGCGACCCTCACGCCCCAGCCGGCTCCGTGGACACCGCAGCCTGCACCACGGTGTCCCCCGGCGGTCCGCACGCTGTCATCGCAGGCGACCTGGGTCCTAAGTCCTCTCCCGGCCGATTCGCCCCTCGAGGAACGGCGATCAGTTCTACTCTCGCGCCATGCGCGCCCAGGGCCGGGCGAAGTGGATCGCCGTCGCCAGACTCGCGGGCTGCTGTGTGCGCGCCGGGCTCCTCGCCGCCGCGCTGATGTTCCCGGCGGTGGGCGGCGCGGGCAGCGCGCTGCTGCGCGTAACCGACTCGGCAACAGCAGAATTCACCCAATTGGTCGACGGTGACGCGCCGATCGTCTCCACCATGGTGGACATCGACGGCAACCCCATCGCCTGGCTCTATGACCAGCGCCGCTGGATCGTGTCGAGCGACCGCATCGCCGCCACGATGAAGCTGGCCATCATCTCGATCGAGGACAAACGCTTCACCGACCATGACGGCGTCGACTGGCAGGGCACCCTCACCGGCCTCGCCGGCTACCTGCGCGGTGACCCGAGCACCCGGGGCGGGTCCACCATCGAGCAGCAGTACGTCAAGAACTTCAACCTGTTGGTGAAGGCCCGCTCCGACGCCGACCGGCGCGCCGCGATCGAGATCACCCCGGCCCGCAAGCTGCGCGAGATCCGCGCCGCGCTGGCCATGGACGTCGCGCTGCCCAAGGCCGAGATCCTCACCCGCTACCTGAACCTGGTGTCGTTCGGCAACGGCGCATACGGCGTCCAAGACGCCGCCAGGACATACTTCGGCATCAACGCCGCCGACCTCAACTGGCAGCAGGCAGCCCTGCTCGCCGGAGTGGTGCGCTCCCCCAGCTCGCTGGACCCCTACCTCCACCCCGACGCGGCACTGGAGCGACGCAACGTGGTTCTCAACACCATGATCGAGAACCTGCCCGACCAGGCGGAGGCACTGCGCGCGGCCAAGCTCACCCCGCTAGGCGTGTTGCCACGCCCCGATCCGCTGCCGCAGGGCTGCATCGCCGCCGGCGATCGCGCCTTCTTCTGCGAGTACGCGTTGCAGTACCTGGCCCGTGCCGGACTCAGCCGGGACGACGTCGCGCGCAACGGATACCTGATCCGCACCACCCTCGACCCCGCGGTGCAGAGCAGCGTCAAGAACGCCGTCGACAACTACGCCGACCCCACCACCGACGGCGTCGCCAGCGTGATGAGCGTGATTCGCCCCGGCCGAGACGCCCATCGCGTCCTCGCCATGGCCGACAACCGCACCTACGGCCTGGACGCCGTCGCCGACCAGACGGTGCAGCCGCAGCCCTTCTCGCTCGTCGGCGACGGTGCCGGATCGATCTTCAAGATCTTCGCCACCGCCGCAGCGCTCGAGATGGGGATGGGCATCAACGCCACCCTCGATGTGCCGCAGAGCTTTCGGGCCACCGGGTTGGGTGACAGCACCGAATCGGGATGCCCGCCGAAAACCTGGTGTGTGAAGAACGCCTCGCCCAACTATCCGGGTCAGATGTCGGTGACCGACGCGCTGGCCAAATCGCCCAACACCGCGTTCGCGAAGCTGATCGCCCAGATCGGGGTGCCCCGCGCCGTGGACATGGCGGTGCGGCTGGGGCTGCGGTCCTATGCCGAGCCGGGCACCGCCCGGGCCTACGACCCGCAGTCCAACGAGAGCCTCGCCGATTTCGTCACACGGCAGAACATCGGATCGTTCACGCTCGGCCCCCTCGAACTCAATGCCCTCGAATTGTCCAACGTCGCAGCCACCTTGGCCTCGAGCGGCATGTGGTGTCCGCCAAGCCCGATCGACGCTGTCTACGACCGCGACGGTCACGACGTGCACTCGCAGTTCAGCCCTGCGAGCAGGTGGTTCCCGAGGGACTCGCCAACACGTTGGCCAATGCGCTGGCCAAGGACCATGTCAGCGGAACCGCGGCGGGTGCAGCGAGTTCGGCCGGTTGGACGCTGCCGATGTCGGGTAAGACCGGCACCACCGAGTCCCACCGGTCATCGGGGTTTCTCGGCTTCACCAACAAGTACGCCGCCGCGAACTACATCTTCGACGACTCCCCGACACCGTCGGGTCTGTGCTCCTCCCCGCTGCGCGAATGCAGCGACGGTGACCTGTACGGCGGGACCGAACCGGCGCGGACGTGGTTCGCGGCGATGACGCCGATCGCCGAGGACTTCGGCCCCATCGCACTGCCCCCTACCGATCCGCGCTACGTCGACGGCGGACCGGGAAGCGAGGTGCCCGGCGTGGCCGGGCTGAATCTCGATACCGCGCGGAAGAGACTGAGCGACGACGGCTTTCAGGTCGCGCCCGCACCCACCGCGGTCTACAGCTCGTCGGCAAAGGGCAGCGTCGTCGGCACGACACCGACCGGCAGGACGATCCCCGGGTCCATCGTCACGATCAACACCAGCCTCGGATACGTCCCCGCGCCGGTGTACCAACCGCCGCCTCCCAGCGCACCGCCGACGGGTGCACCACCTCCCGACGTACCGCCGCCTCCCCCGCCGAACGTCCTCACCATCCCCGGACTCCCGCCCATCGTGCTGCCCTGGCCGGCCCCTCCTCCCCCGCCTCCACCGCCGGCCTGAAACGGCAGTGATCCTGCGCAGCGGCCGGTCAACGCCCTACCATCACCGCGTGCACCCCGAAACAGCCACCGAGCAGCGCCACGTCTCCGGCATCGCCGCCGTGATGACCGTGCTCGCGATGGGCCTCGGCTACGCCGTCTCCATCGGCGACCCCACCACCCTGTCGGCCAACCTGCAGGTCGTCTCCGCCGGGCTCGGCATCACCGGCAGCACCGCCACCTTCATCGCCAGCCTCGCCACCCTGACCATGGCCGCCGCGGTCCTCTCCGCCGGCGCCCTCGGCGACCTCTACGGCATGCGCCGCCTCTACCTGGTCGGCCTCGCGGGCGCCGCCGCGTTCAGCCTCCTCGCCGCCGCCGCCCCCGTCGCCGCCGTCCTCATCATCGCCCGCGCCGGCGTCGGCATCGCCCTGGCCTTCCTCATCGGCCTCTCCCTCGCCCTCACCAACGCCGTCTTCTCCCCCGAACGCCGCGCCGCCGCCATCGCCGCCTACTTCGGCGTCGGCTACGCCGTCTCCACCCCCATGCCCGCGCTCGGCGGCACCCTCGCCCACGCCATCGGATGGCGCGCAACGTTTTTCCTCGTTCCCGTCATCGCTGCCGTCGGTCTGCTCATCACCTGGCGCTTCGTCCCCGAGACCCTGCGCAGCAGCCGCCGCCTCGACATCCCCGGCATGGCGCTCTTCGCCGTCGCGTTGCTCGCCTTCATCTACGGCATGTCCCGCATCGAGACCGGCATCGACGCCGTCGGCCTCACCTGCATCGCGGCCGGCCTGGCCGCCGGCGTCGCCTTCGTCGTCCGCGAGCGCAGCACCGACCACCCCGCCCTCGACATGCGCGTCTTCCGGTCCAGCCGCTTCAACGCCGCCGTCGCCGCCGGTGTCGTGTTCAACATCGTGCTCGGGGGCTCGATGATCCTGCTGGCCTTCTACCTCGTCACCATCCGCAAGGAATCTCACGAGCTGTTCGGCTACCTGCTCATGCCCGCCACCGCGATGGCCGCACTCGCGGCCCTCTCCGCCGGCCCCGTCGCCAACAAGTTCGGCGCCCGCACCGTCATGGTCACCGGGCTCGTCCTCATGCTCGGCGGCCTCGTGGTGCTGCACAGCTACACGCTCGACACCACCCGCGTGACCGTGTTCGTCACGGCTGCGCTGATGGTCATCGGCGGCGCCTTGGTCACCACCCCGCAGGCCATGATCATGATGAGCAGCGCCCCAGCCGACCTCGGCGGTGCCGTGTCCGCCGTCAAGAGTGCGGTCAACGAGGGCGGATACTCCCTCGGGCCAGCGCTATTCGCGCTCGTCGGCATCAACCTGTTTCTCACCGACAGCGCCCATGACTTGACCAAAGACGGTGTCACGCGGGCCGATACCCGCGAAGCGCTGATCACCTCACACGGCGGTCACAGCGGCGCGACGCTGGTCAATCCCGAGCAGGCCCGCCTGATCGTCGATCAGGCACCCAACAACGCGATCGACGCCATCCACACGCTGAGTCTCATCATGGCCGCCGGGCCGATCATCGCGATCATCCTGGCGCTCTGGCTGATCAAGCCGAATCGCTGAGCATCACTGTCGATCTCTTGGTATCGACGGGCACTCCTTGCGAAGCCCAGCAGCGGCGGCCATCGCCGCCGCAGACCCGTCCATGTATCGAGCATCGACCGATTCCGATGATCCCGTAGATCGTTGTGCATCAGCAATTTGCCTGAGGGCGTCGGCCATGTCCAGCGCGTGTGCGCGGATATCCGGCGACGCAATCTGGGAGGCCTTTTTCCGGATGTCACGAGCAGCGGCATCCTCGGACTCTGCGGCTTTTGTCGCATTGTCGTCCGGCGCATCGACCATGGCGTTCAGTGAGGCGCTGAGCGACGTCCACGTCTCGAACACCTCGGCGGCTAGCCGACAATCGCCGTCAGGCCGACTCTGTTGCCGGACGATCAACACACAAGCGACGACGCCGAGAGCAGCCAGAACGCAGACTACGAGCCACCGTCTGCGCGTAGTCATCGACGACATCGGACCATCAACGAGAACCTCCCCCGGAACCCTGCACGACAGAGCCATCCTAAAGGCTTGTCGAGGCGGACCGGAGCGGCAAAAACTGGTCAGGCGGGCCCCGCACCCGCCACCGTCGGCTCGATCGTCGGCGCCGGATACCCGGAGCCCTGCATCGCCTCTCGCACCGCGGCCGACACCGCATCCACCGAGCCCGACGGCACCAACGCGATCACACAGCCGCCGAACCCGCCGCCCGTCATCCGCGCCCCCAGCGCCCCAGCCGACACCGCGGTAGAAGTAATGAGATCGAGGTGCGGAGTGGTGATCTCGAAGTCATCCCGCATCGACTCATGCGACGCGGTGAACAACTCCCCGACCCGTCCAAAGTCGTTCGCAGACAACGCCTCCACCGTGTCCAGCACCCGCTGGTTCTCCGTGACAATGTGCCGGGCGCGGCGCTGATCTTCTCCAGAGAGCGACGACACAGACGACGCCTTTCGCAGCGACGCCACCCCCAACGCCGCCGCGGCCCGCTCACACGACGCCCGCCGCGCGGCGTACTCACCGCCCGCATGTTGGTGTCGCGCCTGCGAGTCGATCAGCAACAGCGTCACCCCGTGCGAGTCGGGGTCGAACGGCACCGGGGTGACGGTGAGGTCGCGGAAGTCAATCAGCTGGGCGCACCGCGGCTGCGCGTAGAGGATCGCCAACTGATCGAGTAATCCCGTTGGTGCACCCACGTACTCGTTCTCGGCGCGCTGCGCGATCCGTGCCTGCTCAACCCGATCGACTACGACATCACCGAGCAGCGCGCCCAGGACGGCGCATTCCAGCGCCGCCGACGACGACAGGCCGGAGCCGATCTGCACTCCACTGCTAATCGCCAGCGTCCCACCCGGCACCGGATAGCCCGCCTTCCGCAGCGACCACACCACACCCGCGACATACGCGGCCCAACCGGTCACGTCGCCGGGCACCGTGTCGAGACCAATCCGCACCACGTCAGGCGACAGGTCCGTGCTCACCACCAATTCGCCGCTGTCCGCCGGCTCGAATTCCACGACCGTGCGCCCCGGCAGTGCGATCGGCAACGCGAAACCCGCGTTGTAGTCGGTGTGTTCGCCGATCAGGTTGATTCGGCCCGGCGCCGAGAAGCGGAAACTCATAAAGAGCGCAGCCTCTCCGCTAGCCCCTCGGGCACCACGTCGTTGATGAACGCATCCATCACCGACTCCGACGACGCCAGGAACTTGAGCTTGTCGGCGGTCCGCCGGGTCGAGATGATCTCGACGTGGAAGCAGCCCTCCCCCTCCGGGTACTGGTGCAGCCCCGCCATGTACGGCAGTGGCGCGTCGTACATCCGGTCCAGCCGCTGCAGGATCTCCTGGTACATAGCACTGAACGCATCCAGCTCGGCAGCCGAGAGATCGAGTAGCGAATACACGAACCGGTTCGGGTAGATGTGCACCTCCACCGGCCAACGTGCCGCGAAGGGCACGAACGCCGTAAACGCCGCGTCCCGCGCAACGATCCGGCGTCCGTCCGCGACTTCCCGCGCCACCAGATCATCAAACAGATTGCTGCCGTGCTGCTCCCGATATGCAGAGGCACGAAGCAGCATCTGCTCCGTCCGCGGCGTCAGGAACGGATAGCCGTAGATCTGCCCGTGCGGGTGGGTCAGCGTTACTCCGATCTCCTCACCGCGATTCTCGAAGCAGAACACCTGCGCGATGCCGGGCCGACCGAGCAGGTCAGCGGTGCGGTGTCGCCACGCCTCGACGACGAGGCGGGCTTGCGCGGGGTCGAGAGAGGCGAACGAGCTGTCGTGGTCGCTGGAAAAGCAGATCACCTCACAGTGACCGTGGCCGGGCACCGGCACGAACTCCGAAGAAGCAGAAAGGCCGCCGCCCGACCCTGAGAGAGAAGCGAACCGATTCTCGAAGACCACGACGTCGTAGTCCGGCGCCGGAATCTCACTCGTGAGGCTCGACGGGCCCGGACACAACGGGCACTGCCCGCGCGGCGGGAGGTAGGTGCGGTCCTGGCGGGCCGGGGCGACGATCACCCACTGCCCGGTGGTCTGATCGAATCGCAACTCCGACAGCGACTCTGACCGCGGGGGTAGCGGACGGAGGTCAGGAACCGGAGCCGGCTCGTGGCCAGGGAGGCTGAAGAACAGCAGATCGCGTCCGTCGGCGAGGGTCCATGCCGTCACTGCGTCCGTGCGCGACGGATTCTCAACCACGGTTGACGCAACTCCTCTGCCCGGCGCATAGCCTCAGCGTCCAGGATCTGATGGTAACGCGCGACGAGCTGCTCCCGGGTCAGCCCGAACTCTGGCAGCACCTCGTCGGCGGGCGGGCCGCCGTACGGAGCCCAGCTCCGCATGAACGTGACGATGTCGTGTTCGTAGCGATCCGCGACGCCGGGCATATCAGGCCCCGCCCTTCTTCTTGTTGTAGATGTCGAAGCCGACCGCGGCCAGCAGCACCAGGCCCTTGATCACCTGCTGCACGTCGCTGCCGATACCGATCAGCGACATGCCGTTGTTGAGGACGCCGAGCACGAAGCCGCCGATGATCGCGCCGAACACCGTGCCGACACCGCCGCTGGCCGATGCCCCGCCGATGAACGCCGCGGCGATCGCCTCCAGCTCCATGCCGATACCTGCCTGCGGCGTCGCCGAATTCAGCCGGGCGGCGAACAGCAGCCCGGCCAGCGCCGAGAGCAGACCCATGTTGACGAACACCAGGAACGTCACCCGCTTGGTCTTGACACCCGAGAGTCGCGCCGCGGCCTCGTTACCGCCGACGGCGTACACCTGCCGGCCGACGACCGTGCCGCGCATGATGAACGCGTACACGACGAAGGCGAGGGCCAGGATGATGCCGACCACCGGGACGCCGCGGTAGCTCGCGAGCAGCAGCGTGAACGCCGCCAGTGCCGCGACGATCGCCGCGCACTTCGCGACGAACCAGCCGAGCGGGAGAACGCTGAATCCGTACTGGCTCTGAGCGCGTCGCTGCCGCACCTGCTGCCACACCGCGGCCAGCATCACGAACACACCGAGAATCACGGTGGGCCAGTGGTAGACGGCGTTCGCGCCGAGCTCGGGGAGGAATCCGCTGCTGACCTGGCCGAAGGTGCGCGGGAACGGCGCGATCGACTGCCCCTCGAGCAGATACTGTGTCGCGCCGCGGAACACGAGCATGCCGGCCAGCGTCACGATGAACGACGGGATGCCGACGTAGGCGATCCAGAAGCCCTGCCACGCCCCGATCAATGCGCCCAACAAAAGACACAGTGCGACCGCGACCGGCCAGGGCATGTCGTTGCGGATCATCAGCACCGCCGACATCGCCCCGATGAACCCGGCGATCGAGCCCACCGACAGGTCGATGTGACCGGAGATGATCACGATCACCATCCCGATCGCGAGGATCAGGATGTAGCCGTTCTGCTGGACGATGTTGGTGACGTTGAGCGGCTTGAGCAGGATGCGGCCCGTCCACACCTGGAACAGGATGACGATCAGGGCGAGCGCGACGACCATGCCGTACTGCCGGAAGTTGCCCTGCAGCAACGCCTTCACCCGCGACACCGCCGAGTCCGAGGGCGATGGCGCCGGGGCGCTCGGTGGCGTCGACACCGTCGGGGTGGTGGTCATCTATCCTCGTCCCTTCATCATGTAGCGCATCAGCGTCTCCTGCGACGCGTCGGCCTGGGCCACTTCACCGGTGAGCCGGCCCTCGTTGAGTGTGTAGATGCGGTCGCACAGGCCGATGAGTTCCGGCAGCTCCGAGGAGATGACGATCACCGCTTTGCCCTGTGCGGCCAGCGAATTGATGATCGTGTAAATCTCGTACTTTGCGCCGACGTCGATGCCGCGGGTGGGTTCGTCGAGGATCAGCACATCGGGGTCGGCGAACACCCACTTGCTCAGCACGACCTTCTGCTGATTGCCGCCCGACAGGTTGCCGGTGATGGCCTTGACCGACGGGGCCTTGATTCGCATGTCCTTGCGGAACCGCTCGGCGACCTTGGTCTCCTCGTGCTCGTTGATGACCGATTGCCGGCTCACCTTCGGCAGCGACGCCAGCGTGATGCTGCGGGCGATGTCGTCCATCAGGTTGAGGCCGAAGTGCTTGCGGTCCTCGGTGGCGTAGGCGATGCCGTGGCTGATCGCCTCGGGCACGGTGCGGGTGCGAATTTCTCTGCCGTCCTTGAACACCGAGCCGCCGGCCTTCTTGCCGTAGCTGCGGCCGAACACGCTCATCGCGAGCTCGGTGCGCCCGGCGCCCATCAGCCCGGCGAGCCCGACCACCTCGCCGCGGCGGACGTTCAGCGAGACGCCGTCGACGACCTTGCGCTGCTGATCGAGCGGGTGGTACACCGTCCAGTCCTCGATCGCGAACGTGACATCGCCGATCTCATGCGCGGTGCGCTCGGGAAACCGGTCGACCAGCGGCCGGCCCACCATGCCGCGGATGATGTGCTCCTCAGTGAGATCCGGCCCCACGTCGAGGGTTTCGATCGTGCGGCCGTCACGCAGCACCGTGATGCGATCGGCGACGCGGGTCACCTCGTTGAGCTTGTGCGAGATGATGATGCACGTCAGACCCTGGCGCCGCAGATCCAGGATCAGGTCGAGCAGGTTGCGGCTGTCCTCGTCGTTCAGCGCGGCGGTCGGCTCGTCGAGGATCAGCAGTTTCACCCTCTTCGACAGTGCCTTGGCGATCTCGACGAGCTGCTGCTTGCCCACCCCGATGTCGGAGATCCGGGTGCCCGGGCTCTCCCGCAGACCTACCCGGTCGAGGAGCTGCTGCGCGTGGGTGGTGGTCTCGTGCCAGCTGATCACCCCCGCTGACGCGTGCTCGTTGCCCAGGAAGATGTTCTCCGCGATCGAGAGCACCGGCACCAGCGCGAGCTCCTGGTGGATGATCCCGATGCCGCGCCGCTCGCTGGACCGGATGTCCTTGAAATCGCCCGGCGCACCGTCGAAGACGATCTCCCCGTCGTAGGAGCCGTGCGGGTAGATCCCGCTGAGCACCTTCATCAGGGTCGACTTGCCGGCGCCGTTCTCCCCGCAGATCGCGTGGATCTCCCCCTGACGGACCGTGAGATTCACGTCGCACAACGCGGTCACCGCGCCGAAGCGCTTCGTGATGCCCCGCATCTCCAGCAGTGCGGTGTCCTCGCCGCCCATCAGGCCAGCTGCGCGGAGGTGTAGTAGCCGGAGTCCACCAGCACCTTCTGGTAGTTCGACTTGTCCACACTGACCGGCTGCAGCAGGTACGACGGCACAACCTTCACCCCGTTGTCGTAGGTGGTGGTGTCGTTGACCTCCGGCTTGCCGCCGGTCAGCAGCGAATCGGCCATCTGCACAGCCGCTTTCGCGAGCTCGCGGGTGTCCTTGAACACGGTCTGGGTCTGCTCACCGGCGATGATCGACTTGACCGACGCGAGCTCGGCGTCCTGACCGGTGACGATGGGCAGCGGTTTGGCCGGGATGCCGTAGCCGGCGCTCTTCAACGCCGAGATGATGCCGAGCGACATGCCGTCATACGGCGAGAGCACCGCGTCCACCCGGCCACTGGTGTACGAGCGGCTCAGCAGGTTGTCCATCCGGGACTGCGCCAGGCCGCCGTCCCAGCGCAGCGTCGCCACCTGGTCGAACGACGTCTGACCGCTGCGCACCACGAGCTTGCCGCTGTCGATGTAGGGCTGCAGCACGCTCATCGCGCCGTTGAAGAAGAACGTCGCGTTGTTGTCGTCGGGCGAGCCGGCGAACAGCTCGATGTTGAACGGACCCTTGCCCTGTGCCACACCCAGCTTGTCGACGATGTACTGCGCCTGCAGCACACCGACTTTGAAGTTGTCGAACGTCGCGTAGTAGTCGACGTTGGCCGAGCCGCGGATCAGCCGGTCGTAGCTGACCACCGGGATCTTCGCGTCGGCGGCGCGCTGCAGGATGTCGGTCAGCGACGATCCGTCGATCGGGGCGATGACGAGCACCTTGACGCCCTTGGTGATCATGTTCTCGATCTGCGAGACCTGGTTCTGCACCACGTCGTCGCCGTACTGCAGGTCGGTCTCATACCCCAGCTGCTGGAACTGCTTGGCCATGTTGTCGCCGTCGGCGACCCACCGCTCTGAGGACTTGGTCGGCATCGCGATGCCGATGGTGCCGCCGCGGTCACCCCCGCTCCCGCCACCGCTGGCCTCGGGTCCGGTCGAGCGACCGCACGCAGCAGTCGCCAGCGAGGCCGTCACGGCCAGCGCGGCCGCGATTCGAAGAAGGCTCTTTCGCATGGATTCCTCCGGTTGGTCCTGCCACTCACCGCGGGCCCGACACGTCGGCCGCCAACACGATGTGAGCGCTAACATCGAGCATCTTGTGACGCGGCTCACGCCGCTGTCAAGAGCTCACGCCGGATCTATGTGAGCGCTAACAAATCGTTGACAGCGTCTGAATGTGAGCGTTAACATCGCCGCAGTGTAACGCCGGTCACATGGTCACCGACGTCGCCGATCCCCGCCGAACACGGACGTGACCTGGTCCGATGGCATCCCGTAAGGAGTCCTCGTGAAGAAAATCCTCTCTGCGATGCTCGCCGTCGCAACGGCGGGCGTGGTCGCGGCCTGCGGCAGTGGACCCGCGCCCGGAAACGCCCCCGGCGGCGGTGGCGGCTCCGGCGGCCAGATCACGATGGGCTTCTCCCAGGTGGGCGCGGAGAGCGGCTGGCGCACCGCCAACACGACCTCGATCCAGGACGCCGCCAAGGCCGCCGACATCGACCTGAAGTTCTCGGACGCCAACGGCAAGCAGGAGAACCAGATCTCGGCGATCCGGTCCTTCATCCAGCAACGCGTCAACGTGATCGCGTTCAGTCCCGTGGTGCGCACCGGCTGGGACGCCGTCCTGCTGGAAGCCAAGAATGCCAACATCCCGGTGATCCTGACCGACCGTGCCGTCGACACTCAGGAGAAGGACGTCTACAAGACGTTCCTGGGCGCCGACTTCGTCCAGGAGGGTCAGTGGGCCGGCGACTGGGTGGTCAAGGAATTCGCCAACGCCACCGGGCCGGTGAACATCGTGCAGCTCGAAGGCACCACCGGATCGGACCCCGCGCTGGAGCGCAGCACCGGATTCTCCAAGGCCATCGCCACCAACCCGAACCTCAAGGTGATCGCCTCGCAGTCAGGCGATTTCACCCGATCCGGCGGCAAGCAGGTGATGGAGGCCTTCCTCAAGGCCAACCCGAAGATCGATCTGGTATTCGCGCAGAACGACGACATGGGCCTTGGCGCGATCGAGGCCATCGAGGCCGCGGGCAAGAAGCCCGGTCAGGACATCAAGATCGTCGCGATCGACGCCACGCATGACGGCATGCAGGCCCTGGCCGACGGCAAGATGAACTTCATCGTCGAGTGCAACCCGCTGCTCGGGCCGCAACTGATGGACCTGGCCAAGAAAGTGGTTGCGGGCGAACCGGTTCCGCCACGCGTCGTGACCCCGGACCAGACGTTCGATCAGGCGCAGGCCAAAGCCATCCTGCCCGAGCGCAAGTACTGACCGACGCGTGCACGCCGTCATGACAGCACCGACCGTCGACCCGGTCGTCCACATGCGGGACGTCACGATCGACTTCCCCGGGGTCAAGGCCCTCGACGGGGTGGAGTTCCGCCTGCTGCCCGGTGAGATCCACGCGCTGATGGGCGAGAACGGCGCCGGGAAGTCGACGCTGATCAAGGCCCTCACCGGGGTCTACGACATCGACGCGGGCTCCATCACCGTCGACGGCGTCCCGCAGCGGTTCACCACGCCGCGGCAGGCGCAGGACGCCGGCATCAGCACCGTGTACCAGGAGGTGAACCTCTGCCCCAATCTGACGGTGGCAGAGAACATCCTGCTGGGCCGTGAGCCGCGGCGCTTCGGCCGCATCGATTCGCGGGCGATGAATCGCCGGGCCTCCGGGCTGCTCGCCGAGCTCGACCTGGCGATCGATCCGCGGTCCACGCTGGGCGCGCATCCGATCGCGCTGCAACAGCTGGTGGCCATCGCACGCGCGATGGCGGTCTCGGCGCGGGTGCTGATCCTCGACGAACCGACCTCCAGTCTGGACGCCGACGAGGTGGCCGAACTGTTCCGGGTGATGCGGCGCCTGCGCGACGCCGGCACCGCGATCCTGTTCGTGTCGCACTTCCTCGACCAGGTGTATGCGATCTCCGACCGGATGACCGTGCTGCGCAACGGCCGCCTGGTCGGTGAGTACGAGACCGCGACGCTGGACCGGCTCGCGCTGATCTCGGCGATGCTCGGCCACGAGCTGGCCGCGCTCGACGAGATCGCCGACAAGACCGGCGCGCCGGTCAGCGACGACGTCGTGCTCAGCGCCCGCGATCTCGGCCGCGCACCGGCGCTGCAGCCGCTGGATCTCGACATCCACCGCGGTGAGGTCGTCGGGCTGGCCGGGTTGCTCGGCTCGGGCCGAACGGAGCTGGCGCGCCTGCTGTTCGGCGCCGACCGCGCGACCAGCGGACAGATCGCGATCGACGGCGCACCGGCCACCGTGCGCTCCCCCCGCGCCGCGATCGCGCACCGGATCGCGTTCTCCTCCGAGGACCGCAAGGGCGAGGGCATCATCGGCGACCTCTCCATCCGCGACAACCTCATCCTCGCTCTGCAGGCCCGCCGCGGCTTCGCCCGTCCGCTGTCCCGGGCCGCCAAGGACGACCTCGTCGACCGCTACATGGAAGCGCTCGACATCCGCCCCCGCAACGCCTCGCTGCCGGTGAAGAACTTGAGCGGCGGCAACCAGCAGAAGGTGCTGCTGGCCCGATGGCTCATCACCGAACCCCAGCTGTTCATCCTCGACGAACCCACCCGCGGCATCGACGTCGGCGCCAAGGCACAGATCCAGAAGCTCATCGCCGACCTGGCCGCCGACGGCATGGGTGTCGTGTTCATCTCCGCCGAGCTCGACGAAGTCGCCCGCATCAGCGACCGAATCGCGGTGCTACGGGAGGGCCGGTGTGTCGCGCAGGTCGGAAATGACTGCGGTGTGCGCGAATTGACCGCACTGATCGCCGGGGACGGTGCCGCGTGATCAAGAAGCTGACCGCCTCCCCGCTGCTGTGGCCCGCGCTGGCGCTCGTCGCGCTGCTCGCGGTCAACGTGATCCTGACACCGAGCTTCCTGAGCATCCGCGTGCAGGACGGTCACCTGTTCGGCAGCCTCATCGACATCCTGCGCAACGGCGCCCCCACGATGCTGGTCGCGCTCGGGATGACGCTGGTGATCGCCTCGCGCGGCATCGACCTGTCGGTCGGCGCCGTCGTCGCCGTCAGCGGTGCGCTGGCGTGCGCGCACATCGCTGCCTCCGGCGATCCCGGCAGCCCCGCCACGGTGCTGACCGCCATGGGCATCGCGCTCGGCGTCGCCGTCCTGCTGGGGCTGTGGAACGGCGCCCTGGTGTCGGTGTTCGGGGTGCAACCGATCATCGCCACGCTGGTGTTGATGACCGCGGGCCGCGGCATCGCGTTGTTCATCACCGACGGCCAGATCGTCACCACCGACAGCGCGCCGTTCAAAGTCCTCGGTGCCGGGTTCGCGCTCGGGCTGCCGGTCGCGATCCTCGTCAGTCTCGCGGTGTTCGCCCTCGTCGGGGTGCTGACCCGGCGCACCGCGCTCGGCATGCTGCTCGAATCGGTCGGTGTCAACCCCGAGGCCAGCAGGCTCGCCGGGGTTCGGCACCGCTCGATCGTGTTCGCGGTGTACGTGTTCAGTGCGTTGTGCGCCGGCATCGCCGGGTTGATGATCGCCTCGAACATCTCGGCCGCCGACGCCAACAACGCCGGGCTGTGGATCGAGATGGACGCGATCCTGGCGGTCGTCATCGGCGGCACGTCGCTGCTGGGCGGCCGGTTCAGCCTGACCGGAACGATTCTGGGCGCGTTGATCATCCAGACACTGACCACCACGGTCTACACCGCGGGCATCACGCCGGAGACCACCCTCGTGTTCAAGTCGCTCGTGGTGATCGCGGTGTGCCTGCTGCAGGCCCCGAAGTTCCGGGCGCTGCTGCGACGCCGCAGGCGCACGGCACAACCCGCGACGCCGGCCGCGGTTCGCCTCCCCGAGCCGGTGGTGACGCGATGACCGTCGCCGCCACCCGGCCCGGCGCCCTCGCCGGCCTCGCCCGCTATGCCCGGGGCCGCTACCTGTCGCCGCTCGCCTCACTGGCGCTGTTCCTGGTCATGTTCGTCGCCGTCGTCACCCGGTTCGACTTCGCCAGCCCCGCTCAGGTGTTCCTGAACCTGTTGGTGGACAACAGCTATCTGATCGTGCTCGCGGTCGGGATGACGTTCGTGCTGCTGACCGGCGGCATCGATCTGAGCGTCGGGTCGGTGGTGGCGCTGTCCACGGTGATCGTGGCGACGACGCTGCGTGCGGGGTGGTCCACGCCGCTGGCGCTGGCCGCCGTGCTGGTCGTCGGTCCGCTGCTCGGGCTCGTGATGGGCCTGGTGATCGAATACTTCGACGTCCAGCCGTTCATCGTCACCCTCGCCGGCATGTTCCTCGCCCGCGGCCTCTGCTACGTGATCAGCGTCGACACCTTGCCGATCGACGATCCGGTGATGCGTGCCATCGGGTTGAACTACGTCTACCTCTACGAGGACAAGTTCATCCGGTGGACGGTCGTGATCGCGCTCGTCGTCGTGGTGGCCGCGGTCTACATCCTGCACCAGACGCGTTTCGGCCGAACCGTCTACGCCGTCGGCGGGAACCGGCAGTCCGCACAGCTGATGGGGCTCAATGCGTCTCGCGCCCGCGTCGGGGTGTACGCCATCAGCGGCTTCTGCGCGGCGCTGGCCGGCCTGCTGCTCGCGATGCAGAAGCTGTCCGGCTACAGCCTCAACGGCATCGGGCTCGAACTCGACGCGATCGCGGCCGCCGTCATCGGCGGCGTGCTGCTCGCCGGCGGTGTCGGCTTCGTGCTCGGGTCGCTGATCGGGGTGCTGGTGCTCGGCACCATCGGCACGTTCGTCACCGCAGCCAACCTCGACTCGTATTGGACCCGCATCATGACGGGGGTTCTGCTGCTGATATTCGTCCTGGTTCAACGACTAGTGGTGAGGAAACCCGGATGAGCACCCAGCCCACTCCCCCGATCGCCGGCAAGCCGGTGATGGCCGACGTGGCGCGTCTCGCCGGCGTCAGCCACCAGACCGTGTCGCGGGTGATCAACGGCTCGTCGAGCATCCGGCCCGCCACCAAGGCGCGCGTCGAGCAGGCCATCGAGGAACTCGGCTACCGGCCCAACACCGCAGCCCGCGCGCTGGTGACCCGCCGCTCGGGCATCATCGGCATCGTCGGCACCAACAGCGCCCTCTACGGCCCGTCGAGCATCCAGCGGTCCGTGCAGGAAGCCGCCCGCGCGGCCGGCTACTTCACCAGCCTGGTGCCCCTGGCCGACGTCACCCGCGAGTCGCTGCGCGACGCCCTCGACCACCTGACCCGGCAGTCCGTCGAAGCCATCGTGATGATCGCCGCGCAGGAGGACGCGCTCGAGATCGTGCACTCCGCGCACGCCGACCTGCCCCTCGTCGTGGTCGAGGGCGACCTGTCCGGGCGAGGACTCAGCGTCGGCGTCGACCAGATCGACGGCGCCCGCCAGGCCACCGCGCACCTGATCGACCTCGGCCACACCGCGATCGAACACATCGCCGGGCCCCTGAATTTCACGGAAGCCAAAGGCCGGCAGACCGGTTACGAGCAGACCATGCGGGATGCGGGACTGACTCCCCGCCGTGCCTGCGAAGGCGACTGGACCCCGGCGCGCGGCTACGAGATCGGCCAGGAATTCGCCCGCCGCCGTGACTTCACCGCCGTGTTCGTCGCCAACGATCAGATGGCGATCGGCGTCCTCCATGCCTTCGCCGAAGCCGGCCTGTCGGTCCCCGGCGACGTCAGCGTCGTCGGGTTCGACGACATCCCCGAGGCGGGCTTCCTGATCCCAGCGCTCACCACGATCCGCCAGGACTTCCACGAGATCGGTCGCCGCGCCATGGATTTGGTGACGGCGACCCTCGAGGGATCGAGCGCGAATGTGCCCCTGCTCCCTACCGAACTGATCGTCCGCGCCAGCACCGCATCCCCGAAGGAGTCTTCGTGAGCAGTGAGAAATACACGGTCGGAGTCGATTTCGGCACCCTGTCCGGACGTGCGCTGGTGGTGCGGGTCAGCGACGGCCACGAGATGGCCAGCGCCGAGCACGTCTACCGGCACGCGGTGGTGACCGACACCCTGCCCGGCGGCACCGACCGGCTGCCCCCGCAGTGGGCGCTGCAGGTGCCCAGCGACTACGTCGACGTGCTGCGCACCGCGGTGCCTGAGGCCGTCGCCGCCGCCGGCATCGACCCAGCCGACGTCATCGGCATCGGCACCGACTTCACCGCCTGCACGATGGTCCCGGTGCGCAGCGACGGCACCCCGCTGTGTGAGCTCGCCGGGTTCACCGACCGGCCGCACGCCTACGCCAAGCTGTGGCGCCACCATTCCCCCCAGCCGCAGGCCGACCGCATCAACACCGTTGCCGCACGACGGGAAGAGGCCTGGCTGCCGCGCTACGGCGGGCTCATCTCCAGCGAGTGGGAATTCGCGAAAGCCTTGGAGATCCTCGACGAGGACCCGCAGGTGTATGACGAGATGGACCACTTCGTCGAGGCCGCCGACTGGATCGTCTGGCAGCTGTGTGGCTCCTACGTCCGCAACGCGTGTACCGCCGGCTACAAGGGCATCCGGCAGGACGGCGAGTACCCGTCGCGGGACTTCCTCGCCGCGGTGCGCCCCGAGTTCGCCGACTTCGTCACCGACAAGCTCGACCACCGCATCGGACGGCTCGGCGACAGCGCCGGCACGCTGACCGCGCAGGCCGCTGCCTGGACCGGCCTGCCGCAGGGCATTCCGGTCGCCGTCGGCAACGTCGACGCCCACGTCACCGTCGCCGCCGCCGACGCACTCGACCCGGGATCGCTGGTCGCGATCATGGGAACCTCGACGTGTCACGTGATGAACTCCGACGTGTTGCGCGAAGTCCCCGGCATGTGCGGCGTCGTGCTCGACGGAATCAGCTTCGGCAGTTGGGGTTACGAAGCCGGGCAATCCGGGGTCGGCGACATCTTCGGCTGGTTCGTCGCCAACTGCGTGCCCGAGAGCTACCAGAACGAGGCCCGGCGCCGCGGGCTGTCCCTGCACGAACACCTGTCCGAGCTGGCCGGCCGTCAGCGGGTCGGCGAGCATGGCCTGATCGCGCTGGACTGGCACAGCGGAAACCGTTCCGTGCTCGTCGATCACGAGCTCTCGGGGGTGATGGTCGGGCAGACGCTGGCGACCACGTGCGTCGACATGTACCGGGCGCTGCTGGAGGCCACCGCGTTCGGCACCCGGATGATTGTGGAGACGTTCGTGCGCAGCGGTGTCCCGGTCAACGAGCTCGTCGTCGCCGGCGGTCTGCTGAAGAACAGTCTCTTGATGCAGATCTACGCCGACGCCGTCGGGCTGCCGCTGTCGGTGGTGCCGTCCCCGCAGGCGCCCGCGCTCGGCTCGGCCATTCACGCCGCCGCCGCGGCCGGCGCCTTTCCCGACGTGCCCACCGCCGCCCGGCAGATGGGCCGCCGCATCCGCGATGCCTACACCCCGATCCCCGCCAATGTCGCTGCCTACGACCAGCTCTACCGCGAATACGTCGCGGCCTACGAGTGGTTCGGCCGCGGCAACGGCATGATGCGGCGGCTTCGCCGCATCGGCACCCCCGAACCCGTAGGAGTTCTGTCGTGACGATCACCTCCGACGTCGACGCCGCCATCGCAGATCTGCGCCGGCAGGTCTGCGAGCTGCACCGCCACCTCACCCAGTACGAACTGGTGATCTGGACCGCGGGCAACGTCTCGGCCCGAGTCCCTGGCCGCGACCTGATGATCATCAAGCCCTCCGGGGCGGACTACGAGTCGATGACCGCCCAGGACATGGTGGTCTGCGATCTGTACGGGACCCTCGTCGACGGAGAGCTCTCCCCGTCGTCGGACACCGCCGCCCACGCCTACGTGTACCGGCACATGCCCCACGTCGGCGGTGTCGTGCACACCCACTCCACCTACGCCACCGCGTGGGCCGCACGCGGCGAGCCGATTCCGTGCGTGCTGACGATGATCGCCGACGAGTTCGGCGGCGACATCCCCGTCGGCCCGTTCGCGCTGATCGGCGACGACTCGATCGGTCGCGGCATCGTGGAGACGCTGCAGCACAGCAGGTCTCGCGCGGTACTGATGCGCAACCACGGACCGTTCACCATCGGCCGCGACGCCCGCGACGCGGTCAAGGCCGCCGTGATGGTCGAAGACGTCGCCCGCACCGTGCACATCGCCCGTCAGCTCGGTGCGCCACCGCTGATCGACGCCGATGACGTCACCGCGCTGTTCGAGCGCTACCAGAACGTGTACGGCCAGCCCGGCCGCACACCGGAGACCTCCGAGGAGACCCTGCGATGATCGCGTCCCGACTCGTCACCAGCCAGGTGTGGCTGGTGACCGGTAGCCAGTCGATGTACGGGCAGGCCATCCTCGACCAGGTCGCCGAGCAGTCCCGCCAGATCGCCGAGCAACTCGACGCCGGCCCCGAGATCCCGGTCGAGGTGCGCTGGCTTCCCGTCGTCACCGACACCGAACACATCGCTCGCGTCCTCGCCGAAGCGAACGCCACGCCGGAGTGCATCGGCGTGATCGCTTGGATGCACACGTTCTCGCCGGCGAAGATGTGGATCCGCGGGCTCAAGACCCTCACCAAACCGCTGCTGCATCTGCACACCCAGTTCGGGGTCGAATTGCCCTGGGCGTCCATCGACATGGACTTCATGAACCTCAACCAGGCCGCCCACGGCGACCGCGAGTTCGGCTACATCCAGACCCGCATGGCGCACCCGCGCAAGACCGTCGCCGGGCACGTCAGCGACCCGCGCACCCGCCGCCGCATCGGCTCCTGGATGCGCGCGGCCCTCGGTCACGCCGAGTTGTCCACGCTGAAGGTCGCCCGGTTCGGCGACAACATGCGCGGCGTCGCCGTCACCGAGGGCGACAAGGTCGAGGCCGAGGCTCACTTCGGGGTGTCGGTGGACACCTACGGCGTCAACGACCTCGTGCGGGTCGTCAACAACATCAGTGACGCCGACGTCGACAAGCTGGTCCGTGAATACGCCCACACCTACCGGGTGGCGCCGGAGCTGCTGCCCGGCGGTGATCGGCACACCTCGCTGCGGGTCGGCGCGCAGATCGAGCTCGGTCTGCGGAAGTTCCTGCAGCACGGCGGCTTCCATGCCTTCACCACCAACTTCGAGGACCTGGGTGGGCTGCGCCAACTGCCCGGGCTCGCGGTACAGCGACTGATGGCCGACGGCTACGGCTTCGGCGGCGAGGGCGACTGGAAGACCGCGACGATGCTGCGCACCGTCAAGGTGATGGGCGAAGGGCTGCCCGGCGGCACGTCGTTCATGGAGGACTACACCTACGACCTGACACCCGGCCGCGAGCGCATCCTCGGCGCACACATGCTGGAGGTCTGCCCGAGCATCGCCGCCGACGTGCCGACGCTGGAGGTGCATCCGCTCTCGATCGGCGACCGCGACGACCCGGTGCGGCTGCGGTTCACCGCCGCCCCGGCTGACGCCGTGATCCTGGGCATCTGCGACATGGGTGACCGGTTCCGGTTGGTAGCCAACGAAGTTCGCGTGGTCGAACCCTCCGCCGAGCTGCCGAAGCTGCCCGTCGCGTGTGCGGTGTGGGAGCCGCTGCCGAATTGGTCCACCTCCGCCGAGGCGTGGCTGATGGCCGGCGCGCCGCACCACACCGTGCTGACCACCGCGGTGGACACCGAGACGTTCGAGGACTTCGCGGAAATCACCGGCACCGAGCTGCTGGTCATCGACGCCGGCACCACCGTCCGCGACTTCCAGAACACGCTGAAGTGGAACGGGGTGTATCACCATGTCGCCGGCGGACTCTGACACGGCGGTGCGGTGATGCTCGCCGCCCGTCTGCACGGCGTCGGTGATCTGCGTGTGTACCGCGAACTCGACCCTGACGAACCGCCGAAGGGCTGGTCGCTGCTCGCGGTCACCTCGGTCGGCATCTGCGGTTCCGATCTGCACTGGTTCACCGACGGCGGTATCGGGGAGAACCGCATCGAGCGGCCCGTCGTCCCCGGCCATGAGTTCGCCGCCGTCGCGCTCACCGGCCCGCTGACCGGCCGCCGAGTCGCCGTCGACCCCGCGATCCCCTGCCAGAACTGCGAGATGTGCCGCGCCGGCTTCCACAACCTCTGCCCCACAGTGGAATTCGCCGGGCACGGCACGCTCGACGGGGCGCTGCGGGAACACCTGGTGTGGCCAGATCACCTGTTGCATCCGTTGCCTGACGATCTCAGCGACGATGCCGGCGCACTGCTCGAACCGCTTGGTGTCGCCGTTCATGCGGTCGGTGTCGGGCACGTCCGGGCCGGCATGGACGTCCTCGTGGTCGGTGGTGGCCCGATCGGCGTGCTCACCGCGCAGGTGGTGCGGCGAACCGGAGCCCGGCGCGTATTCCTGGTCGAGCCGCTCGCCCATCGCCGCGCGACAGCGCTGCGAGCCGGTGTCGATGCCGCGTTCGCACCCGAGAACGCCGTCGACGAGATCTTGGACGCCACCGAGGGCAGGGGTGTGGACGCGGTGATCGAGATGGCCGGCACGGATGCCGCGATCGCGACCGCCGTCGGGGCGTGCCGACCGGGGGCGCGCATCGCGCTCGGCGGCATCCCGTCGGAGGCTACGTCGTCGTTCCCGGCGGCCGCGGCCCGGCGCAAAGGCCTGACGTTCGCGATGGTGCGGCGGATGAACGACACCTATCCGCGGGCGATCGAATTGGCCACGGGTGGAATCGATCTCGATGCGATCGTCAGTCAGCGACGGCCGCTGGCCGAAGCCGCCGAGGCGTTCACCTCAGCGGCGCAACGCTGCGGCGGCAAGGTCGTGGTCACCGTATCGGGCTGAGTCTACCTCGCAGATAACCGTTTTCATGAAAGCCGAGGTGCCGCCAGGGACTGCGAACACGAGTCGCCGCAGAGCTTTTGGCCGCTTTCCCTCCGGCAGGCGGTCCGGCACCATCACGTCGATTGTCTCTGTGCTGGTCCGCCCCCGAACGTATCGGTGGATCGGCCCGTCACCCATCGGTTCCGCGAGCGTGTACCCAAGCCCTTCCAGGTCATCGCGGACACTGTTGAAGGTGACCGCCCCTGTCTGGATATGCAAGATAATGTCGACGTCGACCGTTGGCCGGGTTAGCGCCAATCCAGCCCTCGCGGCATGGAGTTGCACCATCAGCCCGCCGACCACGTCCATTGGGTAGGCGGGATGGTTCGGGCGATCTCAAAGAGTTGTGGCCACGGTGGGGGCCAACCTCCCGGAGGGGCGTCAATCTTCCACACGGGGCGCTCGCCGGCCCCAGCTTGGCTCACGGAACGTCTTCGACGTGGGTATTGCCGGCGCGGAATGCGTCGAGCAGTTCGCCGAGTACCCGCTCCCCGGCGGACGCTTCACGAGTGTCAAGAGACTCGGACAGATCCACGGCGATAGCTGCCATGAGCGGCCGATCAACGGTGCAACCGGCATCGTCCGGAATGACGCGCACTGTGATGTCGCCTTCGAGGTCTTCGATGAGTCCGAGTTTGTTTACGGTGTCAGGGAAGTCACGTGCCGCAACGTAACCGTCGGTTCCTCGCTCCACGGGCGACAAGCCAAACCGTGCAGCCACCTCCGGATCGCGCAGCGCACTCACGCCGGTCGGGACGAGACCACCGACCCGACCCCAGCCCCGCATCTGGTGCACACGGGCACGCCCGCGAGCCAACCACGCCACCTCGGGTGCACGCGCGGCGCGTAGGCGGTGGCGCAAACGGGACAGGGCCGCGGAATCCATCCACGGCGCCCTCCCGCCGGACAAGAGCGTAAGTGCGGCCCATGCCGTCGCCGGGGTCCACGGTCTCCCGTTGTGACGGACGCGCCCCGCGAGTCGGTGCACCGACGCAGCGTCGAGGAGCAGTGAGCGCCCGACCACGCGGCTGATGATGAGAACGCCGTCGTCGGCCAAGCGTCGCACCTGCCGTTGGGACACCTGCAGGTGTTCGGCGGCGTCGGCCGCCGTCATTTCAGGCATGCATATATAGTCCGATATCGGACGTATTGACGCAATAGCTGCAGATCAAGAGGTTGTAAGAACCGCTCACCCCGCGTTGGCGGACATCGCCCACCGAATACCGCCGACGAGCACATGCCCGGCCGAGCGCACCACCGTCGCCTCCGCGGGCGGGAAGTACGGCAGCCACAGCGGTCCGCGCGCCCACCGCGGCAGCATCGACACCGCTGCCGCGGCGAGCGCGGCATACGGTGCGCGCGCCAGGATGGGCAGCGGCGGGGTCAGCAGCAGGAACCGGGCCGCATCGCGGGCGGCGGCGGTCCCGGCCAGCTCCGACCGGTACGAGGAAAGTCTCTCGGCCACTTCGGCTTCCGTACGCGGCGGATCGATGACACCCAACTTCGCGGCCACCTCCGCGGTGTCGGCGACGTACCCGTCACGGCCCGCCTGATCCAGCGGGGCCGATCCGTACAGCTGGTGTGCGCGCAGGAAGCTGTCGACCTCGGCGATGTGCACCCACTCCAGCAGGTGCGGATCCCCCGCCTCGTAGGCCCGCCCGTCCGGCGCGACCCCACGCACCCGCCGGTGGATGCCGCGCACCTTATCGACCGCGCGCTGCGCATCGTCGGCCGGTCCGAACGTCGTCACCGCGAGAAAGGTGCTCGTCCGCGCCAGCCGGCCCCACGGGTCGCCGCGGTAGTCGGAGTGCTCGGCCACCCCGGCCATCGCCAGCGGGTGCAGCGATTGCAGCAGCAGCGCCCGCAGCCCGCCGACGAACATCGACGCGTCGGCATGCACCTGCCGGATTGGACGGTCCTCGGCGAACCAGCGAGGGCCGGGCGTCTCGTGGATGCGGGCGCGGTTCTCGGGCCCTTCCGGGCCGGCCACCATCCCGAACAGCGCGCTCCCCATCCGCGTGCGGACAACCCCCAGGGCGTCTAAAGCCATACCCCAGGCTACGGGGTGGCGGCAGCGCCGAGTTCTGCGTACACCGCGGCCTCGAACCCGAGGATCGTCTTGACCATCGCGTCGTCGAAGAACGGCAGCACCTGCGTCGCGATGACCGCGGCGACGCCGGCCCTGCGGTCGATCCAGTAGAAGCTGTTGAACAGGCCCGACCAGTCGGCCGACCCGGCCCTGCGCATGCCCGGCAGATCGGTCAGGTACAGGTGGAATCCAAGGCCCCAGCCCTGCGGCACATCCAGCAGCGCGACCGTGTTGCTGAGCTCCGGCACGGTCGATATCGACTCTTTCGGCAGCGGCGCCCCGTCGAGGTGATCGCGCAGCGCGAGCTCGACGGTCTCCTCGGCGAGGATGCGCGTGCCGTCGAGTTCACCGCCGTTCAGCCAGGCCCGCACGAACCGCCCGTAGTCGGCGATCGTCCCGTACGAGCCATGGCCGCCGGCATCCCACTCCGGCGCTGCCGGCAGATCGAGGTCCGTCTCGACCAGGTTCCCGTCCGGCGCGCGAAACCGGATCGGCAGCAGCCGCGCACGTTGCTCATCGGTCGGGTCGAACGTCGTCTCCGTCATCCCGAGCGGACCGTAGACGTGCTCGGTCAGGTAGGCGCTCAGCGACTGACCGCTGACAGCCTCGATGACCAGCCCCAGCCAGTCGGTGTTGACGCCGTACTCCCAGACGGTTCCCGGATCGTTGATCAGCGGTGCGCTGAGGCTGCGCTTGACGCCGTCGAGGGCGTTGGGGAAGCCGTGCTCCGTGCAATAGGTGAAGAGCTTCTGGTTGGTGAAGTGGTAACCGCAGCCGGCGGTGTGCGTCATCAACTGCCGGATGGTCGCCTGCGTTTTGGGCGCCCTCAGCACCGGCTCCCCGCCGTCGAAGCCATCCAGCACCTGCAGCTCACCGAACTCGGGCAGGATCGACGCGACCGTGGCATCCAGGGCCAGCCGACCCTGCTCGACGAGCTGCAGTGCGCCGGTGGTGGCGACAGCCTTGGTCATTGATGCATTGCGAAACATCGTGTCGGGCTTGGCATCTCCGGCGGCGTGCTCGTAGAGGACGCCGTCACGGCCGACCACGGTCGCGGCGACACCGTGCAGCGAACCGCTCGCCGTCACTCCGTCAAGAATCTCGTCGATCTTCTCGAATCCCATGGCCGCCATGATGGCACGGACGCTACACCGCGCGGGCGAGGTTCCGATCCGGCACCCGCGCCAGCCCCAGGTGACCCCGCAGCGTCGTCGACGTGTACTCACGCCGGAACAAGCCCCGCTCCCGCAGGATCGGCACCACGTAGTCGACGAACAACTCCAGCCCGGACGGGAACACATCCGGCATCAGGTTGAACCCGTCGACCGCACCCGCGACGAACCACTCCTCGATCGCGTCCGCGATCTGTTCCGGCCCACCGACCACGAGACGGTGCCAGGTGATCACCCGGTCCAGCAACTCACGCACCGTCAGCGATTCCCGCCGCGCCAGGTTGACGACGATGTCTCGGGCGCCCTGCGATCCCGAATCGGTCACTGCACCGTCGAGCAACCACTGTGGCAGTGGCTGATCCCAGTGCAGTTCCGCCGGGTCGACCGACAACTGGCCGGCGAGGTGGGCCAGCCGCCGCTCACCCGCGAGCTCGTTGAGCTCGTCGTTGCGCCGCCGCGCCTCCGCCTCGGTGCTGCCCAGCACGAACGACAACCCCGGCATGATCCGCACCGCATCGCGCGGCCGACCGTATGCGGCTGTCCGCAAACGGATCTCGTTGGCATTGCGCAGCGCGTCGGGCAGCGACGCCTGCGCGGCGAACACCCCGTCGGCATAGCGGGCCGCCAGATCCAACCCGCCCGGTGAGCCACCGGCCTGGAAGAGCACCGGATGTCCCTGCGGGGACCGTGGCAATGTCAGCGGCCCGTCGACGGAGAAGAACTCGCCGCGGTGGTCGATGGTGTGGATCGCACCGGGTCGGCTGAACGCACCCGTCTTCTTGTCGGCCAGCACGGCGTCGTCATCCCACGAATCCCACAGCGCGCGAACCACATCGATGAACTCGGCGGCCTGTCGGTACCGCTGAGCTCTGTCCGGTTGGCCGCTCCCCCCGAAGTTGTTCCACGCGTACGCGTCGCTGCTGGTCACCACGTTCCACGCGACCCGGCCGCGGCTGAGGTGATCCAGCGATGCGAAGCGGCGCGCCAGGTTGTACGGCTCCTCGAAGGACGTCGACACCGTGCCGATCAGCCCGAGATGCGTCGTCGCCGATGCCAGCGCCGACAGCAGCACGATCGGGTCCAGCGCCAGCGGCGGCGCCACCAGTGGCTCGTCGGGCTTCTGGAACAGCGACGGGCTGTCGGCCAAGAACAGCGCGTCGAGCGTGCCGCGTTCGGCGATCCGGGCGACCTCGATCCAGTAGGACAGGTCGGTGAACCAGTGCGGGTCCGCGCCCGGAAACTGCCACGCCGCCGGATGCATTCCGTCGGACAGGACATTCACGCCCAGGTGGAGTTCCCTTCGCGTCACGCCGGATCACCGGGCAGCGCGAGCTTCTTCACCTCGGGATCGGTGGCGATGAACTGCTGCACCCGAGGATCCTTGAAGGCCTTGATCAGGTTCTTCACGTTCTCCGTGTCGACGTAGTCGCTGCCCACCGTGAGCACCGAGGCGAATTCGTCCGGTGACTTCGGCGCGTAGATCAACTTGTCCTCACTGACCCCCGCGGCAAGGAACGACTCCGCATAGCCGACGATCGCATCCAGATCGGGCAGCGCCCGCGGTTGCGCCCCGAAGTCCAGCAGCGTGAACTTCAGGTTCTTCGGGTTGGCCACGATGTCCTTGGTGGTCAACGCGGTGATGTCGGCATCAGGACGCACTGTGACGAGCCCGGCCTGGGCCAGGTACCAGATGCCCTGGGCGTTGTTGGCCGGATCGGCCAGCAGCGACACCGTGGCGCCGTCCGGAAGATCCTGCGGTGTGCGGTATTTGTCCGACCAGATGCCGAACACCCGGTGGAAAAACGGCCCGGTCGCGGCCTGTTCCTTGAAGCTCGGGTTCGCATCGAGCACCTGCTGCAGCCAATGCCGGTGCTGGAAGATGGTGCCGGCGTAGCGTCCGTCGCTGATCGCCTGGTTGATCTGGGTACTGTCGCCGAGCCCGACCGCACCGACCTTGACGTCGTAGTCGGGCGCGATGTTCGCGGCGATGTATTCGATGATCGCCTTCTCCGCGGGGTTGGAATCCAGATACACGACGTCGAGCGTCGCGCCTGCCGTCTCGTTCGCCGACGTCGTGCCGCCGGAACGCTGGACGACGAAAAATACTGCCGCGCTGATGATGACGACGACCGCCGCCACCAGGTAGGGCCAGCGGCGCCGCTTCTTGATGGTGAAACCGTGTGGCTGCGCCGCAACCGACTCATCGATGCTCATGCGTCCAGTACTGTGCGGCATGATCGGCACCGTGCACAGGGTTGCGATCACGGCGATCCACTCACCCTGAGCGCAAAGGTGTCCCGCATCATCGTGCTTTGACACAGTTCGCCCCCATGATCGAGTTGACCGAGCTGACCAAGGTCTACGGCAGTGGCGAACACCGAACCGTGGTGCTCGACCGCATCACGTTCCGCGTGGACGCCGGGGAGATCCTGGCCGTCGTCGGCCCCAGTGGGGCCGGCAAGAGCACGTTGGCCGAGTGCATCAATCTGCTCACCCTCCCGACGTCGGGCTCGGTCGTCGTCAACGGCGAAGACCTCACCACGCTGTCTGCCCAGAAGCTGCGCGTCGCACGGCGGCGCATCGGCACCGTGTTCCAGTCCGCAGGCCTGTTCGAACGGCGCTCTGCCGCAGGGAATGTCGCCTTGCCGCTGGAGTACCTCGGGGTCACCGCGGCGGAGTCGAAGAAGCGGGTGGCCGAGCTGCTCGACCGGGTCGGGTTGTCCAACCGGGCGAACCACTACCCGTTCCAGCTCTCCGGCGGGCAGAAGCAGCGCGTCGGCATCGCCCGCGCGTTGGCGTTACGGCCCTCGGTGTTGCTCTCCGACGAGGCGACCGCAGGCCTGGACCCGACCACCACCGCGTCGGTCGTCGACCTGCTGCGCGAGCTGCGTGACGATCTGAACCTGTCGATCGTGTTCATCACCCACGAGATGGACACCGTGCTGAAGATCGCCGATTCGGCGGCGCGGCTCGATCACGGCAGCATCGTCGAATCCGGCCGCCTGGTCGACCTTCTCACCGATCCGGAGTCGTCCCTGGGCGCCGAGCTCCGGCCGCAAGGGGTGTCCAGCGATGCCGCTGTCGGCCAGCGGGTGTTGCAGGTGGTGTACGACTCGCCGAGCGTGCCCAGCGACTGGATCGCCCGCGCCAGCGCCGACCTCGGCGCGCCCATTGCGGTCCTCGGCGCCTCGGTACAGCAGGTCCACGGTGTCACCGTCGGCTCGGCCACCCTCGGCATTCCCGTCGAGCTGTCCAGCCGGGCCGCCGACGTGCTGACCCGCTACGGGCTCGCCACCGGTGACGCGCCGCTGCGAGGCGCGGCGTGACGCAGACCCTGCTGGCCAACGCCAAGGTCCCCGTCAATGAGCTGCCGGGTCTGCTGTTCCCCGCACTCATCGACACGCTGATCATGGTCGGCATCGTGATGACGATCGTCGTCCTGGTCGGGGTGCCGCTCGGTGCGCTGATCCACAACCTCGCGCCCGGCGGCCTGTTCGAGAACCCCACGCTGCACACGGTGTTGAGCTGGATCATCAGCATCGGCCGCTCGCTGCCCTTCCTGATCCTGATGGCCGCGATCATGCCGTTCACCCGGTTCATCACCGGTACGAACATCGGCATCGCGGCGGCCGTGGTGCCGATGTCACTGGCCGGCATCGCGTTCTTCACCCGCATCGTCGAGAACTCGCTGCGATCGGTGCCGCCGTCAGTGGTCAGGGTCGCCCGTGCATCGGGCGGCTCGCGGCTGCAGATCATCCGCACCGCCCAACTCAACGAGGCCGTCCCGTCGATCCTCGGCGGGCTGACCATCAACATCATCGCGATGATCGAATACTCCGCGATCGCCGGCACCATCGGTGCGGGCGGAATCGGTTACGTCGCAGTCACCTACGGCTATCAGCGTTTCGACCAGGGCGTCATGCTGGCCACCATCGTCATCCTCGTCGCGACCGTCGCCGCCGTCCAGCTGATCGGCGACGCCGCGGTCCGCTTCACCACCCCCCACGCCCGTGTGAAAGGAACCGTCACCGCATGACCACCACCGAGAGCCAGGTCGCCGGTCCCGACGACCACGGGTTCGACCTCAAGAAACGTCCCCGCTGGATATGGCTTGCCGCCGGGCTGGTGGTCGTGATCGTCGCCGTGGTCGCGGGCCGGTTCTTCTTCTTCGGAGACACCAAGTCCGCCAACGAAATCCCGGGAGCAACCCTGGTCGTCGCCACCAACGAGGGCAACGCGGCCGAGCAAGCGCTCATCGAGTACATCAGCCGCGAGGTCGCACCGAAGCACGACATCAAAGTGGCGTTCCGCGGGCTGGCCGACAGCAACACCATCAACCGCGCCGTCAGCGACGGCGAAGTGGCCGGCACCGTCTACCAGCACAAGCTATGGCTGGGCCAGGTGCTCGAAGCCAACCCCGACTTCCAGGAGCAGGCGGCCACACCGGTGTTCCGCTGGGGATTCGGCATCTGGTCGGACAAGTACACCGACGTAAACCAGCTCCCGAACGGGGCCAACGTCTCGCTGTACTCCGACCCCGCCAACGAGGCGCAAGGACTGTGGCTGCTCGAACGGGCCGGCCTGATCACCCTCAACCCGGCCGTCGACAAGTGGACCGCGACGCAGAAGGACATCGTCGCCAACCCGAAGAACCTGAGGTTCACGCTACTCGACTTCGCCGCGCAGTCCCGCTCACTGCCCGACCTGGACGCCGCGGTGGGCTACACCGAGTACTACCTGGCCGCCAAAGTGCCGGTGCAACAGCAGATCTTCGCGCCGCCGGCACCCGACGAGTTTGCCGGACAGCTGACCATCGGCAGCCGCTGGGCGGACACCGACAACATCAAGAAGCTGGTCGCGACGTTCAAGGACCCCGCGGTGCAGCAGTTCCTGGCCACCGATCCCAGCGTGAAGGGCATCCTCCTGCCGCTGTAGCGCCCGGGATCTGTTTGACAGCTCATCGAATGCGGCGTGTACTGATCTCCCTTCGAGCAGATCTGAGATCACCATGTTTTCCGTCGCCACATCCCGGCTGCTTGCTCTGCGCGCCGACGGCGCCCGGCCCCAGAAGGCAGCCGAGTGAGCGCGAACACCGACGCCCCCGCACTGACGCTGGGGGTTCTCGCCACCTCGCGCAAGCCGGACGAACGCCGGCTGCCCATCCACCCCGATCACTTCGCCCGCATCGACCCGTCGATCCGCAGCCGGATCTTCGTCGAACACGGTTACGGGTCCCATTTGGGCGCCACCGACGAATCCCTCGCCGATGTGGTCGGCGGACTCCGCACACGGGAGCAGTTGATCGCCGACTGCGACGTCATCCTGCTGCCCAAGGTCGAAGCACAGGACCTGGCTGAGTTCCGGGAGCGGCAGATAGTCTGGGGCTGGCCGCATCTGGTCCAGAACCCTGACGTGACGCAGGCCGCCATCGACCGACGGCTGACGATGATCGCGTTCGAGTCGATGAACCACTGGAACGCCGACGGCAGCTTCGCCCTGCACGTCTTCCACAAGAACAACGAACTCGCGGGGTACTGCTCGGTCCTGCACGCGCTGTCCCTGATCGGTGTCACCGGGAACTACGGCCGGCGTCTCAGTGCGGCAGTCATCGGCTTCGGCGCGACCGCCCGCGGCGCCGTCACCGCGTTGAACGCCCACGGTGTCGACGAGGTCCGCGTGCTGACCAACCGGGATGTCGCGGCCGTCGCCGCACCGATCCCGTCCACCGAGATCCTGCAGATGGGACACGACGACGACGCCCCGCCGGAGGCGACGTGGGTCGACACCGGCGATGACGGTGTCATCCCCGTCGCGAGACTGCTCGCCGACCACGACATCGCCGTCAACTGCGTGCTGCAGAACCCCACGAGCCCGTTGATCTTCGCCACCGACGACGACCTGGCCGACTTCACGCCCGGAAGCCTGATCGTCGACGTGTCCTGCGACGCCGGCATGGGTTTCAGCTGGGCGCAGCCCACGTCGTTCGCCGATCCGCTTCGGCTGTTGGACAACGGCATTCACTACTACGCGGTCGACCACAGTCCGTCCTACCTGTTCAACTCCGCGACTTGGGAGATCAGCGAGGCGCTGCTGCCGCATCTGGAGACGGTCCTGGGCGGGCCGGCGGAGTGGGAGGGCAGCGCCACCATTGAGCGCGCCGTCGAGATGCGCGACGGGGTCGTGCTCAACGACGAGATCCTGTCGTTTCAGCACCGCGCCGACACCTACCCGCACGCGCGAAAGAGTTAGGTCCTACGGACCCCCCTTCCAGTGCTCGATGCGGTGGTGATCCGGCAGGAAGCCGTGCCGGGTCCCCCACAGCACCGCCTGCGTTCGGCTCTCGACGTCGAGCTTGCGGTACAGCGAGCGGATGTAGGACTTCACCGTGTTCGGGCTCAGGTACGTCAACCGCGCGACGTCGGCGTTGCTCTTGCCCTGCGTGATCAGGGCCAGGATCTCGGCCTCCCGGTCGCTGAGGCCCTCGCCGCGGCCGGGCCAGTCGTTGCCCGGCGCGGGCCGGCTGCGTGGCGGCGACTCGCTGATCACCGTCTCGCCGCGGTGCACCGCCTCCAGCGCGGCCACCAGCTCGCGCGCCGGCAGGGTCTTCGACAGATAGCCGTGCGCGCCGCGCTCCCGCGCACTGGATATCAAGTCAGGGTGAAAGTTCCACGTGTACACCACAACTCGACGCGCACACGGGTTGGCAACCAGGACGCCGATCTCCTCGTGGTCGGACTCCGGTTGGGCGAAGCTGTCATAGAGCGCGATGTCGACCGTGTCCTTCAGCGGCGTGCTCGCATCGAGCTCCGCAACCACGACGCGATCCCGGTAGGGCTCGAGCATGTTGGCCACACCCTGGACGACGACGTCATAGTCGTCGATCAACGCCACGGTGATGGGCTCGGACACGGCGCCGACATTACCTCCTTAGGGGTGTACCGCCACACCCTTGGGGGTGGTCGACTGAACGTGGTCGAACGGCCGAAACTCCCTCTACGGAAGGATCGATCATGATCATTCTCGGCATCATCGCCGTCATCGCAGGGCTGCTACTGAAGATCTCCATCCTCACCACGATCGGGGTCATCCTCCTCGTCGTCGGGGCCGTTTTCGCGGTCCTCGGCTCCACCGGACGCGCCGTCGGCGGCCGGCGTCACTACTTCTGACCTCCGACCTGGGCCGCGTGGCGCCGGTCACAAACTGACGTTTGCGTAGACCACGCCACGGTTACCCGACGTGCACGAAAGGAGTTCGAAATGCCTACCTGGCAATGGATTTTGATTGCCGCAGCAATCATCGTGGTGATCGTGCTGGTGGCGCTGGCAGTGCGTTCCCGCAGCGGACGCACAAGTAGTGAAGACCTCAAGGCCCACTTCGGACCGGAGTACGACCGGACCGTGCAGCGCACCGGTGACCCCAAAGCGGCGGAGAAAGAACTCGCCAACCGGGCCCGCAAGCGCGACAAGCTCGACATCGTGGCGCTGTCCCCCGTGGCGCGCAACGATTTCGAAGTGCGATGGGCACAGGTCCAGACGGAGTTCGTCGACGATCCCGCTCGCGCCGTCGGTACCGCCGACCTGCTCGTCACCGAGGTGATGCGCCAGCGCGGCTACCCCGTCGACGACTTCGAGCGCCGTGCAGCCGACATCTCCGTCGACCACCCGCACATCGTCGAGAACTACCGGGCAGCACACAGCGTGCACACCGCGCAGGAGCGCGGAGAGGTCAACACCGAACGCCAGCGGGAAGCCTTCGTGCACTACCGCGCCCTGTTCGAGCGACTTCTCGACACCACCGATAACGACACCTCGAAGGAGGCGCGCGCATGACCACCCACGATCAACACGCGGACCAGTCGCGGCAGTTCGCGACGGAGAATCCGAACTACATTCCGGAGGACCAGGTCGCCCCGACGCGCGACGACGTCACCGCGACCCACGGCGCCGGCCCGCCCACTGCGCCGATGGATCCCCAGGTCGCGGGCGCACAACACCACCCCGACCAGCATCACGGAGAAGAGCACCACGACGGGCGCGAAACCGATCCCGAGGCCGGGCTTTTCGCGCACGACGAACTCGCCGGTCTGCGCGCCCGGTGGGACGCGGTCCAGGCCAGCTTCGTCGACGATCCCAAGGACTGCGTGCAGAAGGCCGACAGTCTGGTGGCCGATCTGGTGCAACAGCTGACCACCGGCTTCGGGCAGGCCCGCTCGCGGCTCGAAGACCAGTGGAGCCGCGGTGAGCAGGCCTCGACCGAGGACCTGCGCGTCGCGCTCAAGCGCTACCGCAGCTTCTTCGAGAGGCTTCTGACGGTCTGAGCGAGCGCCGAGGCGGCGGGCTGCGTGCCCGCCGCCTTCGGCATGACTATTGTTGCCCGCATGCACGATTCGCTGTGGACCGCAGCCACCCAGCATCCGTTTCTCGACGCGGTGCGAGACGGCACCATCCACGCCGACGCGTTCGACCGTTGGCTGGTCCAGGATTCGTTGTTCGTCACCGATCTGCTGGCGTTCCAGGCGCGGCTGTTGGCGCGGGCTCCCCGCCCGGCGCAGGGGGTGCTCGCCGGCGGATGCGTGGCCCTGGTCGCCGAGTTGGACTGGTTCGACGACAAAGCGGGTGAACGCGGGCTCGACATGCTGCAGCCCGCACTACCGGCGACGCTGGCGTACCGGGATCTGCTCTTCCGCCTGGACGCGGCGCCGGCGGCCGCCGCGCTGACAGCGCTGTGGGTGATCGAGAGGGTCTATCTGCTCGCCTGGTCCCATGCGAAGTCCGACGACTCCCCGTTTGCCGAGTTCGTCCAGCACTGGACCGTGCCGGAGTTCGCCGACTACGTCAGCGGACTCGAGAGTGTGGCCGACGCCGACGCGCATGGCGACCTCGTCCGCGAGGTCCTCGACCACGAGATCGCGTTCTGGGACATGGCATTGGAGCGCTAGCAGGTCACGCCCGAAACGCCGATCCCCGCTCCCGGTCGAGGTAGGTGTCGGCCTTGTTGCGCAGGAAGAACACGTACACGATCAACGAGATCGCGATACAGACCGTGACGTAGCCGATGAACAACGGCACCTGGTCGCGTTCCCTGAGCGCCTGGTAGATGAGCGGCGCCGTGCCCCCGAACATCGAGTTGGCCAGCGCATAACCGACGCCCACACCGAGGGCCCGAATGTGCGCGGGGAACAGTTCTGACTTCACCAGCGCATTGATCGAGGTGTAACCGGTCAAGATGATGTACCCCGCGGCCACCAGCGCGAAAGACGTCAACGGAGAACGCGTCTCGGGCAGGTAGGTGATCAGCACATAGGTGTAGATCACCCCGCCGATTCCGAAGAACACCAGCATCGGCTTGCGGCCGATCCGATCGCTGATCATCCCGCCCACCGGTTGCAGCAGCATGAGGAAGACGAGCCCGGCCAGGTTGATCCACGTCGCCGTCATGCCTTCGCCCTTGTAGGCGGTCTTCACGATGGCGGGCGCGTTGACGCTGTAGGTGTAGAACGCGACCGTGCCGCCGAGGGTGATCAGGAAGCACAGCAGCAGGGGACGCCAGTACTCGGTGAACAGTGCGCGCATCGAGCCGGCACCGGGATCCTTGCCGGCTTTCGCCGCCTCGATCACCTCGTCGGACAGCGACTCGTCCATCGTGCGCCGCAGCCAGAACACCACGATCGCGGCCAGACCACCGATGGCAAATGCAATGCGCCAACCGAATTCGCGGAGCTGATCATCGTCGAGGAAGGTCTGCAGGACGAGGAGGGTGAACTGGGCGAGCACGTGTCCGCCGACCAGCGTCACGTACTGGAACGACGAGAAGAACCCGCGCCGCTCTCGCGTCGCCGCCTCCGACATGTAGGTGGCCGACGTACCGTACTCGCCGCCGGTCGCGAACCCCTGCACCAGCCTGGACAGGATCAAGATGATCGGCGCCGCACTGCCGATCACGGCCTGCGACGGCACGATCGCAATGACCAACGAGCACAACGCCATCAGCGACACACTGAACGTCAGTGCCGCCCGTCGTCCTCGCCTGTCGGCGAAGCGGCCGAAGAACCACGACCCCACCGGCCGCATGACGAACGTGATCGCGAAGATGGCGTACACGTATACCGTCGAGTTCTTCTCGGATTCATCGAAGAACTGGCCCTCGAAATAGGTTGCGAACACGGTGTAGACGTAGACGTCGTACCACTCGACGAGGTTTCCCGACGACCCCCGGATGGTGTTCCAGATCGCCCGCCGGGTCGCGGCGCCGCTCGAGCGCGGCACTGTCGTGGTGGTCATCGGCGCCCTCCCCTGTTCGCGTAGCCGGTACCTTACGCCCGATCGCTCAGCCCGAACCGTATTCCACTGCCGGCTCCCGATCGACGCCGCGACTGCTGGACAGCGTCAACCCGTCCGGTTGCACGGCGTACTGGATGCCGTCGGCAGGGTTGGTGACCCGGAACCCCGCACCCGAGCGCTGGGCGTTCTGCAACTCCAGGCTCGCGCCGTCCCGTAACCGCTCACCCCGGTAGTAGTAGCTGTCACCGGCCTTGCACACCACCGCCAACGACTGAGCCGTTCGGATCGCTGCCGCCGCCGAGTCGCCGCTGTCACAGCGGGCCGAATGCCCCACGAATCCCTGCGAATCCGTACCGGAGACCCCGCTGATCGGCTGACTGCTCGAGGTCGTCGTGCTCGGTTCCTCCGACGTCGTGGTCTCTTCAGAAGACGACGCAGACGATGCCGGCGGCGCGAGGCGCGTGGTCGGCGCGGTCCCGGTACCGCCGCCACTGAACACCAGGACGAGAGCGAGCACCACCGCGGCGGTGAGCAGCACGATCGTGGCGACCATCAGCGCGACCTGCCCCTGACTGAACCGCCGCGACGGACGCGGTGCCGCGGGCGCCGGTCCAGGCGCGTACGGCGGCGGAGTCGCATACGCCGCCGAGAACTGCCGCGTCGACGGGGGCGGCGCGGCCGGGGCGACCGGGGCGGCGCTCGGCGCGCGCTCGGCGGCCGCACCTGCGGCCCGCGCGAGGTCTCCCGCGGAGGTGTACCGGTCCCCCGGCGATTTCGCCATCCCGCGGGCCACCACGTCGTCGAACGCCCGGCTGATCCCGCGCCGCATGATGCTGGGCCGCGGCGGCGCCGAGAACATGTGTGCGCTCATCACCTGCCGCACATCGCCCGCCTCGAAGGGCGCCCGGCCCGTCAGCGTCTCGTGGAGCAGACACGCCAACGAGTACACATCCGATGCCGGCCCGCCGCGCTCCCCGCTGAACCTCTCCGGCGCCATGTAGGCGCACGATCCGACGACCAACCCGGTGGAGGTGACCGTCGCCTCTCCGCCGCCGTGGGCGATGCCGAAGTCCACCAGATAAGCGAAGTCGTCGGGCGTCAGCAGCACGTTCTCCGGCTTGATGTCGCGATGGACCAGCCCGTTGGCGTGCGCGTCATCGAGCGCCGCGGCGACCTGACGGATGATCGCGACCGCGCGCCGCGGCTGCAGCGCGCCATGGGTGCGCAGCACCTCTTTGAGGCTGGCGCCCTCGACGAGGCGCATGTCGATGTAGAGCACACCGTCGATCTCCCCGAAGTTGTGCACAGGGATGACGTGCGGTTCCTGCAGCCGGGCCGCGACCCGTGACTCGCGGCGGAAACGCTCCTGGAAGCTCGGGTCGGCGGCCATCTCCGGGCGCAGCAGCTTGATCGCCACCATGCGTTCCCGGGCCGTGTCGTAGGCGCGGTACACCTCGCCCATACCCCCGACGCCGATCACCGATTGCAGCTCATAGGGCCCGAACCGCGTCCCGACGCGTGGGGTGCTCACTGTTGGCGTCCTTTCCTCGCAGCCTGATCGTGTGACCCCTCCACCGAAAAGAAAACCTACCGGGTGAGCATCCGGCGGTGTCAGTGAGCGGTTACGCGCAGATGCCTGCGCGCCCGCAATTCGTCCTCCTCGACGAGAACGAGCATCGGCGTATCGGGCGCGCACAGCATCGTGACCAGGAAACGCAGCCGCGCATCGGTCCGGTGGTTGGCGTCCGAATAGTGAATGACGTCACCACCGGGTTCCCAGAACGCCTCCCCCGCCCGCACGATGCGGGGTGCCTGGCCCTCGAGTTCGAACACCATTTCCCCGTCGAGCACGTACCCGAAGGCCGGCCCGCCGGGATGCCGGTGCGGCGGGGCACCGGCACTACCCGCGGGGTAGTCGACGAGCACGGTCATCGCGTGGACACCGTCGCGGATGACGGGCGGCGTCACGTCCTGCAGCACCGTCAGCGCGTCTTCCCAGCCGTTGTCGTAGTGGTCGCTCATCACCGCCTCAGGCACTCATGCGATCGGTGTCGAGCGCCTCGCGCTGCGTTGCGGCGGCCAGGGCGAGGCGAAGGCGGCGCCGGGCGCGGTGGATCCGCGACATCACGGTGCCCATGGGAACGTCGAGAAGGGCGGCGGTTTCCGCGTAGGTGTAGCCCTCGATGTCGGCGTAGTACAGAACGTCGGCGAAGCCCTCGGGCAGTGTCGCCAGAGCCGCTCGGACGTCTGCGGCGGGAACGGTGTCGAGGTAAACGTCCTCCGCCGATGTCGTTGCGGCGTGGCGCGTCTGGATCTCCGCCGACAGATCGTGATCGGCTCCTGTGCCGACCGACACTTCTTGCGCCCGTGCCTGTTTGGCGCGGTACGTGGTGACCCACTGGTTGTACATGATGCGAAACAGCCACGCCCGGACGTTCGTCCCTGGCTCGAACGTGTGGAAACCGATGAAGGCACGCATCAGCGTGTCCTGCACCAGATCTTCGGCGTCGGCTCGGCACAGCGTGCGCCGACGGGCGCCGCGCTCCAACACCTCCAGGTGAGGGCTGATGTCGCGGGCGAACCGGGCGGCTTCATCTGTGTCGGGTCTCGCGGTCGGAACGATGGCGGCAATGGTCATGATGGACGCTCCTCGGAGATCGATCGCCCCGGCCGGGGCCTGACTCCACCTTCGTCGGCAGATACCGATTCCGAGCCCCAGAGACTCCGTGGTCTCGCGGTGGAACCACGTGGTGGGCGCAGGTCAGCGCAACATCGGCAACGAGCGCAGCTGGCGGCGCGACGTGATGCCGAGCTTGGCGAACACCTTCCGCAGATGCCACTCGACGGTGTGACTGCTGAGGAACAACTGCGCGCCGATCTCAGGATTGGTCAACCCCTCGGCGGCGAGCTTGGCGATCTGGGTCTCTTGCGCGGTGAGAGCCGGTGTACTCGTGGGTTGCGGTCGGCGTACCTTCTCCCCTGCCACGGCGAGCTCCCGGCGCGCCCGCTCGGCGAAACCCTGCGCGCCCATCGCGTCGAAGGCGCGATGCGCTGCGGACAGCTGCTCTCGGGCATCGTTGCGCCGGTTGGCGCGCCGCAACCACTCGCCGTACGCGAGCCGGGCCCGGGCCAAGTGCACGACGATCGAGGTGCGGGACAGGTGCTCGACGCTGCGCCGGTAGTGGTCCTCCGCGGAGGGGTCGTCGGTCAACATCGCGCGGGCGCTGCACAGCGCGCCGGCGGCCCAGTCGGTATCGCATGCCCCGGCACTGCGCGCGAAGAGCTCGAACGCCTCTTCCGCGGCCGCGCGGTCACCGGCGTGGCTGGCCGCCTCGATCAACTCGTACAGCGACCAGCCCCGGAAACCCAGATCGTCGTAACGGCAGCCGTCGCGCGCGGCGGCCAGAGCCTCCTCGTAGCGCCCGAGGCCGTTGAACAGCACAGCCCGGGCGTAGGCGGTCAAGCCGAGAAGGCGACCTTCGCCCCGCACCTGAGCGTCGTACACGGCCCCGGTCAGCAGATTCTCGGCGGTGGCGGCGTCGCCACGCCACGCGGCCAGCAGCAACGAGTGGTAGCGCACCGATCCCTTGGCACCGGTGGCCGCCATGATCGACGCCGCCTCGGACAGCAGATGGTCGGCGGCGGTGAAGTCCCCGTTGACCACGTGCACCCCGGCCCGGAACGTCAGGGCGCGGGGCATCGCGGCCAGCGATCCGGCAGAGCGGGTGTATCGCGCCGCCGCCTCCGCCAGCCGTCGCACCAGGTCCTCGTCCCAGAGCTCGTGTGCCGCGGACTCCTGCAGGACGGGGAACGCCGGGACGCTCAGCCACCGCGCCACCGAGGACTCGTCCGATTCCACCTGATCGCACATGGCGGTCAGCGCGTCCCGAAGCGTCACCGTCCCGGTCCCCGGCCCTCCGGTGAGTCGCTCGGCGATGCCTCGCAGCAGCAGGTCGACGGGTCGCTGTGCGGTCGACGGGTCCGCTGTCGCCTCGAGCGCGAGGGCACCGGCCTGGTCCAGAGCCGCAGGTTCGGCGAGTCGGCCCGCATAGATCAGCGCTGCAACAGCTTCCAGAAAGCACTCCCGGGCGCCGTAGTCATCGAGTCGGGTCAGTCGGCGGCCCGTCTCGAGCAGCAAGGGAGCGGTCTCGGCCACCCGGGGTGCCCCCGGGTCGCCGGTGCGGCTGCGTACGAACTGCATCTGCGCTCTCAGCCGGGTGGCGGTGGCGGCCTGCACCTCCGACGTGCCTTGGGATTCGGCGATGGCGAGCAGATCGTAGGCAGCCGCGGTGTCCGCGGCGTCGCGCTTGGCCACCGCGGCGGTCAGCGCCCGCTCCGCTCGCAGGACCGGGTCGGCCGTCAACACCGTCGCGCGCTCGAGAAAGGCTGCCGCAGCGGCGATACCGCCGCGGGACCGGGCCCGCGCCGCCGACTTTTCGAGGTCGGCGGCCACCTCGTCATCGGGGCCGGCGGCGGCCTGTGCTCGGTGCCAGGCGCGCCGATCGGGATCGATTGCGGTGTCGGTGGATTCAGCCAACGCGTCGTGGACGACTCTGCGGTCGGCGAGGTCGGCAGCGCGGTAGGCCGCCGACCGCATCAACGGATGGGCGAACCGCATCCGGGGACCGAACTCGATCAGGCCTTCGCCCTCCGCCGGGCCGAGCTCGGAGATCGCGACACCCAGGCGTGCGGCAGCGCGCAGGAACAACGCAGAGTCGCCGACCGGTTCGGCCGCCGCAAGCAGGAGCAATTGCCTGGTCGCGGCAGGAAGCGCACGGATACGCCGGACGTAGGTCTGCTCGACGGCCGCCGGTGACGAGCGTTTGCCGGCAATCCAGAAGCCACCCGACAGTTCGGCAGCCGACATGCTGTGCGGCACTTCGAGAATCGCCAGCGGCAGTCCCCGGGTTTCGGCCACCACCCTGTCGCGAACTCGCGGATCGATACCGCCCGGCATCACCGAGTCCAGCAGGTCCCGCGCGGCTGCGTCGGAGAGTCCGGCGACGACCATTTCCGGTAGTCCCGCCAGCGGTGCGGTCGGCTCGCGAACCGCGAACACCAGAGCGATCCGCTCGGCCAGCAGCCGGCGGGCGACGAAGGCCAGCGTCTGCAGCGACACCTTGTCGAGCCACTGCGCGTCGTCCACCACGATCAGCAGCGGTTGATCCGCCGCCGCGGTCGACAGCAGACTCAAGACCGCCAGCCCCACCAGGAACCGGTCGGGGGTGTCGCCGACATCGCGACCGAACGCCACGTCGAGTGCACGACGCTGCGGTTCGGGCACACCGCGGGACTGCTCCAGCAGCGGCGCGCAGAGCTGGTGGAGTCCGGCGAAGGCGAGTTCGATGTCGGCCTGCACGCCCGCGACGGTCAGTACGCGAAAGCCCGTGGCAGCCGACGTCAGATGACCGAGGAGCGCCGACTTGCCCGCGCCGGCTTCACCGCGCAGGACCAGGACCTCGCAGGCGCCGCCGCGGACCGACGCGAGAACGCGGTCCAGCTCGGCGCATTCGAGTCCGCGACCGTGTAGAGACACGTCCCGACCCGACATTGAACTCCGCCGCGTGTGATGGAAGATGGTGGCGCTGACCGACCTTACCGTCAGGCCGTCAGTGCGTGATCGCGGACCGCAGAATCCAGTCCTCGAATCGGGTGTCGAACGTCCGCGCACCGGCACCGGGGCACAGGGTGCGTTCCTCGAGCGCGACACCCCAGTACCGCGCCGCGGAGTCCGCGACGACGGGGCGGGTGTCACCGCGAGCGGTCAGCGCGACCCCGACCAGGTCCGGGAGCAGCACGGCGACCGGGCCGGCGATCTCGATCACCCCGTTCGCAGGCGCCCCCGTCGCGGCATCAGCGACACCGGTCGCGACGTCGGCGGCGGCCATCGGCTGAAAGTAAGCGGGCGGCAGCCGCACCTCACCGTCGATCGTCGCCGAATCCGCCAGTGTCGCAACGAACTCGAAGAACTGCGTGGCGTGGACGATCGTGTAGGGAACCGGTCCGGCGGCGATCATGCGTTCCTGTTCCAGCTTGCCCTCGAAGTAGCCGCTCTGCGGCGCGAGCCTGTCGGTGCCGACGACCGACAGCGCGACGTGATAGCCCACCCCGGCGTCGGCCTCCGCAGCCAACAGATTTCCGGTGGCGACCCGGAAGAAGTCGATGGCGCTGTCGTCGAGTACCGGCGAATTCGACACGTCGACAACCACATCGGCGCCTGTGAGGACATCCGCGAGTCCGGCGCCGGTGTAGGTGTCGACACCGGTCGAGGGTGCCGCGGCGACGACGTGGTGACCTCGATCGGTGAGCAGCCCCACAACGGACGACCCGATGCGACCGGTTCCGCCGATGACGACGATGTTCATGAAAGGGCCTTTCTGTGATGGTCAGCGCTCTGTCAGCGGGGAGAACGAGCGACGGCGTCGCGATTCATCCCCGGGCCGCACTCATGTCACGGACGAACGAGACGGTGTCGGCAAGGGGAGCTCGTCGGGTGCGCACGTCGTGGACCGACGGGTCGGCATATCCCACGCTGAGTCCGCAGAAGAGAATTAGATCGTCGTCAGGATGGACCGTCTCGCCGACTGTGGTGTGCGTCATCGACCATGCCATCTGAGGGCAGCTGCTCAAGCCCTCGGCGCGAAGGAGCAGCATCACGGTCTGCAGATACATGCCGACATCCGCCCACTGCGGCGGCCCCATCCGGCGGTCGATGTAGCAGAACATCGCAAGGGGTGCGCCGAAGCACGACCAGTTGCCGATCGCACTTCGCCGGCGTGCCTCCCAGTCGTCGCGGTCGATCCCCAGCGCGCTGTATCGCCGACGACCGAAATCGCTGCGCCGCTCCGCATACGGTGCGGGCGTCGGCGCCGGATACATCTCGAACTGCGGAGTATCCCAGGGGTCGCCAGCCGCCACACGTGCCACCGCACGCTCTTTGAGTGCCGTCAGCTCCGGTCCTCGCACCACGTAGATGCGCCAGGGCTGCAGGTTCGATCCCGACGGCGCCCAGGCCGCCGCGGTGAGCACCCGATCCACGATGTCGGGCGGCACCGGTCGCGCGGTGAAACCGCGCACTGCCCGCCGCGTCATCACCGCCTCGTAGACGTCCATCGAAAACCTCCTGTCCGAATGAATGAGTCGGCGCCAGGAACGGTGGAGCCTCCACCGGTTCATCCCCGCGCACGCTCGACCGCATGGGATGAATCTCACGGCCCCGCCCCGTTCATCGGTGTCGTCCCCGAGAAAGGAGTCGTCCATGGAGATGTCCGGGAGAAGAGCTCTCGTCACAGGAGGTACAGCCGGGATCGGTCTGGCCTGCGCGCGATCACTGGCCGATGCCGGAGCGGAGGTCATTGTCACCGGCCGCGACGTCGACCGAAGCCGTTCGGCCGCAGCGCATCCCAACATCCGCTTCGTGTCCGCCGACATGGCAGACCTGACCGCGGTGAGCGAGGTGGCCGGCGCCGGCGACGTCGATGTCCTGATCAACAACGCCGCGGCGTTTCCCGGTGCGCTGACGCTGGAGCAGGACGTGGCGTCCTTCGAGCGCACGCTCGATGTCAACATCCGGGGGCTGTACTTTATGACCGCCGGCGTGGTGGACGGCATGGTGCAGCGCGGGCACGGCAGCATCGTCAACATCTCGTCGATGGTGGCCGCGAAAGGGGTGCCCGCCGCCTCGACCTACAGCGCGACCAAGGCAGCCGTGGAATCGCTCACCCGCACCTGGGCGGTCGAATTCGGCCGCTTCGGTGTACGCGTCAACGCCGTCGCGCCCGGACCCACCCGCACCGAGGGTGTCGCCGCCGAGTGGGGCGAGGTCAACGAGGAACTGGGTCGCGCGCTGCCGCTCGGCCGTACCGGTCGGCCCGAGGAGATCGCCCAGGCCGTGCTGTTCCTCGCCTCCGACCGGGCCAGTTTCATCACAGGCGCGATCCTGCGTGTGGATGGCGGCGGATCGGCGACATGAAAAACATTTACTCCCAGGATGAGTCGCGGAGCTGCGCCGCGTTCCTGGTCGCAGAGGCGTACTCGACGCCGCAATCGAACACGAGGGAGCGAGCATGACCATCGATCACGTGGAAGGCACCACATCGGCCGGGAGCGAGCTGGTGCCGTCGCGCTACGCGGTGCAGGTCGGCGACATCGAGGTGGTGATCATCAGCGACGGCGTCCTACCGATCACCGCGCGGACGCTCGGCACGAATGCCGAACCGGCCGCGTTGGGCGGATGGCTGCAGGACATGTTCCTGCCCCCGGACGTGCTCGACTGGCCGCTCAACGTGGTCGTCGTCCGCAGCGGCGACCAGACGATCCTCGTCGACTCGGGCCTCGGACTGGAATTCCCCGGCTTCCCTCGGGCCGGTCAGACTGCCCACCGGCTGCACGACGCCGGCATCGATCCGGCGACCATCACGGACGTCGTCCTCACCCATCTCCACATGGACCACGTCGGCGGCCTGCTCAGTGACGGCCTGCGCGAGCGCCTCCGACCGAATCTGCGCGTCCACACCGCAGCCGCCGAAGCCGAGTTCTGGGAAGCACCCGACTTCTCCCGCACCGACATGCCCGAACCGGTGCCGGAGGTGTTGCGCTCGACGGCCACCCGGTTCCTCACCGAGTACCACGGCCGGCTGCGCACATTCGAGCAGCACGCCGAGGTGGCACCCGGCGTCGTGGTCAGCCGCACGGGGGGTCACACACCGGGACACAGCATCGTGCGACTGGAGTCGGGCGGTGCGCGGCTGACGTTCGCCGGGGACGCGGTGTTCGCCCCCGGGTTCGGCAATCCCGAGTGGCACAACGGTTTCGAACACGACCCCGACGAGGCCGCACGCGTGCGCCTCGAGCTGTTGCGGGAACTCGCCGCGACCGGCGAGTCCCTCGTCGCCACTCACCTACCGTTCCCGTCACTGTGCCGAGTCGCCGCGACGGACGACGCTTTTCGCGCGGTGCCGACGGTGTGGGACTACTGATCCGCTCAGCAGCCGCGCAGCAGCTCACCCAGTTCGACGTCGAAACGGTCAGCCAGGTCCCACAGGTCATCCACGAGCTGGGGGCAGGAGATGATGCCCACGTTGAGTCGGTCGCCGACCGACATCACGGTGATGTTGAGCCCGGAGCCGTGGAAGATGGGCCCCAGCGGGTAGAGCGCGGTGACCTCGGCGCCGCAGCTGTACAACGTCGCCGGCGGGCCGGCGACGTTGGAGATCACCACGTTGTGAATGGCGGTGCGGGTCAGCGGGGTACGCGACAGCATCGCCAGCATCCAGCCGTACATGTTGCGCGACAGCAGCTGCGCCAGATCCACCAGCAGAGTCGGACCCAAGGAGCCGCTGTGCTCCTTGGCCCGCCTGTTCGATGCGGCGATCGTCTCGAGGCGCTCCAGCGAGTCGGCGACGTCGGTGTGCAGGTTGCAGAACATCCCCGAGAGCTGGTTGCGGCCGGGCCGGTCCGATTGGCCGTGAACCGATGCAGGCACGACCGCGATCAGCGGTTTGGCCGGCAACTCGTCGCGGTCGGCCAGATATCCGCGCAGCGCCCCCGCGCACAACGCCATCACCACGTCGTTGACCTTCACGTCGTAGTGGTTCTTGACCTTCTTGACGTCGCTCAGGTCGAGCTGCACCAACGCGATCGAGCGTTCCGAGGTGACCTCGGCGTTGAAGCGGGTCCTCGGCGCGGTGAACGGTGCCGCCATCGCGTTGCCCGACACGGCCCGGTTGACGGTCTTGGCCACCATCGCCGCGGTCTCGGGAATCACTCGCGTCAACTGCCACGGCCGGGTCATGAAGTGGACGAACCCGTCGGCCGCGACCGCCCACGCCGGCGCGTCTCCCGGCCCCTCGACCGGGGCAGGCGGCGGCGCATCCGGTTCCAGATCGCACAGCGTCTCCAACAGGTTCGCCGCCGACACGCCGTCGACCGCGGCATGATGCACCTTGATCATGAGTGCCAGCGGCCCACCGGCGTCGAGCGCGGCCCCGTCGAGACCCTCGATGATCCACATCTCCCACAGCGGCTTGCTGCGATCAAGCGGAATGGAGGCGATGTGCCCGCACACCTGCGCCAGCTCTTCCCGCCCGCCGGGTGACGGAAGCGCGATCCGGTTCAGGTGGCGGTCGAGGTCAAAGTCTTTGTCCTGCACCCACACTGGATGGTCCAGGTTGAACTGACTGTCGCCGAGTTTGGCGCGCAATTCGGGCAGCGCCCGGATGCGGTCGCCGATGTCGCGACGAAACCTCTCGTAAGTGAACCCGCCCGGCACCGTCGACGTGTCGACGAGCACCACCGACGACACATTGAGCGGCACCGCGGCCGATTCGCTGTACAGCAGGCCCGCGTCGAGACCCCCCAGGCGTTCCACCGGTTCGAGGTACCCGCTGCGGTGTCCCCGTCAAACGCCGGGCTCGTCGAACTGCACCACCTCGCCGCGGTTGATCGACACCCAGTCCCTCGCCTGCAGGTAGGGACGGAACGTCTCGGTGATCGCCTCCTGGTCGGCAGCCGTCTTGGGGCGCTGCAGTTCGTAGAGGTGCGGGAACTCCGTCCACGCCACCACGGCATGCCAGAGCCGAAGCGCAGCCTCCCCCGTCGGCGGGTCGATCAGCACCGGCCCGAACAGGCACTGCCCGTCGGCGAAGAACAGCGTCGGCACCCCGTAGCCGCCGGCGTCGACGACCCGTCGGTGGTCGGCCAACACCTCATCGCTGGTCGTGGGGTCGGCGATGGCCTCGTCGACCAGCCCCGCATCGAAACCGAGCTCGGTGAGGAGGTGCCGGGCGACGGCGGGATCGTGGGGCTTGTGACCCTCGACGTGCAGGGCGCGCGCAGCCCGCTCGTACCAGGCGTCGACGGCAGACATCGACTGTCGCCGCAGCAGCGCCCCGATACGCATCATCGACCAGCCGTAGGACCACTCGCGTTCCCACGGGTGCTTCTTGCCCTCTCGGCGGTTGACCTCCTCGAGGCTGAAGAAGCGCCAGTTGACGGTGATGCCGGCGAGGTCGCGCACCTCCCGGATCCACCGCGACGTCTGGTAGGCGAAGGGACACATCACGTCGAAGTGGAAGTCCACCGTGTCAACAGGATTCGTCACATCGTGAACCTCAGGTTGCGGGCGGCCCGATCACCGAGTTCGTCAGCCCCGGTCCAGTGGATCCGGCCGGCGTCGATCTGAGTCTGGGGGTCGATGCGGCCGGACGCCAGTTGGATGAAGGTGGTCGAGTCGGTGGTGACCACGACGTCGGGGTCGTCGAGGTGGTCCACTGCCGTGGCTTTCCCGTCGACGCGGACGTGCAGCGTCCGGGTGACCGGGCCGGTGAGGTCGAACGTGATGCTGGTGCCGTCGGGCAGGCCGATCTTCTTGCCGACGATGTAGCCGATCGAGTTGGCCACCTGATCGAGCGCCAGTTCGGCCGCGATGCCGCCGTCGTCGGTGGACCGGCCCAGCGCGGTGGTGACGTCGCGTTCGTGCACCCAGATGTCGAAGACGCGGATCGCGAGGAAGCGCCCGTACGTGCCCGGGCCGACGGGCATCCAGGACGGCCGGTCGTAGTCCTCGGGCGACAGCGCGGCGAGGTCGCGGCGGCGCTGCTCGACGACTGTACGCATCTTCTCCGCATAGGGCGACGGGTCGGCGACGAACTCCGCCGCCCGCTCGAACGGCGGAAGCTCGTCGACGCTGTCGGGCAGCCACCCGGCCAGAACCGCTTCGACGCTGACGACGTGGTCGAACACGCCGCGCACGGTCCAGTCCGGACACAGCGACTGGACCTGCCAGTCGGCGTCACTCAGATCGGCCGCGAGCTTCTCCATCGCGGTGTAGCACTGTTCGAGTGCAGTGCGGATGTCGTCGGGGGTACGTGAGGGCATCCCTCTTCTCTAGCCGGGCGAGCGCTCCGAGGGAAGGCTTTTCGCGAACCTGTGCGCCGGCTCAGGCCGAGATCGGCTCCGGCTGGGCTTCGGTGGCCAGCGTCGGCAGCGTGATCGTCATGCCGTCGACGGTGATCCGACCCCACGAGTAGAAGTTCAGGAACTTGATGGTCGAGGTGACCAGCTGCACGGTCACCGATTCGCCCGGCTGCAACGTGTGGGCCACCTGCTCGAGGGAGAACGTGACCTCGTGCGTGTCACCGTCGAGGGTGACCGGGATCGGTGTCGCCTGGGTGCCCAGCACCAGTCCGGTCTTGTCGTCGACGATCTGGGCGTACACGTGCTTGGCGTTGCCCGTGCCGGAGTAGGTCAGCGTGAGCTCGGGCGCCCCCACGATGTGCGTGAGCTCCTGCGCCGGAGGCACTTTCAGGTTGACTGCGTTCAGAGCGGGACCTGCTGAGGCGATGCCGAGCAGTGTCTGCAGCGGTCCGTGGAAGAGGATCCGCGGGTCGGGTCCGGAGCCGCCGAGGAACGGGATGAACGGGATGGTCTTCGGGGTGTCTTCGGTCGCGGTGATCGGGGTGCCGTTGTCCACCGGGTACTTGTCGGAGCTGTACCAGACGCCGTTCTGGTCGGTCCACTCGAATTCGGGCCCCGTGGAGACGGTGTCGTCGCCCATCACGTAGCGGTCCAGCCAGTCCATCGTGCGGTCGAGGATCACCTCGCCCCTCTTGGGTTGACTCAGGCAGGCGCCGTGGCCGCCGCAGTACCAGATCACCTTGGTGATGGTGCCCGCGGCGAGGAGGTCCTTGGCGTTGGCGTCGGCCTGGCTGAGCGGGAACAGCGTGTCCACGGTGCCCTGGATCAGCAGGGTCGGCGCGGTGATGTCTTTGATCTGGTCGGCGAACCCGAAGCTCTCGACGAGGTCGAGGTCGGATTGCTGCACCTTGCCGAACAGCACCCCCATGACGGCGACGGGCAGGATCCGCGGGTGTTCGCGGGCCAACGTCAGCACCAGCACCGCAGGCAACAGGGTGCCCCATGCGCTGTTGACCGCTCCGCGGGGGAAGAGCACGTCGACGAGGTCGTTCCACGCGATCGTGGGCACGATCGCATCGATACGGTGATCGATTGCGGCTGCCGACAATTGGATGCCACCGCCGTAGGACGCGCCGACCATCCCGAGGCGGGGATCATTGGTCGTGTCCAGTTTCACGTACGGCAGCGTCGACAGGAAGCTGATGATGTGGGAGACGTCGCGGCCCTCGAGATCCGGCGAGTCCAGATGCATGATGCCGCCGGACCGCCACTCGCCGCGCGGATCCCAGGTCACCACGTTGTAGCCGGCTTCCCGCAGCCGTCCGATGCCGATAACGTCGTACGGCAACAGGCTGTCGTTCTGCAGAGCCAGCGACGTCGACCCCGGCAGGCCGAGGCCGGGGCCGTCGAGAACCGTGGGTGCTTGGCCGTTTTCGTCGAACGTCAACGACGGCATCACGTTGACGAAGATTCGGGTCCCGTCGAACGAGGTGACCCAGTAGCTCTTCGGTTGCGGCGTCCCGGGCGGGTCGAACCGGTTGAGGGGGAAGCCGATGATGGGCTGCAGGGCGTCCCCGACGAGGGGAAGGGCATGCAGCGTGCGGACGATCGGAGTAAAGACGAACGTGCCGAGCACCGGGATGCGCTGCAGCCAGAACAGCGGGGGGTGAACCTCTTCGACCGTCACGCCTTCCGGGATCGAGTAGCTGTCGGCCACCTGGCTCGTGGTCTGCGCGCCGGCGACGGTCGGCGAGGTGTCGTCGGTGACCTCGCGACCGGCGGTCACCACCGACATCACCAGCGATGCCAGTGCGGGCAGCGCCGGGTTGTCACCGGCACCCGTCTCGGCGCGCTTGGCGGCGATGCGGTCGAGCAGCGGCGTCAGCGCGCGGGCCGGCTCGTCCGAAGCCGGCTCTGCCACCTCGGGTTCGGCGCGGGCGAGCTCCGGCTTCTTCACCCAGAACGGCTTGTGCACCACCGAAGGCACATCGGCGACAGCCGATCCGGCGGGCGCCACCTCGGGTTCGGTGACGGTGTCTGCCGGCCGGGTGTCGGGCGTCTCGTCGGCCCGTGCCTTGTCGGCTCGCGTCTCGGAGATGGACGTGGCGAGCTTGTGCCGTGTGCGGACGGGCCTGGTGTCCGCATCCGGCTTCTCGTCGTCGGTGGCGCGCGCTGAGGTCGTGGACTCATCAGGGCGGTTGACTGTGGGCTTCTGGCGCGACGCGTCCGACGTCTTCGAGTTCCGCGACGACTTCGACGTCTGGGACGGCTTCGACGTCTGGGAGGTCTGGGAAGTTTTGGCGGCCGATCCGCCGGACGTGCCCGACGAGTCGCCACCGTCGTCGGCTGCCGCAACGCCCGCACCGGCGAGAACCGCGACTCCGATCCCGAGCGCTACTGCCAATCCCCCGACACGACCCACACACGACCCGGCACCCATGCGTCAGTCTTACCGTGCGGTCCGCACGCGGTGGGAGCGTTTCGCCGCTTTCTTACCGATGAGTCAGATCCCGGGTTTCCGGCGACGGAACCCGTGGCGTTTCGCGAAACGCGCGACGGATATCGCGCGCGTCCCCGGAACTGGGCGTCGCGGTCCGTACAGTCGGAGACCACACACACATCTGGGCACCCCAGGGGAGGTCAACCCCGCGCAGGTCGTACTCCAGCGGCTCACCCACCACACAGACCTACGCCTGAGGGGCTGTCTTGAGCCAGTTCACCGAGACCATGTACGACAACGCCCGCCGAAGCGTGCGGGCATTCATCACCGGCGAACCCGACGCGCCACTGCGCCAGTCGTGGTTGGAGGTGCACGACCGAGCCGCCCGCATCGCGGGAGGACTTGCCGCGGCCGGCGTCGGGCCCGGCGACGCCGTTGCCGTCCTCGCCGGCGCACCCGTTGACATCGCGCCCACCGCACAAGGCATTTGGATGCGCGGCGCCAGCGCGACGATGGTGCACCAACCGACACCACGCACCGACCTCAACCGCTGGGCGGACGAGACGATCACGGTCATCCGCATGCTGGCGGCAAAGGCGGTCGTCGTCTCCGAACCTTTCCTGGCCGCGATCCCCGTCCTCGCCGGACTCGGGGTGACGGTGGTGACCGTCGATGCCTTGCTGGGCCACGATCCCGTGCGCCCGGTCGACACCGATGACGACGATCTCGCGCTGCTGCAGCTGACCTCCGGCTCGACCGGATCCCCGAAGGCCGTGCGAATCACGCACGCCAACATCGTCGCCAACGCCGCGGCGATGACGACAGCGTGCGATTTCGACCTCGACACCGACGTGATCGTCAGCTGGCTGCCGTGCTTCCACGACATGGGAATGACCGGATATCTGACGGTGCCGATGTACTTCGGCGCCGAACTGGTCAAGGTCACACCCATGGACTTCCTGGGCGACACACTTCTGTGGCCTCGGCTGATCTCCAAGTACCGCGGGACGATGACCGCTGCGCCCAACTTCGCCTACACCCTGTTGTCCAAGCGACTGCGTCGCCAGGCCGAGCCCGGGGCGTTCGATTTGTCGTCCCTGCGGTGGGCGTTGTCGGGCGCCGAGCAGGTGGACCCCCTCGACGTGGCAGAGCTCTGCGATGCCGGGGCACCGTTCGGCCTGCATCCCGGGGCCATCATCCCGGCCTACGGGATGGCCGAGACGACGGTCGCCGTGTCGTTCTCCCAGTGCGGCGGCGGGATGGTCGTCGACCATGTCGACGCCCATCTGCTGTCTGCGCTGCACCGCGCCGTTCCGGTCACGAAAGGTACTGCCCGACAACTTGTTTCACTGGGTCGCCCATTGGACGGGATGGACATCCGTGTCGTCGACGACGACGGCGCCGAGGTGCCCACCCGCGGCGTCGGTGTCATCGAGGTGCGAGGCGCAGCGGTCACGAGCGGCTACACGACCGTCGCCGGCTTCATCTCCGCCCAGGACGAACTCGGCTGGTACGACACCGGCGATTTGGGCTACCTCACCGAGACCGGTGAGATCGTGGTGTGCGGACGCCTCAAGGACGTGATCATCATGGCGGGGCGCAACATCTACCCCACCGATATCGAGCGCGCCGCCGCCCGCGTCGAGGGCGTGCGCGCAGGCTGCGCGGTGGCGGTACGACTCGACGCCGGGATGTCACGAGAGACGTTCGCAGTTGCCGTGGAGTCCAAGGACTTTCACGACGCCGAGCAGGTCCGCCGAATGCAGCGTCGGGTCGCCCACGAGGTCTTCGCGGAGGTGAACGTGCGGCCGCGCAACGTCGCGGTTCTGGCGCCGGGGACGATCCCCAAGACGGCGTCGGGCAAGCTACGCCGTGCGCATGCACTGGCCCTGGTCAGCTAGCGAGGTGCTGCCCTGGGGGTGAGCCCGAGGGGGGCCGGAAAACGAAAAGTGGGCTGGTGAGTGTGACCCACCAGCCCACGATCGAAAGCTCGTGCCGCTTTAGACAGCCGTCACGTTGACGGCCTGCGGACCCTTCTGTCCTTGTTCGACGTCGAACTCGACGCGCTGATTCTCCTCGAGCGAGCGGTAACCGCCGCCGGAGATCGCGGAGTAGTGGACGAAAACGTCCTCTGCGCCGCCGTCGGGGGCGATGAAGCCGAAGCCCTTGTCGCCGTTGAACCACTTCACAGTTCCCTGTGCCATACTTTTTCAACTTCTCTCATGGGATGAAACGCCAGATTCGGCGTCCCGCCCTTACGGTAGCACGCGCCGAGCGGCCGAACAGTCACGAATTGGCGGCCTCGCCCCATTTCACGCTTTCCGTACGCGCGAGACCGACCACCAGACAAGCTGTTTCGTACATCCGATTGTTAGACGGATCGATCCCGGGCGGCATCCCCGCGGCTGCCCGCAGCACCATCGATCCGAGCGCCACCGACGTCATGCTCGGGACGACAAGCAATTTCACCGCCGCGTCGCGACCGACGATCGACATCAACCGTGGCCGGCGATGATGCCCACCGGGCAACGCCATGCGAGACCCGGCCGCGATGGTCTCAAGGTCCAGCTGCCCCTCCGTGGGTGACCAGTTGATCTGCATCGTCAGGACCTCGCCGAGTGCGCGATGCAAAGCCCCGATCAGGTCGGGCAGTTCAGCTGCGATAGCCGAGGAGTGGGGCCACCACGCCCCGTCGATCACGCCACCGCGGTCGGTCGCAAGACTGACGCGAACCGGCTTGGCCGCACGACGGGCACGCGGTATGCCGTTCACCGACGGGGCGAATCAGCAGAATGCCTCGGAAGAAGGTCAGAGAAAACAGGAGCCTCCACCGGTTCGTCGGATGACGACACCGGAGCATGTTCTTGCGCGACCTGACGATGAGAAAACAGTTCAGACGAATCCATGAGCACGTCCTCGAGTGTTGGGAGGGTCCCGCCTCTTGAGTGCGGAAGCTTCGATCGCTTCGCCGGCTGAGCAACCCTGACATCGACCATACACCCCACCGGTGGAGCCGATACGGCGTCATCGACATCACAGGTTCGTGGCGAATATCCAGCGCGCATTCGGGCATCACTGAACAGATCACGATTCCTGTTCACTATCTGACGGAGAGATCGATGTCGCGCTATCTGTTCGCCCTCGGTGGGTTCAGCTTCCGCCGTCGCCGCCTGGTGCTGGGCACGTGGCTGGCAATCCTCATCGGTGTGGCGCTCGCCTTCGTCGGCTTCCGGGGAGAGCCGTCGGACAACTTCACGATCCCGGGAACCGAATCGCAGCGGGCCGTCGAGCAGCTCCACGAGCGGCTTCCGGCCTTCGCCGGCGCACAGACCCAGATCACGTTCGCCGCGCCCGCGGGGCAGACCCTGACCGACCCGGCCGTCGCACCCACGATCGAGGAAGCCGTCGCCTCCCTGGCCCGGATGCCCGAGGTGGCAGCCGCTGCGGGGCCGGCCCAGACCCGCCAGATCGGACCCGACGGACAGGTCGGATTGGGGACCGTCCAGTGGCGAGCTCCGATCGGCGAGGTGACCGACGCGTCGCTCGGTGATCTCGAGTCGGCGATGGCACCGGTCGAGAAGGCGGGCGTCCGAGTCGAGTACGCCGGCAGCGTGTTCCCCGGGTACAAAGTCGACGTTCCGCACCTGCCCGAGATCATCGGGATCGCGGCGGCGTTCCTGATCCTCCTCGTCACGTTCGGCGCAGTGATCGCGGCCGGACTCCCCATCCTCACGGCGAGCATCGGCGTCGGCATCGGCGCGCTCGGCATCTTCGTGGTCGCCGCGTTCGTCGACATGCCCTCGGCATCGCTGTCGCTGGCGTTGATGCTGGGTCTCTCGTGCGGTATCGACTACGCGCTATTCATCCTCAATCGTTACCGCACCAACCTGCTGTTGCTGATGCCGCGCCAGGAAGCCGCCGCCCTCGCGGTGGGTACCGCCGGCGGATCGGTGGTGTTCGCCGCCCTGACGGTCATCATCGCGCTGTGCGGCCTGGCCATCGTCGGCATTCCGTTCCTGACCTATATGGGCCTCGCAGCAGCGGTATCGGTGCTCCTCGCGATGCTGATCGCGTTGACGCTGTTGCCGGCGCTGTTCGGCTTCGCGGGCGGGAAGGTCGCGTCGTTCATCGAACCCCCTCTCCAACCCGGCCGGCCCAGGCAGGTGGCGCAGGTCGCGGCCTACACCCCGCACCGCACGCTCGGAGCCCGCTGGGCAGGATTCGTGGTGCGATTCCGTAAGCCGCTGCTGGCGGGCGGGGCGGCGGCGCTCGTCGTGATCGGCATTCCGGCCCTCGGCCTGCAACTCGGCCTGCCCAGTGGCGCGTCGCAGCCGGAATCCAACACATCGAGGCAGGCGTACGACCTGACCGCTGAACACCTGGGTGAGGGCTTCAACGGACCGCTCCTGGTGGTGGCCGATCTGACCCGGGCGACCGATCCACGCGCAGTGGCCACGCTGGCGAAGAACATCGGCGAAGAGGATGGGGTGGCCGTGGCGGCGCCCGCCGGCGGCGACGGCCGCACCGCGATCATCCAGGTCATCCCCACGACCGGTCCGAACGACCCCGCCACCGCGGACCTGGTCACGAGGATCCGCGCCGACCGCGACGCCATCGAGGCCGACACCGGGGCGACCTTCCTGGTGGGCGGGACCACGGCGTCCAACATCGACACCTCCGAGAAGCTGGCGGCCGCGTTGCCGATCTTCTTGATCGTGGTCGTCGGGTTGGCCTTCATCTTGCTGACCATCGCGTTCCGCGCCGCGCTGGTGCCCCTGACCTCGATCGTGGGGTTCCTCCTGTCCGTGTTCGCGGCTCTGGGCGTTCAGGTCGCCGTCTTCCAATGGGGTTGGGGTGCATCGCTTCTCGGTATCACGCCCGGAGAGACGATCAGCTTCCTGCCGATCATCGTGCTGGCGATCATCTTCGGCCTGTCCAGCGACTACGAGGTGTTCGTGGTGTCGAGGATCAAGGAGGAAGTCGGCCACGGCGCTGACGCACTGACCGCTGTGCGGCACGGCGTGGGATTGTCGGCGCGGGTGGTGACGGCCGCTGCGCTGATCATGTTCGGCGTGTTCATCGCGTTCGTGGCCGGTAGCGATCCGATCATCAAGTCGGTCGGCCTGACCCTGGCCGTCGGCGTGTTCCTCGACGCGTTCGTCGTCCGGCTCACGCTCATCCCTGCGGTCATGGCCATGCTCGGCGACCGTATGTGGAAGCACTCGACGTGGTTCGACAGGTACGTGCCGGACCTCGACATCGAGGGCACGTCCTTGGCGGCCAGACATTTCCCGCCGGTGCCGGTGTCCTGACGCGGCGAAGCCCCGACCTGTCAGGTCGGGGCTTCGGTCGGGTTCGTCATGCGTCGGCGCGTGCCGCCTTCCGTTCCTCACGCTGGGCGGCCCTGGTGGCCTTGGCCGCCGTGCGTGCGTCTCGTTTGGCGGCTTTGACCTCCGCGCGGTGCGACGCGCGCGCCTCGCGGCGGGTGGCAGCGTCTGACTTCGGCGTGGGTTCTGCCTGCGGTGTAGGGGTGTCCACGACGGGAGCGTCGAGCGCGGTCAGCTTGGCCGGCGTTGCCCCGACCTTGTCGTTGCGGCTGTAGCCCGCGTCGATCTTCGCCTTCAGCGCGGCCTCCTGCGACTTCAGCTTCGGATTCAGTTGCACCAGAGGCAAAGTGGCGGTGGGCACCAGATAGTGGGTGGTGGTACCGCCCTTTGCGTTGGTCTCGACGGTGATGTTCTTCGCCGGGACCGCTCCGAGTCCGCCGTACATCACCGGCACGTGGACGACGATGGCGCCGGCCATCGCATTGGCCACCGCCAGCGCGTTCCAGGGCCGATCGGGGAAATCGGCGAAGCCGTCGTATTCGCCGGTGATGACGACCACGTCGTAGGGCGTCACCGGCGCGGGTTGATAGGTGTAGTTCAGCTTGGCGCTGTACTTGGTGGAGTTCTTGATCAGCTCCTGCCGACTGGAGTCCTCGACCACGATGAACTCGATGTCGTCGGGATCGGGCAGTTGACCGCTGCTGACCATGTTCCGCATGACTTCGTTGACCACCAGCGAACCCGCCGACAGCCCGACGATGGTGACTTTCTCGCCGTTGATCACGTTGCCGTTGGCGTCGCGGGACAACTGTTTGAGCGCGGTGTTCATCGCGGCGGTCAGGTTGGTCACGCCGATGTCGATGGAGTCGCCGAGGTTCTTGTCTTTCTTGCCGGTGATCGGCCCCGCCTGTGCGGGCCACGTGACGTTCACGCGCGTCTCGTTCTTGAACTGTCCTCCCAGCAGCGGGGCCATCAGGGAGTCTCCCATGGTGCCGGCCCCGATGCCGCCGATGATCAGCGCCGAGCTACTGGCCGAGGCCGGCATGGCGCCGGCGAGCGCCAGCGAGGCTGAGGCAAACGCGATCCCGCACGTGACGGCGGCTTTGCAGAAGGTGGTGTTCATGAGTGTCCCCGGATCTGTCTCGTCGTGTCGAAACGCCATTCCATCGGCGCCACACGAGCGTATGGCCGGGAAATGCAGGAGCCATCAGCAAATCCGAAGTGTTCCCATTATCGGAATTTCAGCAATCGTGATCTTGAACTAGCAGGCCGTGCTTGTCCAGCTGACAACGGCCGAAAACCCATCAACGTGTTAAGCGCCAGCTAACCAAAATGGCATACAAAATTCGGAGCCAGCGCATTTGTCACTTTGCGCGATGACCAAAGTCACATTCTGGTACGCCCGCGTCAGATCTGGATGATCAGAACGATCGCGACGACCGCGAAGATCGCGATGAAGAGCGCGACCGCAGCAATGCCGATGGCGGCGCGCGGATTCAGATTCCTGCCCGCCGTCGGATCGGGATTCTTGGTCGCTGACGTCTGCGCGGCCTGGGGCGAGATCTCCCCCGGGGGGACACCCCCAGCGCGCTCCTCGCTGGGGGTGTCCATGGGGTCGGGATCGGGCGGCAGCGCGGTCACGGCACGTTGCCCTGCCGCTGCCGTTCACTGTCGCTCAGATCCCCCAACCGGTCGGCCCGGGCTCGCGCTCCCGTGGCCGCACGTCGTTTCGCGGCGGCGTCGTCCATTTCTTCGTCGGCGACATCGGTGACCGCCTTCTCGGCGGCCTCGCTACGGTTCTGAGCGCTGCGCTTGGCTTTCTCGGCCGCAGCAACGCTCTGATCCGCCGACTGCTCGATCTTCCGCTTCGCCTCCGCCGTCTTTTCGGCGGCCGAACGAGTGGCCTGCGCTGTCTTCTGCTCAGCGCGTTCCTGCGCAGAAGCGACCCGCTCTTCGGCCTCTGCCTGCGCCTGTTGGGGTGCGGACGCAGCCTTTTCACGCTTGCGAGCCAACTGATCCTGCGCGTGTTCCTTCTTCTCCGCTGCCAGGTCGTCGAGGCGCATCGCGTCGCTCAGCGCCGCGGCCCGCTGAATACGGGAGATTCCGCTCTCCTCGAGAGCAGCATCCTTGAGTGCATTGCCGGCCGCGGCATCGAGTGCACCCAACGCACGCTCGTACATCAGCCGACCCGGCGCCTCCTGGTCGATGCGGGGCATCAACCGATCCTCGACCAACTGCAATGGCGTTCGTGCAATGCGGTATTGGAGCCGCAGAATGGCGAACGGTACGTCAGTGAGTTTCATCGGAGCCTCCTAGGCATCGGGGTCGACGGACTCGGCTCGGCGGCGCAACCTGTCGGCCTCGGCTTCGGCCTGTGCCGCCGCGCCGACCTCGTCGCGATAGTCGTCCAGCGCCGAGTCGTATTCGGACTGGGCGGCCGCGACCTGCTGGTCTTCCTGTGCAGACGCACGCAGCGCCTCGCTGCGGACCTCGGCCTCGGACTGGGCCTGCGCCCGATCGACGTCGCGGCGGCCCGCCTCTTCGGCCGCGCTCTGCTGGGCGGCCTCCTGGGCACGTACCGACGTCTTCGCTTCAGCCGCACGCGCTTCGGCCGCCGACCGCTCCTGGGCGCCTTCGCGCTGTGCTGCCGTGGCGATGTCGCGTGCCTCGGCGGCTTCGACGTCGGCCTCGGCATCGATGCGGCTCGCCTCGCGCCGTTGCGTGGCCTCGGTCTGCTCGAGTTGGCCCTGCGCAGTCAACGAGTCGTTGCCTGTCACCGCGCCCGCTACTTCCTTGGCCTTGCCCTTGACGGACTCCACGAAGCTCTTGCGGGTCTGGGCGGCGTTGTCATCGGTCATGTGGCCTCCTTCGGGGAGGGGGCTACCCGTGCTGACCCGATCTACACCGACGGACTGACCGGAACACGCCTCACTTCGTCGCGCCGTTGACGGCCGGGCGATCGATCATCCCGCGCTCCACCCCCCACATGTTGGCGATGGCCCGGTATTCGCCACTGTCCATTAGCTGCTCGAGCGCCTGGCGCAACGCGTCGGCGAGGGCAGAGTTCTTCTTCACCGGCCACCCGTAGGGAGCGGAGTCGAACACGTCACCGGCAGGTACCAGGTCACCGCGGCTGAGCTTGATCGCGAATCCGGTGACGGGCGAGTCGGCCGACATGGCATCCACCTCGCCCTTGAGCAGCGCCGTGGTCACCTCGTCCTGACTTTTGAACACGATGATCTCCACCGGCGCCATACCCGCCGCCGTGCACTCGGTGCTCTTCCGGGGCAGTTCATCGGTCTCCTGCAGAGTCCCTTGCGCCACACCGACTTTCACACCACAGGCCGACGTCGGGCCCAATGAGGTACCCGGACGGCGTGCCCACTGGGTACCGGCACGCAAATAGGTGACGAAGTCGACCAGCTCCTCGCGGTCGGTGGTGTCGGTCACCGACGACGAACCGGTGTCGAACGTGCCGTCGACCACCCCCGGCAGGATCGAATCGAACGGAGTGTCACGGAAATCCGGCACCAGACCCAGGACTCGCGTGACCGCGGTCATGAGATCCACGTCGAACCCGGCGAGCTGCCCGTCGGCGTTCTTGAACTCCATCGGCGCGTACGGAACGTTGACGCCGATCACCAGCCGGCCCGTCTCCCGGATGTCGGCGGGGACCGCGGCTGCGATCGACGCCACGGCCCCGTCCGGCAGATCATCGGGTGTCGTGGACGTGTCCCGCCACGGCGCCCACATCCACAGTCCGGCCGCACCCGCGGCGAGCACGACCACCGCGGCCGCCGCCGAGAGCGCCTTGACCGGCACACGGCGTCGGGGTCGGGCCGCATGCCGAGAGCCGCGGCCGGCCCGGGGCACGGGAGCGGTCATCGCTCTGCGCGCGGCGGCCGCCAGTTCGCCTGCGCTCTGGTAGCGCTTGTCCGGCTTCTTGGCCATCCCCTTCGCGATGACGGCGTCGAACGCGGCGAGCCGAGGGTCGGTGTCCGAGGGGCGCGGCAGCGGCGAGACCATGTGCCCGGCGATCTGCTGTTCCAGGCTGTCGGCGGGATAGGGCCGTGACCCGGTCAGACACTCGTAGAGCACGCAGGTCAGGGCGTAGATGTCGGACCGCCGGTCGACCTCGCCGCCCTCGAAACGCTCGGGCGCCATGTACGCCAGCGTGCCCAAGGTGCTTCCCGCGGTGGTCAGACCGTGCTCTCCTGCCGTGCGCGCGAGCCCGAAGTCGATCAGGTACACGAAGTCACCGCTGGTGATGAGGATGTTCGACGGCTTGATGTCGCGGTGGATCAAACCCGTCGCGTGCGCGGCGTCGAGCGCCTCGGCGACCTGTTCGACGATGCTGACGGCGAATCCCACACCGAGCGGCTCGTCGGCCTCCTGCAGCATGGTGCCGAGGTTGCGACCCTCGATGAGCCGCATGTCCAGATACAGGCGGCCGTCGACCTCGCCGAACCCGTGTATCGGGACGACATGGGGATCGTTCAACCCGGCGGCGGCCTGCGACTCCCGCCGGAAACGTTGCTGGAACACCGCGTCGGCGGCCATGTGGTGGGGCAGGACCTTGAGCGCGACCACCCGATCGGTCTTCGTGTCGTATGCACGGTAGACCTCACCCATGCCGCCCTGACCGATGAGCTTTTCGAGTCGGTAGTGACCGAATGGTGTCGCATTCACCGGTGTTCTCCTCGGCTGCGGCCAAACGGTCCGTCGGAACGAGCTACATCAGGTTTGCCGGGGCAGTCCCGGCGCATGTCACGAGCGCACGACCGGTTGCCCAGTCCGGACACCGCGGTCAAAAAGTTTTACCACGGCAGCGCGACGTGCGCTTTTGATGGACGAAAAGCCGACGTCGGGTGTCACCGCGTAGGTCACCGCACCGTGAATCGATGCCGTTCCTGCATCAATCGAGTGGCAAACGGTCTTGGACAGGCATCGACGGTCCTCCTACCGTTGACCGTATGACAGCGACGATGTCTCCTACCACGGGTCTCACCGGTCAGATGATCATCGCCGGTGAGGCCGTCCGCGGGACGGGAACCGAGGTGCGTGCGCACGATCCCGCCGCCGGCCAACAGCTCGAACCGCCGTACTTCCACGGAGACGCCGGTCATGTCGATGCGGCCTGCGCCGCCGCGGCCACAGCGTTCGGCCCGTACCGCTCGACCAGCTCCGAGGACCGGGCCAGATTCCTGGAGGCCATCGCTGACAACCTCGAGGCCGTCCGCGACGCGCTGATCGCGCGCGCCGTCCTCGAATCCGGCCTCCCGCAGGCCCGCATCGCCGGTGAGGTCGGCCGCACCACCGGCCAGCTGAGGCTGTTCGCCGGTGTGCTGCGGGAGGGCAGCTGGAACGGCGCACGCATCGACCCCGCCCTGCCCGACCGAACCCCCCAGCCGCGCCCCGACCTCCGACAGCGGTCCATTCCGCTGGGCCCGGTGGCCGTGTTCAGCGCGTCGAACTTCCCCCTGGCGTTCTCGGTCGCCGGCGGCGACACCGCATCCGCTCTGGCCGCCGGCTGTCCCGTCGTCGTCAAGGGACACGACGCCCACCCCGGCACCTCCGAGCTGGTCGGCCGAGCGATCAGCGATGCCGTGGCCGCGGCAGGCCTGCCCGCGGGAACCTTCTCGCTGCTGTTCGGCTCGGGACCGGACCTCGGCATCGCGCTCGTCACCGATCCGCGGATCAAGGCCGTCGGGTTCACGGGGTCACGTTCCGGCGGCAAAGCGCTCGTCGCCGCCGCCGCCGCGCGCCCCGAACCGATCCCGGTGTACGCCGAGATGAGCTCGATCAACCCGGTCTTCCTGCTCGACGGGGCATTGGCCGGCCGCGGCGCTGATCTCGGCCGGGCATTCGTCGCATCACTGACGATGGGCTCAGGACAGTTCTGCACGAACCCCGGTCTGGTCATCGGTGTCGACGGCCCCGGCCTGCAGCGCTTCGTCGAGGCCGCCGGCGAAGCGCTCGCCGAGACCCCGGCGACACCGATGCTGACACCCGCGATCGCGCGAAGCTACGCCTCAGGCGTCGATTCAGTGGCGCAGGCCGCAGAACTGGTGGCTCGCGGCCGAGCACAGAGCAACGAAACATCCTGCCAAGCAGCACTTTTCACTACCGACGCGGCAACCTTCCTGGCGTCCGAAGCCCTGCAGGCCGAGGTGTTCGGGGCGTCGAGCGTGGTCGTACGCTGCGCCGATCTCGACGAGATGCACGCCGTGGCGGCCGGCATGGAGGGCCAGCTGACCGCCACCGTGCACGCCGACGACAGCGACCACCCGGCGGCGGCAGACCTGTTGCCGCTGCTCGAGCTCAAAGCGGGCCGCATCCTGTTCAACGGCTGGCCGACAGGCGTCGAGGTGTGCCACGCGATGGTCCACGGCGGTCCCTCGCCCGCGACGTCGGACTCGCGCAGCACATCCGTCGGCGCCCGGGCCATCGAGCGGTTCCTACGGCCCGTCTGCTACCAGGATGTGCCCACATCCCTGCTACCGCAGGCCATTTCCGACGGTAATCCAGAGCACCTGTGGCGGCGCGTCGACGGCCGGCTCACGCAGGACTGACATCCCACCACTCACGAGCTAGGAGCCCCACCCATGCGTCCGACTTCGCGCCCGGATTTCCGCGGCGTTCTGTTCTTCCCGGTCACGCCCTTCACCGCGTCAGGCAGCGTGGACCTCGATGCGCTGGCCACCCACATCGCACGCGGTGTGGACGCGGGGGCCGGCGGCGTCTTCGTCGCATGCGGTACCGGCGAATTCCATGCCTTGGACGACCTCGAGTTCGGCGACGTCGTCCGCACCGCCGTCGACGTGGTCGGCGGCCGCGTGCCGGTCTATGCCGGCGCGGGCGGGTCCGTGGCACAGGCCAAGCGGTTCGCCGTTGCCGCGGAGTCCGCCGGTGCCGACGGACTCTTGCTCCTACCGCCGTATCTGGTCGAGGTGCCACAGGCAGGTCTGGTGGACTACACCCGCGCAGTCGCTGAAGCGGCACAGTTGCCCGTGATCGTCTACAACCGCAACAACGCGCGGTTCACCGAGGAATCCGCCGTCGCCGTCGCACGTATCCCGAATGTCGTCGGATTCAAGGACGGCACCGGCAATTTCGACCAGGTCGCCCGCATCGTGCAGGCCGTCACCACGACGGTCGACCCTGACTTCCTGTTCTTCAACGGCCTGCCCACCGCCGAGACGACGCAGTTGGCGTTCCGGGCGATCGGTGTACCGCTGTACTCGTCGGCCACCTTCGCCTTCGCACCCGACCTGGCGCTGGCGTTCTACGACGCCCTGGAGTCCGGAAACGAAGAACTCACCAACGCCTTGCTCAACGCGTTCTTCATTCCGCTGGTGCGCCTGCGCGACACCGTGCCGGGCTACGCGGTGTCGTTGGTCAAGGCCGGTGTCACGATGGCCGGCGTCCCCGCAGGAGCTGTGCGCCCGCCGCTGGTGATGCCGACACAGGGCGACCTCGCCGAGCTGGCCTCGATCGTCGAAGCCGGTCGCTCCGTGGTGGCCGATGCCCTGACCCGGGCACGCTGATGCCGGCCATCCGGATCACCGGAGCCCGTGTCACCCCGGTCGCATTCGCCGACCCGCCCCTGCTCAACACGGTGGGCGTCCACCAGCCGTATGCGCTGCGGGCGATCATCCAATTGGACACCGACGCAGGCTTGGTCGGCCTGGGTGAGACCTACGCGGACACCCGCCACCTCGGCCGACTGCATGCCGCCGCCGACGCGATCAGCGGTCTGGATGTGTTCGCACTGAACGCGATTCGTGCCGCGATCGCCGATCGGCTCAGAGGTGACACCGCCGCGGTCGGTACGGCGGGAATGATCACCACCGCCAGCGCCGTCGATCAGGTGCTGTCACCGTTCGAGGTAGCGTGCCTCGACGTCCAGGGCCAGGCACTCGACCGCCCGGTGTGCGATCTGCTCGGCGGCGCCGTCCGTGCGGCTGTGCCGTTCAGCGCCTACCTGTTCTACAAGTGGGCGGGCCACCCCGGCACCGATCCCGACAGCTTCGGAGAGGCACTCGATCCGGACGGCCTCGTTGCCCAGGCCCACCGCATCATCGACGAATACGGCTTCACCGCAGTCAAACTCAAAGGCGGTGTCTTCCCACCGGAAGAGGAAATGGCGGCAATCGAGGCGCTGTCCCGAGAATTCCCGGGAATGCCGCTGCGGCTCGACCCCAATGCGGCATGGACGCCGCAGACCGCGGTCAAGGTGGCGTCCGGATTGGCCGGAATCCTGGAATACCTCGAAGATCCCACACCGGGCCTCGACGGCATGGCGGAGGTGGCCGCGCAGGCACCGATGCCCCTGGCGACCAACATGTGCGTCGTCGCCTTCGACCACCTCGCGCCCGCCGTCGCGAAGAAATCTGTCCGCGTTGTCCTCTCCGATCATCACTACTGGGGCGGACTGCAGCGCTCACGGTTGCTCGCCGGGATCTGCGACACCTTCGGACTCGGCCTGTCGATGCACTCGAACTCCCATCTGGGCATCAGCCTCGCCGCGATGGTGCACCTCGCCGGCGCGACCCCCAATCTGACGTATGCGTGTGACACCCACTGGCCCTGGAAGACAGAAGACGTGGTGAAGCCGGGCGTGCTGACGTTCGTCGACGGCTCCGTGCCGGTCCCCCGCACACCCGGCTTGGGCGTGCAGATCGACGACGACGCGCTCGACAGCCTGCACGAGCAGTACCTGCGCTGCGGGATCCGCGACCGGGACGACACCGGTTACATGCGCACCGTGGAGCCGGGCTTCGAACTGCTGAGCCCGCGCTGGTAGAGACACTTCCGCAGTGCGCGCCCGAGCCCTACGGTGGGAGCATGGCAGCGATCGAGGCCGTCCACCCACCGGATGCCGTGCTCACGAGTCCTAGGCGCTGATGTTCTCGCTGGCACGGTTGCAGTGCTTCGTCGCGGTCGCCGAGGAGTTGCATTTCGGACGGGCGGCCGAACGGCTGCACATGACGCAGCCGCCGCTGTCCCGCCAGGTGCAGCAGCTCGAGAGCGAACTGGGCGTGCAACTCATCGACCGCACCACGCGAGCCGTCACGTTGACACCGGCGGGCGTGGCGTTCCTGCCTGACGCACGTCGCATCCTGCAGCTGGCCGAAGGCGCCGCGCAAACCGTGAAGCGTGTTCCCGCAGGCGATCTCGGCACCGTGGTGATCGGCTTCACGGCCGCGTCGGCGCACGCGGTGCTGCCGCGGCTGCTGGAGCGTGCGCGCGAACGGCTACCCGATGTGACGCTCGATCTGCGCGAAATGGTCACCGCCGCCCAGATCGAGGGGCTGGCGACCGGTGAGCTCGACCTGGGCATGGCCCGGCCGCCGCTGAAGCGGCCCGGTCTCGTGTCGCGGCCACTCCTGCACGAGCAGCTGATCGCGGCGCTTCCCGCCGGCCATCCCCTGGCCGATCTCCCCCGGCAGCTGACGCTGACCGACCTCGACGGGCAGGACGTCGTGATGTATTCACCCGTGCAGGCACGGTATTTCAACGAACTGCTCATCTCGACCTTCACCATCGCTGGGGCCAGTCCGAGGTATGTGCAGTACGTGACTCAGGTACACACGATGCTGGTGCTCGTGCGCTCGGGCATCGGGATCGCGCTCGTTCCGGCGTCGGCGGCCACGCTGCACCCCGAGGGCGTGGTTTTCCGAACGATCGGGGCGTTCCGCGAACGGCCCGTCGAGCTCGACGCGGTATGGCGGGGCGACTCGACGAATCCCGCTCTCCTGCGGGTACTTCGCGATGTGCTGCCGCAGCAGGAATGGACCACCGACGACCTCGTCGAGACCGTCACCTGACCGCGAACGTCAGACGGGGGTGACCAATTCACCTGTGCCGAGGAAGGTCGCCAAGTTTCGCAGCGTCAGTTCCTCCATGGCCGCGCGCGTCTGCACCGTTCCGCTGGCCACGTGCGGAAGCAACACCACGGTGTCCAACCCGTACAGCACCTCGGGCACCTTCGGCTCGTCAGCGAACACGTCCAGCCCTGCACCCGCCAGCCGTCGCTGGAGGAGGGCGGACACCAGTGCCTCCTCGTCGACGACGCTGCCGCGGGCGACGTTGATCAGATAGCCGTCGGGACCGAGCGCGTCGATGACCTCGCGGCTGACCAGGCCGCGGGTGCCCTCGCCGCCGGCCGCCGCGACCACCAGAACGTCGACCGCCCGCGCGAGATCCACAGGGGACGCCACGTACGCATAGGGCGAATCGGCGACCTGATGGCGGTTGTGGTAGCTAATCGAGCATCCAAATGCGTTGAGCCGATGCGCAATTGCTGTGCCGATGCGGCCCAGACCGATGATGCCGACCCGGCTGTTGCTCACCTGCCGGGTCAACGGATAGGACCCCCCGACCGGCCACCGGCCGGCGCGCACATACCGGTCGGACGCCGAGAACTGACGCAAGGTGTCGATCAGCAGGCCCACCGCGGTGTCGGCCACGCAGTCGGTCAGCACGTCGGGAGTGTTGCTCACGCCGATTCCGCGGGCGGCGGCCGCGCCCACATCGGTGGTGTCGTAGCCGACGCCGAAATTGATCACCGCGCCGAGGTGGGGCAGGGCAGCCATCAGCCCGGCGTCCACGCCGGTGCGGCCGGACGTCACAGCGGCGGTGAAATCGGCGCCGTGCTCGGCGAGGAAAGCCGCACGCTCGTCATCCGATTCCGGCAACACCCTCGCGCCGTACTCCCGGGCCAGCGTCTGCTCGAGCGACGGTTTGAGGGGACCGACCTGCAAGACCGCACCACTGCTACTCATACCGCCCACGCTACGGCGACCTGCGAATACCCGTCTACGTCCGAATTGGCATGGACTGATAGCGAAACGGCATCACAGGGTTCTCGCGAGCCGCTTTGACGTATCGGAGCCCCCGCTGCGTACGAAAACATGCACGTCAGGCCAGTTTCAGTACGTCCCGAACGAGTTCGATCGAAGGGCGAATATGGCGCCAAAGGGCCTCGTGAGTGGGGTTGACGCCCCTCGAAACCCGCTCTTACGGTGTGGTTGTCATCACAGCTCGCATCTACATACGTGGACGTCACAGCCCAGCCCGGGAGAATCCATGAAACCCACAGCCCTTGCCGCATTCGCTGCCGCGGCGCTCGCCCTGAGCGGTTGCTCGGTCGCCAACTCCGGCGGCGGTGGGTACGACCCCGGCACGCTGCGCATCGTGCTCCAGCAGGAGCCGCCGACCCTGGAGCCGTGCGAGAGCTCGCTCACCTCCACCGGCATCGTGGTCCGCTCCAACATCACCGAGCCTCTACTGGAGCGCGACGCCACCACCGGTGACCTGACCCCGCTGCTGGCCACGCGATGGACGCAGACCAGCCCGACCCAGTGGACCTTCCAGCTGCGCGACGACGTCACGTTCTCCGACGGGGCGCCCTTCACATCCGAGGACGCCGCCTTCTCGATCGACCGGGCGGTCAACTCCGATCTGCAATGCAACGTCGACGGCTACGTCTTCGGCGACGAGAAGCTCCGCCTGCAGACCCCCGATCCGACCACGGTCGTCGTCGGCACCAGCGAACCAGATCCGATTCTGCCGCTGCGTATCTCATTCGTCGAGATGGTGCCCAGGACCACCAGCACAGTCGAGAAGGTGCGCGAACCCATCGGCACCGGCCCCTACGCGATCGCGGCGTGGGACTACGGCCAGAAACTGACGCTCAAGCGCAATCCGACGTATTGGGGCGCCGCGCCGGCCTTCGCCACCGCCGAATATCGCTGGCGCAGTGAGGGAAGCGTGCGAGCCGCGATGATCATCAACGACGAGGCCGACATCGCCACCGGTCTCGGCCCCGAGGACGGCGCGGGTGATCTGGGTGTGCCGTTCCAGAACAACGAGACCACGGCCCTGCGCATGCAGGCCACCGAACCGCCGTTGAACGACATGCGGGTCCGTCAGGCCATCAACTACGCGGTCAACCGCACCGGAATCGTCAAGGCACTCTTCCGTGGTCTCGGACAGCCGGCCGCGCAGCTCATTCCTTCCGGTGTCGTCGGCTACAACGATCAGCTCCCCCTGTGGCCGCACGACACCGACAAGGCCAAGCAGCTGATCGCCGAGGCGAAGGCCGACGGTGTGCCTGTCGACACCCAGATCCGGTTGATCGGGCGCACCGCGCAGTTCCCGAACATCAGCGAGACCATCGAGGTTCTGCAGGCCGAGTTCACCGAGATCGGTCTGAACGTGAAGATCGAGATGATGGACACGGCCAATCAGTTGGAATACCAGCTGCGGCCGTTCCCCCCGAACACCGGGCCGTACCTGCTGATGATCATGCACGGCAACCAAGCCGGTGATGCCGCGTTCACCATGGACCAGTACATGCTCTCCGATGGTCCGCAGAGCGCCTACGGCACAACCGAATTCGATGCCAAGATCCGCGCCGCGGAGCTGTTGACCGGGCAGGCCCGCCAGGACGCTTTCGCCAAGCTGTTCGCCGAGGAACCCCAAGAGATCATGCAAATGGCCTACATCGCCCACATGAAGGGGATCCTCGGCAAGTCGCCGCGTGTCGACTACACCCCCGATCCGGCCACCGGCGACGAGATGCGGCTCGCCGCGATGACCCCTGCCGGTGACGACCGCACCGACCAGTCCTGAGAAGCAGGAAGGCTCAGCCCATGTTTCCCTTCGTTCGACGCAGGATGTACTCCAGCGCTCTGCCGTTGATCATCGTGCTGCTCGGCGTGTTCCTGCTCGCCCGGCTCACCGGTGATCCCACCAACCTGTACCTGCCCGAGTCCGCCACCGCCGAGCAGCGCGCCCAGTTCGCTGCCGCCAACGGCTTCAACGATCCGCTGATCACCCAGTTGCTCGACTACTTCAAAGGTGTCATCCATCTCGACTTCGGCACCTCGCTACGGACCGGCGAATCGGCCGCAGACATGGCTCTGCGGGCGTTCCCCGCCACGCTCCAGCTGGCGATCACCACGATGCTGCTGGCGATCATCGGCGCTGTGATCGTCGGCTGCTGGGCCGCGTACCGGCCCAATTCACTGGCCGATCGCTTCTCCAGCCTGCTGTCCATGACGGCGGCCTCGATTCCCGACTTCTGGTTCGCCATCACCGGCGTGTGGCTGTTCGCCGTGCTGCTCGGCTGGCTGCCCACCTCCGGGGTCGACGACGGCATGCTGAGCTGGATTCTGCCGATCGCCACGCTGATGATCCGACCGCTCGGCGTCCTCACTCAAGTGGTCCGCGGTGCGATGGTCTCAGCGCTGTCGGCGCCGTATGTGCGACTGGCCCGCAGCAAGGGCGCCAGCGACTTCCGCGTCGTCAGCCACCACGCACTGCGCAACGCCGCCGCGCCCGCGCTCACCGTCGCCGGCGACCTCGCCGTCGGCCTCATCAACGGGGCGGTGGTGGTCGAGGCGATCTTCGGCTGGCCCGGCATCGGCAAACTGATGATCGACGCCATCCTGCAGCGGGACTTCGCGGTGTTGCAGGCCGCGGTCCTGCTCACCGCGGTCAGCATCTTCTTGCTCAACATCCTCATCGACGCCTGCTACGCGCTGCTCGACGCCCGCGTGCGGGAACCGGCTCGGATCTAAGACGGACAAGGGACACCATCATGACGCAGATCGATCAGATCCCGGTCAAGCCGACCACAGCGATCGTCGGCGAGGACGACACCGAGACCTCCCGCCGACGCGGCGGTTCCCTGTGGTTCCGGCTGCTGGCCAACGACCGCGTCGCGTTCGCGGCCGCATGCGTGCTGGGCCTGGTGTTCCTGACCGCACTGCTCGGTCCGGTCCTCGTCGGCGACCTGGCCACCCGCATCGACCTGGACAATTCCAACCAGGCACCGTTCACACTCAGCCACGGGTGGGCGAACGTCTTGGGCACTGATCCCCTGGGTCGCAGCATGCTGGCCCGGCTCATCGTCGCCTGCCGCACCACACTGTCGGTTGCCGTGCCGGCAGTGGTGATCTCCGCGGTCGTCGGCTCCGCGATCGGCATGTGGGCGGGCTTCCATCGGGGCTGGCGCGAAACGCTGGCGATGCGCATCGCCGACGTGATCATGAGCTTCCCCTCGCTGCTGCTCGCCGTCGTCGTGCTCTACGTCTTCTCCCCCAGTGCCGCCAACATCGTTGCGGTGCTGGCCATCACCCGCATACCCGTGTACCTGCGCACCGCCCGAGCCGAGTCGGCCGAACTCCAGAGCCGGGTCTTCGTCGACGCAGCACGCACCTTCGGGGCCAGCGCGAACTCCATCATCGGCCGGCATGTGCTGCCGGTCGTGCTGCCCACGCTGCTCACCGTCGCCACGCTCGACTTCTGCTATGTCATGCTCGCCGAGAGCTCGCTGAGCTTTCTGGGCATCGGCATCCAACCGCCGGATGTCAGCTGGGGGCTGATGGTCTCCCAGGGCCGGACGTATCTCCACAGCGCCTGGTGGTTGTCCTTCTTCCCCGGCCTGGCCATCGTGATCACCACCGTGTCGGCGACGATCCTGGCCGCGTGGGCGCGCATCGCCACCGACCCCGGCCAGCGGTGGCGTCTCACCGTCCCACAGAAGCGGCTGACCGCATTCACCAAGACCGGAAAGGCTCTGCGATGACTGCACTCGCCGATCGCGATCTCCACGTGGACACTGCGCCCGTGCTCGAGGTCGACCGACTGTCCGTCGAGGTCCGCACGATCTCAGGAACACTGCGCGCCGTCAACGAGGTGTCCTTCGGCGCTCGACGCGGCGAAACCCTGGCGCTGCTCGGTGAATCGGGCTGCGGCAAGTCGATGACCGCCACAGCGCTGGTGGGGCTCCTCGAACCGGTCGCCGACATCGTCGGTGGCAGCGCACGGCTCGCGCACCAGGATGGGACTGTCGATCTGCTCACCGTGGACCGCAAGAAGCGTCGCGCGATGGCGGGCACGGAACTGGCGATCGTCTTCCAGGATGCGCTGACCGCATTGAATCCGCTGTACACCGTCGGAACCCAACTGGCCGAACCTTTTCGGATCCACCACGGCCTCTCCACGAAGGAGGCCAAGGTCAAGGCCGTGGAGTTGATGACCCGGGTCGGCATCCCGCAGCCCGAGACGAGGGTGGATTCGTATCCGCACCAGTTCTCCGGCGGGATGCGTCAGCGACTGCTGATCGCGATGGCCGTCGCGCTGAATCCCAGCGTGTTGATCGCCGACGAGCCCACGACGGCACTCGACGTCACCGTGCAGGCACAGATCATGGCACTGCTGCGGGACCTGCGCACCGAATACAACATGGCCGTCGTGCTCATCACCCATGACCTCGCGCTGGTGGCCGAGGAGGCCGACCGCGTCGCGGTGATGTACGCCGGCAACATCGTCGAGACCGGCACTGTCGCCGAGGTTTTCACCGATCCCCGGCATCCATACACCAAGGGGTTGCTGAATTCGGTGCCGGTGAACGCTCGCCGGGGCGACAGCCTCAAGTCCATCGGCGGTTCACCCCCCGACCTGCATGCCGTTCCCGAGGGATGCGTCTACCACGCCCGCTGTCCGCTGGCTCGCGAGATCTGTACGACGACACGACCGGTTCTGTCGGGCACCGGTCGCATGACAGCCTGCCACTTCCCGGAAGAGGTCACCCATGTCTGATCACACGACGGCCGGCAACGGCCCCCTGCTCGAAGTCCACGACATCCGCAAATACTTCCGGGTACCGCACGCCGGCAAGAAAGCCCTTCGCGCTCTCGACGGGGTCACTTTGAACCTCGATCGCGGCCAGACATTGGGCCTCGTCGGGGAATCCGGTTGCGGCAAATCCACTTTGGCGCGAACGTTGATGATGCTCGAGCGGCCCGACGAGGGCAGCGTTCGGTTCGACGGCGTCGACCCGTTCAACCTCAAGGGCTCCGAACTCCTGGCCTTTCGCCGACGGGTCCAGATGGTGTTCCAGGACCCCTACGCCTCACTGAACGCACGGATGTCGGCAGCCGAGATCATCGCCGAACCATGGCGCAGCCACAAGGGGGTGGTGAAGAACCGCCAGGATCGCGACATGAGGGTGCGCGGTCTGCTCGATCTGGTCGGCCTCGGCGCCAAGTCCGCGGCCAAGTACCCGCAGGAATTCTCCGGCGGACAGAGGCAACGCATCGGTATCGCTCGCGCCCTGGCATTGAATCCCGACGTGATCATCTGCGACGAACCGGTGTCGGCTCTCGACCTGTCGGTACAGGCGCAGGTGCTCAACCTGCTCAACGATCTGCAGGATCAACTCGGGATCAGCTACATCTTCATCTCTCACGACCTGTCGGTGGTGCGGCACGTCGCCGACCGTGTGGCCGTGATGTATCTGGGCCGGATCATCGAGAACGGGCCCACCGAGGCGGTGTACCAGCGGTCGAACCACCCCTACACCGCCGCGCTGATGTCGGCCGCACCCTCACTGGACAGTTCCCGCCGCGCGGAGCGGATCCTGCTGAAGGGCGAAGTGCCGTCACCGATCGATCCGCCGTCGGGGTGCCGATTCCGGACCCGGTGCTGGAAGGCGACAGACGTGTGCGCGACGACGCCACCGCCCGCGGCCGTAGACCCTGCCGCACCCGACCATGCCGCGGAGTGCCACCATCCGCTGCTGCTCGAAGGGAGTGGCCGTGAGACCGTGCCGGCATGAGCGTCGGTGGGTATTGCGTTCTGGCCGTGGCGATTTTCCTGGCCTCCGCTCTGCAGGCGTCCATCGGGTTCGGCATGGGCATGTTCGCGGCGCCGATCGTCGCCCTGGTCGATCCGGCGCTGATCCCCGGCACGCTGATCATGGTGGCGACCCTGGTGACGCTGATCGTCGTGATCCGCGAGCGGCAATCGATCGATCTGTCGGGTACCGGCTGGGCGCTCGCCGGGCGAGTGCCGGGCACGCTCGCCGGCGCCCTGCTTCTCGCGGCGCTGCCGCATCGCGCGCTGTCGTTGATGCTGGCCGCCGTGGTACTCGGTGGCGTGGTACTGACGAGCAGCGGCTGGATTCCGGCAGCACGCCGGCGCAACGTGGTGATCGCGGGAGCCACATCCGGGCTGCTGGGAACTGCGACCTCCATCGGCGGTCCGCCGATGGCGCTGGTGTGGCAACGCAATTCCGGGCCCCGGTTGCGGGGAACCATGGGCGGGTTCTTCCTGGTGGGTTCGGTGATCTCCCTGATCGTGCTCTCGGTCACTGGCGCCGTGGACGCGCGCACCTGGTGGGGCTTCACCGTGCTGATACCGGCGGCCGTGGCCGGTTATCTGCTCTCCACGGTGATGAACCGGCATCTCAATCCGGCCCGGTTACGTCGGGTGGCGATCATCGTCTCCGCCCTGGGTGCAGCGCTGCTGATCGGCCGCGAACTGCTGGCAATTTGAGGGAATTGTTGTGACAGAAGATCTTCCGGTGCGCAAGGTCAAATCGGCGGTTCGTACCGTCGAGTTGCTGGAGTACCTGGCGGGCCGCCACGACGAGCCGGCCCGATTGCGCGAGATCAGCGATGCACTCGAGATGCCGCGCAGCAGCGCCCATGCACTTCTGCGTACTCTCGTCGGTCAGGGCTGGGTACGGTCGGACTCCACCGGAACGCTGTACGGCATCGGCATCCGTGCCCTACTGGTCGGCACCAGTTACCTCGACAGCGATCCGTACCTTCCGCTGATCGTCCCCTTCCTGGAAGACCTGCGCGCCGCGCTGGACGAGACCTTCCACCTCGGCCGGCTCGACGGGACCGACATCGTCTACCTCGCCACCCGCGAATCCCAGCAGTACGCGCGCACCGCCAACCGGGTGGGCAGACGGCTCCCCGCCTATGCCACCTCACTCGGAAAGGCCCTGCTGGCCGAATTGTTCGGTGCCGAACGCGACCGGCACATCCCGTCGGCCCTGACACCGCTGACACCGAAGACCATCACCGATCGCGCCGTTCTCGACAGCGAGCTAGACGAGATCCGGATACGGGGGTACGCCGGCGACGACGAGGAGAACACCGCCGGGGTGCGGTGTTTCGCGGTGCCACTGCACTACTGCCGGCCCGCGCAGGATGCGATCAGTGCCTCGATACCCGTTGATCGGCTGAACCCGCAGCGAGCACGCGAGATCATCGCTGCGCTGCAGAGCATCGGCGACAAGGTTTCCCGTGTCGTGCGCCCATTGGCCAACGGCGACAGATGGTTCGCATCATGACGCTCGAGAGGAACCCCATGAGAACACCCGTCGTCACCGACGTCACCGTCATCCCGATCGCGGGGCACGACAGCATGCTGCTCAATTTGTCCGGTGCGCACGGGCCCTTCTTCACCCGCAATCTCGTCGTCGTCTCCGACTCCGCGGGCAACATCGGCGTCGGCGAAGTGCCCGGAGGCGAACCCATCCGCCGCACGCTCGAGGACGCCCGCGACCTGATCACCGGACGCCGCATCGGCGACTATCACGCCGTGCTCAACGAGGTACGGCGAACCTTCGGTGACCGCGACGCCGCCGGCCGGGGCGCGCAGACGTTCGACCTCCGCGTCACGGTGCATGCTGTCACCGCGATCGAGTCAGCATTGCTCGACTTGCTCGGGCAGCATCTCGAGGTCCCGGTGGCAGCCTTGCTCGGCGACGGGCAGGTACGCGACCGCGTCCAGGCACTCGGGTATCTCTTCTTCGTCGGTGATCGCCGCAAGACCGATCTCGCCTACCGCTCGGCTGCCGACGAACCCGCAGGCGCGGATGACTGGATGACGGTGCGCCACGAGGAGGCGCTGACTCCGGACGCGATCGTCCGGCTCGCCGAGGCTGCGCACGCGCGTTACGGATTCGCCGACTTCAAACTCAAAGGCGGCGTCCTGCCCGCGGCGGACGAGGCCAAAGCCGTCATCGCACTGGCCGAACGCTTTCCGGACGCGCGGGTCACCCTCGATCCGAACGGCGGGTGGCTGCTCGATGACGCGATCCGGACCTGCCGCGAGTTGCGCGATGTGCTCGCCTACGCCGAAGATCCCGTCGGCCCGGAGGGCGGGTTCTCCGGACGGGAGGTGATGGCGGAGTTCAAGCGAGCCACCGGACTGCCCACCGCGACGAACATGATCGCGACGGACTGGCGGGAGATGGGGCATGCGATCCGGGCCGGGGCAGTCGACATCCCGCTTGCCGATCCTCACTTCTGGACCATGGCAGGTTCGGTGCGTGTGGCCCAACTGTGCGACGCGTGGGGTTTGACGTGGGGATCGCACTCCAACAACCACTTCGACGTATCGCTGGCGATGTTCACCCACGTCGCTGCTGCCGCGCCCGGGAACATCACGGCTATCGACACGCATTGGATATGGCAGGACGGACAGGCCATCACCGCCGACCCGTACGAGATCGTCGACGGTCACCTGGCGGTGCCCGACGCACCGGGGCTGGGCGTGACGCTCGACGACGCCGCCGTCGCGGCGGCACACAGGTTGTATTCCGCTGAAGGTCTGGGTGGGCGCGACGATTCCATCGCCATGCAGTACCTGATCCCCGGCTGGACTTTCGACAGCAAACGCCCAGCGCTGCAGAGGGATTGACGTGAAGATCGTCGTCGCCGACCCCAACCTCCTACCGCACCGTGATCGCTTCGAGGCGATGGCGCCTGCCGACTCGGACGTCCGCTGGGTGCCGGACGGTGTCACCGGACCGGACCTCCGCGACGCCGACGTGTACGTCGGCAGTCGCTTCACCGCCGACATGGCCGGCGCCGCCGAGAGATTGCGACTGATTCACGTCGCCGGTGCAGGCACCGACAAGATCGAGTTCGCCGCGTTGGACGCGGGCATCCTCGTCGCCAACACTTTCCACCACGAACGGTCCATCGCCGAGTACGTGGCAGCTGCCGCGGTGATGCTGCGCCGCCGCTTCCTCGTTCAGGACCGCGCTCTGCGGGAGGGGATCTGGTCGACCTCGGTCTACGATCGTGCGATAGCCCAGGCCCCCACACTGAGCGAGGCTCGAATCGGCTTCGTCGGGTTCGGCCACATCGGTGGGTACAGCTGGAATCTGCTGCGCGCGTTCGGTTGTACGGCAGCCGCGGTCACCGGATCGGGCAGCGGCGGCGAGGACGCGGGGCTCACCTGGGTGGGGAACACCAGTCAGCTCGACCGACTTATGTCCGAGAGTGACGTCGTCGTGGTGTCGGCGCCGCTGAACTCGGCGACCACGGGCATGATCGGTGCTGCCCAGCTGGCCGCGCTGGGTCACGACGGAGTCCTCATCAACGTCGGCCGCGGTCCCCTCGTGCAGGAGCGGGCGCTCTACGACGCGTTGGCGGACGGCGTGATCGCGGCTGCCGCCATCGACGTCTGGTATCGCTATCCGGGTGGTGAAAGCCGGTGCGCCCCCAGCGATCTGCCCTTCGGGCAGCTACCCAATGTGCTGATGACGCCGCACTCGTCCGGTGTCACCTCGGACACCTTCGCCGGCCGCGTCGGAGATGTCACAGCGAACATCGTGCGGCTGCACCAGGGCATTCCGCTGCGCAATGTGGTCGCGGGTGGAGCGAGCTAGGGCGTGTAGTCGTACTGCGGTTCGTGGAACCGGTTGATGATCGGGATGCGTTCGATGATGCGGTCCCGCAGCCGCGGCTGGGGGTTCTCCACGACCACGGGCGGCGGCACGGCCGCGGGCAGCGGACCGCCCGGGGGCACCAGCACCGGGGCACCCGGCGCGGGCGCCAGATAGTCCGGCGGCGGGGCCGGCGGGACGTATTCGGGCGCCGGCGGGACGTACTCCGGAGCAGGAGCAGGAGCGGCCGCCGGCGGCTCGTCGACCACGGGCGCCGCCTCGGGTGGAGCGGGCAGCTCCACGGCCTCGGGCGCGGGTGCGGTGTTGACGATCGGCGCCGCGGGCGCGGGCGGCGCGGGAGGAGCGACGAGCGGAGGCGCGGGTGGGGCCGCCTCGCGGACCTCGTCCTGCACGGAGCGGACCATCTGTGGGGTGGGATCCGGGGTGAAGTTCAGACCGACCGCGGCCGACGCCGACACGACCAGCGTCACGACGGCCGCCCCCAGAACCGAGGCCAGCACGGCGGTGCTCGAGAGGCGCCGGGCGCCGGTTTCACCGGCCACGTCGAGCAGGGCCACCGCCGACGCCGACGCCAACGCGGCGCCCCGGGCCAGGGCCAGCTCCGACTGATCGGCAGACACCACCGGAGCGTCCGTGCGCTGCTGCGCGGCGGCCATCGCGGCCGCGACATCACCGGAACCCAACACGACCACCGCGTCTGAGCTGGGCAGCTGCGCTTGCGCAAGTGCGGCCGTGTCCATCCGGTCTGCGGTCACGCCGTCCGGAGTGACCGCGACCAGCACCGATTCTCCGGGCTCGGTGACGTAGACCACCGTGCGCTCGTATCCGGCGACGTCTGCGATACCGAGCGCGAGCGTCTCGGCTGCCTCGACAGCAGACACCGCGATCACGTTCTCGACACCCCGGTCGGTGAGCTCCTGCCACACCGCACTCGCCGTGGCTTCCGCCGCAGCTGACCAGGTCAGACCCACCGCGTGCAGGCGCCGGGACGTGTCGTCACCGATCAGGGAGTCGAGCAGGACGCCGGCGTCCACGCCGGCACGGTCGGCTGATCCCCGATCGATGGTGGCGCCCTCACCGGCGGCGCCTTCGACCAGCACCCAGCGCACCGATGACGACGTCATCGACAGGCCGAGTACAAGGTCCATGACGTCACGATCCGATCTCTATTTGCGACTAACGGACGACCCTACCGCGCATACCGTTGCCTGCAAATCTCGCTCACGACGAACCGTAGAGCAGGCGCCGTCGCCAGGCCATCGCCGCGTGCGCGGTCATCCCGTGGAAATTCAGCCACGACACGTCGGCGTTGCCGATGCAGCGGTGCGGCTCCCCCAGCCACGACGGTCGCTCGGCGCCGCATCGGACACAGTGCGCAGACGTCATCGCTACAACATCGCACTCCGCATCGGATGCCACCAATCCACCGGCATCCCCCGATCGGAGGACCACGGTTTCGTCCCCGCGATCGGCCGCCCGGCGGACAGACGCAGACCCGCGACTCCGGGCATTCTTGTGTCAACGCCGGAACAGCCGGTCACAGGCTCCAAAAGCCAACTCAGACAAAGGAAATGAACATGAACAACACCGCTCGCATCATCGCCCTGCCCCTGCTGACCGCCGGCATCCTCGGTGGCGCGCTCGGCCTGGCCGGTACCGCTGCCGCCGCGTCGCCGGCGAACACCCACTCGACCAACGGACACAGTGGCCACGCACCGACGACTCCCCGCGACACCCGGGCGCACATGCCCACTCAGCCGCGGGTGTTCAGCCCCTCGGTCGCGACGTCCCCGAAGACTCACGTGCACACCCCGGCCGCGGCGACCTACCGGCACCGCCACCACCGGCACGTCCACCGCGTGTGGTGACTGCGCTCAGGCGGCCTCGTCGTTCGCGGCGGGGCCGTCGGCGTGACCGCCACCCGGCGCGGCAGCGGCCTTCTTCGGGGCATCGTCGCTGCTCACGGCGTCTTGGGATGAGTCCTCGACATGCTGGCGGACGCGCTTCTTCTCGTGGCGGGTCGCGTTGGCGGCCTCCACCTCTTCACGAAGATGCTTGCCCGGGTACCAGGACGTGCGCGTGGCCGAGCGTTCCGCGGCCCCACCCTCGTCCCGGTTCTCCTCGACCTGGTCGCCGGGTTCCGACCGCTGCCGGCGCTGCTCGACGGGTTCCTGCTCGACGGGCGCCGACGCGTCGACCGTCGCAACCTCTGGCTTCACAGTCCGCTTCGGGAAGAACGTCGCGCGTGTCGGCGCGCCGTAATCACTTCTGTCGTAGGCGGTTTCGATGATCTTGCGCAGTGGGGCGTCGAGCGCGGCGATGACCTGATCGGGCAGGAACGGATCGAGCGGGATCAGCAGCGGAATCGGGTAGGTCCGCACCAGGTAGTACGTGGTGTTCGTGTCCTCGTCGACCTGATAGTAGTCGCTGTCGCCCGAATCTCTGGCCGCCTTCAGGTCGTCGGTGGTCAGCTCGAATTGCATGTTGCCGTGTACCAGCGCCATGCCCGCCACGGCGTTGGCGATCGCCAGGGGATTCCACAGATACGTGGGGAAATCGGACCAGCCGTCGTACTGGCGAGCGATGTCGATCGTGGGATCGCCGTTGTCGGGGGTGGCTCCGTTGAACGTGACGTCGAGGAAGGGAATGTGCAGCCCCTCGAAACGCTCGAGGATGCCACCGTTGGGCCGATTCGGGTTCGCCGCCAGGACGTACACGTTGCCCTCGTGAGTCGCCTTGTAGTGGGACGCGACGACGGCTCCCTGGGAGTACCCGAAGATCACGTCACCGGACGCCGGACCGGCCGTCGTCAGGTTGGCGACGCCTTCCGCGACGGAATCGTCGAACGTCAGGTCCTTGAAGCCGCCTTGAGAGAAGGGCCGCAGTCCCGCGTTGTAGTCGACCTTCTCGTACGGGCCGTCGGGCGTCGGCGCGGCCGTGCCGTTGACGACCACGCCGATGAAATCCTCGAACTCCTGCTGCGTCGCCTGGTGCCCGTTGGTGGTCCCGCGCAGATAGTGCAGGGTCGCGAGCAGTTGCGGGCTCACCGACATCGTCGGCGCGGTCCCCAGCACCGCAGCGCCGGCGACGGCCACGCCGGCCATCCCGACCGCGGTCACTGCGGCCTTGGCCCGCGCCCGCCCGCCGCGTGCCGCCGTCCGCTGTTTCTGCGCGCGATGCCTGCCCTGCGTGCCAGCCCGCCGATTACCCATATGAGTCCCCCCTCGCGTGATCGACAGCAGTGTACGACGCCATATTTGCTGACACGTCCACTTCGCGTGGATCTTCTCCAGATTGCCGATGACCTACGCGTTGATTCGCCGGTGTCGAGACCACCGGCCGTCACGTCCGGGTGTTGCTGCCGGACCTCTCAGCTAGCCGGCGCGCAGGTGGGGATGGTCGGGATGGTCCTTCTGCCACTGCCGCTCGACCCGCTTGACCCGCTGGTGTTCCAGCGCGATCAGCAGCGCCCCCGCGGTGACGAGCGCGCCGGCGACCAGGCCCAGGATCAGCGACAGGTCCCGGTTGCCGTAGGCCGTGGCCGCGACGGTGCCGGCGATCAACACCGTGCCGATGCCGATGAGGAGCAGCCCGGGCAGCCACAGCGTGTCGATGAAAGACTCGCCACTGTGCGGCAGAGTCGTGCGGACGTGATCGACCGGATCGCGATGAGCGCCTTTCATCACAACCCCCTTCGTCTCAGGGATGACTCCAGAATACGCCGCTGTGAGCTGGGTCACACCATTCCGTCATCAATCGGTCATGTTCCGTCCCGGCGCACGCGAACGTTTGCTGACGTTGTCGACCAGGGGTATCGACCCACACGAATGATGCATGTTCCCGGCCGGTGGCCTTCGCCAGATCAGAACAGTCCCGCGCCTTTCGCCCGCGAGGCGTGACGGAGCACGAAAAGCGTTGCCTTCCTTGCGCTTCACGCGTTCAGCGACGTCACAGATTTCGCAGCGAAAACGCGATACCTGCCGCGGCGCCGACCTACAGTCGCCTCACCGGGGTGTTGCCGGGTTGCCGCCGACAGCGCGGTGCGGAGACCCCCGCTCGCGAGGAGGCGTCATGGGGGAATCGTCGTCGGCAGGGTCACAGACCACTCGACCGAACAGCAGAGTCAGCACCGCACTCCACATCGGACGGGTCGGAGGCCTCGCCGTGGCCTTCGGGATCGGCGCGGCCGTCCTGACGGGTCAGGCCGTGGCATCCGCGGACAGCGGCAGTGCGTCGTCGACCAGCGCGACCGCGAACAGCGCTGCAGCTGATCGTGATTCCGCGAAGGCAGGTCCGCGGGCGCGCGCGACCCAACGTGCCGAGGCGCGCGCGACCCGTCGCGCAGAGGCCAAGTCCGACCGGGCAGAAGCCCGCGCGCAGCGCGCCGCCGACCGCGAGCAGCGCGCCGCCGAGCGCGCCGACCGCGTCGCCGAACGGCGCGCTCGGACGGTCACGATCGACTCCCCGGAACCGGCCACTCCCAGCGCGCCCGACCCCCGTCCGTCACGGTTGCTGGACCTCGTCGGCGCCGGCCTCACGGCGGCAGGGACGCGTCAGACCGTCGCGGCTGCCGAGGTCGCCCCCGAGCGGACCGTCGTCGCCTCCGGCTTCACCCAGCCCACGGATTTCCAGTTCCTGCCCGATGGACGCATCCTCGTCGCGGAGAAGAACGGCCGAATCCGCGTCGTCGACGACAACGGTGACGTCCTGCGGCGACCGCTCTACCGGGTGGCGACGCTGACACAGGGCGAGCGGGGCCTCGGCGGCCTCACCGTCGACCCCGACTTCGAGAACAACGGCTACATCTACGTGGCCTACACGACGATCTTCGCTCGCGACCGGCTGGCGCGGCTGACGGTCCGCAACGACCGTGTGGTGTTCGGCTCCCAGAAGGTCCTGCTGCAGTCCACGGACCGGTCGGCGTTCTTCCATCACGGCGGCGCGCTGGGGTTCGGTCCTGACGGCATGCTCTACTGGGGCGTCGGCGACAACAAGGACTCCGGCAACGCGCAGGACCTCGGCACGATCCACGGCAAGATCATCCGGATCAATCCCGATGGCACCATCCCGTCGGACAACCCCGACCTCGGGGACGGGGCGCTGCCGCAGATCTACGCCTACGGCTTCCGCAACCCGTTCCGGCTGACGTTCACCCCCACCGGCGAGCTGCTCGTCGCCGATGTGGGCGAGAACTCCTTCGAAGAGGTCGACAACGTCATCGCCGGCGGCAACTACGGCTGGCCGGGTTCCGAGGGCGTGTGCACCAGCGATTGCGCGGGCGTGTCGGACCCGATCTACACCTACGGGCACGGCGACAGTGGTGCTGCGATCACCTCGGTGCTGTTCTACGACGGCGGCCAGCTCGGCGACGAGTTCCAGAACACGTTGCTGGTGGCCGACCTGGTTAAGGGCTGGATCAAAGCACTGGATTGCACCGCCGACTTCTCCTCCTGCGGCAACGTGCGGGACTTCGATGCGCAGGCCGGCGGAACGGTGGTGCTCGTACAAGGTCCCGACCAGGCGCTCTACCAATTGCGCTACGACACCGGACAGATCATCCGGATCGGAACCCCCTCGGTGGTCTGACCTTTTTCCTGGGAGGTCCCTGGGAACTCCTCCCATCGGGGAATGCCGGGCGCCGCGGCCCGGTTGCCGCCGAACGTGGCTGAGCTCTCGCGTCGTGACTGTGCTTCCGGTGGGTGCTGCTGATGCGCCAAGGACCCCTCGCCGGGCGATACCCCGCAGTGGCCGCCATGGTCACGCTGGCGCTGATCCCCTATCTGGCGCTGTCAGCTGCGCTCGATCCGCTGGTGCCGATCATCAGCGAACAGCTGCACATGAGCGCCCAGACGATGGCGATCAGTTCGGGGTTGGGCAACGCCGCGTACGCGGTCGGCACGGTGCTGGCCGTGCAGTTCGCCCAACATCTTCCGCAGCGCCGAATGCTGCTCGGCTACGCCGTGGTGCTGGTCATCGGATCGGTGACCGTCGCCGCCGCGCCGAACGCGCCGACGTTCGTGATCGGCCACGTACTGCAGGGTTTGGCGACCAGCATGCTGCTGATCGCGGCGGCTCCCCCGTTGACCATCGGCTTTCCGCGCGACAAGCTGCGCAACACCGCGATGATCATGAACATGTGCGTGTTCGGCGCCGTCGCGCTCGGCCCGTTCATCGGCGGTGCGCAAGCCGAAGCGCACGCGTGGCGGCCGCTGTTCTGGATCGTCGCCGCCGTCGCGCTGGCCGCCCTCGTCCTGGCCGTGCTCACCTTCGACGACGCGCCGCCCGCCGATCGGGACGCACCCCGCGACCTGCCGGCCATCGTGCTCGCCACCGTCGGGTGCACGGCGGCGTTCGTCGGGGCCGCCCAGCTGACCAGCCACGAGATCTCCGATCTGGCGGTGACCGCGCCGATGCTCGGCGGGTTGGTGCTGATCGTGGCGCTGATCGTCTACCAGTACCGGGCCCGTCGCCCGTTGCTGACCATCCGCACGATGCTCACCAGCGCGATCCCGGTAGCCGGCGTCGGTGTGGCCCTGTTCGCCGCGGCCGCGTCGGTGGCGGCGACCGCGCTGACGGCGGCGGTGTTCCTGCAGTCGTTCAGCCCCGTGCAGGTCGGTCTGCTGTACCTGCCGGAACTCGGTGGCGCGATCGTGATGGCGGTCGTGTTCGGCTTCGTGATCTCCCGGCGCGCGATGCACTATCTCCCGCTCGTCGGCATGGCGCTGCTGGCCGCAGGCATCCTGGTGTTCCGGTTGTCGCTGCCGGCGAATCACTCGCTGGCCCTGCTCGGTTCGGCCCTGACCGGACTCGCCCTCGGGGCCACCGTCGCGCCCGCACTGTTCGTCGCCGGGTTCTCGCTGCAGTCGAACAGTCTGCAGCGGGTGTTCGCGATCATCGAGTTGTTGCGCGCTGTCGCGGCCTTCATGGTGGCGCCGATCTTCGCGCACCTGGCCACCCGGATCTCCGACGATCTGGTCGCCGGAACCGGCGTTGCCCTCTGGGTCGGATTCGGTCTCGCCGTCGGCGGTGCGGTGTTCGGAGTGGCGGTCTACGTCCTCAGCAGTGCACGCCCGCAGACCCCGGATCTCGACGAGTTCCTCGACGGTGACTCACCGGCCTGGTACTCACCTCCGCTGCTGGCTCGGCTGCGGGGCCTGCCGATCGAGCCCCCGCCGAGTGGACACACCGTGCCCTCGGCGGCGGCCCCCGAACCGGTATCCACGGGTCCGGGTCCCGTGCTGCTCGCTTACGACGGTTCGGATCTCGCGGCGAGGGCCATCGCTCGCGCCGCCGATCATCTCGGCGCAGGGCGCGAGGCGGTGGTCGTGTGCGTGTGGCAACCGGTCGACGTCGGATTCATCCCGGCCGACGACGAACACGTCTACGCCGACCGTGCCGGTGACGTCCGCCGCGCCGCCGAACGCACTGCGGCGCTCGGTGCCTCGCTCGCCGAGGCCGCCGGGATGCCGGCGTGCGGCATCGCCGTCGAGGCGACGCCGACGTGGAAGGGCATCGTCGCCGCCGCCGAAGAGCACGGCGCCAGCGTCATCGTGCTGGGCCCCCATCGACGCAGCGGTCTGCTGGGGCGTCTGCAGGGCAGTGTGGCGGCCGCCGTGGTGGACCACACCGAGGTCCCTGTCCTGCTCATCCCGGAGGGCGAGGATCCGCCGGTGACGCTCAACCGTCCCGCCGATTCGGCGGTCGTCAGCCGCACCTGACGCCTGCCGCGTCGACGGACAGCGCCCTCAGTCGGCGTGGGGATCGTGCAGCGCCAACTGGTCGACTTCTCGCTGATTGCGCCCGGCGAGGTCGGCGAGAAGTGCCGCGTCGCTGAGATCCAATGGCGCGGAATGTTTCCAGTCGTGATGCGCCACCTTGTTGAGCCGGGTGATCAGGTGGTCGTCGTCCACCTCGATCGCGAGTTCCCGGCGATGATCGAAACTGCCGGGAGACAGGTTGATCGAGCCCACGATTGCCCGCTCGTGATCGGCGACCATCATCTTGGCGTGCAGCTTGAGGTGCTTGAGCCGGTGGATCTTGATGCCGACATCGTCGAGGATGCGTAGCCCGCTGACCCCCTCCAGTAGCTTGTCGGCCTTGAGATGGTGGGCCGCGCGGGCCATCACGTGCACCTTGACCCCGCGGCGCGCCGCACGCACCAATCGCTCGATGATCACCGGGTCCTGGTAGCGCTCGTTCTGGACGAACAGGGTCTTCTCGGCGCGATCGATGAAATCAGCGATCCGGGCCCGACCGTTGGTCGGGCACCAGATCAGCCGGGCGTCATCACCGGGATCGAATTCCTCTCGCGCCCAATCGGCTTCGAAACACTCGATGATCTCGAGCACCTCATGCGAAGTCGGGGTGACCACCGCATAGTCACGGGTCTCGGTGAAGTTCTCGTCGGTCCAGTTCAACGATTCGACGAACGCGAACTCGTCGTCGATCACCATCGACTTCTCGTGCGTCAACCCGAACGACGGACTGCTCTCGGTGACGTCGATGCCGTACTGCAGCAACAGGTCCCGCGCTCCGTCGTTGTCGGTCTCACCGTCGCGACGCTCCGGGTTCAGCATCACCTTGACCAGGACGCCTCGCTGGTGCGCCGCGACGACCGCGTCGAGCAGCGGCTGATGGCTGAACGCGAACATCTTGACGCGCACCGACTTCTCGGCGTTGTGGATGGCGTCGAGAACCGGCCGCGACGAGTCGTCGGGCAGGATGATCAGGGAGCGGGTCACGGCGTCTCGTCCTCGTACTGGATGCGGTGCAACTCAGCGTATCTGCCGTTGCCCTCGAGCAGCTCGCTGTGGGTGCCTTCTTCGACGACGCGCCCCTCTTCCAGCACGACGATCTTGTCGGCGTCGCGGATCGTCGAGAGCCGGTGGGCGATGGTCAACACGGTGCGATCGCTCATCAGCCGCTGCAGCGCGCTCATCACCAGATGCTCGGACTGGGCGTCCAGCGCGGCGGTCGGTTCGTCGAGGATCAGGATCGGGCTGTCGCGGATGAGGGCGCGAGCGATGCCGATACGCTGCCGCTGGCCGCCGGACAACGTCATCCCGCGTTCGCCGACGGCACTGTCGTAACCCTGCGGCATGTCGGAGATGAACTCGTGGGCGTTGGCGAGTTTCGCGGCTTCCACGATCTCTTCGTGCGTGGCATCCGGCCGGCCGAAGGCGATGTTGTCGCGGACGGTGCCCCGGAACAGCACCGTGTCCTGCAGCACATAACCGATCTGCTGGCGTATCTCGTGCAATTTGTAGTCGCGCAGGTCCACGCCGTCGATCTGCACCGACCCCATGCTGGGGTCGTAGAACCGGGGAATGAGGCTCACCAGCGAGGATTTTCCGCTGCCCGTGTGGCCGACGATGCCGACCAGCTGACCGGGGGCGACGTCGAACGTCACATCGCGCAGCACCGGCTTCTCACCGTCGTAGCTGAACGCGACCTTGTCGAACCGGATGCCGCCCTTGACCTTTGCGGCACCGACGGCGTCGGGCTTCTCCTCGATGTCGGTTTCGGCGTCGAGCAGCGCGGCCACCCGTTCGACCCCGACCGCGGCCATCGCGATCGTGTTGGTCAGCTTCGCCAGGTCCTGCACGGGTTTGAAGAACGACGCCAGATAACTGATGAACACGGTGAGCGTGCCCGCGGTCATCGCCCCGGCGAGGATCAGCGCCGAGCCGCGCCACAGCACCAGCGCCGTGCACGCCGCGACCACGACCGCGACGATCGGTGAGACCACCGATTTCACCCGGCGCGCGTTGAGTGCTGCATCGACGGCCTGCTGCCCGGCGATCGCCAACTGCTGTTCCTGCAGCGTTTCCCGGTCGAAGGCCTTGACGACCCGGATCGACTGCAGCCCCTCTTCGGCGACGGCGACGATGTCGGACTCGCGTCGGCGGACCTCGTGCGTCGCGGCCTTGACCGCCTTGCGGATTCGGGAGACGAACAACAGCAGCAGCGGTGCGACCGCGAGCGCCACGAGGGTGAAATCCCATTGCAGCCACAGCATCAGGCCGAGCATGCCCACGATGGTGAGCAGGTCGGTCGCGATGCCCAGGGTCGAGGCGGACGCGAAGTCCTGGATGGTGTCCACGTCGTCGGTCAGGGTCGACAGGATCGGCCCGACCCGGTGGGTGTCGAAGTAGCTGAGCGAGAGCTGCTGCAGATGGTGGTAGGCCCGGGTCCGCAGATCGTTGCCGACGCGCTGACCGACGGTCTCGGTGAGGTAGTTGGCCGCATAGGTGGCGATCGCGGCGATCACCGCGATGACGATCACCATGATCGCGGCCAATCCAGCGATGTGCATCCGGCTCTCGCCACCCAGGATGGGTTGCAGCAGCCCATGGAGCCAGGCCGGCAACGGATGATCGCCGACCACACTGTCCAGCACGACCTTCAGCGGCCACGGCGCGGCCAGCCCCATCGCGATCTGAACGCACAGCACCGCGAAGATGCCGAGCACCGACCAGCGGTAGGGGCGAAGCAGTTCCAGGATCAGTCTCACGGCTGCCTCGCTGTCAGTGTTCTTGCGGTCATCGCTGACCCTCGATCGAGCGGACACACAGTACATCGCCGACGTTGCTCCGAGGTGATGAAATCGGGGTGTCCGCGGGTAGGGTCGCAGACACCTTGTGCGGGAGGGGTCCATGAAACCGGTGGTGCTCCGGTACGCCCGCGCGATGGTGCGGGCCGGCGCGGCCCGCCCCTACAGCGCGCGACGGTCGGCGCGGGCACTGTCCCTGCCGTTGCCACGCGCCGTCGCCGCCGAGATCCGCTGGATGTTCACCCCGCCCTACGCAGGCCTGAGCGGCGTCGCGATCAACACGGTGCTCGCCGCGCTGTGGCTTCTGGTCCAGCCGCTGACGCGGCACAACATGCACAACGACCTGATCGTCGTCGTCGACACCTACTTCGCGTCGTTCATCCTCGCCGACGTCACCACCACGAACATGCTGGGCACCGACCACCACCGCGTACAGGCCGCGCTCGCGGCCGGCACACCCATGTGGCGAATACTGCTGGTGAAGAACCTCGCGCTGTTCGGCGTGGTCGGTCTACCCACTCTTGCAGCGGCGGTGCTGTTCACGCTGTGCATCGACACGCCGTCGCGGCTCTTGCGCACCGTCCCCAACGTGCTGGTGCCGGTGGTGTCGTGGCTCGGCATCGGCAATCTGGTGTCGGTGCTGCTCCCCGTGGCCGCCGCACCGTTGATCCGGCGATGGCGAGATCGTTCCGATAGGCGCCACGTCGCCGTGTGGCTCACCGCCCTGGCCCTGCCATATGCGCTGTACTACGTCGCCGACCCCATCGGCGGCGTCGAACACGACGTGTTCTGGAACCAGGTGCCGGCCGCCATCGGCCCCATCCTCGGCCGCGACACCAAGAGCTTCGTGCATCTGGGGATCGCACTGGCGGTGTGGGCGCAGACCACCGCGGCCGCGGTGCTGTGGGTGCGCCGGCGAGGGCTGCGGCTGCGTCAGGCGATCCGGTAGGCGGCCTCGACGTCGGCCTGGGTGTCAGCGAGGAACGCCTGCAGCTCGTCTCCGACCATGAACGTGGTCACGAACCCGCTGCGGTCGGCGATGCCCTGCCACGTGGGCGTTTGGACCATGGTTGCGAGCCCCTGCTGCCAGTAATCGACGGCGTACTGCGGCATCGCCGGCGGCCCGTAGATCCCGCGCCAGTTCGCCAGCGTCACGTCGAGACCCTGCTCGCGCGCGGTGGGCACGTCGAGGCCCGGCAACCGATTCTCTGACAGCACCCCGAGGGCGCGCAGCTGCCCACTGCGGATCTGGTCGACGAACTCGCTCACCCCGCCGATCGCCACCTGGACCTCACCGGCGAGCAGCGCCGCGGTCTGTGCGCCGCCGCCCTCGTGCGCGACGTAGCGAGTGGCCCTCGGATCCGTGCCGGCGGCGTTCACCAACAGATCGAAGGGTGCCTCGTCGTCAGGCGCCGCGCCGACCGTCACGCGGGCCGGATCGGCTCTGATTGCCCCCATCAGGTCGGTGAGGTTCTGATACGGCGAGGCGGGGGTGGTGACGACGACGAAGTACTCGGTCATCAGCCGGGCGATCATCGTGACATCGGCGTAGCCGTAGCGGGACACGCCCCGGACCTGGTTCATCATCGTCGCCAGTGAGGCGACCGACAGCTGATCGTCGGCACCGCGATACTGCTCGACCATCGTGGCGAGGAAGTCCGACCCGCTGTTCCCGGGCCGATTCTGTACCGGCAGAGGAACATTGACGATCCGCTCGGTCTGCAGGGCGTCGACCACCGAACGGATCGTCAGATCGAATCCGCTCCCGGGCCCTGCGCCGGCCGTCATCGTGACCGGCCCGGTGGGGTACGGTGCGGCCGCGGCCGAGGGCGCGAGAGCGAACGCGAGCAGGAGCGCGACCAGGACGCGCATCAACGTCTTCACGGCAGGACACTAGAGGTTGCGGGGAGTTCGCGTGGCCGCTCGGCGAAATCGCCCGCGCAGGACTCAGTTCGGGTCCGCCTCGTTGAGCGTCCGCACGACGTCGTCGTACTCGCCGCGCACCTCGGAATAGCGGAGGAACTTGACCCGCTCCACCTGGATCTCCTTGCCGTCCGGATCGGCCTCCAGAATCTGCATGACCTCGGCGATGAAATCGTCGAGCGGCATCGCGAACGAGCTCTCCCGTTGCCCGGGAAGCAGATCCGTGGCCACCGATGGCGGCACCAGTTCCTTCAGCGACACCGACGTGTCGGCGAGCTGTAGTCGCAGCGACTCTGTGAGCATGTGGATGGCCGCCTTGGAGGCGTTGTAGCTGGGCGTGATCTTCAGCGGCGTGAACGCCAGACCGGATGACACGGTGATGATCGTGGCTACGGGCTGCCTCTGCAGATGGTCGATGAACGCGGCGATGAGGCGGATCGGACCCAGCAGATTCGTGGTGATGACCGCTTCGGCCGAATCGAGGAAACCGTCGCGGTGGTGCCAGTCCTCCACCCGCATCACCCCGGCCATCGCGATGATCACGTTGAGGTCGGGATGTTTGTCGAGCACCGACGTAGCCGCCGCCGAGATGCCGGCGGGGTCGGTCGTGTCGATCTGCACGGTGTCGATGCCGGGATGCCGGGCAGCGATCGCGTCGAGGAGTTGGGTGCGCCGGCCGCCGACGATGACGGTGTTTCCCCTGTCGTGCAAGGCCAGCGCCAGCGCGAGGCCGATGCCACTGGTGGAACCGGGGATGAAAATGGTGTTGCCCGTGATGTTCACGACGGTCCTTTCCCGGAATCAGGAGTCGACGGGCTGGAAGGCATCCCACAGCCCGTAGGAGTCTTCGAGGAAGTTGTATGCGGCCAGCTTCCCGTCACGCACCGTGCAGATGGTCGCGAAGTCGCTGCTGAATTCCCTGCCGGTATCGAGGATGCGGTGGGTGAAGTGGCCGATGACGATTACCCGATCATCGTCGGCGACCATCCGCTGGATGTCGAAGTCGAGCGGCTGGAAGTGGTGCGGGAAAAGCTCGAGCCATTCCCGCACTTCGTCTTTGCCGTACCGGGTTCCGATGGTCGGCACATCGGGCGCGCCCTGAACGCGCCAGACCACGTCGTCGGTCAGGCACTGCAGTGTCTTGTCGACGTCGTGGCTGAAGAAGACGTCGAAATAGTTCTGCACGACCTGGCTCGCGGTGCCTTGCGCGTCCGTCACCGTTGCCCTCCGGCCATCGTGATGTACTCCCCTGTCATCCATCCGCTTTCATCCGATGCCAGATACACGGCTGCCGGGGCGACATCCTCGGAGTGCCCCAGCCGACCCAGCGGGGTCTCCTCGACCAGCGCCCTGCCGAAGTCACTGGTGAGAAACCCGCCCGCCTGAACACCCTCGGTGTCGACGACACCCGGTTTGATCGCGTTGACCCGAATTCCTCTGGGCGCCAGTTCGTTCGACAGAGATCGCGTCAACGCATCGATCGCGCCTTTGGTGGCGGTGTACACCGACGCCTCAGAGGGCCCAAAGATCGTCACCGTCGAGCTCATGTTGACGATGCTCGCTCCGGGCGACATGTAGCCGACAGCCTCTTTGATCGCGGTCAGATAGCCGTACACGTTGAGTTCGAAATGGCGTCGGAACAAGTCCCGGCTCAAATTCTGCAGGGGCTGGAAGTCGTAGACGCCGGCGTTGTTAACCAGGACGTCGAGACGGCCGAAGACGCGATGGGCTTCGGCGAACATCTCGCTCACCTGAGTCTCGTCACTCATGTCCGCCTGTATGGCCACCGCCGAGCCTCCGGCATCGTTGATCCCACCCACGACGCCGTCCGCAGCGTCCTTGCTGCGGGCGTAATTGACCACCACGGATGCGCCCTCCGCGGCGAACTCCCGGGCGATCTCGGCACCCAGCCCCTTCGACGCGCCGGTGACGACGGCGACCTTGCCGTCCAGTCGAGAACCCATCAGCGCACGCCACGATCCGCGTAGCGGCCACCCTGCACCTGATCACTCAACGGCTGCAGTTCGGCCAGTGCCTCGTCGTCGAGTTCGACGTCGAGCGACGCGACGTTCTGGTCGAGCCGTTCGGCGTGACGCGTTCCGGGGATCGGCACCACCGAGACACCGAGCCGATCGGCTTGGGCGTACACCCAGGCCAGTGCCACCTGCGCGGGTAGGACGTCAAGCCGGTCGGCGACCGAGCGCACCGTGTCGGCGATGGCCTGATTCTGCTGACCGGCATCGCCGGTGAAGCGCGGGTTCTTGGCGCGGAAGTCGTTGGACGCCAAATTCTCGGTCTGCACGGATCCGGTGAGAAAGCCGCGGCCAAGGGGCGCATAGGGCACGAGCCCGACGCCGAGCTCGGCCATCACCGGCGTCACCTGCTCGACATCCCGTGTCCACAGCGAATATTCGCTCTGCACGGCGGCGATCGGATGCACGGCGTAGGCGCGGCGCAGCAGATCGGCGCTGACCTCGCTGAGGCCGATATGACGGACCTTGCCCGCCTCCACAAGTTCGGCCATCGCACCGACGGTGTCCTCGATCTCGGCGTTGTCCGGGGGCCGATGCAGGTAGTACAGATCGATGTGGTCGACGCCGAGACGCAGCAACGACGCGTCGCATGACCGCTTCACGTACGGCGGATCGCCACGGTGCACCCGGTTCTCGTCACCGCTGCTCCGGTCGATCCCGAACTTCGTCGCGATCTGAACGTCGTCTCTGCGTCCGGCGATGCCGCGGCCGACCAGCACCTCGTTGTGGCCGGCGCCGTACTGGTCCGCGGTGTCGAGCAGGGTGATGCCGATGTCGATGGCGTGCCGGATCGTGGCGATGCTGGTGTCCCAGTCGGATTCACCGTAATACTCGCTCATGCCCATGCAGCCCAAGCCTTGGGCTGACACGTCCAGACCGCCGAGAGTCGTGCGCTTCACGATCGTCCTTTCGCCAGAGGTGATCACTGCACCTTCGACGCTAGTCAGCGGCCGCCCCGACACAATGGGTGCAGTGCACCCAGGGACGTCACGTGGCCGGGGACACGACCGTGATGATCGGTACAACGTTCGTGAAGTTCGCGATGTCCTGGTCTATGGGTGCGGATTCGGGCGCGCTGAGTGCACGATCCAGACCTGCGCGGTCGGCGAAGTGGCACAGCGCCACCGCCACGACGTGTTGGCCGTCCACAGAATCCTCGGGGTAGTACACGTCGGTACGCTCCAGACCGAACGGCTCCCACGTCTTGGCCACAAACGGAATATGTTTGCTTTCATAGTAATTGCGATCGAAGGAGCTGGTGCCGTCACCGACGTAGGTGACCATAAAGGTGGACATCGTTTATCCTTTCGTCGTCATCGGTCAGCTGGTGACGGCCCAGGAGCACAGCACCGACAGCGCCTCTGCGCTCGGGGAACCGGGCTCGGCGTGGTAGACGACGAGTTCCTGGCCCGGGCTGGAGCGCACATCGAAGGTCTGCATCGTCAGCGTCATGACACCCACTATCGGATGTCGGAATGTCTTGTTCTGCAGCGATTTACGTCGAGCATCGTGGCGTGTCCACATGTCGGCGAATTCCGGACTGGCTTCCAACAGTTCGTCGCGCACAGTGCACAGACGCACGTCGTTGGGTGCGATACCGAACCCGTGGCGAAAACTCGCCACCGCATCCTCGGCGACCACCGACCAGTTGCAGTAGAAGGTCTTGGCATCGGGTTCGGTGAAGATGATCTGCATCAGGTTCGTCGAGTGCGTCCACTGCATGAACATCGCGTCGGCGATCGGATTGCTGGCCAGGACGTCGAATGCACGGTTGTAGACGAACGCGGGGTTGACCGGCCACATCTCCAGGAGTTCGAGCAGCGCCGGATCGACGCGGGTGCTGACGCTGCCGCGCTCCTGAGGGCTCAGCCCCGCCAGCCGGAACAGATGCTCACGGGCGTCGTCGGGAAGTTGCAAGACCGCTGACAGGGCGTCGATCACCTGCGGGGAGGGGCTGCGCTCCCGGCCCTGCTCGAGTCGGGTGTAGTAGTCGACGCTCATGCCGGCCAGCAGCGCCACCTCTTCCCGGCGGAGTCCACTGACCCGGCGCAACCCGTCGCTAGGCAGGCCGATGTCTGTGGGCGTGACCCGGCCGCGACGTGCACGGAGGTAGTCGCCGAGACCGTTGCTGGCCATGACCGCATTCTAGGAGGCCTCAGTGTCGCGTTCCTGGTTGTGGTGCACCCCCTCCGGCCGCCATCGACGCGACCTGCTCGACATCCCCTGTCCACAAGGAGTATTGGTGCACGACCGCGACGGGGTGCACCGTGTGAACGCGGCGGAACAGGTCGGCACGGACCTCGATCACACCGACGAATGCACGCCGCGCCTCGGGCGCGGTGGTCACGCCCGAGGCTTCTGGGTGCGGCGTCCCTACGAGTCGCTACTGGTTCCGTCAGGACCGCTGGCACCGGACTTTCCGCCCACACCAGCTCGGCCGCCCGCGCCGCCGGCGCCGGGGGTCCGGGTGTCGCCGCCGATAGTGCTGCCACCGCGGCCGCCGTCACCACCGGTCCCGGCTACGGTGCCGCCGTTACCGCCCATGCCGCCGTCACCGCCGTCGGCGGCGGGTCCGCCGTCGGTGTCGGCGTCGCCACCGGCGCCGCCGTCACCACCCCGTCCTCGGATGTTCCCGCCGCTACCGCCGCGCCCACCTGCGCCAGCGGTGGCGGTGCCGCCGTCGCCGTCAGTCCCGAAGCGGTTGCTCCCGGCCGAACTCGCGCTGCCGCCGGAACCGCCGGCGCCGCCTGCCGCAGATGCGGCGCCCTTACCGCCGCTGCCGCCCACGCCGCCGGTGGCATCACCCTCGTCGGTGGCCACGAAGCCGCCGCTGCCGCCGGCTCCGCCCATTCCGCTCGTTGCCGCGCCACCGGAACCGCCGTTGCCGCCGACCCCGTCGGCACCCTGGCCGAAGGCGTTGTTGACCGTCCCGCCGTCACCACCGGAGCCTCCGGGGGCGCCGGCTCCGCCGTTGCCCCCGTCGCCACCGATCGCGACGTGGGTTCCGTCGGCATCCGTTGACGCGGACCCACCGTCACCCCCGTCACCTCCGGTACCGGTGGTGGCTGCGCCGCCGGCGCCGCCCCGCCCTCCGCTCGCGTTGCCGTTGACCGAGTCGGCCAATCCTCCGCGGCCACCGTTGCCACCGTTGCCGCTGATCCGGCCGCCACGCCCGCCGGAACCGCCAGCCGCCCCGACAGCGTCGTTGGCTCCAGCGACGGTGGAACTGAGCGAGTTGTAGTCGTTGCCGCCGTTACCGCCGTCGCCGGCGTCGCCGAACAGGCCTGAGTTACCGCCGGCGCCGCCCGCAGTGGCCGCGACCCGGACACCTGCCGCGGTCGTGAACGCATCGACTCCGTTGGCGCCATCGCCGCCGTTGCCGAAGAACAAGCCGCCGTTGCCGCCGGCACCGCCGTAGGCACCGTTACCGCCACTGCCACCCAACAAACCGCCGTTGCCGCCGCGACAATCGGCGGTGCAGTCGGGGTTGATCGCCAGGGCATCGAGTCCGTCGCCGTAGAGCCAGCCTCCGGGCCCGACGACCGGCCGCATCGTCGCCGAGGGTGTGGCCGCAGCGACTACCGACGCCGTCCGGTCGCCACCCGAGTGACCCAGCCACCAGGGCAGAGTCGATGAGTCTTCTGGCAGCGGGCCGTCGGTCGAGGCCAGCTGAATATCGGCTGCGGCCGTCGCCGCGACATCCGACGGCCAGACCAGAAGGACACCCGCTCCTACGAGAGCGGCGCCGGAGACTCCGGCGGCGAGATAATGCCTGACAGGCGTCCGCGGCGCACGGTTGCGGTGTTTGGACATGGATGAACCCCTTGGGGAGAAGTGATATTCGGCGCGAACCCTGGTGCATCAAGGAGGGCAGCGCCGACGCTACGCATTTGCTGATCGCTTTTGTTGGCATCGCCGATATGATCTTGAAGCAAAGGTAGACGTAATAAATTACGGCGACGGGACAGCCGTATGCGAGGTCGCGCAGCAGGATCATTGACGCCACGGGCCGGCGAGGATCGCACATAGTCATCTGCCGGACCGAGCTCTAATTAGTAACGCGGACGGTAATTTTCCGTGGCCCTCCATTCCGAGGACTGGATCACTCTTATGGCAACGAGATCTCCGCATGAGGACAGCCGCCGTGCAGATCGTCATGATTTGGTCATCAATAGCAAATTCGATCAAGGGAATTCACAGGCCGCTGTCAGATTTGCTTTTGCGACGCGAATTCCCATCCGTGGCGAGGCCGGCGCCGAATACTTCACATGGCGACGATGGCGAGAACGAGCGCACCGTGTGTGACGGGCGAAATTCGGTTCCGCCGCGAGGGGGACGAGCTACATGTCGAGCGTGCGACCCCGGTGATGTGGTTCGCCAGCCACGTGCTCGCGAATCTGGGCCGCAATCCTGACATCGGACTGACATTCGATGGCCGCGTGGTGACCCTGCAAGCGCCCAACGGGCGATGGGTCTGGAGACTGACCGGCCGCAGCGTCTGCGTCGACAATGCTGTCGAGGGCGACCAATGGGAGATGCTCGAGGGCGTCTGGCCGGACTGAGCTCACCTAATCCTTCGCCGGCTCACGGCGCAAACGGACCTTCGAAAGCCGTCAGGCCCCCTCGAAAGGGGGCCTGATCTGGTGTGGCAGGTAGTGGATTCGAACCACTGTAGGCGTAAGCCGACGGATTTACAGTCCGCTCCCATTGGCCGCTCGGGCAACCTGCCGGGTTCGCGTGTAGCGCGCACAGCAGGATACAACGACGGCATACCCTGACGACAAATCGCCAGGGTGGCTTGGCCGCCGCCCCGGCCTACGGCCAAGATGGAACCAAGTACCGATCACGAGGGAGGGACGGGTCCAGTGGCGGATTCATCGTTCGACATCGTCAGCAAGGCCGACCGCCAGGAGGTCGACAACGCGCTCAACCAGGCGGCCAAGGAGCTCTCCACCCGCTTCGACTTCCGCGGTACCGACACCAGCATCGAGTGGCAGGGCGAGGACGGCATCATCCTCGTCTCTTCCACCGAGGAGCGCGTCAAGGCCGCCGTCGACGTCTTCAAGGAGAAGCTCATCCGGCGCGACATCTCGATGAAGGCGTTCGACGCGGGCGACCCGCAGCCCTCCGGCAAGACCTATAAGGTCATCGGCAGCATCAAGCAGGGCATCGACAGCGAGAACGCCAAGAAGATCACCAAGCTGATCCGCGACGAGGGCCCCAAGGGCGTCAAGGCCCAGATCCAGGGCGAGGAGATCCGCGTCAGCTCCAAGAAGCGCGATGATCTGCAGGCCGTCCAGGCCCTGCTTCGTGGCGCCGACCTCGAGGTTGCGCTGCAGTTCGTCAACTACCGCTGACCGCGAACGTGGACGTTGTGCACGCCTGACGCCTGTTTCGCGTACACAACCTGCACGCTCGGCGGGTCAGGACTCGACGGCCCTGCTGACAGCCTCGGCGGTGCCGGTGTCGATCTGATCGAACAAGCCCAGCAGCCGCTGGATCACCGCGGTGAAGCCGGGCTCGAAGCGCTCCAACACCGGCGGGAACAACGGTGCGACGGCGACCCCGTCGTCGGTGACCGTCCACCCCATGCCGCGCAGCGCCGACACGAGCTCCAGCAGCCCGACCCGGATCGCGTCGAGGTGCGCGCCGCCCGCCGTCAACGCGGCTCGAACGGATTCCAGCCGGCCCCGCAGCTCCAGCTGCACCGCCAGGTTCTGCTCGGCCGACGCCACAGCGGCGTCACCACCGGCCGCCTGCCAGGCCGCCTCGATGCGCGCCAGCGCCTGCCTCTGTTCGGAGGCGACCGCGTCCAGCTCGACGATGTCACGGCTGAGGCGACCTGCTGCCGCGGTCACGCCCTGCGGGTCAGACGCTTCGACTGTCGACACCGTGACCGACACAAGACCCCCTCAGCAACGTCGCGTCCATTATGCCCACGCGGCCGGCACCCTCCGCGCACCGATCGCCACGAAACCCGCCTCGCCGGTCAGCCCCCGCCCCTAGGGTGATCTCCCATGGCACCTGCACAGCGCGAACCCAAAGTCGTCGTCCTCGGGGGCGGATCCTGGGGCACCACCGTGGCCTCGATCTGCGCGCGGCGCGGCCCGACGCTGCAGTGGGTGCGCTCGCAGGAGACCGCCGACGACATCAACAACCACCACCGCAACACCAAGTACCTCGGTAACGAAGTCGAGTTGGCGCACGACCTGAAGGCGACCACCGACTTCGTCGAAGCCGCCGAGTGCGCCGACGTCATCGTCATGGGTGTGCCCTCGCATGGATTCCGCGGCGTTCTCACCGAATTGGCCGCGTCACTGCGCCCCTGGGTGCCCGTGGTGTCACTGGTCAAGGGCCTCGAACAAGGCACCAATTACCGGATGAGCCAGGTCGTCGACGAGGTGCTACCGGGACATCCGGCGGGAATCCTGGCCGGCCCCAACATCGCTCGTGAGGTCGCCGAAGGTTATGCCGCCGCCGCGGTACTCGCGATGCCCGATCAACACCTGGCCGCTCAGCTGGCGAACCTGTTCCGCACCAAGCGCTTTCGCACGTACACCACCGACGACGTGGTGGGTGTCGAGATGGCGGGTGCGCTCAAGAACGTCTACGCGATCGCCGTCGGCATGGGGTATTCGCTGGGTATCGGCGAGAACACGCGCGCGATGGTGATGGCGCGCGCGGTGCGTGAGATGTCGAAGATGGGCGAGGCGATCGGCGGGCACCGCGACACCTTCGCCGGGCTCGCCGGCATGGGCGATCTGATCGTGACGTGCACCAGCCAGCGCAGCCGCAACCGCCACGTCGGCGAGCAGCTGGGTGCGGGCAAGCCGATCGACGAGATCATCGCGTCGATGAACCAGGTCGCCGAAGGGGTGAAGGCGTCGAGCGTGATCATGTCGTTCGCCGAGGAGTTGGACATCTCGATGCCGATCGCCCGCGAAGTGGACGGGGTGGTCAACCACGGCGCGACCGTCGAGGACGCCTACCGCGGGTTGATGTTGGAGAAGCCGGGCCACGAGGTGCACGGCTCGGGCTTCTAGTTGAAGTAGGGGTTGGTGCCCTCGGGCCGGGCCAGCAACGGGTTGACCTCGTTGACGACCCACGACGCTGTCGGGCTGACCACGAAGCCCGCCTGATTGCGGCTGTCCACGCACGAGGTGAGGGTGCCGTCGCTGCCGCAGCTGACGTCACCGAAGCTCAGCCGCGAGTTGGCCGGCAGCGCCTTGACGGGCCCGCCGTAGATCGGCGCGGGCGCCACCGAGAACCCGGGCACCCCGCCCGCCGCACCGCTGATCAGGTTGGCTCCCTCGGGGGCGCCGGGCAGCACGCCGTTGCACCCGTAGCCGCCCGAGCGCTGGAGCATGCAGGTCAGACCGTTGGAGCTGAACGCGTACGCCGCACCGTCGAAGACGGCGTAGTTCTGCGGGTTCGCGGGCGCCCACGCGTTCACGTTGGGCGCCGGCGGTGGCGGCGGTGGAGTGGGCGGCTGCGCCGCAGCGACACCTGATGCGTTGAGGACACCGGCCGCGGCCAGGCACGCCGCCGCGAGGAAAGCTCTGCTCGACACCGTCACAGCCTAGATGTCGCCGCAGGCGCAGGCAGTGTTAGCGCTCAGTACGCGTAGGTGCCGGTGGGGCTGATGACGAAGCCAGACTGGTCGACGGTGTTCACGCACGAGGTGATGACGCCGTCGGTGCCACAGCTGACGGTGCGGAAGCTCATCCGGGTGTTCGGCGGCAGCGGCAGCGGGTCTGCCGTCGCGCCGTACATCGGGCCGGCCGCATTGGCGAACCCCGGCGGGCCGCCCGCCCAGCCCGTCACCACGTTGGCTCCGCCGGGGGCTCCCGGCAGGGCACCGTTGCACCCGTAACTGCCCGTCTGCCGGTCCATCACACACGTCACACCCATCGGCGCGGCGAACGAGTACCACGCGCCGTCCGGGGACGCGAAGGGCTGCGGATTGACCGGCGGCAGCGCGTTGACGTTCAGCGGGGACGGGTCAGCCGAGGCGACGGCCGGTGCGGCCAACGCCGCCGCGGCCGTGACACCGACGAGGATTCGGGTGAGCACGCGCACACCTTAAGTGCCCGGCCGTGGGCTGCGCATCGTCAGGGGAAAAGTCTGACGGGGCCGTCAGTAGTGACCCGGCCCCCGGCCGGCCATCGCCTCGAGCCGCGCGATGCGGTCCGCGATCGGCGGGTGGGTGGCGAACAGCTTGCCGATCTTCTCCCCCGAGCGGAACGGGTTGGCGATCATCAGGTGCGCCTGGTCGGCCAGCTGCGGCTCGGGCGGCAGCGGGGCGCGTTCCACACCCGCGCTGATCTTGCGCAGCGCGCTCGCCAGGGCCAGCGGATCGCCGGTCAGCTCGGCACCCGACTGGTCGGCCTGGTACTCACGCGAACGCGACACCGCCAACCGGATCACCGTCGCAGCGATCGGGCCCAGCAGCGAAACCAGAAGAATGGCAAAGGGATTGGTGCCGCCTTCCCGGTTACCGCCGAACATGCTCGCGAAGAAGGCGAGGTTGGCCAACGCGGTGATCACCGACGCCATCGCGCCCGCCACGCAGCTGATCAGGATGTCGCGGTTGTAGACGTGGGACAGTTCGTGCCCCAGAACAGCACGCAGTTCGCGCTCGTTGAGGATGCCGAGGATGCCCGTCGTGCAGCACACCGCGGCGTTGCGCGGGTTACGGCCCGTCGCGAACGCGTTCGGGGCGGCGGTGTCACTGATGTAGAGCCGCGGCATCGGCTGACGCGCGGTGGTCGCCAACTCCCGCACGATCCGGTACATCACCGGCGCCTGCATCTCCGTGACCGGCTGCGCGTGCATGGCCCGCAGCGCCAACTTGTCGCTGTTGAAGTAGACGTAGGCGTTCATGCCGATCGCGAACAGCACCGCCAGGAACATGATGTTGCGGCCGAACATCGCGCCCACGGCCACGATCAACCCCGAGAACAGCACCAGCAACAGGAACGTCTTCGCCCTGTTGGCGTGCGGATGCCACGTCATCGACCGGTCCTCCTCATCTGACCTGACGAACTCATACGTCCCTCCAACGCCCGGACAGGTCGCGCAGGTTCCGGGGCGCTTCAGCCGTGCCGGTTGATCGTGTAATCGACCAGAGTGGCCAGCGCTTGACGCCCGGGGCCGTCAGGCAACGCGGCCATCTCCGCCTCGGCCCGGCGCGCGTACTCGGCGACGGTCTCCTTGGCCTTGGCGATGCCCTGCGAGGCGCGCAGCAGCCGTAGCGCCTCCGCCACGTCGTCGTCGTCCTCGAGGGGGCGGGCCAGCAGGTCACGCAGCCGTTCGGCGTCCGGGCCGGTCTCACGCAACGCGTAGAGCACCGGCAACGTGTGCACGCCCTCCCGCAGATCAGTCCCTGGCACCTTGCCGGACTCGTCGGGATCACTGTCGATGTCGATGATGTCGTCGGAGATCTGGAACGCCGTGCCGACGATGCCGCCGAGGCGGGCCAGCCGTTCGATCTGCTCCTCGTCGGCACCGGAAAACGTGGCCCCGAACCGACCCGACGCGGCGATCAGGCAGGCCGTCTTCTCATACACCACCTTGAGGTAGTGCTCGACCTCGTCGACATGCTCGGCCGCACCGCGAGTCTCCCGCATCTGGCCGGTGACCAGCAGCGCGAACGTATCGGCGATGATGCGGACAGCGTCGGGCCCGAGCCTGCTGACCAGCCGGGACGCCGTCGCGAACAGGTAGTCCCCGGCGAGGATCGCGATGTTGTTGCTCCACCGGGCGTTGGCGCTCTCGGCGCCACGGCGCACCTGCGCCTCGTCCATGACGTCGTCGTGGTACAGCGTGGCCAGGTGCACCAGCTCGATGACTGCGCCGGCGACGGTGACCTGCCAGGAGTCGGGCTCGGGACCCAGCTGAGCGGACAGCACCGTGAACAGCGGGCGGAACCGCTTGCCGCCGGCCTGGAACAGGTGCGTCACCGCCTCGGCCATCAACTCGTCGGCGCGGCCGAGTTCCTCCGACATCAGCGCCTCGATCCGGGCCACTCCGTCACGGACGTCCTGGGCGAACTCGGCATCGCCGAAGTCCACTCCCGCCACCACGTTCGCCGGTGTCCTCACACAGCCAACATACTGGGACCCATGCACACGAGCGCTGATGTGGTGGTCGTCGGGGCCGGTCCGGCCGGTTCGGCCGCCGCGGCGTGGGCCGCCCGCGCAGGGCACGAGGTGCTGGTCATCGACTCTGCGACGTTCCCCCGCGACAAGGCGTGCGGTGACGGCCTGACCCCTCGGGCGGTGGCCGAGATGCGGCGGTTGGGGCTCGACGGGTGGTTGACCGGTCGGGTCACCCACCACGGACTGCGGATGTCCGGCTTCGGCGCCGACGTCGAGGTCCGCTGGCCGGGCCGGTCGTTCCCGCCGATCAGCAGCGCGGTGCCGCGCCTCGAACTCGACGACCGGATTCGGCAGGTGGCTGCCGATGACGGGGCGAAGATGAAGCTCGGCGTGAAAGCCGTTGACGTGCAACGTTATTCGGATGGCCGAGTGTCGGCGGTGGTGCTGGACAACGGCGAGGTGGTGGGGTGCCGCGACCTGATCGTCGCCGACGGGGTCCGCTCGGGCGTGGGGCGGGTCCTCGGCCGGCAATGGCACAGGGACACCGTGTACGGCACCGCCATCCGCGCCTACATCGCCACGCCGCGCCATGACGAGGAGTGGATCACCTCGCATCTGGAACTGCGCTCGCCGAGCGGTGAGGTACTGCCCGGCTACGGCTGGATCTTCCCGCTGGGTACCGGCGAGGTGAACATCGGCGTCGGCGCGCTCGCGACGTCCAAGCGCCCGGCCGATGCCGCACTGCGGCCATTACTGAATCATTACGTCGCGCTGCGGCGATCCGAATGGGGCTTCGACTCCGATGTGCGGGCCGCGCGCTCGGCCTTATTGCCGATGGGTGGCGCGGTGTCCGGGGTGGCCGGCCCGAACTGGATGCTGATCGGCGATGCCGCGGCGTGCGTGAATCCGCTCAACGGGGAGGGCATCGACTACGGCTTGGAGACCGGCCGGCTGGCCGCGGCGATGCTGGGCAGCGGCGACTATTCGCGGGCGTGGCCGGCGGTTCTGGATGGGCACTATGCCCGCGGGTTCTCGATCGCGCGGCGGTTGGCGCTGCTGCTGACGTTCCCCCGGTTTCTGCCGGCGACGGGGCCGCTGGCGATGCGGTCGTCGGCGCTGATGACGGTGGCGGTGCGCGTGATGGGCAACTTCGTCACCGATGACGACGCGGACACCGTGGCGCGGCTCTGGCGGGGCGCGGGCCGGCTGTCGGAGCGGGTGGACGCCCGCCGCCCGTTCACGTGAGCGTTGGTTTGGCGAGCGCGCGCGTCTGCACATCCCCGCGCGGTGTGTCGCGGCGCTGTGCGCGCGCTCGCGGGCCACGAGCGTGACGTCCGTGTACCGGGCGCCGATGCGCTCGCGGCGGGACGACATCGATCATCTGCTGGCGGTGGAGCGTGCGCTGCGCCTGGGGCTGTGCGGATTCGGGTGTGTCGACGTGCCGCAGCGCCGGGTCGAGCGGTTCGCCGCGGTGGCCGACGGGGCGTTCGTGTGGACACGTGACGAGGACGGCCTGTACCGGCTGGGGCGGTTGCGCGGGCCGTACTTCTTCGATGCCGACGGCGTCGATGTCGACCTCGTGCACGTGCGGCCGTGTCAGTGGGGTCGCGGATTCGACGAGAGTCGTTGCCCTGCTGCAGTTGTCGCCACCTTTGCGCGGGGTGGGCGGAACTTCCAGGAGATCCACGACGAGCGTGTGAGCGAGGAATCGGCGCGTCTGTGGACGGAGTAGCGCGCTCGTCGGCGCCGAACGCGCGCCGATGCACGCGTGCCACGGCGTGTCGATGTGCAGACGCGCGCGCTCGCCGAAGGTCAGGACAGGGAGTGGGCGAAGCCGCTGACGTCTCTGATGCTTGCGGCGAACACGTCCGGCATCGCGTGCGCCAGCAGCAGATCGCCACCATGACAGGTACCGGCAACGAGGCGACCGACCGTCGGCACCCCCGCCCGCACGAGTCGGCGGTAGTACTGCAGCCCCTCGTCGCGCAGCGGGTCGAGCTCGTTGACCGAGACCACATGCGGTGGCAGGCCGGACAAATCAGCATCGGTGGCTGCCGACGCCCAGCATGCGGGGTCGTCGGCGTGGCTCCCGTCGGGATCGTAGAGCGAACCGAGAATCGCCAATTGCTCACGGCTGATGAAGTATTCGTCGTTCTCCTCCAACGAGGGCAGGTCCTCGCAGACGTCCTGCCACCTGTTGGAGATGAACGGGCACTGTGCATAGAAGCCCGCGATCTCGCCGATCCAGCCATCCCGTTTCGCCTTGTGCGCCAACGTCAGTGTCAGGTTTCCACCGCCGGACTCTCCGTTGACGACGACGTGGCTGACCCCGAGCTCGGCGCGCTGCTCGAAGACCCACCGGGCCGCCGCGGCGCAGTCGTCGAGGCCCGCGGGGTACGGATGGGGGCCGAGCGCGCCGCCCGAATTGCGGAACTCGACGCCGACGACCACGAGGCCGGTGGCGGCGAGGTGTTCCCGCAGCCGGATGTACGGCAGGTCGGCAGCGCTGGCGATCGCCATACCTCCACCGTGCAGGTGCAGCAGCGCGGGGAGCGGCCCCGCCTCGTCGGTCGGCCGGCTGATGAACAGCGTGACCGAGTTCCCGTCGACCCCGGTGATGGTCGTCGTCGAAGTGGTGACGCCCGCGGGTTGGGCCATGTCTGCAGCCAGGGCAGCGAAGACCGAGCCGATGGCGTTCTCGGCCATCGTCGCGTAGGCGAGCCGCTGGTCCAGGGGTGAATGCGCGCCGAGGCCGGAGAGCGGGAACCGGCCGTCGAGACCGAAGGCCGCGAGCGCGGTGACCATGCGGGGATCGGAACGCGGGTCGGAGCCCAGGGTGGCGTCGGGATCGGCATGACGTCCGTACGGCATGAGCATGACGCTACGTTCGCGGGTGGCGAGCGCGCGCAAAAGTACAGAAATAGCGGCGTGTCTGCGTGCAGACGCGCGCGCTCGCGGGACGACGTTACGGTCTGGTGGCGGCGTGCAGCGCCACGATGCCACCCGTCAGGTTGCGCCACGCCACGTCCGTCCAGCCGGCCGCCTGGATACGACGGGCCAGCTCCGCCTGATCGGGCCACGCGCGAATGGACTCCGCGAGATAGACGTACGCGTCGGGGTTCGACGACACCGCGCGGGCGATCCGCGGCAGCGCCTTCATCAGATACTCCTTGTACGTCGTCGCGAACAGACCGTTCGTCGGCGTCGAGAACTCACACACCACCAGCCGGCCGCCGGGACGCGTCACCCGCGCCATCTCCCGCAGCCCCGCGACGTGGTCCACCACGTTGCGCAGACCGAAGCTGATCGTCACCGCATCGAACACACCGTCGGCGAACGGCAACTTCGTCGCATCCCCGGCGACCTTGGGCACCGGCCGGCCCGCCCCCGCCGACAGCATGCCCACCGAGAAGTCCGCCGCCACGCACCATGCACCCGATGCGGCCAGCTCGACCGTCGACACCGCCGTCCCCGCCGCGAGATCCAGCACCCGATCACCCGGCCCGATCCCGAGCGCCTCACGAGTGGCCCGCCGCCAGAACCGATCCTGCCCACCGGAGAGCACCGTGTTGGTCAGGTCATAGCGCCGCGCCACGCCGTCGAACATCGACGCGACCTCGTGTGGGTCCTTCTCCAGCGACGCACGGTTCACACCCGCGAACGTATCACCGACGCGATTCGGGAATGGATGCCAGCGCGACGGGCATTGAACCGCTCATGAGTGAAAAAGTGTGGTTCATCACCGGTGCTTCGCGCGGCTTCGGACGCGAATGGACGATCGCGGCCCTCGAGCGCGGCGACAAGGTCGCCGCCACCGCCCGCGACCTGTCCACCCTCGACGACCTCAAGACCAAGCACGGCGACGCGCTGCTGCCGATCCGCCTCGACGTCACCGACCGTGACGCCGACTTCGCGGCCGTCGCACAGGCCCACGAGCACTTCGGTCGGCTCGACATCGTCGTCAACAACGCCGGCTACGGACAGTTCGGCTTCATCGAGGAGCTCTCCGAGTCCGAGGCTCGCGACCAGATCGAGACGAACGTGTTCGGCGCCCTGTGGATCACCCAGGCCGCGCTGCCGTATCTGCGGGCCCAACGCAGCGGGCACATCATCCAGGTCTCGTCGATCGGCGGCATCACCGCCTTCCCGAACGTCGGCATCTACCACGCCTCCAAGTGGGCGCTTGAGGGCTTCAGCCAGGCGCTGGCGCAGGAGATCGCCGACTTCGGCGTCCACGTCACGCTGGTCGAGCCCGGCGGCTTCTCCACCGACTGGGCCGGCCCGTCGGCCAAGCACGCCGAAGAACTTCCCGACTACGCCGACATCCACGCCAAAGCGGCCGAATCGCGCAAGTCACGCAGCTCGAAGCCGGGAGATCCGACGGCCTCGGCGCGGGCGATCCTCAAGGTCGTCGACGCTCCCGAGCCGCCGCTGCGGGTGTTCTTCGGCGAGCTGCCCCTGCAGCTGGCCAAGGCCGACTACGAGAAGCGTCTCGCGACATGGGAAGAGTGGCAGCCGGTGGCCGTCGAGGCGCAGGGCTGAGGGCGCGGGCGGTCAGTCCACGGTGTGCGTGATCTCCGCCCAGAGCTGATCGCGTTCGTTCTCGGGCACTGTCGGGGCGAACGCGACCACGATGCTCGCGACCTGGCGCAGGCCCCGGTCTGCGGCATACCTCTGCGCGACACCCGTGCCTGGGAAGGACATGATCGTGAACCTGTCGGTGGTGACGGCCTGAGCGCAGCCTGCCTGCGGGCAGTCCGAACGGGTGGTGTCCACCGGATGCAGCACCACGTGGTCCTCACTCTGGAGACGGTCCACCACCAGTTGCGCCACCGATACCGCCGCCGGCGGGGCGCTGTGGGTCACGGTCTCCGACTCGGACGGCGACGTTCCGGAGCACCCCGCACAGCACAGGGCGAGCACCACGCCCGCGCAGAGTCGACGGCTCATGTGATCCTCAGCTCCACCATCGGCAACTTCGTGTCGGGCGGTGCCACTTGCCCGTCGATGCTGCGGTCGAGGACCGCACTCATCGCGTCCCAGGCGCGGGGGTGTGCTGCGATGTAGCGCCGCAACGTGGCGTCGGCCTCGGCGGTTGCCATCCGTCGCGCCGACGCCGGAACGCCCCGGCGACCGCCCGTCCAGACCCTGACATCGGGGTGGGCCATCACGTTGCGGAACCACTGCGCCTTCTTTCCGAAGCCGGATGCGACCACGTACACGTTCGGGTCCGGATGATCGACGACCTCGAGCGCGACGTAGCGCGGCAGCCCGGTACGACGGCCGGTGTGCTCGAGCATGAGCAACCGCGCTCCGAAGAGAAATCCGAGACCCGCCCGGTAGAGGGCGATCGGTGCGCGCATGAGCGGACGGCAGCGCAGTGCCCTGTCGGCCACGGCCACCATCGGCCTGCTCACGGCGTCGGGAAACGACGCTCCTGCCATCGAAGGGCCTCCTCTACGCGAGCGAACTGCGTCTGCACCCTCCGTCATAGCGAAAACAGTTGCCGATGTGCAACAAATGCGCAACCGACCGGATCGGATCGGACCGGCTCAGATGGCAGCCAGTTCGGCCATGCCGCGCCCGCCGATGATCTCGACGTCCTTGAGCCGCAACGACACTCGCTGACCGAGTTCCTCGACGGCATCGAGGCCGACGGAGGCCCACGTGAACCACGGGCCGACCTCGCCGTCGGTCTCCAACCGCACCATCGTCGTCACCGTCCCGGTCACCGCAGGGTCGAACTCGATGACGCAGTGGCCGCCCTCGCGCAGTAGGGCGCGGCACCGGTTGAACATGCGCAGCGGGTGGCCGCCGATACCGATGTTGCCGTCGGCCAGCAGCACCGTCTGCCACCAGCCCTCCCGCGGCACCGTGTCGAAGACGTCGCCACGCAGCGCCCGCGCGCCCCGCTGCTCGGCCAGGCGTACCGCGACCGCCGACTGATCGATGCCGATCGCGGGGATGCCGCGGCGGCTCAGCCAGGCGGCGAAGCGTCCCGGGCCGCACGCCAGATCGATCGTCGGCCCCTCGGCGCGGGCGGCCAGCGCAGCATCGAAGGGGTCGTCGTCGCATTCGGCCAGCCACCGGTCGACGTGCAGAACCCTGGTTTGGTAGTCGGCGCTGCGGATCCAACATCGCTGCCCGCTGAGCGCAGCGTCATACAGGGCACCGATCATGGATCCTCACTCTCCGCCGCGACACCGGCACAACGCTGTGTCGCCATCGGAGCAGCAGCGGAGCCGTAGCGAGTGCTGTACCCGCCCGGCAGGCGGATTAACCCCGCTCAGTCGAACCAGCGCGTCGGAGCCACCGGGTCACGCGGCCCGGGCCCCGCGCCGACCAGCCACCTCGTCGTAGTGTCCGAGCAACTCGTCGCAGATCACCGGCCAGGTACGACCCAGCACACTGCGTCGCGCCGCGACCGCATACCGCCGCCGCTCGGCGACGAGATGGTCCGCCGACTCCGAGAGCCGGTCGGTGAACTCCGGCACCGGCAGCAACAGCCCGGTGCGGTACGGGGCCACCAGATCGCGCGGGCCGCCCGCGTCCGGGGCGATCACCGGCACCCCTGACGCCATCGCCTCCTGAACGGCCTGGCAGAACGTCTCGTGCTCGCCGGGGTGGACGAAGACGTCCATACTGGCGTAGGCCGCGGCGAGCTCGGCGCCGTAGAGCGCGCCGGTGAACACTGCTTTCGGCAGCTGAGCCTCGAGTTTGGCGCGGTCCACGCCGTCACCGACGATGACGACCTGGATGTCGTCGCGTTCGGCCAGCGGGGCGAGCCGTTCCACATGCTTCTCCGGGGCGAGCCGGCCGACGAAGCCGACGACGGGTTTTCCGTCCGGGGACCACACCCGGTGCAGCTGCTCGTCGCGCGCCGACGGGGCGAATCCGGTGATGTCCACGCCGCGCGCCCACCGGTGTACCCGCGGAATGCCGTGCGCCACAAGATCGTCCATAGCCGCAGTGGACGGTGCGAGGGTGCGGTCGGCCTTGCTGTGCAACCGGCGGGTCCACGCCCACGCAGCATGCGACATCACGCCGATGCCGTAGCTCTGCGCGAAGCCGGCAACATCGGTCTGGAACACCGCGACCGAGGGAACACCGAGGTGCCGGGCCGCGTGGACGCCACCCCAGCCGAGCAGCGCAGGGGACGCCAGGTGCACCACGTCGGGATCGAAGCCGCGCAGCACACCGACCATCCGCGGTCGCGGCACACCCAGCGGTAGCGAGGTCACCTTCGGGAACATCATGGCCGGCACGCGGTGGATGCGCACGCCGTCGTGAACGCGGTCGGCCGCCGGCTCGCCCCGCGGGGTGTCCGGAGCGATGACCAGGACCTCATGGCCGGTGCGACGGAGATGCTCCATCACCCGAAGCACCGAGTTGGTGACGCCGTTGACATTCGGGAGGAACGACTCTGCGACGATTGCGACGCGCACGTCCCGACGGTGACAGGACGACCTGTCCCGGAGGTTGCGAGCAGGGATATGTCGCGCGAATTGCCCGTGGTGCGGCGTTATTCTTCCCGACATGCAGACGACGCGGACGGCGCGGCTCCTGATCGTGGTCGGGCTGCTGTTGTTTACGGCCGGCTGTGCCGAAGAGATCGCCGGCACCGCCCGTCCCGATCCCGTCACCGCCCCGTTGGCTCTGTCGGCCGACGGCTACGGCGTCGTCGCCGGATTCGACGACGCGCCGGTGCACATCGAGATCTTCACCGAGCCGCAGTGCACTCACTGCCATGAGCTTCAGCAGCAGTTCGGCGACCAGATCGCGTACTACCTGGCGGTGGGCGGGGTTCAGGTCACCTACCGCCCCCTCACGTTCCTCGACGAGGAGGGGCAGGGCTACTCGGCGGCCGTGGTCAACGCCATGTTCGCCGCCGCGGAACCCGCAGGCGACTCGACCACGTCAGGTGTGCAGTTCCAGCACTTCGTCGAAGAGCTGTGGGCACAGCAGGATCCGGGCGGCCCGGCGTTCACCGGAGACGAGCTGCGCACCATCGCACGCAGTGCAGGGCTGCCCGAACCCGTCGCCGACACCATCTCCCAGGCCAAGGAGGTGGTCGACGTCGACGAACTGGAGCAGGCCAATTTCGAGTTGCTCTACACCGCGGATCCGGTCGACACCGGCACCCCGACCGTCGTCGACCTGAACTCCGGGGAGAAGGTCGACATCTCCGACGCCGACTGGCTCGATCAGCTCGTCGCGCCCTGAGTCGGAGCGTCCTGGTTTTCCAGGCGGCGCTGCACCGCCGCGGTGACGCCCAACGCGGCACCGGCGACCAGCCATGCCAGGACCGCGATGGAACCTGCCGGGATGATCGCCAACGATGCATCGCGATCCCGTACCCGTACCAGATCCGGGTTGTTGGTGTCGTATTCGACGTAGATCTGCATGCCGTTCTCCAACTCGGACGGGTACAACACCCCCAGTTCCGGTCGGTAGGTCACCCTGTCGGGCGTGACGAATTCGATCGTCGACCGCCGCGGTCCGGCATCCAGGACAGTCGCTTCGGCGACACCCATGTGCCGCTCGATCTGGCGGTCGTCACGCCACGCACCCACCACCAGAAGCACCGACTGCAGCGTCACCAGGCACGCCACCACCACGATGCCGATCCGAATCCTGCGCAGCACCCGGCCCCGCCGCGTCTCCCCCGGCTCGCCGTAAAGATGCGGAATGATGAACTGCCACAACGCCTTCAGGCGCGCGAGCAGTGCCGTCACAGGGCAGCCTTGATCGACGCGTGCAGCGACCGCAGCGACGACCGGTCGGCTTTGACCTCGAACACCCGGATACCGTCGTGCGGTTCGTCGAGGGAGGCTGCGAGATCGGCGGCCTCGATCTGCCGGTTCTCCACGTGGTACGCACGACACAACGCGCCGACGTCGACGTCGTGCGGGGTGCCGAAGATGCGCGAGGACACGTCGGCGAAGCGCGGATCACCCTGCTCGAGCAGCTCGAAGATGCCGCCGCCGTTGTCATTCGACACCACGATCGTCAGCGCAGTCGGTATCGGCTCGGTCGGCCCGACGAGCAGGCCCGAGCTGTCGTGCACGAACGTGAGGTCACCGATCAGCGCGACGGTGCGCCCGCCCGTCGCGCGTTCATGGGCCAGGGCCGCCCCGATGGCCGTCGACACGGTGCCGTCGATCCCGGCGACGCCCCGATTGGAGCGGACCGTGACGTCGGGGGTGTTGAAGCCGACCAACGCGATGTCGCGCACCGGATTGCTTGCGCCGAGGACCAATTGGTCGCCCGGCCGCACCGCGTCGGCGACGGCTTCGGCGACATGGAGCCCGGTGGTCAGCGGGTGGGCGGCGAGCTGACCGCGCACCGCCTCGCAGGCCTGCCGGTGGGCCCGCGCGCACCGGTCGCGCCACTCCTGGCTCGGCTCACCTGAGGTGACCGCGCGCGTGCCCGTCGCCTGCGAGTTACCCGACACGTCCGGCCACCGCGGCCCGGTGGTCAACGCGTACACCGGAATCGACGGGTCGGCCAGCAGCGCCGACACGGGACGGTGCAACGTCGGCCGGCCCAGCATGATCACCTGCTGGGGACGAATCAGGTTCAGCGCCAACGGATGCAACGGGTTGGCGGCATACGGAGCGGTCGGCTCGGCGACCGTGGGCAGATGCGCGAGGTTCGGATGCCCGCCGGCGCCGTGGCCGGCGATCACCACGGTGTCCGGGGTGATGTCGATGTCCAGCGGCTGGTCGAACGTGACGGGCGGGGTGATCGTCCACGGCCGCCCGCCGGGACGGCCTTCGGGAGCGTAGGGCTCGCCGGGTTCGTCCACGGGGGGCACCAGCGGTTCGCGCAGCGGGATGTCGAACTGCACGGGCCCCGCGTTGGCCGACCGCGCGCCCGTCGCGGCGACCAGCACCCGGCACGTCGCCGACCGCCACTGGGCGTTGAGGGAGGCCATCTTCTCCGGGACGTCCTCGGCCAGGCCGAGGCTGATGTTGGCCCGCATCTGGGTGCCGAAGTAGCCGAGCTGTTCGAAGGTCTGGTTGGCCCCGGTGCCGAGCAGCTCGTAGGGCCGGTTCGCACTGAGCACGATCAGCGGGACGCGGGCGTAGTTGGCCTCCACGACGGCAGGCCCGAGGTTGGCCACCGCGGTGCCCGACGTCATCGCCACGCACACCGGCGCGCCTTGCGCGACAGCGAGGCCGATGGCCAGGAAGCCGGCGGTGCGCTCGTCGATGCGGACGTGCAACCGCAAGCGGCCGGCACGGTCGGCGTCGTGCAGGGCGAAGGCGAGCGGAGCGTTGCGCGAGCCCGGGCACAGGACGACGTCGCGGACGCCGCCGCGGACGAGCTCGTCGACGACCACCCGAGCCTGCGCGGTCGAGGGGTTCACCACTACAGGGTATCGGCGAAGAAATTGAGGATCGCGGTGTTGACCACCTGCGGCTTCTCGATGAAGCCGAGGTGTCCGGTGCCGGGGATCTCCAGGAACGTCGCGTTCGGCATCGCGTTGGCCACCTCGCGGCCGAGGTAGGCGGGCAGCACGACGTCGTCGGCGAACCCGATCACCAGCGCCGGGGTCTGCACGTTCTGGTAGGCGGCCAGCCGGCTGCTCTGCGGCGCGATCGACAGCTGAGTGCGCATCCCCGGGGTCGGCTTCTGCGGCCACATCGTGAACATGTCGATCCAGTCGCGCACCGCGTTGCCGTCGTTCAGCGTCTTCGGCGAAAAGCTTTCCAGCAGGCGCACTTTGGCTTCGAACTCGACAGGGAGCTCGATCCCCGATGCGGCCAGCGCCTCCTCGCCGCGCCAGAAGAAATCCCGGGCGCGGTCGTGGCGGCCGCGGGTGGCCATCAGCACCGCCGAGCGCACGAGATCGGGGCGCGCCACCATCAGCTCCTGGGCGATGTAGGAGCCCATCGACAGCGCGACGATGCGCACCGGGGCCAGGCCCAGCTTCTCGATGATGTCGACGACATCGCCGACCATCGTCTCGGTCGTGAACCCGTCGGCGTTCTCCGTGGCGCCCACCCCGCGGTTGTCGAACGTCACACAGCGGTAGCCCGCGCGGGCGAAGACCGGCACCTGATGCAGATGCCAGGTGCGACCTGCGCCCCCACGACCCGCGATGAAGAGCACCGGATCGCCGGTACCGCGATCGTCGTAGGCCAAATTCACCCCGCAATCGTACGAATCGGGCGCGCCAACCGACATGCGGCGTCGGTTTGCGCGCCGGATTCGCCGGGAGTGGAACCGTTCGCGCGTCGTGTGCGTCCCACCTGACGTGCTCAGCGATTATCTGCGCGACCAGGACGGCGTGATCACCCTCGACCAGGCGCGATCGGCCGGTCTTAGCGGACGGGCAGTGCGCCATCGCGTGCAATCGGGCCGCTGGCGCAGAACCGGACGGGGCGTGTACTTCGTCGATGACCGTCCGTTCACCGACGCAGCCCGGGTCCGCGCGGCCGTCTGGGGTTACGGTGCCCGCTCGGCTGCCAGCGGACTGACCGCAGCCTGGTGGCATGGATTGACACATTTCGTACCGGAGAGGCTCGAGGTGACGGTGCCGCGTGACAGCCACGGTCGACGGCACGATGGGACACGCGTGCGACGACGTGACTTGATGCCGCCCGACGTGGTCGAGCTGCGGGGCGTACGGGTGACCGCCCTGCCGCTGACCGTCGTGGAAGCCGCTGCGCGACGTCGCGACGGCGCCAAGCTGATGGACAACGCGCTGCAGCTACGTGTCGATGTACACAGCCTGTGGCAGGCGCATCTGCGGAACAAGGGACGAACGGGTGCGCCCCGGGCACGGATGCTCCTGCACGCCGCATCCGATGGAGCCCGGTCCGAGGCGGAACGCCGTATTCACGGGCTGCTCCGCGGTGCCCGGATCACCGGGTGGAAAGCCAACTACCGCATCGGCAACTACCGGGTCGACATCGCGTTCGTTCGAGCCAAGGTGGCGATCGAGGTCGACGGCTTCGCCTTCCACAGCGGCACAGCGGAATTCCACCGTGATCGCAGCCGTCAGAACGACATCGTGTTGATGAACTGGCAGGTCCTTCGCTTCACGTGGCTCGACATCGTCGAGTATCCGGAGAAGGTGATCGCGACTGTTCGGGCCGCGATTTCGGCGCGCTGACCGACGCTCAGTGTCGATTGGCGCGCCGGATTCGCGCGAGGGCGGCATCCCACATCAGGCCGCCGGCCGCCGCGAGCGACGCGGGTTTGGCCAGGTCGCGGCTCATCAGCGCAGTGGCGGCGGCCTTGGTCGACGCGGACGCCTTCGACATGTGCCCGGAGTCGAACGGCGGTTGCGGGTCGTACTCCATCGACAGCTGGATGACCTTGGCCTTGGCCTCGCCGCCGATGCGGCCGGTCAGCCACAAGCCCAGGTCGATGCCCGCCGAGACGCCGGCGCAGGTGACGATGCGCTCGTCGGCGGCCACGATCCGCTCGTCGCCGACCGGCGTCACCCCGAACGTCCGCAGCACCGGCAGGGCCGCCCAGTGCGATGTCGCGCGCTTCCCCGTGAGCAGGCCGGCGGCGGCCAGGATCACCGACCCCGAGCACACCGACGCCGTCCACGTCGACGTCTCGTGGGCGTGGCGCACCCACTCGAGCACCTTCTTGTCGCGGGCGTGCTCGAGTGTGGTCATGCCGCCGGGGATCAGCACGATGTCCGGCGCCGGGGTCTCGTCGAAGCTGTGGGTGGCCCCGACGAGCAGCACCTGCGAATCCGCGGCGATGGGCCCGGGCTCATGCCAGACGAAGCGGACCTCGGTGTCGGGCAGCCATCGCAGGCATTCGTAAGGTCCGATGAAGTCCAGGGCAGTGAACCCGGGATAGAGCACGATCGCGACCTGCATGGTCGAAACTCCCTTCAGGCGAACGCTTTTCGATACTGATCGGGGGACACACCGAGACGGCGGACGAAGTTGCGGCGCAGCGTCTCGGCCGAGCCGAATCCGCACCGCGCGGCGATCACCGTGACGGGATCGTCGGTCTCCTGCAGCTGGCGGCGGGCCGCCTCGACGCGGACCCGCTCGACATAGGCGCCGGGCGCCTCACCCACCTCGTCGGTGAACACGCGGGTGAAGTGCCGCGGGCTCATCGCCGCGCGCCGGGCCAACTCGGCGATGCTGTGCGCGTCGCCGGGCGCGGCGTCGATGGCCTCCTGCACGTCGCGGATCGGGGTGCGGCGGGCGCGTGGCATCCACACCGGCGCCGCGAACTGCGTCTGCCCGCCCGGCCGGCGCAGGTACATCACCAGGTGACGGGCCACTGTCTGCGCGGCGTTGGTGCCGAGATCGTCTTCGACGAGCGCCAACGCGAGGTCGATGCCAGCCGTCACGCCCGCGGCCGTCCACACCCGCTCGGAGCTGCGGACGAAGATCGGGTCCGGGTCGACGGTGATCGCCGGGAACTCCGATGCCAGCTGCGGTGCGAACGCCCAATGCGTGGTGGCCACGCACCCGTCCAGCAACCCGGCCTCGGCAGCCAGCACTGCGCCGCTGCACACGCTGACGACGCGCCGGGCGTGCGGCGCGACAGCGGCGATCCAGTCGATGACGGCGGGGTCCTTGCGGGCGACCTCGGTGCCGGCACCGCCGGGCAGCACGACGGTGTCGATCGGCGCGGCGGGATCGGGCAGCGGATTCGCCACCAGCGTCAGGCCGGTGCCGGTGCTGACCGGTGCGCCGCCCGCGGAGACGACGCACACGTCATAGCCGTCTACCCCGAGGCTGCCGGCGTACAGCGACGCCCCGGTGAACACGTCGAACGGACCGATCATGTCGAGCGCCTGCACACCCTCGAAGCCGAGGATCACAACCTGCCGCGCCATGGTCCTCAGTCTCGGGGACTGTGGTCGTGGCGTCCAGGCCATGCATCCCACAGATCAGGACACGAGCGGCCAGCACTCCCGGATGCGCTCGATCCACCACTGACGGCGCCGGGGGTCTGCCGCCAGGGCGCTCAACCGCGCCGGGTCCGGCGTCACCGCCGTCGCGGGAAGGAACCCGTCGACGGGCGGCGCCGGCTCGGCCACGTCCTCGACGAACAGGCTGCCGGTGCCCAGCCCGCAGGCGTGCGGCAGCCGCGGCAGGCAGCCGGCCGCGACGAGGCCCGCGCCGATGCCGACCGCCGAGTCCAGGGCGCTCGACACCACGATCGGGATGTCGATCTGTGCGGCGATCGCCAGCATGGCCCGGACCCCGCCCAGCGGGGCAACCTTGAGCACCGCGATGTCGGCAGCCTGCGAGCGCACCACGTGCAGCGGATCCTCGGCCTTGCGGATGCTCTCGTCGGCCGCGACCGGAACATCGACGCGGCGACGCACTTCGACCAGCTCAGGGACCGTCGCGCAGGGCTGTTCGAGGTACTCCAGCGGCCCATCGGTGGTCAGTGCCGCGGCGGCGGCGACGGCGTCCTCGACGGTCCAGCCGCCGTTGGCGTCGACGCGAACGGTGGGTACGAGCGCGCGCACGGCGTTGACACGGGCGACGTCGTCGGCCAGCGATTGCCCGGGTTCGGCGACCTTGACCTTGGCGGTGCGGGCACCGGGGAACCGGGCCAGTACCTCCGGGACCTGCCCGGCAGACACCGCGGGCACCGTCGCATTGATCGGGATGCTGTCTCGCTGCGTCGGCGGCAGCGGTTGATTCGCGGCCTCGAGCGCGGCGGCCAGCCAGTGCGCGGCCTCGGCGGGGCCGTATTCGACGAACGCGCCGAACTCGCCCCAGCCGGCCGGGCCTTCTATCAGCGCGACCTCTCGCGTGGTGATGCCGCGGAACCGCACGCGCATCGGAAGGGCGACGACGTGCACACGGTCGAGGAGGTCGGCGAGATCCATCTCGTCGATCATCGGCCATCCCCGGGTTGCGCCTGGGTGAAGGCCGCCGCGATCGCGTCGAGCCCCTGAACCAGCGCGCGCCGGTCCCGCTCGGTCAGCCCGGCGCCCGCCGCGGCGACCCGCTGTCCGAGGGGGCGGTAGATGTCGGCGAGCGCACGCCAGGTGGCGTCCCGGAGCGCGACCATCACACTGCGCCGGTCACGCTCGGCGGCGCGACGCTCGACCAGGCGTGCCGCTTCGAGACGATCGACGAGCGCGGTCACCGATCCGCGCGACAGTCCGAGGTGTTCGGCCAGCCACGCCGCGCTGCGCGGGCCCTCCTCGAGCGCATTGAGCGCCCGCAGATCGCTGCGCCCGATCCTCAGCGCCCGGCATGCCGCTTCGTCGAAATTCTCCATGGCGCGCCAGAGGTCGCGACATGCCGTCAGAACGTCCGCACCGCTGTCCACCATGATTCGATCAACGTATCATTCGATCATCGAATCATTCAGGAGGTGCCATGCGCTGGACCGATAGTGTCCTCATCGCCCGCCCCGTCGCCGCGGTACAGAGGGCGATCGCCGATGAGCACGAATTGCTGAAGTGGTCGGCGTGGCCGGACGCCACCGGCTACCGCTGCCGCATCGACGGCGACGGGCGCAGCCCCGGATCGGCGATCGTGTTCACCGACACCAAGGGGGTCACCCAGGGTCGTCAGGTGCTCCACGCCGCCGACGAGCGGACGGTCGACTACCGGTTACGCAATCGGGGGCCCGGTGGCCGGGAGATGACTCCGCAGCTGACCTTCCGCCTGGAGGACATCGATGGCCGGCACACGCGGGTTCACCTGGACTTCAGCGCCACGGCACCACTGCCACCGGGTCTGCGCCAGCTGGTGGAGGCAGCGATGGCGCGTCGGGTCCGCCGCCTCCACATCAAGGATCTCGAGCAGCTCAAGGCGTACGCAGAAGAACGAGAAGTCCGGTGATGTCCTTTTCCGTTCGTCGCGATCGTCTTACTGATGTGATCCCAACAGTGGGACCGCCCGAACGAAGGAGAACACGATGCCCCAGTACGCCGCCATCATCTTTTCCGCCGACGTCGACTGGACGGCGCCTGAGCACGCGGCCACCATGGCCGAGTATGGCGAGTTCGGCGCGGCCCATGGCGCCTCGATTCGCGGTGGAGCCGCGTTGTACCCCACCGCGACGGCCACCACGGTGCGGGTGCGCGGCGCTCGCGGCGGCGAGGTCGTGCTCAGCGACGGCCCGTACGCCGAGACAAAGGAAGCGTTGACCGGCTTCTACCTCCTCGAGGCCGCCGATCTCGACGAGGCTCTGCGAATCGCCGCGGACATTCCCGCCGCGTGGGGCGGAGCAGTGGAGGTCCGTCCGGTGATCGAATTCGGGGAGTGAACCGGGCAGATCAACAGCTTGCCGAGACGGTCCGGGCCGAGGGTGCGCGCATCCTCGCCACGCTGGTCCGGAAGCTCGGCGATCTGCACCTGGCCGAGGATGCCGTGCAGGACGCGATGCTGCGGGCTCTGGCCCAATGGCCCGTCACAGGCGTTCCCGACTCCCCGAGGGCGTGGCTGACCGTCACTGCCCGGCGAGCAGCCATCGACGTCTTGCGCCGGGAGACGGCGCGCACGTTCAAGGAGCGAGCCGCTGTGGATCTCCACGTCGACGACGATCCCCTGGAGCACATCGTCGAGGATGACATACTGCGGCTGATCTTCACCTGCGCACATCCGTCCCTCGGCCTGCCCGCCCAGGTCACCCTTGCGCTGCGAACGCTGTGCGGGCTGTCGACAACCCAGATCGCGTCGGTGCTGCTGACCAGCGAGGCAGCCGTGGCCAAGCGACTGACTCGGACGCGCGCCAAGATCGCCCGCGCCGGAATTCCGTACCAGGTGCCATCAGCAGCGGAATTGCCGTCACGACTCGCGGCAGTCTGCGCGGTCGTGTACACCCTCTACACCAGCGCGCACACCGCGACATCGGGTCCACACCTCAGCGATGTCGACGGCTGCCGGGAAGCCGTGCGACTCGCCCGTCTGGTGGTCGAGCTGATGCCTGATGAGGGGGCGCCCATGTCCCTGCTGGCACTGTTGCTACTCACCGAGGCCCGTCGCGGCGCGCGCACCGACCCTGACGGGCATCCGGTGGTTCTGGCCGATCAGGACCGCGCCAGATGGGACCGCGCGGCGATCGACGAGGGGTCCCGGCTGCTCGCAGCATCGCTGCGGCGCTCCGACGGCATCGCCGATCCCTACCAGCTGCAAGCTGCCATCGCGATGGAGCATGCGCGCGCCACGTCGTACCGCGACACCGACTGGGCCGAGATCGTCCGGCTCTACACCCTGCTGACAGAGGTGGCACCGAGCCCCGCCAACCGAGTGGCACGGGCCGTCGCCATCGCCGAGATGTCGGGCCCCGCGGCGGGACTACGGGCACTCTCCGACATCGATCTCGACCACCGCGGACACGCCGTTCGCGCCGAGTTGCTCGCCCGGGAGGGGCGCTTCGCCGAGGCCATCGAGCAGATGTCTGCCTCACTCGCCGGGCCCCTCAGCACCGCGGAAGCCGATCATCGGCGGGCTCTCATCGCACAATGGACGCCTCCGACGATGTGACCGCCTATCCGATCGCGTCGCGGCGACGAAGAAAGATTGCGTCGAGTGCGACGCGGGTAGATCGCCGATATGCCGAGGAGCACGTTGTGAATCCGATCCTGAAGTTCGCCAGCCAGCTCGGTGAGTCTGCGCTGTCCATCGTCGGCGTGCGGACCGTCGAGGAACCCCACTACATCAAGCGGCCGCTGACCGATCGGGTGGAGATCCGCCAGTACGGCTCGCGGATCGCTGCCGAGACCACGGTGACCGGCGAGAAGCAGAAGGCTCTCAACGCCGGCTTCCGGCGGCTGGCCGGCTACATCTTCGGCGGCAACCACCGCGACACCGAGATCGCGATGACCGCGCCGGTGAGCCAGTCCGTCAGAAACGGGGACAGCGAGGAGATCGCGATGACCGCGCCCGTCTCGCAGACCGGGAACGCCGAGGACGGTTGGACGGTCCGGTTCTTCATGCCGTCGAGGTGGTCGATGGAAACGCTGCCGCAGCCCGACGACGAGAACGTCCGGCTGGTCACCGTGCCACCGCAGACGGTCGCAGTGCTGTCGTTCACCGGCGATCGCAGCGCGGGAGCCGTCGCCGCCCGCAGCGAGGAACTCCGAACGACGCTGCGGGACAACGGTATCGAACCCAAAGGCGAGACGACCGCGTGGTTCTACGATCCCCCGTGGACGCTGCCGTTCCGGCGGCGCAACGAGGTCGTCGTCACCATCTAGGGAGCTAGACCGTCGTGCGGTCCCGGCCGTCCCAATGCGGTTTGCGCAGCTCCTTCTTCAAGACCTTGCCGGTGGGATTGCGAGGTAACTCGTCGGTGATGTCGATGGTCTTGGGGCACTTGTAGGCCGCCAGGCGCTCGCGGGCGAACGCGATCAAGTCCTTTTCGGACACCTCCTGTTCGACCACCACCACCGCCTTGACCACCTCACCCCACTTCTCGTCGGGGACACCGATCACCGCGACCTCGACCACGGCGTCGTGCTCGGCGAGCACGCGTTCGACCTCGATCGAGTAGATGTTCTCGCCGCCCGAGATGATCATGTCCTTGAGGCGGTCCTCGACGAAGATGAAGCCGCCGTCGTCGACCCGGCCGATGTCCCCGGTGCGGAACCAACCGTCCTCGGTGATCGCCTCGGCGGTGGCGTCGGGCTTGTTGTGGTAGCCCTTCATCAATTGCGGTGAGCGGAACCACAACTCGCCCTGTTCACCGGCGGGCACGTCCTCGAGCGTGTCGGGATCGACCACGCGCACCTCGGCGTTGGGCACCAGTGTCCCTGCGCTGGAAAGCCGTTCCTCCCGGCCGGGATCGCGGTGCGCCTCGGGGAGCAGGTGGCTGATCACCCCGCACAGTTCGGTCAGGCCGTAGGCCTGGATAAAATCCGTGTCCGGCCAGGCCTCGAGCGCCCGCCGCAGCAGTGGCAGCGGCATCGGAGACGCGCCGTAGCCGTAGGTCTTCAGCGACGCGAACAGCTTCACGGCGTCCTCACCGGAGTCGAGCACCTTGGCCAACACCGCCGGGACGAGGAAGGTTCGGTTGGCGCCCTTGAAGATGGCGCCGGCCAGCGATGCGCCGTCGACCTCGCGGGTCATCACGCTCGGGAACCCGTCGTGGATCGCGAACTGCGCGTAGGACGAACCGCCGACGTGGAACAGCGGCATCGACACCATGTTCTTGTCGCCCTCGTCGAACTCGAACCCCTCGTGGGCGTTGACGGTGTGGGCGATGATGTTGGCCTGGGTGAGCTCGACGCCCTTCGGGCGGCCGGTGGTGCCCGATGAGTACATGATGATCGCGACGTCGTCGGGTTCGACATCGTCGGAGCGCTGCACCGGTGTCGCGGCCTCCAGGACCTTCTCGTACTCGTCGTCCCCCTCGGGCGTCACCGAGATGACGTGCTCGATGTTGGTGAGCTTGTCGCGGATCTTGTCGATCGACGCCATGAACTCCTTGCCTGCGATGAGCACCTTGGCGTCGGAGTCGTTGAGCACGTAGTCGAGTTCGTCGGCGGCGAGGCGGAAGTTGATGATCGCGGTGGCCGCACCCAGAGACGCGGCGGCGATGGTCAACTCGACGCATGCGGGATGGTTCTTGTCGAGGAACGCGACGACGTCGCCGCGCGTGACGCCACGCTCGGTGAGCGCGCCGGCGAGCCGCCGGATGCGGTCGTCCCACTGCGCCCAGGTCCAGTTCCGGTCGAGATAGTCCATCGCCTCCGCGTCGGGCTGGGTCGCGGCCCAGTGGGCGACGCGTTCGTCGAGGAAGCGGGGTTCGGGCAGATCAGCCATGGGCAGCAGCGTGCCACGCCGGTGCTCGTCGGAACCGTCGTTTGGGCGGATCCGAGGCTTGGTCAGAACTGGAACACGTTCTAGTCTGGAGCACATGACCGATCTGCTGCGGCACCCCGTGCACTCCGGACACCTCACCGTCGGCGCCCTCAAGAGGCACCGCGACCGGCCCGTGCTGTTCCTCGGCGACACGACGCTCACCGGCGGTGAGCTGGCCGATCGCATCAGCCAGTACATTCAGGCGTTCGAAGCGCTGGGCGCCGGCACGGGTGCCGCAGTGGGGTTGTTGAGCCTGAACAGGCCCGAGGTGCTCATGATCATCGGCGCCGGGCAGACCCAGGGATACCGCCGCACGGCACTACACCCTCTCGGCTCACTCGACGATCACGCCTACGTGCTGTCCGACGCCGAGGTGACGTCGTTGATCATCGACCCGAACCCGATGTTCGTCGAACGTGCGCTGGGGCTGCTCGACAAGGTGCCGTCGTTGAAGCAGATCCTGACCATCGGCCCGGTGCCGTCCGAGCTTGCCGACGTCGCGGTGGACCTGAGCGCCGAAGCCGCGAAGTACCCGCCCCGGCCACTGGTGGCCGCGGACCTGCCGCCCGACCACATCGGCGGCCTGACCTACACCGGCGGCACGACAGGCAAGCCCAAGGGCGTCATGGGGACGACGCAGTCGATCACCACGATGACGACCGTGCAGCTGGCCGAGTGGGAGTGGCCGGAGAACCCGCGCTTCCTGATGTGCACACCGCTGTCGCACGCCGGCGCGGCGTTCTTCACCCCCGTCGTCGTCAAGGGTGGCGAACTGATCGTGCTGACCAAGTTCGACCCGGCCGAGGTGCTGCGGGTGATCGAGGAGCAGAAGATCACCGCGACCATGCTGGTGCCGTCGATGATCTACGCGCTGATGGATCATCCGGACTCGCACACGCGGGACCTGTCGTCGTTGGAAACCGTGTATTACGGTGCGTCGGCGATGAATCCGGTGCGCCTGAAGGAGGCGATCCGCCGGTTCGGCCCGATCTTCGCGCAGTACTACGGGCAGTCCGAAGCGCCGATGGTGATCACGTATCTGTCGAAGAAGGACCACGACGAGAAGCGGCTGACCTCGTGCGGACGGCCGACGTTGTTCGCGCGGGTGGCGTTGCTCGGCGACGACGGGCAGCCGGTGCCGCAGGGCGAGGTGGGTGAGATCTGCGTGTCCGGGCCGCTGCTGTCGGGCGGGTACTGGAAGCTGCCCGACGCGACGGCGGAGACGTTCCGCGACGGGTGGATGCACACCGGCGACCTGGCTCGCGAGGACGAGGACGGCTTCTACTACATCGTCGACCGGACCAAGGACATGATCGTCACCGGCGGCTTCAACGTGTTCCCGCGCGAAGTGGAAGATGTTGTGGCAGAGCATCCTTCGGTAGCGCAGGTGTGTGTGATCGGCACACCCGACGAGAAGTGGGGCGAAGCGGTGACAGCCGTGGTGGTGCTGCGGCCCGACGCCGCGTCCGACGAGGGTGCCGTGGCGACGATGATCGGCGAGATCCAGGCTGCGGTGAAGGATCGCAAGGGCTCGGTGCACACGCCCAAGCAGGTGGTGGTGGTCGACTCCGTGCCGGTGACGGCGCTGGGCAAGCCGGACAAGAAGGCGGTGCGGGCGCAGTTCTGGGAGGGCGCGGGGCGGGCCGTCGGCTGACGATGCGGCGAGGGACGAGCCGAGGAGGAAGCCGACAATCAGGCAGCGTCGGCTGACGATGGGTTCGCTCGGTTGCGGCGAGCGCGCGCGAAATGCCAGAAATTCGCGGCGTGTTGCGTGCAGACGCGCGCGCTCGCCGAACTAGGCGCCCGGGATGTTGGTGCGCGTCGCGACGGAGTCGGGGCCTGCGGTGTCGAAGACGTCGATGACGACGTCGTCGTCGCGGTACCCGCCGAGACGGTGCAGGCCGGCCGCCCGCGTGATGATGTCGTTGGCCTCGTCGCCGGTCATCGGATAGTCCTCGACCGCATGCCGCCAGTGCGCGGCCACGACCGTGGCAGGGCGTGGCAGCCGCGGTACCTCACGCTCCAGCACCGTTCGCAGAGTCTCCGGCTGCAGGTAGTAGCACACCTCTGAGAGCACCACCAGATCGAAGGGCCCGCTCGGCCATGGGGCGTCGATCGACCCGCGTCGCAGATCGGCGCGGCCGATCATGCGCGACCCGGCCAGACGTCGGTGCGTGGCGTCCAGCGCCGCGACGCTCACATCGATCGCGGTGATCCTGTCGCAGCGGTGCAGCAGCCGCTCGGTGAGCACCCCGACCGAACAGCCCGGTTCGAATGCGTGGCGATAGCGCCGATACGGAAGCACCGCCGTCGTGATCGCGTACTTGCGCTCCTCGTACCAGCGCGTGCCGAGCGACCACGGGTCCTCCGCCTCGGCGTACATGCGGTCGAAGAAGTCGTCGGGGAGTCGGGCACTCAACAGAACGCCACTTCGCCGACCGTCAGCAGCCGATGCAGCACCTCGGGCGGCAACACCGGATCACCGCCGGGAGTGGGTGCGGCGTACTGACTTTCGAAGCACCGCGCGGCCTGCCGCTTGGTCTCCAGCGCCTCGGCGGTGAGCCGGGCCATCCGCGCCCGCTGCCACGGGACGGCGATGTCGCCCGGAAACGACCAGTGCCACATCCACACCGGATACTCCACCAACACCGCACCCGTCTGCGCAATCGCGGCCGCCGCGGCCCGCCCGACCGCCTCGTGATCGGGGTGACCATCCCCGCGCCACGGTGCCGCGCACCAGGTCCCCGCCGGCTTCCCGTCGAGGATCTCGACCAGCAGATCGGTGAGCCGTCCCTCGTGCTGGGCCACCCGCCCGTCAGGCAGCCCGAGGCTCACCGGTGCGTACATGCCCAATACTGTTGCTGCCCTGCGCAGTTCGTCGCGTCGCGTCCGCTCGAGCTGGTATCTCTGCAAGACGGACAATTCCGGGTAGGCCGCCCCGCCGTCGGTGGCCGAGATGATCTGCGTGCGCACGCCGGCCCGCGCGAGCAGCGACGCGGTCGCGCCGAAACCGAGTGTCTCGTCGTCCGGATGCGCTCCGATCACGACGAGTTCCGGACACCCGGTGAGGTCGAGTTCCGGCAACTGCAGCTCGGCGTCGACCCAGACGCGGGTGGGAGTACCGCCGTCCGGGACGGGCTGCGCGGCGAATCTGGTTCCGTTGCCGACCTGAGCCGCCGTCACGCCGAGGCTCCTGCCAGTTGACCGAGACGTTCCAGGTCGCGCTCGGCGTGGCTCTGACGAACGTAGACCGACAGGTCGGCCACCCGTCGCGCATGCTCACCGTCCAGGGCCAGCGGTGCGGGGCCCAGCGCGCGGGCGGTCCGCCCGATGGCCTCCTCCACCGCGGTCTCGGCGGCAGCCCTCGCGCGGCGAGCCCACAGCTCGGCAGGCGCCGCAGGGTCGGCGTCGACGGCGGCGGCGGTGAGGGCCAGGGTGGCGTCCGCGGCGGCGAGCGCGGCGTCGACTGCGCCCAGGTGCGCGAGCGCGTGCGGATCCGCGATGCCGGCAGCTGCCCGACGGTAGAGAGGCTGCGCCACCGCGCGTGCGCCGCCCAGCCAGCACGCCGCCACGCCCGCGCCACCCTGCCAGAATCCCGGTCGGCTCAGGTACTCCCCCGGCCCCCCGACCGCCACCGCGGGAGTGTTCTCGAAACGCACCGAGCGGGTGTCGGATTCGGCCATCCCCGCCGCCTGCCAGGTACTCGGCAGCTGATGCACCCCGGCGGCGCCGAGGTCGACCGCGAACAGGCCGCGCTCGCCGTCGGCCAGCCGTGCCGTCACCAAGGCATGCGAGCACAGCCCCGCCCCGGAGCACCACGCTTTCACCCCGTCGAGCCGGAGCGCGTCACCGTCGCCGGTGGCCACAACCACCGCATCGGGAGGTTCTGCCGCCCACACGCCCCACCACTGTCCTGGCTCCGGACGGGGCCCGCCCAATTCGGCGAGGATCGCGACAGCATCGGCGTGCGCCTCGGCCAACCGGCCGGCCGTCACGTCCTGCTCGGCCATCGCCGCCAACCGCCGCCACCGCTGCCGGGTCTCACCGCGACCGGGCAGGGGCAGGTCGAGTTCGCCTGCGGCCAGCCAGCGCTCGACCAGCCCGACACTCACGAGGCGGCTTTTCGGGACAGCCCCCGCAGGTGCGCGGCGAAGCCGCCCGGTGCGCGACCATCGACACGATCCGACGTCGCCACCGACAGTCCCCGGTCCCGGTGGACCAGCAGCCGTGCCGACAGGAAACGTTCCACCAGGTCGGCATCCTCTGCCGTCGCGAGAGCCCGAAAGCCGCCGACCTGCCAGTAGGCCGAGGCGCGGAACCCCATGTTCGCGCCGTGCACGTGCGAATGCCCCGGCCCGTCCGCGTTGTAGGCACGCAGGTAACGGCGTACCACTGCGGCAGAAAGATTGCGCCACAACGGAACCCGCACCACACCGAGCACCATGTCGGCACCGGGGGCAGTCATCCTGATCAGCCAGTCGGGGCTGACGACGCTGTCGGCGTCCGTCGTGGCGTACCAGGTCGTCGGCCCGTCGTCGCACAGTGTGCGTGCGTACTCGAAGCCCGCGGCACGTGCGGCACCGACATTGCCCGCGTCGACCGACACGACGTGGACGTCGGGGCCGAACTGCCCGGCCAGTGTCTCGCTGCCGTCATCGCAGGCATCGAGCACGACGACGATCGACACCGGCACGGACACGCACAACGCCGCGGTGGTCAGCGCGCGCAGGCACTCGGGCAGCTGATCGATCTCGTTGTGGGCCGGCACCACGACCACGATCTGCTGCAGAGACCACTCCTGGGTGCGCATACCGCTTAGTTAGCCGCAAAACCTCGGTTTCACACCTGGCACGATGGTCGACGTGGCCGACTCCGTGACCGACGTGGATGCAGTGCTGTTCGACTTCTCCGGCACCCTGTTCCGGCTCGAGGAAGACGACAGCTGGTTCGAGGGCATGACCCTCGAGGACGACAGGGTCGTGGACGCGCATGTCCAGGCCGAGCTGGTGCACCGACTGACCGCACCCACCGGGCGCACGGTGTCGATGACCCCCGAGGCGCTCGACGCGTGGGTCAACCGGGACCTCGCGCCGCATCTACATCGCGAGGCGTACCTGCACGTCCTGCGCGAATCCGGGCTGGCTCGCCACCACGCGGAAGCCTTGTACGCCAAGGTGATCGACCCTGCCTACTGGACGCCCTACCCCGACACCGCGACCGTCCTGGCCGGGCTCACGGAGCGAGGCATCAAGACCGCGGTGGTGTCCAACATCGCCTTCGACATCCGGCCAGCCTTCGACGCGCTCGGTGTCGCCGACGATGTCGACGTCTTCGTGCTGTCGTTCGAAGTGGGCGCGACCAAGCCGGACCCGGCGATTTTCAGCGCCGCCCTGGAGCAGCTCGGGGTGCCCGCCGAGCGGGCCCTGATGGTCGGCGACAGCGACGAGGCAGACGGAGGTGCCCGCGCCCTGGGCTGCCGGTTCGCGCTCGTCGACCCGCTGCCCACCCAGGATCGGCGCGACGGTCTGGTCGCGGCGCTGTGGGCACACGGAATCCCGCTGTAGCGTCGAACACCATGGCGAATCCCAAGCCTGCGAATCCCCGTCCGCCGTGGTGGCTCAAGCCGATGAACAAGGTCCTGATGGCGGCGACGCGGATCGGGATCATTCGAGACGGGCCGATGGTGCTCACGGTGACGGGCCGCACGTCCGGCCAGCCCCGGTCGACGCCGATCACGCCGTTCGAGGTGGACGGCCGCCGTTACGTCGTCGGCGGATTCCCCGGGGCCGACTGGGTGCGCAATGCGCGAGCCAACCCCGAGGCGGTGCTCACGCAGGGGAAGACCCGCGAACATGTCCGGATGGTCGAGCTGTCCGCCGAGGAAGCCCGTCCGCTGCTGCGGCAGTTCCCCGTGCTGGTGCCGACCGGGGTGAGCTTCATGCGCAACGCCGGATTGGTCACCGGCCCCAACCCTGATGAGTTCGAGGCGCTGGCCGGGCGCTGCGCGGTCTTCCGGTTCGATACCGTCTGACGGGTGAGCAACCCGTTCGATTCCAGTCTGTGGCAGCCGGTCGCCGGCTTCGACGACCTGACCGACATCACCTACCACCGGCACGTCAGCCAGCCGACCGTGCGCGTCGCATTCGACCGGCCGGAGGTGCGCAACGCGTTCCGCCCGCACACCGTCGACGAGTTGTATCGCGCCCTCGACCACGCCCGGATGAGCTCCGACGTCGGGACCGTGCTGCTGACCGGGAACGGCCCGTCGCCCAAGGACGGCGGCTGGGCGTTCTGCTCGGGCGGTGACCAACGCATCCGCGGCCGCTCGGGCTATCAGTACGCCTCGGGCGACACCGCCGAGACCGTCGACCCGGCGCGCGCCGGCCGGCTGCACATCCTCGAGGTGCAGCGCCTGATCCGGTTCATGCCGAAGCCGGTGATCTGTCTGGTCAACGGCTGGGCCGCCGGCGGCGGCCATTCGCTGCACGTGGTGTGCGACCTGACGCTGGCCTCGCGCGAGCACGCCCGGTTCAAGCAGACCGACGCCGATGTCGGCTCGTTCGACGCCGGGTACGGATCGGCGTATCTGGCCAGCCAGGTCGGGCAGAAGTTCGCCCGCGAGATCTTCTTTCTCGGCCGGCCCTACACCGCCGAGCAGATGCACGCGATGGGCGCGGTCAACGAGGTCGTGGACCACGCTGAGCTGGAAACCGCTGCGCTGCAGTGGGCCTCGGAGATCAACGGGAAGTCACCGCAGGCGATCCGGATGCTGAAGTATGCCTTCAATCTTCCCGAGGACGGGCTGGTGGGCCAGCAGCTCTTCGCCGGGGAAGCGACCCGGCTGGCGTACATGACCGACGAGGCCGTCGAGGGGCGTGATGCGTTCCTGGAGAAGCGCGACCCCGACTGGACCCCGTTCCCCCGCTACTTCTGACAGCAGGAGATCCCCATGGCACGCAATCCGCTGCGGCGGCTCGCCGAGCAGGTCGTGTTGACGAGCATGCGGCCGCCGCTGATCCCCACCTTGCTGCAGTATCGGCCCGACCGGGAGATCGTCGACCTGGCCGGCAAGCGCATCCTGTTGACCGGCGCCTCATCGGGCATCGGAGAGGCCGCGGCTGAGAAGCTGGCCCGCCGCGGCGCGACGGTGATCGCGGTGGCCCGCAGGCAGGAGCTCCTCGACGAGCTGGTCACCCGCATCACCGTCGCCGGGGGCAGCGCGCGCGCCCACGCCTGCGATCTGTCCGACCTCGACGCGATCGACGCGCTGGTCGACACCGTCGACGCCGAGTTCGGCGGCGTCGACATCCTGGTGAACAACGCCGGGCGCTCGATCCGCCGGCCGTTGGAGGAGTCCCTGGAGCGGTGGCACGACGTCGAACGCACGATGACGCTCAATTACTACGGCCCGATGCGGCTGATCCGCGGCCTGGCGCCCGGCATGCTCGAGCAGGGAGATGGGCACATCATCAACGTCTCGACCTGGGGCGTGAAGACCGAGTCGCCGCCGCTGTTCGGGGCGTACAACGCCTCAAAAGCGGCGCTGTCGTCGATCAGCAGGATCATCGAAACGGAGTGGGGTGACCGGGGCGTACGCGCCACGACGCTGTTCTATCCACTGGTGAAGACTCCGATGATCGCCCCGACGCGCGCCTACGACGGGCTGCCCGGCCTCTCGGCGAGCGAGGCGGCAGGCTGGATCGTCACCGCCGCGCGGCATCGCCCCGTCAGCATCGCCCCCCGCATCGCCGTCACCGCGCACGCGATCAACAGCATCGCCCCCGCCGCGGTCGACACGATCATGAAGCGTCAGCGCATGCAGCCGCGGCAGTGACGTTCGCGGGCCTGGCGGACGTCGTTCGGGGGCACGCCCGGCAGCGTCCCGACGCCCCGGCGCTGGGCGTCGACGACCGCACCATCACCTACGGCGAGCTCGACGCCCGCTCCAACCAGGTGGCCCAGGCGTTCGCCGCCATGGGTGTGGGCCGCGGTGACCGGGTCGCCTTCATCGACCGCAACGGCGCCGAGTTCTTCGAGGTGATGTTCGGGCTCGCCAAGCTGGGGGCCGTCGGTGTGCCGGTGAACTGGCGGCTCGCACCGGCGGAGATGGCGCACGTCCTCGCCGACTGCGAAGCCACCGCCGTCGTCGTCGGCGCCGACTTCTTCGCCCACGTCGAGGCCATCGAGGCACACCTGAGCCGGCACGTCATCGCGATCGGCGCCCACCCCCGCTGGCCGGCCTTCGACGACTGGCTGCACGCCCACCCCGCCACCGATCCCGGCGTGGTCACCGGCCCCGACGACCTCGTCCTGCTGATGTACACCTCGGGGACGACGGGCCGGCCGAAGGGCGCGATGCTCTCCAACGCCAACTACGTCTGCAAGACCCGCGGCGTGGCGGGCCCGTGGCTGCTGGACCCCGGCGCGGTCAGCATGGCCGTGATGCCGCTGTTCCACATGGCCGGCTCCGGCTGGGCGTTCGCCGGGCTGTGGCACGGCGCGCGGACCGTGGTGCTGCGCGACGTCGACCCGGTGGCGATCCTCGACGCGATCGACACCCATCGCGTCACGAACATGCTGGTGGTGCCGGCGGTGGTGCGGATGCTGCTCGACACCCCGGGCATCGCGACGGCCGACGTGTCGAGCCTGCGGATCGTGGTGTTCGGCGCGTCCCCCATCAGCGACGATGTGCTGCGGCGCGGGGTGGAGCGGTTCGGCGCAGTGTTCGCCCAGGTGTACGGGATGACCGAGACCACCGGCTCGATCACTCAGCTGGCGGCGTCCGAGTTGAGCGCCGAGACGATGCGCTCCTGCGGCACACCGTATCCGTGGGTGCAGGTGCGCATCACCGACCCCGACGGGCTGGACGTGCCGACCGGTGCCGTTGGTGAGGTGTGGACGAAGTCGCGGCAGAACATGCTGGGGTACTGGCAGAACCCGGAGGCCACCGCGGCGACACTGACCCCCGACGGCTGGCTACGGACCGGCGACGCCGGCTACCTCGACGCCCGAGGGCGGCTGTACCTGCACGACCGCATCAAGGACATGATCGTCACCGGCGGGGAGAACGTGTACCCCGCCGAGGTGGAGAACGTGCTGATGACCCATCCCGACGTGGCCGACGTCGCCGTGATCGGGGTGCCCGACAATCGGTGGGGAGAGGCGGTCAAAGCCGTCGTGGTGCCCGCGGCGGGAGCACACCCGAGCGAGCACGCCCTCATCGACTTCGCGCGCGGGCATCTCGCGGGCTTCAAGCTGCCCAAGAGCGTCGACTTCATCGATGCGCTACCCCGCAACCCGAGCGGCAAGATCCTGAAACGAACTGTGCGAGAACCCTATTGGCGAGGCGAGAGCCGGCCCGTCGGCTGACGTGATAGACACGGGCCATGGAGATCCTGGCCAGCCGGGTGCTGTTGCGGCCCGCGGATTACGACCGCTCGCTGGCGTTCTACCGCGACGGCCTCGAGTTGGCGATCGCCCGCGAGTATCCCGGGGGCACCGTGTTCCACGCCGGCCAGTCTCTGATCGAGATCGCCGGGCACGGGGCGCCGACCGCGGGGGCACCGCCGTTCCCCGGGGCGCTGTGGCTGCAGGTCCGTGACCTGGCCGCGACCCAGGAGGCGTTGCGTCAGCGCGGGATTCAGATTGCTCGCGAAGCGCGGCAGGAGCCGTGGGGGTTGCTCGAGATGCACGTCCACGACCCGGACGGGGTACTGCTGATCGTCGTCGAAGTGCCCGACGAGCACCCGCTGCGTCGCGACACCCGCGGCTAGCGCGCCGGCGCCGCCAACGGCCAGCCGACCGATGCCAGGCGGGATGCGACCTGGTGCATCTCCTCCGGGTTGGGTTCTTTGTCGGTGACCACGTGAATGGCCGCACGGATCTCCTGCTCGGTGACCTCGTCGGAGTCGGACCCCTTGAGGACGGTCTGAGCCGCCTTCACGACCTCTTCCTCGGTCAGCGTGCGCGAGAGCAGCGCCAGCAACGGAAAGTAGTCCTTCTGCGGCACACCCTGCGGATAGCCGTCGTGCAGCCAGGTCAGGATGTTGCTGAAACTGTTCTCGGGCATCGTGATCAGCTCACTTTCAGGGAAGGAAGGGGACGGGGTTGAACCCGAAGTGGTGGTTGATGGTGCCCTTGGTGATGTACAGGATGCCGATCACGATCACGACGGCGACGACGGCGAACAGCAACAGACCGAGTGCCTTGAGCGCCGGGTTGGGGGCGTCGACCGTTCCGTCCGCCTCGGCGCCGCCGGCTCCGCGGGAGTAGGCGACCAGCCCGACGGCGAACAGCGCGGGGAGGCCGGCACCGAGGACGAGGCCCACGGCGAGCACCTTGAGGATCGCTTCCAGATAGGACATGTACGTTCCTTGTCTCGTTACCCGGTTAGACCGAGGCAGCGGGCTTGTCTGTGGCCTTGTCGGCGGCCTGGGTGAGGGCGCGCGCGTCGGCGGGGACCACCGAGTTGGTGGCCTCGTCCCAGTCGGCGTTGACGTTGTGGTGGTTGACCTTCTGCTGCTGGGCCCGCCAGTACATGTAGCCCGAGAGGGCCACCAGGACGACGAAGATCAGACCGTCACCGGCCAGCGCGTTACCGGTCACCTTCTCGACCATGTGCGAGAGCCAGAACGAGAGCGCGCCGACGATACCTGCGGCGGGCAGCGTGATCACCCATGCGGTGGCCATCCGGCCGGCGACGGCCCAGCGCACCTGCGCGCCGGGCTTGCCGACACCGCTGCCCAGGATGGAGCCGGTCGCGACGTGGGTGGTGGACAGCGCCATGCCCGCGGCGCTGGAGGACAGGATGATCGCGGCCGACGACGCCTCGGCGGCCAGGCCCTGCGGGGCCTCGATCTCGACCAGGCCCTTGCCCAGGGTGCGGATCACGCGCCAACCGCCGATGTAGGTGCCCAGTCCGATGGCCAGGGCGCAGGACGCGATGATCCAGAACGGCAGACCGTCCTCCTTCACGTTGCCGGTGAGGTGGCCGGTGGTGATCAACGCGAGGGCGATCACGCCCATCGTCTTCTGCGCGTCGTTGGTGCCGTGCGCGAGAGCGACGAGCGAAGCGGTGGCGATCTGGCCCCAGCGGAATCCCTCTTCACGGCGCTTCTTCAGGACGCTGCGGGTGAGGCGGTAGACGAGCCAGGTGCCGCATGCGGCGACCAGCCCGGCGATGAACGGCGCCGCCAGAGCGGGGATGACGACCTTGCTGATCACACCACTCCAGTTGACCCCGGAGGTGCCGAGCGCGGCGAGGCCGGCGCCGATGAGCCCGCCGAAAAGCGCGTGCGACGAGCTCGACGGGATGCCGAACAGCCAGGTGAGCAGGTTCCACAGGATGCCGCCGATGAGGCCGGCGAAGATGATCGTCAACCCCGTGGAGGCGTCGATCCCCGCCACCAGCGAACCGGTCTTGCTGTCCTGGATCTTGAGCACCGACGTGGTGACCGTGATCGCGACCTCGACCGACAGGAACGCACCGACGAGGTTGAGCATGCCGGCCAGGATCACCGCCGTCTTGGGCTTGAGCGCACCGGTCGCGATGGACGTCGCCATCGCGTTCCCCGTGTCGTGGAACCCGTTCGTGAAGTCGAATGCCAGCGCCGTGGCAATCAACAGCACGAGGATGATCAGCTCTCCGCTCATGGTGATGATTCTGCTGGCCCGCAATCGTTTTTGACTAATCGACACAGGCCCCCAACCGAGGTGCCACATGGCACTTTTTCCAAAGCGGGCCAGGTGTTCATCTGCTGTTCATCTTGGCGCCGGCAACCGTTGTGTCCCCGCGCCGCCGAACACCCTCCGGACCGGCCCGCGGCTACTATCGAGCTGCCGAGGGCACCTCGCCCCGACGTCTGCACGGGAGATGAGACGTTGACCAAATTCCTGGCAAGGATCGTGGCGTGGGTCGCGGCCGGCTATCCCGAAGGGGTGCCCGGCCCTGATCGCATCCCGCTGCTGGCGCTCCTGCGCCGCCGGCTGACCGACGACGAGGTCAAAGCAGTCGTGGCCGCCCTGACCGACGGTTCCTCTCCCTCTGACCCGCCCGGCATCGACACCGTCGACATCGGCGTCCTGATCACCCAGATCACCGACGATTTGCCGTCCCCCGACGACGTCGAGCGGGTGCGCGAACGGCTCGCCGCGCAGGGCTGGCCGCTCGATGATCCGCGCGACAGTGAGGACACGCCATAGCCACCCTGCGCCCGCTTCCCGTGGCCGCCGGCGTCGCGGCGTTGGCTGCGCTGCCCGACGTCGAAGCGGCGCTGCAGGACCGGGCCAGTCTGCTTCCGGTACCGGCCGAGGATCCGGGCCAGTCGGCGATGCTGGCCCGCGCACTGCGCGCCGGGGACGCGATCGCCGATGCGGTGGCGGCGGTGCTGTCGACATCGGGCACGACCGGGACTCCCAAGGGCGCACTGCTGAGCACCTCGGCGCTGCTGGCCAGTGCGCACGCCACGCACGAGAGGCTCGGCGGGCCGGGGAAATGGTTGTTGGCCCTGCCCGCTTATCACGTGGCGGGATTCCAGGTGCTCGTCCGCAGCGTCGTGGCCGGCACCACGCCGGTCGCGATCCCGGCCAATGCGCCGCCGGCCGACCTGGCCCTGGCCGTCTCGGTGATGGGTACGGGCCGGCGCTACGCGTCACTGGTCGCTGCCCAGTTGACGAAAGCACTGGACGACCCAGCGGCCGCCGATGCGCTGGCCTCGTTGGATGCGGTCCTGATCGGCGGCGGTCCGATGCCCGCGGCGGTGGCCGAGAAAGCCGCTGCCGCAGGCGTTCCGGTGATCCGAACCTACGGCATGAGCGAGACCGCGGGTGGGTGCGTCTACGACGGCATGCCGCTGACCGGGGTGCAGGTGGCCCTCGACGGGTCCGGCCGCATCTCTCTGGGCGGCGAGACGGTGGCGCTGGGCTACCGCAACCCGATCACACCGGACCCGTTCGTCGAACCGGGGTGGTTCCGCACGGATGACATTGGCGCTTTGGATGACTCGGGGGTTCTGCGGGTCCTGGGTCGCGTCGACGATGCGATCAGCACCGGCGGGCTGACCGTGCTGCCGGGGATCGTGGAGGCGGCGGTGGCCAGCCACCCCGCGGTGGCGGAGTGCGCGGTGTTCGGGGTGGCCGACCAAAGACTGGGGCAGCGTGTCGTCGCGGCCGTCGTCGTGACGGACGGGGCGACGATCACGCTGCCCGAATTGCGTTCGCATGTCGCCGCGGAGCTTCCGGCGACGGCGGCACCCCGGGAGGTGCACGTCGTCGCCGAGCTGCCGCGGCGCGGTATCGGCAAGATCGACAGACGCGAACTCATCCGCCGATTCACCGCCGGCGACTAGCTGAGCTTGTCCTTGATGTTCTCGCCGACCTTCTTGGCGCCCGAGACGCCCTGATCCTTCTGACCTTCGGCCTTCAGGTCGTCGTTGCCCGTGACGTCGCCGACCACTTCCTTGGCCTTGCCCACGGCATCCTCAGCGGCGTTCTTGGCCTTGTCGATGAAACCCATGTCGTTTCACCCTTTCTCGTGATGAGCGCCCCCTCTGGGCGCTGACATCACTTGGTCGTCTGCGTCGGCGGATCCCGTACGTGCCCAGGAGGTGATGTGCGACACGATGTTCGGATAGACGCGGGCCACCGGCCACAACACCAGCCCGGTCACCATGCTGGCCAGTCCCTCTAGAAGGGAGGGCGGCACATGATCGGGGTCCATCAGGTCGTTCTCGCCGAGGGGTCCGGCTTCCCTCGACACCATGTAGCGGGTGAACGTTCGCAGTGAACGACCGGTGCCGCGCAGGGCGTTGACCGCGGCCAGGAAGGAACCGCGGCGCTCCAACTCCCGGCGGAAGTCACTGACGGAGACGCCGAGGTGTTCTGCGACGAGATCGTCTCGCGTGAGCAGGATTTCATGGGCCACGTCGGTGCGCTCGCCGGCCTCGATGGCCACATCGCACTCGCTGTCGAAGCCCAGCGATCGGTTGTTCAGATTCGACGAGCCGATCCGCAGCAGGCGGTCGTCGATCACCATCACCTTGGAGTGCACATAGACCGGCATTCCTCCGGTGGTCACGGGCCAGTAGACACCGAATCGGTTGTGCTGATCGGCTTTCCAGAGCATTCGCAGCAGCCGCTCGCGCGCGCTGTCCATCGACTCCTGCTCGAGGCGGCTCTCCGAGCTGCGGGGCAGGACGATCACGACCTCCGGGCCGTCGGGTTCGCGCAACCGGGCCGCGAGTGCGTCAGCCAGGCGCCGCGAGGCGAGATACTGGTTCTCCAGATAGATCACGGAGCGGGCGCTGGCGATCGCGGCGAGGTTGAGCGCTTCGACCTCGCGCACCTCTGCGCGCGACCCGAAGGAAGGAAGGGTGCGGGCGATCGCGACGTCCACGTCGCGCACGTCGGGGCGTAACCCGCGCGGCCACGTCGGCCCCACCGGGGTCACCGGTTGGAGGTCGGTTCCTGTCGCGTCGCACCAACGCCGCCGGGCCTCCTCGGCCAGCGCCAGCGCGGCGGCGTCGTCGACCACAGCCGCCACTTCGTGACGAGGTCCGTAGGTGTGTCCTGCCGACGACCGGCCGCGGTCGTGCCGGGCATGATCACGCCGGTCCCAGCGGCCGAGCGTCAGGTCGATGCCGCCGCAGAACGCCACCGCGTCGTCGATCACGACGATCTTCTGGTGGTGCACGGCGCCGGTGGGCCGGGCCCCGTCGACCGCGAAATGCATGCGGGGCAACGTGAATCGATTGACCAGCGAGACAGGCGTGAGACCGAACCAGAACTGGTCGAGTGCGGGCAGCAGGTTCAGGTTCGACTTGAGCAGATACACCTCGAGCTCAGGGCGCCGCCACACCAGCCAGGTCAGGAACAACCCGAGGGTGTCGGGCCCGCTCAGCGTCGAACCGGTCGGCTCGAATGCCGTGCGCGCGTCCAGATCCCAGCCGATCAGCATGATCCGGCGGCGCGCGTTGAGCATCGCCTCTTTGACGTAATAGAGGTAGTCCGCACCGTCGACGAGCCGGCTGAACGTGCCGGCGCGTTCACTGCGCCAGCACGTCACACCCGGCTCGAGGACGGCGCTCGTCTGCTCGCCAGCCGTCATCGCACGACGGTTCCGGCCTTGGCGTCGACGCGCAGAACGGTGCGGATCGCGACACTGCCGCCGAGCATCGCCACTGCCGTGCGGGCGGTGTCGTCTGCAGCAGTGATGGCGGCGGACAGACCGGACCGGGCGGGAACCCGCACGGTGAGCGTCACGGTGGGGCGCCCGTGGTCGCGCGTGGCGCTTCCGGAGGCCTTGATGACGGCCGGATCGGCAGCCAACACCTCAGCGGCAGCGGAGGCCACCGAGGTCGCGTCGGCGGTCGCGGTGGCGTCACCGCTCACATCGACCCGGGCTGCCTTGGCCGGCCAGCGATGCGCGGCGAGCCAGCGCAGCGCCGCCAGGACCAGCACGACCCCGGCACCGCCGAGCGCCCACGGCCACCACGGCGCCGACGTCCAGCCGGCCAGCGGCGTCGTCAGGGCTCGCCCGGCGCCGAGGTCCCCTCGGGTCCAGGCGACAGCAGCCAGCCCGAGCGCCACCATGGCGATGCCGGTCAGCAGGGTCACGACGCGGTCGAACGCGACAGCGGCGCGGGTCATCGGACCTCCTCCGTTCGGGTGCGGACGACGATGCGTGGCGGGCTCTGCAGCACGGCCAGTCTGCGCGTCACCGCGTCGGTGATGCTACGGCGCATCGCGTCGGCGTCATCGCGGGTGACGCGACAGCGCACGACGACGCGACGGCGCGACGCCGAGGCGCGCGCGTCGACGACCCCGGCGACGTCGCGAGCCGCAGCACTCGCCAGTGCCGCGACGCCGTCGACGGTCAGGTACATCGGTGTCTGCGCGGCGACGGCCACCGCCGTGCGCCGACGCGGCGCCAGGGCGGTCGCGGTCAACACCAGACCGCAAAGCAGCACCGCGACGCCGGCGACCGCCATCCAGCCGGCGGGTTCGACACCGTCCACGGCGGCAGCAGCAGGAAGCCACGTCGAGCCAGAGGCCCAGCCCAGCCCGACGGCGGCGTCGCGCACAGCGACCACACCGAGTGCGGCCAGCAGGATCGCCAGCACCACCGCGACCTTGCTCGCCCCGGCCGCCGCCACCGGAACCGGCGCCGAACGCACGGACAAACGTTCCGGCGCTTCGGTTCCGACAGTCTCGTCCACCGTGGTCATGACAGTTTCCTCTCAGTACTGGGCGGAATGATCGCCGCGACGTGCACTGTCACGCCGTCCACGGCCAGCCCGGCGTGGTCGCGCAGGGCGGTCGTGACGCGGTCACGTGCGTCCGCCGACAGCGCGGCCAGGGGCCGGCCCCATTCAGCGGCGATCTCGACCGCGGTGCGGACGTGGTCGGCTGCGACGACGGCGTCGACACGCGGCAGGTCGTGGCCGACCAGGTTGGTCAACGCTCGGCCGTGCCGCCGCACTCCGGGGGTGGTGAGCACGGCAGCCTCCACCAGGTGCTCGATCGCGCGGTCGCGGACCCGGAGGCTGCCGCGGTCACCGGGATCGGTGACCGCAGCCGCCTCGTCGACGACGGCGGTGCCTTCCTCAGCCACGGCCCCGGCCCTGCAGCCAGCTCGTGACGTCGAACTCGCCGTCGCGCTGGCCCCCGATCACGTACCCGATCGCGCCGAGAACGAACGCGATGAGGAAGCCGGTGAATCCACCGGCCGCGGCGGCCACTCCGAGAAGCACCCCGGCCAGCATGCCGACTGTCGCTGTGGTCATCGTCTCTCTCCTCTGCCGTACGTCGCTGCCGTGGTCCGTCACTCGACCCGGCCCGACCGGTCCTCGGTGTCGTCACCACCCTCGTCGGGCACGTGGATGTCGTGGACGGTGATGTTGACCTCGACGACCTCCAGGCCCGTCATGCGCTCCAGCGCTGCGATGACGTTACGGCGGATACCCGCTGCCACGTCGGAGATCGAGACGCCGTACTCGGCGACGATGTCGAGGTCGACTGCGGCCTGCTTCTCACCCACCTCGACGGAGACGCCCTGCGAGTAGTTGGTCGAGGCGCCGGGGATGCGGTCACGCAGGGCGCCGACGGCGCGGCTGGCGTTGCCGCCGAGGTCGTGCACGCCGTGGACTTCGCGCGCGGCCAGACCAGCGATCTTGGACACCACGACATCGGCGATGGTGGTGCTGCCCTGCGTGGTCACCAGCGGGCCGGAGCCGGCCTTGGCAACGGTGGTGGTGGTGGTGGGGGTGGTCATGACGGTCCTCCTACGGTGATGTGTCGGTGTTCCTACAGGTCTTCAGTCGTCGCCCCGCGTCCGATCCGAATGCCGACTCGATGTAATCCCGCACACACCACCAGGTGTGAGCACACGAGCGAAATGTTCCGGTACCCCCGCGTCCGGCGCGGTGAAACGGCCGTCACCGACCTGTCAGACCTGCGACGGGGTCGCGGTCCCTAGGCTGTCGGGGATGTCCGTGTCTCGCAGAGAAGCAGTGGCCGTCACCGGCGCCGTGATCCTGGTGGCGGCGGCCTTCGTCGTGCCACGCCTGCACCTGCCCGTGGTGACCCCGCTGCTCAACGCGGGTCCGGATCGGTTCCACGACTTCGCCGACACCGCACCCATCTTCGGATGGTGGAACGCCCACGTGGGCCCGGGCACCGTCCCGGCGATCGCGATCGGGTTGGCCGCGGTGCTGTGGGGCCCCGCGCTCGCCGCGCGGCTGCCCTGGCGCGCGGTGCCGTGGGCGGCGTGGGCGACATCCTGTGCGTGGGCCTTCAGCCTCGCCATGGTGGACGGCTGGCAGCGCGGTTTCGCGGGACGGCTGACCGCCCGCCACGAATACCTGCGCCAGGTGCCGACGATCGACGACGTCGGCGAAGCGGTCCGCACCTTCGCCGGCCGGATCCTGGACTACCAGCCCGACTCCTGGATCACCCACGTGTCCGGGCATCCCCCGGGTGCGCTGCTGACCTTCGTGTGGCTGGATCGCATCGGACTCGGTGGCGGAGGGTGGGCTGGACTGCTGTGCCTGCTGGCCGGCTCGAGCGCCGCCGCCGCGATCGTCGTCGCCGCGCGCGCGCTGAGCGACGAGGACACCGCGCGCCGGGCGGCCCCGTTCGTCGCGGTGGCGCCGACGGCGATCTGGATCGCGGTGTCGGCCGACGGCTACTTCGCCGGGGTCGCCGCCTGGGGCATCGCCTTGCTCGCCCTCGCGGTCACCGGGACGGCGCGGTGGCCCCTCGTCGCGGCGGCGGGCGCCGGGCTGCTGCTCGGCTGGGGCATCTTCTGCAACTACGGCCTGGGGTTGATGGCGCTGCCTGCGGTCGCGGTGCTGACCACCGCGCGCACTCGGCGGTCGCTGCTGACCGCGCTGGTGCCCGCGGTGCTGGCCGCGCTGCTGGTGGTGGCGATCTTCGCGGCCGCCGGATTCTGGTGGCTCGACGGCTACCACCTCGTGCAGGAGCGATATTGGCAGGGCATCGCCAACGACCGGCCGTTCGCCTACTGGGGGTGGGGCAACCTTGCCGCGGTGGTGTGCGCAATCGGCCTCGGCAGCGTGGCCGGCCTGGCCCGGGTGTTCGATCTCGCTGCCCTGCGCCGTCGCAGCGGGCTGCACCTGGTGGTGCTCGGTGCCCTGCTGGCCATCGTGGCCGCCGATCTGTCCCGATTGAGCAAGGCCGAGACCGAGCGCATCTGGCTGCCGTTCATGGTGTGGCTGGTGGCCTCGGCGGCTCTGCTGCCGCGGCGGTCACACCGTTGGTGGTTGGCGCTCAACGTCATCGGGGCGTTGGCGATCAACCACTTCATCCTGACTAACTGGTAGCAGCCGCCGCGCGAGAACCGACAGCGGCACCAACACCCACACGACCGCCAGCGCGACCCAGAACCCGGTCACGTAGTCACGGTCGAGCACCGTCATGTTGTCCGGCCGCATACCCGGTTTGTCGTACACCGGCACCGCCAGCAGTGCCAGCACCACGCTGCACAGCGCGGCGATCCCCGCCGGGGCGCGCCACCGGGCCGGGATCAGGCGCCGCCCCGCGAAACCCAGTGCGGCGCACAGCGGAGCGAACACGAAGTCGTGCAGGACGACGCCCGCCGCCGCCCAGATCGCGATGCGGATCAACACCGCCGTCGAGAAGTCGACGAGTAGCAGCGCACCGTAACCCGCGAGCGCGAGGCCCGCGGCCACCAGCACCGTTCGCACGACCCTCACGGCACCACCTCGATCCGGGTCAGCCACTTGGTCTGCAGCACACCGGGTCTCGAGGGCGCGATCAACCGGCACGGGTACCCGTGGTCCAGATCGAGCGTCTCGCCGTTCACCCGCAGCGCGATCAAGGTCATGTCGTCGCGGGCGTGCCGGGCGGGCAGCACGGTTCGGGAGTACGGCCCCGGGCCTTCGAGCGAGATCATCCGGACATCGGAGTCCGGGGACGCGCCGACCGCGGCGAGCAACTGGGCGAGCACCACCCCGGACCACTGCGCGTCGACGCTCCACCCTTCCACGCATGCAATCGGCAGCCGGTGCGTGCTCTGCGGCAGAGCGGCGAGTTCGGCGACGCTGAACTCGCGGCTGCGGGCGCCGTTGACGACGGTCAGCCGGAAGCTCGGCGAGCTGGCAGCGGCGATCACGCCGGCCGCGATCGCCGAACGGTTCACCGGAACACCCTGTGGCCCCTGACCCGAACGCGGCGCCAGCACCGAGACCCGGCGCAGCAGCGGGACCGTCTGCCCCACCGTGACCACGGTGGCTGTCGCGACCGCCAGCCAGGTGCCGAGCAACACTGTGCGCCGGGACGGCCCGGGGCCGCCCACTGCCACGTCGTCGAGAGGTTCGCCGAGCGCACGCCGGATCACCGGCAGCTTGACCCCGATGTGCACCACGACCGCGCCGACCGCGACCCAGGCGACCGCGTAATGCGCTGTGGTGAAGAAGAATCCGAAGACATACCACTGCGCGGTGTTGAGCAGACCGGTGCTCAGCTGGAAGATGATCGACGCGACCAGGACGAGGATGGAGAGCCGTTCCAGCGCGCGGACCGGGCCGCCGAGCAACGGCCGTTCGAACAGTTTCGGCCACACCGACCACAGCTTGACCACGAGCAGGGGAATCGCCGCGATGCCGCTGGCGACGTGCAGACCCTGAGTGAGGCGGTAGAGCCACACCGGTCGGGTGGGCCACCAGAACCAGGGCTGCGGGTGCTGGATGAGGTGGCTGATCAGCCCGGTCAGAAAGCAGATCCCCACGGCGACACCGAGTGCCAGCCCGACCCGGGCGGTGATCGGGGTGCCGCGCAGCGTCGAGAAGCGCGTCACGCTGCGGCGAGGGTGGCGATCACCCTCGTGCCGATGTGCCGGATGCCTGCGACCGCGAGACCCACCTCTGCGGCCAGCGCGGGCATGCTGTCGATACCCACCGACGCCCACTTGAACCACGGCCCGATGGTGCTCGATGACTCCAACCGCACCCAACCGACATCGATTCCTATTGCCGCGGAATCGAACTCGGCCAGACAGCGACCGCCGCTGCGCAGCAGCTCAGCGGCCCGGCGCAGCACCCTCGCCGGGTCGCCGCCGAGCCCGATGTTGCCGTCGGCCAGCAGCACGGTCTGCCAGCGGCCCGTCCCCGGCAACGGCTCGAACAGATCGCGATGCAGCGCGGGCGCTCCACTGCTGCGCGCCAGCCGCACGGCGGTGGGTGAGAGATCGACCCCGAGCGCAGGGACGCCGCGCTGCACCAGATACGACACCAGACGGCCAGGGCCGCAACCCAAGTCGATCGTCGGGCCCTCGCACATGTCGACGACCGCGGTGTCGAACCGATCGTCGGCGTGCCTGCCGCCCAACCAGTTGTGCACCGGCAACCGGCTCACCCGGCCGTCGTCGCGGCGTACCCAACATCGTTCCCCGGTCAGGGCTCGGTCGTAGAGCTGTCCGAACATCAGGCCTCCACCGTCGCTGTGATCCGGGCGAATCGCGAGCCCGCCGGACAGGCGCTGCGCACCGCTTCGACGTCGTCGATCGTGTCGACGTCGGCGAGTTCGGTGACCAGCCCCACGGACAACCCGGTGTCCCGCAGCGCGGCCAGCGTTACGGCACCCGTGTCGGGTGCCGACATCGGCACCTCCCGCAGACAGTCCGCGGCCGCGGCGACGCGCACGCCGAGCACCCACCACCCGCCGTCGCGGGCCATCCCCAACACGGCGTCGTCGTCGCGCAACCCGTCGACGCACTCGGCCAACAGATCCGGGCTCACCTGGGGGGTGTCCATGCCGATCTGCACCACCGCGGTCGTCCCGGTCGCAGCGACGGCGTCGACGTGGGCATTGGCCAGCCGATCGGCGAAGTGTTCCCCGCGCTGGGGGACCACGACGAAATCGCCGAGCCGGTCCCGGATCTCCGCGGAGCGGGCGGCGGCGGCGAGATCGCCGGTCATCGCGACCACGCGCGCATCGGCAGAGGTGCCCGCCACCGCGTCCAGAGTGTCCAACAGGGCGGCCGCGGCGATATCGGCGGCCGTCGCGTCACCGACCGTGGCCGCCAACCGCGTCTTCGCCAGGCCCGGCACCGGAGCCTTGGCCACCACCAGCAGACAGGTGCCCGTCACCGGATCACCTTCATGAAGTCGAGTGCTGCAACGGCACTGCCCCTCATCGAGCCGCTCACCTTCGAGGTGCCGCCGGTGCGGGGGCCGTAGGCGACGTCGCGTTCGACGACGGTCCACCCCGCCTGCGCCGCCTTCACCAACAGCTCGAGCGGATAGCCGGAGCGGCGATCGGTGACCCCGAGGCCGAGCAGCGCGTCGCGGCGGGCCACCCGCATCGGCGCGATGTCGTGCACCGGCAGGCCGTAGCGGCGGCGCAGCCGCCAGCAGACCGCCGCGGTGCCGAGGCGCGCATGCCAGGGCCACGTCAACCCGGGGGTGGCGCGGCGCCGGCCGATGGCCATGTCGGCGCCCCGCTCGACGTCGTCGACGAGGGTGGGCAGATTCAGCGGGTCCAGCGAACCGTCGCCGTCGAGCACCGCCACGATCGGCGTCTCGGCCGCCTCCACCCCCGCATGCACGGCAGCCCCGTACCCGGGCGTCGTCTCGGCAACCACGGTGGCACCGCATCGCCGGGCCACCAGCGCCGTCGCGTCGGTGCTGTTGTTGTCCACCACCAGAGCGCGGTACCCCGCCGGGATCGCCGCCAACACCCCCGGCAGAGACTCGGCCTCATTGAGGCACGGGAGCACCACCGTGACCGGACTGTCGGGCATAGCTCGCAACGCTAGGCCAGCAGGGCGGTGGGCGCGAGCGGCAAGCCTGACGAATGCGTGACATAGGTGCAGGTAGTGGCCGCGTCCAGCTAACCTCGGGGGGTGACCCGTGTGCTGATCGCCGACGACGATGACGTCGTCCGCGATGTCGTGCGCCGATACCTGGAACGCGACGGACTCGACGTGTCCACCGCGCACGACGGCACCGAAGCGCTGCGTCTCCTGGGCTCCCAGCGCATCGACGTGGCCGTTCTCGACGTGATGATGCCCGGGCCGGATGGCCTCTCGCTGTGCCGCAACCTGCGCAAACGGGGCGGATACGCCGTGCCGGTGATCCTGCTGACCGCTCTCGGCGAAGAAGACGATCGCATCGCCGGGCTCGAGGCGGGCGCCGACGACTATCTGACCAAGCCCTTCAGTCCGCGTGAGCTCGCGCTGCGGGTGCGCTCGGTGCTGCGCCGCGCCCCGGCTGCCCCCGGCGTGCTGCCCATGGAGCTGCGGGCCGGAGAGCTGACCGTGTCGACCGCTGCGCGCACCGTCAGCTCGGCGGGCAAACCCGTGAGCCTCACCAACCGGGAGTTCGACCTACTGCTGTTCTTCCTCACCCACACCGACACCGTGTTCACCCGCGAGGACCTGCTCAAGCAGGTGTGGCACTGGGACTTCGGTGACCTGTCCACGGTCACCGTGCACGTCAAGCGGCTGCGATCCAAGCTCGGCGACCGCCATCGGGTGCAGACGGTGTGGGGCCGCGGGTACATGTGGGCCTCCGAGGGTTCTGACGAGCCGAGCGCCGGAAGCCCGGATGCCGACGACTGAATTCTGGGAGATCGTCGGCTGGGCGTTGGCATGTTCGGTGCCGGTGGTCCTGGTCGGCGGGGTGATGATCCGGCTGGCGCGGACGTGGTCGTTGGCCGTCAGCATGGTGATGCTCGTCCTGATCCCACTGCTCGCCACGCTGGCCGGGGTGATCGGCGCCAGCGGATTCATGATCACCGAGACCTTCGAGCGGACGGCGGTGGTGCTGGTCATCGTCTCGGTGGTGACGATCCCCGCCGCCGTGATGCTGGGCCGCTACCAGGCTAGGCGGACGGTCTGGGAAGCCGAGATCCGCGACTCCGAACGCGCCGCCGAGCATTCGCGGCGCCGGCTCGTCGCATTCGTCAGTCATGATCTGCGCACGCCGCTGGCCGGCATCCGCGCCGTGTCCGAGGCCATCGCCGACGGCGTGGTCCCCGACGACGAGGTGCGGGTGCACGCCAAGCACATCGAGCACGAATCGGTGCGCCTGTCCGAGATGGTCGACGACCTGTTCGAGATGTCGAAGATCAACGCCGGGGCACTGTCGCCGTCGTTCGACAAGGTGGCCCTCGACGAGGTCGTCGACGACGTCCTGGCGGCGCACCGCATCGCCGCCGAACGCGCGGGCGTGCAGCTCGAGGCGAACCTGCCCGAGGAGCCGGTGCGGGTGGTCGGCAGCGACCGGGCGCTGGTGCGGGTGCTGTCCAATCTGGTGGCCAACGCGATCGCGCACACGCCCGAAGGCGGCAGGGTCGAGCTGGCGCTGGGCGCCGACGAGAACAGCGCGTGGGCGCGCGTCGACGACACCGGCGTGGGCATCGACGAGGCCGACCTGCCGCGGGTGTTCGACGTCGCCTACCGCGGCTCGAACAGCCGGGTGCCCCGCGCCGACTCCTCGCTCCCGAGCGGCTCCGGGCTGGGTCTGGCGATCGCGGCCGGGCTGGTGCAGGCACACCGCGGCACGCTGTCGGCGCACAACCTTCCGACGGGCGCCCGCTTCGAGGTGCGGCTGCCGCTGGCCGTCGACTGAGAGGGCTTCCGCGAGAGTGCCGTGGCGGTAGCGGCGATTGCTGCGCGGCTACCGAGAAAGCACTGTCGCGGGTGGGTCAGCCGGGCAGTGAGGTGCTGAGGCGCTCCGCGGCAGCCAGGTAGTCCTCGATGAACTCGCGCACGACCTCGCGGGCCGGCTTCACCTTGTTCATGAGCCCGACGCCCTGGCCGACGAAGTAGGTGGCCAGCGCCTGGGCACCCTCGTGCCCCTGCGCGGCGAGCACGTCGATGCGGCGGATCACCGGCTCGCACAGCATCGACTGCAACGGCAACGGCAGCGGCTGATGGCCCTGCGCGCTCGGCAGCCACGCGTCGGTCCACTCGGACTTCAGCTGCCGCGAGGGCTTGCCCGTACGGCCCGCCGATCGCACGGTGTCGCGGGAGGATGCGGCCAGCATCTTGGCGACCGTGTGCGGCGCCGTCTCGGCCTCCTCGGTGGTCAGCCACACCGAACCGGTCCACGCCCCGGCCGCGCCCATCGCCACCATGCCGGCCATCTGCCGTCCGGTCACGATGCCGCCGGCCGCCAACACAGGCACCGCGCCGTCGACGGCCTCGATCACTTCAGGCACGACGACCAGCGTGCTCACCTCGCCGCAGTGGCCGCCCGCCTCGGTGCCCTGCGCGACGATCAGATCCACGCCCGCGGCGACCTGCTTGACCGCGTGCTCCTTGGCGCCCACCAGCGCAGCGACCGGGATGCCCCGCTCCTTGCCCGCCTCAATCATGTAGTCCGGCGGTACGCCGAGTGCGTTGGCGATCAGCTTCACCGGGTGCGTCAGCGCCACGTCGAGAAGCTCCGGACCGGTGTTGCCCGACAGCGACGAACCGCCCAGCCGCCGCTCCGGCTCGGGCTCGATGTCGTGCGCGCGCAGCAGATCGTCGACCAGCTCGCGGTAGCTCTGGGGGATCCGGGAGGCGAGGTCGGCGCGCGAGAGCTTCTCCCCCTTGCCCTCGAACTTCGCCGGCACGATCAGGTCCACGCCGTAGGGCTTGCCGCCCACCGCGTCGTCGATCCACGCCAGCTCGCGATCCAGCTGCGACGGGCTGTACGCCGTCGCGCCCAGCACGCCGAACCCGCCGGCGTTGGTCACGGCGGCCACCACATCCCGGCAGTGGCTGAACGCAAAGAGGGGAAAGTCGATACCGAACTGGTCGCACAGCGCTGAGCTCATGGGCCCCAGTATCGCTTGACGGCCGATGAGCGCTTGCGCGAAGAGCAAAGGAAGGTGTCAAGAGGGAAGGCCCCGCAGCGGCGCCGTGGCGAACTCGGCCAGGCCATCGGCCGGGTCGACCGCCGCGCGGAAGCCGAGCACCTCCGCCGCCTTGGCAGGAGAGGCGACGATGTGTCGCACGTCGCCGCTGCGGTATTGCCCGGTCACGACCGGGGTCACGTCACCTCGCGCAGCGCACAGTTCAGTCGCCACGTCCAGGATCGAGATCGGGCGCCCCGAGCACACGTTGAACGCGTCGAAGCCCTGTGCATCCGCCTCGACGGCCGCGACGTTGGCCGCCGCCACATCGTCGACGTGGACGAAGTCCCTCATCTGCCCGCCGTCCTCGAAAACCCTTGGCACGCCGCCCTTTTCGAGAGACGACCGGAAGATCGCGGCGACGCCGGAGTACGGGGTGTCGCGCGGCATACCCGGCCCGTAGACGTTGTGGTAGCGCAACGCGACGACCGAACCACCCGTCGACTCGGTCCAGGCCAGCGCGTAGTGCTCCTGCGCCACCTTGCTCGCCGCGTACAGGCTGCGCGGCCGCAGCGCGGCGTCCTCGTCGACCAGCGCCCAGTCCACCCGCTCACCGCCGACGGGGCAGAGGTGATCGAACATGCCCGCGTCGAGATCCTCGCGTCGACGCGGCTGCGGTTCGACGTCGCCGTGCTCGGGGCAGACGAAGCGCCCCTGGCCGTAGACCACCATCGACGACGCCAGCACCAGACGTCGGCAGCCGGCAGCGAACATCTCCGCCACTAGCACCGCGGTGCCCAGGTCGTTGTGCGACGCGTACTTGGGCGCGTCGGCAGCGTTCACCCCGGCCCCGACGACCGCCGCCTGATGACAGACCACGTCGACGCCGTCCAGCACGCGCGCAACGGCCGCCGCGTCTCGGACGTCGACGTGTGTGACCCCGGCGGGGAGTTCGGCACCCTCCCCGTGGGCGGCGGGCAGCATCGCGTCGACCGCGACGACGTCGTGCCCGGCATCGCCGAGCTGGGCCCGGATGCGGGAACCGATGAAGCCGGCAGCACCGGTCAGCAGCACCCTCACGGCAGCTCGAACGGCAGCGTGACGCCGGCGTGCGGCAGGCAGTGGGTGCACGTGCGCTCGGAGTCGACGTTGGCGATCGCCTCGTGCACGAGCTGTTTGAACGGCACGAGGTTGCGTTCGAACTCGGCGAACACGTCGACCGCCGTCACGCCACCCCCCGACTCGATGCCCGCGTCGAGGTCGGTGATCAAAGCTATTGCTGCATAACACATTTCCAGCTCACGCGCGAGCACTGCCTCCGGGTAGCCGGTCATGTTGACCAGATGGAAGCCCTGTCCGGCGAACCACTGGCTCTCCGCCCTGGTGGAAAAGCGCGGGCCCTGGATCACCACCATCGTGCCGCCGTCGACGACGTCGGGCAGTCCGGTGACCGCCTCACGCAGCGTTGGGCAGTACGGATCGGCGAAGCCGACGTGGATGCCGCCGGAGTCGAAGTAGGTGTCCGCACGGCCGGACGTCCGGTCGACGAGCTGGTCGGGCACCACCATCGCGCCGGGACCGAGCGCCGGGTCGAGACTGCCGACGGCGCACGGGCCGAAGATGCGGCGCACCCCCAGCGCACGCAACGCCCACATGTTGGCGCGGTACGGCACGGTGTGCGGAGAGAATTCGTGGTCGACGCCGTGCCGGGGCAGGAACGCGACCTCGTGCTGTCCCACCGTCCCGATGGTGATCGCCGCGCTCGGTGCACCGTAGGGCGTGTCGAGATTCACCGTCCGCGCGTCGGGACCGAAGAACGAGTAGAACCCGCTGCCGCCGATGACTCCCAGCACTCACTTGCTCCTCACGTCTGTCGAACACTGGAGACCATTGTGGTGCATGCGATTGCCGCTGCGACGGTGACGGTGGCGTGACGTCTCGGCCTGAGTGCGGGGAAAACCGCCCCGGGCTCGGCAGGCTGGCCGACAGCCATGCGACACCGACAGCGGAGCCCTCGGACCTGGATCGCTGCGCTGATCGGACTCGTCGGTGTCCTGAGTGGGCTGGCGCTGCCGTTCGCGCCCGTGTTCACCGATACGACGACCATCAGCTGGCCCGCCCCCGGGCAGCCGACCCTCTCGAGCGCCGCACTCGTAGTGCCCTACCGGCCCCAGCAGCTGACGGCGACGGTGCCGTGTGCGGCGTTACGCACCGTGTCGCCGACCGCGGTCAGCGTGCTGGACACCGGAACCGGTGGATTGTCGATCACTGACGGCGCGGACGGCGCGACGCTGCGGACGGGCGATGTCGAGGTGCGCGTGCCCCTGCCCGGTCGGACCGACTGCGCGGTCCGTTTCCAGGCCGGCCCCGCGGGGGTCTCGATCACCCAGGCCGACGGCCGAGTCACCCGCCTCGCCGGCCAGCCGGTGCCTCGAGTGTTCGGCATGCACACCGACCTCGATCCCGCCGCAGCCGAGGGTCTTTCCTTGACAGCGGTCATCGCGGCTCCGTTCACGACGACGCCGACGGCGATCAAGGCGGCGCTGCTGACCGTGCAGTTGCTCGCCGCTGGCGCGGCGTTGGTTCTGTTGCGCTCCGGTCGAGGCGCCCCGTTGCCGCTCCCGAGCAGGTGGTCCCGGCTGTGGCTGATCGACGCAGCGATGATCGCAACGTTCTGTGGCTGGGCGGTGATCGGCCCGCTCGCCGTCGACGACGGGTGGGCGACCATGATCGCCCGCCATGCCGCGATGACCGGCAACCCGGGGAACTACTACCGGTGGTGGGATGCCGCCGAGGTGCCGTTCGCCTTCAGCCAGCAACTGCTGGCCCCGCTGACCGAGGTCAGCATCGCTCCCCTGTGGCTGCGGCTGCCCAGCACCGTGCTCGCGACGGCGACCTGGTTCGTGCTCAGCCGGGGCGTGCTCGCCGCGGCGCTGCCGACCATCGCCGCGACGGCCCGGGTCCGCATCCTCGCAGCGCTGGCCCTGCTGTGCGCATGGCTGCCGTTCAACCTCGGCACGCGACCGGAGTCCTTCGTCGCCCTGGGGGTGACTGCCGCGCTGGCGCTCGCCTGGCGCGCACGCACCCCGAGCTCGCTGGGCTGGCTGGCACTCGTCTGTGCGCTGACCGTGCCGATCAGCCCGACGGGGGTGCTCGTGCTCGCCCCGGTCCTGGTCTTCGCGGGCCGGCTGCGCGCGGCGGCGCGGCACGGACCTCATTCGCGACTGACCGTCGCCGCGCTGGTGGGCGCCGTCGGCGCCGTAGGACTCACCGTGATCTTCGCCGACCAGACCTGGGACGCGCTGGTCACCGCGACCGATTGGCACGCCTTCTTCGGGCCGTCGCTGCCGTGGTATGAGGAGCCGACGCGGTACCGCTATCTCCTGCAGGCCGACCAGCAGGGCAGCTTCGCCAAGCGGATGCCGATCCTGGTCGGTGTCGCGCTGCTGCCGGTGGCGACGCTGCTGGCACTGCGCCGCCGTGACCGCACGGCCGCGGCGATGCGACGACTCGCGGCCGTCCTGGTGGTGATGCTCGCGTTGTTCGCCGTGGTGCCGTCGAAGTGGTCCTACCACTTCGGCGCGGGCGCCGGCGTGGTCGCGGCGTTCGTGACGGTCGCGATCGTGGCGCTGGCGTGCCGGTCCCGTATTGCGGGCCGGCGCGAGGTCGTCGTCGGCGTCGTCGGATCGGTGCTGCTGGCCGCGACCGTCGCGCTGGCCTTCGCGGGACCGAACGCGTGGTGGTTGCCGAACCTGTACGACCTGCCGTGGGCGTCGAGCCCGATCCGGCCCGCCGATGTGCCGCTCGACAACCCCGTGCTGTGGATCGGGCTGCTCGCGGCGGGGACCCTCGCGATGCTCAGTCTCCGCCGGAGCACGCCGGCGCCGCTACTGGCCCTCGGCCCGGCCGTGCTGACCCTGGTCGCGTTCGGCACAGTGCTGACCGTGCTCGTCGCATCGTTCGCCGCGGCGCCGGTCCGGCGACCCGAAGGCTCTCTGGCGCTGGCGAACCTGCACCGCATCGCGTCCACCCGCGTGTGCGGGCTGGCCGACGATATCGAGGTCCTGCCCGACGGCGAAGTTCTCACCGCCGCCGAATCCGACAGTTCGGACTCGGGTTTCGCCATCGGCGCGGGCTTCTACCCGGGCGCACCACCGCCGGACGCCCCTGGCTCGGGCACGTCGCAGTACCTCTGGGGCAGCTGGACGACCGGCCCGGGCGCCACCGCCGACGTCACCACCCCGTGGTTCACGCTGCCCCCGCTCGCCGACGACTCCGGTCTGGCACTGTCGGTGTCGGGCCGAACCACCGATGGCAACGCGCTGCGCCTGGAGTTCGGCTCCGCGGGCGGCTCGGGTGTCGCACCGACCGGTGCGCGCGTTCCGGTCGATCGGCCCGCAGCCGACGAGACGCCCGACAAGCCGCTGTGGCGTTCGATCGGCGTCGATGCCGCCGAGGTGCCCGCAGGTTCGGATCGGGTCCGCATCCGCGCCACCGACGGCCGCACCGACGAGCGGGGATGGTTGGCCTTCACCGGTCCGCGGTTGCGCTCGACGGTTCCGCTGTCCACCTTCTTGGCGGCCAACGGCCCGGTGCTGATCAGCTGGCCACAAGCCTTCCTGTTCCCGTGCGTGCACAACAACGCCGTGGTCTCCGGCGGCGTGGCCCAGACGCCGCGCACGGTGATCGAGTCACCGCGGCCGTGGCTCACCGACGATCGCAACCCCGCGATCGGCGGCACCTTCGCCGGGCTCAGCGAGTTCGCGTCGCTCGGCGAGATTCCGAGCCGAGTCGTCGGTCACCCCGAGATCGATTGGGGCAGCGTACGAGTGTCCCCGCCCGTGCAGGACCGCTACGCGCGTGCCACGACGAGATCGACGAACTGGGGTGTCGGCAGTCCCGGCCCACGGCCCGAGCGGTGAGGATCACTCCCCGTCGACGTGCTGCTCCGCGGCGCGGCGGGCGCCGTCACGGATCTCGAAGACGTCCGTGGCGAAACCACCGATCGCGTTCGCGACATCACGCACCGCAGTCGTGATGATCGAGGCGACCTCACCGACTGCCGTGGCACCCGCACCGACGATCTCCTGCACCATGTCCTTGCTGATCTCGCCCTTGCTGAGCCGGTCGTCCATGCGCTCAGTCTGCCACGGCAGGCACCTGCAAGACTGACCTCGTGGCGACATTCGGCCAGTGGGTGGAAGGGGCACGTCCACGCACGCTGCCCAACGCCGTCGCACCCGTGATCGCCGGCACCGGCGCCGCGGCGTGGCTCGATGCGGCGTCGTGGTGGAAAGCGTTGCTGGCGCTGCTCGTTGCGGTCGGGATGATCGTCGGGGTCAACTACGCCAACGACTACTCCGACGGCATCCGAGGCACCGACGACGTGCGGGCGGGGCCGCTGCGACTGGTCGGTTCGAAGCTCGCGGCGCCCCGCGCCGTCCTCACGGCCGCGGTGGTGAGCCTGGCCGTCGGCGCGGTCGCCGGGCTGGTGCTCGCGTGGTTCTCCGCACCGTGGCTGATCGCCGTCGGAGCCTTCTGCATCGCCGGCGCCTGGCTCTACACCGGCGGCTCCAAGCCCTACGGATACCTGGGTTTCGGCGAGATCGCGGTGTTCGTGTTCTTCGGGCTGGTCGCCGTGCTGGGCACCCAGTTCACCCAGGCGCTGCGCATCGACGGGGTGGGCGTGTTGTGCGCCGTCGCGATGGGCTGCCTGTCCTCCGCCGTGTTGGTGGCGAACAACCTGCGCGACATCCCGACCGACGCACAGACCGGCAAGATCACGCTGGCGGTCCGGCTGGGCGATGCGCGGACCCGGGTGCTGTATCAGGGGCTGCTCATGGTCTGGGTGCTTCTCACGCTGGTGCTGTGCTTCGTGGCGACGCCGGCGTGCGGGGCCGGGTACCTGGCGACACCGCTGGCCGTGCGCGCGACCCGGCCCGTGCGCGCCGGGCTGGGTGGCCGGGACCTGATCCCGGTGCTGCGCGACACGGGCCTCACGATGCTGGTCTGGTCGGTGGCGGTGGCCGCCGCGCTGGCCCTCGGCTGACGCGGCGACAGAGATTCCCTCGGCCACGCCCACCAGGATAAAGACCCGTCCCGCTGCCTCGCCCGTTTGCCGGCCCGATCCCGGTGGTATTAACCGCGGGATGACCGCAGCCCCCGCACCCCGAGCGTTCGACGACGACGCGCGCGCCGCGCAGCAGGTCGTCGCCGCCTTGTCGACGGCATTCTCGGCGAAGGTGGTGGGCCAGCAACACCTGCGAGAATCCCTGCTGATCGGGTTGCTGACCAGCGGCCACGTGCTGCTCGAGAGCGTGCCGGGTCTGGCCAAGACCACCGCCGCGCGGGTGATCGCCGAATCCATCGACGGACAGTTCCGCCGCATCCAGTGCACCCCCGACCTGCTGCCCAGCGACATCATCGGGACCCAGGTCTACGACGCGTCGACCACATCGTTCGTCACCCAACTCGGACCGGTCCACGCCAACGTGGTGCTGCTCGACGAGATCAACCGCTCCAGCGCCAAGACCCAGAGCGCGATGCTCGAGGCGATGGAAGAGCGCCAGACCACGATCGCGGGCACCGTCTATCCGATCGAGGAGCCGTTCCTGGTCATCGCCACGCAGAACCCCGTCGACCAGGAGGGCACCTACGCGCTGTCGGAGGCGCAGACCGACAGGTTCCTGATCAAGGAGATCGTCAGCTACCCCTCGCCTGAGGAAGAGGTCGAGGTGCTCATCCGGCGGGACACCGGGCTGTACGACCGGGGGCACCGCACTCGCCCCGTCGCGACGCTCGACGACATCCGGACCGTCCAGCGCGTCGTACGCGAGGTGCACCTCAGCCGGGATCTGATGCTCTACGCCGGCCGCCTCGTCGGCGTCACCCGCGACGCCGAGAAGTACCTGCCCTCCCACGTCGCCCGCGTCGTCGAATACGGCGCGAGCCCGCGCGCCACCATCGCGCTGTGCACGGCGGCGCGTGCGCTGGCGCTGCTGTCGGGCCGTACCCACGTCTTGCCCGGCGACATCGCCGATCTCGCGCACCGCGTCCTGCAGCACCGGTTGATCCTGAGCTTCGAGGCAGCCAGTACGGGCGTGACGCCCGGCCGGGTCATCGACGCGGCGCTGGCTGCGGTGCGGGTGCCCTAGCGGGGCGGCGGTGGGTAAGTACCTGGGCAGGGTCCGGTCGCTTATCGGCGGCGACACCCGCGGCATGCTCGACGGGGGTCGGCACGCGCTGGTGCACACCCGCACCCTGGAGTTCGACGAACTGCGGCCCTACGTTCCCGGCGACGACGTCCGCGACATCGACTGGAAGGCCTCCGCGCGCTCCGGCGACGTGCTGATCAAACGCTTCGTCTCCGAAAAGCACCACAAGGTGCTCGTGGTGGCCGACACCGGTCGCGACATGACCGCGAGAACCCCGAGCGGAGAGACCAAAAGCGACATCGCCGGGCTCATCGTCGGTGCGATCGGACTGATCACGCTGGGCCGATCCGACGAGATCGGCATGGTGTTCGGAGACCGGCGCGGCAGCGTGAACATCCGGCTGCGCCGCGGTGAGACCCACATCGAGAGCATGCTGCACCGCTTCCACGACGCCGGCAGTGATCGCGCCGGAAGCGACATCACGTGCCAATTACAGTATGTGGCAACGCATTACCGACACCCGATGCTCATCGTCGTGGTCTCCGACGAACCCGAGGTGGACGGCCGGCTCGGCGATGTCGTGGGCCGCCTGGCAGCCCGCCACGACGTGCTCTGGGCGATGGTCGCCGACCGTTCGCCGACGGAGGTGGGTCGTGACGGCGGCTACGACGTCGGCGACGGTCGACCGGTGCTCGCGACCGCCGCTGCCGATCCCCGAGTGGTCGGAGCCTACGAGCGGGCCGAACACCGGCGCCGGCAACGCCTTGCCGAGATGTTGGCCGAGCACGCGATTCCCCATGTGAGGGTGGTGAGCAGCGCCGAGTTGCGTTCTCGCGTAGCCGAATTGACGAGGGTGCGATCCCGTGCCGGATGATCTCCTGCGCTTCGTCAGTGGACCGCCGGGCTACTCCCTGTGGTGGTTGTGGCTCGGACTGGGCTTGATCCTCGTCGTACTCCTCTGGTACGCCGCCGTTTTCGTCTCGACGCTGCCGTCAGGGCGGTTGCGCACGATGCCCCTGGTGCGAGACGCCCACGCACGTCTACTGCGGCATCGCTTCGCAGGACGCGTCCGCACGATCCTGCGTCGCCACCGGGCCGGCGAGCTCACCGACGTCGCCGCCAGCGCCGCCCTGAGCCGGACGCTGCGTAGTTTCTTGCATCAGGCCACCGGCCGACGCGCCCAGTACATGCAGCTCAAGGACATCGCCGCAAGCGATCTCGCCGCGGCGGCCCCGATTCTCGAAGCGCTCGGTGACGCCCAGTTCAGCGCCGACCCGGCGGCCGACGTCGACGAGCTCGGCGCCGACACCGAGGACGTGATCCGCTCATGGGGCTGACCTGGTGGACCGTGCCCGTCATCGGGGCGGTCGTGCTGACTCTGGTCGTCGTGGCCGCGGTGGCGCTCCCGACCCCGCGCGCGGCGCAGCGACGAGAACCGCTGGCTCACACCAGCCGTATGACGCGGCTCCCGGAATACCGCGCGGTGGTGCGGCGGCAGACCCGGGCGACGGCGATCGCCGTCGCGCTGCTGATCCTCCTGTTCGCAACGGCGGTCTGGGCCACCGCGCGACCGACTGCGCCGGTCGACACCGGGGCCGGACCGCGCGACGACATCATGCTCTGCGTCGGTCAACCCGCCACCGATCCGGCGACCGGACAATTCCTCGGGTACTTCGCGCGCCAGGCACTGACCTACGGCACCCAGCGCATCGGGCTCACCTCCGCTGACCGCCGGCTCGTGCCCCTGACCCGCGACTACCAGTTCGCCGCAGGACGATTCGGCGAATACGCCGACGCGGGCCGCACCGACAATCGGTCGCGCCTGGAATCCTTCACCGGCGCGGTCGAATACACCGACTACGCCCCGACCGTCGCCGACGTCCTGTCGCTGTGCCTGACCGGATTTCCCGGCTTCGACGCGCCCGGCGACACCCGCCGCTCCGTGATCTACCTGGGGCCGGGATCGTTGCGGGCGCCCGGTGACGACAGGCCGTCGCTGTTCACCGACCAGCAGGTGATCGACATGGCCCGCCGCGGCGGCATCCAGATCGACGCCGTCGCGACAGCCGGACGCCGAACCGACGACCTGGCCGCCATCTCCCGATCCAGCGGCGGCACGTTCGTCCGGTTCGATGCGGCAACCCTCGACGGCGAGCTCGACGCCATGAGCGCCGGGGGGCGCGGTGTCGCAGACCAGCGACGCGACGCTCCCACCGTGGTCCTCGTGGCCGGTCTCGCGCTGGCCGGACTGCTCGGGGTCTCCCTGCTGGCGGTGCGGCGATGACGTTCGACCCGGTGCTGCCTCCCCTGGTCTTGGCCGCGGTCGCCGCGGTGCTGCTGCTCCTGCGCGCGCTGTCCGCCTGGCCCGCGATCACGTCCGGCGGGTGGGCACCGCTGCGTTGGGGCGCGATGACACTCGCCGTGGCCCTGCTCTTGCTGGCCGCAGCGCGCCCGGCGGGCGGCATGCGCTCCGAGGTGCGCGCACCGTCGTCCGCTCGAGGCGGCGAGAACATCTACCTCGTCGTGGACCGCTCCCCCGATTCGGCCATCCCGGACTTCGCCGGCCGGCCCCGGATGACCGGCATCCGCGACGACATCCGGGCCGTGATCGACGCCCATCCCGACGCCCGGTTCGCGCTGATCTCCTTCGCCGACCGGCCCGCCATCGACTGGCCGCTGTCCGCGGACACCTGGAGCCTTCGTCCCGTCGTCGCCGGACTCGAGCCCGTGGCCGGTGACGACGTCGATGCGGTCGACGCTGCCGCCGCTGCCACGGTGTTGCGCTACCAGCTCATCTCCGCGGCTCAGCAGTACCCCGGTTCTGACAACCTGGTCTATTACTTCGGCTCAGGGGCGCCGCAGTCCACCGTCCCTCAAGGGCAGTTCGAGGTCGGACGGATCGACGGCGGTCAGGTGTTCGGGTACGGCTCGGACGCACTCGGCGAGCAGCGGCTGCGTGAGGTCGCCGACCAACTCGGCGTCGGAATGTCGGCACGGTCCCCCGGCCAGCCGCTCCCACCGACGGACCAGCCCAGCGAATCGTCACCGACCGACGGCATCGCCGGTGAGCGGCGCGACGAGTTCTACTGGCTGCTCACGCTCGTCGCGTCGGCCCTGCTGCTCGTCGAGATCGGCTGGTCGCTGCGGGATCTACGGCGCGCCCGCGCCACGGCACGCGAGGTACTGACATGACCGGCTCTCCCCGCCCCGCTCGGCTGCGGCGGCGGCGACGCGTCATGCTGCTGTCGGCGCTGCCCGCCGTTCTCGCGCTGGTCATCGGCGGCATACTGATCTCCGTCGTCGTCGCAGGCCGATCGGCGCAGCAGGACTTCGCCTCCGGCGCCACCGGAGCGCTCTCCGACGACGTCGCGGTACTGCAGAGATTCGGCGTGATCGAACCGGCGACAGCACATTTCGCCGCGGGCGCGCTGGCGGTGCGCGAGGACCGGCTCGCCGACGCCGACGCCGAGTTCTCGGAGTCGTTGGCGCACAGCGCCTTCGACCGCTCCTGCCCGGTGCGGGTCAACCTCGAACTGGTACGGGAACGCCAAGGTGACGTCGCGGCGTGGGAAGCGCGGCTCGACGACGCCCGCGAGCGCTACGCGGCCGCCCTGGACGTCATCGACGGTGCCCCGCCGGGATGCTTCACGGGCAACGACGACCCGGACGCGGATCGGCGTGCGGTGCGGGCGGACGCCGCCGGTCGAATCGCGGCCAAGCTCCAGAACCTGGGGACCGTCGCACCTCTTGCGCCCCCGCCGCCCCCGCCCGCGGTAGCCGCCGCACCGCCGGCGCCGAGCGGCGGAACGAACCCTGAGCAGTCGCCGCAGACACGTCGTCTCGACCCGGGCCAAGGCGATCCCCTCGACGCGCTGCAGCGACTGCTCACCGACGCCGCACCCCGCTAAGCGGGGGCCGTGCCGGTCCAGTACTCGACGACCTTGCCGTCGGCCACCCGCAGGATGTCGTTGCCGGTGAAGCGTGCCGGACCCGAGGTAGTGGCCCCCGTACTGATCCACCGGGCCGCCACGAGATCCCCGTCGACGAGCGGCCCGACATCGATGACGAACATCAATTCGCGCAGTCGCTTGCGTGTGTCGTCGACGATCGCCTGCAGCTGGTCGGGCCCCTGCACGTCACGGGTGGGCCAATGACCCACGAAATCGTCGGACACCAACTCGGCTGCGGTGGTCCTGCCGGCCCACAGCTCTTTGATCCAGCGCTGGTACAGCGCTACCGCACCCCCCGCGTCACCCTCGCCGGTGGCGCCCTGTTCGGTCATGAGATCGTGCTCGCTCATGTGACGCGGGTTACCCACCGCTTCCGGTGAGTATTCCGCTGAAGTTTGCTGGGGCCGGTCAGCCCTTCTCGGGGCCGGACGGATCGTCTCCCCGCAGCCGGGCCTGTAGCTGCGCGCGTTCGGTGCGGCGGCGCTCGTCGAACGCGGCGATGCTCTCGGTGGCCCGCCGCCGCAGCGGGGCGAACAACCAGATGCCCAGCGGGAGTGCGATCACGATCGCGAACATCAGTGCCACCACGACGGGGAAGTCCTGTAGCCCGATCAGTGCTCCGATGCCGAGGATGGCCGCGGTGACCACCACGACGAGGACGAGGCGGGCCACCACGTACGCCGCGACGTCGAGCAGCAGCCGGGATCGAGGCCGTTCGTCAGTCACGGTCCGAGCCTACCGAGGGCGCGTATATTGACAGGAAGGAGGTTTCGAGTGGCCTATTTGCTCCTGATTCTCGTGCTGGCCGCACTGGTCTACGTCGGATGGCGGGTGGCCCGGATGTCTGCGCAGCGCCCGCGCACGCGGACCATCGGACCCGACGACGATCCCGATTTCCTGCGCCGGATCACCCCGCGCGACGACAAACCGCGGTCCTGATCGGCTAGGCCGGCGACGGCGACGACTGCCGCGCGCCCGGAAAGCCTTGCGCGACGGTCGCAGCCAACTCCAGCAGCGCTTCTGAGGTCGCGGGGCGCAATCGCTCGAGGGCCACTTCGGCGCCTTCTTCCAGATGCGGATCGAACGGAACCTGGCAGACGGCTCGGCAGCGTCGGGTGAAGTGGTCGACGACCTTGTCGAGGTCGACCTTCCTGTCGCTGCGCCGCGACCGCGGCCGCACCCCGTTGATGACCGCAATCGAGGTGCGCACCAGGTCTTCTCGCCCGTGCGCGTCGAGCCAGTCCAGGGTCGCCGACGCGCTGCGCGCCCCGTCCACCGAGCCCGAACTGATCACCACGAGCGCGTCGGCCTTGTCGAGCACGGCTGACATCGCCGAATGCAGCATGCCCGTCCCGCAGTCGGTGAGCACCACGCTGTAGAACCGCTCGAGCAGGTCGAGCGTGCGCCCGTAGTCGTCGGCGCTGAACGCCTCCGACACCGCCGGATCACTCTCCGACGCCAGCACCTCGAGCCGGCTGGCGCCCTGCGACGTGTACTGCCGCACATCGCTGTAGGAGTCGATGCCCTCGATGTCACGCAACAGGTGCCGGACTGTCGCGGCGGTTTCCACCGGCACCTTCTGGCTCAACGTGCCGCGGTCGGGGTTCGCGTCCACCGCGACCACCCGGTCGCCACGGGTACTCGCGAACGTCGCACCGAGCGTCGCGGTGATCGTCGTCTTGCCCACGCCGCCCTTCTGCGACAGCATCGCGATCCGGTAGCAGCTGCGCAGCGGTGTCTGGACCTGCGCCACCAGCTGGTCGTGCCGCACGGCGCGCGGGCTCTCCCCCGCGTCGACGAGACCACCGGAACCCCGGTACAGCCACTTCCGCCATCCCGACGACGGCCCCTTGCGGGCCTTGCCCAGCAGCGCGACCGTCGACAGATCCAGATACGGCGGCGGATCGGGAACGTCGGAGCCGGGTCGGGGGGCAGCGTCGGCGACGGTCACCCTCGGCAAGCCCCGCGGCGGCGTCGGCGCCGTCCACTCCGCCGGTACCTCGGCCATCGGGTCGGAGAATCGATGTTGCGCGCGAAAGCTCCCCGGCGTATCGGTCACCACCCGATCATTCCTACACCCGGTCTCAGCCGACGCCGGCGTACGAGTGCAGTCCGACCGTCACCAGGTTGATGAAGAACAGGTTGAAGACCATCGCGACGAAGCCGACCACGTTGATCCAGGCGGCCTTGCGGTCGCGCCAGCCGGCCGTCGACCGGGCGTGCAGGTACGCCGCGTAGACGACCCAGGCGATGAACGACACCGTCTCCTTGGGGTCCCAACCCCAGTAGCGGCCCCACGCCTCCTCGGCCCAGATGGCGCCGAAGATCACGCCGAACCCGAAGATCGGGAACGCGAAGATGGTGGTCCGGTAGGCGATGCGGTCGAGTGTCTGCGCGTCGGGCAGCCGCGACACGATGCGGCCGATGGTGTCGGTGCGGCCGGCATCTCCCAGCGCAGACATCTTCAGCAGGAACAGGATGCTCGCCACCCCGGCCACCAGGAACACCCCGGAGCCGAGGCTGACGACAGAGACGTGGATGGGCAGCCAGTAGGACTGCAGCGCCGGCATCACGGGGGCGGCATGTGAGTACAGCCATTTGCCCGACACCGTCAGCAGGATCAGTACCGGCACCAGCACGAACACCCACAGCGACCGGTACTGCGGTTTCCGCAGGACCACGGCACCCGCCACCAGACCACAGAAGCTGGTCAGGTTGATGAACTCGTACATGTTGCCCCACGGCACCCGCGCCGTGGACAGTCCGCGCAGCACGATGCAGGCCAGCAACAGGCCGATGCCGACGTACACCATGGCCAGGCCGGCCGACCCGATCCGCTCGTCGAACGGCCGCCGCGGCGCGTCGTACACCCGACCGGGTCCGTCACCGGCCACCGAGCCGGCGGCCACGAGATCGCGATGCTCGACCCGGCGCCCACGGCTGTAGGCCAGCTCGACGGCGAGCAGCAGCAGGGCCACCACGAGCACGACGATCGACGACGTGAACGCCCAGTCGGAGTAGCGGGCCAGCCCGAGATCGATGTGGGTGGTGTTCATGCCCGATCCGTTTCCTTCTCCCTGGACGGTGTGGTGCCCCCGGCAGCCGAGAGCAACTTCGCCGTGAGGCGCTCGAACTCGTCGCCCCACCCTGAATTGTCGGTGCGCGCCAGCCCGCCGAGCTCGACGTTCACGGTACCCGGCGGTCCCGACGTCAGACGCACCCAGACGCGGCGACGACGCACCACCAGCGACACGATCAGTCCGCCCATCATCGTCATCGCGAACACCAGCACCCAGACCTGGGCGGGGTCGTGGGAGACCTGCAGGTTGACGAACGGCACCGCGCCGTCGAAGCGCACGATCGTGCCGTCGGGCAGCCGCGTGTCCTGGCCCTTGCTCAGGTTGACGCGGGCGACCTTGGTCAACCGGCCCTGGTCGATCATCCGAGGATCCAGTGAGAACAGCGACTGGGGACGGCCGGTGTCCAGTCCGGTGTCGCCCTTGTAGATGTCGATGGCGACCGCGGGATCGTTCAGCGCCGGGAACTTCGACGACAGCAGCGTGCCGTCGAGTTGCTCGGTCGGGGCGAACAGGCCCTGGATCGCGATCTGGTTGCGGCGCCGCTCCCGCTCGTCGGAATACGTCCCGCCCGGCGGGTCGAAGCGCATCGCGCCCGAGGACAGAAAGGTGATCTGGTCCTCGGGGCGCCACTGGAGTGTCTGCGTGCGGGTCTGGCCGTCGGGGAACGTCACGCTGAACGTCGGTGCGTAGCCGTGGCCCTGCAGGTAGACGCGGTCACCGCCGACGCGCAACGGCTCGTTGACCTTCAGCAGGTAGGGCCGCCAGGTGCCCGACGTCAGATCGTCACCGGCCTGGTAGTCGATGTCGGCCTGGAAGGACGTGGCCTGTCCGTTGTCGAGGTAATTCGCCTGGAAGTCGTTGACCCGCACGCACATCGGATACAGCGAGGTGCCGTCGACGGTGTTGCCCGCCCGGAAGGAGTCGAACGCTGCGGGCGACGCCGAGCAGAAGCCGGGCCCACCGTCGGCGACGACGATGACGTTGCCCTCGTAGCTGAACAGCTTGCCGGCCGCGACCGCGACGAGCAGACCCAGCAGCGAGAAGTGGAACACGATGTTGCCGAACTCGCGCAGATAGCCCTTCTCCGCGGAGATCTCTGTTGCGCTCCCCGCGCTGCGGGTGAACCGCCGCCAGCCGGACAGTTGCCGGTCCATCGCCTCGGCCACCGCAGTGATCTCGCCGTCGACCTGTGCGATGTGGTGCTTGGGCAGCCGTCCCAGGTTGCGCGGTGCGGCGACCGGGTCGGCGCGCAGACTGCGTACGTGTTCGGCCAGCCGGGGGGTCAGACAGCCGACCAGCGATACGAACAGCAACACGTAGATCGCGGTGAACCAGAAGCTGGAGAACACGTCGAAGGCCTGCACGCGGTCCAGCCAGGGCCCGATCGTCGGGTGCTCGGCGAGGTACTCGGCGACCTTGCTCTCGTTGAGGCTGCGCTGCGGCAGCAGTGCGCCCGGGATCGCGGCGAGCGCCAGCAGGAACAGCAGCACCAGCGCGGTGCCCATCGACGTCAGCGTCCGCCAGGTGTTCCGGATCAGGGCGAGCAGACGCGAACTCGAGCGCTGCGGGCCCCGATTGCTCGAGTTCATGTCTGCTCGCGCAGAGGAGGTGACCATCAGATCGGGAGCCTCACGTCGCTGACGAACGCATCGCGCACCCAGGACACGAACTCGCCCCAGAGGCCGGTGACCAGCGCGGTGCCGACCAGGATCAGCAGCACGCCCCCGAAGATCTGGATGGCGCGGGTGTGGCGGCGCAGCCAGCCCAGGCCGCTGACCGCACGGGCGGAACCGAACGCCAGCAGTACGAACGGGATTCCCAAGCCCAGGCAGTAGGCGATCACCAGCACCACGCCGCGAGCGACATTGCTGCCCTCGGTCGCCGAGGCCACCGCGATCACCCCGGTCAGCGTCGGCCCCAGGCACGGCGTCCACCCCAGCGCGAACACCGCCCCGAGCAACGGAGCGCCGCCGAGGGTGGAGATCTGACGCGGGGTGAACCGGGTATCTCGCTGCAGCGCGGGCACCAGCCCGACGAACACGAGCCCCATCAGGATCGTCACCACGCCGCCGAGACGTTGCAGCAGCACCTCGTTGGTGATCAACGTCGTCGTCATCCCCAGCACTGCGACGGTGCCGAGCAGGAACACCGCGGTGAAACCGGCCACGAACAACGCCGCGGCGCCGGCGACCCGCAGGCGCGCCCCGCGCATCGTCACCGACGCCCCCGGTGCGGCCGGCGAATCCTCGACACCGACGACGGCGGCCAGATACGACACGTAGCCCGGCACCAGCGGCACCACACACGGCGAGGCGAACGACACCACACCGGCCAGCACACTGATGCCGACGGCGATCAGAAGCGGTCCGCTGGAGGCGATCTCGGCGATGTTCACTTCTCGTCCGCCAACCGTTCGACGACCGGCTGCAGGTCGGTGGCCAACAACTCCCGCAGGAACACCGCGGCGACCCGGTGCCGGCGGTCGAGCACCACCGTGGACGGGATCACCGTGGTCGGATAGCGCCCACCGAACGCGATCAGGGTGCGCATCGCCGGGTCGTAGATGGACGGGAACGTCACACCGCGGTCGACGATGAAGTCACGCGCCGCATCGATGTTGTTGTCCCGCACGTCGATTCCGAGGAACGCGACGCCACGGTCTTTCGTCGCCCGGTACACCTGTTCGAGTTGGGTGATCTCGGTGCGGCACGGCCCGCACCACTGACCCCACACGTTGAGCACGACCACCTTGCCGGTGAAGTCGCTGAGCGACAACGTCTTGCCGGTGTCCATCAGGTCGGGGCCCGACACCGGACCCGGTGTGCCGCGCTCGGCCGGCGGGTCGTAGAAGATGTCCGTCTTGCCGCCGGGAGCGACGAATTCGAAGCTGCCCCCCTGGGCGACGGCGTCGCTGCCGGTCGAGCATCCCGCGAGCACGACCGCCGCCATCAGCAGGGCAACCAGACGAGTCACTGCCCGGCCAGCTCCGCGTACCCCCAGCCCACGCAGGCGTCGTCGTGGAAATAGAACGACGTGACCGAGGCGAGGTTGCACATGCGCCGCGTCGGGAAGTGGTGCAACGCCTTGTCGGTCATCGCGCGGCGCAGCGTCTCGACCGGTAGCTGATGGCTGACGCAGACGGCCTCGTGACCGGCGGCGGCACCCCTGGCGCGTCGCACGGCCCGGATCATGCGTTCGGCGATCTCGGTGTACGGCTCCCCCCACGACGGGGTGCGCGGGTTGCGCAGATGCCACCAGTTGCGCGGATCGCGCAGCGCGCCGTCGCCAGGAGAGACCTTCTGGCCCTGGAACACGTTGGCCGACTCGATCAGTTCCTCGTCGGTCCCGACCGGCAGGCCGTGGTGCGCGGCGATCGGCGCGGCGGTTTCCTGCGCCCGCTCCAGCGGTGACGCGACCACGTGGGTGATGTCGCGGCCGGCGAGCCACTCGGCGACCCGCCGCGCCTGCGCCTGCCCCCGCTCAGAGAGGTGGTAGTCGGGTAGCCGGCCGTAGAGGATCTTCTCCGGGTTGTGCACCTCGCCGTGCCGCATCACGTGCACCACAGTCTTGATCACGGGCGGCTCGCCGCAGCCGCGGCGCGCGCCGCACCGGGCAGCGCCTTCTCGATCTGCGCGAACGCGTCGTCATCGAGAGCCGTGGAGACGAACCAGCATTCGAAAGCGCTGGGCGGCGGGTAGACACCCGCGTCGAGCAACGCGTGGAAGAAGGCCGGGAACCGCCACGTCTCGGTGGCCTTCGCCGAGGCGAAGTCGGTGACCGGATCGGCGTCGCCGAAGAACACGCTGAACATGTTGCCTGCGCGCGGAATCTGGTGGGCGACACCGGCTTCGGTCAACGCGCCACCGATGAGGCCGATCAGCCGGTCGGCATTGGCGTCCAGCGTCGCGTACACGGCATCGTCGGCGGCCCGCAACGTGGCCAGCCCCGCCGCCATCGCGACGGGATTTCCCGACAGCGTGCCGGCCTGATAGACCGGGCCCAGCGGGGCGAGTCGGCCCATGACTTCGGCGCTGCCCCCGAACGCCGCCGCAGGCAGCCCGCCGCTCATCACCTTGCCGAAAGCGAAGAGGTCGGCATCGACCGGATCGAGGCCGTACCAGCCGGACCGGCTGACCCGGAATCCCGTCATCACCTCGTCACTAATCAGCAACGCGCCATGCGCGGCGGTGATGCGGCGCAGCGCGGCGTTAAAGCCGGGCAGCGGCGGGACGGTGCCCATGTTGCCGGGGCTCGCCTCGGTGATCACGCAAGCGATCTCGTCGCCGAACCGGGCGAAGACGTCCTCGACCGCGGCGACGTTGTTGTAAGGCAGCACGACCGTGTCAGCGGCGGCCGCACCCGTCACCCCCGGTGAGGACGGCAGACCCAGCGTCGCGACCCCCGAGCCGGCGTCGGCGAGCAGCGCATCGCTGTGGCCGTGATAGCACCCGGAGAACTTGACGATCTTGGCCCGGCCGGTGAATCCGCGCGCCAGCCGGATCGCGCTCATCGTCGCCTCGGTGCCCGAGTTGACCAGGCGCAGCCGCTCCACGGGCGCGACTCGGTCGATGATCTCGCGGGCCAGCTCGGACTCCGAGGGCGTCGGCGCCCCGAACGACAGCCCGTCGGCGGCGACGCGCTGCACGGCCTCGACCACGGCGGGATGCGCGTGGCCCAGGATCATCGGGCCCCACGAGCACACCAGGTCGGCGTAGCGGTTGCCGTCGGCGTCGGTCAGCCAGCAGCCCTGCGCCGACGTGATGAACCGTGGGGTGCCGCCCACAGCGGCGAAGGCACGCACCGGCGAGTTCACGCCACCGGGGATGACCGAGGCCGCATCGGCGAAGAGCTTCGCGGAGACGTCGGTACTGCTCATGGCACCCAGTGTCCCAGCCGGGTCAAAACGGTCAACTACAGGGTGTAGTGGTCGGCCCCGGGGCGATGATGGTCACATGCAGTTGCCGCAACGACTGGCGCGGTTCAACCGCCACGTCACCAACCCGATTCAGCGGCTGTGGGCCGGCTGGGCTCCGACGATGGGGATTCTCACCCACGTCGGTCGCACGTCGGGCAGGCAGTACCGCACGCCCTTGACGGTGTTCCCGACCCGCGACGGGATCGCCGTGCTGCTGACCTACGGCCCGGACCGGGATTGGCTGAAGAACCTGACCGCGGCCGGTTGCGGCACGATGCGCCGCTACGGCCGATCGTTTACGGTCACCGATCCGCAGGTGGTGAGTAGGGCCGAGGCGGCACCGACGGTGACCGGGTGGATGCGGCCGCTGTTCGCAGCGCTGCCGTTCGAGCAGGCGGTGCTGTTGCGTCGGAACTGACGCGCGATCCTGGTGACTCCATCTCCGCCAGGCGATTGTCACGTCGGACCAGGTAGCGCAACAGCACCATCACGACGACCGGCACCGCCATCACGAGCAGGGTCTCGACGAAGTCACTCATTTCGGGTGCGTGAGCAGGGTTCACAGTCACATTCCACCCCCGCCGGTCATCGAGTTCGGGCTCGCTGACGGAACCTTTACGGCCCCGCCGCGCTTTTTTACGGCGCCGAATCGACGGCTGTCGACGCGCTGTCAGGACATCGCAAAAGTTCCGCGTCCGACCGTCAGGGAAGCGTCAAGGACGCCCCGACGAGCCCGTATGCCGAACACAATCGGTGGCGACGCGAGAGCGAAAGGACGTACGACGACGATGACCCCGGATGAACGCATCGGCAGCACGAGAGCGTGAACATGTCGTATCTGGTGCCCCTCACCCTGCTGATCATCTGCCCGATCACACGGTTGACGTCGGTGTGGATCGCGGAGGGCGGTCGACACCCCGACGCGAGGCGGCGGGCGCCTATCGCCGCGGAGTCAGCCGTGCCCTGATCGGGCCTTTGGCCACCGTGGTGAACGGCACCTCGCAGGCGAAGTCGTCGTCGAGCGACTCCACGGTCATCGCGCGGACCACCGTGGCCAGCGCCAACGTCGTCTCCAGGCGGGCGAAGTGCTCGCCGATGCACGGCCGCGAGCCGCCCAGGAAGGGCAGGAACTGCCAACGGTCCCGGGCGGCAACGTTCTCCGGGCTGAAGCGGTCCGGATCGAACGTCATCGGATCGGGCCACAGGGCAGGATCATGGTGCAGCGCGTACAAGCCGAGAGCCACCAGGCTGCCCGCCGGCACCCGATAGCCCGTCACCTCGATGTCCCGGGTGGCCACGCGGGCCACCCCCGCGGCCGGCGGACACAGCCGGACCGCCTCGTGCAGCACCTGCACGGTGTAGCCGAGGCGAGACACGTCGGCCGGGGTCAGCTCGCCGTCACCGATCGCTGCGGCCTCGGCGGCCACCCGGTCCTGGATGTCGGGGTGGCGTCCGAGAATCCACAGCGCGTAGGTCAACGCCGTCGCCGTGGTGTCGTGCCCGGCCAGCATGAAGATCAGCAGATCGTTGGAGATCTCCTCGTCGGTGAGCGGGCGATCGGTCTGCGGATCGGTCGCCCGGAGCAGCGCCTGCACCAGCGGCGCGTCCCGGTCCGAATCAGCCCGGCACGCCTGGACCATCTCGTCGGTGATGCGGCGCATCTCGTCGACGGCGCGGCGCGCGCGCCGCCGCGCCAGGGTGGGCAGCCACCGCGGTGCCCGCACCGGACGCAACGCGCGGTCAGCGGTGTACGAGGACGCGACGTGCATGCACCGGGCGATAGTGTCGCCGCGTTCGTTGAGGTCGACGCCGAGCACCGAGCGGCCCAGCGACTGCATCGCGACGCGACGGCACTCGGTGTCCAGGTCGACCTCGCCGCCTGCCGGCCAGCGATCCACGAATGCCTGCGCTGCGCCGGACATGTGGCCGCCGAACGTACGCACGTTGAGCTTGGTGAACACCGGCTGCAGCGCGCGTTTGCGCGGACGCCACTGTTCATTGGGCAGCACGAACAGGCTGTCGCCTGCCATCTGGCGCACCTCGTCGTGGATGATGCACCGATCGGTTGCGGCGTCGTTGCGGCCCAACACATCTCGCATTCCGGCCGGGGACATCACCGCGACGATCGCCGGGACGACGCCGGTGGGCCCCAGCTGGATTCGGGTGACGGGACCGCCCGCGTCGCGGATGACCTCCTGCCCAGTGTCGAGTCGCCGGACCAGCTTGACGAGGTCACGCAACGGCAACGGATTGCGCGGAACCGGAGGCAGCGACCGCACGTCGACCGTGCGATCGTCGCGCACCGTCACGTGGACCGCCAGGTCAGCACCTCGCCGGCGCCGGCGGTCATCGTGGACCCGGGCATCACCCGCAGGCGGTAGGGCGCCAACCGCAGAACGGCGAACTGCTCGCTGGTGGGCCCGTCGGCCCAGAACGGGATGATCGCCGGGTCATAGCCGACGGGCTGCGGTGCCGTGGCGAACCGCTGCCAGACATCGCGGCGCGTCTCCTCGTCGGTGTACCACTCCACGAGGCACTCCGCGCTGCAGGTGTCATGCGTCGTGGTCCAGTAGCTGACCGATACCTCGGGATGGACGGCCAGGTGAGCCCGCTTCACCGGGCTGGGGACGGTGGCGATCCAGCCGAACAGATCGGTGCCGTCCCACTCCCAGATCGGGTGCAGGATGCGCGTGCGCGGTTTGCCGTCCGCGTCGACGGTGGCGACCGAGGCCCACACGATCGAGTGGGCCATCTCGACGAACGCGGGCGCGATCTGAGCCAGAGGGGTCACGACCGTCAAGCCTAGGCAAACGCGCCGCGTCGCGACGGAGGTGTCAGCTGTCGAGCTTCTTCTTGAACTCTTCGGTGTTGCGGTACTCGACGTTGCCGATGTCGGCACTGGTCTCGATCTTGCCCTTGTCGTCGTCGTCCACCCAGTCCGTCACCGACGTGCCCGACACGGTGCCACTGCTGCCCGGCAGCGTGGTGGTCTGCAGGTTCTCTTCTTTGTAGGCCTCGGCCATTTCTTTGGCCTTCTCGCGGTGCTCGTCGGTGACCTCGGGCTTCTCGGTGAGTTCCTGATTGTCGGGATCCGGGGTCTCGGTCACGTGCTCGAGTTGGACGTCGGGTGTGTCGTCCGGGGACCGCTGTTCGGTGGAGGTGTCGTCGGCGCTCATGGCCATGGGACTGCCCGAAAGTGTGAGCAACGAAACAGTCGACGGCGCTCAGGCCAGCGCGCCACGCAGGACTGTGGGGAGGCTCGGCAGGAAGTGGCGGCGCGCGAACGCGCGGATCTCGTCGGGTGTCTCGACGGGCTGCGCGCTGGGCAGTAGCAGCACCATCTCGGCGTACCGCAGGATGCAGTCGGCGAAGTCCTCGACGGCATCGGGGCCGATGCGTTCGGCGAAGCCGGGCGGGAAGATCTGCTGCAGCGCGTCGATCATCCGCGCGACGGCGGCGCGGTGATACCGCCCGGCGAGTTCGAGCGCCAGCCCGGGATCGTCGCCGACCATGCGGTGCAGCACCCGATGGTTGCGGAACTCCATGATCGAGAGCGTGAACGCCTCGACATAGTAGTCCTCTTGCGGCGCAATGCTTTTCAGCTCGGAAGCGATGTGCGCGAACAGCCTGATGTTCTCCCGTTCGATCACGGCGCCGACGAGCTCGTCCTTGTTGACGAAGCGCCGGTAGATCGTGGTGCGGCTGACCCCGGCGCGACGGGCGACGTCGTCGAGCGCGACACGTCGGTAGCCGTGCCGCTCGAACTCGAGCACGGCGGCGTCGAGGATCTGTGTCGTCGCGTCAGCCGCGGGCATAGCCCTTGAGCGCATATCCGGTCATCCGCACACGCATCGGCAGATGGTCCCACGTCCAGGTGACAGGCCGTGACCGCCAGAAGGCCGCGAATCGTCGATAGCGCCGATCCTGACGCTCGGACCAGGGCAGGTTGAGCAGCTCGCGGGCTCGGGGCGGGAGTCCGCCGGTGGTCAGGAAGGCGGCGATCGGGTTGAAGATCGGTGCGACGATCCGCCACACCAGCGGGTGCACGGCCTTGGGCTTGGGGAACCCCTTGGTGACATAGCCGACGCCGTACTTCGCCGACGGGTGCGCGATGAGCACGCGCTCCATCATCGTGTCCCAGTAGCGTTCGAAATCGGCATAGGTCGCGGGCATCGGCCGGTCGCTGACCCCGTATCGGCGATACCAGGTCTTGGATTCCAGCCAGATCTGCTCGCGCTCGGCAGGGCTCAGACGTTTCACGAAGGTGTCGACGAAGTAGTAGATCTGCTCGACGAACGTCGCGTGCGCCCAGAAATAGGTGTCCGGGTCGAGCGCGTGGTAGCGGCGGTCGGTACCGGGCAGTTCGCCTTTGACGTGGTGATGGAAGTCGCGAACCTGGGTCCCCGCGTTGTCGGTGTCGGAGCCGTAGACGGTGTTGAAGATCGGCGGAATGGTGCGCCGCAGCCGTTCGGCGGTGTCGGCGAAGAACGTCGAGTGGTCGTAGACGCCCTGCCCGAGCTCGGCGAGCATGTTCTGCAGCACCGCCGGACGCGGGCCGATGAGATACATCCGGTTGTCGCCGAAGTACTTCCACACCAGCGAGCCCGGGCCCAGGGGCAGCGCGTCGTCGAGGGGTTCGGTCTGCTGCGCCAACTCCGTCATGCGAACAGTGTTACAAATTTTGCACTTTGTACCAAGAGGTGTGGTGCGGGGCACATCGGCGTGAGTGAGAAGCCAGGGCTGCGATTCGGGCCGGCCGGCAGCCAGGAACGCTGATATGGAATGCGTTGTGTCAAGTGGGCAGGGTGAAGCGGCGGCCTCAACCGTCGTTGCGGCCGCCGCTTCGTCGGTCAGTGCTGGGTGTCGAGTGTCGGGACTGGCGCGCGTGTCTTGGCGACGGCTTGTCAGTCTGAAATGCGCGGGTTGGTTACCGCAGGACGGTGTTTCGAGTGACGGTGGACCGCTGTCTATTCACGAGCGTGGCCCCGAGGGTGGGGTTGCTCATAGCATTCTCGCGGGTCACCGTCAGCGTGCCCGCCAGTACCCCGGCATCGACGTCAGCTACTGAACGTTGTGGGGGATTTACTCCTCGAGCACGGCCAGTGACCAGCACCAGCCGGCCAGCTCCCGGGCGATGGCCGCGTTGGCCACCGCGGGCCGTTTGGCGCGGG
>NZ_JAKRFN010000008.1 GCF_022348085.1 Mycobacterium sp. PSTR-4-N | reverse complement strand
ATCAACGCCACCACCAGGCTCGTCAACGCCCGCGGCTACGGCCACCACTCCGCCCAAACACTGGCCGCAATGATCTACCTCTGCCGCGGCGGACTACACCCCCAGCTACCCACAAAAACATGAGGAGCCGCACATTAGTTCGACCCACCGACAACATTCTCACCCTTGCCAGCTCCCCGCGACGATTACTAGGATGTCCAAGTATCGACACTCAGTCGCTCCTGGAAGGCCGACTCATGACCAAGCGAATCCCCCACTTCATCGACGGCAAGCGCAGCGAGCTCGCGTCCACGCGTACCGCGGACGTGATGAACCCCAGCACCGGTGAGGTCCAGGCTCAGGTGCTGCTCGCCAGCAAGGCCGACGTCGACACCGCGGTCGCCTCGGCCGTCGAGGCGCAGAAGGAATGGGCGGCGTGGAACCCGCAGCGGCGGGCGCGGGTCATGATGAAGTTCATCGAGCTCGTCAACGCCAACACCGAGGAGCTCGCCGAGCTGCTGAGCATCGAGCACGGCAAGACCGTCCCCGACGCCAAGGGCGACATCCAGCGCGGCATCGAGGTCATCGAATTCGCCATCGGCATCCCCCATCTACTCAAGGGCGAGTTGACCGAGGGTGCCGGCGGCGGCATCGACGTCTATTCGATCCGTCAGCCCCTCGGCGTCGTCGCCGGCATCACCCCGTTCAACTTCCCCGCGATGATCCCGCTGTGGAAGGCCGGTCCCGCGCTGGCATGCGGAAACGCGTTCATTCTCAAGCCTTCCGAGCGGGACCCGTCGGTGCCGGTGCGCCTGGCCGAGCTCTTCCTCGAGGCCGGTTTGCCCGCCGGTGTCTTCCAGGTCGTCCACGGCGACAAGGAAGCCGTCGACGCGATCCTCACCCACCCCGACATCCAGGCTGTCGGCTTCGTCGGCAGCTCCGACATCGCGCAGTACATCTACTCCACCGCCGCCGCCAACGGTAAGCGCTCCCAGTGCTTCGGCGGCGCCAAGAACCACATGATCGTCATGCCCGACGCCGATCTCGACCAGGCCGTCGACGCATTGATCGGGGCCGGCTACGGCAGCGCCGGTGAGCGATGCATGGCGATCAGCGTCGCCGTCCCGGTCGGCGAAGAGACGGCGAACCGACTGCGTAATCGCTTGGTGGAGAGGGTCAATCAGCTTCGCGTCGGGCACAGCCTGGACCCGAAGGCCGATTACGGCCCGCTGGTCACCGCTGCCGCGCTCGAGAGGGTGAAGAGCTACATCGCCCAGGGTGTCGACGCCGGCGCCGAGCTGGTGGTCGACGGCCGCGAACGGACCACCGACGAACTCTCCTTTGACGACCAGAGTCTGGAGAACGGCTACTTCATCGGGCCCACCCTGTTCGACCACGTCACCACCGACATGAGCATCTACACCGACGAGATCTTCGGCCCCGTGCTGTGCATCGTGCGCGCCCACGATTACGAAGAGGCACTGAGCCTTCCGAGCAAGCACGAGTACGGCAACGGGGTCGCGATCTTCACCCGCGACGGTGACGCGGCGCGCGACTTCGTCTCGCGCGTGCAGGTCGGCATGGTCGGCGTCAACGTGCCGATCCCGGTTCCGGTGGCCTACCACACCTTCGGCGGCTGGAAGCGCTCCGGCTTCGGCGACCTGAACCAGCACGGTCCGGCGTCGATCCAGTTCTACACCAAGGTCAAGACCGTGACCGAGCGCTGGCCCTCGGGTATCAAGGATGGCGCGGAGTTCGTCATCCCGACCATGAAGTAGCGACATGGACTTCTTCAGCCTCGGCGATGACGACCGCGTGATCGCCGAGACGGCCGCGGCGTTCGCCGAAAAGCGCATGGCCCCTCACGCTTTGGAGTGGGACGAGACCCATCACTTCCCCGTTGACGTGTTGCGGGAGGCGGCCGATCTCGGCATGGCCGCGATCTACTGTCGCGAGGACGTCGGCGGCAGCGGGTTGCGGCGCATCGACGCCGTGCGGATCTTCGAGCAGCTCGCCACCGCCGACCCGACCGTCGCCGCGTTCCTGTCGATCCACAACATGTGCGCGTGGATGATCGACACCTTCGGCACCGACGAACAGCGCAAGGCATGGGTGCCGCGGCTGGCGTCGATGGACGCGATCGCCAGCTACTGTCTGACCGAGCCGGGGGCCGGCTCCGATGCAAGCGCCCTGCGCACCAAGGCCGTTCGCGACGGTGACGGCTGGGTGCTCGACGGTGTCAAACAGTTCATCTCCGGAGCGGGCAGTTCCGACGTCTACGTCGTGATGGCACGCACCGGCGCCGAGGGACCCAAGGGCATCTCCGCCTTCATCGTCGAGAAGGACACTCCCGGACTGAGTTTCGGCGCCGACGAACAGAAGATGGGCTGGCATGCCCAGCCCACCCGCCAGGTCGTCCTCGACGGCGCCCGGGTGCCCGCCGACGCACTCCTCGGCGGGGAGGAGGGCACCGGCTTCGGCATCGCGATGAAGGGACTCAACGGCGGCCGCATCAACATCGCGGCCTGCTCGCTGGGTGGCGCGCAAGCCGCCTACGACAAGGCCAGCGCCTATCTGGCGGACCGGCAGGCCTTCGGCGGGGCGCTGATCGACGAGCCCACGATCCGGTTCACCCTCGCCGACATGGCAACCGCGCTGGAGACGTCGCGAATGATGCTGTGGCGGGCGGCAACTGCTCTCGACGAGGATCATCCCGACCGGGTGGAGCTGTGCGCGATGGCCAAGCGCTACGTCACCGACGCCTGCTTCGAGGTCGCGGACTCCGCTCTGCAACTGCACGGTGGCTACGGTTATCTGCGCGAATACGGCCTGGAGAAGATCGTCCGCGATCTGCGGGTGCATCGCATCCTGGAGGGCACCAACGAAATCATGCGCGTGGTGGTCGGGCGGGCAGCCGCCGCCCGGGCCCGCGCCTCGTGAGGAGAGAGCTGTCATGACGACGATCGCGTTCCTGGGACTGGGCCACATGGGCGGGCCGATGGCGGCGAACCTGGTGGCCGCCGGGCACACCGTGCGCGGTTTCGACCCGGTGGCGGGCCTGCGTGACGCCGCCGAGGAGAAGGGCGCGGCCGTGTTCCACAGCGGCGCCGAGGCGGTCAGCGGAGCCGAGGTCGTGATCACGTCGCTGCCCAACGGCGACATCGTCAAGGCCGTCTACGACGAGGTGCTGCCGGCCGCCGCGAGCGGGGCGCTTCTCATCGACACCTCGACGATCTCGGTCGACGACGCCCGCGCCATCCACACCCGGGCAGGAGAACGCGGCCTCGCCCAGATCGATGCACCCGTGTCGGGCGGTATCAAGGGCGCGACCGCGGGCACGCTGGCGTTCATGGTCGGGGGTGAGACCGAGGCCGTCGAGCGGGCCCGCCCGGTGCTGGAACCGATGGCGGGCAAGATCATCCACTGCGGCGACTCGGGTGCCGGGCAGGCCGCCAAGCTCTGCAACAACATGGTGCTCGCGGTGCAGCAGATCGCGATCGGTGAGGCGTTCGTGCTCGCCGAGAAGCTCGGTCTGCCCGCCCAGTCCCTGTTCGACGTGATCACCGGAGCCACCGGCAACTGCTGGGCGGTACACACCAATTGCCCTGTGCCCGGGCCGGTTCCGACATCGCCCGCCAACAACGACTTCACCCCCGGTTTCGCGACTGCGCTGATGAACAAAGACCTCGGTCTGGCGATGGCCGCGGTGGAGTCGACGGGATCACAGGCCCCGTTGGGCAGCCATGCCGCCGAGATCTACGCGCGCTTCGCCGAGGCACACGCCGACAAAGACTTCAGCGCCGTGATCGAGGTGCTGCGCGGCTAGACGGGCCCGAGCAGGATCTGCCGGATCACCGGACGGGCGAAGCGGATCAGCTCGTCACGGCTCAGGTCGGCGACGGCGGGATTCACCATCACGTAGCGGGTGACGGCCAGGCCGATGACGAACGCCCCCATCAGGCCGGCACGCTGGGCCGCGTGGTCGGGGGTGATGACCGCCAGCGCCGGCCCCACCTGGGTGGCGAACACCCGTCGCATCGTCTCGACGGCGGACTCACTGGTCATCGCCGCCCGCAGCAGCGCGATGAAAGTACTGTCCTGCTCCCAGACCGCGAAGAACCGGGACAGCAGCACGTCGGCGACATCGGCAGGTGCGACAGCCGTGAGATCGGGCAGGTCGAGGGTGAAATCGGCGGCCTCGGCGAACAGTTCCTGCTTGCTGCCGAAATAGCGGTTGATCAACGCCGGGTCGACGCCCACGTCGGCGGCCACCGCGCGCATCGTGGTGGCCTGATAGCCCTCCGAGCCGAACCGTGCGCGGGCCGCGGCCAGGATGTCGGCGCGCGTCTTTGACGCATCGCGGGACCGGGTCGAGCTCACCCGCGCAAGGATAGGACGCGGTGTGCGCGCGGGACGCTAGGCAGCGGTCGGGGTGGGATGGGTGTCGCGCCAGGAATCGTGAGCCTGCCTGCAGTCGGCGATCCGCTGCAGCGTGCCGGCACCCTCGGGGCTGACCGGGATCGTCGCCATCCCGGTGGCCATCGCGGCCGTGCGGCTCGCCGGCGACGCCGCGAACGCCAGCGAACATCGGGCCGTCACGCCCAGTTCGGACAGCGCCACCCGGAACAGATCCGCACCCGGCGCATCCTCCGCGGTGACGATCGCGCTCACCACGCCGTCCCCGACGAGCTGCCGCACCAGCGGCGCCACCCAGGAGTGACTGCCGGAGCTGACCACGGCCACGCTGATCCCCGCGGCGAACGCCTCGGTGATCAGATCCGTCAGGCCGGCGCGCGCCGTGATGTCGGCGTCGAGGATCGTCTCGGCGAGGATGCGGTTCTTCCGTGCGCAGATGTCGTCGACCAGGAGCTCGGCGAGCACATCGCACTCGGAACTGATCCCTCGCTTGCGCAGCTCGGCCGCCACCCGTCGGCGCTCATCGGTCAGCACCAGCAGCTGCCGGTAGCGCGCCTCGGTCCAGACGATGCCGAGGCCGAGCTCGGCGAACGCCGCGTTGAATGCGAGTCGGTGACCGGCGCAATCGATGTCGGCGATCGCGTCGAGGTCGAAGATCATCGCCTGCAGCGAAGGTCGCAGCGTGGGTGCTGTGCTGTCGCCGGGGCCGGCCGAGTCCCACCAGAACCGACCGGCTCGCCATGCTTTCTGGTGTGAGGGCTCCATGAACGCAATGGTGGTCCACGTCACACTGTGGGCGCCTCCCCCATTAGGGGGATTCCACGGGGATTCGCGGGAGCGCCTCTAAGGTGAGGGCCATGACCAGCCCCTCCGATCGCAGCGCCCCGGTGCGGATCGTGCTGGTCGACGACCACGAGATGGTCATCGAGGGCCTCAAGGCGATGCTCGCGGCGTTCGCCAGCAGGGTGACCGTGGTGGGTCAGGCGGTCGGGGCAGAGAAGGCGATGGGTGTGATCGCCGAGCTCGATCCCGACATCGTGCTCTGCGATGTGCGCATGCAGGGCTCCAGCGGGCTCGATCTGTGTCAGCGGTTGCGCGAGCGGGACCCCGGCCGGCGCGTCGTGATGCTCTCGGTCTACGACGACGAGCAGTACCTCTTCCAGGCGTTGCGCGTCGGGGCGGCCGGCTACCTGCTCAAGAGCATCAGCAGCGAGGAGCTGGTGCGACAGCTCGAGTTCGTGCACACCGGGGCGACGGCGATAGATCCCGTGATGGCCGCCCGGGCGGTGGACACCGCCGCCCGACTGCAACGCGACGAATTCTGGCCAGGTGCGCGCCAGGGCCTCACCCAGCGCGAGAGCGAGATCCTGGCCCTGGTGGTCAACGGCCTGTCCAACCGCGCGATCGCGGCCAAGCTGGTGATCGGCGACGAGACCGTGAAAACCCACCTGAGCTCGCTGTACCGCAAGCTCGGGGTCAACGACCGCACGGGCGCGGTGGCCATGGCGCTGCGCGAAGGCATCTACCAGTGAGCGCACGGCCGGTCCTGACCGCGGATCGCGAGCTGGCTCTGCTGCGCGAATTGATCCAGGCCGCCTCGCGCGGCCCCGGTGTCGAACCGCTGGCGGCCGCCGCGGCCAGGATGATCACCGCGGCCACCGACAGCGACGTCTGCTTCGTGCACGTCCTCGACGACACCGAGCGATCGTTGACGCTCGCCGGCGCCACCCCACCGTTCGACGCCGAGGTCGGCAAGATCAGATTGCCCCTGGGACAAGGGATCTCGGGCTGGGTGGCCAGCCACCTCGAACCGGTGGTGATCCGCCGGGACAAGGAGTCCGATCCGCGCTACCTGCCCTTCGAGTCGCTGCGCGGGCGCGACTTCACCTCGATGGTGTCGGTGCCGATGGAGTCCACCCCCGGCGGGCTCGTCGGCGTGCTGAACGTGCACACCGTGGCCGAGCGCGAGTTCGGCGACGGCGACGTGGAGCTGCTCCTGGTGATCGGCCGGCTCATCGCCGGGGCCATGCACCAGGCCCGGCTGCACCGTCAGCTGGTGGCCCGGGAACGCGCCCACGAGAACTTCGTCGAGCAGGTCATCGAGGCGCAGGAGATCGAGCGGCGCCGACTCGCCGGCGACATCCACGACGGCATCTCGCAGCGGCTGGTGACGCTGTCCTATCGGCTCGACGCCGCGGCCCAGGCAGCTCGCTCCCCCGACGACCGCGCGGCGCTCACCGAGCAACTCGACCGTGCCCGTGAACTGGCCGATCTGACTCTGCAGGAGGCCCGCGCCGCGATCAGCGGTCTGCGACCGCCCGTGCTCGACGACCTCGGCCTCTCCGGGGGGCTGGCCAGCCTGGCCCGGTCGATCCCGCAGGTCAAGATCGACACCGACCTGGCCGACACCCGGCTGCCCGACCACATCGAGCTCGCGCTCTACCGGATCGCCCAGGAGTGCCTGCAGAACGTCGTCAAGCACGCGCACGCGACGGTGGCCCGGCTGGCGTTCCACGCCGACGACCAGACGGCCCGGCTCGAGATCGCCGACGACGGCGTCGGTTTCGACACCCTGGAACGGCCTCTGGGCAGCGACGAGATGGGCGGTTACGGCCTGCTGTCGATGGCCGAACGCGCCGAGATCGTCGGCGGCCGGCTCAACATCCGATCCCGGCCCGGCGCGGGCACCACCGTCACCGCGACGATCCCCCTGCCGGCCCGCTAGAAATCTCCGGCGGCCCGGCGCAGCGTCTCGATGGCCGACGCCAGCGCGCGCGACTGCTCTCCCGTGATCCCCAGATCGGCGAACACCTCGGTGTTGAGCGTGACCGTCGCATCCTCGACCGTGGATCGGCCGAGATCGGTGAGCCGGACCAGCGTCGTGCGCCCGTCGGTGGGGTGCGGGATTCGCTCGACCAGACCGTCGGCCTCCAGCCTGCGGATCGCGTGCGTGACGCTGGTGACGTGGACCTGCAGCCGATCCGAGGCCTTGGTGATCGGCAGCGCGCCGGTCCGGCTGAACGCCAGCAGCCGCAGCAGCTCGAACCGCGAAAAACTCAGGTCGTAGGGCCGGAGCGCGGCCTCGACGCGGGCGAGCAGGATCTGGTGGGCCCGCATCACCGACGTCACGGCGACCATGCCGTCGGCCACCTCGCCCCACCCCGAGGCCTCCCAATTGGCGCGGGCGGCGGCGATGGGGTCACTGGGCACGCCTCTTCTTACCGCATCACAGCTGCTTCTCCAGCAGCACCTTTCCGTCGTCGACCGAGACCATCTGCACCGCGGCGATGTCGCCCTGCTGCATCGGGGTCATTCCGCTGGGCAGCGCGGTCGCCCCGGGAATCCCGAGCCACGTCGCGATCTGCGAGCGGGTGCCGTCGCGGGCGATGACGACCATGCCCAGATCCTTGGGCGGCGCGGCAGCGTTGTCGCCCCACGTGCCGTAGGAGCACGACATGTCGATGCGGGTGCCCCAGCCGAAGTCGGTCAGCGCGATGCTGGCGTTGATCGGCGTGGGCGCCATCTTCACCATGTCGACCATCTGTGCGGTGTTCTGGGTGGTGGTGCGGTCTTGGAATCCCATGATTGCGGGCCGAGCCACCAGCAGAATGCCCACGGCCAGCACGGCGGCGGCCAACCCGACGACCGCCGAGGTGACCCAGCGGCTGCGACGCCGACGCCAGCGCACCTTGGCCAGCACGTTGTCGAGCACCTCGGGGCGCAGCGGCGGGTCGGGCTGCTCGTCCTCGAGAGCGGTCACGTCGTCGAGGTCGAGCAGGCCCAACAATCCCGGCATGCCGGACAGTTCGGCAACGGCGTCGCGGCATTCGGCGCAGCGGGCGAGGTGGGTCTCGTACTCGAGGCGCTCGTCGCTGCTCAGCGATCCCAACACGTAGGCGGCGTCCCAGGTCAGGTAGCGGTCGTCGTGGTCGATCATCGGGTCACTCCCATCTCCTGGAGTCCCAACCTCAGGGCCCGCATGGCGTAGTGCAGCCGCGATTTCACGGTTCCCTCCGCGATGCCGAGGTCGGCGGCGATCTGCGCGGTCGTCCAGCCCTGGTAGTAGGCGCGGCGCACGACGGCGCGGTGTTCCTCGGTCAGCTGGGCCAGCGCGGTGCTGAGCAGAATTCGGTTCAGCGCGCTGTCGACCTCGTCGGACGATGCGCGGTCTGCGACGTCGTCAGGCACCGGTTCGGCGGCCTCGTTGCGAAACCGGGCGCTGCGCCGCTCGTCGATGATCATGTTGCGGGCCACCGTGAACAACCACGCCCGCGCGGACCGGTCCGCATCGGCGGTGACCGCAGGGTGTCGCCACGCCTTCAGCAGCGTCTCCTGGACCACGTCCTCGGCACGCGCCCGGTCACCGGTCAATCGCAATGCGTAGCGCCACAGCGCGGCGCCGTGTTCGTCGTAGAGCACGCGCATCATGGCGGCCTCCGGATCGTCCATTCCCAACCTCCGTGTAGGACACGGTGGCGGCGGCGTTCCGGTTCACCAACCCAGGAAATCTACCGGGTGAGAATTCTCGGCCCGTCGTCGGTGACCGCAACGGTGTGCTCCCAGTGTGCGGCCCGCGAGCCGTCCGTGGTGACCACAGTCCAGTCGTCGTCGAGGATGCGCGTCTTGGCCGTCCCCAGCGTCAGCATCGGTTCGATCGCGAGCACGGAGCCCGCCACCAGGTGCGGCCCGCGGCCGGGGGAACCCTCGTTGGGCAGGAACGGGTCCATGTGCATCTCGCGGCCGATCCCGTGCCCGCCGTAGCCGGCGACGATGCCGAAAGCGCGGTCGTAGCGCTTCTCGGCGGCGCGGGTGCCGGACTCGATGGCATGGCTGACATCGGTGAGCCGGTTTCCGGGGATCATCGCCGCGATCCCGGCCTCCATCGACTCGCGGGTGGCAGCCGAGAGGTTGGCGTCGGCCTCGATCAGGTCACCGACGCCGAACGTGAACGCCGAGTCGCCGTGCCAGCCGTCGAGGATCGCGCCGCAGTCGATCGACACCAGGTCGCCGGCGGCCAGCGTCTCGGCCGCCGAGGGGATGCCGTGCACGACGCGGTCGTTGACCGACGAGCAGATCGTGGCCGGGAAACCGTGGTAGCCCAGGAAGGACGGCACCCCGCCGCCGTCGCGGATCACCGCCTCGGCGACCCGGTCCAGGTCGAGGGTGGACACCCCGGGGGCGGCCGCCTCCCGGACCGCACGCAGCGCGGCGGCCACCAGCGCACCGGCGGCGGCCATCGCGTCGAGTTCCCCGGCGGTCCGCTGGGGAACGACTTTGCGGCTGCGCAGTCCGGGTAGCGACACCATGTCTAGCGGCCGAGCGCCTTCAGCGCGCGGGCGAACACCTCGTCGAGATCGCCGACGGCGTCGACGGTGGTCAGGGAGTCGCGGTAGTGATCGAGCAGCGGGGCGGTCTCGTCCCGGTACACCTTGAAGCGGTTCCGGATGACGTCCTCGGTGTCGTCGGCGCGGCCGCGGCCCTGCAGGCGCGACACCAGCTCCTCTTCGGGCACCTTGAACTCCAGGACGGCGTCCAGGGAGAGATTGCGCTTGGCGAGCATCTCATCGAGTGCCTCGGCCTGCTCCACCGAGCGCGGATAGCCGTCGAGGATGAAGCCGGCCGCAGCGTCCTCGTCGTCGAGCCGGTCGTCGACCAGCGCGTTGGTCAGCGAAGCCGGGACCAGGTCGCCGGCGTCGAGGTACTTCTTGGCCTCCACACCGAGCTCGGTGTTGTTGCTGATGTTGTACCGGAACAGGTCGCCGGTGGAGACGTGCGGGACGCCGAGCTTGTCGGCCAGCTTCTGGGCCTGGGTTCCCTTGCCCGCGCCGGGCGGGCCCAACAACACGATTCTCACTTCAGGAACCCTTCGTAGTTGCGCTGCATGAGCTGGCTTTCGATTTGCTTGATGGTGTCCAGGGCAACGCCGATCGCGATCAGCACGGCGGTACCGCCGAACGGCAGGTTCTGCACCGACCCGGTGTTGCCGATCTCCAGGAACAGGTTCGGCAGCACGGCGATGACACCCAGGTAGATCGAGCCGGGCAGTGTGATGCGCGAGAGCACGAACCGCAGGTAGTCCGCGGTCGGCTTGCCCGGCCGGATGCCCGGGATGAAGCCGCCGTACTTCTTCATCTCGTCGGCACGTTCGTCGGGGTTGAACGTGACCGAGACGTAGAAGTAGGTGAAGAACACGATCAGGCCGAAATACAGCGCGATGTAGACCGGGTCGGCCGGGTTCGTCAGGTAGTCGGCGACGAACGTCTGCCACCAGCCGTTGCTCGGGTTGTCACTGGCGCTCTGGATCAGCTGCGTGATCAGGTGCGGGATGTAGATCAGCGACGACGCGAAGATCACCGGGATGACGCCGGCCTGGTTCACCTTCAACGGAAGGTACGTCGACGTGCCGCCGTACATCTTGCGCCCGACCATGCGCTTGGCGTACTGCACCGGGATACGGCGCTGGCCCTGCTCGACGAACACGACGCCGACGATGATGATCAGCGCGGCCACGCAGACCAGCGTGAACACCATGCCACCGCGGCTGTCGAGGATGGTCTTGCCCTCGCTGGGGATGCGGGCGGCGATACCGGCGAAGATCAGCAGCGACATGCCGTTGCCGACGCCGCGCTCGGTGACCAGCTCACCCATCCACATGACCAGCGCCGAACCGGCCGTCATCACCAGCACGATGATGATCAGGCGGAACAGGTTCATGCCCTCGCTCTGGCCCTCGATGATGTCGAGCGTGCAGCCCTGCAGCAGGCCGCCGTTGGCCGCCAGCGCGACGATCGAGGTGGACTGCAGGATCGCCAGCGCAATCGCGAGGTAGCGGGTGTACTGCGTGAGTTTGGCCTGGCCGGCCTGTCCTTCTTTCCGCAGCTGTTCGAAGCGCGGGATCACGACGCCGAGCAGCTGCACGATGATGCTCGCCGTGATGTACGGCATGACGCCGACGGCGAACACCGACAGCTGCAGCAGCGCGCCGCCGGAGAATAGGTTGATCAGCGAGTAGATCTGTGCGGAGTCGCCACCGCTGACCTGCGCGATGCACTGCTGCACGTTCGGGTAGTTCACCCCGGGAGACGGGACTGTGGCACCCACCCGGTAGAGGATCACGACGCCGAGGGTGAACAGGATCTTTCGCCTCAGATCAGCTGTCCGCAGTGATGAGATGAAAGCCGAGAGCACTCTTTCCTCCTGCACGGCCAGCTGTCGTTCGCGGCGTGCTCATGTGGCTGGCGTGACCAGCGTCGGTTAAGTCTTGTGCGCGACGGTCCCGGGCAGACGAACGGCCTGCGCAGGTCACGCGTTGGAACAGTCTACGAGACTAACAGTTGCATCTTCGTTGCCCCGAATCTGACGGACGCTCGTGGACTCGGCGGATTCTCTCAGTTTGGGGGAATACAGTTCCGAGAGAACTTCGTTAATCGAGCTATCTAATTCCCCCACTGAACGAGGAGGTCGTCATGGCACGCACCGACAACGACACCTGGGATCTGGCATCCAGCGTGGGAGCGACCGCGACGATGGTCGCCGCCGCGCGGGCTGTGGCCAGCCGCGCCGAGAAGCGCGTCATCAACGATCCGTTCGCCGAGCCCCTGGTGCGGGCCGTCGGCGTCGACTTCTTCACCAAACTCGCAACCGGTGAGCTGAGCGCCGAGGATCTCGACGTCAACGAAGACGGTCAGAACCCCGTCGGCGTCACCAACTTCGCCGACATGATGGCCGGCCGGACCAAGTTCTTCGACGACTTCTTCGCCGACGCCGCGGCCGGCGGAGTCCGCCAGGCCGTCATCCTGGCCTCGGGCCTCGACGCGCGCGGATACCGCCTGGACTGGCCGGCCGACATGGCGGTCTTCGAGATCGACCAGCCGGACGTGATCGCGTTCAAGCGGCAGACACTGGCCGGTCTGGGCGCGGAGCCGACCGCCGACCTGAGGACCGTCGCGATCGATCTGCGGCAGGACTGGCCGCGGGCGCTGGCCGAGGCCGGCTTCGACGCGAACCGGCCGACGGCGTGGATCGCCGAGGGGCTGATGGGCTACCTGCCGCCGGAGGCGCAGGACCGGCTGCTGGATCAGATCAGCGAGCTGAGCGCACCGGGCAGCCGGGTGGCCGTCGAGGCCGTGCCGACGCAGCAGCAGGCCGATCAGGAGGAGATGCGCGAGCGCATGCAGGCCTCCACCGATCAATGGCGTGAACACGGCTTCGACCTGGAGTTCTCCGATCTGGTGTTCTTCGGGGAGCGCGCCGATGTCGCCGAGTACCTGACCGGGCGCGGCTGGACCGCGCAGGCCACGCCGGCCAACGACCTACTCCGCCGCTATGGCTTGACCCCGATCGACGCGGACCAGGGTTTCGCCGACGTCTCCTACGTCAGCGCCGAGAAGTAGCCGACCGTGGCGCGCATCGACGGTGACCGATGGGACCTCGCGTCGAGCGTCGGCGCCACCGCGACGATGGTCGCGGCCGCCCGGGCGGTGGCCAGCCGGGAACCCGATCCGCTGATCGACGACCCGTTCGCCGCCCCGCTCGTGCGGGCGGTGGGCATCGACTTCTTCACCAAGGTCGTCGATGGAGAGGTCTCGTTGGACGTGGCGGACGCTTCCGGCGCCGCTCGGGTCATGACCGACGTGATGGCGGTGCGGACCCGGTTCTTCGACGACTTCTTCACCGACGCGGCCGCCGCGGGCATCCGGCAGGCGGTGATCTTGGCGTCCGGCCTCGACGCGCGCGCCTACCGCCTGGACTGGGCCGACGGCACCGTGGTGTTCGAGATCGATCAGGCGCAGGTGCTCGCGTTCAAGGACGCCACGCTCGACGCGATCGGCGCCCGTCCGTCCGCGGACCGGCGCGCGGTGGCCGTCGACCTGCGTGACGACTGGCCCGCCGCGCTGCGGGCGCACGGTTTCGACCCGGCCGCGCCGACGGCGTGGAGCGCGGAGGGACTGCTGATCTATCTGCCGCCCGAGGCGCAGGACCGGCTGTTCGACGCGATCACCGAGTTGTCCGCGCCCGGCAGCCGACTGGCCACCGAGTACCACCCCGACGCCGGCGCGTCGCTGGGTGAACGCTCCCGGGCGCTGCGCGAGCAGTGGAGCGCCCACGATCCCGATGGCGCGATCCCCGATCTCGGCGATCTGTTCTATCCCGGGGAACGCACTCCCCCGACCGACTACCTGGCCGGCCTGGGGTGGTCGGTCAGCACCCGAACCCGGCCCGAGGTGTTCGCCGCCTACGGGCGCCACTTCGACGCTGGAGCCCTCGACATGCTGAAGAACTCGTTGTCGCTGACGGCGGTGAAGTCATGAGCCGCACCGATGGGGACACCTGGGATCTGGCGACGAGTGTCGGGGTGACCGCGACGGCGGTGGCCGCCTCGCGTGCACTCGCCTCCCGTGGGCCCGATCCACTGATCGACGATCCATACGCGGCGCTGCTGGTCGAAGCCGTCGGCATCGACCACTTCACCACGATGGCCCTGGGCGAGATCGGCGAGAACGGCAGCGCCCACGGCGAGACGCGCGAGGCCCGCGAGTACATGGCCGTGCGGACCCGCTTCTTCGACGATGCTCTGACCACCGCAGCAGCGGCCGGTGTGCGCCAGATCGTGATCCTGGCCTCCGGACTGGACACCCGCGCCTACCGGCTGGCCTGGCCGGCCGGCACCACCGTCTTCGAACTGGACCAACCCCAGGTCATCGAGTTCAAGACCCGCGTGCTCGCCGATGCCGGGGCGACCCCCGGTGCGCGCCGGGTCGCCATCAGCATCGACCTGCGCGACGACTGGCCACAGGCGTTACGGGACAACGGTTTCGATTCGTCGCAGCCGAGCGCGTGGATCGCCGAGGGCCTGCTGATCTATCTGCCGCCCGATGCCCAGGACCGGTTGCTGGACCACATCACCGAACTGTCCGCGCCCGGAAGCGTGCTGGCCACCGAGCACATGGACCCCGGTGCGATGACGGAGGACTGGGCGAAGGAGATGACGGAACGGAGCCGCCGCCAGGGCAGCGACATCGACCTCTCCGCCCTGTTCTACGCCGGTGAGCGCACCCCGGCCGGTGACCATCTGACCCGCGCGGGCTGGCGTGTCTCCGTGCTGCCGAACGCCGATGCCTATGCCCGCAACGGCTTCACACCGCCCACCGACGGAGCGCTCACGATGCTCGGCGATTCCGGGTACCTGACGGCACGACGCGAGGCGTAACGGTGGGCAGACAAGACCGGGATTCGTGGGACTTGGCGTCCAGCGTCGGGACGACGGCGACGCTGGTCGCCGCCGGCCGGGCGATGGCCAGCGCCGTGCCCGACGCGCTCATCGACGACCCGTTCGCCGCTCCCCTGGTCCGTGCGGTGGGCGTCGACTTCTTCACCGCGATGGTCGACGGCCGGCTCGACGTGGCGGCGATGACCGCGCTGGACCCGGCACGTGCCGAGGCGATGATCGACGGCATGGCCGTCCGAACCCGGTTCTTCGACGACTGCGTGCTGGCCGCGACGGCCGCCGGCATCCGGCAGGTGGTGATCCTGGCCTCCGGCCTCGACGCCCGGGCCTACCGGCTCGCCTGGCCCGAGGGGACTGTCGTCTTCGAACTGGACCAACCCGAGGTGATCGCGTTCAAGTCCTCGACGCTTGCCGCGCTCGGCGCCGATCCCACCGCGGACCGGCGCGCGATCGCCGTCGACCTCCGTGATGACTGGCCGAACACGTTGCGCGACAACGGCTTCGACCCGGCGGCGCGCACCGCGTGGTTGGCCGAAGTCCTGCTGATCTACCTGCCGCCGCAGGCGCAGGACCAGCTGTTCGATCGCATCACCGCGCTGTCGGCACCGGGCAGCACGATCACCACCGAATACGTGCCCGGCATCGTCGACCTCGACGAGGACAAGGCACGTGCGGCGTCGGCGCCGCTGCGCGAACACGGCCTCGACATCGACATGCCCTCACTGGTGTACACCGGTCCACGGACCCCGGTTCCCGACTACCTGACGTCGGCGGGCTGGCACGTCACCGCGGCGGCGCGCGACGAACTGTTCACCCGGTACGGCAGACCGCTACCCGCAGATCGTGACGCCGGCGATCCGCTCGGCGAGATCATCTACATCAGTGCCGGTTTCGATGCCGAACTCAGTAGCGAGACGCCCCCAGCCACAGCACGTTGACACCGGTCAGCGATCGCTGAGACTGCTCGACCACCTCGGTCAGCGACCGCACGGCCACCGCGCTGAACAGCTCGGACAGCGACGCCGCCGCGGGCTGAGACGACGCCTTGGGCCGCAACATGTCTCGCAAGGACGAGCCGGGTAGCTGGGTGATGGCCACCTTGGTGTCCTCGGCGATACCGGCCAGGGCCTTGGCCCGGGAGATCGCCGTGCGCAGACCGCCGAGTTCGTCGACGAGGCCACGCTCGAGCGCGTCTGCTCCTGTCCACACCCGGCCGCGGGCCACCGCGTCCACCGCCTCGGAGGTCATGCGGCGCCCCTCGGCGACGCGATGGACGAAATCGGTGTAGAAGAGATCGGCCTCGGCTTCCACGTGAGCCTGCTGCTCATCGGTGAACGGTGCGTTGGCCGACCACGCGTCGGCGTTGGCATTAGTGCGGACCGTGCCCGATCCGACGCCGATCCGGTCCTTGAGCTCGCGGGTCACCAGCTTGCCGGTCACGACGCCGATCGAGCCGGTGATCGTCGCGGCGTTGGCGACGATCGCGTCGGCGGCCATCGACACGTAGTAGCCGCCCGAGGCGGCGACCGCGCCCATCGACGCCACCACCGGCTTGCCCTGTTCCCGCAGGCGCACCACCTCGCGCCAGATGGTCTCCGACCCGGTGACCGAACCGCCGGGGCTGTCGACGCGCAGCACGACCGCGGCGACGTCGTCGTCGGCACCGGCCTGCCGCAGGGCCGCGGCGAGGGTGTCGCCGCCTGCGCTCGCACCGCCCAGCGGTGAGACCGGACGCCCCTTACCGCTGACGATCGGCCCGGCCAGAGTCACCACGGCGATCCCGCGCCGGCTGCGTCCCGGCAGCTGCGGGGTCGGCATCGACGGCCGGTTGGTGCGCGCGTAGCGGGACAGGAACAGTCGCGGCGCGGCCTCGCTGTCCTCGGCCGGCGCCCCGGCCATCTCCGCGATGCGGGTGTACGCCTCGTCGCGGAATCCGATGCGGTCCACCAGCTTCGCCGTCACGGCGTCGTCGCGCAGCAGCGGCGCCCGGTCGGCCAGGCCGTCGAGGGCGTCGAGGTCGATGCCCCGCGATGCCGCCACCGCCTCCCACACCTGCGCGCGCAGGCTGTTGACCAGAGCCGTGTCAGCCTCGCGATGGGCCTCGGTGTAGCCGTCCTGGGTGAAAAGGTTTGCCGCGGACTTGTATTCGCCGCGCGCGGTGAACTGGGCCTCGACGCCGAGCTTGTCCAGCGCGTCGCGCAGGAACAGTGCACTGGTGGCGAAACCGACCAGCCCGACGGTGCCCGAGGGCTGCATCCACACCTCGCCGAACGCCGAGGCCAGGTAGTACGACAGGGTGCCCGGGTAGGTTTCGGCCCACGCCAGCGACGGCTTGCGCTCGGTGAACGCCGCGATCGCGGCGCGCAGTTCCTGCACGGGTCCCGGTGGGGCCGCATCGATCTGAACGCGCGCGATCAGTCCGGCGACGCGGGGATCCTCGGCAGCCCGGTGGATCGCGGCGACGGTTTCGCGCAGCAGGAGGGGCCGGCTCGAGCCGAGGATGCCGGACACCACCGCGATCGGGTCGAAACCGGCCGTCTCCGGCGGCGCCTGCTGCAGATCGATTTCGAGGATGGCGCCGTCGGGCACCCCCTGATGCCGGGCGGTGTCGACCTTACGAACCAATTCGCGGACGTCGTCCATCCCGGGAACACCGGACAGCACAGAAACCATGGCTCCGAGCGTACCGACGCCGGAGGAGACGCTCAGCGCCCGACGAAGCGAGCCTGCTGCGGGCAATATACCTGCACCGACAACTTCAGCAGACTGCCGGCCTGGGCGCGGTCGAGCCCCCGGCTGGACAACGTGCTGACCACGCCGCGCACCGCGGGCACCGGGTTGACGCTGTTGGCGGCCAGGCTGTCGGTCAGCAGCTCACAGACCTGCTTACCGACCGCGGGCAGGTCGGTGTTCGGCGCGAACGGGATGCCCAGCTTGGTCACGGCTGCGGTGAATGCCTCGTCGGTGGTCTGCGCCGCAGCGGGTGCCGCCATACCGAGGGCGATCCCGCCGGCGATGATCGCCGCCACTGCGCGCCGGTGCTTCATTGTCGAGCTGCTCCTTTGATCTCCCCGTCGGTGACTCCATCGCCCCCGGCGGCCATGACGTTACCGTCCACCAACCAAAAACCCCCGCCGGAGCGGGGGTCAATGGCTGTGTATCGCCTTACAGTTCGGTGGCGCTGCCGCCGGCGGCGGTGATCGCCTCGCGGGCGCTACCGCTGAACTTGTGGGCGGTGACGTCGACCTTGGCCGACAGCTTGCCGTCGCCGAGGACCTTCACCAGAACGTTCTTGCGGACCAGTCCCTTGGCCACCAGCTCGTCGACACCGATGGTGCCGCCCTCGGGGAACGCCTTGGCGATGTCGCCGACGTTGACCACGCCGTACTCGGTACGGAACCGGTTACGGAAGCCCTTGAGCTTGGGCAGGCGCATGTGGATCGGCATCTGGCCGCCCTCGAAGCCCACCGGGACGTTCTTGCGGGCGCCGGTGCCCTTGGTGCCGCGGCCCGCGGTCTTGCCCTTCGAGCCTTCACCGCGACCCACGCGGGTCTTCGGCGTCTTCTCTCCGGGAGCCGGCTTCAGGTCGTGAAGCTTGATCGGAGCCATGGGTTAAACCTCCTCCACCGTGACGAGGTGGTGCACGGTCTTGATCAGTCCGCGCGTCTGCGCGTTGTCCTCGCGCACCACGGACTGGCGGATCTTGCGCAACCCGAGGGTGCGCAGGGTCTCCCGCTGCTTCCAGCGCGCACCGATGGTGCTGCGCACCTGGGTGATCTTGAGCTCTGCCATGTTCTTACGCCGTTCCCTCACGCGCGGCGCCTGCGGCCGCAGCCTCGGCCTCGCGGCGAGCCCGCAGCATGCCCGCGGGCGCCACATCTTCGATCGGCAGGCCGCGGCGGGCCGCGACCTCTTCGGGGCGCTGCAACAGCTTCAGCGCGGCGACGGTCGCGTGCACCACGTTGATCGCGTTGTCGCTGCCCAGCGACTTGGCCAGCACGTCGTGCACGCCGGCGCATTCCAGCACCGCGCGGCACGCGCCACCGGCGATGACACCGGTACCGGGGCTGGCCGGGCGCAGCATCACGACGCCGGCCGCGGCCTCACCCTGCACGGGATGGGTCACGGTGCCGCCGATCAGCGGGACGCGGAAGAAGTTCTTGCGAGCTTCCTCGACGCCCTTGGCGATCGCGGCCGGGACCTCTTTGGCCTTGCCGTAGCCGACGCCCACCATGCCGTGGCCGTCACCGACGATCACCAGCGCGGTGAAGCTGAACCGGCGACCACCCTTGACGACCTTGGAGACGCGGTTGATCGCGACCACGCGCTCCAGGTAGTTGCTCTTCTCGCGATCGTCACGACCGCCCCGGCCGCCGCGATCGTCCCGGCGGCCTCGCCCGCCGCGGTCGTCGCGGCCGCCGCGATTGTCCTGCGCCGAACCGGCGCCAGCCTGGTCGGCCATCATGCAGTCCTCTCGTTGTACGTCATCAGAACTTCAACCCGCCTTCGCGCGCCGCGTCGGCCAGCGCCGCGATCCGACCGCCGTAGGTGTTGCCACCGCGGTCGAACACGACCTGGTCGATACCGGCGGCCTTCGCGCGCTCGGCGATCAGCTGGCCCACCCGCGTGGCGGCGGCCTTCTTGTCACCCTCGACCGCACGCACGTCGGCCTCGATGGAGGAGGCCGCCGCCAGCGTGACGCCCTGGGCGTCGTCGACCAGCTGCACGTGGATGTGCCGCGACGAGCGGTTGACGACGAGACGCGGCCGCTCGGCCGTGCCCGCCACCTTCTTGCGCAGCCGCGCATGCCGGCGAGTCCGTGCCGTCCGGCGGACCTGGGAAACGTTCTTGCCGACCGGGGTGTGCCCGGCGGCTGCTGGGGTTTTGGTGTTGGTAGCCATCTACTACTTACCTGTCTTTCCGACCTTGCGGCGGATCTGCTCGCCTTCGTAGCGAATGCCCTTGCCCTTGTAGGGATCGCTCTTGCGGAGGCGGCGGATGTTCGCCGCGATCTGGCCGACGGCCTGCTTGTCGATGCCGGAGATCGAGAACTTCGTGGGCGTCTCGACCGCGAAGGTCACGCCCTCGGGGGCGTTGATCAGCACCGGGTGGCTGTAACCCAGGGCGAACTCGAGGTCGCTGCCCTTGGCCACCACGCGGTAACCGACGCCGAAGATCTCCATCTTGGTGGTGTAGCCCTGCGTCACGCCGGTCACCAGGTTGGCGATCAGCGTGCGGGACAGTCCGTGCAGCGAGCGGTTGCGGCGCTCGTCGTTCGGCCGGGTCACCACGATGGCGCCGTCGTCGTCGCGCGACACCTCGATCGGCTCGGCCACATCCAGGGTCAGCGTGCCCTTGGGGCCCTTGACCTCGACGTTGCGCCCGTTGATGGTGACGTCGACGCCGGCGGGAACCGGGACCGGCTGCTTTCCAATGCGAGACATTAGTCCTGCTCCTCCGTTCCCGTTACCACACGTACGCGAGGACCTCGCCGCCGACACCCTCGCGGGATGCCTGGCGGTCGGTCCGCAGTCCGGACGACGTGGAAATGATGGCCACACCCAGCCCGCCGAGCACTCGGGGCAGGTTGGTGGACTTGGCGTAGACCCGCAGACCGGGCTTGCTCACGCGGCGCAGGCCGGCGATGCTCCGCTCGCGGCTGGGCCCGTACTTGAGCTGCACGACGAGGGACTTGCCCACGCGGGCATCCTCGGTGCGGTAGTCGCTGATGTACCCCTCGGACTTCAGGATCTCGGCGATGTTGGCCTTGATCTTGCTGTGCGGAAGGGTCACTTCATCGTGGTACGCCGAGTTGGCGTTGCGCAGACGTGTCAGGAAGTCTGCGATCGGATCCGTCATGGTCATGACAGCCGGTTCACCTTTCTCGCGGCGGTTCCCGGTTATTCGGGCCTACCGCAACATGTTTCGTGGGTTGGGCTGGCTTACCAGCTGGACTTCTGGACGCCGGGCAGTTCGCCGGCGTGCGCCATCTCGCGAAGGCAGATACGGCACAGGCCGAACTTGCGGAACACCGCGTGCGGGCGGCCGCACCGGTTGCAGCGCGTGTAGGCCCGCACCTTGAACTTGGGCTTCTTGTTGGCCTTGTTGACCAGAGCCTTCTTTGCCATTGCTCAGTTCTCCTTGAACGGGAAGCCCAGCGCCCGCAGCAGCGCCCGACCTTCGTCGTCGTTGGTCGCCGTGGTGACGACGGTGATGTCCATGCCGCGCGGGCGGTCGATGCTGTCCACGTCGATCTCGTGGAACACCGACTGCTCGGTCAGCCCGAAGGTGTAGTTGCCGGTGCCGTCGAACTGCTTGCTGTTGAGGCCGCGGAAGTCGCGGATACGGGGCAGCGAGATCGAGATCAGCCGGTCCAGGAACTCCCACATGCGGTCGCCGCGCAGTGTGACGCGGGCGCCGATGGGCATGCCCTCGCGCAGCTTGAACTGGGCGATGGACTTGCGGGCCCGGCGGATCTCGGGCTTCTGGCCGGTGATCAGCGCGAGGTCGTTGACCGCGCCGTTGATCAGCTTGGCGTCGCGGGCGGCGTCACCGACGCCCATGTTGACGACGACCTTCACCACGCCCGGGATCTGCATGACGTTGGCGTAGCCGAATTCCTTCTGCAGCGACTCGCGGATCTCGTCGCGGTAGCGCTGCTTCAGGCGGGGCAGGGTCTTGGTTTCAGCAGTTGTCATCTCAGATGTCCTTGCCGTTGGTCTTGGCGACACGGACCTTCTTGCCGGTCTCGTCATCGATGCGGTAACCGACGCGGGTCGGCTTGCCGTCGGAATCGAGCAGCATCACGTTGGAGACCGCGATCGCGGCTTCCTGCGTCACGATGCCGCCCGAGGAGGCGCCCCGCTCGTTGGCGGACTGCGCGGTGTGCTTCTTGATCCGGTTCACGCCCTCGACCAGGACCTTATTGCGTTCGGGGTAGGCCACCAGGACCTTGCCCTTGGCACCCTTGTCCTTGCCCGAGATGACGAGCACGGTGTCGCCCTTGCGGACCTTCATCTACAACACCTCCGGGGCGAGCGAGACGATCTTCATGAAGCGCTTCTCGCGCAGTTCGCGACCGACGGGCCCGAAGATGCGCGTGCCGCGCGGGTCGTTGTCGGCCTTGATGATGACGGCGGCGTTCTCGTCGAACTTGATGTAGCTGCCGTCGGCGCGGCGGCGCTCCTTGACGGTGCGCACGACGACGGCCTTGACGACGTCGCCGCGCTTGACGTTGCCGCCGGGGATGGCGTCTTTGACGGTGGCCACGATGACATCACCGATGCCGGCGTAGCGCCGCGACGAGCCACCGAGAACGCGGATGCACAAGATCTCCTTGGCGCCCGTGTTGTCGGCGACCTTGAGCCGCGATTCCTGCTGAATCACTAGATCTCCTCGACCTGGTTACTGTGTGCACGGCAGATGCCGACCTGACGTGCGCGGTCTTCGTCGCCTAAAGAGCACGCAGGGTTTTCTCCGTCAGAATGAACCAGAGATAACCGAGGTCTGCCCTAGGCAACCCCTACATACTAGGTGAGCTCGGCGAATGCACCAAATCGCTGGTCAGAGGGCCCCCGCCACGCACCGGAAACCGATGTGGCTGGTCGCGCTGTCCTGGGACTGCGGGGAGCGTGCGGTCGGCCGGTAGCGGTGACAGTACTCCGGGGCGCACAGGTGCGAACCACCCTTGAGCGCTTGGTTCACCGCCGGGTTGGGCGAAGCATCCGGTCCGCTCGGCCCGCAACACGAGTCGACGCGTTCGGCCAGCTGGTGGTGCCCGGCGAACCGGGTGGTGGTCCATTCCCAGACGTTTCCGATCATGTCGAGCAGGCCGTAGCCGTTGGGGGCGTAGGTGCCCACCGGCGTCGTCCCGATATGGCCGGTGTGGCGGTACGGGAAATCGCCCTGCCAGATGTTGGCCATCTGCCGGCCGCCGGGCGCTGGCTCGTCACCCCACGGATAGGTGGTCTGCGCCCCACCGCGGGCAGCGAATTCCCATTCCGCCTCGGTCGGCAGCCGCCGACCGGCCCAGCGGGCGTAGGCCAGGGCGTCGACGTAACAGACCTGCACGACGGGGTGATCGGCCTCGACGGTGCTGCCCGGCCCGAGAGGCGTCCGCCAGTTCGCGCCGGGCACCCACTCCCACCACTGCCGCCAGTCGCGCAGGTCGACCGGACCTGCGGTGGGCCGGAACACCAGCGCGCCGGGCACGAGGTCGTCGGGTGACGCGCCGGGGTAGGCCGCCGGGTCGGGGGCGAGCTCGGCGACCGTGCGGTAGCCGGTGTCGGCGACGAACGCGGCGAACTGTGCGTTGGTGACAGGGTGCCGTTCGATCGCGAACGCGTCGACGGTGACCGTATGTGCCGGCGCCTCTTCGGGATAGAACTGCGTCGACCCCATCCGGAACCGCCCACCGTCGAGTGCGACGAGCTCGGTCAACATGGGGTTCAGGGTAGGCCGATCTGCAGGCCCGCGGTCAGCACCGACCCAGCCGCGTCGAAGTCCGGTCTGCCGGTCGGCGCTTCGGCGTACACCGTGATCAGATGACCCGGCACGTGCACGATGCGGGCCTGGTACACGACGTCGTCCAGTTGCCCCATCAGCTTCTGTCCGCTGAAGCCGCAGGTCTCGGCCGGCAGGAGGCTCAGCGTGCTCAGCTCGCTCTCGGCGGTCAGCTCGTCGGCGTAGCGCCGGAACGCCGCAGCGGGATCGAGCGGCGTCGCCGTGATGGTCACGGTGCCCGACATCCCGGGACCCTGCATCGTCGCGCCGGCCGGCGAGGGCGTCGCAGTCCAGCCGTCGGGCAGCCCGACCACCACCGTGGGGGCGTTCGGATCGTCGATGCGCACATCGACCGGGACGCCTGACGGCGCGCAGTCCTCGCCGGGTGCGGAGGCCGGTGTGGGCACCACCCCCGGCACATCGTCGAGCGCCACCACTGCCGGGGCCTCCGACGACGTTGCTGCCGTGCTGGATTCGACGAACTGCGCGGTCGGGGTGCCGTCACTGCTGCGGGCGCACGACGTGAGCAGCAGCACCATGCCCGCCCACAGCAGCACCAGCACCCCGCGAACCATGTCAGTCCTTGGCGAACGCGCGCGCGAAGTCGCGCTCCAGATCGCTGTAGGGCGCGCCGGAGACGTCGATGCGCACCTGGGCGATGGTGCCGCCGGTGAACGCGAACGGCGCGGCGAACGCGCGCGACACCGGGGAGCCGTTGTTGGCCCCGACGCTCAGACTCGCCGCGGCCAGGCCGAATGTGCCCGGATGCACCCGCATCTCGCGGTAGTCGGCCACCTGGGTGTCGCCGACGTACAGCGCGGCGTCGCCGATCGGGGTGTGCGACCCCGGTGCCGTGCCGGTCAGCGTGAACGCGAACCCGAGGGTGTGCCGGCCGACGCCCAGCGGATCGGCCGAGGACAGGGTCTGTTCCTGCTCACCGAGGAAGTTGTAGCAGAAGTGCAATCGGTGACCCTGCACGTACATCACGTAACCGCCGTGTGCACCACCGTGTTTGACGACGACACCGTCGACATCGTCGGAGTCGACGGTGACCTCGGCCAGCACGGCGAACGACCGTCCGCGCAGTTCCACCACGGCGCCGATGCCGACGTCGGCGGTCCCGGGATAGTAGGTGTAGGACTGCCGTTCCCCGGCGATGTAGGGCCGCCACCGCGACATCGTCTCGAAGATGTTGAGATCGCTCAGCGGCAGTCCGTTGTACTTGGCCGCCTCGGCGAACCACAGATCGACCATCTCCGAGAGTTTCTCGGGGTGCTCGGCAGCCAGATCGTGGCACTGACTGCGGTCGGCCTCGACGTGGAACAGTTCCCATCGGTCGGTGTCGAAGTGCGACCAGCCCGCCGGCGATGCGGCGTGCACCGTGTTGGCGAACCAGCCCTTATGCCAGACACCGCGCGTGCCCAGCATGGTGTAGAACTGGGTTTCCTTCCCCGTCGGCGCGTCCGGATTCTCAAGCGCCACTTTGAAACTGACGCCGTCGAGGGGCTTCTGCGGCACCCCGCGAACGATCGCGGGCGGGGTGATGTCGAGCAGATCGTAGACAGTGGGCGTGATGTCGGAGACGTTGACGTAGTTGTCCCTGACCTCGCCGTGCGCGGCAATCCCCTTGGGCCAGGACACGATCGCGGTGTCGGCGATGCCACCCTCGTGGGAGGCATAGCGCTTGTAGAGCTTGTAGGGGGTGTTGAACGCCATCGCCCAGCCGATCGGGTAATGGTTGTAGGTCTGCGGCCCGCCCAGATCGTCGAAGTGCTTGAGGCTTTCCTCGGCCGAGTCGATGTAGCCGTTGAAGAACTTGACCTCGTTGACCGATCCGTTCGGCCCGCCTTCACCGCTGGCGCCGTTGTCGGAGATCACCACGATGATCGTGTTGTCCAGCTGACCCGATTCCTCGAGATAGTCGAGGACCCTGCCGATCTGGTCGTCGGTGTAGGACAGGAAGCCCGCGAACACCTCGGCCATGCGACTGAACAGCCGCTTCTCGTCCTCGCTGAGCGAATCCCACGGTCGCACCGTGTCCTGGGCGGGCCACGGCTCCCCGTTCGGCCCCGTCACGTCAGAGTAGGGATTCATCGGCGAGAGTTCGGTGTCGGGCGGCACGATGCCGAGCCGCTTCTGGTTCTCCAGCACGATCTCGCGGTAGCGCTCGTAGCCCATGTCGAATGCACCGGCATAGCGGTCGGCCCATTCGGCGAACACGTGGTGCGGTGCATGCCCGGCACCCGGGCACAGGTAGGTGAACCACGGCTTGTCCGGCGCGATCACCTTCGCGTCCCTGATGAACTCGATCGTCTTGTCGGCCAAGTCTTTCGACAGGTGGTACCCCTCTTCCGGCGTCGCCGGCGGCGGCACCGGATGATTGTCGTAGACCAGCTCGGGATACCACTGGTCGGTCTCCCCGCCCATGAACCCGTAGAACCGTTCGAAGCCCCGGCCCAGCGGCCAATGACGTTTGGTCGCCGCGAGATTCGACTCCTCGAGCGGGGTGAGATGCCACTTGCCCACGCAGTAGGTGTTGTAACCGTTTTCCGCCAACACCTCGGAGAGCAGCGCGGTGTCGAACGGAATCCGGCCGTTACAGTTGGGGAAACCGTCGGTGAATTCCTCGATGGTCGCCATTCCCACGGTCGTGGCGTTGCGGCCGGTCAACAGCGAGGCACGCGTCGGGCTGCACAGCGCGGTGGTGTGGAACTGCGACAGGCGCACGCCCCGTTCGGCGATGCGGCTCATCGCGGGCATGTTCACCAGGCCGCCGAAACAATCCCACGTCGCGATGCCGGTGTCGTCCCACACCAGGTACAACACGTTCGGCGCATCCGGCTGGGCGACCGGGGCCGCGTACGGCCCCCAGTCGGGTTCGGAATCCCGGATGTCGAGCTCGATCTTGCCGTTGAATTCCGTGGCCATAGCGCCGCACAGTACACCCAGCGAAGTAGACCAGCAGGCAAAAACCCCCGCCGCCGGGTGGCGTGCGGGGGTTTTGACAGGTCGTGCCGTGTGGCTACTTGGCCTTTTCGAGGACCTCGACCAGGCGCCAACGCTTGGTCGCCGACGTCGGCCGGGTCTCCATCAGCGAGACGCGGTCGCCGACACCGGCATCGCCGTTCTCGTCGTGCGCCTTCACCTTCGTCGTGGTCCGAATGATCTTGCCGTACAACGGGTGCGACTTACGGGACTCGAGCTCGACAACGATGGTCTTCTGCATCTTGTCCGACACGACGTAGCCGATGGCGGTCTTGCGACGGCCGCGCGGCTGCTCGGTCCGAGGGGTGTGCTTGTCACCCTTTGTGGTCTCTGCCATTACGAATCCTCACCTCCGGGTCCGGCGGCCAGACCCAACTCACGTTCGCGCAGCACGGTGTACACCCGTGCGATCTCCTGCCGGACGACACGCAGCCGGCGGTTGTTGGCAAGCTGGCCGGTCGCCATCTGGAAGCGCAGGTTGAACAGCTCTTCCTTGGACTCGCGAAGCTTGTCGGTCAGTTCGTCGTCGGTGAGCTCACGGAGCTCTCCCGTCGATACTCCTACTGCCATCAGAAGGTCTCCTCTCTGGTGACGATGCGAGCCTTGATCGGCAGCTTGTGGATGGCGCGGGTCAGGGCGGCCCGTGCGGTCGCCTCGTCGGGGTAGCTCAGCTCGAACAGCACGCGACCGGGCTTGACGTTGGCCACCCACCATTCCGGCGAACCCTTACCGGAACCCATGCGGGTCTCGGCGGGCTTCTTGGTCAGCGGACGGTCGGGGAAGATGTTGATCCACACCTTGCCGCCACGCTTGATGTGCCGGTTGATCGCGATACGAGCGGACTCGATCTGCCGGTTGGTGATGTAGGCGTGCTCCAGGGCCTGGATGCCGTAGTCACCGAAGCTGACCGTGGTGCCGCCGCTGGCGACGCCGCGCTGCCGCGGGTGGTGCTGCTTGCGGTGCTTGACCTTGCGGGGAATCAGCATGACTAGCTCTCCGTGTTTTCCGGGGCGGGTGCGCCCGCAGCAGCGGTGGCCTCGGCGGGCGCTTCTGCCGGGCTCTCGGTAGCGGCCCGGCCGGCGTCGGTGCTGGTCGCCGTGGTGCCCGACGCGCCACTGCGACGCGGCCGGGTGCCCGACGGACGCTCACGACGCGGGCGGTCCGCGGCGGGTGCGGCGGCGGCGAGCTCACGCTTGCCTCCGACGATGTCGCCCTTGTAGATCCAGACCTTCACGCCGATCCGGCCGAAGGTGGTCTTGGCCTCGTAGAGGCCGTAGTCGATGTCGGCGCGCAGCGTGTGCAGCGGCACGCGACCTTCGCGGTAGAACTCCGAGCGGCTCATCTCGGCGCCGCCCAGGCGGCCCGAGCACTGCACCCGGATGCCCTTGACGTTGGGCTGGCGCATCGCCGACTGGATCGCCTTGCGCATCGCGCGGCGGAACGCCACGCGGTTGCTCAGCTGCTCGGCCACACCCTGGGCCACCAGCTGAGCCACCGACTCGGGGTTCTTCACCTCGAGGATGTTCAGCTGCACCTGCTTCTTGGTGAGCTTCTCCAGGTCGGCGCGGATGCGGTCGGCCTCGGTGCCGCGGCGACCGATCACGATGCCGGGACGCGCGGTGTGGATGTCGACCCGCACGCGATCACGCGTGCGCTCGATCTCCACGTCGGCGATGCCGGCGCGCTCCAGGCCCGTGGCCAGCAGCTTGCGGATCGCCACATCTTCCTTGATGTAGTCCGCGTACTGCTTGTCGGCGAACCACCGCGACTTCCACTCGGTGGTGATGCCGAGACGGAAACCGTGCGGATTGATCTTCTGACCCACTACTCCGAGCCTCCCTTGTTGCTGGCGGCCTTGCTGGCCTGCGCGCGGCGGGCGCGTGCTGCGGACGCAGACGCACCCTGCCTGCCTGCGTTCTTGGCCGGTCGGCTCTCCACGATCACGGTGATGTGGCTGGTGCGCTTGCGAATCCGGTAGGCGCGACCCTGCGCGCGCGGCCGGATGCGCTTGGCCGTCGGGCCCTCGTCGGCGTAGACGGTGGCGACCACCAGCGTGGAGGGATCGAGCCCCTCGTTGTTCTGCGCGTTGGCGGCAGCGCTCGCGATCACCTTGGCAACCGGCTCGCTGGCGGCCTGCGGCGCCCAGCGGAGGATGTCGAGGGCTTCCTCGACACTCTTACCGCGGACCAGGTCGATGACGCGGCGGGCCTTGGTGGCCGAGACGCGCACGAAGCGCGCCTTGGCGCTCGCGGACGGATATTCGATGGCTGTCGTCATTACTAGCGCCTCTTCGACTTCCGGTCGTCCTTGATGTGACCCTTGAAGGTGCGGGTGGGGGCGAACTCGCCCAGCTTGTGCCCGACCATCGACTCGGTGACGAACACCGGCACGTGCTTGCGGCCGTCGTGGACGGCGAAGGTGTGGCCGATGAAGTCCGGGATGATGGTGGACCGGCGCGACCAGGTCTTGATGACCTGCTTGGTGTTCTTCTCGTTCTGCACGTCGACCTTCTTGAGCAGATGGTCGTCGACGAACGGGCCCTTCTTGAGGCTGCGTGGCATCGCTTTACTCCCTAGCGCTTCTTGCCGGTGCGCCGGCGACGGACGATGAGCTTGTCGCTCGCCTTGTTCGGCTTGCGGGTGCGGCCCTCGGGCTTACCCCACGGGCTGACCGGGTGGCGGCCGCCGGAGGTCTTGCCCTCGCCACCGCCGTGCGGGTGGTCGACGGGGTTCATCACGACACCACGGACGGTGGGGCGCTTGCCCTTCCACCGCATGCGGCCGGCCTTACCCCAGTTGATGTTGGCCTGCTCGGCGTTGCCGACCTCGCCGACGGTGGCGCGGCAGCGCACGTCGACGCGGCGGATCTCACCGCTGGGCATACGCAGCGAGGCGTAGGTGCCCTCCTTGCCGAGCAGCTGGATGCTGACACCGGCCGAACGGGCGAGCTTCGCGCCGCCGCCGGGCCGCAGCTCCACCGCGTGGATCACGGTGCCGGCGGGGATGTTGCGCAGCGGCAGGTTGTTGCCGGGCTTGATGTCGGCATTGGCGCCCGACTCGACGACAGCACCCTGCTTGAGTCCCTGCGGCGCGATGATGTAGCGCTTCTCGCCGTCCAGGTAGTGCAGCAGCGCGATGTTCGCGGTGCGGTTGGGGTCGTACTCGATGTGCGCGACCTTGGCGTTGACGCCGTCCTTGTCGTGGCGACGGAAGTCGATCACCCGGTAGGCGCGCTTGTGGCCGCCACCCTTGTGGCGGGTGGTGATGCGCCCGTGCGCGTTGCGACCGCCCTTGCCGTGCAGCGGACGAACCAGCGACTTCTCCGGATGGTCACGCGTGATCTCGGCGAAATCGGAGACGCTCGAACCGCGGCGACCGGGGGTCGTCGGCTTGTACTTGCGAATTGCCATGATTCTCTAGTTCTCCCTGCCGGCTAGGCCGGCGCTCCGAACAGGTCGATGGGCTTGCTGCCCGCGGCGAGCGTCACGATCGCGCGCTTGGTGTCCTTGCGCTTGCCGAAACCGGTGCGGGTGCGCTTGCGCTTGCCCTGCCGGTTGGCCGTGTTCACCGAGGCGACCTTGACGTTGAAGATCTTCTCGATGGCGATCTTGATCTGCGTCTTGTTCGAGTCCGGGTGCACGACGAACGTGTACACGTTGTCCTCGATGAGCCCGTAGGACTTCTCCGAGATCACCGGGGACAGGATGATGTCGCGGGGATCGGTCACGGTAGCCATCAGGCCGACACCTCACTCTTCTTGCTCGCGCTCTCGATGTACGCGTTGAGCGCCTCGACGCTGAAGACCACGTCGTCGGCCTTGAGCACGTCGTAGGTGTTCAGCTGGTCCGGCGAGATCACATGCACGCCAGGCAGATTGCGCACGCTCAGCGCGCTGGTCTCGTCGGCTCGGCCGATGACGACCAGAACCTGCTTGCGATCGGTCAGGGTGGCCAGGAACGACTTCGCGCTCTTGGTCGACGGCGCCTGACCCTCGACGATCTCGGTGACCGCGTGGATGCGGTCGTTGCGCGCCCGGTCCGACAGCGCGCTGCGCAGGGCAGCGGCGATCATCTTCTTGGGGGTGCGCTGGCTGTAGTCGCGCGGCTGCGGGCCGTGCACGACGCCGCCGCCGGTGAACTGCGGGGCGCGCGTCGAACCCTGACGGGCGCGACCGGTGCCCTTCTGGCGGTACGGCTTCTTGCCGCCGCCGGAGACGTCGCCGCGGGTCTTGGTCGCGTGCGTGCCCTGGCGCTTGGCGGCGAGCTGCGCCGTCACCACCTGGTGCATCAGCGCGATGTTGGGCTCGACGTCGAACAGCTCGGCGGGCAGCTCGATCGAGCCGTCCTTCGTGCCGGCCGGGGTCTGAACATCAATGTTGAGTGTCATGCCTTCTCGCCTCGCTTGATTGCGCTGCGGACAACGACCAGTCCACCGTTACGCCCGGGGACCGCACCTTTGATCAGCAGCACGCCGTTCTCGGCGTCCACCTTGTGCACCTTCAGGTTCTGCGTGGTCACGCGGTCGCTACCCATGCGGCCCGACATGCGCGTGCCCTTGAAGACGCGGCCCGGGGTGGCGCAGCCACCGATCGAGCCCGGCCGACGGTGCACGGCCTGCGCGCCGTGGCTGGCGCCCTGGCCACGGAAGCCGTGGCGCTTCATGGTGCCCGCGAAGCCCTTGCCCTTGCTGGTGCCGGTCACGTCGACGTACGCACCGTCGGCGAAGATCTCGGCGGTCAGTTCCTGGCCCACCTCGTACTCGGCGGCCGCGGCCTCGTCGTCGAGCCGCAGCTCGGCGAGGTGCCGGCGCGGGTTGATCCCGGCGGCGGCGAACTGACCGGTCACCGGCTTGGTGACCTTGCGGGGGCTGATCTCGCCGTAGGCGAGCTGCACGGCGCTGTAGCCGTCACGCTCCGGGGTGCGGATGCGCGTCACGACGTTGGGCCCGGCCTTGACGACCGTCACCGGCACGACCTTGTTGTTCTCGTCGAACACCTGCGTCATGCCCAGCTTGGTGCCCAAAATGCCTTGTCTAGCCATTTTTTTCGGGTTCTCCTACTGGATGTTGACGTCGACGCTGGCCGGCAGGTCGATGCGCATCAACGCATCGACCGTCTTCGGCGTGGGGTCGAGGATGTCGATCAACCGCTTGTGGGTGCGCATCTCGAAGTGCTCCCGCGAGTCCTTGTACTTGTGCGGGGACCGAATGACGCAGTACACGTTCTTCTCGGTCGGCAGCGGCACCGGGCCGACCACACTCGCACCCGTCCGGGTGACCGTCTCGACGATCTTGCGCGCTGAGGCATCGATGGCCTCATGGTCGTAGGCCTTGAGCCTGATGCGGATCTTTTGTCCCGCCACGCTTCTCCTACCTCACTACTAACGGGCCCACGAAGGGCCTGGCTGTGCCGCCGCTGTTTACCTGTCTGTGGTTCACCGGTCCCCGCGGTCGGGTGTGTCGCCCGCACACGAGAGGAGACCGGACGCGCCCCGCAAGGGGCGACAGTCGCATGCCGAGGCCAGGCGAACCCGGCTCAAGGCAACCCGAACAGTATGCCTCAGATCTGCGCGTGCTCCAAATCCCTGGTCAGACGGAACTTACCGGCGAGTAAGGTCCCGATGATGACCAGTTCTCCCACCTACCGCGCATGGCAGCGCCTCACTCGCGTCCCCGGCGGATCCCGGGCCTTCTCACTGGCCGCCATGGCCAGGGTGCCGTACTTCGCGTCGATCCTTCCTCATGTCCGGCGGATGGAGCCCGGCGTGGCCGAGGTGTCGGTTCCCAAGTGGTTCTTCCTCTACAACCATCTCGGCACGGTGCACGCCATCGCATCGTGCAACGCGGCGGAGGCGGCGATGGGGATGCTGATGGAGGCGACGGTGCCGACGACGCACCGCTGGATCCCGAAGTCGATGACCGTCGCCTACCTGCAGAAGGCGACGACGTCCTTGCGCGCGACGGCGCGGCTGGACCCGCCGGACTTCACCCGTACACGCCGACATCACCTGCTGGGTGACTCCCGCTTGAGCTACACGAGGCCGTCCCAGAAGTCGCACTGGTGCGTTGCGCGGAACTCGCCGGTCATGCGGCTGCCGTCGGGCCGCAGCGACATCGCCCGGTTGCCGTCGGAGAACGCGTCCCACTGCGGCTGGCCGTCGGTGTTCGGTGTCTGGGTCTTCACGAACGACGCCCAGTAGTCGATCATCTGGTCGGCCAACTTCTGCTGCGCGGGGTTCAGCGGCAGCGCGGGCCCCACGTCGAACAGGTACCGCAGTTCCAGGGAGTGGCTCGCGCCGACGGGGAACGGCAGGGTCTTCAACGGTTCCGGTGCCGGGGCGGCGCGGTCGTCGAACTCGTAGAAGTAGACGGGTTCGTCGCGGATCTGGCGGGCCATCCGATCGCCGAGGCAGGAGAAGACGCCGTCGGTGACGGCCGCGGAGTACGCGAGCGGCACGTCCGGGTAGGCCGAGAGCGGATAGTGCTCCTCGACCGCTGCGGCGTTGCGACCGAACGCGCCGGCCAGCAGGCGGGGGTAATCCTGCGGGCCGTAGCGCACGCCGTCGCGCAGATACTGCATGCCGACGAACAGGGTGAACTCGTCGCGGGTAGTACCCATCAACACCGGAACGCGCTGCGCGTCGGGACCGCCGATCGCCCGCACGGGGTCCACTGGAAGCGCGGCGGAGCCGGTGACCGGCCCGCTGAGCTGGTCGTCGCCGATGCCGTAGAGCCACACCGGCTCCCGGAGCTTGTCGGCGGGCAGCGACCTCAGACAGCGGGCGGCCGCGGCCGGATCGCCGCATCCGCGCTCGGCGGTGTAGGCCAACGAGCGTTGCTGTGCGTCCGGTAGGGCCGCCTGGGCCTGGCACGGCCCGCTCTGGATGATGGCCGCGGCGAACAGGCCCCGCGAGCCGGGTGCGACGAGGTGATCGCACACCGACATCCCGCCGGCGGACTCCCCCGCAACGGTGACGCGGTCGGGGTCACCCCCGAAGGCGCCGATGTTGTCCCGCACCCACCGCAGCGCTGCCTGCTGATCGGCCAGCCCGTAGTTGCCGGTCTGTCCGGGCGGGCCGAGTGCAGGGTGGGCCAGGAACCCGAGCGCGCCCAGGCGGTAATTGAGGGTGACGACGACGATGTCGCCGCGTGCGGCCAGCCGGTGGGCGTCGTAGATGCGTCCGCTGCCGTTGACGAACGCCCCGCCGTGAATCCACACCATCACCGGGCGTTTCTGCCCGGAGGCCGGCGGGGTCCACACATTGAGGCTCAGGCAGTCCTCGTCGGTCTGCCGGCCCAACTCGATGTCTCCGCCGAGACTCTGCATGCACCGGGGACCGAAGGTGGTGGCGTCGCGAACGCCCGGCCACGGTGCCGGTGGCTGCGGATCGGCGAAGCGCAGCGGGCCGACGGGCGGAGCGGCGTAGGGCACATCGGCGAACAGGCGGTGGTCCGGTGTGACGACACCGCGAAGAATGCCCGACGCGGTCTGCACCACCGCCGGATCGGCCGGCGGGGAGGCCGCGGGCGCGCTCTGTCCGTCACTGCGGACGCAACCGGCCAAGAGCACCATCGCCGCCAGGAAGGCTGTCAGGCAGGCCGGCAGCCGCGTCCATCGCACAGTGGCGAGCCTAGATGGTCATGATGATCGACAACTCGACGAAAGGAACACCCATGGCGCAACGGCACCTGGACGCGGACCTGGTGACCATCGGTTTCGGCAAGGGGGCGAAGACCCTCGCCGCGACGCTGGGCGCCCAGGGCCGACGGGTCGTGATGATCGAGCGCTCGGCGCAGATGTACGGCGGCACGTGCATCAACATCGGCTGCGTGCCCACCAAATCGATGGTGTTCGCGGCCGAGCACCTCAGCCGCCCAGACCCCACCAGCTATACCCGTGCCGTGCATGCGACCGCCGACCTGACCGCCGATCTGCGCGCCAAGAACTTCGCGATGCTGGACAGTCTGGCGAGCGTCGACGTGGTCACCGGATCCGCCGCCTTCACCGACGCCCACACCGTCTCGGTGCAGACCGCCGACGGCGAGGTCACGGTGACCGGTGAGCACATCGTCATCAGCACCGGATCGGAACCCGTGGTGCCGGACATCCCCGGGCTGCGCGGCAACGATCGCGTGGTGACGAGCACCGACCTGCTCACGACCGAGGATCTGCCGCGTCAGCTGGTGGTGCTGGGCGGCGGCTACGTCGGGCTGGAGTTCGCCGCGATGTACGCCCGCTACGGTGCGGAAGTGACTGTCCTGGAACGTCATTCGGCGATCCTCGGCCAGGAGGACGACGATGTCGCCGCGATGGCCGCCGACCTGCTGGCCGCCGCCGGAGTCAAAGTCGTCACCTCGGCGGCGGTGACGTCCGTCGACGGGGCAACCGTGCACTACGACGTCGAGGGGATATCGGCCTCTGCCACGGGTGAGCGCATCCTGGTGGCACTGGGCCGCCGGCCCGTCACCGCAGACCTCGGGTTGGACCGGGCCGGGGTCGACACCCGCGCCGACGGCTCCGTCGTCGTCGACGACCACTTGCGCACGAACCAGCCCCACATCTTCGCCGTCGGCGACGTCAACGGCGGACCGCAGTTCACCTACGTCTCCCTCGACGACTACCGCGTGGTCCTCGATCAGCTTTCCGGGACGGGCCGGCGCAGCACCGCCGACCGGGTGGCCGTGCCCTACGTCCTGTTCATGACGCCGCCGCTGGCACGGGTGGGCCTGACCGAACGCGCCGCCCGCGTTGACGGCCGCCGGCTGAAGGTCGCGGCCCTGCCGGTGGCCATGATGGCCACGGTGCCGCGCGCGCGGATCGTCGGACAACCCGACGGAATGATGAAGGTCGTCGTCGACGCCGACACCGATCAGATCCTGGGCGCCGCGCTGCTCAGCCACGATTCACACGAGGTCATCAACGTCGTCGCGCTCGCCATGCGCCACGGCATCTCGGCGACCCGGTTGCGCGACGAGATCTACACGCACCCCTCGATGACGGAGGCCTTCAATCAGCTCCTCGGCGCGCTCGCCTAATGTGCCGTCGAGGGTGGCGCGCGTCACATAGAATGGGTAAGTTGACAGGCGTCAAGTAGCCCCGAGGAGATGCGAATGAGCGACCCCCGCACGATGGACGATGCCGCGAAAGTCCTGGCCGATCCGACGGCCTACGCCGATGACGCCCGGCTGCACGCCGCGTTGGCGCACCTGCGCGCCAACGAGCCGGTGGCGTGGGTCGACAACGGTCCGTATCGGCCGTTCTGGGCGATCACCAAGCACGCGGACATCATGGCCATCGAGCGGGCCAACGACCTGTGGCTCTCCGAACCGCGCCCACTGCTGGCCACCGCGGCCGCCGACGACTACATGGCCCAGCAGATGGAAGCCGGCATGGGGCTGCGCACGCTGATCCACATGGACGATCCGCACCACCGCAAGGTGCGCTCGATCGGCGCCGACTGGTTCCGCCCGAAGGCGATGCGCGACCTGAAGGTGCGGGTCGACGAGCTGGCCAAGCGATATGTCGACCGGATGCGCGACATCGGGCCCGAATGCGATTTCGTCACCGACATCGCGGTGCAGTTCCCGCTCTACGTGATCATGTCGCTGCTCGGGCTGCCCGAGGAGGATTACGGCCGGATGCACGCACTGACCCAGGAGATGTTCGGCGGCGACGACGACGAGTACAAGCGCGGCATCAGCCCCGAGGAGCAGATGGCCGTGCTGCTCGACTTCTTCGCCTACTTCTCCACGCTGACCGCCTCACGCCGGGAGACCCCGACCGACGACCTGGCGTCGGCGATCGCCAACGGTCGCATCGACGGTGAGCCCCTCTCCGACATCGACACCGCGTCGTACTACGTGATCGTCGCCAGCGCCGGTCACGACACCACCAAGGACGCCATCTCCGGCGGACTGCTCGCGCTGATCGAGAACCCCGGTGAGCTGGCGCGGCTGCGGACGAACATGGATCTGATGCCGACGGCGGTCGAGGAGATGATCCGCTGGACCACGCCGGTCAAAGAGTTCATGCGGACCGCCGCCGAGGACACCACGGTGCGCGGCGTGCCCATCGCACAGGGCGAATCGGTGTACCTGGCCTACGTCTCGGGCAACCGGGACGAGGAGATCTTCGACGAACCGTTCCGCTTCGACATCGCCCGCGACCCCAACCGGCATGTGTCCTTCGGCTACGGCGTGCACTTCTGCCTGGGCGCCGCCCTGGCGCGGATGGAGATGAACAGCCTGTTCACCGAGCTGGTACCCCGGCTCGAGTCGATCGAGCTGGCCGGCGAGCCCGAACTGGCCGCGACGACGTTCGTCGGCGGGCTCAAGCACCTTCCGATCCGCTACTCCGTGCGCTGACTGCGAGGAAGCCGTCGACGGCCGCGACAGCCGTTGCGCGGTAATCGAATTCGGACAGCGTGCTGATCCGGCCGAACACCAGCGGGCCGATGAGCAGCGCGAACGCCGTGGTTCTGTCGACGCGGCCGAGGTGCTCGGGGGCGTCGAGGCTGTCGAAGATGGCGTCGAACGGCGCCGAGTACTGCTCGGCGATGCGCTCCCGCAGTGACCCCACCGCCCCGCCGGCGGTGGGCACCTCGGCGATGTCGGGCCCCAGGGACAGCCACGCCATGGCCGTCAGCAGCGTCGGCGCCTCGGCGATCGCCTCTGCCCAACCGCCCACCACAGCGATGAGACGCTCGCGCAGGGTGCCGTCCGTCGGCGGCATGGGCGCCGGCGGGATCAAGCTCATGAACGCCGCTGCGACAAGGTCGTTCGAGCTCGGGAAGTGGCGGTAGAGGGTCGCGCGGGCGACGTTGGCGTGCCGGGTCACCGCGTCGATAGTCACCGCACCCGGGCCACCCGTGCGCAGCAACGCGGTCGCGGCCTCGAGCAATCGCGCGCGCGAACGGGCCGGCCTGGGATCGCCACCGCCGGCCGTCATGGTGTGTCCTTTCTCGTCGACGGGTATAGAGACTATCGGTCTTGTACCGAGACTGTTAGTCTCGAAACCCCGGCGAGAGAGAGTCCATGACAGACACGAGCACGCCGTCCGATCAGGATATCGACGCCGAGATCGCCGCCCTGTCGCCGCGCGCGCGGCGCTGGCTGCTCACCGTGGCCAGCCTGGCGCTGCTGCTGGTGATCTCCTCGATGGTGGCCCTCAACGCCGCGTTGCCCGACATCGCCCGGGAGACCTCGGCGACGCAGGCACAGCTGACCTGGATCGTCGACGCGTACACGCTGGCCATGGCCTGCCTGTTGCTACCCGCCGGCGCCCTCGGCGACCGCTATGGCCGCAGGGGCGCGCTGCTGGTGGGTCTGGTGGTCTTCGGTGTGGCCTCCGCGGCGCCCATCGCGCTCGACACCCCCACCCAGCTGATCGCCGCCCGCGCGCTGACCGGCGTCGGCGCGGCGTTCGTCATGCCCGCGACGCTCTCTCTGCTCACCGCGGCGTTCCCGAAATCGCAGCGGCACAAAGCCATCGGAATCTGGGCGGGAGTGGCAGGCTCCGGTGCCATCGTCGGCTTCCTCGGCACCGGCCTGCTGCTGCAGTACCACCCATGGCAGTCGGTGTTCATCGCGCTGGCCGCCGAGGCGGTGCTCGTCTTCGTGCTCGCCTGCACCATCGGCAGCTCGCGCGATCCCGAGGCGACGCCCATCGACTGGCTGGGCGCCGCACTGATCGGCAGTGCGCTCGCGGTGTTCGTCGTGGCGGTGGTGGAGGCACCCATGCGCGGCTGGACCGATCCGCTGGTGCTCGGCGGCCTCGTGGTCGGCATCCTGCTGGCGGTGGCCTTCGGCGCCGTTGCGCTTCGCCGCCGCCACCCGCTGCTCGACATACGATTGTTCGGCAGGCCCGATTTCGCCACCGGCGCCATCGGCGTCACCATGCTCTTCCTGGCCAACTTCGGGTTCTTCTACCTCGGCATGCAATTCCTGCAACTGGTGATGGGGTACTCGGCGCTGGGCACCGCGTTCGCGCTGGCTCCGTTGGTGGTTCCCGTGATGGTGCTCAGCGTCACGGTGCACCTCATCCTGCCCAGGGTCGGCTTCCGGTGGACGGTCACCGTCGGCCTGCTGCTGATCGCGACCGGGTTGTACTGCATGCGGTTCGCCGATGCGGACGCGGTGTACCTGGACGTCATGTGGCCGATGCTGATCATCGCCGCCGGCGTCGGACTCTGCACCGCGCCGACGACGTCGGCGATCATGAACGCCGTGCCCGACGAGAAGCAAGGCGTGGCATCAGCGGTCAACGATGCGACTCGCGAGGTCGGCGCCGCGGTCGGCATCGCCGTGGCCGGATCCATCCTCGCCGCGTCCTACCGGACCTCGTTGGCCCCGCACCTCTCCGCATTCCCGCCGCAGGTACGCGATACCGCGACCGACTCGCTGGCCTACGCCCTGTCCCTGTCGGAACGGATGGGCCCCCAGGGTCAGGCGCTGAGTGACGCGGCCCGCTCGGCGTTCGTGCAGGCGTCCGACCATGCGATGCTCGCACTCGCCGGGATCATCGTGGCGGCAGCCCTTTTCGTCGCGGCGTGGGCGCCGGGCCGCGACGGCAGGCAGCTGTTCAGGAAATGAATTCCGCGGCTCGGTGTGCGGCCATGACGATCGTCGCGTGCGGCCCCCGACTCGGGATGGACGGCAGGATGGACCCGTCGACCACCCACAGGCCGTCGACACCGACCACCCGGCAGCGGGGGTCCACAACCGCGGCCGGATCGCCGTCGCGGCCCATTCTCGCGGTACCGCACAGATGTTGCGACGTTGCCCATGTGGATCCCGATTGCACGGTGCCAGAAGCGATCTCGATCGCGAGATCGGCCCCTCGGCGCAGCAGTTCGACATCGGCGGGCGCCGTGTCGTACCGCTGCTCGATCAGGGGGTCGACGTGCGGGTCGGCCGATGCCAGCGTGACCCGTCCCCGCGAGGCGGGCCTCATGAGCGTCACCCCCAGGTGGGGCCGATCGGTGGGATCGTCGCGTCGGTCACTTGTCATCGCGCCGAATCCCGCTGTGTAGGGCCGGATTTCGATACCGTCCTCGGTGGTCAACACCGCCTCGAGCGGCGGCACCCCGTGGGTGGCGGACCAGCTGACGGGGAGCACCCATTCGGGGTGGTCGACCGTGTCGACGCCCACCGGCAGGTCGGCCACCACCGGCACCCCGACCTCGCTCAGCGACGACGCGGGTCCGATGCCCGAGAGCATCAACAGGTGCGCTGAGCCGATCGCGCCCGCACTGAGGACGACCCGGTCAGCCTCGAGCACCGTCGGACCGTTCGGCCCGACGCACTCGGCACCGATTACCCGTCGGCCGTCGACCCGTAGCCGCAGCACCCGGGTGTCGGTGAGCACCGTCAGATTGGACCGGTTCATCGCCGGCTCGAGGAACGCGCCGCCCGGCCCCACGCGGGTACCCCGGTCGATGTTCAGGGGCACCGCGCCCACCCCCGGCGGCACCGGCGCCTGCGGGGTCGACCCGTTCAGATCGTCCACTCGGGCGAATCCCGCGTCGAGTGCCGACCGGACGAAAGACGCTGTGCACCCGTCGAACTCGGAGACACGACGAACGGTGATCGGTCCGCGGTCACCGTGCAGCTCCCCCGAGAAGTCCAGGTCCCGCTCGATCGCGATGAAGTGATCCAAGGCGTCGCGCCACGTCCATCCCGGCAGCGCCCAACCGTCGATATCGGACGGCAGCGCCCGACAGAAATACCCGCCGTTGACCGCGCCCGACCCGCCCACCACGGCACCCCGCATGATCTGGGCGGTGCGGCGCGGCGCCCCGGTCAGCTCGGCCGTGTAGCGCCGCACCACAGCGCTCGCCTCGCCGAGCGGCAGGCGTAGCGCATCGGTGATCTGCCGCCGCACCCGTGGATCGCTCGGCGACGGACCCGCCTCGACGACGGTGACGCTGCAGCGTTCGTCGGCGGAGAGTCGCTCCGCCAGAACGGAACCGGCGCTGCCGGCTCCGACGATCAGGACATCCAACGCCGCGTCAGGTTCTGATCTGCGGCTTGAGCGCCCCGGCATGACGTTCGCGAATGACTCCGGCCCACAGGCCGAGACCGTAGGCGATGTCGTCGAGCCGCTTGAGCAGCAGGAAGGTGATGATGCCGACCCGCTTGGTGTCGTCGTCGACACCGCTGTGGCCGCGGGTCGCCCAGTCGAAGACCCCGTCGAGGACCGCGGCCACCAGCACCACCTGTCGGCAGCGCCGGGAGCACACCGCGGCCACCAGGGCCACCGGCCAGTAGTGCCGACAGATCGCCGAGGCCAACTGCAGCGCTGCAGCCCACAACCCGTGGGCCGCGACCACAGCCACTTCCATCGGTTCGGTGCGCACACTGGCCAGCGACCGTGCGAGCCGGCGGCCCGTGAACACCGCCACCGCGATCGACCCCAGGTAGCCGAGCCGCGATCCCAGCGCGACGAGGAGCCACACCACCAAGGTCCACCCCGAGATCACCAGCGGAGCGGTCTTGCCGGGGTGACGGATGGACAGCGGCGCCGCCGATCCACCGTAGAAGGACTTACGCGCGAACCACTTTCGCAGCTCGACCCGATGATCGTGGGCCACCAACGCGATCGGTTCGTAGCGCAGCCGGGCACCGGCCTCGTTGAGCCGCCAGCACAGATCGACGTCCTCACCGGAGGTCAACGTCTCGTCGAAACCACCCACCTCCAGCAAGGCGCGCCGCCGACAGATGATCGCCGCACTGGGCACATAGGAGACCGTGCCGAACGGAACCACCGGCGCCTCACGCAATCCCAGGTCCAGTGACGACCGGACCGCCTCGTACCGCGCGACCACGTTGTCCGACGGCGCGAGGGCGACGATGCGCGGTGCCACAAGCGCTACTGCGGGATCGCAGAAGTGCCCGAGCAGCGCCTCGAGCCAGCCTCGTCGCGGCACCACATCGGAGTCCAGGAATGCGACGAAGTCGGTGTCGCACGCCATCAGCCCGGCGTTGCGCGCGGCCGCCGGGCCGCGGTTGCGCTCGAACCGGAGCACCCGGACGTCACAGTGGGTGTCGACGAAGTCGTTCTCCTGCACGGGAATCGCCGAACCGTCGTCGACGATCACCACCCTCAACCCACGCAGGGCGCCGAGAAGGCGGTACAACCCCGATGGGTTGTCGCGCACCGGGATCACCACGGTGACGTCCCGGTGCGACGGCCCGCTCAGCGGCCGCGGATGTGCGACCGTGGCGTCGAGCAGGGTGCGCGCCAACTGCGCACTGACCGCGTCGTGCACCTCGAGCCGGCCGCCGTTGAGCATGGTCTGCGCGGCGGGCGCCAGCCGCAGCAGGCGCGTCGGCGAACCGCCGAGCAGCGCTGCCCCCTCCCCCAGGACGCGCACGCGGCGATCCACTTGAACGGCGAAACCGTCGGGCAGCCGCTGTCCCGTCACCTCAACATCCCCTGGCCGTCCGGCGCCCAGCGTGTGATCCGGTCAACCCCGGCGTCGACCATGCCAGCAAAGATCCTGCCCCCCTCTTCAGCCGTCGCCGTCGTCGGATCACCGAGAATACCCAGCGAACTGACGGCGGCAACTCCCCCTCGGCGCATCTGCGGCATCAACTCCGCCAGCGCCCCCCTGTTACCCGGCACTCGCAGATCCTCGCGGACCACACCGGGCGAAATATGTAGTAATACAGAGGTTTCGGTGTGCCCCGCGTGGGCGTCGCCGCCGACCGCCACGCAGGAGCACCAGGCGACCTCGCGGCCCTCGTAGCGCAGCAGCGACACCGCCTCGCGCAACGCGCTGACATTGCCGCCGTGCCCGTTGACGAACACCAGCCGCGACGCCCACCGACAGGCCGACCGGGCGAATTCGACGAGGAGTTGTGTCAATGCCGCTGTGCCGATCGAGACGGTCCCGGCGAATCCCTCGTGCTCGCCGCTGGCGCCGTAGGCGATCGCGGGAGCAACCAACCATGGGCCCGCCAGCCGATTGACCACGACGTCAGCGACGGCGGTCGCGATCCGCGTATCGGTGTCCAGCGGCAGATGAGGGCCGTGCTGCTCGGTGGACCCCACGGGAACGATGAGCGCGGACGCAGAATCCTGCAGCTGTCTCGACGTCGAGTTCCCGAGCTCGTGGGGTGAAGCCACGCGAGCATGGTAGGCCGAATTCACCTGTTGTGCGCCAGTTGTTGGCGCATGCGCAGCACGAGATTTCCGCGGCCGGTCAGGGCATCACCTCGTGCCCCGTCCGTCACACCCCCAACGTACGGGTGAACCCGTCGGGGATCAGGACGTCGTCGCGGGTCAGATCATGGATCGAGGACTTCCCCAGCCCCATCAGCGCGGAATCGATCCCGCCACGCATGATGTCGAGGACGTTCTCGACCCCGGCCTGCCCGTTGGCCGCCAGGCCCCACAGGTAGGCGCGCCCGATCATGACGGCCCGGGCCCCCAGAGCTACCGCCTTGACGACGTCGCTGCCCCGCCGGATACCGCCGTCCAGCAAAACTTCGACCTGGTCGCCGACGGCGTCGGCGATGGCGGGCAGGCAGCGGATCGCCGCGGGAGTGCCGTCGAGGTTGTTGCCGCCGTGATTCGACACCGTGATCGCCGAAACACCGGCATCCACAGCCCGTTTGGCGTCGTCGACGCGCACGGTGCCTTTGAGCAGGAACGGACCGCCCCACTGCTCGCGCAGCCAGGCGACATCCTCCCAGGTGGGAGGCGGGGTGCCCATCCACTGCCCGTAGGCCTCGAAGAACGTCGGCCCCGGCTCTCCACGCCGGCCCTGGTTGGGAACCCGCAGATCGGGCGGCCGGAGATGCTTGGCGAAGCTGAAGAACCAACGCGGCTTGGTGATGACCTCCGGAGACATCCGGATCATGGTCTTCAGATCCATCTGCTCGGGGATCTTCGGGCTGCCCCAATCGCGGCCGTGCGCGAAACTCCAGTCGGTGGTCAAGATCAGGCCCTTGGCCCCGGCGGCGCGAGCCCGCTCCATGCGCGCGAGGATGTCGTCGCGGCTGCCGAGCCAGTAGATCTGGAAGAAGATCTTGTCGTTGACCGCGGTGACCTCCTCCATCGGCTTGCTCGCGAACGAGGAGAGACCCATCGCGGTGCCCCGAGCGGCCGCGGCGCGCGCGACGGCCACCTCGCCGTCCGGATCGATCGCCTGCACACCGGTCGGAGAGATGATGACGGGCAGCGAAATGTCCTGTCCCATCACCGTTGTCGCCATGTCGCGCTTCTCGGTGGCACCGATGACGTGCGGTGCGAAACCGAGTTCGGAGAACGACTCGACGTTGGCGCCGACTGTCACCCCCTTCTCGCTGGCGGAGATCAGCGACGAGTATGCCGATTTCGGCAAGCGCTTCTTGGCCCTCTGTTGGGCGATGGCGACGGTTTCGAACCAGGTATCACGAGCCATGATGGGCTAGACCGGACTTTCGTTACAGAATTTCTTGGGAGGGGCGCTCAGCAGGGTGAGCGGAATGGGGCCCTTGGGCGTGCGGCCGCCGCTGCGGGAGTGGTCGACGCTGGGCTTGGGCTTGTTCCTGTCCAACGCGAGGGCGGGCTCGCCGTAGCCCTGCACGCACTCGGGGTCGGGGCCGTCGAGGGGCAGGCCGGTGAAGAACTTCGCCGCCATGCAGCCGCCGCGGCAGGCGTCGTAGTGTCCGCAGCTGCCGCACGCGCCGGCCGACTGCGGCTCCCGAAGCTCACGGAAGAGCTCGGAGTTCTGCCACACGCTCTGGAAGCCGTTGTCGGTGAGGATGTTTCCGGCCAGAAACGTGTCGTGGATGGCGAACGGGCAGGCGTAGACGTCGCCGACGGGGTCGATCAGGCAGACCACCCGGCCCGCGCCGCACAAGTTCAGACCTGCCAAGGCGCCGGGCTCACCGAGACCGGACAGGTGGAAGAACGAGTCGCCGGTGAGCACGCCCTCGCCGTGGGCGACGAGCCAGTCGTAGAGCTGGACCTGCTGCGCGGCGGTGGGGTGCAGTTCGTCCCAGACGTCGGCGCCGCGGCCCGAGGGGCGCAGCCGGGTGATGCGCAGCGTGGCGCCGTACGAGTCGGCAAGGGCCTTGAAGTCGTCGAGCTGGTCGACGTTGTGCCGCGTCACGACGACGGAGATCTTGGCGTCTTCGAAGCCAGCGGCTCGCAGGTTCTCCAGCGCGCGCGTGGCCATCGCGAAGCTGCCCGGGCCCCGGACCGCGTCGTTGACCTCGGCGGTGGCGCCGTCGAGGGAGATCTGCACGTCGACGTAGTCGCTGGCGGCCAGCTTCGCGGCGACCTCTTCGGTGATGCGCACGCCGTTGGTGGAGAACTTGACCCCGACGTGGTGGGCGGTCGCGTAATCGACGAGCTCCCAGAAATCCGACCGCACCGTCGGCTCGCCGCCGCCGATGTTGACGTAGAAGACCTGCATGCGCTCGAGCTCGTCGATGATGTCCTTGCACTGCTGGGTGGTCAGCTCGCGAGGGTCACGCTTGCCCGACGAGGACAGGCAGTGCACACAGGACAGGTTGCAGGCGTAGGTGAGTTCCCACGTCAGGCAGATCGGGGCGTCGAGGCCGCGTTCGAACTGGTCGACCAGCCGGGGCACGGGTGCGGTGACGGTCATCGGTCCTCTCCTGCGATGAGCATGTTCGACGAGACCAGCACACCCATTGCGTGCAGGTACGGCGTCAGTTGATCGTCTTCGAGTCCTGCTGCGCGACAGGCGGAGCGAGCGTCGGGGTGATCGGACAGCGAGTTGATCACCTCGACGATCGTCCGGTTCTTCAGGAACGACAGTTTGCGGGTCCCGAAGTGGTACAGCAGCGCGCCGAACGGCTCGGGCCGGACGGCCACCTGCGGATGCAGCCGCCAGCGCTGGTCCGGATCGAAGGTCGGCGCGGTCATGATCAGTAGACCCCGCACATCCCGTCGATGGACACCTCTTCGACCAGGCTCTCGGTGACGAGCTCGTCGTTCTCGGTGTGCTGACTCGGCTCCATGGCACTGCCTTTCTGTTCGGTGGGGCTCGACATTTGTGACGCAGATCGCAACAATAAGGCACCGGGTGCCGAAATGGAAGAGGGATGCCGATGCCAACCGCCAAGGCACGTGTCGGCCGTCGCCGATCGACCAGCTGGGAACACATCAGCGCGGTCGCGATCGATCTGTTCACCGAGCGCGGCTTCGACGACGTCAGCGTCGATGACGTCGCGACGGCCGCGGGGATCGCCCGCCGCACCCTGTTCCGGTACTACCCCTCGAAGAACGCGCTGCCGTGGGGCGATTTCGATGCCCATCTGGACCGGATGAAGGGGCTGCTGGCGGCCACCGACCCCGCCGCTCCGATTCACGAAGCCCTGCGCGTCGCCCTGTTGGCGTTCAACGATTTCGACGATGCCGACCGGCACCGACAACGGATGCGCCTGATCCTCGAAACGGAAGCCTTGCAGGCCTATTCGATGACGATGTACGCAGGCTGGCGCGCCGTTGTGGCCGCTTATGTCGCGCGCCGCCTCGAGATCTCCCCCGGTGACTTGATTCCGCAGACGGTGGCCTGGGCCATGCTGGCGGTGGCGCTGACGGCATATGAGCAGTGGCTCGCCGACGAGTCGGTCTCCCTGGCCGCCGCACTCGGCGGTGCCTTCGATCTGCTGGCCGGTGGATTGGCCGGTTTGGAGGCTCAGAACGGGGGGTGACCCTCGGGCCCATACCGCGGATTCGCCAGTGCTGCGCGCACTTCACGGTTCTGCGCGCGTTCGGCTTTCACGCGTGCGGCAACGTCGGCGCTGCGCAGGCGGCGGCGCTTCGGAATCCTCGCGGTCCGCATCGGATCGGGTGGCCGGGGCGGTGGCGGCGCGAGCTCGGCGGTGTGCACCGGGAACTGCGGGAAGAACAGCGCACTGCCCGGTTTGGTGGTGTGGCTGCGGCCGTCGGGGTCAGTGAATGTGACTGAGCCGTCGGCTAATTGGACCTCGGTCCAGCCGTCGAGGTCGAAGCAGAATGTCTTCATCAGGTGGTGCGCCCGGCACTTGCAATTCAGGTTCGACGGGTGCGTGGGGCCGTACGGCCACGGCACGCAATGGTCGACGTCGCAGCGATCAGCGGGCACATCGCAACCGGGGAACCGGCAGAACATGTCGCGCAAGCGGACGAACTGCGCCAGCCGCGAAGAGGGGCGGTAGTGCGGTTCCGGATCTGGCCCGGGTAGCCACAGCGGCGCCACCTTCGCGCCGCCGGCAATGGCGTCGGCCAACGCGACTGCCGGCATGACCTTCAGCCCGGGCAGGAGCGCCACTCCGGTGTCGCTCAAGGGCGGCGGCGTGCACTCGCTTTCGTCTTCGGCTACGCAATCTGCTATTTCTTCGGGTCGGGTGACAGCGGGCTTCTCAGCAGCCTGCTCCTCGACAGCGTCGACTGCAGCCCGGTCGGCGATCACGTGGACGACAATGTGCGACGCAGGAGATCCGACATCGGCCTTCGGGCAGTCGGTTGACCCGCAGCGGCAGGGCAGCTGCTCGCGACCATTGAGCAGTGCACCCGCGGCATCCGAGCGACGCTCCCCCACGCTGCGCGGATCGTTTTCGCACACTCCGTTGATCATGGCGAGGATGCGCCGTTCGGCCGCAACGCCATCGGCGGCCATCAGTGTGCCCCACGCCGAGGTGGTCTCCGCGCCGTCCTCGTGGGCACCGATCCGAAAGTCGCGGTCGCTCAATGCATTTTTCGCCAACCGCACCGCATCGGGGTCATAGCGTTCGATGAGAGCGTTGACCGCCGCGGTCAGCTTCTCGTCGGATAGGGCGCCCCACGACACCGCATGGCCGGCCAGCGCCGCATCGATCTCGGCCAGCACCCGGTCGTCGTCGACCAGATGGGTGCGCCACGTCAGCTCGCTGATCACCCGAATGCTGATCCGACCCTCGCAGAACAGCGCCGCGACCCGGGGCAGCCGGTCACGCAGCGCCATCGCGATACGCATCTGCGCCGATGCGCGCCGTTGCCCGATGGTGAGCGCCGCGCCGATCCGCGCTGCGGTCACGGCCCACAGGTCGAAGGCCCAGCGCGCGCGGTCATCGTCGTCGTCGACGCTGCGACGGGTCAGTTCGGCGATGGCGGCCAGCCGCCGCGCGCAGGCTCGACCCTCCTCGACCGCCGCCTGTTCGATCGCGCCCACCAGTGCCTCATCGGCAAGGTCGGCGAACATCTGTTCGAACATGCCTCGAGTATGCCGCCGGACGCCGACGAATCGACGAGCCCGCACGGCCCCGGCCCGCCGGCTGTGGATGGAAACCGGATTGGGGATAAGTGTCGCGGTGAAGGCTCAGCCCAGGACGTCGCTGATCGGCGCGCCCGCGGCGATCTTGGCCCGCACTTTCATGACCTTGCCGGGCATGCCGCCGCCCACCACGCCGACCACGACTCCGTCGCGCTCGTAGTAGGCCAGGAACTTGCGCCCGTCGTCCACGACGAGGTGCACGGTGTCGGTGGCTTCCGGTTCACCCAGGGCCTGGATCTTGACGTCGTACTGATCGCTCCAGAAGTACGGCACCGTTGCCGTCGCAGGCGCGTCCTGACCCAACAGCGCCGGCACCAGCGCCCGCGCCTGATCGGCGACGTTACTCCAATGCTCTACTCGCACTTGGCCTTTCGTGTGATCACGCCAGGAGGCGACGTCGCCGATGGCCCACACGTGCGGCGCACTGGCGCGGCCGACATGGTCGCACACGACGCCGTTGTCCACGGCGATACCGCTGCCCTCGAGCCACTCGGTGGCCGGATGGGATCCGATGCCCACGACGACGAGGTCGGCGTCGATCTGCGCACCGTCGGACAGGGTCACCGAGCGCACCCGGGAATCCCCGCTGACGGTGTCCACCCCGACCCCGCAGCGCACGTCCACTCCCTCGGCCTGATGCAATCGCGTCACCAAGGCGCCGATCTGCTCCCCCAACACCGACGCCAGAGGCGCGGGCTGCGGCTCGACCAGTACCACCTCGACACCTCGTGCACGCAGGCTGGCCGCTACCTCGCAGCCGATGAAACCCGCTCCGATCACCACTGCGCGACGCGCGTCGGCCGACTCGCGGCGCAGCGCCAGGCTCTCGTCGACGTTGCGCAGTACGTGAATTCCGGCCAGGTCGGGGAACGATCGAATCCGCTTGGGCACCAGCCCCGTCGCGATCACGAGCTCGTCGTAGCCGAGCTGCGACCCGTCGGCCAGCGTGACCGTCCGCGCCGCGGTGTCCACGGTGCGCGCCGCCGTGCCGAGGACGAGGGTGATGTCCTTCTCGGCGTAGAAGTTGGCCGGCTTGAGCGTCGTCTCGTCCAGCTCCGCCCGCAACACCTCCTTGGACAGCGGCGGCCGGTCGTAGGGCAGATGCTCCTCGTCGCCGACGATGGTCACCGGCCCCGCATACTCGGCGCGACGCAACTGCTCAGCCGTCCGCGCCGCCGCCAAGCCGCCCCCGACGATCACGACACCAGAAGTGCTCATCTGGGTTTTCTACCTCATCAGCGCTGTTCGGTGAGCGCCACCCCGCGTCGCACACTCATCGGCGCGCCCGCTCGATGATGTTCGACAACACCACGATGCTCTCGCTGCGTTCGATGTCGGCGCTCGACCGGATACGTTCGAGCGCCTCTTCCAGATGGCGCATGTCGCGGGCCAGCACATGCAGCATCGCATCGGCCGTGCCGGTCACGGTGGCGGCACTGACCACCTCGGGGATGTCCTGCCACGCGGCACGCAGCTGATCCGGCGCGATCGTCCCGTGGCAGAACACCTGTACGTAGGCCTCCGTGGTCCAGCCCAGCGCGGTGCGATCGATGACGGTGGTGAAGGTGCGGATCACCCCGTCGTCGAGCATCCGATCGACCCGCCGTTTGACCGCCGGCGCCGAGAGATTCACCCGCTGCCCGATCTCGGCGAACGTCGCCCGGGCGTTGTCCGCCAACTCCGCGAGTATGAGTTCATCGGTCTGGTCCAGCCGATCAGCCACCGCGCACGTCCTCAGAACAACAAATCGCCACCAAAGCGATTTTGGCACAACAAACCACGCATAGACACGCAACAGCTGAAGATTGATTGCGCCGCCCCCGCCAAAATATCGTTCAGTCATGCCGATCGACATCGCCGCCGCTGCGCTCCCCCGCCCCGAGTCGGCGACCGCGCGTGCCCAGCGGCCGCGCCGCTTCGTGATGGTCCGCCCCACCCACTTCACCGTCGACTACGTGATCAACCCCTGGATGGACCTGTCCACACCCGTCCACACCGCACATGCGATCGCCCAGTGGGAAGCACTGCGGCAGGCCTACCTCGACCTCGGCCACACCGTCGAGGAGGTCCACCCACTGCCCGGCCTGTCCGACATGGTGTACGCGGCCAACGGCGGGATGGTGGTCAACGGTCGCGCGGTGGTGGCGCGATTCGCTCATCCTGAACGCGCCGGCGAGGCGCCGGCGCACGCAGCCTGGTTGCTCGACAACGGTTTCGTGAGCATGCAGACCCGCCACACCAACGAAGGGCAGGGCGATCTCCTGCTCGTCGGCTCGACCATCCTCGCCGGCTACGGGTTTCGCACTGACCGACGCGCCCACCAGGAGATCGCCGACCACCTCCAGATGCCGCTCGTCAGCCTGGAACTGGTCGACCCGCGGTTCTACCACCTCGACACGGCGCTGGCCGTTCTCGACGACACGACCATCGCCTACTACCCGCCCGCGTTCGCCGACCACTCACTGGCCACGCTGCGGCAGCTGTACCCGCAGGCCATCGAAGTCGCCAGCGCCGACGCCTACGCGCTGGGCCTCAACGTCGTCTCCGACGGACTCAACGTCGTGATGCCCGCCGCAGCCGCCGGCTTCGCCGAGCAGTTGCGCCACCACGGATTCCGGCCGGTGGGCGTCGATCTGTCCGAGTTGCTCAAGGGCGGCGGCTCGGTGAAATGCTGCACCCTGGAGGTTCATTCATGACCGCGATGCATGCCCCCACCCGAACCGAGAACGCGATCGACCTCGACAACCGTTGTGTTGCACACAATTACGCTCCGCTACCGGTTGTCGCCGCACACGCTGACGGTGCCTGGATCACCGATGTCGAGGGCAGGCGCTATCTGGACTGCCTGGCTGCGTACTCCGCGGTCAACTTCGGCCATCGCCATCCGACGATCGTCGCCGCCGCCCACGCTCAGCTGGACCGGGTGACGCTGGTGAGCCGCGCCTTCCACGCCGAGCCGCTCGCGCCGTTCTGCGCCGCACTTGCCGCACTGTGCGGCAAGGAGATGGTGCTGCCGATGAACAGCGGCGCCGAGGCCGTCGAGAGCGGCATCAAGGTGGCCCGCAAGTGGGGCCACGACGTCAAGGGAGTGCCCGCAGGCACCTCGAACATCATCGTGGCGCGCAACAACTTTCACGGCCGAACCACGACCATCATCAGTTTTTCCGACGACGAGACGGCGCGGCGCGGGTTCGGCCCGTACACCCCCGGCTTCCGGTCCGTCCCGTTCGGTGACGCCGACGCGCTGGCCGCCGCGATCGACGACCACACCGTCGCTGTGTTGCTCGAACCCATCCAAGGCGAGGCCGGCATCATCGTGCCGCCGGACGGCTACCTGCCACAGGTGCGCGCGCTGTGCACCGAGCGCGGGGTTCTGTTTATCGCGGACGAGATCCAGTCCGGTCTCGCCCGCACCGGCGCGACGTTCGCCTGCGACCACTGGAACGTCGTCCCTGACATCTATCTGCTGGGTAAGGCGCTCGGCGGCGGGGTGGTACCGCTGTCGGCCGTGGTCGCCGACCGTGAGGTGCTCGGCGTCTTGCATCCGGGCGAGCACGGGTCGACGTTCGGCGGCAACCCGTTGGCCGCCGCGATCGGCCACACCGTGGTCGAGATGCTCGCGCCCGGCGACTTTCAGCGCCGCGCAGCCGAACTCGGCGCCGTCCTGCACGGCCGGCTGAGTGAGCTCGTCGGCCGCGGCGTGCTGAGCGTGCGCGGCAAGGGGCTGTGGGCCGGGGTGGACATCGACCCGGTGCACGGCACTGGCAAGCAGATCAGCCTGCGGCTGGCCGAGCGCGGCGTGCTGGTCAAGGACACCCACGGGTCGACACTGCGCTTCGCGCCCCCGATCGTCGTCACCGAGGACGAGATCGTATGGGCCGGCGGTCAATTGGCCGACGTCCTGGCTTAGTACTTGGCCGTGCCCCGGTCGACGGCGATCTGCGAGCCGGAGATGGTCGCCGAACCGTCACCGGCCAGCCATGCGACCACGTCGGACACCTCCTCGGGAGTCATGAACTCCTTGAGACCTTTCTTGCCCTCGTGGTGCACCGGCTGATACGGCATCGGCGAGAAGCTGTGCAGGAACGCCGGATACTTGCCGAAGATCTCCATCATCGCCTCGGGCTGCACCATCGGTGTGTCGATCGAGTACGGATGGATCGAGTTCACCCGGATGCCGAACTCACCGGCCTCGATCGCGAGCGCGTTCGTCAGCGCCACCAGCCCGTGCTTGGACGCCGAATAGTGGGCATTGCCCGGGGTCGCCTTCGTCCCCGCCGAGGAACTGACGATGATGATCGAGCCGCCGTTGCCCGCTTCGATCATCGCCGGGACCGCCGCCCTGATGGTGCGCCACGTCCCGTTGAGGTTGACGTCGATGACGGTGTCCCACTGCTCTTCCGACATCTCCCAGATCCGGCCCCAGCTCAGGATCCCGGCGTTGGCCACCACGATGTCGAGCCTGCCGAACTGCTCGACGCCGTCGGCGACGAGCTGCTGCTGCGCGGCGAGATCCCGGATGTCGACCTCGCGGGTCAGCACCTTGCGGCCGGCCTCTTCCACCAGCCGTGCGGTCTCGGCGAGATCCTCGGCGGTGGGCATCGGATAGGTGACGGTGTCGGTGACCGCCTTGCAGACATCGATCGCGATGATGTCGGCGCCCTCGGCGGCCAACCTGACGGCATGCGCGCGGCCCTGCCCCCGCGCCGCCCCGGTGATCAGCGCGACGCGCCCTTCCAGTGATGTCACCGGCTCAGGCTAACAGCAGAACTAGAACGCGTTCTAGTCCCTAGAGCTCGGCGATGATCTGCTGCCTCTTGGCGGTGTACTCGGCCTCGCTGATGGTGCCGGTCGCGCGCAGGGTTTCCAACTCCTGGAGTCGCTGCGCGACGGTCGGGGCGGGGGCTGCCATCGGCGGCGCCGACGGGGTGGCCGGAACGGGCGGCGGCACCTGCTGCGCGGCGGCCCGCCGCACGATCGCCTGCACCTGCTGGCGCGCGGCGGGATTGGACCGCAGGTCGACCATGCTGTCGATCCCGATCCCATAGGCTTTGAGGACAGCCAGGATCTCCATCAGCGGCTCGGTCTGGCCGGTGAGGTCGTAGGTCCGGTTGTCCTCGGCGATGGTGAATGTCGCCGGCATCAACCCACTGATCAGCGCGCTGCGCTCCCAGTCGATCTGGTAGTCCTGGGTGACCGGATCGACCAGGACCGCCAGCCTGCGACTCATGATCATCGGCTGGCGGCTCATCGATGCCACCACCTTTTCCTGGGTGGCGAACGGCGTGATGCCGGGACCGGAGACCCTCAGATCCAGCTTCACCAGCGGTTGTTCGTTGATCCGCGTGTTGGTCTCGTGAATCCCGACGACCTGTGCCAGCGCCAACACCCCGCCGGCCTCGAGCTCCTGAGTCTTGGCGGCCGACCGGGCTCCGAAGCCGGTGATGGCCAAAGCGATCAGGATGTCGACCGCGGTGATGATCAGACCGCCCCAGAACAGCCAGCTCATCATCGGGTCGCGGCCACTGGCGAAGTAGATCACCAGGAAGATGGGCCCGACGATGCCGCACAGCAGGACGAACAGCTGCACCTTGACGTAGCGCCAGATTGTCGACACGGGTCAGATTATGACCCGGCAGGTCAGGAACCGGGAGGTACCTGAACGGGATTGGCGTCGGGAACCGGGACCGGATGCTGCTGGACGAGCTGGTACAACGGCGCCACCCATGCGTCGGCCGACGACGGGGTCCGCGCATAGCTGGTGTGGACGGCCACCGCGGCCGGGTTCATGTCGTCCTCGGCGTCCGGGTCGTAGTCGCAGACCGCATCCCCGAGATCGCACACGCTGATCGTGCGGGCACCCATGGTGGGGGTCAGCGGGGCGGGCGTGTGCGCCAGGATCGGCCAGTCCTGCGCGACACCCTTGCCGCGTCCGGGAACGGCCGTGACCGAGCCCAGGTTCAGTGTCGGATCGGCCGGGAGACGGTCGCCGTCGGCGACGAGCAGCGCGGCGGCGAGGTTGGGGCTGGTCTCCAGTGCGGCCAGGTTGCGGTGCACCACCATGGCGCCCTGCGAATAGCCGGCGAGCACCACCTGCGTCGTCGGGCACTGCGCGACGAACGCGGCGTACTGCGCGCCCAGCGCAGCTGCGCCGGTGTCGACGCTGCCCATGAACCCCAGCCACGCCATCGCGCCACCGTCGGGCGGCACGGGGACGGCGGGATAGTTCACCGCTTCGGCGGTGATCGTGCGACCGCTCTGCTGGACCAACTGCGCGAAGTCGCGATAGGAGGTGTTGACCACCCGACCCATGCCGTCATCGGCGGCGATGTCGGCGGGGGTGCGCTCACCGGAGCCGGCCGCACCGATCCAGTGCACGTCGGGGCAGCCCGGTTGCGCGGCAGCGGTACCGGCGGACAGACCCATCATCGCGGCGCCGGCGACGAGGGCAGCGGCCGCGGTTGCAGCGACGGAACGAATACTCAAGAACCTGATCCCAACCTTCGACACAAGATGAAGGCGGCGGACCCCTCGACCGCCGCCGTGAAGTACATCGCCGTCGGCCTCGGTGGCGTTACAGCAGGTGGACACACAAAAGTGGCGCCCACCCTCTCGGGTGAGCGCCACTCCTGCAGGCGGAACCTACTTGATGATCTTCGACACGCGGCCGGCGCCGACGGTACGGCCGCCCTCGCGGATCGCGAAGCGCAGGCCCTCGTCCATGGCGACGGGCTGGATCAGCTTGACGGAGATGTCGGTGTTGTCACCGGGCATCACCATCTCGGTGCCCTCGGGCAGGGTCACCACGCCGGTCACGTCCGTGGTCCGGAAGTAGAACTGCGGACGGTAGTTGTTGAAGAACGGCGTGTGGCGGCCACCCTCGTCCTTGGACAGGATGTAGACGCTGCCCTCGAACTCGGTGTGCGGGGTGGTGGTGCCGGGCTTGACGATGACCTGGCCGCGCTCGACGTCCTCGCGCTTGATACCACGGACCAGCAGACCGACGTTGTCACCGGCCTGGCCCTGATCGAGCAGCTTGCGGAACATCTCGACACCGGTGACGGTGGTCTTGGTGACGCCCGGGCGGATGCCGACGATCTCGACTTCCTCGTTCACGTTGATCACGCCGCGTTCCACACGACCGGTGACCACGGTGCCGCGGCCGGTGATGGTGAAGACGTCCTCGACGGGCATCAGGAACGGCTTGTCGGTCTCGCGGACCGGGTCCGGGATCGACTCGTCGACAGCCTCCATCAGGTCCTCGACCGACTTCACCCACTGGGCGTCGCCTTCGAGAGCCTTGAGCGCCGACACGCGCACGACCGGGGCGTCCTCGTCGAAGTCCTGGGCGGCCAGCAGTTCGCGGACCTCCATCTCGACGAGCTCGAGGAGTTCCTCGTCGTCGACCATGTCCGACTTGTTCAGCGCGACCAGGATGTAGGGCACGCCGACCTGGCGGGCGAGCAGCACGTGCTCACGGGTCTGCGGCATCGGGCCGTCGGTGGCGGCGACCACCAGGATCGCGCCGTCCATCTGGGCGGCACCGGTGATCATGTTCTTGATGTAGTCAGCGTGACCGGGGGCGTCGACGTGTGCGTAGTGACGCTTGTCGGTCTGGTACTCCACGTGGGAGATGTTGATCGTGATACCGCGCTGACGCTCCTCGGGCGCATTGTCGATCTGGTCGAATGCGCGCGACTCGTTCAAATCGGGGTACTTGTCGTGCAGAACCTTGGTGATTGCTGCAGTCAGCGTGGTCTTGCCGTGGTCAACGTGACCGATGGTCCCGATGTTGACGTGCGGCTTCGTCCGCTCGAACTTCGCCTTCGCCACTGTGTTGTCCTCCTGGACTGTGTTGGTGCTCTTACTGAAGCAGGGTTGATCTTTGCAGTTGTGGTTCGCCGCGAGGCAACCGGGCTACTGCCCGGTGGCCTTCGCGATGATCTCCTTCGACACGTTCGCCGGAACTTCGGCGTACGAGTCGAACACCATGGAGTAGTTGGCCCGGCCCTGGGTCTTCGACCGAAGGTCTCCGACGTAGCCGAACATCTCCGACAGCGGCACCTGCGCCTTGACGACACGCGCACCGCTGCGCTCCTCCATGGCCTGGATCTGACCACGGCGGGAGTTCAGGTCGCCGATCACGTCACCCATGTAGTCCTCGGGGGTGGTGACCTCGACGGCCATGATGGGCTCGAGAATGACGGGCTGCGCAGCCTGCGCGGCCTTCTTGAGCACCTGCGAGCCGGCCACCTTGAACGCCATTTCCGACGAGTCGACCTCGTGGAACGCGCCGTCGAGCAGGGTGACCTTGATGTTCACCAGCGGGTAGCCGGCCAGCACGCCGTACTGCATGGCGTCCTGCGCACCGGCGTCGACCGACGGAATGTACTCGCGCGGGATACGGCCACCGGTGACCTTGTTCTCGAATTCGTAGGTCGCACCGTCCTCGCCGCTGAACGGCTCGAGGTCGATGAGCACCTTCGCGAACTGGCCCGAGCCACCCGTCTGCTTCTTGTGGGTGAACTCGACCTTCTCCACCTTGCGGCGGATGGTCTCGCGGTAGGCCACCTGCGGCTTGCCGACGTTGGCCTCGACCTTGAACTCGCGACGCATGCGGTCGACGAGGATGTCGAGGTGGAGCTCGCCCATACCGCCGATGACGGTCTGGCCGGTCTCCTGGTCGAGGTGCACCTTGAAGGTGGGGTCCTCTTCGGCGAGCTTCTGGATCGCGGTGCCCAGCTTCTCTTGGTCGCTCTTGGTCTTGGGCTCGATGGCGACCTCGATGACCGGATCCGGGAAGGTCATGGACTCCAGCACGATCTGCTGGTTCGCGTCGCTCAGCGTGTCACCGGTGGTGGTGTCCTTGAGGCCGATGACCGCGTAGATGTGACCGGCGCTGGCCGTCTCGACCGGGTTCTCCTTGTTGGAGTGCATCTGGAACAGCTTGCCCAGGCGCTCCTTCTTGCCCTTGGTCGCGTTGACGACCTGCGAGCCGGAGTCGACCTTGCCGGAGTACACGCGGACGTAGGTCAGCTTGCCGAAGAACGGGTGCGTGGCGACCTTGAACGCCAGACCCGAGAACGGCTCGTCGACCGACGGGTTACGCGTGATCAGCTCGTCTTCCTTGCCGGGGACGTGGCCCTCGGCGGGCGGCACGTCCAGCGGCGACGGCAGGTAGTCGATGACCGCGTCGAGCATGGGCTGCACGCCCTTGTTCTTGAACGCGCTGCCGCACAGCACCAGGTAGGCCTCGGAGTTGATCGTCAGCTTGCGCAGCGCAGCCTTGATCTCCTCGACGGTGAGCTCCTCGCCGCCGAAGTACTTCTCCATCAGCGCGTCGTCGGTCTCGGCGACGGCCTCGAGCAGCTTGGTGCGGTACTCGTCGGCCTTCTCGGCCAGATCGGCCGGGATCTCGACGGTGTCGTACTTCTCGCCGAGCTTGGCCTCGGCGCTCCACACCTTGGCGTTCATCTCGACCAGGTCGACGATGCCGGCGAAATCACCTTCGGAGCCGATGGGCAGCTGGATCGGGATGACGTTGGCGCCCAGGCGCTCTTCCATCGTGCGTACCGAGAAGTAGAAGTCGGCACCCAGCTTGTCCATCTTGTTGACGAAGCAGATGCGCGGCACGTCGTACTTGTCGGCCTGGCGCCACACCTGCTCGGACTGCGGCTCGACGCCTTCCTTGCCGTCGAAGACGGCAACGGCGCCGTCGAGCACGCGCAGGCTGCGCTCCACCTCGACGGTGAAGTCCACGTGGCCCGGGGTGTCGATGATGTTGATCTGGTTGCCGTTCCAGAAGCAGGTGGTGGCAGCCGAGGTGATGGTGATACCCCGCTCCTGTTCCTGCTCCATCCAGTCCATCGTGGCGGCACCGTCGTGCACCTCACCGATCTTGTAGCTGATACCGGTGTAGTAGAGGATGCGTTCGGTCGTCGTCGTCTTGCCGGCATCGATGTGCGCCATGATGCCGATGTTGCGGACCTTCGTGAGGTCGGTCAGCACGTCCTGTGCCACGGCTAGATTCCCACTCTTTCGCTTGCTTGTTTGCTGTCGTCTTGCACCACCCTCGGCAACACTGCCGGGGGTGCTAAATCACCAGCGGTAGTGCGCGAAGGCGCGGTTCGCCTCGGCCATCTTGTGGGTGTCCTCGCGGCGCTTGACCGCGGCACCCAGGCCGTTACTGGCATCGAGGATCTCGTTGGCCAGACGCTCGATCATGGTCTTCTCGCGGCGAGCCTTGGAGAAGCTGACCAGCCAGCGCAGCGCCAGCGTCACCGAGCGGTCCGGGCGGACCTCGACGGGGACCTGGTAGGTGGCACCGCCGACGCGGCGGCTGCGCACCTCGAGCGAGGGCTTCACGTTGTCCATGGCCCGCTTGAGCGTGACCACCGGATCGGTGCCGGTCTTGTCGCGGGCCTGTTCGAGCGCACCATAAACAATGCGTTCGGCCAGCGATTTCTTCCCGTCCAGCAGGACTTTGTTGACCAGCTGGGTGACCAGCTGCGACCCGTAGACGGGGTCGTTGACCAACGGACGCTTGGGCGCGGGTCCCTTGCGCGGCATCAGCTCTTCTCCTTCTTCGCGCCGTAGCGGCTGCGGGCCTGCTTGCGGTTCTTCACGCCCTGGGTGTCGAGCGACCCACGGATGATCTTGTAACGCACACCGGGGAGGTCCTTCACACGACCACCGCGCACCAGCACCATCGAGTGCTCCTGCAGGTTGTGGCCCTCACCGGGGATGTAGGCGGTGACCTCGACCGAGCTGGTCAGCCGGACGCGCGCGACCTTGCGCAGCGCGGAGTTCGGCTTCTTGGGGGTCGTGGTGTACACGCGGGTGCACACGCCGCGACGCTGGGGGCTTCCCTTCAGCGCCGCGGTCTTCACCTTGGCGACCTTGTCGTGGCGACCCTTGCGGACCAGCTGATTGATCGTTGGCATGTACCGGCTTCCTGTGTTGCTTTCGTCTTCTACAAGTTTCGTGTTGCGGGCTACCCCGCATCCGGGCGTGTCGCATGCGGACACCGCGCGTTCTCGGAGTATTTTCCAAGGCGCCGCGGCGCTAGACATGCGAAGCTGCCCGGCGTGCAGGCGTGCTTGTGACTCGAACAAGCCTCAAGCGCCTAGTCTGCCAGGCACGACGGTCCACGATACCAGGGCTCGCGACCTCGACAAAACCCGCTGACCTGCGCGGTCATCGATGGCGCATGCCGGCGGCGAGTCGCATCACCATATCGCTGAACACGGCATCGGTGTCGATACCGCTCATCACCCCGGTCATCTCCAGCAGCACGAACCCGTGCATCGCCGACCAGAACTCCAGGGCGGCGTAGAACGCCGACTCCTCGGTCAGCCCGTAGGTGGAGAGCACCGAGATGACCGGCGCTGCGGCGGCGTGGGTGGCCTCGGTGAACTCCGGGTCGTCACCCCCCAACGGCATCCGCGTGAACGCCGAATAGCGACCCGGGTGGTGGTGGGCGTAGCTGCGGTAGGCGCCGGCCATCACCATCACCGCGTCGTCGGGCGTCCGCCCCTGCCCCACCGTGTTGAGCATGTCGATGATGTCGCCCACCACCCGCATCCGCACCGACCGGCGCAGGTCGTCGAGGCTGTGCACGTGGTTGTACAGCGACGGACCCTTGGTGCCGAGTTGATTGGCCAGCGCGTTGATGGTCAGCGCGTCCCAGCCTTCGCGGTCGAGGAACGTCAGCGCGGCGTTGACGATGGCCTCACGGCTCAGCCTCGCCGTACGCGGCGGCCGAGTAGCCATCTCGTCGTTCCCCCTTCACGGCCCGTCCATGCGGGTCGACGAGAGACTCTAGTTCACGCGCTCCTGGCTGAGCTGGGCAAGCTGTCCGACGATCGTGCAGAGGTCGGGCAGGGTCTGCGAGTTCAGGGTCTGGATCGACCAGGTGATGACGTCGCTGCCCTTGGCCACGTAGATGCTGCACGCCGAATCGTCGAAGGCCTTGAAACCCTTGTTGCCGTCCAGCGACAGCTCGGTCACGGTGCGGCCGGCCTGCTGCTCGAGTTCACGCTCGGTGTCCATGTCGCTGCCGCGGTACCACCAGGTCGAGATGCCCATGCCGGCGCCGACGTCGCCGATCATCGTGTTCTCCTGCCAGAAGCACCCGGTGTCGCTGACCACGGCACGGGTGAACAGGCTCGGGCCGGCCGCCGCGGCGACGTCGGAGTCGGAGATGCCGTTGCAGTCGACGCTGCGGAAGCCGCCACCGGCGGCGGCGCCGGCGTCGGCCGACGGCGCCGCGGGACCGGCCGGTCCGCCACAGGCGACCAGGATCGTCGACGCGCCGAGAGCCAGGCCCGCGGCGGCCATGCGCAGACTTCTCATGTCACATGTCCGAGCGCAGGGTCGCCGTCAGGAGTTTCACGGCGTCGACGCACGGATCGCCGGATTTCTGGCCGCGGAACTGCACCCACCAGCTCAGCACGCCGGTGCCGGCTGCGGCGGTCGCCGAACAGGCCGCACCGGTGATGTCGCGGCGCGCCGAGAACGCCTGGTGCCGCTCGATCACCGTGTCCCTCACGTCGGCTCCGCGACCCGCGGCCACGTCGCGCTCGCGCCGCAGCGAACCGTCGGCGAACCATGCAAACGTCACATCCACGGTCGCCGCGCCCGGCCGGGACAGAATGTACTGACACACCGCGCCGCTGTAGGGCCGGATCACGTTGTTCGCCTCCAGCGTCGCCTGTACGGTGCTGTCGTCGAGCAGACCGCACCGATCGTCGACGTATCCGTAGGACCGGTCGGGGTCGGGCACGGAGCCCTCCGCCCGTTGCGCTGTGCCGCCCACCGTGTGCGCGCACCCACCCGCCGTCGCCGTCACGAGGACAGCGGCGACAGCAACGGTGAGGGCATCCACCACACGTTGGCTCACAGGCTGGCGCATCGCAGCTCACGGTACCCAGCGCAACTCGCTGTGGCGACTCGCTCGACGTCGTAGGCTGCCGGGGTGACCACTTCGGGACGAGTGCTGGCCGCGGTCGTGCTGACGGCGTCTGCCGTGCTGATGGCCTCCCCGCTCGCGCAGGCCAAGAACGGCGACACGCACATCACCGGGCAGGGCATCAGCAGAACCATCGACTGCAACAACGCGACGCTGATCGTGGTGGGCACCGGTAATCAAATCAACGCGCTCGGAACGTGCTGGGCGGTGACGGTGCAGGGCTCGAGCAACGTGATCGTCGCCGACAACGTCATCAACGACGTCACGGTGTACGGCTACGACCAGGCGGTGTTCTACAAGAACGGCTCACCGATCGTGTGGGACCGCGGCCGCGAACTGGGGATGACAAACCGGGTGGACCGGGTACCCGCGTAGCCGTGAAACGACTACTCCTCGGCGGCACGGCGCTGTGCGCGGCGGTTCTCGGCCTCTCGGCGTGCGGCTCCACCAGTTCTGACACCGATCAGCCCACCGCGACGGCCGGTTCCTCGGGCGCGCAGATCGAGATCGGCAACACGATCAACTACGGCTCGCTCGGTACGACGGCCGACCTCGACTGCGCCGACGGCAAGTCGCTGAACGTCGGCGGGTCGAACAACACGCTCACGGTGAGGGGCACCTGCGCGAACGTGAACATCGGCGGCGCCGACAACAAGATCACCTTCGACCGCGTGGACAAGGAACTGTCGGTGGTGGGGATCAACAACACGGTCACCTACCGCGATGGCGATCCGAAAGTCAACGACACCGGCAGCAACAACACCATCAGCAAGGGCTGAACCCCGGCTCAGGTCGCGCTCGCGCCGTGCCTGCCCTCGCCGGCCGCGAAACGCTGTGCGCCCCTCATGGATTCCGCTGAGACGCGCGACATGCTGGCGAACTCGAAGTCCATCGCCTCGGCCTCCGAGTGCCCCCACTGATGGAGCGCCGAGAGCCGGTCACTGCGCATGCAGGCCTGCGGTAGCCGAGCCAGCTCCGCGGCGAGCTCCTCGGCGGCGGCGCGGGCCTGCCCCGTCGGCACGACGCGGTTGGCCAACCCGATCGCGAGCGCTTCGTCGGCCTCGACGGCCCGCCCCGTCAGGATCATGTCCATCGCGCGGCTCTGCCCGATGAGCCGGGGCAGACGCACCGTGCCGCCGTCGATGAGCGGTACACCCCACCGCCGGCAGAACACCCCCATCACGGCGTCCTGTTCGACCACGCGCAGATCGCACCACACGGCCAACTCGAGTCCGCCGGCGACGGCGTAGCCGCTCACGGCCGCGATCACCGGTTTGGACAGCACCATGCGGCTCGGCCCCATCGGCCCAGGGCCGCTGCGATGCACCGCATTGACCTCGGGGGTGCCGAAAGCTTTGAGATCGGCTCCGGCGCAGAAGGTTCCGTTGTCGCCCCACAGCACGGCCACCGCTGCGGTCTCGTCGCGGTCGAACTCGTCGAAGGCGGCGTGCAGCGCGGCCGCCGCCGGGCCGTTGACCGCGTTGCGGGCGTGCGGCCGGTTCATGATCACCGTGGTCACCGGGCCGTTCTTCTCGACCCGCACTCCGTGCTCGCTCACCGTGCCCGTCATCATGCCTCCATGATCTCTTCGTGACGCCGCGCGGCCAGTTCCGCGGCGAAATCCTGATACGCCGCCCGCAACGCTGCGCCGGGCCAGTGCGCCGGGAGCATGCCACCGGGCAGCACCGGGTCGGTGCGCAGATGCCGCACGATGCCCGCGGCGGCAATGAAGCGACCGGGAACGTCAGGGGCGGCGGCCATCTCGGCGAGCAGCTCGTGACCGGCGTCCGCCCACCCCGGAAGATCCCACAGCGCGGCGGCCAGACCGGCCGGATCGTCGTCGTGTACGCGCAGTACCCGGGTGTGCGCGCGCACGTCGTCGGGCAGCACCACGTCGAGGTTGGCCGGGCGTAGCCACACCCCTTCGCGGAGTTCGCCGAACCTGCTGTCGTGCAGAGCCGTTCGCATCGCCGAACGGGTGCGTGCGTCGTTGCCGACGCTGGTCACCACCACGGCGATCCAGGAGCCGTCCCAGGGCCGCGTGCGTGGGTCGATCGCATCGTCCTGGCGACGCTGACGGGCCAACAGCCGGTCGGACAGGCGATAACCGTCATCGGAGCGCACCAGGTCACCCGCACCGACCATCCTGGTCAACGCGACCCGCACCGTCGGTTCTTTCAGGTCGAAATCGGCCGTGAGACGCAGCAATTCACTTGCCGTCGCCCAGGCCGGGTGCGCCCCCAACAGCACGCTGAGCACCACCGAGCGTGCGGTCATCCGCCTCACCGGCTGGGGCATTCACACCCCCGACGTGGCGCGCCCGTAGTCGCCGAACGGTTCGTCGCGGCGACGTACCGCTTCCCGGAACCCGTGCTCGCGGGCCTGCGCGACGAATGCATGCCCCTCCGGCGTGTGCCGCGCGATGCCGTCGAACACGGTCGAGACCATCGCGCTGGTGGCGACGCCCTGGCTGGACAGCGCGCTGTTCATCGCGAGCTTGACCATGATGAGCTGGTTGACCGGCATCGCGGCGATGCGCTCGACGAGACGTTCGGTGCGCTCGTCGAGGTCTTCCGGCGCAGGCGCCTCCACCGCAAGCCCCCATTCGGCGGCCTGCGCTCCGGTGATGCAATCGCCGGTCAGCAGAAGCCTTTTCGCGCGCTGGTCACCGAGGCGGTGCGCCCACAGGCCCGCAGCCGGCACACCCCACACCCGCGTGGGCGGATATCCGATCTTGGCGTCCGCTGCGGCGATCACCTGGTCGGCGTGCAGCGCGATGTCGGTGCCACCGGCCACGCAGTAGCCATGGATCTTCACCACCGTCGGCTTGTCGGCGTGCATGAGGCTCGCGAAGCCCCGCACGAAGCGGCTCATCATCTGGTAGTCGATCATCGGATCCCACGGCTGATCGGGCAGATGGTTGATGGCCTGTGTCTTGCCCGACAGCACGGTGTCCCGGTACGGGTTGCCACCACCGGCCGACGACGAGCCCTCCGCATAGGCCGACAGGTCGAACCCGGCGCAGAACCCTTCGCCGCGTCCGGAGACCAGGACGACGTGCACGTCCGGGTCGAGATCGGCGCGCTCGACCAGCGCCGACAACTCCAGCGGAGTGTCGGCGACGATCGCGTTGCCCTTCTCCGGTCGGTTGAACGTGATCCGGGCGACGCGGTCGGTGACCTCGTAGGTCATCGTCTTCAGGTCGTCGAAATCCACCGGCCTGATCGAATGGGTCATGCCTTGACCATCGCGCGCTCGAGGATCGGCGCGAGATCCAGCCCGGTGGGCAGCGTGCCGAACGCACCGCCCCACTGTCCACCCATCCGCGTGGCGAGGAACGCTTCCGCGACAGCGGGGTGGCCGTGGCGCACCAGCAGGGCGCCCTGCAGGGCCAGGGCGATGTCCTCGGCGACCTGGCGGGCCCGGTACTGGATCGTCGCCGGATCGAAGTCGGCCAGCGACTGCCGGAGCCCGGCGACGTGCGCGTCCAGCCGCGGATCGTGTCCCGCCGTCGCGCCCAGTTCGTCGAACAGCACGTCGATGCACTCGGGCCGGGTCGCCATGGCGCGCAACGTGTCCAGCGCGCTCACATTGCCCGAGCCCTCCCAGATGCCCATCAGTGGCGCTTCCCGGTACAGGCGCGGCATGCCCGAGTCCTCGACGTAGCCGTTGCCGCCCAGGCACTCCATCGCCTCGGCGGCGTGCGGTGTCGCGCGCTTGCACACCCAGTACTTGGCGGCGGCCAACCCGATCCTGCGCAGCAGGGTCTCGCGCTCGTCCCCGCGGACCGCATGGTCGGTGGCCCCGGCCATCCGCATCGCCAGCATCGTCGCCGCCTCGGCCTCCACCGCGAGATCGGCCAGCACGTTGCGCATCAGCGGCTGATCGATCAGGTAGGCGCCGAATGCCGAGCGGTGCTGGGCGTGGTGGATGGCGCGCATCAGCCCGGTGCGCATGCTGGTGGCGCTCCCCAGCGTGCAGTCCAGGCGGGTGAGGTTGACCATCTCGATGATGGTCGGTACGCCGCGGCCTTCCTCCCCCACCAGCCACGCCGTCGCTCCGTCGTACTCGACCTCGCTGGAGGCGTTCGCGTGGTTGCCGAGCTTGTCCTTGAGCCGCTGCAGGAACATCCGGTTGCGGCTGCCGTCGGGCAGCACCCGGGGCAGCAGGAAGCAGCTCAGCCCCGCAGGCGCCTGCGCGAGCACCAAGAAGATGTCGCACATCGGCGCGGAGGTGAACCATTTGTGCCCGCGCAGCGAGTAGGTGCCGTCGCCGTTGGGGGTGGCCTGGGTGGTTCCCGCGCGGACGTCGGACCCGCCCTGCTTCTCCGTCATCGACATGCCGGCGGTGATACCGGCCTTGGTGGTCGGCACCTTCAGCTCGGGGTCGTAGCTGCGGCTGGTGAGCAGCGGCTCGTAGATCGCCGCCAGGTCCGGGTTGTGCCGCAGCGCGGGGACCACGGCATAGGTCATCGAGATCGGGCAGATGTGGCCGGGCTCGGGAGTCCAGACCGAGGTCTTGGCGGCCCGCACGACGTGTGCGCCCGGCCGCTCGTCGGCCCACGGCGCGGCGTGCAGGCCGTGGCTGATCGCCACGGTCATCAGCTGGTGGTAGGCCGGGTCGAACTCGATCTCGTCGATGCGGTGCCCGACGCGGTCGTGGGTGTGCAGCACGGGCCGATTGCGGTCCGCCAGCTCACCCCAGCGCTGCGCTGCCGTGGAGCCGCCGAGCGCACCGAGGTCGTGCACCTCGTCGACGCCCCACTCGCCGCCTTCCCGTATCAGCGCCTCGGCGAGGACGGGCGAGGCGGCGGGGTTGAAGTCCTCCAGGGGCGGGACCTGATTGGTGACGACGTGCGTGTCCATGCCCACACTGTTACATCTTTTGGACGGTCATACAAGATCTGTAACAACCGGACGGCGTCGCCACATGTCGTAGCGATGCAGCCCGATCATGACCACCGCCGCCAGCGCCCACCCCAGCAGCAGGTCGGTGACGTAATGCTCGGCGCTGTAGACCAGCGTGAACGCCATGACCAGTGGATAGGCCACCAGCAGGGGGCGCCAGCGACGCTGCACCCGGGTCCACAGGAAGGCGGCCAGCGCCGCCGACATGCCGGCGTGCAGTGACGGGATCGCGGCCACCAGGTTCACGCTCGCCTGACCCTGGTCCAGCAACGCGGTGGCGGAATGGAGGTTGAGCTTGCCCCAACCCCGGCCGACGATGCGCTCGACCCATTGGTGGGCGCCGTCCTGGCTGAACTGCAACGAGCCGAGCAGACCACCGTCGGGCACACCGCGGGCCGAGCGGAACATGCAGCGCGGACCGGACGGTCCGCCCGCGACGTCACCGGGCGTGCAGCGCGCGGCAGCCCACGGCGGGGCCGCGGGCACCAGCGCATAGATCAGCAGCGCGATCAGGTTCAGGCCGACGAACAGCCGGACGAACGCCTTCCATTCCTCCCGGTCCCGCAGCCACAGCACCGCCGCGATCACATACGGCAGGATGAAGAACGACATGTAGACCGCGCTGATCACCACCTCCCACCAGGGCGGCGTGGGCATCTTCAAGCGCTCCTGTAGCCACACCGTGGGCATTTCGCCGTTGAACATCGCGCGGTCGGCGTCGGCCTGCCAGTGCCACAGCGTCGGGCGGCCGACCAGCGTGGCGGCTCCCCTGCTCAGGTCATACGCGATGAGCACCAGAGCGAAGGGCAGCCAGTCGCGGATCACCGCGATCATCCGGCGGGCCTGTCCGATGCTGGCGGCCAGCAATCCGGTGCAGATGTAGAGCAGCAGCAGCTCGCGGTTGAACGCCAGACCGTCGGTCACCGTCCGGTAGGCCACGACGGCGGCCCACACCACGACGGCGATCCACCGCAGGATGCGTAGGCGGCTGATGCGGCGCGGCGGGGTGTCGGGCGCGCACACAGGAGCAATCGACGTCTGTTCGATTGCGGACACGTGAGCCTTTCGACACGGGAAGGGCGAGGATTCCCGGCGTCAGACTAATTAACCTCACGGCCAGCTGCCGTTCAACAGCGGGTCAGCTATGAAGTTGTGACCGTCAGGTCAGGTTCTCGCGCAGAAAGGCGATGTCGTCCTTGCGGCCCTCGTCGGCGGTCTCGCAGATCACCGGTGCGCCGGCCGCGGACACCACCGCGACCAGCAGCTGGGGATCGATCTGCCCGGTCCCGAAGTTCGCGTGCCGGTCCGCGCCCGACCCGGCGGCGTCGCGGGAGTCGTTGCAGTGCACCAGGTCGATGCGGCCGGTGATCGCCTTGATGCGCTCCACCGCGTCGACCAGCGCCTCACCGGCCGCCCAGGCGTGGCAGGTGTCCAGACAGAAACCGATGCCCTTGTCCCCGATGTGATCCCACAGCCGGGCGATGGTGTCGAAATGACGGGCCATCGCGTGGTCACCGCCGGCGGTGTTCTCGAGATAGACGGGCACCTCGGTTTCGAGGTAGTCCAGGGCCTTCACCCAGCGCTCGAACCCGGCATCCATGTCGTTGTCGTCCGCATGGCCGCCGTGCACGATCACCGCGGTGGCGCCGACGTCGGCGGCCGCGTCGCACGTGTCCTGCAGGATCTTGCGCGACGGAATGCGCACCCGGTTGTTCGCCGACGCCACATTGATCAGATACGGCGCGTGGACGTAGATGGGCGTACGCGCGGCGCGCAGCGTGTCGGCGTCCTCCCGCGGTTTCGGCTTCTTCCAGCTCTGCGGATCGCCGAGGAAGAACTGGACGACGTCGGCGCCGTCAGCGGCTGCCGCCGACAGGGGGTCGTCACCGTGGACATGGGATCCGATCAGCACCCGGCCCAGTTTAGGCGGGCGCTCCCGCGACGAGTGTGGGGTGTAGCCGGCCGAAATGGGGAAAGGTAGGGGCATGGCGTCGCAGACGGAATACGACCTGGTGGTCATCGGCTCGGGCCCGGGCGGGCAGAAGGCGGCGGTGGCCGCGGCAAAACTCGGCAAGTCGGTCGCGGTGATCGAGCGGGGCTGGATGCTGGGCGGCGTGTGCGTCAACACCGGCACCATCCCGTCGAAGACGCTGCGCGAGGCCGTCATCTACCTGACCGGCATGAACCAGCGCGAGCTCTACGGCACCAGCTACCGGGTCAAGGAACACATCACCACCGACGATCTGCATCAGCGCACCCAGCACGTCATCACCCGGGAGATCGACGTGGTCCGCTCCCAGCTGATCCGCAACCGGATCGACCTGTTCACCGGGCACGGCCGATTCGTCGACCCCCACACCGTCCTCGTCGAGAACGACAACGACAGCGAGCACGTCACCGTCAGCGCCGAGAACATCGTGATCGCCACCGGCACCAAACCGGCCCGACCGGACGACATCGAGTTCGACGACGAGCACGTGCTCGATTCCGACGGGATCCTCGGCCTGAAGAAGGTGCCGTTGTCGATGGTGGTGGTCGGAGCCGGGGTCATCGGTATCGAATACGCCTCGATCTTCGCCGCGCTGGGCACCAAGGTGACCGTCATCGAGAAGCGGCCGTCGATGCTGGACTTCGTCGACTCCGAGATCGTCGAGGCGTTGACGTTCCACCTACGCGATCTGGCGGTGACGTTCCGCTTCGGCGAGGAGGTGACCGGCGTGGAGATCGGCGAGGACACCACACTGACGACCCTCGCCTCGGGCAAGCGGATCGCCGCAGACACCGTGATGTACTCGGCCGGGCGCCAAGGCCTGACCGAGACGCTGGACCTCGAGGCGGCGGGGCTCGAGGCGGACAAGCGGGGGCGGCTACAGGTCGACGACGACTTCCGCACCTCGGTCGACCACATCTACGCCGTCGGCGACGTCATCGGTTTCCCTGCCCTGGCGGCCACCTCGATGGATCAGGGGCGCCTCGCGGCCTATCACGCGTTCGACGAGCCGGCCAACGACATGACCGCGTTGCAGCCGATCGGGATCTACACGATCCCGGAGGTGTCGTTCGTCGGCGCCACCGAAGCCGAGCTGACCGAGCAGTCCGTGCCCTACGAGTTCGGCGTGGCCCGCTACCGCGAACTGGCCCGCGGGCAGATCGCCGGCGACTCCCACGGCATGCTCAAACTGCTGGTGTCCACCGAGGACCGAAAGCTGTTGGGAGTCCACATCTTCGGCAGCAACGCCACCGAGCTGATCCACATCGGGCAGGCCGTGATGGGCTGCGGCGGCACCGTTGACTACCTCGTCGACGCGGTGCTGAACTACCCGACGTTCTCCGAGGCGTACAAGATCGCCGCCCTCGACGTCACGAACAAGCTGCGCGCCGTCGAAGAGTTCCAGAAATAGAAAGAACCCCCACCCTGGTGGGTGGGGGTTCTCCCTGTGTGACTAGCGGTAGGTCTTACCGGTAATCGCTGTAGCCGTAATCGTCCAGCGGCACCGCAGCGCCGGTCGCCTGGCCGAAGTCCGGGCTGTAGTACTGATCCTCGTAGGACGGGATCGTGTACGCCGCAGCACGGGCCTCTTCGGTCGGCTGAACCTGGATGTTGCGGTACCGGTTGATGCCGGTACCGGCCGGGATCAGCTTGCCGATGATCACGTTCTCCTTCAGACCCTGCAGCTTGTCGCTGCGGCAGTTGATCGCCGCATCGGTCAGCACGCGCGTGGTCTCCTGGAACGACGCCGCCGACAGCCACGAGTCCGTGGCCAGCGATGCCTTCGTGATACCCATCAGCACCGGACGACCCGCCGCAGGCTCGCCACCCTCGGCGACGACCCGACGGTTCTCCGTCTCGAACTCGCCACGCTCGGTCAGCGAGCCGGGCAGGAACTCCGTCGCACCCGAATCGATGATCGTGACGCGACGCAGCATCTGCCGGACGATGACCTCGATGTGCTTGTCGTGGATCGACACACCCTGCGCGCGGTACACCTCCTGGACCTCCTTGACGAGGTGGATCTGCACCTCGCGGGGACCCTGGACGCGCAACACCTCGTGCGGGTCGGCCGAGCCTTCCATCAGCTGCTGGCCCACCTCGACGTGGTCGCCGTCGGTCAGCAGACGCTCGGAACCGTCGTCGTGCTTGAACACCTTCAGACGCTGACGCCGCGAGAGCTTGTCGTACACGACCTCTTCGCCCCCGTCATCGGGAACGATGGTGATCTTGTAGAACTTGTCGCTCTCCTCAAGGCGAATCCGCCCGGAGACGTCGGCGATCGGTGCGCGGTTACGGGGCACGCGGGCCTCGAACAGCTCCTGCACGCGGGGCAGACCACCGACGATGTCCTGCCCGCCGGTGACGCCACCCTGGTGGAAGGTACGCATCGTCAGCTGCGTGCCGGGCTCACCGATGGACTGCGCGGCCACGATGCCGACGGCCTCGCCGATGTCGACCAGCTTGCCGGTCGCCATCGAACGGCCGTAGCACATCGCGCACACGCCGGTGCCCGTCGTGCAGGTCAGCACCGACCGCACCTTGACCTCGGTGATGCCGGCGGCCAGCAGTGCGTCGATCGCCGGGTCGCCCAGGTCGTGACCGCGCTCCACGACGACGTTGCCGTCGGCGTCGACCGCGTCGGTCGCCAGGGTGCGGGCGTAGGCCGACGTCTCGATGTGCTGATCGCGCACCAGCGTGCCGTCGTCCTGCCGCTCGGCCAGCGTGACGTTGATGCCGCGCTCGGTCTCGCAGTCGTTCTCGCGGACGATGACGTCCTGCGACACGTCCACCAGACGACGGGTCAGGTAACCCGAGTCGGCGGTACGCAGCGCGGTGTCGGCCAGACCCTTACGAGCACCGTGGGTGTTGATGAAGTACTCCAGCACCGTCAGGCCCTCGCGGAACGAGGACTTGATCGGACGCGGGATGAACTCACCCTTCGGGTTCGTCACCAGGCCCTTCATGCCGGCCAGGGTGCGGGTCTGCGTGAGGTTACCCGTCGCACCGGACTTCACGATCGTGATGATCGGGTTGTCCTCGGGGTAGTAGTCCTCCAGCGCCTTACCGACCTCTTCGGTCGCGTCCTGCCAGATCTTGACCAGGGCCTCGTTGCGCTCGTCGTGGTTGAGCGCACCGCGCTGGTACTTCTTCTCGATCCCGTCGGCTTCCTTCTCGTACCGGTCGAGGATCTCCTGCTTCTGCGGCGGCACCAGAACGTCGGCCATCGAGACCGTCACCCCGGAACGCGTGGCCCAGTAGAAGCCGGCGTCCTTGAGCTTGTCGACGGTCTGCGCGACCACGATCATCGGGTAGCGCTCGGCCAGGTCGTTGATGATCCGGGCCTGCACCTTCTTGTGCATCTGCTCGTTGACGAACGCATAGCCCTTGGGCAGCAGCTCGTTGAACAGGACCCGACCCAGCGTCGTGTCCGCGGTCCAGGCGTCGCCCGGGGTCCAGCCGTTCTCGAACAGCTGGGCTTCCAGGTCGGCCGGCGGACGCTGCTGCGTCAACCGGACGCGGATCTTCGCCCGTACCGACAGCGCGCCACGATCGAGCGCCATGATGGCCTCGGCCGGGCTGCTGTACACACCCGTCTCCGGCTGATCCTTGGCGGCAGGCGCGTACGCGCCGGTGTCGCCCTCGATCTCGGTGGTCAGGTAGTACAAGCCGGTCACCATGTCCAGACGCGGCATGGCCAGCGGGCGGCCCGACGCGGGAGACAGGATGTTGTTCGACGACAGCATCAGGATGCGGGCCTCGGCCTGCGCCTCCGCGCTCAGCGGGAGGTGCACAGCCATCTGGTCACCGTCGAAGTCGGCGTTGAAGGCCTCACACACCAGCGGGTGCAGCTGGATGGCCTTGCCCTCGACCAGCTGCGGCTCGAAGGCCTGGATGCCCAGGCGGTGCAGCGTGGGTGCGCGGTTCAGCAGCACGGGGTGCTCGCCGATGACCTCTTCGAGGACATCCCACACCTGCGGGCGCTGACGCTCCACCATCCGCTTGGCGCTCTTGATGTTCTGCGCATGGTTCAGGTCGACCAGACGCTTCATCACGAACGGCTTGAACAGCTCGAGAGCCATCAGCTTCGGCAGACCGCACTGGTGCAGCTTGAGCTGCGGACCGACCACGATGACCGAACGGCCCGAGTAGTCGACACGCTTGCCGAGCAGGTTCTGACGGAACCGGCCCTGCTTGCCCTTGAGCAGGTCGGACAGCGACTTGAGCGGGCGGTTGCCCGGCCCGGTGACCGGGCGGCCGCGGCGGCCGTTGTCGAACAGCGCGTCGACGGACTCCTGCAGCATCCGCTTCTCGTTGTTGACGATGATCTCGGGCGCGCCGAGGTCGATCAGTCGCTTGAGGCGGTTGTTGCGGTTGATGACGCGGCGGTACAGGTCGTTGAGGTCGGAGGTCGCGAAGCGGCCACCGTCGAGCTGGACCATCGGGCGCAGCTCCGGCGGGATCACCGGAACGGCGTCGAGCACCATGCCCATCGGCGAGTTCGCGTTGCTCTGGAACGCCGCGACGACCTTGAGCCGCTTGAGCGCACGCAGCTTCTTCTGACCCTTGCCGTTGCGGATGGTGTCGCGCAACGACTCGGCTTCGGCGTCGATGTCGAAGTTCTCGATGAGCTTCTTGATCGACTCGGCACCCATGGCGCCCTCGAAGTACTCGCCGTAGCGGTCCTGCAGCTCGCGGTAGAGCTGCTCGTCGACGATCAGCTGCTTGGGGGCCAGCTTGGTGAAGGTCGTCCAGATCTCCTCGAGCCGGTCCAGCTCACGCTGGGCCCGGTCGCGCAGCTGACGCATCTCGCGCTCACCGCCGTCGCGGACCTTGCGCTTGACGTCGGACTTGGCGCCCTCGTCCTCGAGTTCCTTCATGTCGGCTTCGAGCTTCTGCGCCCGGGCCTCGAGGTCGGCGTCGCGCTGATCCTCGAGAGCCTTGCGCTCGACGGCCATCTCGGCCTCGAGCGTGGACAGCTCGTTGTGCCGCATCTCGTCGTCGACCGCGGTGATGACGTAGGCCGCGAAGTAGATGATCTTCTCGAGATCCTTCGGAGCCAGGTCGAGCAGGTAGCCCAACCGCGACGGCACACCCTTGAAGTACCAGATGTGCGTGACGGGCGCGGCCAGCTCGATGTGGCCCATCCGCTCACGGCGCACCTTGGCTCTGGTCACCTCGACGCCGCAGCGCTCACAGATGATGCCCTTGAAGCGGACGCGCTTGTACTTACCGCAGTAGCACTCCCAGTCGCGAGTAGGTCCGAAGATCTTCTCGCAGAACAGGCCGTCCTTTTCCGGCTTGAGCGTGCGGTAGTTGATGGTCTCCGGCTTCTTGACCTCACCGTAGGACCAGTTACGGATGTCGTCCGCGGTGGCCAGACCGATGCGGAGTTCATCGAAGAAGTTGACGTCTAACACGTAACTCCCTTTCCCCTTTCGGGATTAGAAACGTGACTACTGGGCGAGATCAGGCGAGGTCTTCGACTGAAGCGGATTCGTTGCGGGACAGGTTGATTCCGAGGTTGGCCGCAGCGCGTTCCAGATCCTCGTCGTCGCCGTCGCGCATTTCGATCGCCGCCCCGTCCGAAGACAGGACCTCGACGTTGAGGCAGAGCGACTGCAGCTCCTTGAGAAGCACCTTGAAAGATTCCGGGATACCGGGCTCCGGGATGTTCTCGCCCTTGACGATCGCCTCGTAGACCTTGACGCGGCCCACCGTGTCGTCGGACTTGATGGTGAGCAGCTCCTGCAGCGTGTACGCCGCACCGTAGGCCTGCATGGCCCAGCACTCCATCTCACCGAAGCGCTGACCACCGAACTGCGCCTTACCACCGAGCGGCTGCTGAGTGATCATCGAGTACGGACCGGTCGAGCGGGCGTGGATCTTGTCGTCGACCAGGTGGTGCAGCTTCAGGATGTACATGTAGCCGACCGTCACCGGGTACGGGAACGGTTCACCACTGCGGCCGTCGAACAACGTCGCCTTGCCCTCGGCGTTGACCATGACGTCACCGTCGCGGTTGGGCAGCGTCGCACCGAGCAGACCCTCCAGCTCACCCTCGCGGGCACCGTCGAACACCGGGGTGGCGACGATGCTGTCGGCGGGGGCCGACTTCAGGTCCTCCGGCAGGTTCGCGGCCCACTCGGGGCTGCCCTCGATGTTCCAGCCGGCCTTGGCGACCCACCCGAGGTGGGTCTCCAGGATCTGACCGATGTTCATACGACGCGGCACACCGTGGGTGTTCAGGATGATGTCGACCGGGGTGCCGTCCGGAAGGAACGGCATGTCCTCGACGGGCAGGATCTTGCCGATGACGCCCTTGTTGCCGTGGCGTCCGGCGAGCTTGTCGCCGTCGGAGATCTTGCGCTTCTGGGCCACGTAGACGCGGACCAGCTCGTTGACACCGGCCGGCAGCTCGTCGTCGTCCTCACGGGAGAACACGCGGATGCCGATGACCTTGCCGGACTCACCGTGGGGCACCTTGAGCGACGTGTCGCGGACCTCGCGGGCCTTCTCACCGAAGATGGCACGCAGCAGGCGCTCCTCGGGGGTCAGCTCGGTCTCGCCCTTCGGGGTGACCTTGCCGACCAGGATGTCGCCGTCGCGGACCTCGGCGCCGATGCGGATGATGCCGCGCTCGTCGAGATCGGCCAGCACCTCATCGGAGACGTTCGGGATGTCCCGGGTGATCTCCTCGGCGCCCAGCTTGGTGTCGCGGGCATCGATCTCGTGCTCCTCAATGTGGATCGAGGTCAGCACGTCCTCTTCGACCAGACGGTTGGAGAGGATGATCGCGTCCTCGTAGTTGTGCCCCTCCCACGGCATGACGGCGACGAGCAGGTTCTTGCCCAGCGCCATCTCACCGTTCTCGGTGCACGGACCGTCGGCGAGCACCTGGCCCGCCTCGACACGCTGCCCGGCGTCCACGATCGGGCGCTGGTTGGCGCACGTGCCGTGGTTGGAGCGGGCGAACTTGCGCATCCGGTAGGTGTGCCGGGAGCCGTCGTCGGCCATCACGGTGATGTAGTCCGCCGACACCTCTTCGATGACGCCCGCCTTGTCGGCGACGATGACGTCGCCGGCATCGATCGCGGCGCGCAGCTCCATACCGGTGCCGACCAGCGGGGCCTCGCTGCGGACCAGCGGAACGGCCTGGCGCTGCATGTTGGCACCCATCAGGGCACGGTTGGCGTCGTCGTGCTCGAGGAACGGGATCATCGCGGTCGCGACCGACACCATCTGGCGCGGCGAGACGTCCATGTAGTCGACCTCGGCGGCCGAGACGAACTCGACCTCCCCGCCCTTGCGTCGGACGAGCACGCGCTCCTCTTCGAAGCGCCCCTCACCGTCAAGCGGCGAGTTGGCCTGCGCCACGACGTGGCGGTCCTCCTCGTCGGCGGTCAGGTAGTCGATCTGGTCGGAGACCTTGCCGTCGATGACCTTGCGGTACGGGGTCTCGATGAAACCGAACGGGTTGACCCGCGCGTACACCGATAGCGAACCGATCAGGCCGATGTTCGGGCCTTCCGGGGTCTCGATCGGGCACATGCGGCCGTAGTGGCTGGAGTGCACGTCGCGGACCTCGAGGCCGGCGCGCTCACGGGACAGACCGCCGGGGCCCAGCGCCGACAGGCGGCGCTTGTGGGTCAGACCCGACAGCGGGTTGTTCTGGTCCATGAACTGGCTCAGCTGCGACGTGCCGAAGAACTCCTTGATCGCCGCCACGACGGGACGGATGTTGATCAGGGTCTGCGGCGTGATCGCCTCGACATCCTGGGTGGTCATGCGCTCACGCACGACACGCTCCATCCGCGAGAGGCCGACCCGGATCTGGTTCTGGATCAGCTCGCCGACGGTGCGCAGGCGACGGTTGCCGAAGTGGTCGATGTCGTCGACCTCGACCGGCACCTCGACACCGCCGGGCACCGTCATCGTGGTCTGGCCGTCGTGCAGACGGACCAGGTACTCGATGGTGGCGACGACGTCCTCTTCGGTCAGCGTCGAGCTGGTGATCGGCTGGCCGGCGTTCAGCCCCAGCTTCTTGTTCACCTTGTAGCGACCCACGCGGGCCAGGTCGTAGCGCTTCTCCTTGAAGAACAGGTTCTCCAGCAGGGTCTGCGCCGACTCCTTGGTCGGGGGCTCGCCCGGCCGCAACTTGCGGTAGATGTCGAGCAGCGCCTCGTCGGTGCCTGCGGTGTTGTCCTTCTCCAGCGTGCCCATCATGATCTCGGAGAAGCCGAAGCGCTCGGTGATCTGCTCGTTGGTCCAGCCCAGTGCCTTGAGGAGCACGGTGACGGGCTGGCGGCGCTTGCGGTCGATGCGGACGCCGACGGTGTCGCGCTTGTCGACGTCGAACTCCAGCCACGCACCGCGGCCGGGGATCACCTTGACGCTGTGCAGCGTCTTCTCGGTGGACTTGTCGATCGTCTCGTCGAAGTACACACCCGGCGAGCGGACCAGCTGGCTCACCACGACACGCTCGGTGCCGTTGATGATGAAGGTGCCCTTCTCCGTCATCATCGGGAAGTCACCCATGAACACCGTCTGGCTCTTGATCTCGCCGGTGTTGTTGTTGATGAACTCGGCGGTGACGAACAGCGGCGCCGCGTACGTCATGTCCTTGTCTTTGCACTCGTCGACGGGTGCCTTGACCTCGTCGAAGCGCGGATCGGAGAAGGACAGCGACATCGAACCCGAGAAGTCCTCGATCGGGGACAGCTCCTCGAGGACCTCCTGCAGACCACCCTTGGGGTCTACGTCGCCGCGATCGACGGCGCGCTGGAACCAGTCCTCGGCGCCGACCAGCCATTCGAACGACTCGGTTTGGACGTCGAGAAGCCCGGGAACCTCGAGGGGCTCACGGAGTTTCGCGAAAGAAATCCTGTTTGGTGCTCCGGGAACGGAGTTGTTGGTTACTGACTCGATCTGGCGGGACCCTGCCAAGATGCATCCTTCCAGCACCTCATGCGACCGTAGTACCGGTGGACACCGGACCGTCGTGCCGCGATTCTGCGTCGGTTCGGCTGGCTCCACGAGCCGCCTCCGGCGCACGGCACGCGTCTAGATCGCTGAGCAGGGCTCAGGCTTCGACTACGTGGGCGGTGCGGATGAGGTGGGCAGGATGCAGCCAGCGCAACGTCCAACGATAGCGCAGGACGGGCTATTCCTCAACATCGCACCACAGACCGCATGCTATGGAGGCGCGGTCGCTGGCTGGCGTCCTCATCCCGTGCAAACATGCTGGGCAATAGATTGGCCCGGTTTCGCCCTTCCGTCAAGAGACAACGCGGTGTTTGGGGGTAATTCCCGCATCAGAGCGTGACCGTGCGGACGCGCCGGGTCGACGACGAGGTCAGCTGATCCCACCACCAGCCGGTCACGACGCTCCACGCCGAGGCGTCGCTGTCGTAGAGCCGGTCGGTGTGGGTGCCGTCGAGCATGTCGTTGATCCAGCCCGCGGCGAGCACCTTGTTCGCCAGCACATCCAGCGGCGACGAGTGCCCCATCGCGAGGTAGGCGAAGTACTGCACGATCGGCGCGGTGGTCTGCATCCCGTCGGCATGCGACCCGTCCCGGAAGGTGACGCCGGTGAACATGCCCGGCCGGACGGAGCGCAGCTTGCGGTTCGTGTCGCCGTACCAGTTCCAGGAGCTGGGGCCGGCCGCGATGTTGTACACCGGGATCGACGTCGGGATCGCGGCGATGTCCTGACCCATGAAGCTGAGCGTGCCGACCCCGTCGAACATGATCAACCCGGCGAGATCGTCGGCGTTGCCCGTCTCGACCATGTATCTGCCGACCATCGCCACCAGACCGCCACCGGCCGAGTGCCCGGCGAGGACCACCTTGGTCGGCAACACGCCGTCGTACCCGGCGGCGCGGGCGCTGGCGGTCAGCGCTGCACGGTCACCGGCGAACAGGGCCGCGATCGCCCGACCGGTGCTGGGCCATTCGAGCGGGTAGTTCTCGACGTCGAACGGGTTCCACGTCAGCGACGGCACCACGACGATGCTGTCGGTCTTCTCTGCCAGGTAGGCCGCGGTCGCACTGTAGAACGAGGCGTTGGCCAGGAAACCGTGCTGCAGGTAGATCAGTCCGGCGGGGGTGTCGGTGTCGGGGAAGTACCAGTCGGCGGGGACGTCCTTGTGACCGCCGATGGTCAGCGTCGAGGATTCCACTCGCACACTGCTGCCGAAGGGTGCGCGGACCGGACCGGCGAAGAACTGCATGGTGTCGGTGTAGAAGTCGTAGAACTTCTTGCCGATGGTGTTGAGGACGTCCAGCAGTGTCGGCTGCGTCTGCACCGGCGGCGCGTCGGCGGCGGCGATGCGCATCACCATGGCGCCGTCCGGCGCTCCCAGATCGGTCTCGACGCCGGTGGCGAACGTGCTGGGTCGGACGCGACGCTGCGGCTCAGCAACGGCCTCGGCCGGGGCAGGCGCCACCACGGGCTCGACGGCGGACTCGACGGCGGACTCGGCGGCGACCTCCGCCTCGGGCGCCGCCTCAGGCTCTGGCGCGCGGTGCTTCCCACCGCCGAACAGGTCCCGCAGGGGCTTGCGTTCCGGCTTGCCGGTCTCCGCTTCCTCAGCCGCCGGGTCGGCCGCCTCCGGGCTCGTCACCTCGGGGGCGGTGGTCTTCTCGGGCTTGTCCGGTGCGGACTTGTCGGACTCCGTTTCCTTGGATTCGGTTTCCTTGGATTCGGTTTCCGTGGACTCCGTTTTCTTGGACTCCGACGTGCGGGCGTGGCGCGGCTTTCCACCCAGCTTGCGATCCCGCGCGGTGTTCGCCGGCTTCGCATCACCGCCGGCGTTCGATGATGCCTGGGTGCCGGTGCCCGACGACGTCCCGTCGTCGGCCACCGCAACACCTGCAGTCGTCAGCATTGCAGCTGACATTCCCCCCGCTAATACGCCTGCCCCAACCCAGACCCGATAGCGGTCGACCATTATTCTCCTGTTTCAGAAAGCACTGAGAAACCACGTTTTCATGCCTCAAGTGCGGTTTTCCGCACGCAAACGTGATTCTGGCAAACTGTATAGCCACAGTGACGACCCCGCAAGAGAACGACGGGTGAAAAGTTGACATGCGCCAACCACGGCGCCGCGTAGGCCTGGTTCAGGGCACGACGAAGCAGCTCAGACCAGGAGGAAGGGGCGCCCGCAGCGCGGGCGCGGACTCAGCGGTTCTCGCCGCCGACAGGGATGCGACCGGTCGGCGCATCGTCCTCGTCACGACGCGACGAACGGTCGCCGTCGTAATCACGAACGGGGTACTTGTGCGTGCCTTCGAGGTCGTCGCGGATCGCTTCCTGGGCGGCCGGGGGCAGGGTGTGCATGATCTCGCGAACCCGCGCCTGACGACGTCCCACCGCCTTGCGCTCGGGCATACCCGGGGTCGCCATCACCTGCGGCGGCACACCCTCGATCTCCTCGACACCACCATCGTGGTGACCGGCGTCGATCATGGCCTGCTCCTCGGCCATCGTCGACTCGTCCTTTTCCTCGGACATACCGATCGGACCGATGCGGCGACCGTTGAGGAACTGCTTGACCACCGGCTCGTCACTGGTCAGCAGCACCTCACGCGGACCGAACATCACCAGGTGCTTGCGGAACAACATGCCCATGTTGTCGGGCACGGTGCGAGCGATGTTGATGTTGTGGGTCACGATCAGGATCGTGCAGTCGATCTGCGCGTTGATGTCGATGAGCAACTGCGACAGGTACGCCGTACGCACAGGGTCCAGACCCGAGTCCGGCTCGTCGCAGAGAATGATCTGCGGGTCCAGCACCAACGAGCGCGCCAAACCGGCGCGCTTGCGCATACCACCGGAGATCTCCCCCGGGAACTTGTTCTCGTCCCCGCCCAGACCCACGAGGTCCAACTTCTCCATCACGATCTGACGGATCTCGGATTCCTTCTTCTTCGTGTGCTCACGAAGCGGGAACGCCGTGTTGTCGTACAGGCTCATCGAGCCGAACAGCGCGCCGTCCTGGAACATCACGCCGAACAGCGTGCGGATCTCGTAGAGCTCCTTGGCCGAGCACTCGATGATGTTCGTGCCGTCGACGATGATCTTGCCGCGCTCGGGCCGCAGCAGCCCGATCAGCGACTTCAAGAACACCGACTTGCCGGTACCCGACGGGCCCAGCAGCACGCTCACCTCGCCGGCGGGCAGATCGAACGTGACGTCTTCCCAGATTCGCTGAGACCCGAAGGACTTCGTCAATCCCTCGATCTGGATACCGATACCCACGCGAATTCCTCTCGCCAATTCAGCATCTGCTCGCCACTGATTCCCCGCCTGTGGCTTGAGTCACTGTAACCTACCCGCCCACGCCACGAAGCCGGACCGGGCCCGAACGCAGCGTGGGGCTGGTCTGTTTGCCAGACCAGCCCCACGACTGACGTCACCGTCAGTTGCGACGGCTCCGTGATGTGTCTTACTTGACGGACACCGACGCGCCGGCGGCCTCGAGCTTGGCCTTGGCGTCCTCGGCGGCCTCCTTGGTGACCTTCTCGAGCAGCGGCTTGGGCGCGCTGTCGACGAGATCCTTGGCTTCCTTCAGGCCCAGGCCGGAGACGATCTCGCGGACGACCTTGATGACGCCGATCTTCTTGTCGCCGGCACCCTCGAGGATGACGTCGAACTCCGACTGCTCCTCGGCGGCCTCGGCGGGCGCACCGCCGGCGGGGCCGGCAGCGGCGACGGCGACGGGCGCCGCAGCGGTGACCTCGAAGGTCTCCTCGAACGCCTTCACGAACTCGCTCAGCTCGAGCAGGGTGAGCTCCTTGAACGCGTCGAGCAGCTCTTCAGTGGACAGCTTGGCCATGATGGTCCTTCCTTCGTTACTTCTTGATGTCGGTGGGGGTGTGCCGGAGCGCTGCTACGCAGCTTCCTCGGCGGCCTTCTTTTCCTGCAGTGCGGCAGCCAGACGTGCGACCTGCGACGCCGGAGCGTTGAACAGCCCGGCGGCCTTGGTCAGGTTGCCCTTCATCGCGCCGGCCAGCTTGGCCAGCAGCACCTCGCGCGACTCGAGGTCCGCGATGCGGTTGACCTCGTCGACGGACAGCGCGCGGCCGTCCATGTAGCCGCCCTTGATGACCAGCGCCTTGTTGTCCTTGGCGAAGGTCTTGATCGCTTTGGCGGCGTCGACGGCCTCACCTGTGACGAACGCGATCGCGGTGGGACCGGCGAACAGTTCGTCGAGACCTTCGATGCCGGCCTCTGCCGCCGCACGCTTGACCAAGGTGTTCTTGGCAACGGTGTAGGTGGCGGAGTCGCCGAGCGAGCGGCGCAGCTGCGCGAGGTTGGCGACCGTCAGTCCGCGGTATTCGGTGACGAGCGTCGCCGTCGCCTCCTTGAACTGCTCGGCGATGTCGGCGACCGCGGTGGCCTTTTCAGCCTTGGCCATGCATGCCTCCTCGTGGTGGGTGTACGGATGTCCCATCGAGGAGCGCGGGCCGGGCGCAAGAGGAAGGTCGTGAAATGACGAACGCCCCGACACAGACAGGTCGGGGCGCACACAACTGAGGTACGTGCCTCGTCCTCCTGCGTGGGCCGCCGGGTGGAACCCGGACCTTCAACCATGTGACTGGTGACCGACGGTCTTCGGTGGAACGCCAGCCAGAATAGCCTGCCGCGCCCCGATCAGCCAAAACGGCCGAGGGCCGCCGCACCGATCAGCCCGGCGTCACCACCGAGGAGGGCCGGTGCCACCTGCAGGCCGCGCAGGAAACTCAAGCCCGCATAGCGCCTCAGCGCCGCCCGCAGCGGGTCGAAGAGCAGGTCTCCGGCGCCGGCCACGCCACCACCGATGACCACACGGTCCAGGTCGCAGGTCGCCCCGACAGACGCGATCATGCGGGCCAGCGCGTCGGCGCCGCGGCCGAACGTCTGCAGCGCCAGGGGGTCGCCCCGCCGCGCGTCCTCGGCGAGTTCCCTGGCGCCGGCCTCGGGCGGGGCCTGCCAGCCGTGCTCGCGGGCCCACCGCGCCAGCCACGGTCCGGCGGCGACCGTCTCCACACACCCGTGCCCGCCGCACGTGCACGGCGCCCCGTCGGGTTCCACCACGACGTGGCCGACATGGCCGGCGTTACCCGTCCGTCCGTGGAACGGGGCGCCGTCGAGGACGAGTCCGCCGCCCACTCCGGTCGAGACGACCATGCCGAGCAGGAACCGTGCCCCCTTGGCCGCACCGCGCCACTGCTCCCCCAGCGCCATGCACAACCCGTCGCCGCCGAGACGCGCGGGCGCGCCGGTGAGCTCGTGAACACGAGCCACGATCGGAAAGGCTTGCCAGCCAACGATGTTGATCGGACTCACCGTGCCGGCGGGGACGTCGATCGGGCCGGCCGACGAGATGCCGGCCGCGTCCACCGTGCCGCCGGCGGCGGCCAGCGCATCGACGAGCAGGGCCTGGGCGACGGCCCAGATGGTCTCGGCATCGGCGCGCGGGGTCGGCGCCTCGGCGCGGTGCCGCAGCGCGCCGGAGTCGTCGACCAGGCCGACCGCCAGCTTCGTGCCACCGACATCAAGGGCGAGCGTGAGCATCCGGTCATTCTCCCGTGGCACGTCGCATCCGCTCCGCCATCGCCACCATCGCGTCGGCCAACTCCGGAGACTCCAGGATCTCGAGGTCGGCGTCGACCCTCGCGAGCCACGGAACAAGGTGGCTCGGATCGTCGGCGCCTGCGGTGACGATGGTCGCGTCGGGTCCGTCGGGTTCGATGTCCACCGAGCCGGCCGGGAAGTACGGGGCGACGGCGCCGACGGGAGCGTGATAGCGGACGCGGGCCACGTACCGATAGGGCGACGTGCTGATGGACCGGCGCACGTAGGCGGCCGCGTCGGGAGCCTCCCGCCCGACGAACGTGCTGCCGACCGCCGCGACGTCGGACATCCGGTCCAGCCGCAGGCTCCGCCAATCCTCCCGGTCGCGGTCGTAGGCGAGCAGATACCAGCGCCGACCGGTGGTCACCAGCTGATAAGGCTCGAGACGACGCCGAGTCGCGGCGCCGTCCCGGTCCACGTAGCCGGCGGTGACGTGTTCGCGGTCTCGGCTGGCCCGGGCGAGCGTCATCAACACATCGGGTTCGACGACGGACTCCGGGGCGCCCGACGTCAGCGTGACCGTGGCCTCGTGGACGGCCGAGACCTGGGACCGCAGCCGCCGCGGCATCACTTGATCGAGCTTGCTGAGGGCCCGCAGGGCCGATTCGCCCACGCCCGCGACGCTGCCCCCGGCCGCGAGCCGAAGGCAGACCGCCATCGCGACGGCCTCGTCGGGATCCAGAAGCAGCGGCGGAAGCGCCGCCCCTGCGCCCAGCTGGTAACCGCCGCCGTGTCCCCGGCTGGCGGCGACGGGATAGCCGAGGTCGCGCAGCCGCTCGACATCGCGACGCACGCTGCGGGTGGTGACCCCCAGCCGAGTGGCGAGCTCCTCCCCCGTCCAGACCCGCCGTGACTGCAACAGACCGAGCAGCGTCAGCACGCGGCTCGTCGTCTCGGACACCCCGTCAGCCTGTCAGAGATTGCGGACCGAAACTGTCCTGAATGGATGCGACGCTTGCGTCATGGACGTCACCGACGAACTGATCGACCAACTGGATCTGCATTGGCGGTCGCAGCTGCGGCCGCGACTGGCCGGGCTCACCGACGACGAGTACTTCTGGCAGCCGGTCCATGACTGCTGGACGGTGCACCGCGACGGGCGCGTCGACTTCGCGTTCCCGCCTCCGCAGCCAGAACCGTTCACCACGATCGGGTGGCGGATGGCGCACCTGATCGTCGGCGTGCTGGCCACCCGCAGCCATGCCCACTTCAGCGGACCGCCTGCCGACTACTCGTCATGGCCCTATGCCACCGACGCCGCAGCGGCACTCGCTCAACTCGACGAGGAGTACGAGCGGTGGCTGCGCGGTGTCCGCACGCTCGACGCCGAGGCACTGGCGCGGCCCTGCGGACCGGCCGAAGGTCCCTATGCCGAGCGTTCGATGATGACGCTGGTGCTCCACATCAACCGGGAGATGATCCACCACGGTGCTGAAATCGCCTGCATCCGTGACCTTTACGCACACACCCTGCACGCACGAGACAAGGAGAAGTGAGATGCCCGGACTGCCCCCGCCCGCCGACACCGAACGACAGACGCTGATCGAGTTCCTCAGGTTCAATCAGAACGCCTTCTTCGCGGTGGCGCACGGCCTGACCGACGATCAGGCCCGCGCGACCCCGTCGGCGAGCGCGCTGTCGATCGGCGGTTTGATCAAGCACGCTGCCGGTGTGCAGCGCGGCTGGCTCGCGCGCGTCGTCGCCGCCCCCGACTTTCCGCCGCCGGACCCGCGGCCACTCGAGGAGCAGATGGCCGAGTACGCCGACGAGTACGTGATGGGCGAGCACGAGACACTCACCGGGCTGCTCGACGCCCTGCGCGCGGTCAACGACGACGTGCTGGCCGCGTTCGCCGAGAAAGACCTCGACACCCCCGTCCCCGTGCCCCACGAGGTGCCGTGGTTCCCCGGCGACGTCGACTTCTGGAGCGTGCGCTGGGTGGCGCTGCATCTGATCGAGGAGCTGACCCGGCACGCCGGCCACGCCGACATCATCCGCGAAACATGCGATGGCGCAACGATGTACGAGTTGATGGCCGCTCACGAGGAATGGCCCGAGACCGATTTCATCAAGCGGTGGCGGCCGCAGAGCTGATTCTCAGCGCAGCACCAGTGCCAGCGCGTGGTCGACGACGGCGTCGAGGTCGTCACCCAGGCGGCCGGCCAGCCACTGCTGGGCCAGCTCGGCCATCGCGCCGGTGTAGAGCGCGGCCGCCACCTGGGCGGCCACCGGATCGGACCCCGGGTGAAGCCGCCAGCCTTCGGACAGCACCGCCTCGCGCAGCAGATCCTGGGTGGCGACGCGGCGGGCGGCCAGCACCGGGTTGGCCCGGGCGTCGGTGAACAGCACCCGGCCGCGCCGCGGATCACTGGAGCTGAAGGCGAGCACGGCGGCCATTCCGGCCCGGGTGCGGGCCGCCAACGATGCGCCGGCCGACGCCATCGCCGCCTCGACCGCGGCGGCCAGTTCGGCGCTGACCCGGTCGTACACCGCGCCGAGCAGGGCGTCGACGTCGGCGAAACTCTCGTAGAAGTAACGGGAGTTCAAGCCGCTCTCCCGGCATGCGGACCGCACGGACAGTGCCTGCTCGCCGCCCTCCCCGAAGATTCGATAGGCGGCGTCGACGAGGAGTTCCCGCCGCTCGGCGCGGCGGTCGACCAGCGGAACGCCCGCCCATCGCGTGGGAGTCGACACCCGATCAGGGTAAGCCGCCGCAAATCTGGCCACAACCGTATCCAGAAGCTAAACTGGGCACACCCGTGACCAGGAGGATGAGATGTTCCTGCCGCACCAGCTCATCGGCCAGGTGCTCGACCGGCGCTTCGACCAGGACGTGCGACGGCACTTCTTCAAGGGGATGCAGTTCGCCGCACCCGCGGGCGACCCGGGCTGGTTCGGCCCCGGCAGCGCCGTGTGGCACGTGCACTCGCACACCCACGCGCTGATCTTCGGTTTGCAGTGCGCGGCGTTCCTCGAGCGTCTGGACCCGTCCATCTACTGGATGGGCGTGCACCACTCCCGACTGGTCCGCGATGACACCCGCGACGATCCGATGCCCCAGATCGACCCCGAGGGCGCGCTCACCCGACTCGGACACTCCGTCGCGTTCTTCATCGGTACGGCGTACGGCTCGACCGAGACGGCCGAACGCCTGGCCACCACGGTGGCATCGATGCACCACACCATCAAGGGGACCCGGCCCGACGGCGCCCGCTACGACGCCGACGATCCCGAGTGGTTGCGCTGGAACTACGCGACCGTCGTCTGGGGCATCGCCACCGCCCACGAGCTCTATCACCCGAACCCTTTGCGCGGCAAGAAGATCGACCGCTACTACGAGGAATTCGTGCGCGTCGGTCACGCGCTGGGCGGCACCGACCTGCCCGCGACCAAGGCCGACACCCTCGACTGCCTGAAGTCCTACCTGCCCAGGCTCGCGGTCACCTACGGCACCGCGATGGCGACCGGCCCCAACCTGCCCCTGCCTCAGGCGGCGTTGAACTGGGCGGTGCGTGACACGATGCCGTCCTGGGCCAAGGGGCTCATCCAGCACAGCGACCCCAACATCATCGAGCGCACAGCCCGGCGCGCCCTGGTCTGGTCGGTCATCAACGGCGTGTCCGCAGCCTCGGGCGCGATGCCGGAGTTCGAGCAGGCCAGGGCACGGGTGGCCGGCGGGACGGGCTCGCCTGCGGGTGTGACCCGGGGCACACGAATTTTCGAGCGTGCAGGCTCTTTTGAGACACTGCAGGGATGAGTACTACGCGGAACACACAGCACCGCGAGGTAGCCAAGCTCGACCGTGTACCGCTGCCCATCGAGGCAGCGCGCATCGGCGCGACCGGCTGGCAGGTCACTCGCACCGGCGCCCGGGTCGTGTCCACCATTCGCTCCCGCGGTTCGCTCCAGCAGAAGATCGTGAAGCAGATTCCCCAGGCGTTCGCCGACCTGGGCCCCACCTACGTCAAGTTCGGCCAGATCATCGCGTCCAGCCCGGGCGCCTTCGGTGAGCCGCTGAGCCGGGAATTCCGCAGCCTTCTCGACCGGGTGCCGCCGGCGGACTCCGAGGCCGTGCACAAACTGTTCCGGGAGGAGCTGGGCGACGACCCGTCGAACCTGTTCGCCTCGTTCGACGAGAAGCCGTTCGCCTCCGCATCGATCGCACAGGTGCACTACGCGACGCTGCACAGCGGCGAAGAGGTCGTCGTGAAGATCCAGCGACCGGGCATCCGCCGCCGCGTCGCCGCCGACCTGCAGATCCTCAAGCGGGGCGCCCGCCTGGTCGAGTTCGCCAAGCTGGGCCAGCGCCTGTCCGCCCAGGACGTCGTCGCCGACTTCGCCGACAACCTCGCCGAGGAACTGGACTTCCGTCTGGAGGCGCAGTCGATGGACGCCTGGGTGGCCCACATGCATGCCTCGCCGCTGGGCACGAACATTCGCGTGCCGCAGGTCTACTGGGACCTGACCAGCGAGCGCGTGCTGACCATGGAACGGGTCTCCGGCGTGCGTATCGACGACGTCGCCGCCATCCGCAAGAAGGGGTTCGACGGCACCGAGCTGGTCAAGGCCCTGCTGTTCAGCGTCTTCGAAGGTGGTCTGCGGCACGGGCTGTTCCACGGCGACCTGCACGCCGGCAACCTCTCCGTCGACGACGACGGCAAGATCGTGTTCTTCGATTTCGGCATCATGGGCCGCATCGATCCGCGGACCCGCTGGCTGCTGCGCGAGCTGGTCTATGCGCTGCTGGTCAAGAAGGACCACGCCGCGGCGGGCAAGATCGTCGTGCTGATGGGCGCGGTCGGCACCGTCAAGCCCGAGGCGCAGGCGGCCAAGGACCTCGAGAAGTTCGCCACCCCGTTGACGATGACCTCCCTCGGCGACCTGAGCTACGCCGAGATCGGCAAGCAGCTCTCCGCGTTGGCCGAGGCCTACGACGTGAAGCTGCCCCGCGAGCTGGTGCTCATCGGGAAGCAGTTCCTCTACGTCGAGCGCTACATGAAGCTGCTGGCGCCGAGCTGGCAGATGATGAGCGACCCGTCGCTGACGGGCTACTTCGCCAACTTCATGGTGGAAGTGTCCCGCGAGCACGACCAGCAGCTGGACGCCTGATGCAGGTGCGCAGCGGCACCGCGCCGTCCGGCGACATCGGCATCCACTACGAGGACATGGGTGACCCCGGCGATCCAGCGGTCCTGCTGATCATGGGGCTCGGGGCGCAGATGATCTTCTGGCGGACCGAGTTCTGCGAGAAGCTGGTCAACCAGGGCCTGCGGGTGATCCGCTTCGACAACCGCGACTGCGGGCTGTCGGGCAAGGTGCGCGGACAGCGGTCCAGCGCTTCGCTACCGCTGAGCATGGCGCGCTCGTTCCTCGGGATCGCCAGCCCGGCGCCCTACCGCCTCGAGGACATGGCCGACGACACCGCCGCGCTCGCCGACCACCTCGACATCGACCGCGCGCATGTCGTCGGAGCGTCGATGGGCGGCATGATCGCGCAAGTGTTCGCCGCGCGGCATCCCGCGCGCACGCGGTCGCTGGGTGTCATCTTCTCCAGCAACAATCAACCCGCTCTCCCACCGCCGGGCCCACAGCAGTTGCTCGCGATCCTGTCCAAGCCCTCCGGCACCGGTCGCGACGCGATCATCGACAACGCGGTCAAGGTCAGCAAGATCATCGGCAGCCCCGGCTATCCCCGGTCCGACGACGCCCTGCGCGCCGATGCGATCGAGGGCTACGACCGGGCCCACTACCCGGCGGGGATCGGCAGGCAGTTCTCGGCGATCCTGGGCAGCGGAAGCCTGCGCCATCACAACCGATCGACCACCGTGCCCACGGTCGTGATCCATGGCACGGCCGACAAGCTGATGCGGCCGTCGGGCGGTCGCGCGATCGCCCGCGCGATCCCCGGCGCACGCCTGGTGCTGTTCGACGGCATGGGCCACGAGCTGCCCGAACCCCTCTGGGACGACATCGTCGGCGAGCTGAAGACGACGTTCGCGCAGGCGCGCTGATCGATCACTGATACTGCATGAACGTCAATTCGGTCGATGAGGGAACTGCCGGGAAGACGACGTACCATTCCTGACGGGCATGCGTGACCGCCGTTTCAGGAGAACCTCTTCGGGCAGCTTGCTCAGGAAGGCCACCTCATGGCCGACACAAAAAAGGCCACAGCCAAGAAAAACTTGAAACCGCACTTCGACGACGTCCAGGCGCACTACGACCTGTCCGACGAGTTCTTCCGCCTGTTCCTCGACCCCTCGCAGATGTACAGCTGCGCATATTTCGAGCGCGACGACATGACGCTGGAGGAGGCGCAGCGCGCGAAGGTCGACCTGGCCCTGGGCAAACTCGGCCTCGAGCCCGGCATGACGCTGCTCGATGTCGGCTGCGGCTGGGGTTACACGATGATGCGCGCGATCGAACTCTATGACGTCAACGTGATCGGCCTGACGCTCAGCGAGAACCAGAAGGCGCACGTCGAGCGTGTGTTCGCCGCATCGGACAGCCCCCGCACCAAGGAGATCCGACTCGAGGGCTGGGAGAGCTTCGACCAGCCGGTCGACCGCATCGTCTCCATCGGGGCGTTCGAGCACTTCGGCAAGGACCGCTGGGACGATTTCTTCACCACCGCCTACAAGGTGCTGCCCGACGACGGCGTGATGCTGCTGCACACCATCACAGCGCTGACGATCCCGCAGATGATCGAACGGGGCATCCCGCTGACGTTCTCGGTCGCCCGATTCATCAAGTTCATCCTCACCGAGATCTTCCCGGGCGGGTATCTGCCGACGATCGAGCTGGTCGGCGAGCATGCCGGCAAGGCGGGTTTCACCCTGACCCGTGAGCAGTCGCTTCAGCCGCACTACGCGCGCACCCTCGACCACTGGTCCGCGGCGCTCGAGGCGCACAGGGACGAGGCGATCGCCGTGCAGTCCGAAGAGGTCTACGACCGCTACATGCACTACCTCACCGGGTGCGCGGATTCGTTCCGCAAGGGCTACACCGACGTCAACCAGTTCACGTTGGTCAAGGCGCCCTGAGCGGATTGGCCCGGAAAGACGTCCAGCCGTTAGGCTGATCGCCCGAGAAGCGTGTTTACCGGAAGGCCGTGCTCTGTTTGGGTACGGTCGGAACACCATCGCGATGTCGCATCGGGCGGGGGCCCTCGACAAGTGGCCCCACGACAAGAGGACGTAGAAAGACATGTCTGACAACTCCACCGGCACGAAGGATCTGACTCCTCATTTCGAGGACATCCAGGCGCACTACGACCTGTCGGACGACTTCTTCGGTGTGTTCCAGGACCCCACCCGCAAGTACAGCTGCGCGTACTTCACCGGCCCCAACGCGACGCTGTCGGAAGCCCAGATCGCCAACGTCGATCAGCATCTCGACCGGCTCGACCTGAAGCCGGGGATGACACTGCTCGAGGTCGGCTGCGGCTGGGGGCTGACGCTGCAGCGTGCGATGGAGAAGTACGACGTCAACGTCATCGGCCTCACGTTGAGCAAGAACCAGCAGGCCTATTGCAGTCAGCTGCTGTCGAAGATCGACACCGAGCGCACGTTCGACGTCCGTCTCGAGGGCTGGGAGCAGTTCCACTCCCCCGTCGATCGGATCGTGTCCATCGAGGCCTTCGAGCACTTCGGCTTCGAGCGGTACGACGACTACTTCAAGACCTGCTACGACATCCTGCCCGACGACGGCCGGATGACGATTCAGAGCAGCTGCGGGTACCACCCGTACGATCTGCAGGCCCGCGGCAAGAAGCTGACGTTCGAGCTGGCGCGCTTCGCGAAGTTCATCGGCGAGGTGATCTTCCCCGGCGGCCGCATCCCGACGACCCAGATGATGGTCGAACACGGCGAGAAGGCCGGCTTCACGGTCCCGGAGACGTTGTCGCTGCGCAATCACTACATCAAGACGCTCGGCATCTGGGCAGGCCGTCTGGAGGCCCACAAGGACGAGGCCATCGCCGCGGCAGGTGAGCAGTCGTACAACGACTACATGCGCTACCTGACCGGGTGCCAGTACTACTTCGTCGACGAGGCCCTCGACGTCAGCCTCGTCACGTACCTGAAGCCGGGTGCTGCGGCCGCCTGAACCGGCTCCCTTTTCCCGATGCCGGCGCGCTGGCCCGGCGCCGGTGTTATGTTTGCCGAAGGGGCTCCTCGACCGCCGCATCAGGGTTCGATGTGGGGGACAACTCGGATCTCCGGGTGATGCCGTCAGCCTGTCGTTCGTGGGGGACGATGGTTGCGGCGCACCCGGGCACCGGTGGTCGAGGAGCTCACAAAACAACGAGTCCCCCGCGCCTGTGGCGCAGGGGACTCGCGGCGTTTCGGCTGGCGCCTACTCCTCCGTGAAGTTGCGGGTGACCGCCGGGTCGACCGGGATGCCGGGACCGGTGGTGGTCGACACGACGACCTTCTTCAGGTAGCGGCCCTTCGACGACGACGGCTTGGCGCGCAGGATCTCGTCCAGCGCGGCGCCGTAGTTCTCCACCAGCTTGGTCTCGTCGAACGACGCCTTACCGATGATGAAGTGCAGGTTGGCCTGCTTGTCCACGCGGAAGTTGATCTTGCCGCCCTTGATGTCGTTGACGGCCTTGGTGACGTCGGGGGTCACGGTGCCCGTCTTCGGGTTCGGCATCAGGCCGCGGGGGCCGAGGATGCGGGCGATGCGGCCCACCTTGGCCATCTGGTCGGGGGTGGCGATCGCGGCGTCGAAGTCGAGGAACCCGCCCTGGATCTTCTCGATCAGGTCGTCGCTGCCGACCACGTCGGCGCCGGCAGCCAGCGCCTGCTCCGCCTTGTCGCCGACGGCGAACACCGCGACGCGCGCGGTCTTACCGGTGCCGTGCGGAAGGTTGACGGTGCCGCGCACCATCTGGTCGGCTTTGCGGGGATCGACGCCCAGGCGGATCGCGACCTCGACGGTGGCGTCCTGCTTCTTCGACGACGTCTCTTTGGCCAGCTTGGTGGCCTCCAGCGGCGTGTAGAGCCGGGTCTTGTCGACCTTCTCGGCGGCTTCCTTGTAGGCCTTGCTGTTCTTGCTCATTGTTGTCTCCTAGTCACTGAGTTGTGGTGCGGGCCGATGCCAGCCCTTCCACGAGACCCCGTCTTACTCGACGGTGATCCCCATCGACCGGGCGGTCCCGGCGATGATCTTGGCGGCCTGATCGATGTCGTTGGCGTTCAGGTCTTCTTTCTTGGTCTCGGCGATCTCACGCACCTGATCCCAGGTCACCTTGGCGACCTTGGTCTTGTGCGGCTCACCGGAGCCCTTCTGCACGCCGGCGGCCTTGAGCAGCAGCTTCGCTGCGGGCGGCGTCTTCAGCGCGAACGTGAAGGTGCGGTCCTCGTAGACGGTGATCTCCACGGGGATGACGTTGCCGCGCTGCGACTCGGTCGCGGCGTTGTACGCCTTGCAGAACTCCATGATGTTGACGCCGTGCTGGCCGAGCGCGGGACCGACCGGCGGGGCGGGGTTGGCCTGCCCGGCCTGGATCTGCAGCTTGATCAGCCCGGAGACCTTCTTCTTCGGGGGCATGGTTGTGCGTGTCCTTCTTCTATCTCGTGGGGGTCCTCACGGCCGAGGAGCCCGGCTTAAATCTTGGCGACCTGGTTGAAGGTCAGTTCGACCGGCGTCTCGCGGCCGAAGATCGACACCAGCACCTTGAGCTTCTGCTGCTCGGCGTTGACCTCGCTGATCGATGCCGGCAGGGTCGCGAACGGTCCGTCCATGACGGTGACCGACTCGCCGACCTCGAAGTCGACCAGGATCTCCGGACGCTCCATCGACGCCTCGGAGGACGCCGCGGCCGTCGAGGCGGCCTTCCCGGGCTTCTTCGCGGCCGCGGGCGGCAGCAGGAACTTCACCACGTCGTCGAGCGAGAGCGGCGAGGGCCGCGACGTCGCGCCGACGAAGCCGGTCACTCCCGGGGTGTTGCGCACGGCGCCCCACGACTCGTCGTTGAGCTCCATGCGGACCAGGATGTAACCGGGTAGAACCTTGCGGTTGACCTGCTTGCGCTGGCCGTTCTTGATCTCGGTGACCTCTTCGGTGGGCACCTCGACCTGGAAGATGTAGTCGCCGACGTCGAGGTTCTGCACACGGGTCTCGAGGTTGGCCTTCACCTTATTCTCGTAACCGGCGTAGGAGTGGATGACATACCAGTCGCCGGGCTTGAGGCGCAGCTCCTTCTTGAGCGCGACCGCAGGGTCCTCGTCCTCGTCGGCAACCGGAGCTTCGTCGGTGGTCTCGGCGTCGGTGGTCTCGGCGTCCTCGGGCTGCGCGTCGTCGGGCGCGTCAACCAGCGGCGCCTCCTCCACGGCCTCGGCCGGGCTGGTCTCGTCGAGATTGCCGGCCCCCGCGGCGGTGATCACCGTCGCCGGGTCCGCTGCAGCGATGCGTGCCTCGGACACGTTCGCGGCGCTCTCGCCGTCGAAGCTGGTCACGTGTCAGTCCTCTCTACATGTATCGCGTCGGGTCGGGTGACCGTGCGGTCAGCCGAACACCAACGTCACGAGCTTGGCCAGGCCCAGGTCGACTCCGCCGATCAGCGCCACCATGAAGACCAGGAACACCAGCACCACGGTGGTGTAGCTGACCATCTGCTTGCGGTTCGGCCAGATGACCTTGCGCAGCTCGCCGACAACTTCCCTCAGGTAGTTGATGACGAAGACGATGGGATTGCGGGACGGCCCGTCCTTGGGCTTGCGCGCGGTCTTCTTCTTCGCCTTCGGACCGTTGCCATTGTCCTTGCCGCCCGAACTGTCGGTTTCGGGCGCGGCGTCGGTGTCGTCGGCCGCGGTGTCGTCGACATCCGCCGCTCGACGCGATCGCTTACCCGTGGGTCTCAGCGGACGCGTCACGACCGCGGTCTGCGCTCGTGCGTCACCGCCGTCGGTCTCCGCGCCGCTGTCGGTGCCTGCCGAGCTGGCACCGTCGCGCTCGTCGCTCACCGCGTGCTCCCTCGTGATCGGTCGTAATCGGTCCCGGTTCGTGGGGCCTGCAGTCCAGTATCCAGACCAGTCCGACCCTACGTATCGAGTATTCAGTTGAGCAGGGGCGACAGGACTTGAACCTGCAACCTGCGGTTTTGGAGACCGCTGCTCTGCCAGTTGAGCTACGCCCCTAGACGGGTTCCCTGTAGGGCCCACACAATTCGCGCGCTCCCCGTGCGGTGACACAAGCCCCGACGGACAGCGCGCTCAACTGGGAAAACCCAAGTGCCGAGTGTAGCGCGCCGCGGGGCGGAGTTGCTAATCCGTCGCCGGCCCGGTGTCGTCCACCGTGTCGTGGATGACGGGCTTGCGGACCACCTGGCCGGTCTCCGGATCCCATCCGGCCGAGATCGAGTTGTCGCCTTCGTGGCCCATCAGCGTGGTGAACGCTTCCATGACGACCGTGCCGTCGTCCTCGGTCAGCACGTTGCGGGTGGTGACGATGTCGGCGCCGAAGCGTTCGTCGACGGACTCGATGTACATGGTGGCGGTGAGCTTGTCCCCCTCGCCGATGGGCCGGTGGAACAGGAACTTCTGGTCGACCTGGACGATCTGCATCGTCTCGAAGCCCACGTCGACATTCTGGAAGAAGTGCCGCTGTGTCATCACCGCGAGGATCGACATGAATGTCGGGCCCGCGACCAGCCCTTTGTGGCCGAGTTCGGCCGCAGCGTCCACGTCGTGGCTGGCGGGGTCGAACGCCTTGACCGAGGTGGCGTACTGGCGGATCTGTTCGCGACCCACCACGAAGGGCTCCGGGTACTGCCAGACCATGCCCCGGATGTCGGTTTTCAGAGCCATCGTCGACCTCCCTACGCCAGCTTGGCCACGGCAACGGCGCGGCCGAAGATCTTCTTGCCACCCGCGGTCGCGGTCAGCGCGATGGTGACCGACTTCGATTCCGCCTCAACGGATTTCACGCGTCCGTTGAACACGATCTCGGCACCCTTGCCGTCGTTGGGGACGGGGACGACGGCGGTGAAGCGCACGTTGTACTCGGTGACGGCGGCCGGGTCGCCCACCCAGGAAGTCACGTATCCGCCACCCAGACCCATGGTCAGCATGCCGTGGGCGATCGCGGTGTCCAGGCCGACCTGCTTGGCGATGTCGTCGTCCCAGTGGATGGGGTTGAGGTCACCGGAGACGCCGGCGTAGTTGACCAGGTCGGCCCGCGTCAGCGGGATGACCTTCTCGGGCAGCTGATCGCCGACCTTGACCGAACTGAACTCACGCAGTGCCATCTGAAAAGCCACTCTCTCCGTCTTCTTCGCTCCGCCCCGCCAGGGTGGTGTAGGACTCCTGCACGACGTCGCCGTTGCTGTTACTGACGATGTTCTTGGTGACGATGATGTCGGTGCCGTGTGCCGTGCGGACCGAGTCGATCCAGACGTCGCAGTAGAGCGTGTCGCCGGCCTTGATCGGACGGACGAACTTCAAGGACTGGTCCACCTGGACGATCTGGGCGTCGGTGATCGCGATGCCGGCTGAATCGAACATCGCCCGCTGCGCCTGGTAGCCGAACACCGAGATGAACGTCAGGGGCGCGAGCAGCGCGTCGTGGCCGAGCTCGGCCACCGCTTCTTCGGTGAAGAACGCCTCGTCGTCGTTCTTGACCGCGGTCGCGTACTCGCGGATCTTCTCACGGCCGACGACGTAGTGGTCGGGATGGCGATAGTGCAGCCCGACGTACTCGTCCAGGAAAGACACGGCAGATGGTGCGCCTAGCGCGATTCTTTGTGCGCCTGGTGCTTGCCGCAGTTCGGGCAGAACTTCTTGATCTCGAGCCGGTCGGGATCGTTGCGGCGGTTCTTCTTGGTGATGTAGTTGCGGTGCTTGCACACCTCGCAGGCCAAGGTGATCTTGGGCCGTACGTCGGTACTGGAGGCCACGGCAGTCGTCTCTCTCTTCTACGTCTCGTCAGTGTCTTGTAGCGGTGGGGGGGCTCGATCCCCCGACCTCACGATTATGAGTCGTGCGCTCTAACCAGCTGAGCTACACCGCCCCGGACGGACCCGCAGAGCGGTCCACCGAGCCCCCTAACGGAATCGAACCGTTGACCTTTTCCTTACCATGGAAACGCTCTGCCGACTGAGCTAAGGGGGCCTGCAGCACGTCATAGAGCGACGGGCCTTAAAGAGGGTACATTCTCACCGATTGCGGCGCCAAACCGCTGGTCGCGCCGGGCACCCGAGGGCCGTTGCGGCCTGTGCGCCTACGCTGACCCGCATGGCCGAAGACGATCGTCTCTACTTCCGTCAGCTCCTCGCCGGCCGCGATTTCGCCGCCGGCGACATGATCGCCCAGCAGATGCGCAACTTCGCCTACCTGATCGGCGACGCCGAGACCGGCGACGCGGTGATCGTCGACCCTGCCTACGCCGCGCAGGATCTGGTCGACGTCCTCGAATCCGACGGCATGCGGCTGTCCGGCGTTCTGGTCACCCACCACCATCCCGATCACGTCGGCGGATCGATGATGGGCTTCGAGCTCAAGGGGTTGGCCGAGCTGCTCGAACGGGTCAGCGTGCCGGTGCATGTCAACACCCACGAGGCCGACTGGGTCTCCCGGATCACGGGTATCGCACCGAGTGAGCTGACCTCGCACCAGCACGGCGACACCGTCGAGGTCGGGGCGATCGACATCGAACTACTGCACACGCCCGGCCATACGCCGGGCAGCCAGTGCTTCCTGCTCGACGGCCGGCTGGTCGCCGGGGACACGCTGTTCCTCGAGGGCTGCGGCCGCACCGACTTCCCCGGCGGCAACGTCGACGACATGTTCCGTAGCCTGCAGGCGCTGGCCGCCCTGCCCGGTGATCCGACCGTGTTCCCCGGCCACTGGTATTCGGCGGCGAAGAGCGCCCCGCTGGACTCCGTCCGGCGCAGCAACTACGTCTACCGGGCCAGCAGTCTCGATCAGTGGCGCACCCTGATGGGTGGCTGAGGTCCGCTCGTTCGGCTGATTCCGGCCCCCGCGGCACCGCGTTCTGGCAAACTCTCCTACCAGCGCATCCGCACATCCCGTCGGGGGCCATCGTGAAGAACATCGCGCTGTGTTTCGACAACTTCAACCCGGCCGGCAACGCCGCAGCGTTCGCCGGGATGCTGCGCCGATCCGCCGGGCAGCTCGTCTGGACCTCTGCGCACGTGCCACGAGACGGCCGACGGCCACACCGTCATGTGGTCGACGCGGCACGGCGACACGTCGTCGCGGCCTATGACTTCCTCGCCGACTCGTGGGAACCAGGAGACCACGTGTTCATCGCGGGTGCGGGCCGAGACGGCGTGTGTGCCCGCGCCGTGGCCCGGTTGATCGGCACGGTGGGGGTGCTTCCCGGGGACGACACGTCGGAATCGCTGGCGGAGCTGCGCGGCTACTTGCTGAGCGTGTACGCGATGCCCCGAACCGTGCGCGAGCACGACGATTGGCAGCGGGTGCGCAAAGTCGTCGCCGACCTGCGCGGCCAGGGCGAGACATCGGTGGCCGTGCGGTTCCTCGGGCTGTGGGACACCCGGGTTATCCCCGGCATGCCGCGGGCGGCCACCGCCGGCGCTCTGGCTCAGGTGGAGATGGCCCGGCATGCGCTGTCGATCGACGCCCGCGTGGCCGCGATCCCACTCGGCGGCGATGCGGCCACGCATCAGGACGTGTGGTTTCGCGGCGGGCACGGTGACGTCACCCGCGGCCGGCACTCGTGCGCGGCGCTGTCGGACATCGCGCTCGACTGGGTCCTCGACGGCGCCGTGGATGCGGGCATCGAGCTCGCCGACCCCGCGGCCCGGCAAGCTCCGAGCCCGATCGACGCGCTCGCCGGCAGCGCGCATGCCATGTCGCCGCGGCGGTTACCCGGCGGCGCCGCCGTGCACGCCAGCGTGGAGTGCTACCTGCGAGCTCATCCGTCGTACTGGCGGCGGTTGCCGGCGCAGGTCGAGTGGGCCGACCCCGATTGGGTGGCCCGCGGCGAGCGTCTGATGGCCTCCCCGGCGACCATCGAGACGCCAGCCGCGCAGCCCGCACTGGTCAGCACGGTCTGAAACCGGCCGTCACCGCCAGCCCGCGCCGATTCCGCACTCCCACAGACCGAGCGTGGGAATCCCGCTGTCGCGCCGCACCTTTCGGACTTTCACCCGGCGCCTGCGGCGATCGGGTTGCGGCTCTGCCGGCTTGCGGTGTGCACCCATGGTCGTCCTCCTGTAGCTGGAAGCGCGGCGACCCCTCGTCACCGCCGCGCTCGACCATCACGCTAGGGACGTGCGCGGGCCGGGTCGTGCGTAGTCGAGTACCTGACTACGCGGTCCCCGTGCGACGGCGAGTGAGTAGTCCCGGGTCGCCGATGCTTTCTGGGCCGCTGTTAGGTTCGAGGCGCCCCGACCCCTCGCCCCAGGAGGCCCGATGACCAGCACCGTGTCCTATGAGCTCGCGGAATCCGTGGCCACCATCACCCTCGACGACGGCAAGGTCAACGTCCTGGGCCCGGACATGCAGGCCGCGATCAACGAGGCGCTGGACCGGGCCGAGTCCGACGTCGAGGCCGGCAGCGCCAAAGCCGTCGTGCTGGCAGGCAACTCCCGCGTCTTCAGCGGCGGCTTCGACCTCGCGGTGTTCCAGTCCGGCGATCCGGCGGCCGCGCTCGGCATGCTCTCTGGCGGCTTCCGGCTCTCGCTGCGCACGCTGACGTTCCCGGTACCGGTGATCATCGCCGCGACCGGTCCCGCGATCGCGATGGGATCGTTCCTGCTGTTGTCGGCCGACCATCGCGTGGGTGGTCCGAAGTCGCGCTGCCAGGCGATCGAGGTCGCGATCGGCATGACCATCCCGATCTCGGCGATCGAGATCATGCGGATGCGGCTCACGCCGGCGGCCTTCGAGCGCGGCACCGCCCTCGCCGCGACGTTCGTCGGTGACGACGCGATCGCGGCGGGCTGGCTCGACGAGATCGTCGAGGCCGATCAGGTGCTCGCCCGCGCTCAGCAGGTGGCCCAGGAGGCGGCGAGCACGCTGCACGCCGGCGCCCACCGGGCCACCAAACTGAAGGCGCGTAAACCCGCTCTCGACGCCATCCAAGCCGGAATCGACGGTCTGGCTGACGAATTCACGCTCGGCTGACACATGCCCCCACTGCGATGACCCATGTGCGCGGCCGGATCTGGCGGCACGGTGAACCTCAGGACGATTTCGACTTCTCGGCGATCTCGGACTGTCTCAGCGGTGACGACACGCTCGTGTGGTGCGACATCTACGACCCCGACCAAGCGATCCTCAAAGACCTTGCCGCCGAGCTGCATCTGAACTCGTGGGCGGTGGAGGACGCGCTCGCCGAATCCGAACGCACCAAGGCGGTGGTGTACCGCACCCATACCTTCTTCACGGTGTACTCGGTGACCGTGACCGCACCACCGGCGCAGGACGATTCCCCGTCGTCGTTGCTCGAGGTGCACCGGATCTCGGGGTTCGTCCTGCCCCGCGGCCTGATCACCGTGCGGTTGTCGCCGCACATCGACATCGACGAGGTGTCCCGCCGCTTCGACGAGCTCGGCGGTCAGCAGTACGGGGTCGGCTCACTGGTGCACGGATTGCTCGATGTCGTGGTCGACGGCCACTTCGCCGCGGTACAGGCGCTCGACGATGCGATCGAGGGCCTCGAGGACGATCTGTTCGCCGACGAGGCGCCACCCAAGGGATTGCAGCGCAAGACATTTCAGCTGCGCAAGGACCTGGTGGCGCTGCGCCGGGTGGTGCTGCCGATGCGGGAGGTGGTCTCGGCCATTCAACACCGTCGCCTCGACGCGAAGACCGCCCCGGAACTCGACGCGGTGTACGCCGATCTGTACGACCACGTGCTGCGAGCATCGGAGTGGACGGAATCGTTGCGCGACATGGTCACCACGGTGTTCGAGACGAACCTCTCGCTACAGGACGCGCGACTGAACGTGGTGATGAAGAAGCTGACCGGGTGGGCGGCCATCATCGCGGTCCCGACGGCGATCACGGGGTTCTACGGCCAGAACGTCGACTATCCCGGAATCGAGACCGTCGCGGGCTTCGTCACCAGCACCGCGCTCATCGTCGTGATGGTCGCGATTCTCTACGTGGCGTTCAAGCGCCGGGATTGGTTGTAGCCACCAGGGTTGCCACCTCGTGACCGAGGCGCGTGTACGCCGCGGTGAAGCCGTGTCGCCGGTCGGTGACCCGACAGGAATCCCAGTCGTCGCCCCAGCCACGGTGACGCATCGTCACCGACCCGATCGAGCAGGAGAAGCGGGGCACCCGGTCCCAGACGGCCGGGTAGCCGGCCGCGGTCGACCCCGCCACCAACCCCTGCTGGGCGGCGTCGCGCCAGTGCTCGGCGGCCACCGCCCGGCCCGCGGTGACGTTGTGGGCCAGCGTGATGTCGCCGGCGGCGAAGACGTTCTGCACCGAGGTGCGCATGTGTTCGTCGACCACGACGCGCCCTCCGCTCATCTGCAGCCCTGCCTGCTGCGCCAGCCGGACGTCGGGGCGCACGCCCGTGGCGGCGACCACCAGGTCGGCGTCGATGCACTCGCCGGAGTCCAGCACCACCCCGGTGCCGGTGACCGCGGCGACCGGGGCGGAACCGGTGAAGCGCACACCGGCATCGGAGAGCATCTTGACCACGCGCTCACCCACGTCGAGGCCGAAACGGCGGGCGAGCGGCACCGGTTCGGGCGCGACGAGCACGGTGTCCAGACCACCGGCCGCCAGGCAGGCCGCCGCCTCGCACCCGATCAGACCCGCCCCGACCACGACCGCCGAGTCGGCGTGGCGCGCCGCCATTCGCAGCGCCACCGCGTCGCCGAACGACCGCAGAGGTAACGCCGACTCCGCGCCCGGCACCGTCAGCGGCACCGGCGTGGCACCCGATGCGAGCACCAGGTGCCAGTAGGGATAGCGGGCACCACCCGCGGTGACGATCTCCTGGGCGGCGGTGTCGATGCGCTCGACGGTGACCCCGAGGACGAGATCGATGGCATTGCGGTGGAACCAGCCGGCGCTGTGCAGGTCGAGTTCTGCGGGCTGGCCGCACAGGAACTGCTTGCTCAAGGGCGGCTTGGCATAGGGCAGCGCGGGATCGGCGGACAGGATGCGCACGGGGATGTGGCGGTGCCGGGCGCGCGGAAGGTCTCGGCCGCGCTGACACCCGCGGGACCGCTGCCGATGGCGAGGAAGCCCGGTGCCACCATGGCGCATGGGTACCACCGGGCCGTGAACTCAACCGCCGCGCGTGGTCACCGGTCAGGGTTTGGTCAGATCCGCGCAGGCGCGCCGCGGTTGTGCGAGCATCTGCGCATGGAGCCGACAGGGGATCCCGAGGCCCGCATCAGGGACTTGGAGCGGGGCAGTTCCGCGGTGCCGGTGCCTCCGTACCCGTACCCCACCCCGTCCTTCGAGCAGCCCCACGGTTCGCCGTACTTCGCGGCCCCGCAGCAGGTCGTGCACAAGCGCTCGAATCCTGCGGTGTGGCTGATTCCGTTGATCGCCGGTCTGGTGATCATCGGCGGGGTGATCGGCGTCGTCGTCTACTTCGTCGGGAACAACGTCGCAACGAGCACGGTGCCCGGTCGGCCGAGCACGTCCGGCGGGGGCGGTTCCGTCGCCGAACCGTCCGTTCCGGCGATCCCGGCGATCCCGGCGATTCCCTCGATTCCGGCGATCCCCGGCATCGGCGGTGATGACCAGGTGCTCACCGTCGAAGCGGGCGGGTCGCTGTCGATCGGCGGTGTCGATCGCACGCAGACCGTGATCTGCAATCAGGGAACCGTGAGCATCAGCGGGATGAACAACACGATCGAGGTGCAGGGCTCGTGCGCCGAGGTCTCGGTGTCCGGCATGGAGAACGAGCTGACGGTGGAGTCGGCGGGCGCCATCAACGTCTCGGGCTTCGACAACACGGTGACCTACCGGACCGGCGACCCCAAGACCTCGCAGGCCGGCACCGGCAACGTCATCGAACGCGGCTGACCCATTCGGCGAGCGCGCGCGTCTGCACACCGACGCGCCGCCGAGCATGGCATTTCGTGTGCGCTCACCGCCTGCGAGCGCGCGCCCGTAGTCTGAGCTGCGATGGCGCTACACCTCCATCGGGCTGATCGCACCGACCTGCTCGCCGACGGCCTGGGTGCGATGCTCGCAGACCCGCCTGCCGACCCCTTCGCCGAGGACCTGGTGCTGGTGTCGGCGCGCGGCACCGAACGCTGGCTCAGCCAGCGGCTCTCCCACATCCTGGGGCGCGGTGGCGGTCAGGACGGGGTGTGCGCCGGGATCACGTTCCGCCATCCGCGCTCACTCGTCGCGGAACTGACCGGCACCACCGACGACGATCCATGGGCACCCGAGGCCATGGTGTGGCCGCTACTCGAGGTCATCGACAGCTCGCTCGACCAGCCGTGGTGTGCCACCCTGGCCGCCCATCTCGGCCATCATGAGCAGGGCGAGGAGCGAGAACTGCGCCAGGGCAGGCGCTATGCCGTCGCCCGTCGCCTCGCCGGCCTGTTCGCCTCCTACGCCCGGCAACGTCCGCAGCTGTTGATCGACTGGGCGCAGCGCCGCAGTGACGCCCTCGACGCCGACCTGAGCTGGCAGCCTGAGCTCTACCGCGCTCTGCTGGCCCGCGTCGCTGCCGAGCCCCCGCCGGTACGTCACGCCGAAGCTGTTGCTCGTCTTCGGCATTCACCTTCAGATCTACCCGCGCGGTTGTCGCTGTTCGGTCACACCCGCTTGCCGCGCACCGAGATCGAACTCCTGCAAGCGCTCAGCACGCATCACGATCTGCACCTGTGGCTCCCGCATCCCAGCGACGTACTGTGGGCGGCACTGCGCGGCAGTCATGGACCGGTGCCGCGGCGTACCGACACGTCGCACCGCGCGGTGGGGCACCCGCTTCTCGCGACGCTCGGCCGCGATCTGCGCGAGCTGGAGCGGGCCCTTCCCGCCGACCCCGCAGTCGACGAGTTCCTCGGCGCCGCCGACCGCCCGCCCACACTGCTCGGCTGGCTCCAGTCCGACATCGCCGCCAACAGCGTTCGCCCGCAAGGTCGTTGGCTCGACGCGACCGACCGGTCGGTCCAGGTGCACAGCTGCCACGGCCCCGCTCGCCAGATCGACGTTCTGCGTGAGGTGCTGCTCGGCATGCTGGCCGACGATCCCACGCTCGAGCCGCGCGACATCCTCGTCATGTGCCCCGACATCGAGACATATGCACCACTCATCGTCGCGGGTTTCGGTCTCGGGGATGTGGTGTCCGACGCGCACCCCGCCCATCGACTGCGCGTCAAGTTGGCCGACCGCGCGCTCACCCAGACCAATCCGTTGCTCGCAGTGGCGAGTCAGTTGCTCATCCTGGCCGGCGGGCGGGCGACCGCCAGCGAGGTGCTCAACCTCGCGGAGGCCGCACCGGTGCGTTTCCGGTTCGGCTTCAGCGACGACGATCTCGACACGATCGGCGACTGGGTGCGGGAGGCCAACATCCGCTGGGGCTTCGACCGCGGACACCGCCATCCGTATGGGGTCGACTTCGTGCAGAACACCTGGCGGTTCGGCATCGACCGGGTACTGGCCGGCGTCGCCGTCTCGGAGGACGCCCACACCTGGCTGGACACCACGCTGCCCCTCGACGACGTCGGCAGCAACCGGGTGGAGCTCGCGGGGCGACTCGCCGAGTACGTCGAGCTGCTCCGCGTCGCGGTCGAGGACCTCAGCGGCACAAGGACATTGGGCGGATGGCTGACAGCCCTGCGCAGCGGTCTCGACCAGCTCACCGCCGCCCCGGACGCCGATGCGTGGCAGGGCGCCCAGGTGGACCGGGAGTTCGGCGACATCCTCGCTGACGCCGGCGCGCAGTCCGAGACCCTGTTGCGCCTCGCCGATGTGAAGGCACTATTGGACCGCCACCTCGCCGGTCGACCGACGCGCGCCAACTTCCGCACCGGCACGCTGACGGTGTGCACGATGGTCCCGATGCGCTCGGTCCCTCACCGCGTGGTGTGCCTGGTGGGTCTCGACGACGGGGTCTTCCCACGGCAAGGAGTCACCGACGGCGACGACGCGCTGGCGCGCGACCCGGTGACCGGTGAACGGGACAGTCGCTCCGAGGATCGCCAGTTGCTGCTCGACGCGATCGGTGCGGCGACCGAGCGCCTGGTGATCACCTACACCGGCGCCAACGAGTACTCGGGTCAACGCAAGCCGCCGGCCGTGCCGCTCGTCGAGCTCCTCGACGCGCTCGACGTCACCGCGCAGCAGCCGGTCTGCGAGCAGGTACACATTCGACATCCGTTGCAGCCCTTCGACATCCGCAATGTCACACCGGGGGCGCTGGGAACGCGTCCGGACGAGCCGTTCACGTTCGACACCGCCGCGCTGACCGCGGCCCGGGCCTCGACGGCTCAGCGGACGGTCAAGCCGCCGCTGGTCGGGGCGCCGCTACCGGCGCCACCGCTCGACGACGTCGTCCTCGACGATCTGATCACGTTCTTCAAGGATCCGGTCAAGGGCTTCTTCCGGGCTCTCGACTACACGCTGCCGTGGGACGTCGATGCCGTCGAGGACGGGATGCCGGTCGAGATCGATGCGTTGGCGGAGTGGAAGATCGGCGCCCGGATGCTCGAGGACATGCAGCGCGGGATGACACCGGCGCAGGCCCAGCAGGCCGAGTGGCGTCGTGGTTCGCTTCCGCCGGGCCGGCTCGGTTGGCGGCAAGCCCAGGAACTCGCGCAGCGCACCGCCGCGCTCGCTGCGGCCGCCCAGCAGCACCGCACCCGTGCGCCCGAGGCGTTCGACGTCGACGTCGCGGTCGGCGCCGCCATAGACACAGACCGCCGCGTCACGGGCACCGTGCCGCGCGTCTACGGCGAGCGCCTGGTGTGGGTCACCTATTCCAAGCTCGACGGCAGGCACCTACTGGAATCGTGGATTCGACTGGTGGCGTTGGCCGCTCACCATCCCGGCAGGGATTGGTCGGCGGTGTGCATCGGTCGAGCCAAACGCGGCGACACCCCACGACAACGGCTGTTGGGACCGCCCGACGACGCCGCCGGTGTGCTGGCCGATCTCGTCGAGATGTACGACGACGGGCGTCGCGCACCGATTCCGTTGCCGCCCAAGACGTCCTACGCCTGGGCGGAGACCGAGCACCACCGCGGCGCGCCGTCGCGGGAGGCCGGCTGGAAGTGGAAGTCCGGCGGGTATCCCGGCGAGGACGCCGAGCCCGCGCACGTCACGGTGTGGGGTCCTGGCCGTCCGCTGGTCGACCTGGTCGCCGCGGGCCTTCCGGCCTACGCGTCCCGGTTGTGGTCTCCGATGCTGCGCGCCGAGAGGATGCCGGACTAGATGGAACCGTTCGACCTGCTGGGCCCGCTGCCCGAGCCGCGCACCACGACGGTGCTGGAAGCCAGTGCGGGTACCGGAAAGACTTACACCCTGGCCGGTTTGGTGACCCGCTATGTCGCAGAAGGGGTTGCGACGCTCGACCAGATGCTGCTGATCACCTTCGGGCGGGCGGCCAGCCAGGAGCTGCGGGAGCGGGTACGCGCCCAGATCCTCGACGCCCTGCTCGCACTCGGCGATCCGGCCCGCGCCCGCAACGACGCGGTGCCCACCCACCTGCTGTCGGGCCCGGCCGACGAACTCGCCCTGCGGCGACAGCGGCTGCGTGACGCGCTGGCCGGGTTCGACGCCGCCACGATCGCGACCACTCACCAGTTCTGCCAGCTGGTGTTGAAGAGTCTCGGGGTGGCCGGGGACACCGATTCCGGTGTGCAGCTGGTGGAAAGCCTCGAGGATGTGGTGCGCGACATCGTCGACGACCTGTACCTCGCGCATTTCGGTCAGCAGCGCGAGGAACCACTGCTGTCCTACGACGCCGCGCTGCGTCTGGCCCGCGAGGTCGTCGCCGGTGCGCACACCGAGCTGCGGCCTGCCGATCCCGCGCCCGGCACGGACCCGGCGGTGCGGGTCGAGTTCGCGACCGCGGTCTGCGCGGAACTGGAGACGCGTAAACGCCGGCTCGGCATCCTGCACTACGACGATCTGCTGTCCCGGCTCGCCGACGCGCTCGAGGCCGACGACTCCCCCGCGCGTACCCGGATGCGGCGGCGCTGGTCGATCGTCATGGTCGACGAGTTCCAGGACACCGATCCGGTGCAGTGGCAGGTCATCGACCGCGCGTTCAGCGGACACTCCACGGTGATCCTGATCGGTGATCCGAAGCAGGCGATCTACGCGTTCCGCGGCGGTGACATCGTCACGTATCTGCACGCCGCGTCGAGCGCGGGACGGCAGCGCACGCTGGGCACGAACTATCGCAGCGACGGCCCGCTGGTCGCGAGTCTGCAGGCGGTGATGCGGGATGCGCAGCTCGGGGACCCGCGCATCGTGGTGCGGCCGGTGGCCGCCGCGCACCCCGAGCATCGGCTGGCTGGTGCGCCGCAGAATGCGCCGTTCCGGCTGCGGGTGGTCACCCGCGAGCAGCTGCGGGTGCGCCCCGACAAGACCATCCCGATCGATCGGCTGCGGGAGCACATCCCGAAGGACATGGCCGCCGACATCGCCGCGCTGCTCGCCGCCGGGGCCACCTACTGCGGAAACCCAGTGGTGCCCGGCGACGTCGCGGTGATCGTCGAGAGCCACCGCGACGGGCGTGCCTGCTTCGAGGCGCTCAACGCGGCGAACATCCCCGCCGTCTACACCGGCGACTCCGATGTGTTCGCCTCGCCGGCCGCCGATGACTGGCTGTGTCTGCTCGAAGCGTTCGACCAGCCGCAGCGGTCCGGTCTGGTGCGGGCGGCAGCCACCACGATGTTCTTCGGTGAGACCGCGGAAAGCCTTGTCGCCGAGGGCGATCGGCTGACCGATCGGATCACCGAGACGTTGCGCAGCTGGGCTGATCACGCGCGGGAGCGCGGCGTGGCCGCGGTGTTCGAAGCGGCTCAGCGCGCCGGCATGGGCGAGCGGGTGTTGTCCTGGGTCGACGGCGAGCGGCACATGACCGACCTGGCGCATCTGACCCAGCTGCTGCAGGAGACTGCGCACCTGGAGCACTTCAGCCTGCCTGCGCTGCGTGACTGGCTGCGCACGCAGCGCGAGGAACGTGGCGGCGCGGTCGAACGGAGCCGTCGCCTCGACAGTGACGCCGCGGCTGTGCAGATCATGACGGTGTGGGTGAGCAAGGGTCTGCAGTTTCCCGTCGTGTATCTGCCGTTCGCGTTCAACCGCAACATCCAGAGCCGCGACGTCGTGCTCTACCACGAGGGCGACACCCGCTGTCTGCACATCGGCGGCGAGCACAGCCCCGATCACGATGCGGTGCAGCGGCAGGGCCGTGAGGAGGCTGCCGGGGACGACGTGCGGCTCACCTACGTCGCGATGACGCGCGCTCAGTCCCAGGTCGTCGCGTGGTGGGCGCCGTCGGCAGATGAACCCAACGGCGGACTGTCCCGCCTGCTGCGTGGCCGCAGGCCCGGGGAGGCGATGGTGCCCGATCGCTGCGACCCGCCCCGCATCGACGACCCCGACGCCATGGCCGCGCTGCGCGCCTGGGCCGACGCCGGCGGGCCGGTCCTCGAGGAATCCGTCATCACCGCGCCGGCACCCGTCGCCACACCGCCGGTGCCCGTGGGTCTGGACGTGCGCCACTTCCATCGCCGCATCGACACGTCGTGGCGGCGGACGTCTTATTCGGGGTTGATCCGTTCGGCCGAGGAGGCGCCCGGGGTGTCCAGCGAGCCGGAGGTGACCGAACTCGACGACGAGGTCGCCGACGTCCCGGCCTCCGGTCCGGTGGACACGGGTGAGCGGGTGCGCTCACCGATGGCGGACCTTCCGACCGGTGCGGCGTTCGGCACGCTGGTGCACGCGGTGCTCGAGACGACCGATCCGTTCGCGCCCGACCTGGCCGCCGAATTGGAAGCACAGATCGTCCGGCACGCGCAGTGGTGGCCGGTCGACGTGGCCCCGGCCGAGCTGGCCGCTGCGCTGGTCCCGATGCACGACACCCCGCTCGGGCCACTGGCCAACGGCGCCACGCTGCGCGAGATCGGATTACGGGATCGGTTGCGTGAGTTGGACTTCGAGTTCCCACTGGCCGGCGGTGATCTGCGCGCAGCCGGCCCGGCGCTGTCCCTCGCCGACGTCGGCGCGCTGGTGCACAGCCATCTGCCGCCGGACGATCCGCTGGCGGGTTACGCGCGCCGCCTCTCCGGAGGTGCGCTGGGCGCCCAGTCGCTGCGGGGCTACCTCACCGGGTCGGTCGATGCGGTGCTGCGGGTCGGCGGTCGCTATCTGGTGGTGGACTACAAGACCAACTGGCTGGGGGAACCGGGAGGCGAGCTGACCGCCGCCGACTACGGGCGATCCCGGTTGGTCGAGGCGATGCTGCACTCCGACTATCCACTGCAGGCGCTGCTCTACTGCGTTGTGCTGCACCGGTTTCTGCGTTGGCGACAGACGGACTACTCGCCGCAGCGTCATCTCGGTGGTGTGCTGTACCTGTACGTGCGCGGAATGTGCGGACCCCAGACGCCGGTGACGGACGGCCACCCGGCCGGGGTGTTCAGCTGGCAGCCTCCCGCGGAACTGATCGTGGCCCTCTCGGATCTGCTCGCCCGGGACGCACCGTCGGAGACACTGGTGCGATGACGGACTCCCAGGACTCCCGCGTCGCGGTCTACTTTGACTTCGACAACATCGTGATCAGCCGCTACGACCAGGTCAACGGCCGCAATTCGTTCCAGCGCGACCGGGCGCGGGACGCCACCAGCGACACCGGCACCAGTGATTTCGCGGAGAAGCTCGCGCGCGCCACGGTCGACGTCGGCGCCATCGTGGACTTCGCGTCGTCGTTCGGCACGCTCGTCCTCACCCGGGCCTACGCGGACTGGTCCGCCGACGTCAACGCGAACTATCGCGGCCAATTGGTCGGCCGCGCGGTCGATCTGGTGCAGTTGTTCCCTGCCGCCGCGTACGGCAAGAACGGTGCCGACATCCGGCTGGCCGTCGACGCGGTCGAGGACATGTTCCGGTTGCCCGATCTGACCCACGTCGTGATCGTCGGCGGCGATTCGGATTACATCGCGCTGGCGCAGCGCTGCAAACGGCTCGGCCGCTACGTCGTCGGCATCGGGGTTGCGGGCTCCTCCAGCCGCTCACTGGCGGCGGCCTGCGATGAATTCGTCACCTACGACGCACTGCCGGGCGTACCGGTGTTCGAGCCCGACGAATCGCCCACCGGCACGGCGCCGAAGAAGCGCACCCGGCGGTCCAAGGGTCGCGACGCCGACGATGAGCCCGATCCGCAGGCTTCGGCGACAGCGCTGCTGACCCGGGCGCTGAAGATCGGGTTGGAGAAGGACGACGTGGACTGGCTGCACAACTCGGCGGTCAAGGCGCAGATGAAGCGAATGGATCCGTCGTTCTCGGAGAAGTCGTTGGGCTTCAAGTCGTTCAGCGACTTCCTGCGGTCGCGTGCTGATCTCGTCGAACTCGACGAGAGCTCGACGGCTCGCACCGTGCGGCTGCGCGGGGAATCCCCGTGACCGCGCCGACGCTCGAAACGTTCGGCGAGCTGCTGGAGCCTGCCGATGTCCATGTGGCGCAGCGCCTGTGCGTCCTGACCGGCGAAGCCGATCCGAGTGTCGCGCTGGCTGTCGCGTTCGCGGTGCGGGCGCTGCGCGCGGGGTCGGTGTGCGTTGATCTGAGGTCGCTGCCCCAGCAGATCGGTCGACCCGAATTGCCTTGGCCTGCAACGCGGGAGTGGCTCGAGGCCGTGCGGGCCAGCCCGCTGGTGGCTCAGCAGGTGGTGCATGTGCGCTCCGATGCCGACGCCGATCTGCTCTACCTCGATCGGTACTGGCGCGAGGAGCAACAGGTTCGCGACGACGTGCTGGCGCTGCTGGCAGCACCGCAGTCGACAGCTGCTCCCGGTCTGGAGCGGCTGTTCCCCGAGGGGTGGGAGGAGCAGCGCCGCGCAGCCGATGTCGCTCTGGCGCAATCGCTCACCGTACTGACGGGCGGGCCGGGCACCGGCAAGACCACGACGGTGGCCCGCCTGTTGGCAGTGCTCGCAGAACAGGCCGCCCTCGCCGGGCGGCCACAGCTGCGCATCGCGCTGGCAGCGCCGACGGGTAAGGCGGCGGCGCGCCTTCTCGAGGCGGTGCGTTCGGAGCTCGCGGAGCTCGATGCCCAGGACCGCGACCGGCTGCCGCCGCTGACCGCATCGACGCTGCACCGACTGCTGCGCCCACGCCCCGACAGTGGCTCGCGGTTCCGTCACCATCGAGAGAACCGGTTGCCCCACGACGTGATCGTCGTCGACGAGACGTCGATGGTGTCGTTGACGCTGATGGCCCGCCTGCTCGAGGCCGTGCGCCCCGACAGCCGCCTGGTGCTCGCCGGTGATCCGGATCAGCTCGCCTCGGTGGAAGCGGGCGCGGTGCTCGCCGATCTGGTCGACGGCCTCGGGGCGCGCAGCGACGCGCGGATCGCGGCGCTGCACACCTCGCACCGGTTCGGTGCCCGCATCGGCGAGCTGGCTGCGGCGATCCGCGACGGCGACGCCGACCAGACGGTGCAGGTGCTGCGCGACGGCGGTGAGCACGTCGAGTGGATCGCTGCCGACGCGCCCGGCGAACATTTGCGCGACGTGCTGCTTCCCCCGGCGTTGCGGCTGCGCGAGGCGGCGATCCTCGGGGACACGCGGGCCGCACTCGACACGCTCGACGAGCATCGCCTGCTGTGCGCCCACCGGCGCGGTCCGTTCGGCATCGCCTACTGGAACCGTCAGGTCGAGCGGTGGCTGACGGACGCGACCGGTGAGCCGATCTGGGCGGATTGGTATGCCGGGCGGCCGGTCCTGGTGACGGCCAACGACTACGGCCGCAAGCTGTACAACGGCGACACGGGGGTCGCGATCGTGCACGGCGAGGGCCTGCGCGTGGTGATCGGCGAGCAGGAGTTCGCCGCCGGCCGGCTCTCCGAGGTGGACACCATGCACGCGATGACGATCCACAAGAGTCAGGGCAGCCAGGCCGACGAGGTCACGGTGCTGTTGCCGCCGCAGGAGTCGCGGCTGCTGACCCGGGAGCTGTTCTACACCGCCGTGACCCGGGCCAAGAAGCGGGTGCGGGTGGTGGGTGCGGAGGCGTCGGTGCGCGCCGCGGTCGGCCGACGCGCAGCGCGCGCCTCGGGCCTGGCCCGCCGCCTCGCCATCTGACCGCCCGTCCCGCGAGCGCTGGGGGCACCTCCCGTTCCGCGAGCGCGCGCGTCTGCACGTCGACGCGCCGCTCACAACGTGCATTCGCGTGCGCTCGCGACCGCCGACAGCGCGCTTTCTGCCAGCGATCGCTCAATTCCTGCCAAGTGAAATGAACCCCGACTCACAGGGGTTTGACAGGTCAGATCACCAAGATCACCAACCGAAGAAGGCCGGAAATGAAGAAGTTCAGCATCACCACCGCCGCCGCAGCCGCGCTCATCGCCGGCGTCCTCGGACTGGCCGCGCCCGCGCAGGCCGCCCCGACAGGTGGCAACGCCGCCGACACCATCAGCTCGCTGGAGGCCCAGGGCCTGCGCGTCGTCGTGACCCGTCAATCCAGCACGCCGCTGGACAAGGCGTCGGTCGTGTCCGTCACTCGCGGTCCGGCGATTCCACAGAGCGTGCCGTTCGCAACCTCGCAGGGCGACAACAGCCGCACGGTCCGCAGCCAGACCGTCTACGTCACGGTCCGGTAACCGCGTGACATCAGATCAGGGGCGCCTTCGAACCGGAGGCGCCCCTGACTCGTGTATGGGGTGGCAATACCCGCACCACCTGAGAAGAGCACTCCCATGACCCGACCTTCGCTCCTGGCCATCGGCACCGTCACTCTCGCGGCGGCACTGAGCCTGGCTGCACCCGCCGTTGCCGCACCGACCGGCGCAGGCCGCGCCGACACGGCCATCATGGCCCTCGAGGATCAGGGCAACCGCGTCGTCGTCACCCGGCTGTCGGACGCACCCCTCGACGAGGCCTCGATCGTGTCGATCACCCACGGACCCGTCGTGCGTCAGGGCGTTCCGTTCGCGACGTCGCAGGGTGACAACTTCCGCTCGATCGCCAACCAGACCGTCTACGTCACCGTCAGGTGATCGGCCAGCCGCTATGATCGGTGGGCCATGCGCGTTGACGGGCGGGACATCGTTGTCTCGGGAGATCTGCTCCAACCGCTGACCCGGCGCACCAACGACATTCTGCGGCTCGTCTCGGCCGGCGCCTTTCTCGTGATCGTGGTGACCAGCTCGCTGATCACTCGATACGAATGGGAAGCGCTGGAACGCTCGATCTCCGAGATCGTCGGCGTCCTGAGCCCCACGCAGTCCAACACCGTCTATCTGGTCTATGGCATCGCGATCGTCGCGCTGCCGTTCATGATCCTGATCGGCCTCGTCCTCGCGCGGCAATGGAAGATGCTCGGCGCGTACGCCGCGGCGGGCATCATCGCGATTCTGTCGTTGTCCATCACCGGCAACGGCATTGCCGCGCCGCGTTGGCATTTCGACCTCACCGATCGTCTCGACACCGTGGCGTCGCAGTTCCTCGACGACCCCCGGTGGATCGCGATGCTCGCCGCGGTGCTGACGGTGTCGGGGCCGTGGCTGCCGGCCCGGTGGCGACGGTGGTGGTGGACGCTGCTGCTGGCGTTCGTCCCGATCCACCTCGTGGTGAGCGCGGTGGTGCCGGCCCGGTCGCTGCTCGGGCTGGCTGTCGGCTGGTTCGTCGGCGCCCTCGTGGTGTTGGTGGTCGGCACCCCGGCGCTCGAGGTTCCGCTCGACGGTGCGGCACGGGCGATGGCACGACGCGGTTTCCGGGTGTCGGCGCTGCAGGTGGTGCGACCCGCCGGGCGTGGCCCCATGCTGCTGCACGCCACCCAGGACCGTGGCACCGATCGCGCCGACCCCGACGAGGGCATGGCGATCGTCGAGCTCTACGGGCCGCATCAGCGCGGCGGCGGCTTCCTGCGCCAGTTCTGGCGGAAGCTGCGGCTGCGCGACAGCGAAACCGCCCCGTTGCAGACCTCGATGCGCCGCGCGATCGAGCATCGAGCGCTGATGGCCATCGCGGTCGGTGATGTGGGGCTGGCCAACACCGCCCCGATCGCCGTGTCTGCGCTGGAGCGCGGTTGGACGCTGTACGCCCACCGGCCTGCGCAGGGCACCCCGATCGACGAATGCGCCGCCGACACGCCGGTCGCCCGGCTGTGGGACGCGTTGGCAGTCCTGCACAGTCAGCAGATCTCGCACGGCGATCTGCGCAGCAAGGAAATCACGGTCGCCGACGGCGCGCCCCTGTTCGGTGGGTTCGGTCTCGCCGAGTACGGCGCATCAGAAGCGCACCTGCACAACGACATCGCGCAGCTTCTGGTCACCACCACCGATCTGTACGGCGCCGACAAGGCGGTGGCCGCGGCGATCACCGTCTTCGGCAACGACGCCGTGCTCGCGGCGTCCCGCCGGCTCACCAAAACCGCCATGCACCAACGTGTTCGACAGTCGGTGAGCGACCCGTCGCAGGCGATGGCGAGTGCGCGCGACGAGGTCAAGCGCCAGACCGGTGCCGATCAGATCACGACGGCGACGATCACCCGCTTCACCCGCAGCCAGCTGATCCAGACCGTGCTGTTGGTCGCCCTCGTCTATGTCGCCTATCCGTTCATCAGCTCGGTGCCGGTGTTCTTCGCCGAGTTGAGTTCGGCCAATTGGTGGTGGGCCCTGGCCGGACTCGCGGTGTCGGCGCTGAAGTACCTGGGGGCGGGCGCGGCGCTGTGGGCCTGCGCCGACGGTCTGGTCAGCTATCGGAATCTGGCCGTCATGCAGGTCGCGAACACCTTCGCGGCGACGACGACACCGGCCGGGGTGGGCGGACTGGCGCTGAGTACCCGGTTCCTGCAGAAGGGCGGGTTGGGCGCGCTGCGGGCGACGACGGCGGTGGCGCTGCAGCAGTCGGTGCAGGTGCTGACCCACGTCAGCCTGCTGATCCTGTTCAGCGCGGCGGCCGGGGCGTCGGCGAATCTGTCCCGGTTCGTGCCCAGCGCCACCGTGCTGTACCTGATCGCCGGCGCAGCGCTCGGTGCGGTCGGCGTGTTCCTGTTCGTGCCCAAGCTCCGGCGCTGGCTCGCCACCGCGGTGCGGCCGCGGCTCAAGGAGGTCATCGACGATCTCATCGAGCTCGCACGCGAACCCAAGCGGCTGGCACTGATCGTGCTGGGTTGTGCCGCAACGACTCTGGGTGCGGCATTGGCCCTGTGGGCGAGCATCGAGGCGTTCGGCGGCGACACCAGCTTCGTCACCGTCACGATCGTCACGATGGTCGGCGGCACGCTCGCCTCGGCGGCGCCGACCCCCGGCGGCGTGGGCGCGGTGGAGGCGGCCCTGATCGGCGGGCTGGCCGCGTTCGGTGTGCCCGCCGCGGTGGCGGTGCCCTCGGTGCTGCTGTACCGCATCCTGACGTGCTGGCTGCCGGTGTTCATCGGCTGGCCCATCATGCGCTGGCTCACCCGCCGCGACATGATCTGACGCGAAACCCACCGCGGAATCAGAATCGCGGTGAGACAAACCCATGCCCGCCGAGCCGAAACTCGGCACCCTTTCGCAGTGACCCGTGTGATCCGCTTCAACGCCTTCGACATGAACTGCGTCGCCCACCAGTCCCCCGGCCTGTGGAAACACCCGGAGGATCAGTCGGCTCGGTACAAGGACCTGACCTACTGGACCGAACTCGCCCGCCTGCTCGAGCGCGGCCGCTTCGACGGGCTGTTCATCGCCGACGTCCTGGGCACTTACGACGTCTACGGCGCGAGCGACGAGGCGGCGATCCGGCAGGCCGCCCAGGTGCCGGTCAACGATCCGCTGCTGCTGGTGTCCGCGATGGCGTACGTCACCGAGCACCTCGGATTCGGCATCACGACGGGCACCGGCTTCGAGCACCCCTATCCGTTCGCCCGCCGCCTGTCCACGCTCGACCACCTCACCGGCGGCCGCGTCGGCTGGAACGTCGTGACGGGCTACCTACCCTCCGCTGCCCGCAACATGGGGCAGACCGATCAGCCCGCGCACGATGCCCGCTACGACCATGCCGACGAATACCTCGAGGTGCTCTACAAGCTGTGGGAGGGGTCCTGGGAGGACGACGCCGTGGTGCGCGACGCCGCCCGCGGGGTGTTCACCGATCCGGCCAAGGTCCACCACATCGGCCACGACGGAACCCATTTCCGTGTCCCCGGCATTCATCTGAGTGAGCCGTCTCCGCAGCGCACGCCGGTCATCTATCAGGCCGGGTCGTCCCCGCGCGGGGTCCGGTTCGCCGCCGAGAACGCCGAAGCCATCTTCACCGCCGCGCCCACCAAGGCGATCCTGCGCGACACGGTGTCGACCATCCGCCGCGAACTCGAGATCGCCGGCCGAGACCCGTATTCGGTGAAGATCTTCAACCTGTCGACCATCGTCACCGCCGCCACCGACGAGGAGGCCCACGCCCGGCACGCCGAATACCTCTCCTACGGGGACCCGGAAGGCGCGCTCGTGTTCATGTCGGGGTGGATGGGCGTCGACCTGGCCCGGTACGGGTTCGACGAGCCGGTCGGCAACGTCGACTCGAATGCGATCCTCTCCGCGGTCAAGGCCTTCCAGTCCGCCGACCCCGACGGCCGCGAGTGGGCGATCCGCGACATCGCCGAGTGGGGCAAGATCGGCGGCCTCGGCCCGCGCTTCGTGGGATCGGGCGCCCGCGTGGCGGATTCGCTGCAGGAGTGGGTGGAGGAGACCGACGTCGACGGGTTCAACCTCGCCTACGCGATCACGCCCGGATCGTTCGCCCAGTTCATCGACCACGTCGTGCCCGTGTTGACCGCGCGCGGCGCCTACCAGGAGAACTACACGCCGGGTACGCTGCGCCACAAGCTCAATGGCGCCGGTGACCGGCTGCCCGCCGAGCATCGGGGGGCCTCCTACCGGGTGGGCGGTGCCCGCTCGACGATCATCGACCGGCCGTCCACCCTTCCCTCCTCGTCGGCCTCCGTCGCGGCCCAACCTGCCCGCGGCCGCTGAAAGGATCTCTCCCAATGTCATCGAGCCTGCACTGGTTCCTGCCCACCTACGGCGACAGCCGTCTGATCGTCGGAGGTGGCCACGGCACGCCGGCCGGCGCCGCGCACAGCGACCGCGACGCCTCGATCGACTATCTTGCCTCGATCGTGCGTGCCGCCGAATCCTTCGGCTTCACCGGCGCGTTGATCCCGACCGGCGCCTGGTGTGAGGACGCGTTCGTCACCGCGGCCCTACTGGCCCGGGAGACGACGTCGTTGGCGTTCCTGGTCGCGTTCCGGCCGGGACTGGTGAGCCCCACATTGTCGGCGCAGATGGCCGCGACCTTCGCCCGCCACGCGCCGGGGCGTCTGCTGCTCAACGTGGTCGTCGGCGGAGAAGCCCACGAGCAGCGGTCGTTCGGCGACTTCCTGGACAAGGACGCCCGCTATCAGCGGTGTGACGAGTTCCTCGAGGTGGTCCGTCGCCTGTGGGGCGGGGAAACGGTGACGCTCGAGGGCGAGCACATCCGCGTCGACGAGGCCGCGTTGGCGACGCTGCCGGACCCGGTGCCGCCGTTGTACTTCGGCGGCAGCTCCGCAGCCGCGGGTCCCGTGGCCGCCAAGCACGCCGATGTGTATCTCACATGGGGCGAGCCGCCGGCTGCGGTCGCCGAGAAGATCGGATGGATTCGCAAGCTCGCCGCCGACGAGGGCCGCCCCGTGCGCTTCGGCATCCGCCTGCACACCATCTCACGCGACACGGCCGACGAGGCGTGGCAGCAGGCCGACCGGTTGGTGGCCGCGCTCGACGAGGAGACAGTGCGTAAAGCGCAGGAAGGCCTGCATCGCAGCCAGTCCGAGGGACAGAAGCGGATGCTGGCGTTGCACGAAGAACATCGCAGCAACGGAAACTGGCACGACGCACGGTCATTGGAAGTGGCGCCCAATCTGTGGGCAGGCGTTGGCTTGGTCCGCGGTGGCGCGGGCACCGCATTGGTGGGTAGCCACCAGGAGGTGGCCGATCGCATCGCCGAGTACGCCGAGGTGGGTATCGACGAGTTCATCTTCTCCGGCTACCCGCATTTGGAGGAGCTCTACTGGTTCGGCGAGGGTGTGGTGCCGATCCTGCGTGACCGGGGCTTGTTCACCGCGACGACCAAAAACACTGCAGCCCCCTCGATCCCGTTCGTGGGAGCCAGTCGGTGATCACGTCCGTCGACGACGTTCTGCCCGTTGCTCGATCCCTGGCCGAGGACATCGCCGCCGGTGCGTCGGAGCGCGATGCCCAGCGCGCGCTGCCACACACCGAGATCAAGGCCTTGAAGGACTCCGGCCTGCTGGCCATCACGGTCCCGAAGCAGTGCGGTGGGATCGCCGCCCCGGCGACTGTCGTGGCCGAGGTGTTCCGCCTCCTCGCCCACGCCGACCCGTCGCTGGCACAGATCCCGCACTCGCACTTCACGTTCCTCGAGGCGCTCAGACTCCAGGGCACGGTCGCACAGCACGAACGGTTCTTCGGCGAGGTGCTCGCCGGTGCGCTGGTCGCCAACGCGCAGAGCGAACGGGGTCCGCACCCGATCGATGTGGACGCGACGACGCTGACGCCCCGCCCCGGCGGGGATTACGTGCTGTCGGGCCGCAAGTTCTACAGCACCGGGGCGTTGTTCGCCGACTGGGTCGTGGTGCGAGCATCATGCGGCGACGGCTCCGGCAAGGTGCCGGTGGCGTCGACACCGAAGGCGGTCGCGTTCGTGCCGCACGACGCCCCAGGGCTCGACATCGTCGACGACTGGGACGGGATGGGGCAGCGCACCACGGCCTCGGGGACCGTGACGCTCGACGACGTGGTCGTGCCGGCAGCGCACGTCGTGCCGTTCAGTCCGATCTTCTCGAGGCCGACCACCTACGGCGCACGGGCGCAGTTGTGGCACAGCGCCATCGACGTCGGCATCGCCACCGGCGCGCTCGAAGCGGGAGTCCGTCAGGCCGGCCGCGCCAGGGCGCACTTCGAGGCTCGGGTGCCCGTAGCCGTCGAGGATCCGACGGTGATCAACGCAGCCGGCGAACTCGCCGTCACGGTCCGCGCCGCCCAAGCGTTGCTCGTCGAGGCGGCCCGCCGCGTCGACGAGGCGACAGCGCATCTGACCGAGGAGTCGGCCGCCGAAGCGTCGGTGGCGGTGGCGGCCGCCAAGGTGGGCGCGGTCCGCGCGGCCCTGGCCGCATCCAACGGGCTGTTCGAATTGGGCGGAACCCGGAGCGCATCCGCATCGGACAATCTGTCGCGGTTCTGGCGCGATGCGCGCACGCACACGCTGCACGATCCGACGCGGTGGAAGCTGCAGCACATTGGCCGCTACACGCTGAGCGGCACGCTGCCGCCGCGGCACGGGCAGATCTGAGTCGACGCCAGTCGAGGGGTCGTGCAGCGAGCAGGCGCCCCGTGGGCCGGTTGTCCGGCGACTCCGTGGGTACAGACCGAGGGAGCGATCGTCGCGCCCGCAAAGGAGTCCATCATGTCGTCGTCCCTGTCCGACCAGGCCAAGGAGATGCTGGCCAAGGCGAACCCCGCGGTGATCAGCACGGTGCGCTCCGACGGCCAACCGGTGTCGGCGGCCACCTGGTACCTGCTGCGTGGCGACGAGATCCTGGTCAACATGGATGAGGGACGAGTCCGCCTGCAGCACATGAGGAAGGACCCCCGGGTCTCGCTGACGGTGCTGGACTCCGACGACTGGTACACCCACGTCACCGTCATCGGTCGCGTCACCCGGATGTACGACGACGACGGACTCGCCGACATCGACGCACTCTCGCGGCGCTACAGCGGTCAGGAGTATCCGCAGCGGGACCGCCGGCGGGTCAGTGCCGTCATCGAGGTCGACCGGGTGCACGGCTGGGGGTCGCAGAAGAACAACGACCAGCCCGACGGCCGCTGAACGGGCCGAACCGGGCCTAGCAGAGGGCGCCGGCGAACACGGCTCCGGTCACCAGCGCGACGAGAATCGCGACCGTCGGCAAGCCGCTGGACAGCGCGAGGACCACGCCGGCGATCCCGGCGATGAGCACCGTCGCCATCACGAACCCGATCAGCCAGTTGACCGGGTGCGCGGCGCGGGCCGGCTTCAACTCCTGCGGGACCATCGCGCCGTCGCCGATTCCGGCCATGTTCGTCCTCCTTGTGATGACGGACACAATATAACGCCACAATGGCCGAAATCACAGTTTTGACCGGCACACGGCGGTGCCGAAAGGTCAACGAACCAAAGCGATTAGGTGGGCTAACCGCCCTCCAGCGTTGGGTAGGTTCGCTGATGTGCGACTGATGACACTCGTCGTGGCGGCCGCCGTGACGGCCGCCTCGGTGCAGTGTGCGCCACCTCCCCCGCCTGCCCCGCAGTCCGCGGCGCCAGCACCAGCACCGACCCGGGCGACCACGACGACCACGACCACGACGTCAGGGTCCCGGCCCGCCACCGTCAGTCCCGTCAGCGCCGCTGACCTCGGCGCGAGCTGGCGGCCGGGCTGCCCGGTGTCCCCCGATCAGTTGCGTCGCGTCGACCTGGACCACTGGGGTTACGACGGCCGCCTGCACCGCGGCGAGTTGGTGGTCGACGCCGAGATCACCGACGCGGTCATCGACCTGTTCGGCCGTCTCGCGGCGCTGCGATTCCCGATCGAGAAGATGCGCACCCCCGATCGCTATCCCGGCGCCGAGGACGAGCTGTCGATGCGCGACAACAACACCTCGGCGTTCAACTGCCGCGGCATCCCCGGGTCCACCAGCTGGTCCTGGCACGCCTACGGCCGCGCCGTCGACATCAATCCGCTCGTCAATCCCTACGTCGACGCGCGTGGCCACGTCGAACCGGCCACCGGGACGCCCTGGCTGGACCGGACCCGACGCGACGTCGGCATGCTGCACGACGGCGACCCGGCCGTGGAGGTCTTCCTGAGCAGCGGCTGGAGCTGGGGCGGGCATTGGCGCACACCGCTGGACTACCAGCACTTCGAGCTACCGAGATGACTTAGGTCACAAATTCTTCGAAACCGTGAACCGGACGGCCGGCCCCGTCGTGTCCTGTCCAGGCCCTCGATCGGACAGGAGACGAACCTGCTGACCCGTATCGCCTCGTTCGCCCTCACCGCCCCGCGCCGGATCGTGGCCACCGCAGCTGTCCTCACCGCGTTGCTGGCGATCGTCGGTGTGCCGGTCGCGACGCAGCTCTCGCCCAGCGGCTTCGTCGATCCTGGCTCGGAGTCGGCCCGCGCGTCGCGCACCCTCGCCGACACTTTCGGTCAGGGCGACGTCTCGATGGTCATCGTGGTGTCCTCACCCGCCGGCGTCGACAGCCCGGCCGCCCGCCGGACCGGCGAACGCATCGCCGCGCAGGTGAGCCGCGATCCCCATGTCGCCACGGTGTCGTCGGCCTGGACCGCTCCGCCCTCGGCCGCGACCGATCTGGTCAGCCGGGACCGCACCGCCGGACTCGTCGTCGTCGGCATCACGGGCACCGAAGCCGAGCAGCAGAGTTACGCCACGCAGATCGACGAGCAGGTCACCCGCGACGTCCCCGACGGCGTCAGCGTGCGAACCGGCGGCACCGCGATGGTCAACGTGCAGATCACCGAGCATTCGCAGCGCGATCTGCTTCTGATGGAGGGGCTGGCGATCCCGCTCAGCTTCCTGGTCCTGGTGTGGGTGTTCGGCGGTCTGCTGGCCGCGGCTCTGCCCGTCGCGATCGGGGTGATGGCGATCGTCGGCGCGCTCGCCGTGCTGCGGGCCGTCACGGTGTTCACCGATGTGTCGATCTTCGCGCTGAACCTCGCCACCGCGATGGGTCTAACACTCGCCATCGACTACACGCTGCTGATCCTGAGCCGGTATCGCGACGAGCTCGCGGCAGGCGCCGATCGGGGACAGGCCATCCGGACCACGCTCAGCACCGCCGGACGCACCGTGGTCTTCTCGGCCACGACGGTGGCGCTCTCGATGTCGGTGATGGTGCTGTTCCCGATGCACTTCCTCAAGTCGTTCGCCTATGCGGGCGTGGCGACGGTCGCGTTCGCCGCGGCGTCGGCGGTGATCGTCACCCCGGCGGCGCTGGTGCTGCTCGGTGATCGGCACGCCGCACTGGACGTCCGCCGCCTCGCGCGCCGGGTGTTGCGCCGGCCCGAGCCCACGCCCGTCCCGGTGCAGCACCGCTTCTGGTACCGCTGCGCGAAAGCCGTGATGCGCCGCGCTGTGCCTCTCGGCCTGGCGGTCGTCCTGCTGCTGGTCGTCGCGGGCCTGCCGTTCCTCGGCGTGCGGTGGGGCTTCCCCGACGATCGCGTACTCCCCCGATCCTCGTCGGCCCACCAGGTGGGAGACCAGCTGCGCGACGAGTTCGCCGAGAACACCGACACCGCAGTCACTGTCGTACTCCCCGACACCCGCGGGCTGGGTCGGGCGGAACTGTCCACCTACGCCACCGAGCTGTCCCTGGTGCCCGACGTCGTGGCGGTCTCGGCGCCCACCGGCACCTACGTCGACGGACGCGCCGCCGGCCCGCCGTCCGCTCCGACCGGTGAGCGCGACGGCGCCGTGTATCTCACGGTGGCCAGCAGCGCGCCACTGTTCTCCGACGCTTCGGAGACCCAGCTGGACCGGTTGGAGGCGGTGCCGGGTCCGGGCGGGCGCGCTGTCGAGCTCACCGGTACGGCCGCGGCCAACCGGGACAGCGTCGCCGCGATCACCTCGACTCTGCCCCTGGTGCTCGGCCTGATCGGCGTGATCATGTTCGTGCTCCTGTTCCTGCTCACCGGAAGTCTCGTCGTTCCGCTGAAAGCCCTTGTGTTGAACGTTCTCTCACTGAGTGCCGCGTTCGGTGCGCTCGTCTGGGTGTTCCAGGACGGCCATCTCGGCGGGCTCGGCACCACTCCGACCGGCACGCTGATCGCGAACATGCCCGTGCTGTTGTTCTGCATCGCGTTCGGCCTGTCCATGGACTACGAGGTGTTCCTGGTCGCCCGCATCCGCGAGATCTGGTTGCGCACGGGAGATTCCGATGAGTCGGTGGCATTGGGTATCGCCTACACGGGGCGCATCATCACCGCCGCGGCGCTGATCATGTCGATTTCGTTCGCGGCGTTGATCGCCGCCAGCACCTCGGTCATGAGAATGTTCGGCCTGGGCCTGACGCTGGCGGTGTTGGCCGATGCGACGCTGGTGCGCATGGTGGCGGTACCCGCATTCATGCGCTTGATGGGGGGCTGGAACTGGTGGGCCCCGCAGTGGCTCAACCGGATTCATCGCCGTCTCGGCTTCGCCGAGGGATCGGCGGAGCCTTGTCGAGAACCCACGGAACGGATAGCCCCATGAGCCCTGTCAGTGTCATCGCCGGCGTCGCCGGCGCCCTGCCGGCACATCGCCACAGCCAGCAGGAGGTCACCGAGGCATTTCTCGCGATGCCCGCGTTCGCCGACTGCGCTGACATCGTGCGTGCTCTGCACGACCACGCCAAGGTGGCGAGCCGGCATTTCGTGCTGCCCCTCGACAGGTATGCGGCGCTGCGGGACTTCGGCGAGGCCAACGACATCTACCTCGAGCACGCCGCCGACCTCGCCTGCGAGGCCCTGACCGCGGCGCTGGACGAGGCAGGTCTGCGCGGTGCCGATCTCGACATGATCATGACCACGACGGTGACGGGCATCGCGGTGCCCTCGCTGGATGCCCGCATCGCGACACGACTGGGGTTGCGGACCGACGTGCGCCGGGTGCCGTTGTTCGGACTCGGCTGTGTCGCGGGCGCGGCCGGGATCGCCCGCATGCATGACTATCTGCGCGGCGCACCCGGGCACGCCGCCGCGCTGGTCTCGGTCGAGCTGTGCTCCTTGACGATCCCGGCCGCCGAACCGACGATGGCCAGTCTGGTGGGCAGTGCGTTGTTCGGCGACGGTGCGGCCGCGGTGGTCGCGGTCGGTGAGGACCGGGCCGGCCGTCTCGACCCGCACGGTCCGGAGGTGATCGACTCCCGCAGCCGGTTGTACCCCGACTCGCTGGACACCATGGGGTGGCGGGTGGGGGGCAACGGCTTGGCGCTCGTGCTGTCGGCGAACCTGCCCGACCTCATCGACCGGCACCTCGCCGACGACGTGACCGCGTTTCTCGGCATCCACGATCTGCACGTCGACGACATCGCCGCCTGGGTGTCACATCCCGGCGGGCCCAAGGTGATCGAGGCGATCACCGCGGCTCTCGCTCTCACACCGGACGCGCTGGAGTTGACGTGGCGCTCGCTTGCCGAGGTGGGCAACCTGTCCTCGTCGTCGGTCCTGCACGTGCTGCGCGACACCATCGCGAAGAAGCCGCCGGCCGGCCGGCCGGGCCTGCTGATGGCGATGGGACCGGGCTTCTGCGCGGAGTTCGTGCTGCTGGGTTGGCGGTGAACTGTGCCGGCCTACACACTGTTGATCGTCGCCATTGCCCTGGAGCGGATCGCTGAACTTGTTGTCTCGCAACGCAATCTGCGCTACAGCCGGGAGCGCGGCGGCGTGGAGTACGGGGCGGGCCACTATCCGGTGATGGTGGCGCTGCACACCGCCCTGCTGGCCGCCTGCCTGCTCGAGGCGGCGCACCGGGAGTTCCTGCCCGCACTGGGGTGGCCGATGTTCGGTGTCGTGCTGGCCGCGCAGGGGTTGCGATGGTGGTGCATCGGCACCCTGGGCCGCCAGTGGAACACCCGGGTGGTCGTGGTGCCGGGTGCGGCCCGGGTCTCTGGTGGCCCCTACCGATACCTCGCCCACCCCAACTACGTCGCCGTCGTCGCCGAAGGCATCGCGCTGCCGCTGGTGCACACCGCCTGGATCACCGCGCTGGCGTTCACCGCTCTCAACGCGGTCCTGCTCCACACCCGGATCACCTGTGAGAACCGGGCTCTGGAGCGGCTCACGTGATCGACCTGGCGGTCGTCGGCGGCGGGCCCGCGGGCCTGGCCACGGCGCTCGCGGCGGCCCGTCACGGACTGGAGACCGTGGTGGTGGAGCGACGGCAGGCCCCGATCGACAAAGCGTGCGGCGAAGGGTTGATGCCGCACACCGTGCGTCATCTCGCCGCGCTCGGTGTGCACCCCGGCGGGGTGCCGTTTCACGGCGTCGCCTACCTCGACGGGCGGCGGACGGTCACGGCGACGTTCGACACCGGGCCGGGGCTCGGCGTTCGGCGCACGGGGCTGCAGCAGGCGATGTTGGACGCGGCCGTGTCGGCGGGCGTACGAATCGTCGGCGGCTCGGTCGAGACGGTCGAGCAGCACCGAGACGGTGTGTCGGTCAACGGTATTCGCGCGCGCTACCTGGCCGCCGCGGACGGGTTGCACTCACCGATCAGGGCGCAGCTGGGCCTGCACCGTGCCACCGGCGGCGGGCGGCGCCGCTGGGGCCTGACCCGCCACGTCGGCATCGCACCCTGGACCGACCACGTCGAGGTGCACTGGGCCGCCGATCCCGATGCCGGTGAGGCGTACGTGACACCGGTCGCCCGCGACTGCGTCGGGATCGCGATCCTGACTTCCCGCCGCGGTGCGTTCGACGATCATCTCGCGGCCTTTCCTGCGCTGCACGAACGCATCTCGGGATCATCGCACGGGCCCGATCGCGCCGCCGGACCCCTACGGCAGCGGGTGGTGAGCCGGGTGGCGGGCCGGGTGATGCTCGTCGGCGACGCCGCCGGGTACGTCGATGCGTTGACCGGCGAGGGACTCGGGCTCTCGTTCGCGGCGGCTCGCGCGCTGGCCGGATGCGTGGCCGCCGACCGGCCCGAGACCTATGAGCGGCTCTGGCGCCGCGCCACGCGCCGCTACCGCATGATGACGTCGATGATGCTGCACGCGAGCGCATCTCCACTGCGGCGCGCGATCGTGCCGGCCGCCCACGGCGTACCACAGGTGTTCGCCCGGGCGGTCAATCTACTCGCCGAGTAGCACCCCGCCCTCGCGATACGTCGACACCGTGTCGCGGCCCATGCTCTTGGCGGCATAGAGGGCCTTGTCGGCACGGTCGAGCAGATCGCGCACTGCCAGGTCGGCGTTGTCGAAGGTCTGCCGCCACGGGCGCAGCGTGGCCACACCGACGCTGATCGTCACGGTCCCCTTCGCGGCTCCGGCGTGCGGTATCGCCAGCGAGCGAATGGCCCTCATCAATCCTGTCGCGAAGCCGCCCGGGTCGTCGCAGCCCGCGACGACGACCGCGAACTCCTCGCCGCCGTAGCGCGCGGCGACGCACACGCTCGGGTCGGCGAGGTGGGCCAGCACGTCACTGATGCTGCGCAGGCACTCGTCGCCGGCCTGGTGACCGTAGAGATCGTTGAACGACTTGAAGTGGTCGATGTCGACGAACAGCGCGGTCACCTGCTCGCCGGCGACACAAGCCCGCAGCCACAGGTCGCCGGCACGCGTGTCCAGCCCGCGGCGGTTGGCCAGCCCGGTCAGCGGATCGGTGTTCACCATGTCGGTCAGCGATTCCTGCACCTCCCGCTCGAGCGTCACATCGCGCATGATCGCCGCGGTGAGGCCGTCTTCGGTGCGACGGCTGTGTAAGACGTACCAGCCCCACGATTCATCGGCCCGACGGACGCGGAAGGGTTCGGAGGTGCCTGGGAAAGCGGCAGGACCCGCGGCCGGAAAGCCGGCGAGGATGGCGCGGTCGTCGGGGTGGATCTGGCTCAACCACACCGATTTGGCGATGGGCCCGTCGTTGTCGTCGAGGATCTCGTGGCCCTGGCTCGCGCGGTGCAGCACGGTGCCGTCGGCGTCGACGAGGATCACCACGTCGCCGGTCAACTCCGAGATCAGCTCATAGGCCTTGTGGCTGACGTCCTCGAGGGCGACCAGCCGCATCCGGTCCTCCAGCGCGGCGGCGACGAGCACCAGCATCGTGAACGCGCCCAGGACGAACACCTGCACCGAGATCAGGGCCTGACCGGAATCGCGAAGCGACAGCGCGAAGGGACCGTAGCCGGCGAAGGTACCGCCCAACGCCATCGCCGAACCGACGGCCGTCGCAGCGAACGCGGCTGCGATGCCGGACCTGATCAGCACCAGCAGCGCGGGCAGCCCGGTCAGGAACACCAGCACGAAGCTCGACATCGTCGCCGACGCGGCGCACAACCCCACCGTGACCGCGATCATCGTCGCGAACCACACCGTCTCGCGCCAGGTGTGCCGGCGCACGTAGTGCCGCCACCGCAGCATCAGGGGCACGAGGAACGCGATGCCGACGGCCTCGGTCAGGTACCAGGCCATGGCCGCGTGCACCAACTCCCCGGGTTCGGTGCCGACCTCGCCGTTGATCACGAGCCCGGCGACACCGATCGGGCTGGCCAGGGCCGGTCCGACGTAGACGCCGTAGAGCAGGAACCGCAGCCAACTGCGCAGCGTGTCGGTGCGCCCCGTCACCCAGTCCTGGTCGCGATGCAGCATCGCCGCGCCGAACACGACCGCCGCGAGCGTCGACACCACGCCGATCTCCGGGGCGATCCCCAGCACGAGCCGTGCCGGGATGATCTGGACCGCCAGGAACGCGGACAGATAGACGGGCCACTGCCGGCGCGGCGAGGTGAGCAGGGCGACCAGCTGCGGTGCGACGGCGGGCCACACCATCGCATACGACCAGCCGTCCAGATGGACCAGCGCGCGCACGGCGAAGCACGTGATGCCGACGGCCAGGGTCCAGCCGATCAACCGGGACGGCGGGGGAACGCCGAGGGCAGCCCGACGCGTCACCTGAGGGTGTGCGCGCGTCGCCATCGGAATAGTCAACCGCGTCGATAACCGGCGCGCCAACGTTTGCGCACAACCTCGGCAGAGGTGTCGTTCACGATCAGGATTCATTGCCGAAACATGGAACCGCCACAATGGCGCGGTGACCGACCTCGTGAACGCCCCCGCCGATCAGCCGGCCCAGGTCAATCCCGGGCCGACCGGCCAGACCAGGACGGGCATGACCGCTGATGCGCTGCGCGCCGCGGTCACCGACCACCTGGTGTATTCGATCGCCCGCCCACCTGCGGTGCTGCAGCCCGAGCACTATTACCGCGCGCTGTCGCTGGCGGTGCGCGATCGGATGCAGAAGCGCTGGATGGCCACCACGCAGGATTGGTTGGATCTGTCGGCGAAGGTCACCTGCTACCTGTCGGCGGAGTTCCTGATGGGGCCGCAGCTGGGCAACAACCTGCTGAATCTGGGCATCGAGAACGAGGCGCGGCAGGCCTTGGCCGATCTCGGCCAGGACCTCGACGAGATCCTTGACTGCGAGGGCGAACCGGGGCTGGGCAACGGCGGCCTGGGGCGGCTGGCCGCGTGCTACCTGGACTCGCTGGCGACGCTGGAGCGCCCGTCGATCGGGTACGGCATCCGCTACGAGTTCGGCATCTTCACCCAGGAGATCCAGGACGGCTGGCAGGTCGAGAAGACCGACAACTGGCTCGTGCGCGGCAACCCGTGGGAGATCGACAAGCCCGATGCCAACTACCTGGTCAACTGGGGCGGGCACACCGAGACGTACGAGGATCTAGCCGGCAGGCTGCGGGTGCGGTGGGTGCCGCAGCGGGTGCTCAAAGGCGTCTCCTACGACACCCCGGTGCAGGGCTACGGCGTCAACACCTGCAACACGCTGACGCTGTGGAGTGCCCGAGCGGTCGAGTCGTTCGCCCTCGACGCCTTCAACAGCGGCGACTTCTACAGGGCGGTCGATCAGGAGGTGGTCTCCGAGACCGTCTCCAAGGTGCTCTATCCGAACGACGAGCCGGAGGCCGGGAAGCGGCTGCGCCTGCTGCAGCAGTACTTCTTCGTCACGTGTTCGCTGCAGGACATCCTCAACATCCACCTCGAACGGGCGGGTCTGCCGTTGTCGGCGCTGCCCGACAAGTGGGCGATCCAGCTCAACGACACCCACCCCTCGATCGCGGTGGCCGAGTTGATGCGCCTGCTGATCGACGAGCACCATCTGGCATGGGAGGATGCCTGGGATCTGACGGTGCGCACATTCGGCTACACCAACCACACCCTGCTGCCCGAGGCGTTGGAGACATGGCCGCTGCATCTGTTCGGCGAGGCACTGCCGCGCCACCTCCAGCTGATCTACGAGATCAACGACCGCTTTCTCGCCGAGGTGCGCGACACGTTCCCCGGTGACGAGGAACGGGTCCGCCGGATGTCGCTGATCGGGGAGGACGGCGGAAAGTCGGTGCGGATGGCGCATCTGGCCACCGTCGGCAGCCACGCGGTCAACGGTGTCGCCGCGTTGCACTCGGAACTGCTGAAATCCAGTGTGCTGAAGGATTTCTACGAGATGTGGCCGGAGCGCTTCGGCAACGTCACCAACGGCGTCACCCCCAGGCGCTTCCTCGCCCTGTCGAACCCGGGGCTGCGGGGGCTGCTCGACGAGGCGATCGGGCCCGGGTGGTTGACCGATCTGGAGCGGCTACACGGCCTGGAGTCGTTCATCGAGGATTCCTCGTTCCGGTCCCGGTGGCGAGAAGTCAAACGCGCCAACAAGTCTCGACTGGCCGAGTACGTGCACTCGACCACGGGCATCGAGCTGGATCCGCTGTGGATGTTCGACGTGCAGGTCAAGCGCATCCACGAGTACAAGCGTCAGCATCTGATGGTGCTGCACATCGTGGCGCTGTATCACCGGCTGAAGACGAACCCGGGGTTGACGATCCCGCCGCGGGTGTTCCTGTTCGGCGGCAAGGCCGCACCGGGCTACGTCATGGCCAAGCGGATCATCAAGCTGATCACCGCGGTCGGCGCGACGATCAACAACGATCCCGACGTCAACCGTTTCCTCAAAGTCGTGTTCCTGCCGAACTTCAACGTCAAGAACGCCCACCTCGTCTACCCGGCCGCGAACCTGTCCGAACAGATCTCGACCGCGGGCAAGGAGGCCTCGGGCACCGGCAACATGAAGTTCATGATCAACGGCGCGCTGACCATCGGGACACTCGACGGCGCGAACGTCGAGATCCGGCAGGAGGCAGGATCGGAGAACTTCTTCTGCTTCGGGCTCACCGAGGATCAGGTCGAAGCGGTCAAAACCGAGGGGTATCGGCCGCAGAGCTATGTGGAACGCGACCCCGAGCTGGCCGCCGTGCTGGAACTGATCGCGGCGGGCACGTTCACCCACGGCGACACCGAGGTGTTGCGCCCCGTCGTGGACAACCTGATCGCCCACGATCCGTTCCTGGTGCTCGCCGACTACCGGGCGTATGTGGACAAGCAGGCCGAGGTGTCGCGGGTGTGGCTCGACGACGAGGTGTGGACGCGGATGTCGATCCGCAACACCGCCCGTAGCGGGATGTTCTCCTCCGACCGGGCGATTCGGGAGTACTGCGACGAGATCTGGGGCGTGGGCCCGATGTCGGTCGACCTTCAGTAGAGATTGCGCTCGAGCGCGTGCATCAGCGTCAGCGCCGACGCGATGTCGTGCTCCTCCCCTGACGCCGCGAGCGCATCGCCGAGCACCCTCGCCCAGATGACGCGCAGCCGCGCCAAGTTCTCCGCGGCCTGCCGGGTCGAGCGCAACACGACCTGACGGCTGTCGGCCGGATCGGCCGATCGGCGCACCAACCCTTTGGCCTCGAGGTCGCGCAGCGCCCGACTCAGGTTGCTGCGCTGCAGCCCCGTTCCCGCGGCGACGGTGCCGGCGCTGACGTCGGGATGGTGGTCGATGTAGCGCAGCACGGTCACTTCGGTCGGCGAGAGTTCGACGATGCCGGGGTCCGCCGCGGCCTGTGACTTGATTGCGCGCGCGACGGCCATGACGACGTCGGCGAGGTCCGCGAGCTGCTCACCGCGGGGCTGTCGGGCTTGCACGACACCACCATACCTGATATTTATTGATTGATAATTATGTTCTGATAATGAATACGGGAGTTCCCATGACCTCGACCGTCGATACGCCGGCTCGCCGGCAGGCGCCTCCGCAGATCACTGCCGGGCTGCTCGTCACGCTCGCGCTGCTGTCGGCCGTCGCGCCCTTCGCGACCGACCTCTACCTGCCCGCCTTCCCGCAGATGGTCGACGACCTGCACACGTCTCCGACGAATGTGCAGCTCACCCTCACCGCATTCCTCCTGGGCCTGGCGGCGGGCCAGCTGGTGTTCGGTCCGCTGTCGGATCGCTACGGGCGGGTCAAGCCACTGGTGTCCGGCGCCGCCGTGTGCGTGGTCGCCAGCGTCGTCGCCGTCCTCGCCCCCACGATCGAGGTGCTGGTCGCGGCCCGGCTGGCGCAGGGGCTCACCGGCGCGGCGGGCATGGTGATCGGCCGGGCGATCATCTCGGACCTGGCGACGGGACGTGCCGCGGCGCGGGCGTTCTCCCTGATGATGATCGTCGGCGGGATCGCTCCGATCGCCGCGCCGCTGGCGGGCGGCTTCCTGGTGCAGCCGCTGGGCTGGCGTGGCGCGCTCTCGGTCATCCTGGCCCTCGTCGTCGCCATGCTCGTCGCCGCGCTGGTCGTGATCCGCGAAACCCACACCGAGGAACGTCGTCGGGAACTCCGAGCGAACCGTTCGACCCAGGGCTCGCCGCTGCGGGATCTGGCCCGCCGCGAATACCTCGGTCATCTGGTCACATTCGGGTTCGCGTTCGCGGTCATGATGGGCTACATCTCGGCGTCGCCGTTCGTCTACCAGACGATGATGGGCCTCAGCTCGGCGCAGTACGGAGCGATGTTCGGGGTCAACGCCTGCGGGCTGCTGCTGATGAGCGCGACGAGTGCGCGGCTGGCCGCGCGCGTCGAGCCGCGCCGGTTGGCCGGCGTCGGCCTCGTGATCATCCTGGCGGCCGGCATCGCGGTGCTGACGCTGGCGGTGACCGGAGTCCCCGCGGGCTGGCTCGCGTTGCCGCTGTTCTTCTCGGTCGCAGGCATGGGCCTGATCTTCGGCAACGCCACCGCGCTGGCGTTGTCCGCTGCTCCGAGGGCCGCCGGCACCGCGTCGGCGCTGCTCGGCGCCACGCAGTTCGGGCTCGCGGCCGTGGTGTCGCCGCTCGTCGGTCTCGGCGGAGAGCACACCGCGGTACCGCTGGGCATCGCGATGGTGTGCGCGGCGACGGTGGCCGTCCTGGGCTTTGCCGCCGCACGCCGCTGAGCGGCGAAAACCGTTGGTAGCGGGCATGGACGCTGTGCCAGGCTCGTCGAATGGTCGATCTCGACTCCTTCGCCGCCGACGGCTACCTCGCCCTCGAACAGGCCGCGCCGCGCGCTGCCGCCGACGCGGCGCGGGAGCTGCTGTGGCAACGGCTCGGCGTCGCGCGGGATCCGGCGAGTTGGACCCAGCCGGTCGTCTGGACCGCCGACCTGACCGGCGAGGGTCCCTTCGGCGCACTGGTCCGCAGTCCGAAGCTGGCCGACGCGCTCGACGCGATCTGCGGCGAGGGCGGGTGGACGCCACGCGGGGCCCTCGGCAACATCCCCGTTCGCTTCCCGGTGCGTCCGCCGGCCGATGACCGCGGCTGGCACATCGATCTGAACACCCCGGGGGACGACGGTGCCTGGCACGTGACGAGGCGGCCGCACACCTTGCTGGTGTTGACGTTGCTCTCCGAGGTGTCGATCGACGACGCGCCGACGCGCATCCGGGTCGGCTCCCACCGCGACACGGCACGCGTGCTCGGCGATGAACCGCTCGACGCAGTGACGGCCGGCGCCCTCGTCGACGCCGCGAGCGCGTCACGGCCGGTCCGGTACGCCACCGGGGAGCCCGGAGACATGTTAGTCCTGCATCCCTTCACCGTGCACGCCGCAGACGAACATCGGGGCCACACACCACGGTTCATGGCCCAAGGTCCTGTGCTGCTGACGCGCCCGCTCACAACTCGGTAACAACCCGGTCACCGCCGGGCGCGCCCCCGACCGCCGGCGCCGCATCGCGAATAGGTTCGCGCGCGTGATCTCTTTGGGCCAGCGGGTTCGTCGTGCCGCCGTCGCGGCGCTGCTCGCCGCCACCGCGCTGATCGTCACCCCGCAGGCGCACGCGTTCTCCCGGGAAGGTCTGCCGGTCGAACAGCTCGACGTGCCGTCGCCGTCGATGGGCCGCACGATCCGCGTCGAATTCCAAGGCGGGGGCCCGCATTCGGTGCTGCTGCTCGACGGCCTGCGTGCGCAGGACGACTTCAACGGCTGGGACATCAACACCGCAGCCTTCGAATGGTTCCACGAGTCCGGGGTGTCGGTGATCATGCCGGTCGGCGGGCAATCCAGCTTCTACGCCGACTGGTACCGGCCGGCGAAGAACCGCAACGGCGTGCTGACGTACAAGTGGGAGACGTTCCTGACGAACGAGCTGCCGACGTGGCTCGCCGCCAACCGCGGTCAGGATCCGTTCGGCAATGCCGTTGTCGGGCTGTCGATGTCGGGCAGCGCTGCGTTGACGATGGCCGCCTACTACCCGCGTCAGTACAAGTTCGCAGCGTCGCTGTCGGGTTATCTGGCTCCGTCGCAGAAGTTCTGGCCGCCGCTCATCGACATCGCGATGCAGGACGCCGGCGGTTTCGACTCACTCGACATGTGGGGCCCGTCGGGCTCACCGGCCTGGAAGCGGGCCGATCCGATGCTCAACATCAACCGGCTCGTCGCCAACCGCACCGCGCTGTGGATCTACTGCGGCAACGGCGTCGCCTCCGACCTGGACACCGGGACGGACCTGGGCATCAACCTCAGTGCGGGGTCGTTGGAGACGATCACGATTGCCACCAACAAGGAGTTCCGCGACAAGTACATCGCCGCGGGCGGGCGCAACGCGATCTTCAACTTCCCACCGAACGGCACCCACAGCTGGGGGTACTGGGGCGCGCAGTTGCAGCAGATGAAGCCCGACATCGTCCGGCTGCTCGCACCCCCGCCTCCTCCGCCACCGGCGCCCGCTCCGCTGCCGCCGCCCCCGCCGGCACCGGCGGCACCGGCGCCGCGCTGATCACTTCAGGTGCGGGTCCAGCAGCGTCGACCAGGCGTTGTCCAGTTGGTTCCATTCGTCGGCGCAGCCGTCGGCTCGGCCTTCCGGCAGCCGGCCGGACGTCACGAGGTCGGCACCCGCATCGGGGTCCGCGCCGTAGATCCAGCACTGCAGGTTGAACATCCGCGTTTCGTCGAGTGAGTGCACATCGGCAAAGTCGGCGGCGCCGAGTTCCTGACGTTCGGCGCCCGACGCCTCGAAGGTGCTGGCGAAATCCTTGACGGCCTTGACGGATTCGGGGTCGGGTTTACCGTCGTCGCCGGGCTGCAGCAACACGAACGCCGCCAATTGGTCGGCGACGTCTTCCTCCCGCCCGGTGATCGGCAGCTCGTAAATACTGATCGCCATGTGACCCACCTCGTGATAGAACGTCGCGTACTCGGAGTTGATGGCCGCGGCGCTCGGATCGGGATCACCCAGCGCGGTGAACACCTCCTTCGCCGAATCCGCGTCCTCGTAGCACAGCGTGATGCTGTTGGCGCCTGCGTCCCAGAACGCATTCGGCTCGTCACATTGCGCGCCCCGCAGCGTGATGTCCTGCGGCAGATACAGGGACTCGTTGATGTCGGCAGCCAAGTCGTCGAGCACGGTGTTGTCCTGGAGCAGTGCTCGGCCGGCGATCGCCTCCGGTGTGGTCGCATCCTCGTAGGTGACGGTCATGGTGCCGTCCCCGCCTTCGGTGTCGTCGGTCTGCGGGTCCTGCGGAGCGCCAGAGGCTTTGGCAGCTGGAGGCGACATCGATGGGGACGGAGATGGGGCCGGTGCCGGACTGCTGCAGCCCGCGATCAGCCCGACAGACAGCACCACGATCCCCCACACGCGCATGGTGCATACCGTCGCACACCGGCGCTCGCGCCGAGTCGGTTGCGGCAAAACCCGTCAGTCGGCGGGCACCAGTTCGAAGATCGGGATGACGCGGTCGGTCCGCTTCTCGTAGTCGCCGAAACCGGGCGCCTGCTCGACCACCCGCGGGTAGAGACGGTCACGTTCCTCGCGCGGCAGCTCGCGCGCCCGCACCGGTCGCGGCGGATCGGAGCCGATCTCGACCTGCGCCTCCGGGTGCGCGCGGATGTTGAACGCCCACGCGGGATCTGAATCCCTACCCGCCGCCGACCCGACGATGTAGATGCCGTCGTCGAACTCGAAGTACGCCACCGGGTTGACGCGTTGCTCGCCGCTCTTGGCGCCGGTCGAGGTCAACAGCAGCAGGGGGAACCCTTCGAACTGGCCACCCACCTTGCCGCCGTTGGCCCGGAACTCGTCGATGTTGCGCTGGTTGAAGTCGCGCTCTCCGCTCATCTCATCGGCCATGCCCCGATCGTATGGCGGCGCGCGCTGCACCGGACGAGGATGGCGAGCATGGATCACGTCACTTTCATCCCGACCGCCGACCAGATGGCCTACACCTTCGGCGGCGCGGCGCCCGTCGCGAGGATCACGCCGCCGACGGTGCTGACGTTGTGGACCGAGGACGCCTACGGGGGCCGGATCACGAGCGCCGCGGATGTCGCGACCACCGCCCTGGACACCGAAGACCTCAACCCGCAGACCGGGCCGTTCTGGATCGAGGGCGCCGAACCCGGGGACACACTCGTCGTTCATCTCGTCGACCTGACGCCCGCGCGCACCTGGGGTGCGTCGAGTCTGATTCCGTTCTTCGGCGGGCTGACCAGCGTTCCGGTCAGCCCGACGCTGCAGGACCCACTGCCCGAGCGCACGTACATCTACGAGTACGACTCCGCGGCCGGCACTGTCGCGTTCTCCGCGCACGGCAGCGACTTCGAGCTCGCGCTGCCCGCCAACCCGATGCTGGGCACCGTCGGTGTCGCACCCGCCCGCCGCGAGGTGCGGACCTCGCTGGTGCCCGACGTGTTCGGCGGCAACATGGACACCCCGGAGATGAGAGCGGGCGCGACCTGTTACCTCCGGGTCAACGTGCCCGGCGCCCTGTTCTCGCTCGGCGACGGGCACTACCGGCAGGGTGAAGGCGAGTCCTGCGGCACCGCGGTCGAGGGCGCGATGAACGTGACGGCGATCGTCGGGTTGGTGAAGGGCGGCGGACCGGCCTGGCCGCGGATCGAGACCGACACCCATCTGATGTGCGTGGGCTCGGGCCGTCCACTGGAGGAGGCGTGGCGAGCCGGGCAGGTGGAGATGATCACGTGGCTCGGTGAGCTCTACGGCCTGGATCGTCTCGATGCCTACCAGCTGCTGACCCAGATCTCGCTCGCCCCGATCGCCAACGTCGTGGACACGAACTACAGTTCGGTCACCAAGATCGACAAGCGGCTGCTGCCCGCCGCATCCGCGTTCGGCGGTGTCCATGCCGAGATGCGTTCGGCAGCAGGTGGTTTCGGTTCCATCACCTATTAGGAGGACGCGCATGGATCTCGGGCTGACGGGCAAGCGGTTCGCTGTCACCGGCGGCACCCGCGGCATCGGCCGGGCCGTGGTGGAGGGGCTGCTCGCCGAGGGCGCCCGCGTCGCCTACTGCGCACGGACGCCCGAGGCGGTGGCCGACGCGCAAAAGGATCTGGGCGATGCCGCTCTGGGAACCGTGGTGCACGTGGGTGACACTGCGGCGTTGACCGCGTGGGTGGACGCTACGGCCGAGGCGTTCGGCGGGCTCGACGGGGTCGTCGCGAATGTCAGCGCGCTGGCGATTCCGGAGTCCGCGGAGAACTGGCGGACGACGTTCGAGGTGGATCTCATGGGCACGATCGGACTGGTCGAGGCCGCGCTGCCGCATCTGCTCGCGAGCGAATCCGGTTCCATCGTCACGATTTCCAGCGTCTCGGGCCGCGAGGTGGATTTCGCGGCGGGACCCTACGGGACGATGAAGGCGGCGATCATCCATTACACGCAGGGCCTCGCGTACAAGCTGGCCGCCCAGGGCGTGCGCGCCAACACCGTGAGCCCCGGCAACACCTACTTCCCGGGCGGGGTGTGGTCGACGATCGAGGTCGAGAATCCCACGTTGTTCGCCGAGGCGCTCGCGTTGAACCCGACCGGCCGGATGGCCACACCGCAGGAAGTCGCCAACGCGGTGGTGTTCCTGAGCAGTTCGGCCGCCAGCTTCATCACCGGCACCAATCTCGTGGTCGACGGAGCGCTGACGCGCGGCGTGCAGTTCTGATCGCGAATCAGCCGAGCCCGCGCAGCAGTACCGCCAGGCCGAACTCGAACGCGTCGTCGGCGCGCTGCGGCTTGGGTGCCCCCGTGTCCAGGGCGGCGGCCAGCTCCGGCCCGACTTCGGCGCGGTGCCGCCACGGCTGGTCCGGGGCGGCGACATCGAGCGCCGAGCCGAGCACGTAGGAATCCACCAGCGTGATCGTCCGCAGCGTGTCGGCCGGACTGAAGCCGGCCCGGGTGAGCGTGACCGCGAGTGCGTTGTACATCGTGATGGCGTGCGGGCTGTTGACCGCGTATTCGGTGAGCAGCGGGATCAGCTGCGGGTAGCGGGCGAAGCTGCGGCGGTAGGAGCGGGCGATGTCGGCGACGACGTCGCGCCACGGTCGCTGGGGGTCGTCGACGGGCAGTTCCACGTCGGACATCGCGCGCTCACGAAGCAGTTCGACGACGTCGTCGCGCCCGCTGACGTGGTTGTACAGCGAGGACGGCCGTACCCGCAGTGCGCGCGCCACCCCCGCGATGGTGAAGCCGCCGGTGCTGATCACCAGCTCCAGAGCGGCTTCGGCGATCCGCTCGGACGACAGCAGAGGTGTACGCGGTCGGCCCACATTCGCGCTCCCCTCTTGCACGGTCGGGTGAGTCAGTTCACAATAAACGAACTTCATTCGTTTTAGGAGCTCGATGTTCATTCTGGTGCTCGCGTGAGCGCGACACTGTTCACCGGCGGCACCGTGTGGACGGGCGGTCATGCCCCTCAGGAGACCGACGCCGTCCTCGTCGTCGACGGCGTCGTCGCCGCCCTGGGCGACGACGCGAAAGTCCAAGCAGGACAGGCGGAGACGGTCGATCTGGACGGTGGCTTCCTGATGCCGTCGTTCGGCGACGGACACGCCCATCCGCTCTACGGCGGTCTCGAGGCGGTCGGGCCGGCCGTGCGGCCGTGCACCTCGGTCGACGAGATCGTGCTGGCCGTCAAGCAGTACGCCGAGGATCACCCGGACGAGGACTGGATCGTCGGCGCCTCCTATGACGGCAGCCTCGCCCCCGGCGGCCTGTTCGACGCGCGGTGGCTCGATGCGGCCGTGCCGGATCGGCCGGTGGTGTTGCGCGCGTGGGATTACCACACGGTGTGGTGCAACAGCGTGGCATTGCAGCGGGCGGGCATCACCGCCGACACACCCGACCCGGTGCTCGGCGAGATCCCGCACCGCGAGGACGGATCGGTGCTCGGCACGCTCCGCGAGTGGGGCGCCACCGATCTCGTGATGAACGTGATGCCGCCGCGCGACGAGGACGTCCGCATCGGGGCCCTGGGCACCGCCGCCGACTACTACCTGGCGCGCGGCGTGACGTGGGTGCAGGACGCCTGGGTCGAGCCGGCCGACGTCGCCACCTACGTCGAGGCGGCCCGTCGCGGGGCCCTGCGGATGCGGTTCAATCTCGCGCTCTACGGCGATCCACGCCACTTCGACAGCCAGGTCACCCATTTCGCCGAGCAGCAGCGCATGGTGGCCGAGGCGGCCAACCCCTTGCTTACCGCGAACACCGTGAAGTTCTTCGCCGACGGGGTCGTGGAGAACGAGACCGGCGCGCTGCTGGCGCCCTACTGCACGGGCATGCACGCCCACGAGAACCGGGGAATGCGGAACTGGGAGGGCGACTCGCTGGCCGAGGCGGCCCGCCGCGTCGACGAGCTCGGACTGCAGATCCACATCCATGCGATCGGCGACGCGGCGGTGCGCCAGGCCCTCGACGCCATCGAACACGTTGTGGCGCACAACGGTCCCCGCGATCGCCGGCCCGTGATCGCGCACTGCCAGCTCGTCGACGAGGTCGATCTGGCCCGGTTCGCCGCCCTCGGGGTGATCCCGAACATGCAGCCGCTGTGGGCACAACTCGACGCACTGATGACCGTGCTCACCGTGCCCCGGCTGGGCGCCGAACGCGCGGACCGCCAATACCCGATCCGCACGCTGGACACCTCCGGCGCTCCGCTGGGCTTCGGCTCGGACTGGCCGGTGTCCTCCGGCGCCCCGCTGGACGGCATCGCCGTCGCCACCTCGCGACGCACCGCCACGGGTGAGCCCGAGGGTGGCTGGACTCCGCACGAGATCCTGCCGGTCGACCGTGCCCTGTCGGCGTATACCGCCGGCGTTGCGAATCAAGCGTTCGCCGATAACGATTGGGGCGTTATCGCCCCGGCGGCCAGTGCCGACCTGGTATGGCTGGACCGCGACCCACGGACCGTGCCGCCACTGGATCTTCCGGATGTCGGCATCCGCGCCACCTATCTGCGTGGCACACCGGCCTACCGGGCCCAGAACGGAAGGGGCTGACATGAGCACAGATTCGGGCGCTTTTCTCGCCGACCCGCACGAGGGTCACCTGAAACGAGCACTGGGGTTGCCCTCACTGGTGCTGTTCGGCCTCGTGTACATGGTGCCGCTGACGGTGTTCACCACCTACGGGATCGTCACCGAGACCTCGGGCGGTCGGGTCCCCATGTCCTACGTGGTCACCACCATCACGATGGTGTTCACCGCGCTGTCGTACGCGCGGATGGCCGCCGCGATCCCGGTGGCCGGCTCTGCCTACACCTACACACAGCGGACGTTCGGCGCCCCCGTCGGCTTCCTCGCCGGCTGGTCGCTACTGCTCGATTACCTGTTCCTGCCGATGCTGAACTATCTCGTGATCGGGCTCTATCTGAACGCCGCCCTGCCGGCACTGCCCGCCTGGGTGATCGTGCTCGTGTCGATCGCGATCGTCACCGTGCTCAACATCGTCGGCATCGTGTCGGTGGCGCGGGCCAACTTCCTGATCATCGCGATCCAGGCGATCTTCATCGTGGTGTTCGTGGCGCTGGCACTGTCGAAGATCTCCGGCTTCGGCACCGTGGATCTGCTGGCGCCCTTCACCGGTGACGGCAGTGCCGGCGGTATGAGCCCGGTCCTGGCCGGTGCGGCGATCCTGTGTCTGTCATTCCTGGGCTTCGACGCCGTGTCGACGCTGTCGGAGGAGGCGCGCGACGCCAAACGCACCGTGCCGCAGGCGATCATGATCGCCACGGTCGTCTCGGGCATCATCTTCATCGTGCTGTCGTACGTCTCGCAGCTGGTGTTCCCGTCCAACGAGTTCGCCGACGTCGACACCGGCTCGACCGACGTGATGCTTGCCGCCGGCGGGTCGTTCGCCAACATCTTCTTCACGGCTGCCTACGTCGCCGGTGCGCTCGGCTCGGCGCTGACCTCACAGGCGTCGGTCGCGCGCATCCTGTTCGCGATGGGCCGCGACGGCATCCTGCCGCGCAAGGTGTTCGGGCACGTGTCGGTCAAATTCAGCACGCCCGTCTACGCAATCATCACGGTCAGTGTCATCTCGCTGCTGGCGCTGGTGATCGATCTCGCGATCCTGGCGTCGGTGGTCAGCTTCGGCGCGCTGGTGGCGTTCTCGGTGGTCAACCTGTCGGTGATCAAGCACTATTTCGTCGATCAGCGCCAACGCAACGTCGTGCTCAACGTGGTGCTGCCTGGTATCGGTTTCCTTCTGACGGTCTGGCTGTGGACCAGCCTGTCCGGTGAGGCGCTGACGATCGGATTGATCTGGCTGGCCATCGGTGTCGTCTGGCTGGCCGTGGTCACCCGCGGCTTCCGGCGGCCCACCCCGGTGCTCGATCTCGAGGAGACGGGGTCACTCACCGAGAGCGACCGGGCGCGCTGACTCGCCGCTGTACTGCGACCACGAGCCCGGGAACAGTGCGGCGTCCACCCCGACCGATGCCAGGGCGGCGACGACGACGGACGCGGTGACCCCGGAACCGCAATACACCGCAGGGCGCGCGTCCACGGACCCGATCCGCGCGGTCAGATCATCGCGTAGCGTCCCGTCCTCGGCGAGCAGGCTGGTGCTGGGGACGTTGCGGGCGCCGGGGATGTGTCCGGCCACCGGGTCGACGGGTTCGGTGTCTCCGCGGAACCGTTCGGGTGCGCGGGCGTCGATCAGGACCGGCGCCGCGGCCGCCTCGTCGGCCGTCACCGTCGGCAGCGCGCCGTCGTACAGGTCGTCGTGGGCCACCGTGATGTCACCGGGTTCGACGGCCTCGGTGCCCGAACGCAGTTCGCCATGCCAGGCGGCGAGCCCGCCGTCGAGGATGCGGACGTCCGGGATGCCGGCCGCGGTCAGCACCCACCACGCGCGTGCGGAACCGGCCCGGTTCCAGTCGTCGTAGACCACCACCGGGACACCGGTGCGGACGCCCCACCGCCGGGCGGCCGCCTGGACCGCGGCACCCGATGGCAGCGGGTGCCTGCCGCGTCCGGTGACGCTGTGATCGGACAGCTCGTCGTCGAGGGACACGTAGACCGCGCCCGGCAGGTGGGCGCGGTCGTAGGCTGCGCTGCCGTCGGGTTCGGGCAGCGACCACCGGACGTCGAGCAGCGTGACGGGTTCACCGCGCTCCAGCATCGCCGCCAGCTCGTCGGCGGTGATGAAGACCCGGCTCATCGCTGCGCCGCCAAGGCCAGCACTTCGTCGGCCGACGGCGGGCTCGACGGGTGGTAGGACAGGCACCACGGTTCGACGACGCGGTGGAAGGACTCCCCCTCGGTGGCGACGTAGAAGTTGCCCGCCCGCAACCGGCTGATGTCGTCGACGAGTCCGCCTTTGGCCCTGGCCATCTCGCGGGCCGTCTCGATCTGCGCGGGCGCGTTGAGCAGTCCGTAGAACTGGGTGGCCGCGTTGCCGGGGATGTTGAGGTTCAAACCCTTGGGCGCCTGCGTGGCGAACACCAAGCCCAGACCGTACTTGCGGGCCTGCGACGACAGCGCGAGCGTGCTGCGGGTGCAGGCGGTGAAACCCCGTGCGGGAGCGAAGTTCTGCGCCTCGTCCATCACGAGCAGCCCGCCGAGTGGCCGGTCGCCCGCCGGGTTGCGTTTGATCCAGGCGAACAGCGCCATCTGCAGTTGGTTGACGAAGCTCTGCCGCTGTTCGTCGGACGGTAGTCCGATCATGCTGATCACCGACACCCGTGCGCGGTAACCGTCGGAGGGGGTCAGCAGAACGCCCGGATCCACGGGCGTGCCCGCACCTCCGAACAGCGGGTCGTTGACCATCGCGGCGCGCAGGTTCTGCGAGAGGTCGCCGGCGATCTCGTGCGCGCCGGCCATGTTGCTGACGTCGTCGGGCAGGTCGACCAGCAGCCGGACGAATCCGGCTAGCGTCGGCTCGGGTGTTCTGCCGTAGTGCTGCAAAGCTTCTCGCAACACCGCCCGGGCGCGGGTGGCCTTTTGCGTCTTGCCGGTGATCAGCGCCTGCGGTTCCAGCGCCGAGCACGCCGCTTCGACGGCTTCGTAGAACTCGTCGTGGTCGTCGACGACGCTGGCGAAGTCGGGCAGCGGCTGGAAGCTCAGCGGGCGGCCGCTGGTGCGCCGCGGCGTCCAGATCGTCACCTCGGTCGAGCGCAGATAGTCCTCGGCGCGCACGTCGTCGGCGCGTTGCCAGCCGTCGGGCTTCTGCGGCCAGGCGGTCCCGAGGCGCGAGAGATCGTTGTTCGGGTCCAGCACGATCGCGGACACTCCGCGCAGCGCGCATTCCTCGACCAGTCGGCGGATCAGCACCGTTTTGCCCGATCCCGACCCCGCGAAGATCGCGACGTGTTTGCGCAGTGCTGACATCGGGATCGACACCGGTTCGCCGCTGTGCAGGTCGCGGCCCAGCGGCACCTCGTCGTCGGGCACGTCGACGGCGGGGGCATCGTCGACCGGCTCATCCGATGAGTCACTGTCCGAATCGATCTCGGGTTCGTCCTCGACCACACCGTCGCCGAGGGTCTCCGCCAGCAGAGCCATCCGGTGGGCGGGCCGGCGTGTCCGCAGCCACTGGGCGAGGCTGGGGTCGTCCTCGGCGAACAGATCACGCAGCGCGGCCATCGTCCGCACGTCGCCCTCCGACAGCGGCACCGTCGCACCGCCCCACGCGTGGAATGCCGCGATCTCCTCGGCCGTCTTCTTCCCGGTCGGCCAGGGTGTGTTGCGGATCAGGAACAGTCGGCGCCGGCCGGCGCCGGGGCCGAAACCCGCGGCGGTGATGGCTTTTCGGACCCGGCTCAGCGCAGCGCTGGCGTTGTCGGCCGCCACGGCGCGGAACGCCCAGTGCCGTTCGTCCTCGGTGGCGCTGTCCAGCGTCTCGCGCAGCCGCGCGTGCAGCGTGACGTGTGTGCCGGGCGGCGGGTCGCAGGCGAAGGTCTGCTCACCGTCGCGCTCGGCGATCCACGCGGTCAGTGCTGCGCCGAGCAACTCGGGCATCGTGACGTCCTCGCCGTCGGAGGCGGTCGCCGCCGAGGGCACCGCGCGCCTGCGGTAGTCGGCGAACCGTCGATCGAGGAGCGCAGTTTCCTGCCCGGTATCGTTGTCCAACAACGAGTCCCACACCACGCCCTTGCCCGTCAGGTGGTGTAGTTCGACGGCGTCGCCGTGCTTGAGGCATTCGCGAACGTGGGTGTCGGCGCGGATGAGCAGCTGCCGCGGCGTGTAGGACGGCGCCTCGTCGAACGCCTCGGGCGCGATCGGCCAGCTGGGGTACGGCGGGGTGAAGCCCACCGCGCGGTAGCTGGCGGTGAAGCGGCGCTCCAGGATGGCGCGGCCGATGTCGGCGGTGGGCAGCGGCCGGAGCACCCCGGTGACCCGGAACCGGTCGGCCACACTGGCTGTCGCCGTGTCGCGGATGTGTTCCCACACCGCGGGCAGGCACGCCACCACCGGCACGGTGCGCCGCATGGTCTGCCGCACGGCCATCAATCCGTGGGCGACCTGCTCGAGCACCCGATCGTCTCGGCGGTCGTCGGAGGCGGATTCGTCTGTGGTGGCCAGCGATTGCGCGATCAGCGTGTCGATCTGATCGACGGCGAGCACCGCCGGGCCGGCCAGCGCGACCAGCCGGGCGATGTCGCGCACGCACGCCTGCGCCGAGGCGGGCGCGGTCCGCAGTCCCCACGGGCCACGTTCCTCGGCGGTGAACTCCTCGCTGCCCTGCAGGAATCCCTCGCCGATGTCGTGGGCGATGAAGTCGTTGGACGCCACCAGCACCAGCGCGCGCAGCGCCTGATGACATTGCCGCACCGTCTCTTTCGCCGACGGCTGCTTCGCCAGCGCCATCACGAAGCGGTACAGCGTCTCGGCGTCGAGGTCGTCGTCGCCGACCAGTGCCCGCCGGTCCGCACGCGAAACGTGGGCCAGCGACGCCAGCTCCCACAGCACATCCTTGAGCTGGGTCTCCAACCGGTGCCCCGGTCGGCCGAGGCTCTCCAGGACACCGCTGCGCACCGACTCCCAGAAACTGGCCGCGTCGAGCAGCTCGACGACGAAGAAGAAACCGCCGTCGGCCTGCACGCGCTCCCGGATCTGGCCGAGCAGGTGGGTCTTGCCCGAGCCGGCGGGCCCTTGGATCACCACGCCCAGGGGCGAGGAATCCGGATCGGCCCGGGCGTCACCGAAGGCCGCCATCACGTCGTCGACCGCCGCGTCGTTGAGCCCGCTGACGTGGGTGGCGGCCTGCGGACGCCACAGGTCGTCACTGGTGGGCGCCCAGGTCAGGCGCAGCGCGCTCAGCGCCTCTCGCTGCGATGCGTCCATCAGCCCTCGATCGCGATCAGATGCTTGGGCCGGTCGCCGATCAGCACGGCGGCGGCGCGGTCCTCGTCGGTCAGCTGTTTCTGGTTCTCCTCGGGGATCACGCTCACCCCCGGCGTGCGGTGCAGCGCGGCCAGCGCGGCGTCGACGGCATCGCGCGGGGCGTCGAGCTCGGCGCGCAGCCGGCGCAGCGGCACCCAGCCGCCCGGTCGCGGGGCCAACTCGGTGTAGACCGCGCGGATGCGGTCCTCGACACTGGGCGCACCCTTAGACGCCGCCGTAGACGCCGCCGTCTCGCCGAACACATCGGCCAGGCTCAGCTGCGCGGTCTCGAGGTAACGGCCCAGCCCCGCGAGGATGGTCTGCAACGCCTTCGCCGGTCCGGTGGCTCGTGCTGGTGGCGGCGCGTCGAGCAGTTCGCGGCACATTCGCCAGCCGCGGTCGGTCAGCTCGTGGATGTAGCGGTTGCCTGCCCGCTCGGATTCGATCAGTCCCAGCCGGTTCAGCTTCTCGCGCCCCGCCTTGTCCAGCGTGGGGCCCAGAGCCGCCAGTTCGGAGTTCGGCACGGGCCGGGCCCGGGCCATCAGGACCAGCAGCACCGCGCGTTCGGTTCCCGTCAGCTCCCCCGCCGTCGCAGTCACCCTGCCAACTTAACCGGCTACGGCAGGATGGCGTTCGGCATGGTTGACACCGAGGGCACTCCGGACACGTCGCGACGCCGCCATGTCCTGCGGCTCGCGCTGTTCGTCGCTGTCCTGGGCGCGTTGTTCTACCTGACCGCGATCCGGCAGGTCATCGACGTGGCCACGGTGCGCGCGGTGGTGGAATCGGCCGGCCCGCTGGCGCCGCTGGTGTACGTGGCGGTGTCCTCGGTTCTGGGCGCGGTGCTGGTGCCGGGCCCGCTGTTGGCCGGCGGCAGCGGGTTCCTGTTCGGCCCGGTGCTGGGCACGTTCGTCACGTTGGGTGCCACCGTCGGCTCGGCGGTGTTGACGTCCGTGGCGGGGCGGCGCGCCGGGCGGAACAGCGCCCACGCCCTGCTGGGGCCGGAGCGTTCGGCACGGGTGGACGCGCTGATCCGGCGCGGCGGGCTGTGGGCGGTGGTCGGGCAGCGGTTCGTGCCGGGCATCAACGATGCGCTGGCGTCCTACACGTTCGGCGCGTTCGGTGTGCCCGTGTGGCAGATGGCGGCCGGCGCGCTGATCGGCTCGGCGCCGAAGGCGTTCGCGTACACGGCGCTGGGCTCGACCCTCGGCTCGTTCTCGGCGCCGCTGCTCATCGCCGCGATCGCTGTGTGGTGTGTGACCGCGGGCGCCGGGGCATATGCCGCGCACCGCGGCTGGCGGGCCTGGCGGTCCAAGCCGTGATCGTCCTGACCGACGAGTTCCGCCACGCGCTCGACCGGCTCGCCGGCGGCGGGCACGTGTTCCTCACCGGCAAGGCCGGTACCGGCAAGTCGACGCTGATCCGCCGCTTCCTGGCCGACACGGATCGCAGCGTCGTGGTGGTGGCGCCGACGGGCATCGCGGCGCTGAACGTCGACGGTTACACCATTCACCGGCTGTTCGGGTTCCGGGCCACGACGACGCTGGCCGACGTGCGCGGCGGCGACTACCGGCCCGGCCGCTTCACCAAGACGCTGGCGTCGCTGCAGACGCTGATCATCGACGAGGCGTCGATGGTGCGCGCCGACGTCTTCGACATGATCGCCGCGGCGCTGTCGCGGTTCGGTCCCGCGCCGGGCACCCCGTTCGGCGGCGTGCAGATCGTGCTCGTCGGCGATCTGTATCAGCTGCCGCCGGTGGTCAGCGAGCACGAGACCGGCTTCTTCGAAACCACCTACGAGACGCCCTACTTCTTCTCGGCTCGCTCGTTCCGCCGGGAGGACTTCCCGACAGTCTCGCTGACCACGGTGTTCCGTCAGCTCGGCGATGATCGAATGACCGCTATTCTCAACGAGATTCGCGAGGGTGTTCTCCTCGGCCACGCTCAGGAGCAGCTCAACGCGCGCGCCGACAAGGACTTCGTGCCGCCCGATGACGAGTTCTGGCTGACCCTGGCCCCCACCAACCGTCTGGTGACGGCGCGCAACCGGCAACAGCTCGAGAGGCTCTCCGGGGACGAATTCGTCCATCAGGCGCGCACATCCGGCGATCTGAGCCTGTTCGACCCCCCGGTCGAGGAGACGCTGCGGTTCAAGGTCGGCGCCCAGATCATGATGCTCAACAACGACCAGTCCGATCGCTGGGTCAACGGCAGCATCGGCCGCGTGGTCGGAGTCGGCTACGACCGCTACGGCGCCGTCGTCGAGGTCGAGTTCCCGGACGGCTCCTGCGCCGACGTGGCACCGTTCAGCTGGGAGGCCACCAGGCCGGTGCTCGACGGCGGGTCGCTGAGCCGCGAGGTGATCGGCTCCTACACGCAGCTGCCGTTCAAGCTGGCGTGGGCGATCACGATCCACAAGAGCCAGGGGCAGACGCTCGACCGCGTGGTCGTCGACCTGACGGGCGGCATGTTCTCCACCGGGCAGTTGTACGTGGCGCTGAGCCGGTGCACCTCGCTGGCCGGACTGGTCCTGAAAAGGCCTGTGCTGCCGAAGGATCTGAAGACCGATCGGCGGATCGCCCGGTTCCTTCGCGGTGGCGGCGACGGCACGGCAGCGCGCCGGTTCTGTGCGTTCGGGATGCTGACGGTCGGGGACGAGGGCCGGATGTCGCGGCCGCGGCCGGTGGAGCTGGCGGTGGCGTTCGACGACGGTACCGCGGTGACCACGCTGATCAACCCGCAGCGCGATCTGGCCGACGCGCGGGCCGCCTACGGCATCACGGTGGCGGACGTGCTGCTGGCTCCGACGCTGCGGCAGGCGTGGGCGGTGATCGCGCCGATGCTCGCCGGATTCACCCCGGTCGGCCCCGGGGTCGACGAGCAACTCGGGCTGATCGACTTCGAGCTCAAGCGCCTCGGCTTCGTCACCGCGATGCCGTTGGGTGTCGATCTCCGGGGGACGCGCGTCACGGGACGCTCCGCGCTGCAGCGGGCGCAAGCGGCGATCCAGGCCCACCGGGACACCGCGAACTCGGACGGGACGACGGCGTTCGACGAGCCCGATGCGGTCGAGTCGGCCGGGCTGCTGGTCAGTCGGGATGCGTCGGTGCCGACGCCGGCTGCCGAGCATCTGCCGGGGTTGTCGGCACTGCTGCGGATCAGCCGCGACGTCGGGGCGGTGCTGCTGGGTGCGCGGCCTGCGTCGGGTGCCGAATCGACGTGGGACGCCACGTGGGAACCAGCGGCCCGCCAGACGATCGCCGACCAGTTGCGCCGCGCCATCGCCGGGATGCGCGTGCCCGATGACGTGCGGGCACGGCTGCGGTCGGCCTCCGAGTTGCTGGGCGTCGACCTGACCTCGGACATCGCCACCGAGGCCGACGAACCCGCCATCGGCGCCGTGCTCGCCGCGGGAACGCGCATCTGTTTCACCGGCACCGCGCAGGATCCGACGGGGCGCATCGTCGAGCGCCCGCAGATGGAGGCGCTGGCCGCCGACGCCGGTCTGGTCCCGGTCAAGACGGTGTCGAAGACCCGGTGCGACGTGCTCGTGACGGCGGAGGTGGGCACGCAGTCGGGCAAGGCGCGCAAGGCGGCCGAGTACGGCAAGCCGGTGTTCTGCGCCGAGGAGTTCTTCGCCTGGCTCGCCACCCGCTGACCCGGGGGCACAATGGCGAGCGTGCCGATCTCTGCTGCCTTCGCGTCCGACAACGCCGCACCCGCGCACCCGACGGTCCTCGACGCGCTGGTTCGCGCCAACACCGGGCCGGCACCGTCCTACGGCGACGACGACGTGACCGCGCAGGGCGCCGCTGCGCTGCGGGAGACCTTCGACTCCCCCGGCGCCGAGGTGTTGTACGCGTTCACCGGCACGGCCGCGAACATCATCGCGCTGAGTGCGGCGGTGCAGCCGTGGCACGAGATCCTGTGCAGCGACGTCGCGCACGTGCTGCTCGACGAGGCCGGCGGACCGGTGCGGCTCTCCGGTGCGCAGTTGACGCGGTTGCCGAGCACCGATGGCATCGTCGCGACCGATGAGCTGGATCGCCGGGTGACCCGCCGGGGCCCGGTGCACCATTCGCAGCCGCGCATCGTGACCATCACACAGTCGACCGAGAACGGCCGGGTGTGGTCGGCGCCGGCCATCAAAGGGTTCGTCGACCACGCGCACGACCTCGGGCTGCTCGTCCACGTCGACGGCGCCCGAGTCGCCAACGCCATTGCGAGCCAGCAGGTCTCGCCGATCGACGCGGTCGGCGACGCGGACATCGTGACCGTCGGCGGCACCAAGAACGGCTTGCTGTTCGGCGATGCGATCCTGGTACGCCGGCCCGAGCACTTCCCGGGAATCAGCTTCGTGCAGAAGCAGATCGGCCATCTGGCCAGCAAGCACCGCTACGTTGCGGCGCAGTTCCTGGCGCTGCTCTCCGACGATCTGTGGCTTCGCTCCGCGGCGCACGCGAACACGATGGCCGGCGCACTCGCCGCCGGGCTCGAGGGTCTCGGCCTCAGCCTGGCCTCGCCCGTGGAGGCGAACGAAGTGTTCGTCCGGCTGACGCCCGCTGCGGCAGAACGGCTCTCGGCGCACTATCAGGTGCACCAGCCCGATCTCGGGGAGCCGGTGTGGCGCCTGGTGTGTTCCTGGGCCACGACGCAGGACGAGGTCGACGACGTGCTGGCGACGCTGCGCTGACGCAACCTTCTCGCCGGCCCACCCCGAGCGACAGTGTCGGCGGATACCGAGCCCACCTCACCAACCACCGACAGTGTCGCTGAGGATGGGCCGACTCCGCACTCACTCCGGGAATCCCGACGCGTAGTTCTCCTTGACCACGTCGAGGTGCACCCAACTCTCCACGGCAGCGACGCCGGCCAGATTCCTGACCTCGTCGACGACATCCACCAATTGGGCCGCCGAGAACGCCCGCACCGTGGCGAGCACGTCGCACCGCCCCAGCACCCGTGCGACGAAGATCGCCGCGGGCATCGCGCGCAGTGCGGTGACCACGGAATCAGGCGCGCCGGCCAGCCGGATCCCCAGCCCCAGCGCGCTTTGGCGGTCCTGCCCTGAGTGCCGCACCACCGCACCGACGCGCACGACGTTGTTCTCCACCAACCGCACCATGCGCCGCCTCGCGCCTGCGGGCGAAAGACCCACGGCAGCAGCGAGATCGACGTAGGAGGCGCGGCCATCCTCCTGCAACGCGCGCAGCAGCAGGCGGTCCACGTCGTCGACGGTGACACCGACTTCGCCGACAGGTCCGATCACATCGCGCACCACGTCGACGTACGAGAGCGTGTCCACGCTCACGACCCCGGCGACGGCCCGCACCTCCCCGATGGCTCGATCGATGTCGCTCATCGAACCCGCCCGCAGCTCGGCGACGATCCCGTGAGCCCCGCTGGTCAACGACAGGAACGCGACATCGGTGCGCTCGGCGAGCGCACGAGCGATCGGCGCGGCCCGGCCCGACACGACGATGCCGAGATGCGCGAGTGCACCGCGACCGAGTACCGAGGGATGTACCACGCCGCGGATCACGACCTGCCCCGTGCTGAGTAGCCGGTGCACTCTGGTCGCCGCTGCGGAGCGGGACAGCCCGACCGCCGCGGCGATGTCGAGATGTGTCAGCCGGCCGTCCTGTTCGAGCAAGCTGACGATCGCGCCGTCCACATCGTCCACGATTTTTCCGCCTCACTGCCTGAGCACACCGTGCGCCAATAGCAGGTGATTCTGCCAGCTATGACGTTTTTTACACTGTCTGCCGGCATATCATGACAGGCGGTCGATTATAGACGAGCGATGCGATTGCGCCGCTGAACGGGTGGCCTTAGCGTGGCCCTCACCACACCATGAGGAGCCAGACATGACCTCGACCCCCGCCACTAACCGCGCCGCCCCACCGAAAGCCACGGAAGTCGAGGTCCACGGCGTCGAGCCCATCCCCGACGACGAGCGCACCGCCGGTCCCCTCGACTTGTTCCGGCTCGTCTTCGGCGGCGCCAACACGATCGCCACCGTGGTGCTGGGCACCTTCCCGATCATCTTCGGGTTGTCGTTCCGCGACGCCCTGCTCGCGACATTGGCGGGTCTGCTGCTGGGCGCGGCGATCCTCGCGCCGATGTCGCTGTTCGGCCCGCGCAACGGCACCAACAACGCGGTGTCCTCGTCGGCGCACCTGGGCGTGCACGGCCGCGTCGTCGGCTCCTTCCTGTCGCTGTTGACAGCGGTGGCGTTCTTCTCGATCTCGGTGTGGACGTCGGGAGACGTTCTCGTCGGTGGCGCCCACCGCGCGATCGGACTGCCGGACAACGACCTCGCCGTCGCTGTCGCCTACGGCGTGTTCGCCCTCCTGGTGCTGGTCGTGTGCATCTATGGCTTCCGATTCATGCTGCTGGTCAATAAGATCGCCGTCATCGCCGCCACCGTGCTGTTCCTGGCGGGCATCTTCGCCTTCGGCGGAACGTTCGATCCGGGCTACGCCGGCACGGTGTCCGCGGGCGATCCGCTGTACTGGCCGTCGTTCGTCGGCGCGGCGTTGATCGTGATGTCGAACCCGGTGAGCTTCGGGGCCTTCCTCGGCGACTGGGCCCGCTACATCCCCCGCGACACCCCCTCGTGGCAGCCGATGCTCGCCGCGTTCGGTGCGCAACTCGCCACCCTGGTGCCGTTCCTCTTCGGACTCGTCACCGCGACCGTCGTCGCCACCACCGCACCGGAATTCATCGACGGCGGTGACTATGTCGGCGGCCTGTTGACGGTCTCCCCGGGGTGGTACTTCGTCCCCGTGTGTCTGATCGCGTTGATCGGCGGCATGTCGACCGGCACCACCGCGCTCTACGGCACGGGGCTGGACTTCTCGAGTGTGTTCCCGCGCTTCAGCCGGGTACAGGCCACCGTGTTCATCGGCACGCTGGCGATCGTGTTCATCTTCGTCGGACGCTTCGCGTTCAACGTGGTGCAGAGCATCTCGACGTTCGCGGTGCTGATCGTCACGTGTACGGCGCCATGGATGGTGGTGATGATGTTGGGCTGGTTCACCCGGCGCGGGTGGTACGACTCGGATGCGTTGCAGGTGTTCAACCGGCGCCAGCGCGGCGGTCGCTACTGGTTTCGCCACGGCTGGAACTGGCGAGGGCTCGGGGCCTGGCTGGTCGCAGCGGCGCTGTCGATCTGTTTCGTCAATTCACCCGGCCAATTCGTCGGACCGCTGGGCGATCTCGCCGCCGGAGTCGATCTGAGCATCCCCGTCGGCCTGGGGCTGGCCGCGGTGTTGTATCCGCTTGCGCTGCGGCTGTTCCCGGAACCCGCCGACGTGTTCGGTCCCGAAGGCCCCCGGCTGGTGCCCGCCGGGCCCGCCGCCAACACCCCTATCGTCTCGGAGGATTGAGCTATGCCCGTCGGACCCGTCGACGCGTCCGTCACCCCCCGCTATGCCGGACCGGCGACGTTCGCGAAAGTGCCGCGGCTGGATCAGGTGACGTGCGCCGACATCGTCGTCGCCGGAGTGCCGTTCGACTCCGGGGTGTCCTATCGCCCCGGCGCCCGTTTCGGCCCCACATACGTTCGTGAGGCGTCGCGCCTGCTGCGGCCCTACCACCCGGCGATGGACGTGTCCCCGTTCGAGCTGGTGCAGGTCGCCGACGCCGGAGACATTTCGGTGAACCCGTTCAACATCGACGAGGCGATCGAGACGATCGAGGGGGCGGCCGCCCAGCTGACGGCCGACGCCACGAGATTGGTCACGATCGGCGGCGATCACACGATCGCGCTGCCGCTGCTACGCGCCGCCGCAGCCAAGCACGGGCCCGTCGCGCTCGTGCACTTCGACGCCCACCTCGACACCTGGGACACCTACTTCGGGGCTGCCTACACCCACGGCACCCCGTTCCGCCGCGCCGTCGAGGAGGGCATCCTCGACACCGAGGCGCTCTGCCACGTCGGCACCCGCGGCCCGTTGTACGGGAAGAAGGACCTCGACGACGACCGCCGGTTCGGCTTCGGGATCCTCACGTCGGCCGACGTGTACTACCAGGGGGTGCGGGAGGTCATCGACCGACTGCGCACCCGGGTGGGCACCCGCCCGGTCTACGTGTCCATCGACATCGACGTTCTCGACCCCGCGCACGCGCCGGGCACCGGCACGCCGGAAGCCGGCGGCATCACCAGCCGCGAGCTGCTGGAGATCCTGCGCGGCTTCCGCGGGCTGAACCTGGTGGGTGCCGACGTGGTCGAGGTGGCTCCCGCCTATGACCACGCCGAGATGACCGGGGTGGCGGCCGCGCACGTGGCCTACGACCTGGTGTCGCTACTGGCGCTGGGAGCGCAGGGCTGACCGGTCAGCTCGCGCGGTCCGTCCCCTTTCTGTGGCCATCCTGTCGCGTGCGGTAGGGTGGTGACACGTCGGCCGGTTCTCACCAGGCCGATGCGTCGTGAAACGCTCGTCATCGACAGTGGCGCCGGCACCGTTGCCAGGCCGCCCCGCCTGATGGCCCGTGGACCCACACAGCTCGTGTCACGGCGATCGATTGTGCCCACCGGCACTCTCGCCACCCTGTGTTGAGGACCGCGCCCGATACTGCGCCGGCTCGGCACACCAATGCCTGAAAGGCACTCGAAAGTTGACCAGCGACAAGACCTTCGCCGATCTCGGCGTGTCCCGATCCCTCATCGACGCGCTCACCGCGCGCGGGATCACCGCCCCGTTCCCCATCCAGCAGGAGACGCTGCCCGACACCCTGGCCGGCCGTGACGTGCTCGGCCGCGGCAAGACCGGCAGCGGTAAGACCCTCGCCTTCTCGTTGCCCCTGGTGAGCCGTCTCGCCGGCGGCAAGCGCCGCCCGTCGCATCCGACGGGCCTGGTCCTCGCGCCGACGCGCGAACTGGCCACCCAGATCTCGGCCACCCTCGCGCCGCTGGCAGCTGTGAACGACCTCACGGTCACCACGATCTTCGGCGGCGTCTCGCAGCACCGCCAGGTGCAGGCGCTCAAGGCCGGTGTCGACATCGTCGTGGCCTGCCCGGGCCGGCTCGAAGACCTCATGAAGCAGAAGCTGGTGAGCCTCGACCAGGTGGCCGTCACGGTCATCGACGAGGCCGACCACATGGCCGATCTGGGCTTCCTGCCCGGCGTCACCCGCATCCTCGCCGCCACCCCGGCCGACGGTCAGCGGCTGCTGTTCTCCGCGACGCTGGACAACGGCGTCGACAAACTGGTGAAGCGCTTCCTGCGCAACGAGGTGTTGCACTCGGTCGACAGCCCGGAGTCGCACGTGCCGGCGATGACGCACCACGTCTTCCATGTCTCCGGTCCGCAGGACAAGAAGGACCTGGTGCACCGGCTGGCGTCGGGCACCGGGCGTCGAATCCTGTTCATGCGCACCAAGCATCACGCCCGCAAGATGGCCAAGCAGCTCACCGAGGCCGGCATCCCGTCGGTCGACCTGCACGGCAACCTGTCTCAGCCGGCACGCGATCGCAACCTCGCCGCGTTCAGCTCCGGTGAGGTCCGCGTGCTGGTCGCCACCGACATCGCCGCCCGCGGCGTGCACGTCGACGACATCGAACTGGTGGTGCACATCGATCCGCCCGCCGAGCACAAGGCGTACCTGCATCGGTCCGGCCGGACCGCGCGTGCCGGCAGCGCCGGTGACGTGGTGACGGTGGTGTTGCCCGAACAGCGCAGGGAGACACAGGCTTTGCTGCGTCGGGCGGGTATCCAGGTCTCGCCTCAGCAGGTGACGGCCGACTCCGAGGCGGTGCAGAAGGTGGCCGGTGAGGTCGCGCCGTACCGGGCCCCGGTCGAGCGTGTGGTCGCGACCTCCCGTCCGGCGACCCAGGCTGCGCCGCGGCGCTCGCCGGGCTCCGGACGCCGGCGCTCGCGCCGTCCCGCGAGTGCCGGGGGCCGGTCGCACCAGCGCTAGCAACCCGGCGGGCGTGTGCGCGGGTGTGCGATGTCATCCGCGACACGCCGCCTCGGCCGGATTCCCTTTCACACTCGGCGACGTAGGCATGCCGCACCCCTCTTGACGTGCACGTCAGCGGTCTGCACGATGACTCCCGTATGCGCACCGTCGAACAGGGGGTCTCGGTGGGCACCGAAGCGACATCAGCAGCGCAGCGCATCCTCGCCGGCTGGCCAGAGCACGTCCGCGCCGCCGACATCGAAGCGCTGAGCGGGCTGCCGGCCGACGAAGCACGCCGGCTCGTCGATGACTTGCTCGCACGGATGCCGTCCGGACCGCTGGGTGCCACGGAGGCGGCCCGGCTGCGCGCGCTCATCGACATCATCGCCGCGGTGGGGGCGGTGCCGACGAGCGAGAAGGTTCGCGAGCTGACGGCGCGGTACCCGTCCGGTGCTGCTCTCCCGGAATCGGTCGCGCGGCAGCTCGACACCCTGCAACGGTTGGCGCTGCAGCCGCCGCCGGTGGATCCCATCGTGCTGGGGCGGCAGATCGGCGTTCCCACGACCGTCGTGTTCGCCGACCCCCCGATCGACCTGACGATCGATGCGGAATTGCAGGACCTCATCGGCGAAGGGTTCGACGCACCGAGCCTTCCGGAACCCGTGGCGGCAGATCCGCTACCGGCACCGCCGACAGCTGCGCCACCGCCGAGCGAGCGGTTCGTCAACGCCGAGATCGAGGACCACGATCTGAGCCAGCCGCTCGAGGTGGGCGTGCCGTATTCGGTGGCGATCGACGTCGACACCGAGCGTAAGCCGTTGAGCGGCAACGGCCCATTGGTCGCGGTGTTCGCCGATACCGACGAGCCGTTCCGCGAGCTCACCGTCCAGGTGGCATCGGAGGACTTCGAGATCCTGGGGCAGGCCCAGCGTCCGCTGCAGCTGCCCAAGGCGGGTCCCTCGCGTGGCAAGGCACGCTTCGACGTGTCGCCCCGTCGAGCGGGCGCCGCCACGCTCACCGCAACGGTCAGTTGCGATGGCAACTTCCTCACGCAGCTGCAATTGCACTGTCCCGTAGGGACTCCGGGTGAATTCACGGCGACGACCGAGGGACGCCCTGCCTCGTCGGCGACGGTGCTCAAGTCGCGTGACATCGGCCTGGTGATCCGCCCGGCCGGCGACACATTCCTGTGCAGTGCCATCGGGCCGTTCACGTTCGATGCGCCGATGCCGCTGACCGTCGACGCACTCGCCGCGGCGGCCGGCCACGCCCGGGCCGAACTGGCGGCCGTCGTCACGGACGTGTACGGCGGCAGCCAGGTGTTCTTGGAGCACATCGACATCCCCGCGGAGGTGCAGCGGCAGGCCCTGAAGCGCTTGGCCCGGGCCGGGCGGCTGCTCTACCGCCAGCTGTTCCGGCCCGCCGGGGGCGGTGACGACCTCCGATCGATCGGCGACTGGTTGGCCCGCCACGTCGCAGAGCCCGATGTGATGCTGACGGTGCAGATCGTGGCCCGTCAGGTACCCGTCCCCTGGTCGATGCTCTACCTCGGCGACATCGACGACGACGACGCGCTGACTTGGGACAGGTTCCTCGGCATGCGACACATCGTGGAGCTCTTGCCTTTTCAGCGGATGCCCGCCGACGACGATCCGGAGATCGACAGCCTGCCCGACCTGACGCTGGGACTGAACATCAATCCCGTCGTCAGCGAGGCGGCGGTCGATCAGGTGGCCGAACATCGGAAGCGATGCGCCGATCTCGCGGTGTCGCGGCGGTGCGTCTCGGTGATCACCCGGTCTGATCGCGCCGAGGTCGTCAGCGCGCTGGCCGCGGACTCCACGCGCGACAAGGTGACGTACTTCTACTGCCACGCGAAGACCAATGACGCCGACCCGCAGCAATCGGCCATCATCATGGGCTCACAGATCGACCGCTCGACCTTCGCCACACTCGCGGACCTCACCAACGACGCACCCGACGACATTCCCCTCGCCGGTCGGCCCCTGATCGTGCTCAATGCGTGCGAGTCGGCCGATCTCTCGCCCCGCTTCTACGACGGCTTCGTGCCGTACTTCCTGTCGAAGGGAGCGCGCGGCGTGATCGGCACCGAGTGCTCGACGCCGGTGCTGTTCGCGATCCGCTGGGCGGAGAACTTCCTCGACCGGCTGCTCGACGGGGCCGAGGTCGGCCGGGCGCTGCGCGACGTGCGCTTGGAGTTCCTGCAGCACAACAACAATCCGCTCGGACTGCTGTACTCGTCGCACTGCGATGTCACCACCCAGATCACGCCGCCCGTCGCCGCGGCCCAGACCTGACAGGACCGGTCATGCCGTTCATCGATTCCGTCGACCCGCACTACTACCTGCTCGAGATCGGCAGAGACGGGGTGGAGCAGGCAGAGCACGACGGCACGCTGCTCAGCACCGCGATCGTCGAGGCGGTGCGCACCGGCGTGACCGACATCTTCATCGCCAGCCACGGCTGGAAAGGGGACGTCACTGCCGCGCTGGAGCAGTACGGCAGATGGTTTCCGACGGTGGCACAGCAGGACGCCGACCGGGCCCTGGTCGCCACCAAGGTGCCCGGGTTCACCCCGTTGATCGTCGGGGTGCACTGGCCCAGCCTGCCCTGGGGCGACGAGGGACCCGCCAGGGCGACCCTCGGCGCCGACGACGACGCGCTGGCTGAGGAAGCCGCGATGGACACCTCCGGCCTCGTCGAGCGCTATGCCGACCGGATCGCGACCTCACCTGAGGCCCTCGCGGCATTGGAGCGCATCACCGCGGTCGCCGACGACGAGATCACCGCGCTGCAGATTCAAAGTGGCCAGATGCCTGCGGAACTCGAGGCGGACTACCGCCGGCTGTTCGCAGCCGGCGATCTGTCCGACGGGAGCCCGGAGGCCGCGCCCGGCGCCGACCTGCCCGAGTTCTCCCCGCAGGACACCGCGCAGCAGTGGATCGCCGAGTTGCGCACCGCAGGCCCTGCCACCGGCAACCCGGGCGTCCTGGGCGACGGCCTGCTCGCCTCGGCCAGGGACATCATCCTGGCCCCGGTGCGTCAGCTGTCGTTCTGGACGATGAAGAAGCGGGCCCGCGTGGTCGGCGAGCGCGACGTCCACCGGGTGCTACGCGATCTGCAGATCGCAGCACCGTCGGCCCGGCTTCATCTGATGGGCCACAGCTTCGGCTGCATCGTCATGACCGCCGCGGTGGCCGGCCCGGTGTCCGGTGGCGTGCGGACCGATCCGCTACCTCGGCCCGTCGACACCCTGTTCCTGGTGCAGGGCGCGATGTCGCTGTGGTCCTTCGCCGACCAGATCCCCTACGCCCCTTTCGGTCCCGGGTTCTATCGGGCGGTTCGGGCGCAGCCGCCCGCGGTCCGGGGTGCCGTGGCGACCACCCGCTCGTCCCACGACAAGGCGGTCGGCACCTGGTACCCGCTGGGCGCACGCATCGGTCGCGATCACACGCTGGGTCCCGGAGACCTGCCCGAGTGGGGCGGGATCGGCAGCTACGGCATCCAGGGCACCGGGTCGGCGGAGGACCTGCGAATCGACGAGGATGTCCGCCACCAGTACGGGTTCGTCCGCGGCGGGATCTACAACGCCGACGCCGACGCCGTCATCACGGGTGGGGATCGACTGTCCGGGGCACACAGCAACTTCGTCAACGACTCTGTGGCACACCTGTTCTGGCAGGCCGTGCTGCCGTCTTTGTGACGCTCTGCGGCAGCAAGGTGTAATCGGCCGGCCGGCGGGTACACATCGCCGGTGTCTGACCCCGGCTTGCTCGTCATCGGAAGCGGTCCGGCAGGTCTCGGCGCCGCCGAGGCCTACCGCGATCGCCGTCCCGACAGTCCCATTCGCATCCTGACTGCCGACGGTCGGCATCCGTACAGCAGGCCGCCGCTGAGCAAGGACTTCCTGCGCGGAGAGACCGACGACGTCGAGATGCACCCCCGAGAGTGGTTCGACGAGCACGCCGTCGAGGTGGTCCATGACGCCGACGTGCAGAGCATCGACGTCGACGAGCGCGTCGTGGTCGCCGGCGGACAGCGCTACGCCTACGACGCGTTGGTGTTCGCCTGTGGCGCGAGCCCGTCTCCGCTTCCCGTGCCCGGCGGGGAACAGGCACTGCAGCTGCGCTCGCTCGACGACGCCGAGACGCTGCGCGCCGCGGTGGGCGCGGCGACGACGGCCGTGGTGATCGGTGCGGGCTTCATCGGCTGCGAGGCTGCGGCATCGATGGCGATGCGGGGACTGTCGGTGACCCTGGTGGCACCCGATCCGGTACCGCAGGCCAAGCGTCTCGGCGACGAGGCCGGGCAGCGCCTTCGTCAGCTGGTGGAGCAGGCAGGCGCCCGGTATGTCGGCGGCGCGAAGGTCGACTCGATCGACGGCCGGTCCGTCCGCCTCGACAACGGCGACGTGCTGACCGCCGACGTCGTCCTGGCGGCCACGGGTGTGACGCCCAACAGTGCCCTCGCCGAGGCCGCGGGACTGACCATGCAGGACGGTCGTGTGCTGGTCGACGAGCACATGCGCTCGAGTGCGCCCGGGGTGTATGCGGCCGGCGACGTCGCCGTCGCGGTCAACGCCGGTGCCGGGCGGGCGTTGCCGATCGAGCACTGGCAGGATGCCGCCGATCAGGGTGAGGTGGCCGGCGCATCTGCCGCCGGCGAAGACGACGCGACATGGTCTGGCGTACCGGGCTTTTGGACGACGATCGGCGATGCCGACGTGAAATACCATGCCTGGGGCGACGGGTACGACCAGAGTCGGTTGGTCGAGCACGACGACGGCTTCACCGTCTGGTACACCGCCGACGGCGCCACCGTCGGGGTGCTCACCTACAACGCCGACGAGGACTACGACCGCGGCGAGGAACTCATCACCAAGCGAGAGCCGCCGCCGGCATCGTGACTCGCCGCGACTGTACATCGCCATCCGCGACACGCCGCCGCGGCCGTATCGCGTCGCACACTCGCGGCGCTATCGCGAGAAATCCGCCAGCTGCTCGGTGAGTTCCGCGGCGTAGCTCAGCTGCCGTGTCAACATCTCACACGCCTGTACGGCTCGCGCATGGCAGTCGGCCAGGTAGGCCCGGGCGCTCTCCAGATCCGCAGCACTCGCGTCGTTCGATGCGACGGTGTCCAACGCCGAGAGCAGGTGCCGCATCTCGTCGAGGGTGAAACCCAGCGGCTTCATCCGCCGGATCGCGAGCAGCCGATCGATGTCGTGCGCGGTGTAGAGCCGGAACCCACCGGCAGAGCGCGCCGACGGAACCACCAGCCCGACCTCGCCATAGTGCCGAATGGTCTTGATGGACAACTCGGTACGCGCCGCGACCTCTCCGATCTGCCACACCCCGTCCGGCATCAATGCGCTCCGGACAGCTGCCCCGACAGTCGCGCATGGCGTTCGGCGCTGTTGTCGTTCATCCCGACGATGGTGACCGTCTTGCCCTTCGCCGCGTACTTGGTCGTGATGGCGTCGAGCGTGGCGACGGTCGACGCGTCCCAGATGTGCGCCCTGCTCATGTCGATGACGACGTTGTCCGGGTCGCCGGCGTAGTCGAACTGGTACACCAGGTCGTTGCTGGATGCGAAGAACAGTTCTCCGGTGACGGTGTAGACCTTGGTGTCGTCGGCAGCGTCGTCGACGGTGTCGACCTCGGTGAAGTGGGCCACCCGGCGGGCGAACAACACCATGGCCGCCAGGGTTCCGACGGCCACCCCGTGGGCCAGGTTGTCGGTGGCGACGGTGACGGCGACGGTCACCAGCATCACGAAGGTCTCACTCTTGGGCATGCGGCGCAACGTCTTCGGCGCAATGCTGTGCCAGTCCAGCGTGGCGACCGACACCATCACCATGACCGCGACCAGAGCCGCCATCGGAATCCGCGCCACGACGTCGCCGAGGCCCACCACCAGGGCGAGCAGGAAACTGCCGGCCAGGAACGTGGAGATCCGCGTGCGTGCACCGCTGACCTTCACGTTGATCATGGTCTGGCCGATCATCGCGCACCCGCCCATGCCGCCGAAGAATCCGGTCACGACGTTGGCCACCCCCTGCCCGACGGCTTCGCGGGACTTGTCCGAGTGCGTGTCGGTGATGTCGTCGACGAGTTTCGCGGTCATCAGCGATTCGAGGAGTCCGACCAGCGCCATGGTCAGGGCGTACGGCGCGATGATCCGCAGCGTGTCCACCGTGAGAGGCACGTCGGGCATCAGCAGGCTCGGCAGGCTCGACGGCAGCTGACCTTCGTCGCCGACGGTGGGAACGTTCCACCCGGCGGCGACGGCGGCCGCGGTCAGGGCGACGATCGCGACCAGCGGGGCAGGTATCGCGGTCGTCAGCTTCGGCAGCGCGACGATCACGGCGATGCCGACGGCCACCATCGGGTAGACGAGCCAGGGCACCCCCAGCAGGTGCGGCATCTGCGAGAGGAAGATCAGGATCGCCAGCGCATTGACGAAGCCGACCATCACGCTGCGCGGCACGAACCGCATCAGGCGCGCGACGCCGAGCACCCCGAACACCATCTGCACGACGCCGGCCAGGATCACGGCCGCGATCAGATAGTCGAGTCCGTGGCTCCGTACCAGCGGGGCGACGACCAGTGCGACGGCACCGGTGGCAGCGGAGATCATCGCGGGTCGGCCGCCGACGATCGCGATGGTGACGGCCATCGTGAAGGATGCGAACAGGCCGACCCTGGGGTCGACGCCGGCGATGACGGAGAACGAGATGGCCTCGGGGATCAACGCCAACGCGACCACCAGTCCCGCCAGCACCTCGGTGCGGAGTCGACGCGGCGACCGCAGCGCGGCCAGCACGGACTGCTGTTGTTGTGGCGTGGGCGTGTCGAGCGCAGCGCTCATCGACGATCCTCTCGCGAAGCGGAAAACGTTGTCTAAAGCCGGTTTTCGCACCAGCCCGAAGGGCGTACCGACCGCGCAGGAGAAAGCGGGCCGGGTTGAACTCTACCCCTGGGGGAGGGTTGGCTCGCAAATTATGTCGCGTAGATCACCCGAAGCGCTCAGTCCTTGGGATGCTCGGCGGTGAACGAGACCGCCACGTCGTCGGCCACCTTGAGCGCCCCCATCATCAGCGAGTAGGGCTTGACGCCGAAGTCAGCGTGGCTGACCGTCTCAGTGCACGTCATGCGCCATGCCTGCGACAGTTCCTCCACATGCAGGTCCACCGAGCGTGGTCGCGTCCGCCCGTGAATCTCCAGCGTGCCCGAGAGCCGATAGCCGCCGTCGATCGCATCGATGTCCGAACTCGAGAACCGGATCTGCGGGAATCGCTCGGCGTCCAGGCTTTTCAGCGCGTTCGAGCGGGCCAGCGACTTCTCCACACCGGTGAGGCCCTTCACCCCGCCGTCGCCTCGCAGCACCTGCAGGGAGTCGACGTCGACGGTCAGCTCCACCGCTGTCGGCTGATCGCCGGCCCAGGTCACCGTTGCCTGCCAGGCCGTCATCGCGATCGTCAGGCGGTGTCCCATCGCCGACGCCGGCCCGGTGACCCCGGTGGTGAGCAGCAGTTCGCCGTACGAGGGGTCCAGTGTCCAGGTCATCGGTCGACGCTACCGAGGTCACCCACCGGGAAGGTAGGGCAAACCGAATTCGTCAGCAAGAAGGGTCTGGACGACGATCATCGCCGCTTCCGAGCCCGACGCGATCGCCCCGGCGATGTGCGGTTGTTGGGTACACACGTCGCCGGCGGCGAACACGCCGCGCGCGCTGGTGCGGTGAATCGCGTCGATGGTCAGCGGCTCGGTACCCAGCGGGCCCGGCGTGTACGTCGCACCCAGTTCAGCAACCAACCGCGATCGTTGCCGCAACGGGGCCTCGACGAGTAGGCCCTGACGCGGCAGCCGCGAGCCGTCGGCGAACACGATCTCAGTCAATTCACCGGTGTCGCTGCGCAATTCGGTGACCCGTCGCTCGTCGACAGTGATATCGGCGGCGGCGAGCAGCCGGGCGTCTTCAGATCCGAGATCCGATCGCCCATCGGTCAGCAGCACCACGTCGTCGCTCCAGCCACGCAGCATCAACGCCATGTGCACGCCCTGTGTGCCGGATGCCAACGCTGCCAAGGTCTTGTCGCGCATCTCCCAGCCGTGGCAGAACGGGCACTGGAACACCGAATGGCCCCAGAGCTCTTCGAGTCCTGGCAGCGGCGGTGGGCAGTAGACCATTCCGGATGCGAGCAGGATGCGCTTCGCGGCGATCGTCGTGCCGTCGGCGAGGTCGAGCAGATAGCCGTTGTCGACGGCTCGGCCCCCCGTCACCTCGCCGCGGCGATACTCGACGCTGGGGTACCTGTCCAGTTCCGCCCTGCCGGTCGCGTACAACTCATCGGGCGGCCGTTGGTCGAAGCCGAGCAGCCCGCCGATGACTCCCGCCGCGCGGTTGCTCGGATCGTCGGCGTCGACGACGACCGTCTTCCGGCGGGCACGGCCGAGCACCAGCGCCCCGCTCAACCCGGCTGCGCCACCGCCGACGACCGCACATTCCCAATCCATGACTCCTTGGTGCCCGGTCGTCGGGCGATTACGCCTGCCCCGACTGTGCAATGCCATCCGCGACACGCCGCGAAGGCCGTATCGCGAAGCACACTCGCGGCGGCGCTACACCTCTCGATGAGCCAGCCGCTCCCGCTGCGGCACCACGACGTATTTCGGGTCCTTCGTCGACGCCACGCCCGCCTCGAACACCCCGAAGCGTTGCAGGACGCTGCCCGCCAGCAGCGCGGCGCCCGACGCGGCGACCGCCCAGCGGCGCTGTCCCGAGATCACCGCGCCGACGGCACCGCCGACGGTCAGGAGCTCCGAGGCCTGCCGCAGCCGGTGGGCCCGTCCGGTGGTGTAGGCCTCGCCGACGAGCCCCAGCTCGCGTTCCATCGTGCGCGAGGCGCCCACCTCCAACGCCGCTCCGACGACGGCCATCCGACGTGCGGGTCCGACCTCCGACAGCGGCGCGGCCAGCATGCCGAGTCCCGCTCCGCTGGCCGCTGCGGACCCGACGAACACGAACGGCAGATACGGGTGCGCCTCCCGCCACGCCGGGACCGCGGTCTGCGACAGCAAGACGGCGGTGTAGGACGCCACCCCGGGGGCGACGGCGGCGGCTTCCAGGCCCGCGGGCCGCGCGGCCCACGACACCATCCTGCCGAGCCGAGACCGCCGCAGCCGGTTCGGCATCACCTCGGCGGCCGCGGCGAGGCCGGCGCCCGGGCCATAGGCCGACAGAATCCAGGTGCCCATGCTCATCGGCGAGCTCGGCTTGGCCACCCGCAGCATGTGGTGAAAGCGTTCGGGCCGGCCGAGGTCGGCGATCAAGAAGTACAGGCTGGCCAGGATGCTGGCCAGTGCGCCCAACCGCGACACCCTGCGCAAGCGGGTCAGCCCGCGAAGATCGGCACCGGCACCCAGCAGTGCCGACCCGGCCGAGAGCCCGCCGAGGAACAGGTACGCCGCGATCATCCAGTTCCACGCCGGCGGCTTGAGGATCGGGCGGCCGTAGTAGGACCGGAAGTCGGCGGGCGGCACCGCCATGTCGTCGCGGCCGCCGCGCCGATGCCGGGATTGCGCGTTGCGATCCGAGGCGTCTGTGTCGCTGAGCTTCTCGCGCATCAGGCGCGTCCCACGAACGCAGACACGGCGATACCGACGAGCGCCGACGCCGCCATCCCGGCATAGCGCCACATCGCCCCGGCGTCGCGCGTGGGCACCACCGGGTCAGGTGGTAGCCCGTACACCTCGGGCTCGTCGAGCAACAGGAAGAACGCCCCGTCACCGCCGACGCCGTCGTCGGGATCCTCGCCGTAGAGTCGCGCCTCGGTGATGCCCTGCTCGTGTAAGTCGTTGACGCGCATCGCTGCCCGCTCGCGCAGCTCGTCGAGCGGGCCGAACTGGATCGAGTCGGTGGGGCAGGCCTTGGCGCAGGCGGGTTCGAGCCCGTCGTGCAGGCGGTCGTAACACAGCGTGCACTTCCAGGCCCGCCCGTCGCCTTCGCGCCGCTCGATCACCCCGTACGGGCAGCCGGACACGCAGTATCCGCAGCCGTTGCAGATGTCCTGCTGGACGACGACGGTGCCGAACTCGGTGCGGAACAGCGCCCCGGTCGGGCACACGTCCAGGCAGCCCGCGTGCGTGCAGTGCTTGCAGACATCAGAGGACATCAGCCACCGGAAGTCCTGTCGCGCTTCGGGTCCCGTCGCATCGCCCGGGCGCTGGAACTCCGGCATGCCGAGCTCGACGGGCGGGGTGGCCGGCTGTTCGATGAATGCCACATGCCGCCAGGTACTGGCGCCCAGCGCGCCGGTGTTGTCGAACGACATCCCGAGCAGGTTGTAACCGTCTTCGGGAACCTCGTTCCATTCCTTGCAGGCCACCTCGCACGCCTTGCACCCGATACACACCGACGTGTCGGTGAAGAAGCCCACCCGCGGCGGGTGGTCGTCGGCGTATCCGGCGTTGCCCGCCGGGTCTTCCAGCGGGCCGTGGAAACTGTTGACGTCCATCACCTCTCCTCGGTGTGGTCGCGGGACGGCTGCGTCGTGTCCAGGTCGGTACCGGTCTCCGCGGTGATCTGCGCCCGATTCCGGTACTGGTGCAGGTACTCCAGCAGCGCGGCGCCCCTGGGCCGGCGGCCGGGTTGGATGTCGCAGGTCGAGACCTTGCTCTCCTGGATGAACACGTTCGGATCGGCCACCACCCCGAGCAGGTCGTTGACCACGTCCCCGTCGACCAGGCCCTTGTTGCCCCAGTGATACGGCATCCAGATCTGGTGCACCACGTGATCTTCCACGCGAAGCGGCCGCATCCGGCTGGTGACGAACACTCGCGCATCGACCGCGGCGCGGCTGGTCACCACGTGCGCCCAGTCCATGTGCGTGAGCCCGCGGATCTCGGCGAGCTCCGGGGACACCTCGACGAACAGTTCGGGCTGCAGCTCGGCCAAATACGGCAGCTGCCTGCTCATGCCACCGGCGGTGTGATGCTCGGTCAGTCGTGCCGCGGTGAACACGAACGGGAACACCTCACCGTGCGCCTCCGGCGGTGACGGGTTCGACGGATTGTCCGCTCGGCCATAGACTTTGCGCGCCGGGTTGCCCTGCTGGGCATACAGCGCGTTGCGCACCGGTGACTCGTGGGGCTCGTAGTGCGTCGGCATGGGACCGTCCTGCACGCCGTCGGGCGCGAACAGCCACCCCTTGCCGTCGGCCTGCATGATGAACGGATCGTCGCCGCGCAGCGCCTCGACGCCGACGGCCCCGTCGGGCGGCCGGTAGTCGGGCGCCTTGTTCTTCTCGAAATCCGGTACGTCGTGGCCCGTCCACTCGTTGTGCTCAGCGTCCCACCACACCAACGCTTTTCGCTCGCTCCAGGGCCTGCCCTGCGGATCGGCCGACGCGCGGTTGTAGAGGATGCGACGGTTCATCGGCCAGGTCCAGCCCCACTCGTTGTCGTAGGGCCCCTGCTCGGTGTGGGGTTTGCGGCGCGCGGCCTGGTTGACCTCGTCGGCGTACACACCGCTGTAGATCCAGCAGCCGCACATCGTCGATCCGTCGGCCTTGAGCTCGGTGTAGCCGTTGACCGCACGGTCGGTGGACAGGTCGACGCCGCTGATGCGGCGCAGCACGTCCGCCCCGTCGGGCTCGTCGCCCTCCATCTTGTAGTCCCACGACAGGTCCAGCAGCGGGCGGTCGCGCTCATCGGTTGAGCCGGCCAGCTTTTCGCGCAGGATGCGGCCCAGGTGGTAGAAGAACCACAGCTCCGAGCGCGCATCGCCGGGCGGTTCGACCGCCTTCTCGCGCCACTGCAGCATCCGCTGGGTCTGGGTGAACGTGCCGGCCTTCTCGACGTGCGAGGCGGCCGGGAACAAGAACACCTCGGTGCGGCACGTCTGCGGCGAGATCTCCCCGGTCTCGATCTCCGGCCCGTCTTTCCAGAACGACGCACTCTCGATCTCGACCAGGTCGCGCACCACCAGCCAGTCGAGGTTGGCCATGCCGAGCCGCTGCAGCCGTCCGTGCGCCGACCCCACCGCCGGGTTCTGGCCCAGCAGGAAGTAGCCGAACACCTTGCCGTCCACCATGTCCATCACGGTGCGGTAGGTGCCGTGGTCGCCGTTGATGCGCGGCATGTAATCGAAGCAGTAGTCGTTGTCGGCCGTCGCGTGCTCGCCCCAGTACTCCTTGAGCAACGAGATCATGTACGCATCCGCGTTGCGCCAGAAGCCTTTCTGGTTGCGCGCCATGATGCGCTCCAGGTAGTCCGAGAGCGTGGCGTCGCCGGCTTTGGGCATCGCGAGGTAGCCGGGCAGCAGGTTGAACAGCGTGGGGACGTCGGTGGAGCCCTGGATGCTCGCGTGACCGCGCAGCGCGATGATGCCGCCCCCGGGCCTGCCGATGTTGCCCAGCAGCAATTGGATGATCGAGCCGGCACGGATGTACTGCGCGCCCACCGAGTGCTGCGTCCAGCCCACGCTGTAGATCAGCGCGGCGGTCCGCTCGCGGCCCGAGTTCTCCGTCCACGCCTTGGCGATCGCCAGGAACTGATCGGCGGGCACGCCGCAGACTCGCTCGACCATCTCCGGGGTGTAGCGGGCGTAGTGCCGTTTGAGGATCTGGTACACGCACCTCGGGTGCTGCAGCGTCGGGTCGGACGGGATGTCGCCGGCGCCGCCTTCGAGCGGCGCGCCACCGGACCCTTGCTGATCCGACGACGCGCGCTCCTTCTCGCCGACGTTGTCGGCGTCGTACCCGGTGGCCTCATAGCGCCAACTCGACGCGTCGTAGGAGGCGGTCTCGTCGTCGTACCCGGAGAACAGTCCGTCGAGATCCTCGGTGTCGCAGAAGTTTTCGTCGATCAGGAACGACGCGTTGGTGTACGCCGTCACGTACTCGCGGAAGTCGAGCTCGTTGGACAGGATGTAGTTGATCACTCCGCCCAGGAACGCGATGTCACTGCCGGCGCGCAGCGGCACATGCTGATCGGCGACCGCGCTGGTGCGGGTGAACCGCGGATCGATGTGCACGACCTTGACCCCGCGCGCCTTGGCCTCCATCACCCACTGGAATCCGACCGGGTGCGCCTCGGCCATGTTCGACCCCATGATGACGATGAAGTCCGAGTTGACGAGGTCCTGCTGATAGTCCGTCGCTCCGCCGCGACCGAAGGAGGCCCCCAGACCGGGAACCGTGGCGCTGTGTCAAATACGCGCTTGGTTCTCGATCTGAAGTGCGCCCAGCGCGGTGAACAACTTCTTGATCAGATAGTTCTCTTCGTTGTCCAGCGTGGCACCGCCGAGGCTGGCCAGTCCCATCGTGCGGCGCAGCGTGTTGCGATCGGAGTCGAACTGCTGCCAGCCCTTCTCCCGCGCGTCGAGCACCCGGTCGGCGACCATGGTCATCGCGGTCTCGAGATCGAGGTCCTGCCATTCGGTGGCGTAGGGGGCGCGGTAGCGCACCGTGGTCAGCCGCTGCGGCCCGGTGACCAGCTGCTTGCTGGCCGACCCCTTGGGGCAGAGCCGGCCGCGCGAGATCGGGCTGTCGGGATTGCCCTCGATCTGCACGACCTTCTCGTCTTTGACGTACACCTTCTGCGCGCAGCCGACGGCGCAGAACGGGCACACCGAGTGTGCGACGTGGTCGGCTTCGGCGGTGCGGGGAGTCAGGGTCAGGGAGCGCGGGGACTGGGCGGCTCTGCCGCGGCCGAGTTTGTCGTCCCCGGTGAGTTGCCGATACACCGGCCACGATTGGAACAAGCCCTTGATGTCCACCCGTCACCTCCGCGTCCATCCAATCGTCGCCGTCGGGCGATGGCAACCCGGGGTACCCGCTTCTCAGCCGATCTACCGCCGACTCTCAGGTACAAAGGGTGCATGCTCGAGATCAGCCTGCTGACCTGGGGGGTGACGATCGGCCTGATTGTCGCCCTGCTCGCCGTCGACTTGATCCTTGCCGCGCTCCGACCCCACCGCGTCGGATTCCGGGAAGCGACCGCGTGGTCGGTGTTCTACATCGCCGTCGCCATCGGGTTCGGTGTGTGGTTCATGGCCACCTACGGCACCGACTTCGGCACGCAGTACTTCGCCGGCTACATCGTCGAGAAGAGCCTGTCGGTCGACAACCTCTTCGTCTTCGTCATCATCATGGCGACCTTCGCCGTGCCGGAGGAGCATCAGCACAAGGTGCTGACGTTCGGCATCATCCTGGCGCTGATCATGCGCGCGATCTTCATCGCGATCGGCGCCACGCTGCTGTCGCTGTTCTCGTTCATGTTCCTGATCTTCGGCATCCTGCTGATCCTGACCGCGGTGCAGCTGTTCCGGCACCGCGACGAGGACCCCGACGTCGAGAACAACATCATGATCAAGGCGACGCGGAAGTTCCTGCCGCTGAGCGACGACTACGACGGCGGCAAGCTGCTCACCCGTGTGCAGGGCCGCCGGATGGCCACCCCGATGCTCGCGGTGCTGATCGCGATCGGCAGCGTCGACCTGCTGTTCGCGCTGGACTCGATTCCCGCGGTCTTCGGCGTCACGTCCGAGGCCTACATCGTGTTCGCGGCCAACGCCTTCGCGCTGCTGGGTTTGCGGGCGCTGTTCTTCCTCGTCAAGGGCCTGCTGGATCGGTTGGTGTACCTGTCGACGGGCCTGGCGATCATCCTGGCGTTCATCGGGGTGAAGCTGGTGCTGCACTGGGGCCACGTCGACATCAACCCGAACATCCCCGAGGTCAACACCTATCTGAGCCTGGTGGTGATCGTCGTGATCCTCGCCGTCACCACCATCGCCAGCCTGGCCAAGACTCGCAAGGATCCGAGCGCGAAGGCACATCCGGGATCGCTGCGCGCAACCCACAAGAACGTCACCGAGTCAGATGGCGCGTCCCGTCGGGACGGCGTCGGGTGATCCCGCGCGCGTCGAGTGCCTCGAGCAGCGGGACGGCGACGCGGCGGGTGGTGTCCAGCGCGCGTTTGGCATCGGCGACGGTGAACGGCTGCGCCACCCCGGCCAGGATCTGGGCCGCCTGCTCGTAGGCCTGCGGGCCGAGCACCACACCGTCGGCGATCTTGACCAGCCGGCCCGCCCGCACCGCGGCGGCCAGCTCCTTCGGCCCGAGCCTCAGCTCGGCGAGCTCGTCGGCGTCCGGCGCGCGGAACGGTTCGGCGGCCAGCCACTCCTCGAGGGTGCCCACCGCTTTCTCGACGCGGTCGGGCAGCGCGGCGCCGGGTTGACGGACCCGGCCGTCGGCGAACTCGAGTCCGGTGCCTGCGCCCAACGCGGTCACGAGGTCGATGGCCGGCAGGTCGAGTGCACGGCGCAGCTCCTCGACGGGTATGCCCGCGGCGATGTCGTGTCCGGCGGACCAGCGCGCGACAGCGCTCACCAGGTGCTCACGCTGACGCGCCCACCACGTCGCGTCGACCACCCACTCCCCCACGCGCTCGCCGTCTGTCGTGAAGCCCATGGCGCGCAGATCGTCCTCGCGAGCACACACCGGGGGGTGCACTCGGCCGGTGCTCAACTCGGCGGCGCGGGCACGGGCGTCGCCGCGGCGTCGCAACGGCGCCGGCGCGACGTCGAGCACCTCGATCCCGGCGGCGATGCGGTGTTCGCCCGGGTCGCGCAGTAGCCCGATGTCGCCGATGCGCAGTGGCAGCGGCTTCGACAGGCGCAGCCGCGCCCCGGCGTCACCGAGCGGTCGCACGTGCACGGGCACCGCCGCCGACCCGATGTGCAGAACCAGCTCCTGCTGCAGTTTCCCGGCCGCACGCAGCGCGACGTCGATCTCACCGGTGTCCCGCCACGCACCCGGCGTGCACAGGGTGTCACCCCGGGCGATGTCGTGGTGGTCGACGCCGCGCAGGTTGACCGCGACGCGCGCCACCGCGCCCACGTCGGCGCGATCGCGGCCCAACGACTGAATCCCGCGGACGGTGACGCGCCGCCCGTCGTGCACCAGCTCGTCGCCGACTCGGATGGTGCCGGCCGCGAGCGTGCCCGTCACGACGGTGCCGGCACCGCGCACCGTGAACGAGCGGTCCACCCACAACCGCACGTCGGCGTCGGTGTCCGGCGCTGGCAGCCGATCCACCAGTGCGACGAGTTCCCGTCGCACCGCGTCGATGTCGGTGCCGACCACGATGGTCGCGCCGGGAAGCTGCTGGCGCACCTGCGCGATGGCTGGCGCGGGATCGGCCAGGTCGGCCTTGCTGATCACGACCAGCAGGTGCCGCACGCCGAGGGCGCGCAGCGCCGCCGCATGCTCGTCGGACTGCGGCATCCAGCCCTCGGTGGCGGCGACGACGAACATGATCGCCGGGACGGGTCCGACGCCGGCCAGCATGTTCCCGACGAAGCGCTCGTGGCCGGGCACGTCGACGAACGCGATCTCTCGGCCCTCGATGTCGGCCCACGCGAAACCGAGGTCGATGGTCAGGCCGCGGCGCTGCTCTTCGGCGAGCCGGTCGGGCCACATACCCGTGAGTCGTTCCACCAGAGTGGATTTGCCGTGGTCGACATGGCCCGCCGTCGCTATGACGTACATGCCTGGACCGCCGCGAGCAGCGCCGCATCGTCGTCGGGCGCGACCGTGCGCAGGTCGAGCAGGCAGCGGCCGTCTTCGATGCGTCCCACCACCGCGCGCTCACCGGTCCGCAATGTGGCTGCATAGTGCTCGGGCAGAGCGATTGCGGCGCTGGGTAATTCGACATCCGGCGCGCCGCCGCCACCCACCGCCGACATGCACTCGACGACCTCGGCTCCGGGCAGCTGGGCCGCCAATGCCGAGGCCCGGGCACGCAACTCGGCCACGTCGGCGGTCAGCGCCTGCGCGACGGGCGTCGGCGGTCCGACCAGCGTGGCCTCCAGCGCGGCCAGCGTCAGCTTGTCGACGCGCAGCGCGCGGGCCGCGGGGTGGCGGCGCAGCCGCTCGATCAGCTCGGCGGCACCCAACAGCAGCCCTGCCTGCGGCCCGCCGAGCAGTTTGTCGCCGCTGGCGGTCACCAGGTCGGCGCCGTGGCGCAGGACGGTCGCGGCGTCGGGTTCGTCGGGCAGCAGCGGGTGGGGGCTCAGCAGGCCCGAGCCGATGTCGACCACCAGGGTCGCGTCGAGCGTCGCGAGGTCACGCACCGACACCGTCGAGGTGAACCCGCTGACGTGATAGTTCGACGGATGGACCTTGAGGATGAAGCCGGTGTCGGGTCCGATGGCGTCGGCGTAGTCGCGCAGGTGCGTGCGGTTGGTGGTGCCGACTTCGCGGATGCGGGCGCCGGTGGACGTCATCAGCTCGGGCAGCCGGAAGCCGTCGCCGATCTCGATCAGCTCGCCGCGGCTGACGATCATCTCCTTGCCCGGCGCCAGCGTCATCGCGGTCAGCAGCAGAGCCGCGGCGTTGTTGTTGACGACGTGGACGGCCTCGGCGGCGGGCACCGCGGCAGCCAGCGCCGCCAGCGCGCCCCGGCCGCGGCGGGCCCGGCGCCCGGTCGCGAGGTCGAACTCGACGTCGGTGGCGCCGCTGGCGGTGGTCACGGCGTCGACAGCGGCCTGCGACAGCGGCGCGCGGCCCAGGTTGGTGTGCACGACCACGCCGGTCGCGTTGATGACGGGCCGCAAGGTGGCCGCGCTCGCCGGCAAGGATGCGACGGCGTGGTCGGCGACCTGCTCGGGGTCGATCTCCCCGGCGCGGGCCCGCTGCTGCGCGTCGGCCACCACGCTCTTGACCAGCACGCGGCCCACACGCTCGGCCGCCGCGACCAGCCGCGGATCGGCGAGCACGGCGTCGGTGCGCGGGACCCGCCGCCGGGGGTCACTCATGGTCACCGTGGCGGAGGCGGACGGGAATCGAACCCGCCAGCGACAGGAACTGCCGCTCAGCGATTTTGAAGATCGGGCCGGTCACCAGACCGGATACGCCTCCCTGTGCCACCCGTCCATCATGGCAGGGCAGCATGGAGGCCATGACGCACCGGCTCACGCAGTACGCCCACGGCGGCGGTTGTGCCTGCAAGATCCCGCCCGGCGAGCTGGAAGAAGTGGTCCGCGGGCTCCAGCATCAGACGCCGGTGAACCCGCTCGGCGAGCTGCTGGTCGGCTTGGACGACGGCGACGACGCCGCGGCGGTCCGGATCGAGGGCGGCACCGCGCTGATCGCGACGACGGACTTCTTCACCCCCGTGGTCGACGACGCCTACGACTGGGGCCGCATCGCGGCGGCCAACGCCCTCTCCGACGTGTACGCGATGGGCGGCCGGCCGGTGGTGGCGGTCAACCTGCTGGGCTGGCCGCGGGACGTGCTGCCGTTCGAGTTGGCCGCCGAGACCCTGCGCGGCGGCATGGACGTCTGCGTGCAGGCGGGCTGTCACCTCGCCGGCGGGCACAGCGTCGACGACCCCGAACCGAAGTACGGCCTCGCGGTCACCGGCATCGCTGATCCGAATCGGTTGCTGCGCAACGACGCCGGCGTCGCAGGCGTACCGCTGTCGCTGACCAAGCCGCTGGGCGTCGGCGTGCTCAACAGCCGCCACAAGAACACCGGCGAACGCTTCGAACAGGCGATCCAGGCGATGACGACGCTGAACGCCGAGGCCTCTCAGGCAGCCCTGGACGCCGGTGTCCGCTGCGCCACCGATGTGACGGGGTTCGGGTTGCTCGGACATCTGCACAAGCTGGCGCGCGCCAGCGGGGTGACGGCCGTGCTCGACGCGGCGGCGGTGCCGTATCTCGACGGCGCCCGGGAGGCGCTGCGCGACGGGTATGTCAGCGGCGGCACCCGGCGCAACCTGGAGTGGGTGCGTCCGCACATCGAGCTGTCGGTGAGCGAGGACGAGGCGCTGCTGCTGGCCGACGCACAGACCTCGGGCGGCCTGCTGATCGCGGGCGAGATCCCGGGCGCCCCCGTCATCGGTGAGCTGATCCCCCGCACCGACCACACCATCCACGTCCGGTAGCCCCGTTTCGGCGAGCGCGCGCGTCTGTACACCCCGACCCCGCGTGTCGTGTGCCGCAGCGTGCGCTCGCCAACGACCCAGCGTGCGCAGACAGCTACACCAGGTCCATCTCCGCCGGTGACGCTCCCCCGATCGCCTGCGAGATGAAGCTGCGAGTGGTCAGCGGTCCGCCGAACTGCTGCAGCAGCCCGCCGGCGTCATTGCGGCCCAGATCGATCGGCTCGAAACCGAACCGCTCGATGAGCGCTGCCACCTCGGCATTGGCGGCGGGGTGGTTGCCGGAGAGGAACAGCACTCGCCGCCCGCCCCGGCCGTCCTCAGGCTCACGGGCGAGCACATTGGCCCAGGTGTGCCCGAAGGCCTTCACCACGCGGGCGCCGCTCGCCCATTCCCCGACCAGATCCGATGATGCTCGCCCGCCGAGGTCGGCTGGCGAGAAATCTCTGTAGTCAATGGCATTCGTGGCGTCGACGATGATCCGGCCGGACCAGTCCGATACCTGGCCGACGAGCTGCTGCACCGCATCGAACGGGACCGCGAGCACCACCACATCGGCGGCCAAGGCGTCGGAGATCTCCGACGGAACCACATGCGACCCGAGACGCTGCGCGAGCGGCGCGACGGTCTCGGGACCGCGGGAGGCAGCGACGGCGACGTCGATGCCGGTGCGGGCGAAGTGCCCTGCCACCGCCGAGCCGATGTTGCCCGAACCGATGATCGCGTACCTCATAGCGGCCCCTCGATAGTTCTGTAGTGGGTGTTAACGCGAACGCTAGCAGAGCATTACATCGCTCACGGTGTGGCCGGCTCCTGCGTCACCACCGTGAACAGCTGCGCGATCACTCCGTCTTCGATTAGGGCGACGTCGAACCCCGCGATCAGCACGTCGTCACTGCCGGGCGCGTAGACCACGAAGTCGAGGTAGCCCATGTTCGCCACCTGGTGCACCGGCCCGGCCTGGGTGAACGACAGTCCGGCCAGCGGCCCGTCGAGCAGCGCCTGCGCCTTCGCGTGCAACCGGTCCTGTCCGACCACCGTCTCCTCGGCATCGGACCACCTGACGTCGGCACCGTAGTTGCGTCGCACCACCGACAACCGGGCGTCGGAATCGCGCTCGTTGAACACTGCGAGCAGGTTCTCTTCCATCAACCGAACGATGTCGTCGCTCATCAGATCTCCTCGCTCGTCACGAGTTTTATAGTGCCCATGCAATTTGGCGTCAAGTCGGCGCGCGTTTCACTCGATCCCCCACGGGTAGCCGCGCCGGGAGGCTGAAGGAGGACCATGCGCGCAGCAGTACTGGAAGCGGTCGGAGAATCCCCGAGGGTCACCGAGTTCCCCGACCCGACGGGCGGCGATGTCGTCAGCGTCACGCTCGCGGGATGCAACCCGGTGGACTTGGCTCTGGCGTCGGGACGGATGGGCACACCGGAAACCCCCAAGGTCGTCGGCAAGGAGGGCGTCGGCGTCACAGCCGACGGGGCACGGGTGTACTTCGATTCGCCCCCGGCGCCCTACGGGTCGTGGGCGGAGCGCACCCGGGTGGACCCGGAGAAGACCTATCCCGTGCCCGACGGTGTCACCGACGATGTCGCGGTCGCGCTCGGTGTCGCGGGCCTGGCCGCGTGGCTGCCCTTGACCCGACATGCCGACGTCTCGGCAGGGCAGTCGGTTCTCGTATTAGGCGCCACCGGAGTCGTCGGCACGATCGCCGTGCAAGCCGCGAAGATTCTCGGCGCCGGTCATGTGGTGGGCGCGGGACGCAATACGGACGCGTTGGCGAAGGTCGCCGACCTGGGTGCCGACGCTGTCGTCACCCTCGGTGGCGACGACGACTCCGCTGCACTGCGTGACGAGGCGGGTGACGGGTTCGACGTCGTGATCGATCTCGTGTACGGCGACCCCTTCGTGGCGGCGCTGGAGGCCACCGCGCCCGGCGCCACACTCATCACGGTCGGCCAGGGAGCGGGAAGTGCTCCCGCCATACCGTTTTCGAAACTGATGGGACGCACCCACATCGGTCATCTGAACGATTTCCTGCCGTCGCGAGTCCTCCGCCAGGCCTACGACGAACTCACGACGCTGGCGGCCGAAGGTCGTCTGCAGATCGAGACCACACGCTATTCGCTCGACGAGGCGGAGAAAGCGTGGCAAGCACAGTCCGAAGGGCCCCACGTCAAGATCGGAGTAGCCACCTGATGAGTACCTATCCGCCTTTCGACAGCATGCCGATCGGCACGACGTGGCGGGCGGGCTCGACCGGCAAGACCCGCGCCAACACCGATCCCTACCGCGGCGACACGCTCACCGAGCTCGAGCAGGCCGATGAAAACGACTTGAACGAGGCGTACGACGCAGCCGTTGCGGCGCAGCCGGATTGGGCGGCGGCGCCGCCACTGGAACGCGCCGGGGTGATGCGCCGCGCGGCCGACGTGATGACCGATCGCAAGGACGAGATCACCGCGTGGCTGGTCCGAGAGACCGGCGGCACCCTGGCCAAGGCTGAACTGGAGTGGAACCTCGTGCGCTCGGTGATGTGGGAGGCCGCGTCCATGCCGCACCACATGCAGGGCCGCATCATGCCGTCGGACATTCCGGGCAAGGAGAGCCGCGTCTACCGCGAGCCCGTCGGCGTGGTCGCGGTGATCTCGCCGTGGAACTTCCCGATGCAGCTGTCCAATCGGTCGGTCGCGCCGGCGCTGGCCACCGGAAATGCCGTGGTGCTCAAGCCCGCCGGTGACACTCCGGTGACGGGTGGGCTGCTGCTGGCCAGGATCTTCGAGGAGGCGGGCCTACCGGCGGGCTTGCTGTCGGTGGTCGTCGGGTCGGGCTCCGACATCGGCGACGCGATCGTCGAACATTCCGCGCCGCGCGTGGTGTCGTTCACCGGTTCGACGCCGGTGGGCAAGGGCATCGCGCAGAAGGCCGGCCTGAAGAAGCTCGCCCTCGAGTTGGGCGGCAACGGTCCGCTGGTCGTCCTCGATGACGCCGATCTCGAGCTCGCGGTCAACGCCGCGGTGTTCGGGTCGTTCTTCCATCAGGGCCAGATCTGCATGATCGCCAACCGGATCATCGTCGACGCCTCCGTGCACGACGAGTTCGTCGAGCGATTCGTCAGCCGGGTCACAGCACTCACCGTCGGCGATCCGTCCGATCCGGACACCCAGCTGGGTCCGGTGATCAATTCGTCTCAGCTGGAAGGCATTCAGGACAAGCTCAAGCGTGCTCAGGACGAGGGTGCGCAGCTGCTGACGGGAGGCGATCCGTTCGGGCCGACGGGGCTGTGCCTTCCGCCGCACGTGCTCTCGGCCGGCAACGACGTCGCCACCGCGCGCGAGGAGGTGTTCGGTCCGGTCATCACGGTGATCCGCGCCGACGACGAGGAGGACGCGCTGCGCATCGCCAACGACACCGAGTACGGGCTGTCGTCGGCGGTGTTCAGTCGCGATGTCGGACGGGCGGAACGCTTCGCCCGTCGCATCCAGGCGGGCATGACCCACGTCAACGACTCCCCCGTCAACGACGACGCCAACACCGCGTTCGGTGGGGTCAAGGGTTCGGGCATCGGGCGGTTCGGCGGCCAGTGGGCGGTCGACGAATTCACCAGCGATCACTGGATTTCGATCCAGCACGAACCCCGCGACTACGCCATCTGATTCTCCGCGAGCGCGCGCGTCTGCACACCCCCAACCGGCGTGTCGCGTACCGCAGCGCGCGCTCGCCGCACAACGAGCGCAGCACTTCTGCCTAGGATCACGCCATGCTCGATCTCGCGGTCCCGATTCTCAACGCGCCGATGGGCGGAGTCGCCGGCGGCAAGCTGGCCGCGGCCGTCTCGCGGGCCGGCGGCCTGGGCATGATCGGAATGGGTAGCAGCGCAACCACATCCACCCTTCGCGACGAGCTGCCGCACGTCCACGGCGTCGCGTTCGGCATCGGCCTGATCGGCTGGCGGGTGCGCGACGAGCCCCGCCTGCTCCGCACCGCCCTCGATGCCGGCCCCGCGCTGCTGTCGGTCAGCTTCGGTGACGAGTTCTCCTGGGTCGACGACGCCCACGACGCGGACGCGCTGACGGCCACCCAGGTCGCCGATCTCGAGCAGGCCCGACGAGCGGCAGACGCCGGCGTCGACGTGCTGGTCGCCCGCGGCGCCGAAGGCGGTGGCCACGGCCAGCCCCGCATGGGGCTCGACGATCTACTCGCTCAAATCCTCGACCACACAACGACGCCGGTGCTGGCCGCAGGCGGAATCGCGTCCGCCCACGCGCTGTCGGCAGTGCTGGCCGCCGGCGCCGCGGGTGCCTGGATCGGCACTGCCTTCGCGGTGTGCCGGGAGTCGCTACTCACCGACGCGGCGCGTGCTCAGCTGATCGCGGCCCAGGCCACCGACACGATCGTCACCCGCGCGTTCGACGTGGCTTTCGGCTACGGCTGGCCACAAGACACGCCAGAACGCGTGCTGCGCAACAGCTTCACAGATCGCTACGACGGGCACAAGAGCGAGATCGACGACCGCGCCAGAGACGCCGTACGAGCAGCCGTAGCCGACGATGACTACCGCGTCGCGCCCATCAACGCCGGCCAAGGCGTCGGCGACATCACCACGATCGAGGACGCGCAGAGTGTCATCGACAGACTCACCCGGGCCTGAATCAGTCCAGCGTCGCCCAGAAGTCGTTCAGCGCCTGCGCGCCGCGGTGCGGGTCCTGCACCATCCACCAGTGCCCCAGCCCCTCCAGCACTTCCGTGCGCGCACCGGCCCGCTCGGCGGCCCGGCGCCGGTTGTCGTGCGCGCCGATGAACGCGTCGTCGGTCGCCAGCAGAGACAGACCGGGACGCGCCGCGGCGCGCGCCAACTCTCGGCCCGCCTCGGCCATCGCGGGCTGCGCGGCTGACCGGTAGAGCGCCAGGATCGCCCGGCCCATGTCGGCGTTCTGGTGTTCGGCGATCTGCGCGGCGATGTCGGCCGGAATTCCCAGGGACATCATCAGGTCTGTGCGCGCGCTCAGGTCACCGCCGAGCATCGCGTCGAGCGATTCCTCGCCCGCCCCCGGTGTCTGCCACACCTGCGCCATGTCGTGCCACACGTATTCGGGGTCGAACAATCCGACGACGTCGCTGACCCAGCTGCGCACCAGCTCGGGCCGGTGCATCACCAGGTTGACGACGTGCCCGCCGCCCCAGTCGTGGCCGACGACGTCGATCGGCCCGTCGATCGACGACAGCTCGGATTCCAGCCAGTCTCGGTACTCCACGAATGTCGCGCCGAACCCGTCGGGAAGCGGCGCCCCGAAGCCCGGCGGCGAGAGAAGCACCACGTCGTCGCGGCCCAGGACCGCGAGCAGCGGACCCCAGATCGCGGAGGTCTCGGGATTGCCGTGTACGAACACCGCCGTCATGGCGCTCAAGACTACGGACTTTCCGGGGGCCGTGGTCCTCCCCCTCGATGTCAGAGTGACGACATGAAGATCTCAGTGATCGGCGCAACGGGAATGATCGGCGCCCAGGTGGTCCAGATTCTGACCTCGGCCGGGCACGACGTTGTCGCGGCCTCCCTACGCACCGGGGTGAACGTCCTGACCGGCGAGGGGCTCGACGGCGCGGTCGCCGGGGCAGCGGTACTGGTCGATGTGACGAATTCGCCTCAGCTCGAGGATGATCCGGCGCTCGACTTCTTCACCACGGCCTCGGCGAATCTCGTCAAGGCCGCCGCGGGCGCCGGCGTCGGGCACTATGTCGTCCTGTCGATCGTCGGCGCGGACCGCATCACCGACAGCGGCTACATGCGGGCCAAGGTCATCCAGGAACGCACGGTCGCCGAATCCGGCGTACCGTTCACGATCGTGCGCGCGACGCAGTTCCACGAGTTCGCCGAGGCCATCGTCGGGTCGCTGGCGGTCGGCGACGAGTACCACGCACCGGTGGCCCGCATCCAGCCCATCGCGTCGGCGGACGTGGCGGCGGCGGTCGCCGATGCTGCCCAGGGCGCGCCGGCCGAGGGCATCGTCGACGTGGGTGGTCCGGAGAAGATGACGTTCGCCGAGCTGGCGCGCGCGGTGCTCGCGCACCAGGGGAAGAACAACACCGTCGTCGACGACCCGCAGGCCACGTACTTCGGCGCCCGCGTCGACGCCGACACCCTGGTCACCGGCCCCGGCGCCCGCCAGGGCACACAACGGTTCGGTGACTGGCTGGCCACTCGGTGAGCGAACTGGTTCTGGTGACCGGAGCTGCCGGCTACGTCGGCAGCCATCTGGTCAATCAGCTTGTCGCACAGGGCTACCGGGTCAGAGCGGCGGTCCGCTCCCCGCAACGCGCCGACGATGTGCGCCAGACGGCAGCAGCAGCCGTCGAGGTCGCCTACGCCGACCTGGCGTCCGACGACGGCTGGGCCGACGCGGTGGCGAACACCGACGTCGTCATGCACGTCGCGTCGCCGTTCCCGGCGGAGAATCCGCGGACCGACGATGAGGTCATCGTGCCAGCGCGCGACGGCGCGCTGCGTGTGCTGCGCCATGCCCGCGACGCGGGGTGCCGGCGCGTCGTGATGACGTCGTCGTTCGCCGCGGTGGGGTACTCGCCCAGCACCGATCAGCGCTGGACCGAGCAGGACTGGACGGATCCGGCCGATGAGAACACCGCCTACATCCGGTCGAAGGCCATTGCGGAGCGGGCAGCGTGGGACTTCCTGGCCCGCGAGGGTGGTGCGCTGGAGTTGACGACGATCGTGCCTACCGGAATCTTCGGCCCGACACTCGGTCCGCACCTGTCGACCTCGGTGCAGATCGTCCGCTCGATGCTCGCCGGTGATCCGCTACCGGCCGGCCAGTACTTCGGGGTGGTCGACGTCCGCGATGTCGCCGACGCGCACGTGCGCGCGATGACCACGAAAGATGCCGCGGGCGAACGTTTCCTGGTGGTCGCCGACGAGCCGCCGGTGACGTTCGCGGATTTGGCTCGCCTCATCGGTGTCGACGCCGACGACGATGTCCAGGGCACCCGGCCGCAGATCAGCAACGCCAAGGCCAAACAGATCCTCGGCTGGCAGCCGCGCCCGCTCGACGAGACGATCCGCGACACCGTGGCGTCGCTAAAAGACCTCGGGTTGGTCTGACCTACAGCCCGCCGGCGATCAAGTTCACCACGGAGGCGACGATCACCGAGCCGAAAAGGTACGACAGCAGACCGTGTTTGAGTGCCGTGGCGCGCATCCGCGACGACGTCAGGTTGGTGTCCGAGATCGCGAAGCTCATGCCGACGGCGTAGGCGACATACGCGAAATCGCTGTAACGAGGCGGCTCAGAAGTGTTGAAATCGATTCCGCCGACCGGCTTTTCCCGGAAGTAGACCTTCGCGTAGGTCAGCGCGAACAGCGTGTGCACGGCGAACCACGAGACCACCACGCTGCCCACCGCCACGAAGGGCGCCACCGCGCCGAGACGTTCGGGCCGCGCATTCGCCAGCAGCAACCCGACGCCGACCAGGCTGGCGAGCGCGCCGACGAGGACCAACACGAACACGGTGCGCCGGCCCGGCTCCTCGATGTCGGCATGCGAGGCGGTCTGCTCGGCATCGAACGGCCACAGCACCCACCACGTCCACACCAGGTAGGTCAGCGCGAGGACGTCCCAGCCGATCAGAATGGCGAACCGCCCGAATTCGACGGACGCGATCGCACCGGCCACCAGGCCGAGGATCGCCGCGCCCAGCAGCCGGATCGCGGGGGTGTGCCACCGCGCCGAGGTCATCTCAAGCAGTCAACCAGGCCGGCCTGTCGAAGGCCTGGAAGACACCCCCACCTGACCCGACAATCCCGCTGGTCACACCCGTCACACGACGCGCCGGAAACCTCGCGACACTCCCCCGCGGACGGCGGCGGTGTCCGCGCCGTGGCCTATGTTGGGGCCTCCGGCCAGACGCCGGAGCGAGACGGAGAGGGAGGGTGCGTGGACGACCAGCTGTCGGCGGCCGATCTGCTCGAGCGCAACCGCGAGCTGCAGGCATCCCCGACCCTGCGGCTGCTGTCGGCCACCAACCTGAGCCTCTACGCGACGTTGATGGACCGGCACCTGAGCGGCGGCGTGGTCGCCGAGACCGATCTGGTGGTTCGCCTCGAGCGGGATCTGACCGACCTCGGCGACGATCAGCCCGGCCTCGCCCTGGTCAAGTCGTGGGCCAGCCAGGGCTGGCTGCACCGCATCGTCGACGAACGCACCGACCAGAACGTCTGCTATCTGACCCAGGACGCCCGGCGCGCGCTGGACTTCCTGCGCGGGATGCGACGGCAGGACACGATCGCCACGGGCGGGTCGATCACCGGAATCGCCGGCCGGCTCAAGCAGGTCGCGATCAAGGTCGGCAATGATCCCGCCCGCATCCGCAAGAGCATCGAGGCCGAGATCGACGCGCTGCGTCGCGAGCTCGACGAACTGGAGGCCGGGGAGCGGCCCGAACCGGATGTCACCGACGCCTACGACGAGGCCCGCGCGATCGCGCTGCAGATGGAACGCCTGATCACCGACATCGGCCAGTACGGCACGATGATCGAGCAGGCCACCGCCGCGCTCGACGAGCCGATCGACAGCAACCTCGCCTACCGGGACCGGCAGCGGCAGATGTACGCCGACTACCAGGCGGCGTGGGACTCGCAGGGCCGCGACAGCCACCGCGCGTTCCTGCGCATGATCAACGATCCCGACCAGCGGGCCGAGTTCGAGGCCGACGTCGCCGCAGTCGCGGGGGCGCTGCCGCATCTCGACCCGGCGCTGCGCCGGGTGATGGCCGGCTTCTTCGAGCTGGTCGGCCAGCAGATCGACGAGGTCGAACGCATCCAGCAGCGGTGCGCGCAGCGGGTCAAGCGGTTCACCGCGTTCGGCACGCTGGAGCAGAGCCGCGGCATCGCCCGTCAGCTGAACGAGGCCATCGGCGCCGCGCGCACGCTGCTCAAGACCTCGCTCACCGATTCCCGGCTCGATCTCGAGCTGCCGCTGGCCCGGCACGCGATCAGCTCCGTTGGCGCGCTCAGCTTCAAGATCGGCGACCTGTCCACTCCGCAGCCGGCCAAACCGGCCGACGGCGACGTCGACCTCGCCAGCTTCGCCGCGCTGACGACCCAGGTCGACGCGGCCGCGATGGCGGAGATGATCAACGACGCGCTGCCGCTCTCGCTGCCCGACGCGGTCGCCAAACTCGACAACGCGTACCTCGGTCACGTCATCGTGCTCTGGTCCTGGGCGCTCAAGCAACCGCACGAAGCCGTGAAAGAGTCCACCACGGTGCGGTTCCGGTCTCTGGACGGTCGAGACCGCGAGATCGCCGTTCCTGACGTGACTTTCACCGAACCGATCACCGTGGGAGTGGCCCCGTGAGCACCGACGCCGACATCGACTTCTCGTCGCTACCGCAGGTCGACCAGACCGCCCGGCCGCCTCACCAGCGCCGACCGCGGTTCGACGGTGACGTCTCCGAGCTGCCCGACCGCGCCTGCTGGGCGTTGCAGCACCTGCTCACCCGGCGCTACATCAGCGCAGAGTCCGACGCCGACATCTACGCGTGGGTGCTCGAGTACCGTAATCAGCTCTCGGTCCGGCTGTCGGAGCTCGACCTGCTGCTGCGCATCGTCGACGGCACAGACGTGGCGTTTGTCGAGCAGGCCCGCTACGAATCCGCCAAGGGCATCAAGCTGTTACGCCGTGAACCACTCGGCACCTACGACTCGATCCTGGCCCTGCACCTCGCCCAGATGATGCGTGCCGCCGGCGGGCAGAGCGTGTTGATCTCGCGGGAGGAGATGCACGGTCTGTTCTCCGGGGTGCTCAACGACGTCGACCGCGACGCAGTCACATTCGCCGGCCGCATCGACGCGGCGATCGCCCGGCTCACCGGCCTGGAGATCCTGCGTCGCAGTCGCGACGACGAGGACAGCTACACGATCAGCCCGGTGATCACCGCGGTGATGACGGCCAGTGTGATCACCGAGCTGCAGCAGCAGTTCGAGATCCTCGCACGCGGAGGAACCACCACGCAGGAGACAGATCTTGACTGAGCAGTTCCACCTGTCCCGGCTGCAGGTCATCAACTGGGGCGTGTTCGACGGATACCATTCGATCCCGTTCAGCGACGGCGGCGCATTGATCGCCGGCGCCTCGGGAAGCGGCAAATCGTCACTGCTGGATGCTATTTCGCTCGGCTTCCTGCCGTTCAACCGGCGCAACTTCAACGCCTCCGGCGACAACACCGCGGCCGGGTCGAGCGCGGGCCGGCGCACCGTGGACAAGTACGTGCGCGGCGCGTGGGGTCAGCGCAGCGACGGCGGCACCAGCCGGGTGATGTACCTGCGCGGCGACGGGACCGCCTGGTCGGCCGTCGCAGTCACCTATGCCAGCGACTCCGGACGCACGGTGACGGGCCTGGTGCTCAAGTGGCTGACGGGCGAGTCCCGTAACGACTCGTCGAGCCGGTTCGTGCTCGGCGACGGCGATCTCGGCATCGAGGACGTCTGCAATCGTTGGGCGTCAGGCCGTTTCGACACCGGCGTGTTCAAGGACAACGGCTGGCGGTTCACCACCAAGGTCGAATCGCAGTATCTGGCGCAGCTGTACGCGACCATCGGCATCCGCGCGTCCGACGCGGCCCAGCAGCTGCTCGGTAAAGCGAAGTCGCTCAAGAGCGTCGGCGGGCTCGAGCAGTTCGTGCGGGAGTTCATGCTCGACGAGCCGGACAGCCTGGCCCGTCTTCCCGAGGCGCTCAAGCAGATCGATCCCCTGGTGGAGGCCCGCGAACTGCTGGCCGTTGTGCAGCGTAAGCGCAAGATCCTCGGTGACATCGAGAAGATCCAGCAGCGCTACGCGTCGGAGTCCACCGATCTCGGCATCATCGACCTCGTCGACCTGCCGATGGTCCGCGCGTACACCGATCACGTCCGGCTCGCGCAGTGCCCGGCGCAGATCGCCCAGCTCGACACCACGATCGACCAGCTCGATAACGAGTACGAGGACGTCACCCGATCGCTGAATCTGGCCAAGGCCGAGGCGGATTCGCTCAACGCGCAGATCAGCGGCACCAGCGCCAACATCGGGCCGCTACAGAGCCAGGTGACGGCCGCCGAAACCGAGGCCGAGCAGATCGAGCGCCGCCGCGCCGCCTACGAGGACATGCTCGCCGCGCAGGATCTCGAGGTTCCCGACACCGCTGACGAGTTCTGGAATCTGCGCGAGGAGCTGCTGCAGCAGGCCACCGAACTGCTCGCCAAGGTGGAGCGTAATCGAGAGGCGTCCACCGACGCCGAGTACGCGCAGAAGGCTGCGCGCATGACGCGCGACGACGCCGCCAAGGAGCTCAAGCGCGTCGAGCACGTCGGTTCGGCACTGCCCGAGTTCGCGCTGCTGATGCGCGATCAGATCTGCGCCGCGGTCGGGGTGGACGCTGCCGAGTTGCCCTATGTCGCCGAATTGATGGATCTGCGTGCCGATCAGACCCGGTGGCGCACCGCGGTGGAGAAGGTGTTGCGCGGCGTCGGGTTGCGCCTGATGGTGCCGGATCAGCACTGGACGGCGGTGCTGCAGTTCGTCAACGAGACGAACATGCGGGGCCGACTGGCGCTGCACCACGTGCGGGCGAAGATGCTGGGTGCGGAACCCGACGTCCCGGAGCCGAACACGTTGGCGGGCAAGCTCTTCCCCGTCGACCCGCAGCATCCGTGCGCCGCCGAGACCGTCGACATCGTCGCGGCGGCGGGCGATCACGTCTGCGTCGACACCCCCGATGTCTTCGCCCGCTTCCGACGTGCCGTCACCGACACCGGCCTGTACAAGGATTCCGACCGGCTCGCGATCAAGGACGACCGGCGCCCGCTCAAGCAGTCGGAGTACCTGTACCAGGGTGACGTGTCGGCGAAGATCAACGCGCTCACCGTCGACCTGGCCGCCGCCGAGGAGGCGTACCAGAAGGCGCGCCGCACGGCCGACGACATCGCCGCGCAGCGTCAGCAGTGGCGCGACCGTGCGGCGGCGTGCAAGGCGATCTGCGAGCAGTTCCCGCAGTGGAGCCAGATCGACACCGAGACCGCCGACGGCCACGCCGAGCGGTTGCGCGAACAGTACGAGTTGCTGCTGGCCGACAACCCGGACATCGAGGCGCTCAATGCGCGCGCCGACGAATGTTGGTCGCAGATACAGAAGTTGATGACGCGCCGCGGCGCGATCCAGACCCGCCGTGACGATCTGGATGCGCGCCGCACCCGGCTGATGGAACTGGAGGAGCGGCTGTCGCCGGCGTTCGTCAGTGAACCGCTGACCGAGCTGCTGACCCGCTATTCCGCGCAGCTGCCCGTCAGCCTCGAGTTGCTCGACCCGGAACCGTTCCGCGACGCATTGTTCGGAGCGATCAAGAAGGAGCGCGAGCAGCTCCGCGAGAGCCGCAGACGCTCCTATGACGAACTCGCGCGCATCCTCAACACGTTCGACACCGCGTTCCCCGACGCGATCCCGAACGACTCGGACAACTTCGATGAGCGCGTGCACGACTATGTCGCGCTGTGCCGCCACATCGACGAGCGTGAGCTGCCCGAGGCCTACGAGCGGATGATGCGGCTGGTCACCGAGCAGGCCCCGGACGCGATCCTGACGCTGCACCGGGTGGCCGAACAGGAAACCCGCCGCATCGCCGAACAGATCGAGCGCGTCAACACCGGGTTGGGCGCTGTCGAGTTCAACCGCGGCACCCGGCTGACGCTGCGCGCCACACCGCGCAGCCTGACCGCGGTGTCGGAGCTGACCGAGATCGTGCGCGCGATCAGCCGGCGCATCGCCGAGGTGGGCCTCGGGGACAAGCAGGCGATCCTCGACCAGTACGCCGACATCCTGCGGCTGCGCAATCGGCTGGCGTCGACGGCGCCGGAGGACAAGGCGTGGACGCGCGACGCACTCGACGTGCGCAACCGGTTCACGTTCGACTGCGCGGAGTGGGATGTCGCGTCCGACGAGCTGATCCGCACGCACAGCAACGCCGGCGACAACTCGGGCGGCGAGCAGGAGAAGCTGATGGCGTTCTGTCTGGCCGGCGCGCTGAGCTTCAACCTCGCGAGCCCCGACAGCGCGGACAACAAGCCGGTGTTCGCGCAGCTGATGCTCGACGAGGCGTTCTCGAAGTCGGATCCGCAGTTCGCGCAGCAGGCGCTGCAAGCGTTCCGCAAGTTCGGCTTCCAGCTGGTGATCGTCGCGACTGTGCAGAACGCAACGACGATCCAGCCCTACATCGACAGCGTGGTGATGGTCAGCAAGACCGAGGCGACGGGTCGCAACGCCCGGCCGGTGGCCACGGTGGCGACGCGGTCGATCGCGGAGTTCACCGAGCTGCGTCACCAGATGAAGCAGAAGTTGCCGGCGCTGGCGCGCTGAGCGCGAAGTCGACCGCGGCCTGCGCGTGCAGCAGCGTCGTCGGGAACACCGGCACGGCAACGTCATCGGGACCGAGCAGCAATTCGACCTCGGTGCAGCCCAGGATCACGCCCTGCACGCCGGCCATCCGTCCGACGACATCGCGATACACCTCGCGCGACGAATCGCGAACGATGTTGTGGCACAACTCGTCATAGATGATCTGACTGACCGCGGCGCGATCCTCGGCATCAGGCGTCACCACGGAAACACCGAACGACGCGAACCGCGAGACGTAGAACGACTCCTCCATCGTGAACGCCGTCGCCAGCAGTCCGACGCGGGTCAACCCGGCCGCGGCGACGGCACGCGCGGTCGTGTCGGCGATGTGCAGGAACGGGACCGTGACGGCGACCTCGATGGCCGATGCGACATTATGCATGGTGTTGGTGCATAGCACGAGCGCATCAGCGCCGGCTGCCTCGAGGCGACGGCCAGACTCAGCCAGCCGCTCCGCGACACCGTCCCAGTCCCCGGCGAGTTTGAGTGCCTCGATCTCGGCGAAGTCGACGGAGTCGAGAATGACTCGCGCTGAATGTAATCCTCCGAGGCGGTCGGCCACGAGCTCGTTGATCACCCGGTAGTAATGGGCTGTACTCACCCAGCTCATGCCGCCGATCAGACCGAGTGTCCGCACCGCTCCAGAATACGAGCGAGCGCGCCGGCCCCGAGGCCACTGCTCCCCCATCAACAGACATCAGGACCGGCGCGTCACTACGCAAGGCTTCGCTCAACCCCTCACTGCGCGCGCCTCGACAGTCCCGACGAGAGAAACCATGTGCATCGTACATAAACATCGCCGTTTCTGAGAAACATAAGGAATCGCTCGGAGAGGGCCTTCGAAAAACCCCTGCATATACTGCGTAGGCCCTCGCATCAGCTGAGCCCATGCCGATGCTGCACACAGTCCACAAGGGAGCGACCCAGTGTCCGAGCGGCTCGCCGCCGGCCGCCACAACCTCAGCCGAGCAGAGGTGGCGGCCCACCAGAAGCAGCGCCTGTTCAAGGCACTCGCGGCGGTGATGTCGATCAACGGGTACGCCAATACCACCGTCGACGACGTGATCAAGGAGGCCAAGGTCTCCCGCGCCACGTTCTACGAGCACTTCGATTCCAAGCAGGACCTCTTCATGTCCGGCTACGGGCGGATGCAGCGCCACGTCATCCACGCGATCCGCGAGGTGCCCGTCGCCGGCACCCCGATGGAGCGCTTCGCAGTGATGCTGGACCGCTACCTGGGCTTCATCGCTCTCGATCCCGTCACCGCCCGGCTGTATCTGCTCGAGGTCTACGCCGCGGGCCCCGACGCGATGCGCCGTCGCGTAGAGATGCAGCAAGAGTTCGTCGCCGGGGTCGCGCAGATCTTCGACGCCGGCGACGACGCACAGAAGTTCGCCTGCCAAGCGCTGGTCGCGGCGGTGTCGACGCTGGTGACCAATGCGCTGACCCGCGGTGACGACGTCACGGCGCTGCGTGAGCCGATCCTCGAGTACACCGCGCGCGTCATGGGTGGCGAATGACCGACGAGCTGCTCGGGCTGAGGGAGCGCAAGAAAACCCAGACCCGCCGCGCGATCCGCCGTGCGGCGTTTGAGCTGTTCACCGTGCAGGGCTTCGCCGCCACCACGGTCGAGCAGATCGCCGAGGCTGCGCAGGTCTCGCCGCGAACGTTCTACCGCTACTTCGGGGTGAAGGAAGCGGTGCTGATCTCCGACGATCACTCACCGTCGATCGTCGCGGCGTTTCTCGCCGCGCCGCGGCACTTGACCCCGATCGCCGCCTACGAGCACGCCGTCTCCGAGGTGTTCGGCGGACTGTCCGACGAGGACAGGGAGAACGACATCGCCGGACACCGGCTGCTGTATCAGATCCCCGAGGCGCACGGGTTGATCTACGCGGAGTTCATCAGGCTCATCGACCTCATCACCGACGCGCTGGACGAGCGGCTCGACGAGCCGACCGACGAGGCCGAACGGCGCGTGATCGCCGGGGCGATGGTCGGTGTCATCTTCGGCGCGGCACACAACACCCCGCTGCCCGAGAAGGCGGTGCCGTCCGCGCTGGCGGTTCTCGACGCAAAATTGTCGACGTGACGAGTTCGACGTGGGCGCCACTGCGCTCACCGGTCTTTCGCGCGCTGTGGATCGCGCAGTTGGTCTCCAATCTCGGCACGTGGATGCAGACCGTCGGCGCGCAGTGGATGCTCGTCGACGATCCACGCGCCAACGTGCTGGTGCCGCTGGTGCAGACCGCGACGACTTTGCCGGTGATGCTGCTGGCGCTGCCGTCGGGCGTGCTCGCCGACCTGGTGGACCGGCGCCGGCTGCTGCTCGCGACGCAGGGCGCGATGGCCGCCGGGGTGGCGTTCCTGGCGACGTTGACCGGGTTCGGGTTGACCACCCCCGCGGTGCTGCTGATCGTGCTGTTCGTGATCGGCTGCGGGCAGGCGCTCACCGCGCCGGCCTGGCAGGCGATCCAGCCTGACCTCGTTCCTCCGCAACAGATTCCCGCGGCGGCCGCGCTGGGCAGCATGAGCATGAACGGCGCGAGGGCGATCGGGCCGGCGATCGCGGGCGCGTTGGTGTCGCTGGCCGGGCCGACGCTGGTGTTCGCGCTCAACGCGGTGTCGTTCATCGGGATCGTCGCGGTGCTGCTGTGGTGGCGCCGGCCCCCGGTCCAGCACGACTATCCGCAGGAGCGGGCGATGGCGGCGTTGAGCGCGGGCGGTCGCTTCATCCGCAGTTCGCCGATCGTGCGGCGGATCCTGCTGCGGACCGCCCTGTTCATCGCCCCCGCGAGCGCACTGTGGGGGCTGCTGCCGGTGATCGCCGCCGACCAGCTGCGGCTCTCGTCATCGGGCTACGGGCTGCTGCTCGGCGCGCTCGGTGTCGGCGCCCTGCTGGGCGCGCTGGTGCTCTCCCGGCTGCGGTCACGGTTCGGCGCGAACATGCTGTTGACGCTGGGTGCGATCGGCTTCGCGGCGGCGACGACGGTGCTCGCGCTGGTGCCGGTGTTCGGCGTCGTGCTCGCGGCGCTGGTGGTGGGCGGCGCGTCGTGGTTGTTGTCCTTGTCGACGTTGAACGCGTCGATGCAGCTGAGCCTGCCGGCGTGGGTGCGGGCCCGCGGCCTGTCGGTCTACCAGCTGATCTTCATGGGCGGGCAGGCGCTGGGCTCGGTGGTCTGGGGCGTGCTGGCGGGTGGCACCAGCAGCGTCACCAGCTTGCTGGTGAGCGTGGGTCTGCTGCTGGTGTGCGGGCTGTCGTCGCTGTGGTGGCCGCTGCATGCGAACACCGGGAACCTGGATCTGACGCCGTCGTCGCATTGGCCGGAACCCACGCTGGTGTTCGAGCCCGAGCCGCTGGATGGCCCGGTGCTGGTGCTGACGTCCTACCGCGTGCTCCCCGAGAACGAGGATCGGTTCATCGCCGCGATGGCGGTACTGGGGCGTTCGCGGCAGCGCACGGGTGCGGCGCAGTGGCGGCTGTTCCGCAGCGTCGAGGAGGAGTGGACGTTCGTGGAGACGTTCATGGTGCGCTCGTGGGGTGAGCACATGCATCAGCACTACACCCGGCTCACCAGCCAGGATCAGGTGATCGAGGCCGGCGTCGAGCAGTTGGTCGAGGGGACGGCGACCTCGCACCACTACCTGGCGGTCCGCAGCGCACGCTGAGCGCGTCTCGCGGCGTAGGGTCGCCCCGTGCAGGTCGATGCGATGACGGTGCCGCGGCCGCTGCGTGAGGTCGCCGACCTGGCCACGCGCACCCAGGCTGCAGGGTTCCCGGGTCTGCTGTTCACCGAGACGGGCCGCACCGCCTACCTCAATGCCGCGGTCGCCGCGCAGGCCGCCCCGGGCCTCGAGATATCCACCGGCGTCGCCGTGGCGTTCCCGCGCAGCCCGTTCGTCACCGCGGCGACGGCGTGGGAGCTGCAGGAGGCCGCCGGCGGGACGTTTCGGCTGGGCCTCGGCACGCAGGTCCGCACGCACGTGGTCCGGCGCTACGGCGCCGAGTTCGAGCATCCCGGGCCACGGCTGCGGGACTACGTGCTGGCCGTCAAGGCATGCTTCTCGGCGTTCCGAACGGGGACGCTGAACCACCACGGCGAGTTCTACGAGCTGGACTTCATCACCCCGCAGTGGAGCCCGGGTCCGATCGACGCGCCGGACCCGAAGGTCGACGTCGCCGCGGTCAATCCGTGGATGCTGCGGATGGCCGGCGAGGTCGCCGACGGCATCCACGTGCATCCGCTCGGCGAGCCGGGCTACCTCGCGCGGCACGTGCTGCCGGACCGGGCACGCGGCGCGCAGGCGGCCGGCCGCTCCCCCGACGACGTCGCCGTCATCGTTCCGGTGTTGACGATCGTCGGGGACACCGACGAGCAGCGGCAACGGGAACGCGAGCTGGTGCGGGCGAGCCTGAGCTTCTACGGCAGCACGCCCAACTACGCGTTCATCTTCGACGAGGCGGGGTTCGAGGGCACCACGGCGCGTATCCGCGAGAAGCAGAAGGCGGGTGACTACGCCGGGATGGCCGCGCAGATCAGCGACGAGCACATCGCCGCGTTCGCGACGGAATCGACGTGGGACGGTCTCGCCGAGGCACTGACCGCGAAGTACGCCGGGGTCGCGACACGGTTGGTGCTCTACAACGCTATGGCCGACCGGGACTGGTTCGAGCGGTACGGGGAGGTTGCCCGGCGGCTGGCGTGACGGCTACTCGTTGCCGGAGGCCGCGGCCAGCAGTCGTCCGGCGGCGAACGGCAGCTCGACGCCGTTCGCGTCGAAGGCGCGCAGGATCTCGCGGCGCAGTCGGCGCTGGACCGACCACTGGACCCCGGGGCGGGTCTTCACCGTCATCCGCAGCGTGACCTGGTCGGATCGCACCTCCTGCACACCGAGCATCTCGGGCTCGCCGAGCACCTTGGCCGCGATCTTCGGGTCCTCGAGGGCGCTGTGTGCGGCGTCGAGGGCCACCTTCTCGGCGCGTTCGACGTCGGCGGTCGGCGCCACGGGGATCTCGATGCGGGCGACGGCGTAGTCCTGGCTCATGTTCCCGACGCGGGCGATCTCGCCGTTGCGGACGTACCAGAGGGTGCCGTCGATGTCGCGGACAGTGGTGACGCGCAGGCCAACGCTCTCCACCTCGCCGACCGCGTCACCCAGGTCGACGGTGTCGCCGACGCCGTACTGGTCTTCCAGCAGCATGAACACGCCGGTCACGAAGTCGCGAACCAGATTCTGCGCGCCGAATCCGATGGCGAGGCCGACGACGCCGGCAGAGGCGATGAACGGGGCGATGTTCACCCCGAGGACGTTGAGGACGCCCAACACCACCCAGATCAGCAACACGATCGACACGCTGGACTTCAGCACCGAGGCGATGGTCTGAGCGCGCTGCTGACGGCGCTCGGCGCTGCGGGCGCTGGAGGGCGCGCGGTCACGGAGGCCGCGCAGCAGCGGGGGCTTCTTGGTGATCGCGTCGTCAGCGCGGGCCTTGGGATGCCGACCGGTGGCGGCGCGGTCGATCATCCGGTGCAGCAGGTAGCGCGCGATCAGCACGACCAGGATGTAGGCAACGATCCGGATGGGGACTTCGACCAGCCAATGCCGGTTGGTCTCGGTCCACTCGAAGGCGAGGTTGTATACGTCCATCATCTCGACCGTACAGTTACCCACTCCGCCGATCGCAAATCACGCTGCGGCTGAGCCACTTTGGCGCGGGGGGCCATGTCCGGGGACGGCCCGGCATCAGCGACAGAGTCGGCGACCGGTGAGCAGCACTAACGACTTCTGATCACGTGTCGGTGCCCACTCGTATCGTCTGCCCATGGCAGCACGGCGGGAGTCAGGCGGCGGCGGTATCGCCGGTGTCTTCGGCGTGCTGATGGTCGTGGGATTGATCGCCAAGTACATCTGGTTCATCGTCGGCGCCCTCGCCGTCGCAGCGGTGGCCGCCGGGGTGTTCTACGCGTCGCGCGCAGCCCTGCGACGGGCCGAGGAGCAGCGCCGCCTCACGGAGCGACGCGAGCAGGATCTGTGGATGCGCGCCGAACGGCAACGCCGGTGGACGATGCTCGACGACAGCCGCGCCATCTACGGAGCCGGCGGGGATGCGCCGACGCGTGCGGTGCTGGAGTCACCGTCCGCGGACGGACCGGTCGCGCGGCGGGCGCGCTCGGCGGTCGAGCTCGCGACGCTGAAAAGAGAGAAGCCGCGCGCATGGCAGCTCGCGGTGTTCGGGTCGGTGCTGCAGCAGCGCACCGCCGAATTGGTGCCGAGGTTGCGCGACAGTCGCTCGGGTTTCACGACGGGTGACGGGATGCACGTCTCGTCGGGGCCGCGGCTGGCGGACGTGCTGCTCGGCCTGATCGACGAGATGCTGTCTACGACCCACCAGCTCGGCGGCTTCCTCCCCGCCTGTGTGGCGATCGCCGACGAACACGACCCGGACGGCGTCGAGCACACGGCGCACCGCCTGATGGACTATCAAGTGCGCCTGCTGGAACTGTCCGAACGCTGCCGCGCGCTGTCCGCGCCGTCGGGGTACATCGACGTGATCGCCGCGTGCGCACGGATTCTCAATACACCGGTGCAGAGTTTCGACGAATTCATCACGGAGTACCTCGAGGTGGTCGACGCTCTGCCGCGCCTGCTCGAACACAGTTCGGGTCCGCTCGAGATCCCGGCGATCGGGATCGACCTCCGTATCGACGATGCATTGTTCGATACGACCACCGCACGGCTGGAGGCAATGCAGCGGTGATTGTTGCAGCTACTCGGTGGCGCCGGCCGACGATGTCGCCGCGGCGCGCTCGGGCCTCTCGACACGTTTCTGCGTGCCGCCGTCGTCGTCCTTCGCGTCGTTCTTCTCAACGGACTTACCGGGCCGCGTGACGAACTCATCCTCGGCCGAATCATCCTTCGCTGCCTGCTTTTCCGCGCGGGCTTCGGCGCGTAGGCGCTTACGCTCCTCGCGGCGTTCGGCAGCCGACTCCTTCCACGACGTGGCAGAACGTTTCATGGCCGTGGACGTCGGCTCGGCGGTTGGCTCCTCATCAGCGACGGCGGCCTCGACGCGCGCAACCGTCGGCTTGGGTCCCGGCGGACCGGTCAGGGTGTCCGGGATGCCGTACTCCATCTCGGGCCGGTCGTAGGCCTTGTCAATCTTGGGCCGCAGCTTGGCGTCGAGCTTGGCGACGAAGTCGGGATCGAACTTGAACGCGACCATGGGCTGCAGGATCGGGAGCACCTCGGTCGGGATGAGAATGGTGGTGGTCGTCCCGCCGGCCTCGTTGGTCTCGACGGTGTAGTAGGTGTCGAGGTTGCGGATGTCGAACTCGGACTGCTTCACGTGCAGGATCGCCGCGCCCATGATCGCGTTGGACACGGCGAGCATGTTCCACGGGTTGTCCGGGAAGTCGGCGATGCCGTCGTACTCGGCGCTGACGATGATGATGTTGTACGGCGTGACGGGCACCGGCAGGCCAGCCAGCTTGCCGGTCCAGTGGTCGCTCGGCGAGCCGTAGATGGCGACGTTGAGTTCCGAGGGCGGCGGCGGTTCCTTGCCATCGGTGGTGTTCGCGCGGTCGGCTTCGAGGCGGCGCAGCACCTCCATGACGGCGGGGGCGCCTTCGGAGACGCCGCCGATGGTCTTGGGTCCGGCGTACTGCGGGTCGTAGACGGCGTTGTAGAGGTTCTCGGTGCCGACCTTGACCGAGGAGTAGAACTCCTTGCCGGGGAAGGGGACATTGACGCGGCGGTCGTACTCGGCGAAGTACCCGCCGAACGCGTTCTCCATCTGCTCGTCGCTCAGCTCGGCGTAGATGCCCTTACCGCCGAGAAGCAGGGCCGTCGATGCGTTCGCCATACCCGCAGACGGCGTGATGAGCAGAGCTCCGAGCAAAACGGCAAAACGCTTCATGACCCACCCCGGTTTCTGCAGCGACAAGTCCTGATCTGACATTTTGACGGTACTGCCGTATCGGAAAGGAGGAATCGGGGAATCCCCCCGTCATCGGGTTCGTCGGCCTGCTTTCTTTGCTGCGGATGCCGAGCCGGCCAGCGGAAATCAGCGGCCGGACCCCCCTCGCCGTCGTCGTAGGCTGATCGGGGGAATTCTGATCCGCATCGAAGGAGTCGTCGATTTGTCGCGCCTGCAGGTTTCGACGTCGGAACTCGTCGCCGTGTCGAGCGAGCTCGACACTCTGGCGCAGTCGTTGAAGTCAGGGCTTGGCAGCCTCGACGCCGACATCTCCGATGCGTTGGGTGCCGGGTGGTCCGGGGACGCGGCGACGGCCTATGGCGCGGTGTGGCGGGACTGGCACGAGGGCGCGGCCCAGGTGATCGAGGGGCTCACCCGGATGTCGAGCCTGCTGCAGGACGCAGCCGAGCGGTACTCCGCGACCGACGCCACGTCGGGCGACGACATTTCTGGGGTTGTTCTGTGATGAGCGCGTTCAGCGTGGACCCCGCCGCGCTGCTGGCCGCGGTGGATCGCATGTCGGCGTTCGACTCCGAGCTCGACAAGCACTTGGCGCAGATTGCGAGCAGTGTGGCGCGGTTGGGCACGTCGTGGCAGGGCGACGCCGGTGAGGCGGAGCGTGCTGCGCAAGCCCGGTGGGACGAGGGCGCGGGCGAGATGCGCGAGGCACTGGCGCGCCTGCGCGCGATCGCCGAGGGAGCGCACCAGAACTACTCCTCGACGGCCCAGATGAATCTGCGTATGTGGGAGTGATCGGTGACGGCTCCGATCACCGTCGACCCCGCCGCTCTGGCCGGCATCGGCTCAGCCGTCGCGACTGACGGCGTCACGGTCGCCACCGCGGCGCACACGCTGTCGACGGCGCTGTCGGGCGCGGGGGCCATGTTCGGACACGATGCCGCCGGCGCGCTCTTCGGGCAGAGCTACACACAGGCAGGACAGTCATTGCTGGATGCCGCGGCATCGGCCGTGAATGCCTGTCGCAAGGCGGGTTTCGGCGTGCAGATGTCGGCGGTCAACTACGAACGAGCAAACGCCGCGTCCACCGTGGGCGGCGGAGAAACGTCCATCCCACAGCCCTCCGCGCCCGACGCATTCACCGCACCGTCGATGCCCCCGCCGATGGGCAGCGGTGTCGCGGAACCGCTGTTGTGGACGATCGTCGAGTCGTTCGTCGGGGATGTGTGGCCCGACGGCAACCCCTCAGAGATGCGCGCGGCTGCGGCGGCGTGGCGATCGTTCGGCGCCTCGATCGGCGCGGTGGCCGAGCCTGTCGGGGCCGCGGGTACGGCGCTGGCGGGGCAGCAGATCCCCGAAGCCGGACACATGGGCGATGCGACAGCGCAGATCAGCAGCGGGCTGGCTGATATTGCCGCGCAGGCAAAGGACTTGGCCGCGCAAGTCGATACCTTCGCAGCGAATGTGGAAGCGACGCAGAACGCGATCCGAGGGCTGCTTCACCAGCTGAGCATCAGTGGGGTCTTGGACGCGTTGGGTGACATCTTCAGCGGGGAGAACCCCTGGCAGAAGGTCCAGGAGGTCGCCGACGAGATCAAGACTGTGCTGGCCAACATGAAGCGGCAGGCCGATGCCGCCCGAACCTTGTTCAGCCAGAGCATGAATCTTCTGGACACGGCGACGACTTCGCTGCAGAGTTGGGCCACCAAGGAGTTTGTCGACGTGTTCGGCGAAGATGTCGGCACCGCGCTGTCGCAGGACTTCAAGGCATTGACCGGCCTGCCGGCGGGTGGACTGAAGTTCCTCGGCGTCACGGCGGAGGGGCTGCAGGGACTCGACCCGATGCGGTTTGCCTATGACCCGCAGGGTGCATTGGACACATGGAAGGGGCTCGCGGATTCGACTGCGATGCTGACCAATCCGGCGCTGTTGGCGGAAAAGGTGATCTCGGATCCGCAGGGCAGTCTCGATGCCGCGAAGAAATTGGTCGACTGGGAGGACGTCGAGAAAGGCGACCCGTTCCGTGCGTTGGGGTACAACGTGGCGCAGGTGGGGACGATGTTCCTTCCGGGCGCCGGCGAGGCAGGGCCCGCCGCCAGCGCGGCGTCGGCCGAGGCGCGGGTCGCGGGAGCCGAGGCACGGGTTGCTGGCGCTGGTACGCGAGACGCCGCGGCGGCTGCTGGCACGCGCGCTGCGTCCGCGACTGAAGGGATCAGCACCAAAGCGAGCGAGGTCGGTTCGAAGCTCGACGGCATCAAAGTACCGGAGGCACAGCCGGGTTCGAGTGTTGGCGGGAAGGCACCCGCGGAGGCGCCTCGCACGGAGGTACCGTACAGCGCCGAAACCCGAGCAGTGACAGCGGAGCAGTCAGTTGATGCCGATCGATCCGGCACCCCTGCCCAATCGGGCAGTTCAAAGGGTGAAGCGGGTACATCACGGGCACAGGACGCAACGTCCCATACCGCAAGCGATCCGACGCCGAAAATTATGTCGCCACGACCGGACACATCGGCAGAAGTAAACCGAATTCATCAGGCCCCATCCCCAGAGGCCCACCAACCAACGCGAACTGATCCAGATACCGGGATCGGACAACACTCCCCTTCACATCACGGGGATTTTCGCGCAAAGGAACACGACCCCGAAAAGCTTGAAGGGACCAAGACCACCGAGCCTCCGCAGAACATCCGAGAACCAGACCGTACTTCGGATGCGTCTGCGGAACAGGTCGACCCGCGCGACCGATCCAGTAGCTATGCCCCCGAGGGCACCACAACACGAGACGGCACTGACAGTGACGGCCATGCGATCGACGGACGGACCGACGCAACATCCTCGCCGGTCGACCCAATTCATTCAGCCGAAGACTCCGGCCCAGGCTGGCACCGCCGAGCCGACGAGGGCCTAAACCCTGAGTACGGTCAACACCCGCTTGATGACTATTGGACCTATGGAGATTATCCATCGGACATGCACCGGGAAGTGCGGGACCTGATTTCAGACCCGTCGGCCCCTTGGGGCCGTGATGCGGATGGAAATGCCCTGACGCAGGAACAATACGAATCGCGGTATGACAAGGTCGGGCCCGACGGTGACCATCATCAGAATTGGCCACCCAACGCGGGAGCGGTGCCGGGAACGAGGGTTGTTTACGAATCACTGGACGCGCTCCTACGCGATTACGGAGCGAGCGACCACACCTTGTTGGTGGACCGTATCGGCAGGATCGACGGTGACTACCTGGCTGTCATGCCCGATGGCGTCCCGGCGACCTTCGAGGAACGCTCGTTGCCGATCTTCAGCCTCTCTCAGCCGTATGCTGCATACACCATGATGGGCACCCTGCCAGAGGGATGGACGCTCGAGATCTCCCAGGTAGCACCTGCTTTCGCGAGAGATGGCGGTGCGCTTCAATTGCTCGTAATCGACGATCTTGGCGAAGCAGTACGTATACCGGCTTTGAAGCAGTTGGGAATACTCCGATGACAGCACCTGAACTCTCCGACGATCTGATTGAGTGGGCGCACAGGGCGGGCTTCGAACCGGCGTCTCATGGGGAGGCCTTGGTTCTCAGCTCAACGGGCGACGAAACAAGTTACGTAGTTAGAGGCGGTGATGATGGTTGGCTTCTGACAAGGGCCAGCAGGGGTCGTTCGGAAACGTTCGATCTTCGCGCTTCTTCTAGAGACGCCCTGGAGCGCTACTTGACTCACGTCTTCGGCCAGACGGTTCGCGATGATGCGGGATTGGACTTCTTGATGCTGCCGTTCTCCCACGATGACGTGGCCGAGGGCTATTCGTTGACAGAACTAGATGCAGACAGATTCCGCTACCTGTCTCAAAACCCTACCGGAGCTGTCGTGGCCGCAGCTCGTGGTGAGCCAGGAAGCTTGTTAGTCCTGATACCGCTGTCCCACTTCTTACACTTCAGCAACGAAGAGCTGCGAGAGTCGTACCTCAGTGAGGTCGGCGCACCTCTCTTAAAAGCAGGCCGCTATACGCGATGACAGAGAAATATCTGGGTGTAGAGCAGATCTCTGCGTCACTGCGCGAGCGTGTGCGCGTGGGACAGGGACTATCGGTTCCCCACGCCTGCAAGTGGGACGTCGGCGGTTGCACTCCGAAACAATCACTGGGGGAATACCCGCATGATGCGCTCAGGAGCTTCTGCTCCGGGTTGATTGCGCACGGCGAGGGAAGCGATACTGAAGTGATCAATCGCGCAGCGGCTGCCACCGTCGCGGCGATCGCGAAGACATCCTCATGAGTGTCGATCTGGTTGATCAGATCTCCCGCTTACCCGCGCTCCCGGGAATCACATACCGAGGCATGAGCGATGCGCAGCCCACTTCCGCCGTCACGGTAGCCGCCCTGTCGCCCACTCCCTTCAACCGGCGAGCCTCCAGTGACAACTTCAGCTCTGAGCGCATCGCCGCAATCGCCGATACCAGCAGCCGATACATTGCCCCGCATCCCCGTCACCCCGACGTGCCGCAAAGAAGGTAGCGATGGCCAGCTTCTCGCGATTACGCGCCAATTGGCTCACATGGACTACTTGGGCCGGAATGTCGAATCCGTCGGTTGTCGCCGAGGACGGCAATGAAGACGCAGTCTTCAAGTCCGACGACCAGACGTGTCATCTGCAGCACGACGGCGAGTGGTGGGTACTCGACGTGACGAACGATCGCGGAAAGTTCTATCCCGCTGCTGCGAAGTTTTCGAGTTTTGAACTTGCGGAGAAGTACTTGATCTGGGATTGGGCGACCTCCTTACGAAGCGATCTAGCGTCAGGCCCGTTGGGAACCGATCTCTACAAATTGGGCTATTCGCCGTCAGTCAAGGCCACAGAGGTACGACTGGGCTTCGTCGAGCTCTCGGGCGATGCAGGAACTGCGGCTCTGTCTACCGTAAATGCAACGATCTTCAGCCACCTGATGGCGAAGCCGGTGGAGGAGATCGAACGACTCGTCAACGTCGGCATGGGTCCCACCCAGGCTCTTGAATGACCGCGATGGAAATCTCGCTAGACCTCGTGACATGGGCTGCTGAATCCGGATTCAGTTGGAAGCCAGACGGTTACGGAGAGCCCATACGATTCTTCAACCAAGGCGGCGAGGAAAAATACTACATTCGAGCCAGTGTGGTTAGACCAGGTTGGATTGATATCACCAATGCGAGCCGTACGGGCGGCGAGCAGCACCTTTTGAGTGCGAGGAACTTGGATGTCGCCGAACGTTTCTTCTGGGGCTTGTTTGGCTCGGACAGACGAAGCCGAATGCATCTGCCACGTCTGAGAATACCCATTCGTGCCGATCAGGTTGCCCGATGCTTCTGCATCGAACTACCTGAGTCCGGCCAGTCACGGCTCGTGGACCCGGACGGAGAGAATGTCATGGCCGCCACTTCGGATATCTCCGACGTCGCCAATCTCGTACGAACCTCGCACTGGATGTCAGTGCCACTCAGAGTATTGAAAGAGAGTTTCTCCGATCCCGAAGGTCGCCCCGCCTTCCCGCTGTCGAAGTAGCGAGTTGGCTATGCGCGACTTTTCGCGATTGCGGATCGATTGGCTCACATGGACGGCGTGGGCGGGGATGTGGAATCCATCGGTCATTGTCGACGAGGGAAAGGAAGACGCCGTCTTCAAGTCCGATGACCAGACGTACCGCCTGAGGCACGAGGATGACTGGTGGGTACTAGACGTGACCAATGACCGGAGAAAGCTCTATCCCGCCGTTGCGAAATTCTCGAACTTTGAACTGGCGGATGTCAATGGCCAAGTCGAAGTATCCGCTGGTGGCCAGATAAAAGTATCCGCCCCGTGCGGTAGTTCCTAGGTTGGCTTGGGCTGCTCCTTCCGGTGTTTGGCGTCCTTCATGCGGTAGGAGTCGCCG
>NZ_JAKRFN010000007.1 GCF_022348085.1 Mycobacterium sp. PSTR-4-N | reverse complement strand
TCGTCGAGGTCCTCCCACCCGTGGGCTGGGGGTGGGTACACCGTGGCCGGTGACCGAGACCCCGCTGCCTCCACGAAATCCACCTCAGCACGCAACACCATCAGATCCCGCTCGGTGATCATCGCTGCGGCCCGGGTCAGTTCTCGGTCGCGTTCGGGGTGCTCGGCGAAGGTCCGTGCGGTGCGGGCTTCGGCGCGGTAGAGCTGGTTGTCCAGTTCGGCGGCGTCGGCGCGAGCGGCGGCGAGGGCGGCGAGGTCGGCGTGCACGGCGATGGTGCGGCGGGCTTCGATGTCCTCGGCGGTCACGACGCCCTGCGGCCCCCCTGCGAGGGCGTGAAGCCGTTCGGCTGCGGCGTCACGCTCGGCGCCGGCCCGGCGCGCGCCTGCGTCGAGGTCGGCGGCGTCGACGGCAAGATCGCCGCGGCGTTCCCGGTAGGCCTGGGCGAGGTCGTGGTGACCGTCTCCGTCGGCGCGGGTGATGAGCTTTTCGAGCTCGCTCATGCGGTGGCGCTGCGCCTCTGCGGCGGCCGCGGCGGTGATCCAGTCGGCGTGGGCGTGAGCCAGGTCGTGTTGCAGCGGGCGTTGCTCGACGTGGCGGCGGTGCAGGGCGATGAGCTCGGCGGCGGCGGCCTGCTCGGCGGGTCCGCCCTGGTAGGACAGCACCGCTTCGGCCAAGGTGCGGGCGCGGGCTTTCGCCGCGGCGCGGCGGTCTCGCAGCTCGGCGACGTCGATGTCGAGGTCGGGGGTCAGCGCGGGGCGCTCGGTGAGCAGCGAGTAGAAGTCGAGGTCACCGAGGCTGTCGTCGTTCTCGGAGTGGTAGTCGAACCAGTCGTCGTGGCCGGGCTCGTCGTGGTCGCCGAGGCCGACGGGGTGGTGCGGCGCGGTGGTGAGGGGGTCACCCAGGCTGTCGGCGGGGTGAGGGATGTCGGCGTGGGCTTCGCCGTCGTATTGGGTGAGCAACTCGACGCGGTAGGTGAGCACGCGGGCGTATTCGTCGAGGCGAATCGCGTCGTCGTCGAGGGCGTCGAGGAGGTATTCCGCGGCTGCGGACAGCAGGTCGGCCGGCGGCCAGTCCGAGGCGTTGACGGCGGCGACCAGCGCCGGCCAGGCGGGGTCGGCGGTGATGGTCTCGGCGGCCGAGCTGCCCAGGACGCGGTGCAGCTCAGCGGTCCATGGCGGCCGCAGGCGGGTGTTGGAGGCGTCGAGGGTGGCCGGGGACAGTGTGCCGGCCAGCCGCCACCACAGGGCGGCGGCGGGCAGCTCGTCGGGCAGCACCCCGTGGCGGGTCATGGCGTCGTCGACCAGGGCGGTGACGTCGACCCCGGCGCGCGCGGCCTGATCGAGGTGGGTAGCCAATCGGGGCCAGAACGGGTCGGCGGGCAGGGTCGGGTCGATCCGCTCGGCCAGCGTTCGCCACCGCTTGGCCCCGGCACCGCCGGTGACCAGGGCGGTGTCGAGGCGCTGGTGCAGCATCGCTTGGAACGACGCGGAGCGGTTGGCGTGCTGGGTGGGCCCGGTGATGCGGGTGTCGGCGGGGTCGACGTCGTGGGCGGCGCGGAACACCGCGATCTCGGCGAGCAGTCCGGGGCGCTGACCGACCAGTGGGCGCGCCCATACCGGGGCGGTCGCCGGGGTCCAGGCGCGGGCTTGTTCGCGGATCTGGTCGGCGATGTCTTCGACGAGGGTCGAGCGCGCGGACAGGTATCGCGACCACGCTGAATCATCTTGCAGTGCGGCAGGAATGGAGGGCAGCCAGCGCAGCGGTCCGACGATGTCCAGGGCGCTGTCGTCGGGGGTGGGCAGGCGCCAGTCGAGCACTGCGGCGGGGTCGCCGGTGTTGTCGAGTCCGCGGCGGGCGGCGTGCGCGAGGGCTTGTTGCGGGTCGTGTCCGTCCAGCGCCAGCAGGGCGAGATTGCGGCGCAGGACGGGCCACGCTTCGGCGGCGGTGAGGTCGGCGCGCAGCGCGGTGGCGGCGGCGTCGATGCCGGCCATGGTGTCGGTGCCGGCGAGCTGCTCGGCGGCACTGGACAGAGCGTCGGTGTACATGTCGGTCGCCCGGGCCAAACGGGTGAACGGGTCGGCATCGGCGCGCTGAGCACTGTGGGCGGAGACCTGCGCGCCGTCGCGGCGCAGGATGGCCGAGAGGATGTCCACGGCCGTCGGGGGGTGCGTCGCCTTGGGGGTGAGGATGGCGTGCGGGTCGGCTTCGCTGGTGGAGAAGTAGATGTGGTTCTCGGCCTTGCCGCGGGTGAGTGCGACGTAGAGCTGCTCACGGGTCAGGGTGTCCGAACCGACGACGTGGCATTCGTGGCGTGCGGTCGATCCTTGGGCGCCGTTGATGGTGCGTGCGTAGCCCAGGGTGGTGTTGGTGGCGACGTAGCGGGCGGGCAGCCGGACGACGGATTGGGTGTCGGACCCGGTGAGCCGCGACACCGAGACGGTGCCCGTGGCGTCGATGTCGGTGATGACCCAGCGGTGTCCGTTCTTCACCCAGCCGCCGCCGGGGATGTGTAGCCAGCGGGCGTTGCTGCGGGTGAGAATCCAGTCTCCGACGCTGGCGGTCAAGCCGTCGGACAGGGTGACGGTGCGGGTGTTGTTGGGGTGCGGGTGACGGCGCAACCGGTCCAGGCGGGCGCGTTCGTTGAGTTCGGCGACCAGTTCGTTGGTGGGGGCGATCAGTAGGGCATCGCGGTCGGCGGCGACGGCGGCCGACCATGACTGGTAGGCCATGTCGGCGGCGACGTGTTCGGCCCCGACGTGCACGCGGCCGTGGTCGAGGTAGAAGGCGATGGCGGTGGGGTCGCCGTCACGCAGCGCGAGGCTGGCAGCGCCTTCGGCGGCCCCGATCACGGGGTCGGTGAACCGCACGACGTCGGAGAGGGTCAGGGCCCGGTAGATGGCCACGATGTCGCGCAGTACACCGCCCGCGGAGACCGAGGCGAGCTGCTTGTCGTCACCGATCAAGCGGACACTGGCACCGCGGGCCAGGGCGTGCGAGATCACCGCGTCCAGGCCTGCGGTCGACGCCATCCCGGCCTCGTCGACCACGATCAGCGTGCCGGGACCAATGCGGTCGAACCACGCTCGCGCGGGATCGTCGGCCGCGGGACGGCCTCCGTGGCGCCCGGAGAGCTGCACCAATTTGTCGATGGTGTCGGTCGGTGCGCCCAGGTCGGCGGCCAAGACTTCGGCGGCTGCGGCGGTCGGGGCCAGGCCGACGACGTTGCCTCCGCTGTTGACCCACGCGGCGGCGAGCGTACCCATGGCGGTGGTCTTGCCAGTGCCGGCGGGAGCGAGCGCGAGCTGCACGCGGGCACCGGAGGTGGCCATCTCACGCAGCAGGGTTTGTTGACCGTCGTTGAGTGCCACGCCGTGCTGGGCATGGGCTTGCAGCAGGGCCAAGCCAATGCTGGCGTCGTCGACGACGTACCCGCCGGAAAGCCCTGCGGCGTCGAGAATTCGGCGCTCTGCGGCGAGGATGTCGGCGCTGGTGTAGACGGTGGTGTCGTGGCGGGTGTAGACGCTGGCGCCGTCGCGTCGGCGCAGCACGTTGGGCTCGTTCATCTCGGTGTCGGCGGTGCTCGTCAACGCGATGCTGCGTTCGTCGAGCGCGGCTGTGACGAGGCGTTCCGACAGCGCTGGCGTGTCGTGGCAGCCGGTGTAGCGCAGTACCCGTGACACCTCGGCGCGGACGTGGCTGATCTGCCACGTCGACCGCGCCGCGGAGACCGTGGTGATCACGTTGGCGGCCTGCTCGGCGACCCAGTCGTCGGTGATGATGACGCGTTCGCGCGGGGCCCGCCCGGAGGTCACTGCGGCGACCATTGCGTCCACGTGGCGGTGACCCCCCAAGGCCTCGACGGCTTCGGTCCGCCACTGGTGGCGCTGCTCTGCCAACGACCGTGGTTCGTGCTTGGCCGCACGCGTTTCCAGGGTCGCCTGCTGGGACAGCGCCAGCATTTCCACCGCACTGGGTTCGCGGCCGTGCTGCTGCTGGAAGTCCTTGGCGAGCGCTCCGACGCGGTGCTCGATGGCGGCCCGCCGTGAGGACCACACGGTGATCAGTTCCGGTGACATTCCGACGATTTCGCGGACGGGTCGCTTCCCCGGCTCGGGGGTGTCGTTGGCGAAGTTGACGCCCAGTTCGGCGATCAGGTTGGCCTCGCACAGGGTGTTGTACAACTCCGATGCCGACACCTTGGCCTTGTAGAGCGGTTGACCGTCCAGGGCGAGCCAGCGGGGGATGCCGTCGGCGCCGATGGCCTGCACCTTGTTGCTCACCGCGACGTGGGTGTGCAGGTTCGGGTCGCCGGCGCGGGAGTCGCGGTGATCGAACGCTGCGGCGATGAATCCGCCGGCGTCGACCTGGGCGACGCCGTTGGTGCCCATGCGGGTAAAGCAGGCCTGGTTTTCGAGGTACGCCAGGGTGTCGGCGACGGCTTTGTGGTGGCACTCCTCGATGGCCTTGGCGACCTCCAGCGGGGCCAGCGCCCATAGCGCAGACACCGACTTCACGGGGGTGAAGGTCAGGTCGTAGCCGGCGACGGCGGTGGTGTCGATGCGGGACAGTCGGGCGGTGAATCCGGTGAGCTCCCGGTCGTCGAGGTGGGCGCGGCCGTAGTGCTCGGCGAACATCTGCGCGGCGACGGTGGTGCGGATCTCGGCGCGTACACCGGCGTCGAGGGGGGCGTTGGTGGCGCGGCCCAGGGTGTCGTTGTGCTGGCCGTAGGCGCCGCGTAGGCGGCGGGTGAATTCGTTTTCGTTGGCGCCCAGTCGGAATGGGCGGCCGAGCTTGGCGGCGGCGTGCGCGCCGTCGACCCACAGGCCGATGCCGGTGAGGTGTTCGGTGATGCGGGTGGCGTTGGGATGGAGCCCTTCACCGAAGAGGGCCTTCATCTGGTCTTCGGTGACTTCGGAGCCGTTGGGGACTCCCCAGAGGTCGACGACGAGTGGGTTGTCGGGGTCGCGGCTGACCGGTCGCCCCAGGGCGGCCAGGCCGCTGCCGATCCACTGTCCGGGGGTTTCGCCCTTGGAGGAGTAGTAGTCGGTGAGGCTGGCGCGACCGAGGTCGGTGCCATCGGCGACAGCGACCTGCCGGAGCAGGTAGGTGTACCCGTCTCCGGCGGTCAGTTTGTGGAGGCCCATCACCGCTCGATCACCACCCCGGACGCTACGAACGGCTCGGCTCTTGAGCACCGCCCCAAGCCCACGACAACAGCGCCGTTACCGTTTCGTGACCTGAATGCACTAGGTGTGATGGGCTGAAAAAGGGGGAGTGGAGGGGTGTGGTGAGGCCGGCGATGGGGGGCGCGGCAGGGGGTGAATGGAGGCGGAGCTGTTGGTGGCGTGAGGGTTTGGCGGTGCGTGATGGGTTGAAAGTGGCTGGTTTGGGGCGGTGCTGTAGCGGTGGTGGCGGTTTTAGGTTGAGCGCCATGACGAACAAGGTGTCGAAATCGAAGTCGGCTGTGCGGGCTGCCCGCGAGGCGGTGAAGGCCGCCCAGCGCGACGTTCTGGAACGAGCCCGGCGCAATGGCGACGACCTGGCGGTGTTCTTCTCCAGCCAGGAACGCCTCGCCGGGGTCGACGAGTGGGTCGAGACCAAGATCGCCGGCGTGCGCGCCCAGGCCGAGGGCAAGCGCGCCGATCACCGCCGTGCCGCGGGAATGGCGCTTGCTGCGCTGCGCGATCGGGGCGAGACGATCCGCGACATCGCCGCCCTGACGGGGATCGGAGAGAAGGCGGTGCGCGAGCTGATCCGCTACGCCGAGGCGACGCTTGCCGACAGCGCGGACCGGGCGTCCGGTGCAGCGCAAGCGCATGAGGCGGCGGCCGACGAGTCCATCGCGGCCAGCAGCGGTGGAGGGGCCGCGTTGGGCGCGCCGGACGGCTCCTTGTCGGCCACCGGTTAACGTGTCGGCACGGTGAGAACAGGTCGGCGGCGGTCGGAACCACTACAGCTGGTGGTGGACCCCGTGCGCGATGCCGCCGAGATTGCGCGCTTTGAGGCCGCTGTCGTGCGCGGCCCGGACGCTCAGGACTGCTGGTTGTTCACCGGCGCCATCGGTGGCGACGGGTACGGGCGTTTGTGGATTCGGCGTGACGGCCGGCGGGTCATGGTGCGGGCCAACCGGTATGCGCTGGCCGTGGCATTACACGGCGATGTGTTGCCGCCGTGGGAGCGTGCGCTCCACGGGTGCGACGTGCCGTTGTGCGCGCGGGTGAGTGTGCCCGGCGAGACGGGCCGTCGGCACGTGTTCGCCGGCAGCCAGCGCGACAACATGGAACAGATGGGCCGGTCCGGTCGAGGCGGTGGCCGAGTCGCCGTCCGGCAGCGCAACGCCGGGGTGTTGGCGCGTCGGGACCGTTCGGTCGCGCTGCGCGCTGCGGTGCGCAATGGATGGGATGCCGCCGCGGTCGCCGATGCGCTGGCGGTGGGACATCCGACCCTGTGGTGAGGAAATGGGTAACGGTGTGTCGGTGCGCCGGTGGCGCGGTGTGTCACCGGCGCGGCATGAGAAGGGGCGAGGACCGGCCCCGGTGGGGGGTGATTCGGTCCTCGCCCGCGGGGGGTCAGTGGTCAGTGTGGTCGTCGGGCTCGTCGTCGGTGGGTGCGTCCTCGATCAGTGCGTGGGCGATGCGGTAGGCGGCGCGACAGTTGCGCAGGCTGTCGGTGAGGAATGAGGCGGTGTCGGTCCCGTCGGCGGTGCCGACGAAGTCGACGTCGTAGGCGTGGTCACTGGTGAGTGTGGCCAGGGCGGTGCGGGCGCGGGTGAGGGCGTTGATGGCGTCGACCAGTGCGCCGTCGAGCGCTAGGCGCGCGGTGTCGACGTCGCGGGCCCAGTCGGGGTTGTGCAGGTGGTGCATGTCAGATCCTTTCGGGTGCGGTGGGTTGCGCCGGGCCCGCGGTGGTGGCGGGCCCGGCGGGCGGGGTCAGAACGGGGCGTCGGTGGCGGTGTCGGCGGCGGCGGCGAGATCGGCGGCGAGTTCGAGTTCGCGCTGAGTGCGGTTGTCGGTCATGGTGTCTCCGTTTCCTCGTGTTGAGTGCGCCGGTCAGCGCCGGGGTGCGGGGCAATCGGCTGAGGGTGGGCCGTCAAGGGCGAAGAGTCCGGTGATGGTGCCGGCGGATGTGCGGCCCGCGAGCGTCAGCGAGCTGATAGGGCCGCACATGTCCTCCGCCGCCGGCACCAGCACCGGACGTCCCTTGACGGCTCGGGCCCCCGGCCGATTACGCTGCGCCCCCTGCTGACGGCTTCCAAGGTGAGTGGCTGCGGACGAGCCCGCCGCAGGCGGGCATCCCGCGCCCGCCAGGGCGGCGGTGTGCGGGGCGCGGGATGTCGCCCTTGTCGTTGCCGTGGGGAGCGTTGGGGCATCCGGATCAAAAGGGGGGGCCTCGCCGACAGCGTGATGGTGTCGGCGAGGCCCCGGTGGTGTTAGTCGGGCAGGGCGTCGAGCAGTAGGTGGGCGAGCTCTTCGCCGGTGGGTAGCGGCAGCGTGTTCGCGGCAGCGAGCACGTCGTCGCAATCGGCACTGTCGCAGGCGCATTCGGTATTGCTGGCGCTCAAGTCGCTCATGGCGCTGTCGAGGGCGCAGCCGTCGACGCTGGCGGCGTCGACGATCCACCGGGTGCGGTCGTCGGAGAGCCGCAGATAGACCTGGACGGTCTGCTCGACGTAGTGGGTGCCGTCGGGTTCGTAGGAGTAGCGCGCGGCGTGTCCGTCTCGGCGGTCGTGGCGGTCGGTCATGGTGGTTCCTTCCTGGTGGTCGGGCGGGTCATGGGGCGAGATGAAGTCCGGCCGGCCATCTCGGGTGAGGTGGCCGGCCGGACTCACGGGGTTGGTCGGGTCAGTTGGTGGGCGGGGTGTCGCCGAGGCGGGCCAGCATCTGGCGGATTGCTGCGGGCGGGAGTCCGCTCTGCAGCGCGGTGTCGAGCAAGGCCACGAGGTTGGTGTCCTCGAGTCCGTTGTCGGCGGCGGTGGTTTGGGCGGCGTCGAGGGCGAGGCCGGCGCGGACGGAGTCGTTGCCGGCGTAGAAGCAGGCAGCGGCTAGCGCGAGTGCCTCGATGCGAGCGATGCCACGCAGTTGGCGCGCGATCCGGGTCCAGAGGGTGCCTCCTGTGTCGAGGCGGGTGGCGCTGATGACTAGCAGTGCGTCGCGGTGCGTGACGCTGGTGGTGATCAGGTGGCCGGCGTTGGCGGCGAGCTGCGCGGTGAGTCCGTCGGGGTCGTTGAGGGCTGTGTACAGGCTCAGGATGGTGTGGGTCACGACGTCGGCGGTGATCTCGGCCTCCGGTGCCGGATCGCCGGGGGTGAACTCGGCGGCGATGTCGGCGCGGGCGCCCAGGATGGAACGGCCCTCCTCGACGGCGAACCGCAGGGCCAGGTCTGAGGTTCGGTAGTCGACGGTGCGACCTGCCTCTCCGGTGTCGACATCGGTCCAGGAGTGGCCGGCGTCGAGCTGGTCGGCGTGGAGCCGCTTGAAGACCGCGCTGCCGAGCGCGTGCAGCTGGCGGCTGATGGCGTCGAGGTGGTGTCCGGCGAGGGCCTGGTGCTCGGCGTCGGCGATGGCGATGAGCAGGACGCTGCGGGCGATTCCGTCGTCGTCGCGCAAGGGCAGGGCGTTTACGAACTTGATGGCGGTGTGCAGAGGCGCGTCGCTGTCGTAGCGGGCGGCGACGAGGATGCTCTGCTGGGCGCCGTCGTCGTCGATGACGATTCCGACGATGCTGTTGGTGGGGGCGAATCCGAGCAGGGCCGGGACGGCGGCCAGGACGTCGGTGCTGGAGCGCAGGTCGAGGGTCATGGTGTTTCTCCGTTCGAGTGGGTGATGAGTGCGCCGGTTAGCGCTGGGGTGCAATCGACCGGCGGGGTGGCGCGGGCAACCTCGAAGAGGGAGCGGCGGACGGAGCAGGGTTTTCAGCCCCCGCCCGCCGGCGCGAAGCGCTTCGGCGGGCAGGGGTAGGGCTGAAAAGGTCACTCGGCCTGCGTAGTTCGGCGTGACCGTGGGTTGACCGTGACGGGGCCCCGTCGGTCACACTTGGCACCCCGCTAAACGGGTAATGGTGAGGGGCTACGGACGAGCCGGCCGTCAGGTCGGCATCGCGCCGTAGGCGCGCCTCTCCGACGCAAAAAGGGGGCCCGGCCGGTCACCTGCGTAAGGTGCTGGCCGGGCCCGGGAGCTTGCTGGGGTCAGGACCGCGCCATCCACGTCTGGATTTCGGCCAGCAGGTCGGGGCTGGGTTGGGTGTCGACGACGGTGACGGATGCGGGCGTTCCGTCGGGGCTGCGGTAGGTGCCGCGGGCTCGGGTCGAGGTGATGGTGTTCCAGTTGATCTGACCGAGGAGTCGTTGGGCTTCGATCATGGTGTCGACCAAGCAGTCGACGGGGTGGTCGAGGCTGGTCATCGCGTTGGCGGTGATGATCGCGGTGTTGATGGTCATGGTGTTCTCCGTTCGGGTCTGCCGATGTGCGCCGGTTAGCGCTGGGGTGCAGGGGAACGGCGGGGTGGTGCGCGCAATCCCGACAGAGGGCCGTGGTGAACGGAGCAGGGTTTTCGGCCCCTGCCCGCCGGCGCGAAGCGCTTCGGCGGGCTCAGATTGGGACGAAAAGGTCACTCGGCCTGTGCAGTTCGACGCGGACCCAGGGTTGCGCGTGACGGGTCCCGGTCGTTCATACTTGGCGCCCCGCTACACGGATTTAGGTGAGGGGCTACGGAGAGCCTGGCCGCCAGGCAGGCACCGCGCCGCAGGCGCGCACTCCCGGGGCGAGGAGCGTGACCACCGGTGCGCACGCCGTGATCGGCTCAAGCGTCGGGGACTGGCGAGTCGCCCAACAGCTGGTCGAGGAGTTCGGAGAATCCGTCGTGGCCGGGTTCGGTGCCGATGACCGCGACGAGCTGCCCGTCGATGAGTGCGTGAAAGCGCTGCGCGTGTGGGCTGGATCGCGCTAGTTGGGTGAGCGCGCTGACGATCGCTGCGGCGCTTTGGCTGCGGTCGGCGGTGACGCCGATGAGGGTGCGGGGTGGGGCGTGTCCCTCGGTGGCGTTCAGTGTCCAGATCTTCACCTCGCCAATGGTGTCCGACCGACGTGCTGCGTGGCGGGCCGGAGTCATCGACTGTGGATGACTCCGGCCGCCTGTGGATTACCGGGCAGTGGCCGACACCGGCACGTAGGTGTCGCAGGTCGGGTCGGCTCGGTGGTCGTTACCGTCGAGGCACACGGCGACCGCGACGCGGTGGACCTCGCCCAGGAGGCCGACGAGGGTGTTGAAGGCGACGTGGTCGAGCAGTTGCCACGTCAGCGGACCGGTGTGGACGTCTGTCCACTTGACGGTGCGGCGTCGGTCCTCGAGGACACGGCTTTGCGGGACCGCGGCGTACTGGGGTCGGTTGGTCCACTCGACGGCGATGGCGGGCTGCCCATAGGGGTCGGGGGCGGTCGCGCTGGTCGGTGGGAGGTGAACGAGGGTGGCGCGGGCCGCGGAGATGGCCTCGAGAACGCCTTGGGCGGCTGAGGCTGACCAGAAGGTCATCAGAACGGTTCCCAGCCGCATGGTGACGCGGGCATGGGGGGTGCGGGCGTCGTAGACGTCGACGGTGCCGGTCTGGGGTCCGCGCAGGCGGATGAAGGTGTGAGCGACGAGCCCAGGGGCGTTGGCTGCCAGGGTGGCGGGGTTGGCGGTGCGGGTCTTAGTGGTGTTGGTCATGGTGTTCTCCGTTCGGGTCTGCCGATGTGCGCCGGTTAGCGCTGGGGTGCAGGGGAACGGCGGGGTGGTGCGCGCAATCCCGACAGAGGGCCGTGGTGAACGGAGCAGGGTTTTCGGCCCCTGCCCGCCGGCGCGAAGCGCTTCGGCGGGCTCAGATTGGGACGAAAAGGTCACTCGGCCTGCGCAGTTCGACGCGGACCCAGGGTTGCGCGTGACGGGTCCCGGTCGTTCATACTTGGCGCCCCGCTACACGGATTTAGGTGAGGGGCTACGGAGAGCCTGGCCGCCAGGCCGGCACCGCGCCGCAGGCGCAGGCGCAGGCGTACCGAGGACACCGGAAGCCTTGACACGTCTTGCACGACGTAGCGAATTCCCAGCCGATTCGTTACCTGTTGGGCGGCGCGAATAAGGTGTCGGCCAGGGGATGTTGCAGGCCGGCTCCTAGGAACGGCGTTGGGCCTAGTTGAGGGTGATCTCGGGCATGTGCCCTCCCGACGAGCTGGCGATTCTGACGGGCCATTCCGTCCAACGGCTCAGTTCGGCGTCGAGGTCGGCCAGCGTCACGTCGTCGCGGGTGAGCGTCATCGGCGGGGCCTGGTCCGCGCCGATGGGGATGGCGACAAGTTGGCCGGGGGCCCGGTTGCCGCCGCGCCGGGATTGGAACCGCAGCCGATAGTCGACGCCCTCCTCGTCCACGATCCGACATGGGGCGGGGTAGTCGGTGTTGCGCATCTGGTTCCCCCTTTCGGGGCTCATTGTCTCGTGCCGGCGGTGGGGGCCCGGTCACGTGTTTGGTGGGGACGGGCCGGGCGGGGAAGCCGAGCGGGTGCTGCACGGTCCAGTTGCTGTGGCAAAAAAGGGGGTCCGCCGGGCTGGTGGGCTCGGCGGACCCCCTTTGGGTGGTGCGCTACTGGTGCGGTCCGAGGCCGGCGGCGTTGATGCGGGCCTGAATGGCGGGCAGGCTGATCCAGCGGTCCAGACCGTTGTTCGCTTCGTAGAGCAGTGCCCAGTCTTCCCACCCGTCGATCGCGAGGTCGACGTCGGTTTCGTTGACGTTGGGGCGGCTGATGGGAATTTCGTCGTGGTTGTCGGCGCGGTCGGCGTCGGCGACGGTGGCGACGAGTTGTCCTGTGCCGTCGAAGGTTCGGGGGTCAGCGGCGGGTGCGAAGTTCATGCGGAATCGGAGCTGGCGCGGGGTTCCGCGGTCGTCGATGAATTGCCAGGCCAGTGCGTAGTCCTTGTCGACCATGGTGGTGTTCCTTTCGCGTTAATGAGGTTACGGGTGTCGCTGTTGGGTGGAGGGGATGGTGCTGGCTGACCGCCTCGGGGTGAGGTGGCCAGCCAGCGGGGTGTTGTGACCGCGCCTAGGAGATGGGGGTGGTGGCGGCGATGATGGCTTCGGCGTCGGCGAGGTAGTACTCGGCGTGCTCGCGTTGGCTGGGCTCGCTGGTGCGCTCGAGGAGCACGGTGACGGCGTGGTCTCGGGCGGAGAGGGCGTACTGGTGTCGGCGGTGGTCGGTGTCGGCGTTGACGGCGCTGTGGATGTCGGATCGGGCCATCGCGAGGGTGTGGGCGGTGCTGAGTGCGGCGACGTCGGCGGCGTCGGCGGCGAGGGTGTTGGTCATGGTGTTCTCCGTTTCCTGGCGTGATGAGTGCGCCGGTTAGCGCTGGGGTGCGGGGGAATCGGCTGAGGGTGGGCCGTCAAGGGCGAAGAGTTCGGTGATGGTGCCGGCGGATGTGCGGCCCGCGAGCGTCAGCGAGCTGATAGGGCCGCACATGTCCTCCGCCGCCGGCACCAGCAGCGGACGTCCCTTGACGGCTCGGGCCCCCGGCCGATTACGCTGCGCCCCCTGCTAACGGCTCAAGAGGTGAGTGGCTGCGGACGAGCCCGCCGCAGGCGGGCATCCGCGCCCGCCAGGGCGCGCGGCCGGGCGGTCGGCCCCGCAGGGGGGAACATTCGCGCCATAATGGGCAGGTGGAGTCTGCCTTGACGAGGGCGCTGGTGGCGGCGGGTGGTGAGCCGTCGATGCGTTGTCTGACGTGGCTGGTCGAGGGTGGCCGTCCGGTGATGGGTGTCAACCTGGATCTGGCGTGGCAGCCGGCGGGGACACCGCTCTAGAGCGGGGCTCTAGGTAAGGGTGTTCAGAGCGGCGCGCAGGCTCGCGAAGCGGCCGTAGCGGCGGCTGTTGTCGGCGCTGCTTTTCTCGCCGAGCCAGATGCCGACGATGTGGGCTGTTCCGTCGTCGTCGGTGATCCAGACCGGTCCGCCGGAGTCGCCGGCGACGCTGGCCGGCATACCGGTGGTCATGAACTGGTCGTCGCCGTAGGTGTAGGCCACGGCGCCGCAGTGGGTTCCGCTAGAGACTCCGAGGCGGCAGACGGTGTCGCCGATGTTCGGCGTGAGCGGGGAAGCGGTGGCGGCGAACGCCACGGTGTCGGTCGCTGTTCTGCTGGCCACGCGCGGACCAAAGTCGATGAGCCCGTAGTCGGGGCCACCCGTTCGCGCTGGGGCGACGACTGTGGCGACGAAATAGCCTGTTGCGCGGCTGATTTGGGTGATGACGCGGCCGCCGTCTTCGGTGTGGCAGTGGCCGGCGGTGATGGCGTAGGAGTGGTCGTTGGTGCCGGTGTAGACGTAGCCGGTGGTGCAGAACGATCCCGATCCGTCATCGGCGGTGTAGTCGATGCGTTCACCGGGGCTGATGGTGGCCAACGACGTGGCCTGGGCTGTTGGTGCGGCGGCGAGCTGGGAGAGGCCGGCGGCGAGTAGGGCGGCGGCGGTTCGGATGGTCATCCTGGATGCACTTTCAGGCGGTCCGCAGGTGGCGTTCGGCATGACGTTGTGCGCGGCTGTGCAGTGACTCGATCCACGCGGCGGCGATGAGCGCGGAATCGCCGGCGCAGCGGGTCGTTCCGGCGCAGGCGGTGCCTCCGCGGTAGTCGACGACGGACACCGCGTGCAGCCGCTGCCGTGGCCGGATCACCGGTCGGCTCCGGTGGCGAGCTTGGCCGCGGTTTCACCGCGCCGCCAGAGGTCAGCGAGTTCTTCACGGATGAGCCCGAATTGTGCGGTCAGTTCGTGCCGGTCGACGTCGGCTTCGCCGAGCTGCTGCATCCGCTGTCCGAGGTTGGAGAACGCACGGCGGTAGGCGTCGTCGAGGACCTGGCGCGCGAGGCTGGTGGCGAGCGCCGAGCTGATGTTCTGGGTGTAGGCCTCGACGAGGTAGAGAGCCAGATCCTTGTAGCGCTTCTCGGTGGGAGGCTCGTCGGGGCACAGTGCTTGACGGGCGGAGATTCGCTTGCCGGCTGCCAGGACGGTCACCGGGTCGGCCTTCTCGCCCTGGTTGATTAGACGCCGGATCAGCTCGTAGGCCCAGCGGGCGACGGGCTTGGCGATCGCGTCGTCGGGGACCAGCTCGAGCAGGATACGAGCCTCGTCGACCGGGAGGTAGAGCAGGGCGCCGATGAACTGAGGCTCGGGCGCCAGGTGGGCGACTACGTAGTCGGCGACCGCGGCGTCGGCCTCGACGCGGTTGCGCACGAAGGTGTCGTCGGCGCCGGGTGTGCTGGGGACGACGCGCAGGTTGTGGCGAATGGCGGCGGTCATGACGTGGCAGCTCCGGTGTGGTGGGGGCGGGTGTCGGTGGCGGCCACGGCGATGGTCGCGGTTCCGACCCGTAGGGGTTGCGGGTGAGCGGGATCAAGGCGCAGTAGAGGAATGACACTCGCCAGGTTCGGCGTGGGGGTGTCCGCGCGGCCAGGATGGGCGTGCAGGTACAGGTCGGCCCCGATCGCGTGGGCCAGGAGTGCGTCGTGCGCGCCGGCCGGATCGGCGTGTCGCGTGGTGCGCGAGATCGCGTCGGTGGCGATCGTCAGCTCATACATGGCGGCGCTCCTGGGTGCGTGGTCGGCGGGTTGGTTCTTTGGGGCCAGTCAGGCCGCGGCGAGCGCCTTGATCCGGTCTGGCCGAAAACCTGACCAGTGCTCGCCGCCGGCGACGACGACCGGCGCCTGCAGATAACCGAGGGCCATGACGTAGTCGCGCGCCGCGGGCACTTCGGTGATGTCGACGACGTCATAGGAAATGCCCTGCTTTTCAAGTGCCCTGTATGTGGCGTTGCACTGCACGCAAGCTGGCTTCGTGTAAACGGTGATGGTGTTCATGATTGACTCCTCATCGCGGGTTTTCTTATACCGTTATTCTATATTCCTATTCGGGCTGTAGCAATGCGCCTAGAAAGAAAAGTGCATCAATTTTGGCGTGTCGAAGCGCGCTATCGGAACTGGAGTGATACATGGTCTTTGCCCAGTCCAGGGCGCCTGTTTCTGAGGCGTTGGCCTCATGCTTGCCGCTTTTATTCTTTGTCATTTCACCTTCCCACTGACCATTCTTTTGGGCGCTTCTCGGCGCATTCAAAGCGGTCGGCAAGGGTGCGTAGTGCAATGGTCCGCACGGAAAGTTTCTCCTTCGCTCAATTGGCGACTCTGCAAGGAACGTGGAGAAACTTTCCGAGCCGTTTACGGCGAATCCGCGGCCTTGCGCGGAGGACGTTTGCGACCAATGCTCGAATGTGCGAGAAGCTCGGGTGGCACTGTCCATGGGCTAGGCGATCAGAGTGGGTGTTGCACCACTGGCTCGGGCGTACATCGTGTCGAATTTGGGTCTCTGCTTGTCTGCGACGTCTGCGCTTGGGGCGACGACGTAGAAGTGCTCCACCCACGGCGCCTGCGGGCCGCGGTGCTGCCGCCAGACACGGGTGATGCCGTCGGGGGTGGTTTCCAGATCCCCGGGTTGGCAGGTCAGCATCGCGGCCATTGCGGCGGCGCTGCCGGTGTCGAGGCGTCGGACGCTGCGGGCGACGGCTGGTGTGGTGGCGCGGCGTACGGTGGCGACCCGCCGCACCTCGTAGAGTCCGTGCGCGGCGGTGAGGTGGTGGGCGTACAGGTCCAGAACCTCGGTCATGCCCGCTGCGGTGATCACGTCGAGCAGCCGGCCCTGGGCCAACAGTCCCTGGCGCGGATTGAAGCAGGCGGCGATGCGTTCGAGGAACAGGGCGCGTGCGGCGGCAGCTGGTTCGCGGCGGTAGCGTTGCAGTGCTGCCACTCGCCCTGCGGCACTGGAGAATTGGAACGGGCAGTACGAGCAGGCCGATTTGAGCCAGTCACGACCGGTCGTCTTGTGCAGGAAGGCCAGGGCGTCCTCGCGTGACCATTTCCAGTCCAGCAGGGGGTAGACGCCGCGTCGCGTCGCGGTGTTGTACCCCTCATCGCGCTGGGCGCGGCGGAGCTCACCGGTTTCGAAGCCGAGGTAGTGGCGAAACGGCCGCCCGGCGGTGAGGCCGTCGATGATTGGGTCGAGCACGGCGCCCTTGGCGCGCAGCGAGCAGCGGCGACTGCCGAGCTGGGGGACGGTGGCCGCGCTGAGCAGCTCGTCGGACAGTGCGTAGCCGTGATCGGCGTAGAGCCGGGTGGGGTGGGTGGTGTCATCGAAGATGGCGACACCCGCACCCGCGGCGGTGGTGTTGAGTCGGGTCCGCCCAGCCTGGACCAGGCGCACCCCGTGGCGAACCAGTAGCGGCAGGACGATCTCTTCGGCGTCGCGCAACGTCGTCGGATACTAGTCGCCGGTGTGAGCCACCACGACGACGAGTTGATCGAGATCGAAGTCCCGGCTTGCCGGATCGAGGAGCCAGCGCAACAGGATGGCGGTGGAGTCGGCACCAAGACCCCACAAAAGCACCTCGCTTGGAACGTGTTCGGCATTCTGCGGGCTGAACAGCTCGCCTTGGTTGGTGGTCATCGAGTCATCTCCGGTCGGGGTGCTTGGGTGATGCAGTCGGGATGGGGGAGTGGGGTGGTGGGGCCCCACGGCGGGACCCCACACCCGGTCGGTCAGTCCTGAGCGCTGGCTTCGTCGTACACCGCGTCGGCGGTGGTCTGCCCGACGATGACCTTTTCGATTTGGCTGGGCTGGTAGCCGCTGTCGATGAGGAATTGCAGGTACGCGTCCGATCCGACGGTCGAGGCGATGAAGGATGCAGTGCCGGTGATTCCCGATCGCGCGTTGCGCCAGGCCGTCTTGTCGGTGCGGGCCTCCAGGGCGCCCAAGACCACGGCCAGGCTGATGACCTGGGCGCGGGCGTCGATGATGGTGGAGAAGTCGTTGACCAGGGCGCGCACGCCTCGTTCGTCTTTCGCGCCGAGCAGCTCGGCGGTCAGCCCGGAGCCGTGGTTCTGGCTCAGGATGTAGGGGTCGCGGGTGAGGCAGTGTGCGACGAACGTCGCCGCGCCCTTGGGTGCGGTCTTGCGGGTCAACAGCTTGGTCACGTAGTCGCGGCGTACGGACTGGGCGGCCTCACCGAGACGGTTGAGCACCAACACCTTTCGCCGTTCCCGACGCTCGGCTTCCTGCTGTGCGGCGGCACGCTCGGCGATTGCCTCGGGGCTGTCCGCCGCGGAGCCGTCGACCTGTGGCGCACCGCGCCGCGCCATGGACTTTTGCAGCGACGGGGCGAGGGTGAGACCCGCCGCCTCGTAGTCCCGGCAGTACCACTCGGGGACGACGAACGTCTTCTCGGTCACGGTCGAGGCGTGCCGCAACCCCTCCGCGGGTGTGGCGTCTTCATCGTCCTGGGTGTCCCAGTCGATGTCGCTCTCGTCGACCACGGCGCCGGTCTCGTTGTCGACCAGGCCGTCCTCTTCGACCAGGTACACCACCCAGTGCTCGGGCTTCTTCTCGATGTCGGCGGGTAGCGCCTCACCCTCGCTGGTGCGCAGGTAGTCCTCGGCGATCGCCGACGTGTCCGTCCACCGCGGTCGGTCGGCCAGGACGGTGTAGCCACGTTCGGCGAAGTCGGCCTCGGCCGCGTCGAACAGCGCGGCCACCTCACGCTCCAGTCGCAGGCTCGACAAGGTGTGCGCGAAGTTGCTTCCCCCGAAGCGGGCCGCGCCCATCAGCCGCTGAACCGCGTTGGCGTCGCCCTCGATTATGTGGACAAGTCAAATTGTCAACTCATGTCAACTGCGATCCTCCAAGTTGCTGGCCTCGTCGACGGCTGAGACGCGGCGGTGGTGTCGGCCCTGATGCCGGGGCGCCGAGATGTCGACCGGCCGCGCGAACTGCCGCGACTCGGGCGACGGTGCGTTCAGCGGTGATAGTCGCTCGAAATCGGCGACAGCGCCGAAAATGTGGGAGATCAGCCGCCGAGAAACGTCGAGTGACGAGGGCGGAAAGAGAGATGGACGAACGGGTGGTCGGGTGCCCGGCAATACTTCCGGGGTTACGCGGTCAAGGATTCGATCGCGGCTTTGAGTTTGGCGGCGACGTCGTGTGCGATTGGTTGAAGCTGCGGTTCGTTGGTGACGTCGACGAGCAGTTGCGGGTTCATGGCCTCGACGAGGGTGGTGCTTGGATCGTCGGGGTCGCTGCGTACAACGACGTTGCAGGGCAGCAGAAGCCCGATTTGCCGGTTCGCGGTGATCGCGCGGTGGGCTAATGGCGGGTTGCATGCGCCCAGGATCAAGTAGTTTTCGATGTCTGCGTCGAGCTTGTTCTTGAGGGTGGACTTGACGTCGATCTCGGTGAGAACGCCGAAACCTTGTTCCAACAGCGCTTCTCGGGTGCGGGCTACCGCTTCGTCGAAGCTGGTTTTCAGGCTGATAGCTAGGGCGATGCTCATATGACTCCTTTGTCGTAGCTTCTTCAGGCCAGCGCGAGGAACAGCTTTTCCAGTTCCGCTTCGGTCATGGGCTTGTCTGTGCCGGCTTGTTCTCCGGTGACGCATTCCCGCAGTCCGGTGGCGACGATCTTGAAGCCGGCGCTGTCGAGTGCTCGGGACACGGCGGCCAGCTGAGTGACGACGTCTTTGCACTCGCGGCCCTGCTCGATCATCGAGATGACTCCGGCCAGCTGGCCTTGCGCCCGGCGCAGTCGATTGAGAACTGCGCTCATTGCCTCTTCGTCGCCAACCATCATGGTCCCTTTCGTCGCCGCTATGCAGAGATTACCCGAGGGGGTATCCCTTGTCGTTGGTCAACGACACCGCCGCCATCGAGATTCCCGAAGCGGCGGCAGCGTATCGACGTGTGTGTGCAGTCGTGTTTGCGGTCGTATCACCTGGGAGTCTGCGATGCGGGCGCCAGCTGGTTGACGATGGTTGCAGCGTCGCAGCTGACGCCGGCGCGGTTGTAGGGGAGCCGGGCCAGCAGCATCCCCATGGCGCAGGTGTTTGTCAGCGCGGCGACGGTAAGGCCGGTCCCGATCGCAAAGGCCACCCATTCGAGGTAGGGAATGAACGGGCTGGCCAGCACGGTCAACGCGACGATCAGCCCGGCAATCAGACGCACCTGGCGCTCCAAATCCCACCGCTGCTTGCCGCGGTTGACGGCGAACCCACCGGCCCGCCAGCCGGAGATGCCGCCTTCCAGGATGGAGACGTTCCTCAGCCCAGCTTGGCGCAGCGATTCCTCAGCTTGGGCGGCGCGCTGACCGGAGCGGCAGATCAGCACCACCCGCTGGTCGAGGTGGCTGGCGATCTCGTCGCGGTGCTCGCGCAGCAGGTCGAGTGGAACGTTGTAGGCGCCATTGATGTGGTGGGTCTCGAACTCCGCGGGGGTCCGAACGTCAATGAGACGGAGCGGATTGGCCGACGAGAGCTGGTCGTGCAGCGCTGCGGCGTCGATCGTGGCGTGAGGCATCGAATGTGGCTCCATCGAGTCGTTGGGCGTATACCTATGGGGGTAATTACTGCTAGACGGTAACATACCCATAGGGGTATACCTGAAGTCGGAATAAATACCCCCATGGGTATTGTAGGACTGTGCAGTGGGCCGTCGCGAAGAGCGCCCGAACACGGACTGAAAGGAACCGGCGATGATCTTGGAGCAGTACTACATCGAGTGCCTGTCGCATGCGTCGTACCTGATCGGGGATGAGACCACCGGCCGCGCGGTGGTCGTCGATCCGCGCCGCGACATCGGCGACTATCTCGATGATGCGCGCAGGTTCGGGCTGACCATCGACGGGGTGATCAACACCCACTTCCACGCCGACTTCGTCTCCGGCCACCTGGAATTGGTGGACGCGACCGGCGCGTGGATCGGGTTCGGCGAAGCCGCCGAGACCGACTATCCGATCCGCCGACTGTCCGACGGAGAGCATCTGTCGCTAGGCGAGGTGGATCTGGAGATCCTGTCGACCCCAGGACACACCTGGGAGTCGATCAGTGTGCTCGTCCGCGAGCGCCCCGGCACGGAGCCGGTGGCCGTGCTGACCGGTGACTCACTGTTCATCGGTGACGTCGGCCGCCCGGATCTGGTGAACCTGGGCGACGGCTCGACCGGCGACCTGGCTCGCGCGATGTACCGCACGCTGCACGACACGCTCATGACCTTGCCGGATGCCGTGACGGTGATGCCGGCCCACGGGGCCGGTTCGTCGTGCGGAAAGAATCTGTCCACCGAACTCACCTCCACCATCGGGGAGCAGCGACGGAGCAACCCGTCGGTGCAGCCGATGCCCGAGGACGTGTTCGTCGCGATGCTCACCGCGGGACAGCCCGCCGCGCCGGCGTACTTCGCCTCCGACGCGGCGATGAACAAGCGGGCGCACCCCCTACTGCAGACCGACCGCAGCGTGCCCGAGATGACGCCCCAGCAGCTCCGCGGTGCACTCGACGCGGGTGTGCGGGTGCTCGACGCCCGCAGCGTCGAGGACTTCGCCGCCGAACACCTGCGGGGGACGGTCAACGTGGGCTTCGACGGTCGATTCGCCGAGACCGGTGGCATGGTGGCCGACATCGGCGGGCAAATCGCCCTGATCACCTACCCGGGTGACGAGCAGCAGGCGGCGTTGCGGCTGGCGCGTATAGGCTCCGACGACGCAATCGGCTACCTCACCGTCGGCCACGACGGGCAATTTCCCGCCGAACTCGCCGATTTGGTGCAGGCCGCACCCCGCACCACCGTCACCGAGCTGGAGGAGCTGCTGGCCGACGACGCGGTGACGCTGATCGACATCCGCAACCCCGGCGAACGCGACAGCGGCGCCATCCCCGACTCGCTGCACATCCCGCTGGCCCAGTTGCGTCTGCGCCTCGACGAGGTGCCGACCGACAAGCCGATCGTCGTGCACTGCGCGGGCGGCTGGCGTTCCAGCGTCGCCGCATCGTTGTTGCGCGCCAACGACATTGCGCAGGTGTCAGACCTGCTCGGGGGATACAACGCCTGGGCCGACGCCCACGCCGCAGTCTGACCCGACCCCTCACGGAAGGAGTTCACTATGTGTTACGCCGTTAATTGCCGGGTGTGCGGCAAGGTGACGTGGGATGGCTGCGGCCAACACGTCAAGGACGTCATGGGCTCGGTGCCCGCCGCGCGACGGTGTCGATGCACGCAACCAACGGGGACCCCCCGCGGGCTCGTCGGCACGTTGCGGCGTCGGTCAAACGCGTCGAACGGATAGAGGCAACCGTCATGGCGATCGCAACCGGCCTGGCCCTGGGGGCCGTGATCGGCGTCCTGCTGGGTCTGCTCGGCGGCGGGGGGTCCATCCTCGCCGTCCCGGCACTGGTCTACGGGATGGGTTTCGGCGTGGAGCAGGCGATCCCTATCTCGCTGATCGTCGTCGCCGCGGCCTCCGCGGTCGGCGTGCTGCCCAAGATCCGGGCCCACCAGGTGCGGTGGCGCATGGCGGGGATATTCGCCGCCGCCGGGATACCGGCGACGATTGCCGGCAGCGCCATCAGTGCTCACCTGCCCCAGCCGGTACTGATGATCGGATTCGCCGTCGTCATGGTCCTGGCGGGCATCCGCATGCTCGCCGACCAGGGCACCAAGGGAACCGCCTGCGAGGTGCGGTCCGGCCAGGTCAACTGGCGCCGCTGTGCACCCCGGTCGATCGGGGCTGGACTGTTGGTCGGCCTGCTCACCGGACTGTTCGGCGTCGGCGGCGGATTCCTCATCATCCCGGCGCTGGTCGTGGTGCTCGGTATCGAAATGTCCACGGCTATCGGCACCTCGCTGTTGATCATCATTGCCAACTCCGTCGCCGGCATCGCGTCTCACCTGGGCGGTATCACCGTTGACTGGTGGGTCACCGGCTCGTTCGTCGCCGCCGCGATGGCCACCTCACTGGTCGCCGGATACTTCGGCACCAAAACCGACACCACCCGTCTGCAGCGCTGGTTCGCCTACATGGTGTTCGCCGTCGCCGCCTACGTGCTCGTCGACACCCTCTTCCTCCACTGAACCCACGAAGGAGCAACACATGGACGTCTCAATCATCGAAACCTCCGGACTCGGTGACCGCAGCTACCTGGTTACCCACCACGGCATCGCGGTCGTGGTCGATCCGCAACGCGACATCGACCGCGTCCTCACTCTCGCCGAGAAGGCCCGGGTCCGCATCACCCACGTGCTGGAAACCCACCTGCACAACGATTACGTGACCGGCGGACTGGAACTGTCCCGCAGCGTCGGCGCCGACTACGCCGTGCCGGCAGGCGATGACGTCGACTACGACCGACGCGCAGTCGCCGACGGTGACGTCATCGACGCCGGGCCGATTCAGCTCGAGGTGCTGCATACCCCTGGCCACACCCACCACCACGTCAGCTACGTGCTGCGTGACGACACCGGCACGGTCCACGGTGTGTTCACCGGCGGCTCGATGCTGTACGGCACCACTGGACGCACCGACCTCATCGGGCCCGATGAGACCGAAGATCTCTCACACGCCCAGTACCACTCGGTCCACAAACTCGCCGACCACCTACCATCCGACACCCCGATCTACCCGACCCACGGCTTCGGCAGCTTCTGCGCGGCCACACCCGCGTCCGGGGACTCCTCGACCATCGCCGAACAACGCAGCACCAACCCGGCCCTGACCCAAGACGAACAGAGCTTTGTCGACGAACTGCTCGCTGGACTGTCGGCCTACCCCGCCTACTACGCCCACATGGGTGTCATCAACCGCGAGGGGCCCCCACCGGTAGACCTGACACCACCGGTGATCGTCGACCCCGCCGAGCTGCGTCGTCGGATCGACGCCGGCGAATGGGTCGTGGACCTGCGCACCCGGACGGCATTCGCCGCCGGTCACCTCCCCGGCACTCTGGGTTTCGAGTTGTCCGGATCGTTCGTCAGCTACTTCGGCTGGCTCTACGACTGGGGTGCACCGATCACGGTGATCGGCGAGTCGGCCGAACACGTCGCCGAGGCCAAACGCGAACTGGTACGCATCGGCGTCGATCGCCTCACCGGTGCTGCCACCAACCCCATCGACACACTCGCCGACGGCAGCCAGCTCGGTTCCTACCCGGTCGCCGATTTCGCTGATCTCGCAGAGAATCTCGGTTCCGGATCGACGTCCGTTCTGGACGTACGACAAACCCATGAATACGACAAAGAGCACATCCCCGGCGCCACCAACATTCCCCTGCACGAATTGCCGAACCGACTCGACGACATGCCCGCCGGGCCGGTATGGGTCCACTGCGGATCGGGCTACCGCGCCTCCATCGCAACGTCGCTGCTCGACCGCGCTGGCCTAGAGGTCGTTCTGATCGATGACACGTTCGCCAAAGCCGGGGAGCTGGGCCTGACCGCGAAGTAATCACCCAGCCCGACCAACGTCACCGGCGACAAGTGGCCATACCCAACGCCACCCGCCGTAGCCGCCGGGATGGGGTTCGGGCCTGCTGCCAACGTCAAAACTGCGCAGCAAACGTCAGCATTGTCCCTGGAATATACCCCTAGGGGTATCCAGTTGAACTGTACGTATGTTTGTCGCTCCGAAAGGAATTCCATGACAACCGATTCCGAAGACACCGCCCCAATTGCGATGATGCCGCGCATCGGCGATCCGGCGCCGGCATTCCGGGCTAAGACCACCCAGGGTGACATCAACTTCCCCGGTGACTACGCCGGCAAGTGGGCGATCCTGTTCTCCCACCCAGCGGACTTCACTCCCGTGTGCACGAGTGAATTCATCACCTTCGCGTCTATGCAGAAGGAGTTCGCCGCCTACAACACCGAGCTGGTCGGACTCTCGGTGGACGGGCTGTACAGCCACATCGCCTGGCTGCGCACCATCAAGGACAAGATCGCCTTCAAAGACATGCGCAACGTCGAGGTGACCTTTCCGCTCATCGAGGACGTCTCGATGGAGGTCGCCGGAAAGTACGGCATGATCATGCCGGGCGAGGATTCGACGAAAGCCGTTCGAGCCGTGTTCGTGATCGACCCAACCGGAACCGTGCGAACCATCATCTATTACCCCCTCTCGCTAGGCCGCAACTTCGACGAACTGCTACGCGTCGTCAAAGCACTCCAGACGGCAGACCGGTTCGACGTCGCGACGCCCGCCGACTGGCGCCCCGGCGACCGCGTGATCGTGCCCACCGCAGGCTCGTGCGGAACCGCGAAGCAACGCATGGACGACGGTGTAGAGGGAGTCCAATGCGAAGACTGGTTCTTCTGCACCAGAGAGCTGCCAGCCGACGAAGTCGAGGCGAACATCAGAATCCCCAGGGGTGAATGAATTCGCAACTGCGTTCTTAAGACGCCGCACGACCTGCATCGGCGTGGGCCCTCCATCGCCCTACTCGCTTCTCGGGATCGAGAACACCCCGTTGGACGCTCCTTCGCTCGCCGCAACTCGCAGATCGTACTGCCTCAAATCATCTGTCTCAGAGCCGCGTTGACGGATGCCAGTGACACCAGCGTTACCTGAAAAAAGCAGCTGACGACTGTGCGCTCTACAGATGGTCGCTACCGCGACACGGCTTTGGCCTGTGCGAGTCAGCTAGGCACAACTAATGGCTCGTTGCGGGCGGATCCGCTCGAGGTGGGGCAGGGCTCTGACGGTTCAATCTCTACTAGGAGTTGTTGGAGACGCCGACATGCCGCTTCGTGGCGCTCTACTTCGCGGTCCCATCCGCGAGCCCGCGCGTCGGCAATCAAGATGTGCTCGGTCTCCATTCTCGCGCGCAATCGCGGCGCGTACTCGCTAGTAGTCAGGAACTTCGGGCAGTTCAGTGCCAGGTCGCATTCGCAGGGTCCTTCGGCGGGCAGACGGAGGCAGTGACCTAGTTCCAACTGCGTCTTCAGGAAGTTCGTCTGTAGCCAGTGAACGGCTTCTCCGTCGAGCGTGCCGTTGAGAAGTGCGTCCGCGGCGGGCCCGGCGATTCTTTGTCCGCTCGCGAGGGCGTTTTCGTACTGCCGTCGGACTTCGGGGTCGGAGATGCGCGCGTAGATCATCGCCATGTTGGCACTGCGGTGGCCCAGCACCGCCATGATCGTTTGGATTCGCGCGCCGCCCTCGGCTAGCTGCGTCCCCACGGTGTGGCGAAATCGGTGTGCGCTGACGGTCGATCGGCCATCTGAGGAGACTAGGCCGATCTTCTGGCAGATGTCGCGCAGGGGTTTGTCGAAGAGTGTAGTGGCGGAGATGAGCTTTCCGCGGCGAATGAAGATGTGATTGACGGCCTTTCCAACAGTGTCGTCTCGGCGTGCTATAGCTGCTTGGGAACGCGCCAGTTCGATAACAACCTTCAGTGCGTCGGCAGCCTCCGGGTGTAGTGGGATCAAGCGTTCTGAGTGGGTCTTACCGACTGGGATGCGCAATCGCGGGTGGCCATCGGAGTAGGAGTCGAGTGAGTCTGTTGTTAGGCGGCGAATCTCGTCGCGGCGCGCGCCTGACCACCGGACCAATAGGAGTGCTGCCTTCTGGTGGGGATCGTCGAGTTGGTTGATCGCCGCAGCAACGGCGTCCAGCTCATGAGTGGGCAAAAAGCGGGGGACCGCCTCGGGGCGGCGGGGGGTGTCACGAACAGTGAATAACGGCTTGCCCGGTACGTCGGTCCAACCCCAAACAGCTGTATCGCGGCAGAATGCAGCGAGGGCGTTGATTTCATGTTTCAGTGTGGTCACCGCAAGCGGCTTACCCGTGTTCTTGCTGAGGTAGGTCGGGAGCCACTTCAAATACTCCTCGGCGATTGACCTGTCGACACGCGAGAAGTTGGTGATGTCGGGATGGTCGGCGCTGAGCCAATTGACGAACCGGCGGAGGCTTTCACGCGCGAGGCGTACGGTTTGGGGTCGGTCGAGCTTCGCGTCGAGTCGCAGTCGTAGGTATCGCTCCACGACGGCGCGGATCGGTGCCGGGCACGGCTCCGGCAAGAGCCGCTCAGCCCACGTCGGGGGTCTCGGGGTCGTTCCCGAGGTTGGACGTTCGGCCACTTGGCCGATGTTGTACAGCAAAACGTGCGTGGCATGAACCTTATTCAGGTGGTTCTTGATGTAGCCCTCGGCAGCGCCGTCGGCGACGGCGACGCGTGGATGCATCGCCGCGCGTAAGTCGTTGAAATCTTTTCGAGATCCGAAGCGGCGGATAGCGTCTGCCAATAAGAAAAGGTCTGAGCCGGTAATCATTGTGAGGTCCGGATCGCCTCGCCGAAGCAAGATGCGCGTCACCGCCCACGTGAGATGGGCGCGTGCACTGGTGTAGGCGTAGCCCAATTGCACCAGGCGTTCGACCCACGACTCCAATGTCGACCGGTCCACTCCCAAGCCGCTGCCCCCGCCAGCGTCACTAAGAAGCCTTGTGAACTGTCGAGCGAGGAGATAGTCGTAATCTAGCGAAACACCCCTTACCAGCGAGAGATACGCGAGGTAACCGATCGCCTCATGCGTCCTCGTACGACCCTGAGCCCAGCTCGGGCCGCCGACGAAACCGAGCCGTTGTGCGAGAGGGGCGTCGAACCACTCCGCCAGATTCGGAAACGATCCGACAAATCCTCGATAGACGACCATCTTCTGCCAGCGAAGTGTGGGATGCACAACGTGTTCGTTCAGCCACGATTTGTACTCGATTTCCGCAGCGTGTACCAGCCCGCCATGTCTGGTATCAAGCGACAGAGGCGTTGCTGGCGAGATCATTTCACATGCCCGAGTGCCGCGACATATTCCGACCGCACCTGGGCGTCCGAAACCCGCGTATAAATACGCGTCGATTCGGGGCTTGCGTGCCCGAGCCGCTGTTGAAGAGACAACTCGCGCATGCCTGCCTCCCACATCGCCGTTGCGTGCGTGTGACGCAACGCATGGGGTGTCGTGTCGGGCGTCCGAATGCCCAGCCTGTCCAGCCGCCGCGAAAACATCCTTACCAAGGCGGCATACGACAAAGGATGGGTACGACGCTTGCCCCTCCCACCAACCAGGAAAATGAACGGCGTGTCCGCCTCTAGCGGGCGTTCGTGCAGCACGTAGCGATTGACCACATCGAGCGTACGCGGATCGAGAAGGTCAACAACGCGCTCTCGGTGAGACTTCTGCCGGGCCCCCCGAGGGTGATCATCGCGTTTGCGAATGGTGACGCGTCGACGCCCGTAAGCGATGTCTTCGACGTGAAGGCCGAGCACCTCACCAGGTCGCAACCCTCCGTCCAGCATGAGCAGCACCATCGCTAGATCCCGCAAGTTCGACATACTGTCCAACAACGCGCGGACTTCGTCACCACCCATGGGCCGCGGCAACCGTGAAGGCACACGAACCCGCACCTCACGCCGAGTCGGCAGCTGACGACTCGCTCGGCCCATGAAGGACTGATGACGACTCGAAACCCGAGCCAGTGCAAGATCCCGCCGACGGTGCAGAGGATTCTCATCCGCGAATCGCTCTGTAGCAATGGCCCATCCGTAGAAGCTAGACACAGCCGCCAACGCTCGAGCAATAGAGGCCGGCGCCAGAACGCGTCCGCGTGGTTCAGCAGTCGACGGGGCCGATTGCTGCACACCTCGGCGACACGGTCGACGCCGCAACCAACCGAGCAGATCAAAAGCGACCGCGGGACCGAACTCGGTCCAGTCAAGATCGCGCTCTTCGCAGAACTCGAACAAATACTTTAGATCGTGAGCGTAGGCAGAAGCGGTATTCGGACTACCTCCCGTCTCCAATAGATAGTCCAGAAAGCGACACACAACGTCTACCGGTGTTCCGTCACTGCCGACGAGAAGAACAGAACGAACGAATCCATCGGTTCGGTCAACAAGAACCCTCACGGACTTCACTTCATCATTGAGGTACGACATGAGACCCCGACGCGTGTCCATATAACAATGAACTCAGCGAGCGCTTGCGCCTGGGTGAAGTCGAGCTGACCGCCGTCGACGGCTTCCAGCGCCGCCGTCGATTTCGACACCGCCCCGGCGGCTGCGACCTCGTCGCGGCGCATTGAGAGCTTCTTGGCAACCTTGGTCGCAGACATGCCGGTGTCGAGCATCTGCTGGATGCCGCGGGCACGTTGGGAGTTGCTCAACGCCGCGCGCCGGTCGTTGGCGACCATCTGCTGAACGATCCGCTCGACGGTTGCGGCATCGTCATCGGACGTTCCGGTGGGCATCACGTACACCGGCACCCTCTCCAAGCCGACCTCGCGGGCACCGAGGGTGCGGCATTGCCCCTCGCGAACGCAGATGCGGCCGGTGGCGTCGCGTACCGCCAGGATCGGCACGATGACGCCAAGCTCGCGCAGACTGTCGATGAACTCCTTGTCCAGATAGACGAAGTCGCGCACGTTGTCTTCGAGCTCCAGCGTGTGCGGGTCGAGGTATACGACGGACGGGGCGACCTGCTCGGTGGTGTCGGTGGTGATGGACATGTGTGGTGACCTTCCTCGTCAACGCGGGCACCCCGGGTCGGGCCGCCCGTTCTTTTGCCGTCTGGCGAAAACGAATTGGTGGCCAGTGGTGCAGGTGAGCGGGAAGGTCTCGGGCGCAGAAGTTTTCCCGTGAGCGCAGCGAACACGGGTGGGAAAAGTTCTGCGAGCCCGCAGGGCCCGGAGGAGCGCAGCGGGGGAGAGCCGACGGCCTTCCGCGGCCAAGCCGCGGCCACAAAATGAGTGGGCCAGAAGGCAAAACAACGGCGTTATCAGCCACGCCGGAGGCGTGTCCACCTAGGTGGGGCGCTGCTGTGGTGCGCCGCGTGCGGGCAGTGACCGCCTGCCCAGTTCGGCGGTCCCGTCGGCGTCGTCGAAACTACTTCACGGGCGTTGAATCGGTGTGGCCGTAGCAGGGAGGTCCCCAGAGGCCGCGCTGCGTTCGTTGCGCTTCGGCCTCCGCGGCCTGGATCTGCGGTGTCAGAGTGGCTGGGCGCCGGCCGTATACGTAAGACTTTGCCGCACCCGCTCGGGCCGCCTCGACCGAGAAGTCCCAGCCTCCCGCCCTTTCCACGTAAGCCAGCGTCCGTCCGTAGCGGTCGTGGGTGTCCTGGCTGGGATCGGTGACGATCGCGACGCGCTGGCCGGTGAGTGCGGAACGGGCGAACTCGCTTGCCTCGGGACCCCAACAGCCGATACCGTAGCCGGGCTTGTGCACCTCGGGGCTGTCGACTCCAATTAGCCTGATACGCAATCGCCCTCGGGAATCGTCGACCACGTCGACCGTATCGCCGTCGACTACCCGCAGAACGGTGGCAGTCAGGGCAGGGTCGTCGGCACGGCTTACCGCAATCGGACCGAGGGAGGCCGAGCAGGCGGTGACCGTCAGCCCGGCCGCAGCAAGGATGGCGGTCACCTGCCCAGCGGCTGAGGTCCTCATTGGAGCTTCTGGTAGTGGTCTTGGGCCAGTTGCGCCAACCGCCAGGTGGTCAGCATCGCGTTGCTCGCGTGCGCGCCGAGCGGGAGGTACCCCTGGAGCCAGCCGTCGAGTATGTATTCGCGCAGGACGAAGTCGTCGATGTCTTCTCCGCCGTCGTTGATCCGGTGGAGAACGCCGATCGCACGGTCGAACACCGCGTCGTCGATACCGTTTTCGCGAGCGGTCTTGCGAGCGTTGTCCTGGCCCACCTCGGGGTCGAGCGCGAGCGCCGCGAGCTCGAAGACGTAAGGACGGTTCGTCGTCGGGGTGGTCATCGCGATGGCCCTCGGCTCTGCATGAATACACGGTATGCCCGGGGTTGTGCACTGAGCCACGCGCCAAGCTGACGGTTTGCACGATGTCAAGCAGGGCGTCGTCGCCGCGCCGGCAGAGGATGTCGGTGACGTCCTCGGGATCGCACTCCAGGCTGCGCGCGAGATCCACGATGGGATTGGCTCCGGGCGGGCGCCCGAGATGGAGCCCGCGCCATACCGACGAGCGTAATGCGACACGCCGCGCACCGACGATGCCTTGTCGGTGCGTCTACGCGGACTCACCCGAGAAGAAGGGCGCGCGCTGTCGTCCTTCCCCTGGGGTCTCCTGCCGGCAGCGAATCTGTCGATGACGGTGCCGCGGTCCCAGGTCTTCGCGCGCGGCATGTCCCGAGGGCGCGGTGTCACGGGAGCACCCGGTTAGGCAAGCCCGCTAACTGTAGGTGTCGGCTGGCTTGTTTAGGTGCGCAGCCGCACGCGGTTGGGGATGCTCAGTCGTTGTCGCAGGGTCTCGTGGAGATTGGCCGTTTCCAGTTCGCGATCCTCTAACGTTGCGGCCAACGCGTACGCCTGACTGTCGTAGGCCGGATCGTTGCGGGCCCAGGTCTGAGCTTTGTGGGTGACCGCGATGAGGAATGTCTCGTCGTCGTTTGCGAAGGAGTTCCGTCCGGTCCAGGTACGGAGTTGCAGCGTGCCATGGGTGAAGGTATTAACGCCGGGCTGCAGATCAAGCTTGCGACGGTCGGTGATGAGTTCGGCGCGATCGTCGGGGTCTTGCCGCTGCAAGATGTCGGCCAAGTCCTCTGCGCTTATGTCCCTATATATCTCGTATTTCATTGTGCCGGCGAGGTATTCCCGGCGTTGGCGCCGTACGGGCGGGTCGAACGCGAGAGCGACGCTGATGACGCGGTCACGCCGGCTACCGCGTCGGAACTGCTCGGGGACGGGCAGCGGGTGGATCTGTACTGTGTCGACAGGCATGGAACCGTCGTAGGTCATCGTGACGCGGTGGCCGTCGCTTGATGTCGCTCTGTCTGCCTGGGGGAGACCGTGCCCGTAGACGCGGTTTCTACGGTGCGGTTCGGGAATGCTCGTCGCCGGCTGGGTTTGTGACGCGCCTGTCGCAACCAGGGCGCGAATCAGATTCGCCGAGGCGTCGGGGTAGGCGTAGGCGATGTCGGCTGCGACGCGTGCGACAGCGGGTGCGGCGTAGCTCGTGCCGTTTACGGCGGCGAAAAGTTGACCTTCGGTGCCGCGTGTCGATGTGCTGACCAGGGACGCGCCGGGGTCGTTGGGCACGGTGTTGCCCACATCGTTGATGACCACGTTCCCACCGAAGTGGGTGACGTCGGGCTTGTTTGCGCGGCGCGTGTTCGTTCCGAGCCCTGGTCCGCTGCGACTGAAGGGTGCCGCTTCCCGTGCATCGGCGGCGGCTCGCCATCCGAAGCGCCCGGGAATTTCGGCGGGCGCTCCACTAAGGGCCAGTGCCCCAACAGTGATCGCGAGAGCAGCTGGGCCGGGCTCCGATAGGCGGTGTTCGGGCGAGAAGAAGAACTCCGGCTTGTCGTCGATGATGTGGTGACCACTCGCAGTGCGAGCGGTCAAGTCGGCCGCGGCGTTGCCAGTCGGCACGACGATCACGATGTCGAGCTCCCGTACAAGATCGTCGATGATCTCGGTGAGCGGTCCGAGATGTAGGTCGTTGAACGGCTCCGAGTAACCGATCGAGAGATTGAAGATCCGGACACCGTGCTCACCGTGGAGGTGGCGAACCGCAGCTTCGACGAGGTCGTGGGGCGCGGCATAGGTGGCGAAACGCGGCGGACCGTCGGGGCGAGAGGGGTCGGGTTCGAGGATTCGCACGATCCGAACACTGCCCACCGCGGTCAGCGGCAAGCCGTCACGCAACTCTTCGTGCAGCGAGGGGTAGAGGAGGCGACCCACCACCTCGGTGCCGTGGGTACCACGGCGTTGCCATTGGTAGCCGGGGGGTGACAGCGATTCATCGGATGCGATGAGTCCGGCCAGTAACGGGTGCGACGATGCCGGGGAATCGTCGAGGACGCCGACCACTTCGCTCACCCGTCGACTTCGCGTAACAGACGAGATGTCGATGTTGCGCCAGTCGCGGAAGTCGAGAAACGGTACGGGCGGTGTGCGAACCACCTCAACGACGCTGGTGTTGAGCAGATCGGACAACCCGGCAGCGGTCACATCGGCCCGCAAATAACTGCGCCGCGCCGAGACGGAACGAAGCAATACCTGGCCACCGTTCTGCGTGATGACCGATTCGACGACAGCCGCTCGTCTGACGGCTTCGCTGTAGGCACCCGAGGGCCAGATGATGACGTCGACGACCGTCGTGCCGCTGAAGTCCGCTTCGATCTCGCCGATACCTGGGCCGCTGCGATCTTGCGGACCGTAGGGCTCGATGTCGTCGATCTGATTGAAGAAACTGCGGAGTTCACCCGTGCGCACGTATCGCTGTATCGCATTCTCCAGCGACGCGCCGCGATCGCTGGACAGCACGAAGTACGTGTAGTCGACAGTCTCACCGAGAATCTGTAGTCCTCGACCTTCGAACGACGAGTCCTCCGGCCGCGACCCCGCGATGATCTTGAACACCATGTCGGGGTCGACCCCGGCGTTGAGCTGGCGTGGCGCGCGGGAGACATCGAGTTGCCGGCGGAGATGCCGACCGTGTTCACCACGTTGCCGCTGCGGCGTGCCCCCGCCGGCTCCACTGGCACGCCGAGAGCGGACAGGCCGCGGGTTCGGAAGTAGTAGGTGTTCGGGCATCACTCACCACGGCCGAGACGTAATACTCGACAGTGCCTTTCGGACGTCGCTGTCGTTCACGGACTCTGCACGACGCAGCAGAGCGGTGCGGCGTGCATCAACGACGAGCTTTTCGGCTGCGGCGTGTGGCAGCCCCTTGAGGGCGCTGGCGTAGCTGTCGACCTCGAGACCGGAATGGGTCACGCTCTTGAACCGGAGTCGTATGAGCTGCCGAATTTGGTGCACGGTGGGGAGGTCGAACGTCACGACTTCGTCGAACCGGCGCCACAGCGCCTCGTCCAGCAGGGTCGGGTGGTTCGTTGCCGCCAACAAGAGGCTTGGCCCGCGGTAGCGTTCCGTCATCTGGAGGAAGGCGGTAACGACACGCTTCATTTCGCCGTGCTCGGAGCTGTCGTCGCGTGATCGGCCCAGCGCATCGAACTCGTCGAACAGCACGACGAAGGGAGCCTGATCGGCATATTCCAGGATGCGACGGAGGTTGCTTGCCGTCTCCCCGAGGTAGGAGGAGACGACCGCGTCCAGCCTCACGATCACCAAGGGTCGCCCCAGCTCGGCTGCGACGGCCTCGGCCGCAGTCGTCTTGCCGCAACCGGGTGGCCCTTGCAGCAAGAGACGTTGCCGCCGCGGGAGACCAGCAGCGTCCAGCAACGACCACTGACGGACCTCCTCGATCACACTCTCGAGGACCGCCGATACGCTCTGACGTAGGACGAGGTCTTCCAACAGACGTTCAGGTTCTCGCACCTCACCGAGGTCCCATTCACCTTCCCGGTCCTTCGGTGGAGGAGGAACAAGAACTGTCGGCCCAGTATCGACGGAGCCGCTACCCGCTATCAGCAGCTTCTGGAGGTCGCGAGCTAACGCATTATGGTGCTTTGCCTGCTCTTCCTCGATAATTTCTGCAGCTGCGCGACGAAAAGCCAGCTCATCGCGCGTGTGGAACGCCCGAAAGATCTCTTTGAGCTGTCGTCCGGCCACGGATTCATCCTAGGGGTGTTAGCCGTGCAGACGGTCATCTCCCGCTGTTGTCGCAGTGAGTCAGTCGTAGCGGGCCCCGGCGCACCGGTCGGCCCCCCATGGGGCACGAGGGGGACGAACCCGAGCCGGCGCAGTTTGGCGAAGCGGGCCACCCGAGCTTGGCTGGGCGATCGACGACACCAAGGCGCGCACATCGCCTGATCGCTGAGCGAAAACTACCACCGTCTCCGGCGGCGCCTAGTAGCGGCGGCAACCTCTGAAGGAACGGGAGTCAACGAGCGACTAGATTGCACGTGACGGTTTCGCGACGCATAGCGCGCTGGTTCAGCCCGGAGGGTTGTTTGATCCGGTTGAAGGGTCAGCATGGGGAAGCTGGCCCCGACGCAGAAGTGCTCGGCCAGCCGCCAACGTGGAGTGGATCATTTGGGGAGTCATCGGAATCGAGGACTCTCCGCGGCGACGCACAACGCTGATGAACGTCGTCTCCGTGCGGCCGTCGATTACGGCGCCGTGGACGAGGAACGGTTTCAGTTCCTCGGGTTGCGGCGGTACGTCAATGAGCATGAGTCCACCGTCTTGCACCGGTACGGATTCGATTCGAAGCATGTCGGGCGGGGGATAGAGGCGGTGCTCGATGACGCGTTGACAACGCTGGAGGGTTCGTCCGTCGATCGCCACGGGGCAGATTTTCCTGATGATCTCTCCGCCGGGGACTCGTTTGGTGTCCATGCCGATCACCACAATCCCTCCGTACTCGGCGTTCGCGAATCGTCCGACGGACTGGGCGAGAGTGATTTGGCCCGCTGCGGTGGCGTAGTCAGTGCTGACTCTTGACGTCGAGCCAATGGGACTCAGCCTGGCCGAGGAGCAGCTCAGCATGGCCTGCTCGGATCAGATCGCCTGTACTCTCGCGAGAGAGTTGGCCGGACTCGAATGCATTCAGCAAAGCAATTGCCTGACAGCCGATCTCGTACAACCAGCTCAGCGACTTGCCTCTCGGCTTCAGTGCGATCTCGCCTCGCCATAGCCACGGCGGACCCTGGTAGTTGTAGTCAGGCTCGAAACTCCGCAACGACATCCGGTTCCGACGCAAGAACGGCTCGAGTGCGCCTGCGAGTCGCGACTGCTCCGTGTGATCCCCGTCCTCGATCCATCGGTTCATGTCGAATGTGAAACGAAGGGTCAGTTGGCTGTCAGCGACGCCGAAGGAGATCGGCCCGACGGGACTGTCTTCGTCGTCGAAGTATTGGCGCTCAACCGAACTCACAAGCAGTTCGGGATCAACGCTGCCGGCGCGAACCGCGGACCGCATGACGGTCTGCAGTTCGGAGGCGGTGTGCGGCTCGATATCGTCTAGGTGAGCTACGACCTGGTCGAGATAACCGGTGGTGCCGCGAACGGTCGAACCGAAGTGCCATTCCGTGCCATCGGCGTTTCGCCTGATCGTTGACGTTCGACGCTTCGCGGCTCGCGTGGGCACCACTCGATTGTCACAGCTCGGTTTGTGGAATGGCGGGAGGTTCGCGCGGAACCCGCCGATGCACTTCAGGCTTCCGTAGTTACCGACGGATTTGGGCCGTTACCGCGCCTTTCCGGTGATCGACTGACCGGCTTCCAGTGACACTGCATGACGATCATGCTGGTTCGGCCTGAACGGAAGTGAGCTCGATGATCTGTACGGCGCCGGCGTCCGCTGCGAAGCTGAACTCGAGGACGACGGGTAGATCTGCGCTTACAAGCGCCGTGTGGTCATTGTAGTCGCCATCGTCTACGCGCCAGGGGGTATCGATTTCCGCGAGTTCCGCCTTGAGCACATAGGCCGTGACACGCATGCCAGCTGGGACGCTGACGTCGCCGATCACCGTCCCGCCATCGAAGACCTCGTGGATGACGATATCGAGCCGATCGAGGTCCGGGTCGATGTCGTCGACGGTGGGTTCGTCAACGGGTAGGGGCAGCTCGACATCGAAGGGCACGGATCGATATCCGTCGTGTAGGTCGACTCCGAACAGGTTGTCGCACAGGGATCTTATCGATGCTGCTAGATCAGCGTTGAGGTCAGGAGCATCCCACGGGGGACGGACGAGTTCGTCTTCGATTCCGGCGACGCCGGTGATCAGCACGGCGTCTCCAACTGTTCTGGCGATGAGGACACTGTTCGCGGTCACCTCGGACAGGTTGGCGGCGAGCTGCGGGTGGAGGATGGAGGACCTCCCGTCGCAGAAGTCGTTGTCGTTCGACAGGAAGGCGACGGAGCATGCCTGAGGAGCTGCCGCGGCGACCTCTCGGACGGTGGCCCAGATGAGTGCGTCGCGGTATCCCTTATCGGTGGCGTCGAACGGCGGATGTTCCTCCAGTGACCACGTGACCAGTGTGTTGTGGTCGAGGCTTGAGGGGATCGGGTGAACGGTGGCGCCGAGATCGTCGAGGTGTTTGCGCAGCCGGTCGGCGATTTCGGCGGGTGGGGGGAGTTTGTGCGCCCGAAGTGTGCGAACGTCGGGTAGGTCGGCCGGCAGCGTCACGCCCGCCGACTCGAGGGAGCCCGTTGCTTGTCCCCACGCCTTTGCTCCCTCGGAGAGATGCCGTTTAAGGTCGCGATGACGCTGCCTCGCGACCTCGAGCACGACGACTTCGGGCACGACCACCGAGACCGGGCCGAGCGAGGCCAGCAGGCGTAGTCGCATCCAGGAGACTCCGGAAAGACTCGGGTCGGCCACAGCGATATTCGTATCGACGACGAAGATAGCGGTGATCGGCGCGGTTCCGTCGCTGAGGCCGATATGGCGCACCCTCATGTCCGCCCCCCTTCAAAGTCCTCCCGCCGCGTCTGCGATTGCAGACGGGACCGCGTTCTGGGTAGTCACCTTAACGGCGGTGAACCGGCGGGAAACGGCGATCGAATCACTCGCACTAATATGCGGTGGGATGGGAAGATTGCGACCCTTTCCTCGCCTGCGCTCATCGGTGTGCGCCTACTCCAGTATGTGATGCAGTCTCGGTTTGGGTAATGCAGTGCAACCATGTGACCGGGACGCTGAATTAGGCGAAGGCGCGCGGGCACCTGCCTCCGTGCAGCCGTGCCGCTGCGCTCGTGTGAATGGTCTTGTGAACGAAACGATGCGCAACGTGCCCGACAGCTTCGACACGGCGTGGCATCCGCGACGCTCACCGCTGCTGACCAGCACGTCATCGAGGTAGCGGCCATAAGCGCAAGACTGCGCTCCAGGACGGCGGCCACGAGGTCTGATCAGGCGCCAAATCGCTGACGCCTCGCGGTGGGTACGCGGAACCCGTCGACAACCATTGGATCAAGATGGCACAGGCGCTCCTTCGTCTAACCCGAAACGGAGAGGACAACAGCCCTGAGACACACGCGTCAAACCGCAAAAAGGCAACTTCACTGCGAAAGTCGGCACCATGATTGAGACCGGGCAGGTGAATTGTGTTGTCTTACAACTGCTGTCACCCCAACCCGACATAACGGTCGTTATCTGGCAATCGGTTCTGCGTGGGCGGTCGAAAAGCACGTTACCGGGCTTGCTTCTCGTCGCTTAGAAGCCCGTAGAGGGGATTGGTTTCAGCGGCGGAGCGGGTCTCGGTGCCAGCGCCATCGACGTAGCGTTGTGACGTGACCATGGATTCGTGGCCCATGAGCTTCATCAGGGTGTAGACGCTGACGTTGGCGTTGGCGAGTTCAGTGGCGAAGGTGTGGCGCAGGCCGTGAACCAGTGCGCCGGAGGCTCGTTCACCGTTGATGCCGGCCTTCTTGAAAGCCCGCAGGATCCGGTATTGCAGCGTTCCGCGGGTGATGCGGTCCCCGTCGGCGCCGACGAAGAGGGGAGCGGTCGGGGAGAAGTTGCTGAGCGCCTTGGTGCCCGATGTTCGTCGGCGGGTCTGGGGGAATCGGTTGGCTCGTGTCCGAAGGTAGTCGTCGAGAACGTCGAGCAGCTCTGGGCCAATGGGGAGTCGACGGTCCTTGTTGCCCTTGCCTCGGACGTGCAGTACGGCGCCGTCGTCGGTTCGGCGAATGTCGCCGACGTTGGCGTTCAGTAGCTCGTCGGCTCTGAGTCCGGCCAGTAATGAGGTGAAGACGATGGCGCGGTCACGCTCGGACCAGTCACTGGCGCGGGTGGAACCGTGATCGGCGTCGATCGCTGCGACCAAATCAGTGACGGCGCTGGCGGGGTAGCTCTTGGGTAGGGATTTTGGCACCTTGGGGCGGCCGATGAGCGGCATGGGGTTGGCGTCGAGCAGCTCGGCGGTGAAGAGGAATGTGCACAGGGTGTTCCACGTCGACCAGCAGCGTCGGATCGACGCCGCCGAGTGGGTGTCAGCATAGGCGGCGAACGCCGAACGCATTCTGTCCTTTGTTAATTCGTGGATCTGGAGGTCGGAGACGGCGTCGGCGGACCCCGCCATCAACACGGCGATTACCTCGAAGTCCTGGCGATAGGCTTTGGAGGTGTGGGGCGAGGGCTTGCGGATGGCACGATCGGCGAGAAAGTCGGCGAACCATCCAGGAAGGATGACTGCGGGCGGCTTCGGCGGAACGGATCCAGGCACCGACTCAGCATGTCAGATGGACATGGATAACAGTAGTTATCCACGACGTTCTGCATACCCGTTAGATGCCGCCTGCAGGCAAGAGGTGTGTGGTCTGTCGTTGGGCCGTGGAAGGTGCCTGTGAGGGGTGAGCTGAGTGGCCGGTGCGGCGGTGGTGAGGGGACGGGGCGCACGGTGGGTGAGTGAGGTGCGGTGGTGCGGCAGGGGCGGCGACGAAAAAATTGGTGGGTGGCGAATGTGGCTGTGGTGGTGGCACGTCCGGCCCGGCCGGTTTTAGTGTCCCGGTCATGACAGCAGCAGGAACGTCCAAGTTGGAAGCCCGGCGACGGGCTGTGGAAGCGACCCGGCGCGCCAACGAAGCGCGTGCTGCGCGGGATAAGGCGAACATCGACGACGCCACGAACTTTTTGTACGAGGTCGGCAAGGTCGCCGAGGTCGAGGTCTGGAAGACGGAGCGCCTGGCGCAGCTGCGCGAGCAGGTGGACGCCGAAGCGGCCAAGCGCGTGGCCACGCACCGGGCGAAGGCCGGCGCGGTGGTCGCGCGCATGCAGGGCCGTGATGAGACGCTGACGACCATTGCCGCACGGACAGACGTCGGGATCGGCATTGTTCGGACCATGCTGCGGCACGCTCCGAAAGCCGAGAAGTCCACGCCCAGCAACGGTTCGCACGCAGTAGGCGGTGGCGGTGAGGTTGGTGGCGAGCCTGGCGGTGTCGCCTACCCGGGGGCCGACGAGCCCGACGCGGCCTCGGCCTGATGCAGGGGACGACAGGTGCGCGTCACGGTGGATGAGACGAACATCGTGTTGCGAGGGCAGCAGAACTCCGGCGGCCTCGGCGCCGGGAATCCGCCGGCCCTCGCGCATCGCGACGATGCGCTGCGGGAGCTGCGCACGGACCCGGGACTGTTGAGCGCAGGGGGTCGCGACTCAGGGGGATTTGCAGCGGCGCAGGGCGTTGTTCGGCCGTGTCTCAGATGGCACAGCGCAGCGGTAGCTCCTTGAACGCCGCTGCGGCCCTGTCAGTCGGGACGCCGCAGGCGGCTCTGGACAGGCCCAGTGTCTGTGCACGGACGTAGGGTCAGCGGCCTTGAGAAGCGCGGGACAGCTGGTTGTTGATCGGCTGTTGCACGCCGCTGAGATTGCCCGGTTTCATAGCCACGTCGTCTGTGGGCCAACGCCTTCGGATTGCAACATCTGGACCGGGGCGATCGGTGCCGATGGTTACGGCCGTTTCTATCTCACGCGCGACGGTGTGGGGTTCTGTGTGCGTCCGCATCGCTACGCGTTGGCGATCGCAGGCGGAAGCGTGGCGGCGGGCGTGCTGGGTTTGCACGAATGCGACAACCCGGTGTCGTAAAAATCGCGGCCGCGACAGACGTTCAATAGCACGTGGTGTCGGGCTCCCAGGGCGACAACATGGAGGGGATGGCGCGGATGCGTCGCGGCGGTGGGCGCCATGCGGTGCGACGCTTCGACAGTCGGGGTGTGCGGCGGGAGCGCTCGGTGGCGCTGCGCGATGCGGTGCGGCACGGCTGGGACGCCGCCGCGGTGCAGGCGGCGCTGCTTGGTGATCAGCCCACGCTGTGGTGATCCTGGCGCGGGCGGAGCGGCGGTGGCTGTGTTGCGCCAGAGACCCTTGGACGGCGGGTTCGTCGCCCTGGCGGGCGGTGTCGCAGCGTCGAGCTGAACGGGCCAGGGGAGCGGCCGAGAGGGCGCCTTAGCCGCGCTGCAGGAGCACCGCGTCGCGCGGCGGGCGCACCGTTGTGGCGTCGAACCACACGGGCAGCGCGCAGACGCCGGCTGTGCGGGCCCGCCAGATGCGGTGCTGGCCAATCGTTTCGCGCTGGCCGTGACCGTTGGTGTAGACGCGTAGCGAGTCGCTGTAGCTCAGCAGCGCCAGCGTCAGTCGGGGGTCGGCCGCAGCGAGATCGGCGAACGGCGGATGGTCGTGCGCGGCGTGGGCGATGGTGGCGGTGTCGGCATTGGCCGGGGAGGGCTCGAGGAAGGTCGTGACTGCGGGCAGTACCACGGTCCAGTTTCCGGCGTGGACGTCGCAGGCTTGGCGGCGCGCGGAGATCGCGTCGTTGGTGAACAGTTCGCGGTAGCCGTCTTGCCCGGGGTGCTGACCGCGTGTGCGGAGCACAGCCTCAAGGGCAAGGGGACAGTTGGAGCGTGTGCCGTCTTGGAGGGGCCGCTCACCCATCGTGTGGGGGTAGGGCAGCTCGGCGACGGGGGTCAGGTAGTAAGGCATGACGCGGGTGGTGGAGTTACGACGCCAGCAGCCTGGAGCGGCGCGTGACTTGCGCGGGGCCGCCGACCTCGAACGGGAGCACGTCGACTCGAAGTACTTCCCGGCCAACATGGGATCGTCGTAGCCCAAGTCGCCGTGCACGCGCTGCAGGGACTCCATGCCCAGCTCGCATGCCAGCCTGGCGGCTTGGTCGGCGGTGTGCGCGACGGCCGTCGCCTCGACTGGGGTCCGGACGGTGGCCACGAACACGGTTGTATGTCAGGTCTCTTTAAGACGCGAGCGCGTGAACGGGGCTGGCGGCGAATACGGCGTGGAGGTCGCGGCGGGCGTCGAGTTCGGAGTAGGGCTCGATGGTGGCCACGCCGACGACGCGCGGCCTGGCCTCGTCCAGGGAGATCAACTCGAACGCTGTGTGAGCGGCGTTGAGCTGAGTGGGCCGGTGGTAGTTGTCCGACAACACCAGGTAGGTGTGCAGGCGTGTACATGGGTGCTCCCTGGATGAGTGATAGCGGTGTGCGGACCGGGCTGAGTTACGCGGCGGCAGCAGCCAGTGCCTACTCTGCTGCGCAGCTCTACTGGCGCGACTGGGCTAACGGTCAGGTAGTGCTGGGCAATCACCGGCGGTGGTGGCGGTGTCGGCTGGGGGCCGGCCGGGGGTGTCGCGGCAGTGTTCATCTGTCGTTCACTTGCCCGGTGATTCGATGAGTGTCAATATCGATGAATGTCGAATCAACAGGACGGGCCGGCCGACGCCTGCTGCGTGACGCCGCCGCTGCTGCGGGAGCCGCTCACTAAACCTGCAGCCGCCGAGATGGCCAAGAAGTTGAAGGCGCTCGCCGATCCGGTGCGGCTGCGGTTGTTCAGTGCGATCGCCAGTCATTCCGGTGGGGAGGCGTGCGTCTGTGACATCTCGGGCGGCATCGACGTCTCCCAACCCACGGTGTCGCATCACCTCAAGGTGTTGCGCGCCGCCGGTTTGTTGACCTCCGAGCGTCGGGCGTCGTGGGTGTACTACGCCGTAGTCCCGGAGGCGCTGCGCGAGATCGCGGCGCTGCTGGATCTCGACGCGGCAGCGCTGGCAGGGGCGACGGCATGACCGACACGGTGGCGAGTACCTCAGCGCCGGTGGTGGGCAAGCTGTCCACCCTGGACCGGTTCCTGCCGGTGTGGATTGGTGTCGCGATGGCCGCCGGGCTGCTGCTGGGGCGGTGGGTGCCGGGCATGAACGCGGCGCTGGACGGCGTGCAGATCGATGGCATTTCGTTGCCGATCGCGCTCGGCCTGCTGATCATGATGTATCCGGTGCTGGCCAAGGTGCGCTACGACCGCCTCGACACCGTGACCGGCGACCGCAAGCTGCTGCTCAGCTCACTGTTCTTGAACTGGGTGTTTGGGCCGGCATTGATGTTCGCTCTCGCCTGGCTGATGCTGCCGGACCTGCCCGAGTACCGGACCGGGCTGATCATCGTCGGCCTGGCCCGCTGCATCGCCATGGTCATCATCTGGAACGACCTGGCCTGCGGGGACCGCGAGGCCGCCGCCGTCCTGGTGGCGTTGAATTCGATATTCCAGGTCATCATGTTCGCGGTGTTGGGCTGGTTTTACCTGTCGGTGCTACCGGGCTGGCTCGGCCTGGAGCAGACCACCATCGACACCTCGCCGTGGCAGATCGCAAAGTCGGTGCTGATCTTCCTGGGCATCCCACTGTTGGCTGGCTACCTGTCACGGCGAGTGGGCGAGAAGGCCAAGGGCCGCGACTGGTACGAGTCGCAATTCCTGCCGCGGATCGGGCCGTGGGCGCTCTACGGGCTGCTGTTCACCATCGTCATTCTCTTTGCGCTGCAAGGCGAACAGATCACCAGCCGCCCGCTCGACGTGGTGCGGATCGCGCTGCCCCTGCTGGTGTACTTCGCAATCATGTGGGGCGGCGGCTATCTGCTCGGCGCAGCGATCGGCCTCGGTTACCAACGCACCACCACCTTGGCGTTCACCGCGGCGGGCAACAACTTCGAACTCGCCATCGCCGTGGCGATCGCCACCTACGGCGCCACCTCCGGACAAGCCCTGGCCGGGGTGGTCGGCCCACTGATCGAAGTCCCGGTCCTGGTCGGGCTGGTGTACGTGTCACTGGCCTTGCGCCGACGCTTCCGCGACCAGGGCACTGTGCCCGTCGCTGTCAACCCGTCCACGACAAAGGAGTCGTAACACCATGTCAATGTCTGATAGCCCCGCCGCCTTACGCCCGCACCGCGACCTGTCCATCGATCAGCAGCACGCGCTCAAGACTGCCGCTACCCGGTTGGAGCGCGACTTCGGCGACAGTTTCGGTGTCGAGACGATCGAACGGTTCCTGCACACGTCCTACGACCAGTTCGCCGGCCGCGCGTCGGTCCCCAATTTCCTTCCGCTGCTCGCCGAACAGTTCGCCCGCCAACGCCTGCACGCCTTGGCCCGGGTGGAAGGCAAGATCAGCGACGGCAAGCCCACGGTGCTGTTCCTGTGCACCCACAACGCCGGACGCTCCCAGATGGCCTTGGGCTTCTTCACCCACTTCGCCGGCGACGACGCCGTCGCGTGGTCGGGCGGCTCCGAACCCGGCGACCGCATCAACCCGTCCGCGGTCGCGGCGATGGCCGAGGTCGGCATCGACATCACCGGCGAGTTCCCCAAGCCCTGGACCGATGAAATCGTCCAGGCCGCTGACGTGGTGGTCACCATGGGCTGCGGCGATGCCTGCCCCATTTTCCCCGGCAAGCGTTACGAGAACTGGGACCTGCCCGACCCGGAAGGTCAGGACGTTACCGCGGTACGGCCGATCCGCGACGACCTCGAAGAACGCGTCCGTCGGCTGCTCGCGGAACTCCACGTCACCGCACGCCAGAACTAAGGAGCCAGTACAACGATGACTACCTCGTCGACACCGTCGGTGCTGTTCGTGTGCGTCAAGAACGGCGGCAAATCGCAGATGGCCGCCGGGCTCATGCGCCACCTCGCCGGCGACACCGTGACCGTCTACTCCGCCGGCACCAAACCCGGTGGCGCGGTCAACGACCTGTCCGCCCAAGCCCTGCTCGAGGTCGGCATCGACATCAGCGGTGAGCAGCCCAAGCCGGTGGACTACGAGCTGGCCCGCGACGTCGACCTGGTGGTCACGCTCGGTCGGGAAGCCCAACTCGATCCGCTGCCGGGCACCCGGGTGGAGAACTGGGACACCGACGAACCCTCCGAACGCGGTATCGACGGCCTCGAACGTATGCGCCTGGTCCGCGACGACATCGCCGTCCGCGTGCAACGCCTGCACACCACGCTCACCGACGCCTGACACCAACCCCGCTCTCACGCTGCAGCGCAGCAGCACAACCCTTCCCACTCGATACACCGAGGAGACTTCGTCATGCCCGCACGCCATATCGTCGCCATCGGCGGCAGCGACGCCGGAATAAGCGCCGCTCTGCGCATCTGTGAACTCGACCCCAGCACCGAGGTCACCGTCGTCGTCGCCGACGCCTACCCCAATTTTTCCATCTGCGGCATCCCCTACTACGTCTCTGGGGAGGTCACGCACTGGACCAACCTGGCCCACCGCACCGCTGATGACCTAGCCGCCACCGGCATGCGGGTCCTCACCGACACCCGCGCCACCAGAATTAACGTCGGCGAGCACACCCTCGACGTCCTCGACCCCACCGGGGCGCCCACTGAACTGTCCTATGACGCCCTGATCGTGGGCACCGGCGCCGTCAGTGCCCGCCCACCGATCACCGGTTTGACCGGACCGGACGCCCTCGGCCCCAAAGATGGCGTGCACCTGCTGCATTCGATGGGCGACACCTTCGCCGTCATGGAGTCCCTGGAGCAACGCCAACCGGCCACCGCGGTCATCATCGGCGCCGGCTACATCGGTCTGGAGATGGCCGAAGGACTCACCACCCGCGGTATCGCCGTCACGCAGATCGAGGCGCTACCCGAAGTACTGCCGACCGTCGATCCCGAGCTGGGCGCCCTGGTCCATGACGAACTGGAACGCCACGGCGTGCAGGTCCTCACCAACACCACCGTCTCCGCCGTCACCCGCACCGCCAACGGCGCGCTCACCGTGACCGCTCATCGTGATGGCGAAACCCTGCATCAGACAGTTGATTTCGTTCTCGTCGTGGTCGGCGTGAAGGCTGATGTGGAGCTGGCCGCCGATGCCGGCGCCGAACTCGGGATCAAGGGCGCGATCGCCGTGGATGAGGCGATGCGCACCACCCTGTCGGATGTGTTCGCCGCCGGGGATTGCGTGCACACCCACCACCGCCTCCTCGGCGTGACCTGGCTGCCGCTGGGCACCACTGCCCACAAGCAGGGCCGCGTCGCCGGGGAGAACGCCCTCGGCGGCGACGCCCGCTTCGCCGGCAGCCTCGGCACCCAGGTGGTCAAGGTATTCGACCTGGTGGCCGCCCGCACCGGGCTGCGTGACCACGAAGTGCTGGCCGCAGACCGCGGATGGACACCAGCCACCATCGCTGCCACACCCGATGACCACAAGGCGTACTACCCGGGTGCGACCCCGATTCACATCCGGATCACTGGCGATGAACGCACCGGTCGACTGCTGGGGGCCCAACTCGTCGGTCACCGCAGTGCAGAGGTGTCCAAGCGGGTCGACACCTACGCCGCCGCGCTGTTCCACGAGATGAGCGTCGAGGGCTTCTCCGAGCTGGACCTGTCCTACACCCCGCCGCTGGGATCACCCTGGGATGCCACGCAAATGGCCACCCAGACCTGGGCGCGCCAACTCCGGGCGAAAGGCGTTCAGCTGACCTCGGAGGATCACCCAACACGGGTGTAGCCGTGCAATCGGCTACACCCCGACGATCGGGGCGGGGGTCTGAACCCGCGGCCTGGTGGCCACACCGGCCCCATGTTGCGAGGTCGCGCTCAAACAAGCGACTGCCGCGATGCTGAGGCGAAACCGCTTTTATCTGGGGGCGAGATCGTTTCCGCCGCTACGCCGCGCGCCTGAAGGACGCCGTCTTGGTTGCAACCGCTGAGCGTCTGACCAACGTGACGGTGCGGCGCGCAGTTGAAGTTCTTGGGGGTTACGTTTGGGTAAGTTGTCGGCAATCGGGGCTAGATTCAAGGCCGGAAAGCATTGGAAGGGGATGATGAAGAGCAACGCCACTCATGACGATGATCGGTTCACTCTGGGCATCCTAAACATGGCTGACGCAGCGCGTTTCCTGGCGATCAAGCGACAAACTTTTCACCGTTGGGCAAAGGGTTACGAGCGTGGTGACGCGCTGATTCACGTGGTCGCAGCACCGGCCCGGAAAGCGAACGTGTCGTTTATTGCGCTCACCGAGGCTTACGTCCTAGAGGCGCTGCGTGATGCCGGAGTGCACATTCGGCGGATTCGGCCGGCGCTTGACGCGCTTCAGAAAGAGTTCGGCAGGGAGTACGTCCTCACCGCTCCCAATCTTGCAACAGACGGTATCGACGTCCTTTGGGATTTTTCCAAGTCGAGGGCAGGCGCTGGCCTCATCGAGGCGCGTTCAGGCCAGAATGTGATCCGCGAGATTGTCCAGGACTACATCCAGTACATCTCCTGGGACGGTGGAGATGTCCCATATCAGCTTGAACTGAGGCAATGGGCACCCGCGAAGGTGGTCGTCGATCCCCGCTATGGGTTCGGCCAGCCGCGCTTTGGTACTGCGGGCCCGCGTGTGGCGGACGTCGCGGCGATGCTGAGGGCGGGGGAGCCGGGGGAGGTGGTTGCTGATGAGTTCGGAATCTCCCGCGAAGAAGTCCGAACCGCCGCACGCGTCCTCCTGGGCCGCGCCGCCTGAGTTTTACCTCGACGAGAATCTCGCCGGTAAGACCCTGCGCCGCTCCATCGAGGCGTTTGGGTACAAAGTCCACACTCCACCAGAGTTGTACGGTTCACGCGCGGCGGCCCAGGGCACTGACGATGCTGTGTGGCTGCGAGATGTCGGTCGTAGGCAGTGGGTCGCAATCGGCCGCGATACAACGATTTTGAAGACTCCGAGCGAACTGGCTGCGCTGAAGGCCGCCAAGATTCACATGTTCCTGTTTCCGGGCGAGGCGACGCGGGCCGCGTTGGTGGAGGCGGTGGCTGCAACGCTGCGCGATATCTGCACAGAAGCCATGAGCGGTACGCCGGGTGTGTGCGGGTCCATGGTGGCAAGACACCTCGCCTCGAGCGCCTGTAGGACACGCGTCAACGTCGAAGCATGTGAAGCTCATCCGTCGGGCGACGCTATCCTTGGCGCCGGCCCGACAACGGTAAAGAGGACGCTGCTCTCAGTGTCAATTCGCCCGCCGAGGCTCTTGCTCTTGTGCGACCGTTGGTTCTAGACCTCGCCTCCAATTGGCCGTAGCCACCGGGGTCGGCGTGACCGTCTGGATTATCACGCGGGCGAAAGCAAAGCAGTGGGGGCAACCGGACGTCACGTGTCCCGCCTCGTGAAGTCGCCGGATCTGTTCAAGTGCCAGACCCGGAGTATGTCCCACGCTGGGGGCATGGTTACTTCGTTCGTCCGGTACGGCTATGTGCCGGTGATGTTGTTCGGTGTCAACGGTGCGGCAATTGCTCTGGCGCACGCGCCGTGGGCGGAGGTCTGGATGGCGGCCCTCATACTGATCGCGGTCGGCTTATCCTTCGCTGCGGAGCGAACGTTGCCCTATAGCGCAGAGTGGAACGAACCGATCGGCGACGGAGGCCGTGACTTCGCCCACGCGTTCATCAATGAAACCTCGCTGCTATTGACAGTTCTCGTCGTGCCTTTGCTGGCGATGCTCAATCCCTTTAGCTCGTGGTGGCCCTCCTCGCTGCCGTTCGTGCTTCAGGTTCTTATCGCAATCGTGGTGACCGATGTCGGTGTGACGGCGGTACATGTGGCCAGTCACAGGGTGGGGTGGCTGTGGCGTTTTCACGCAGTCCACCACAGCGTGAAACGCTTCTACGGCTTCAACGGTCTTATGAAGCATCCACTGCACGGGGCGCTGGAACTCGCAGCCGGCATTTTGCCGCTGCTCATCCTGGGCCTGCCGAAAGCGATCGCGGAGGTTCTCACGGTGGCTATTGCCGTTCAATTGCTGTTGCAGCACTCCAATGCCGACTACCGCGTCGGACCGCTACGTAAAGTACTCGCGCTCAACGAAGGTCACCGCTTCCACCATCTCAAGTGGGCTGGGATTGGTGACGTCAACTTCGGACTTTTCACCCTGGGATTGGATCACGCCCTCCGGACATTCTCCTTCGACTCCCAACGCCGGTTTAGTTCGGACGACCTCGGCATGGCCGCCAAACCTCACTACCCGACGCGGTACCTCGCACAGCTGGCTGAACCCTTTCGTGCAAGGGGCGCATGCAAATTCGGTAAGGAGACCGATATCGGCGACACAGCCTCTTTCAGAGGAGGTCGTGCGGTAACCCGGTCGGATCGGGTCGGCACGTGAAACTTGCCCGCGGTTAATGCGCACTCGGCATACTCGTGACGTGACGTGGTTGGGCGAAGCGCTAATCGAGCCGGGAAAGCTCGTCTTCCGTGGACAGCTCGGTTCTGCACACGCGCACGGGCACGCCGCCTTGCAGATTGTGACCATCGACGATGGCGCTGCCTTCCTCGTCGACGCCGATGGGCGGGGCCTGTCGGCGCCCGCCGCGATCATCCCCGCAGGTGCGGAGCATTCTATCGAGGCTCAGGCCTGTCAGGGAATGATGCTGTACCTGGAGACCACAAGTGTCATCGGTAGTGCAGTCACGGCCCTTTTTCGCAACACGAATCGCAACGATGTCCGAGAGTGGGTGCGGCTCGGAAAGAGGCTCGTCAATGTCGATGTTGTTAAGCAGCGGCATCTTTCGTTCGCGGCACACGAGGTCATCGCTTACCTGGTCGGAGCCGAGGGCCAACCTCGATGTGCCGTGCATCCGGGTGTGGAGGCTGCCGTGGACTTGCTGCCCGGAATCATCGAAGGTCCGGTGAAGCTCTCTGATGTCGCACGCACAGTGCACCTCTCTGCTGACCGTCTTGGGCGGCTGTTCGCGCACGAGGTTGGAATGTCGTTCACGGCTTACGTGCGGTGGTGCCGCCTCATCCGCGCGATGGAGGTGGTGCGGGATGGCGGAACCATCACCGACGCTGCGCATGCTGCCGGGTTCAGCGACAGTGCACACGCCAACCGCGTCTTCCATGAGATGTTCGGGCTGGCACCTATCGATGCCCGGCGAGGTGTACGACTCACCTGAGAAAACTCGGTACCGGCGGTTCCGGTATGTTCATTCACACGAATTACGGAGACAGTGCGTAAGTGCCGGAGAATCGCGGCTGCTCTGCGGATCACGCGCGTACTGTCGGATGGGCTGGCGTCGATGGGGGTGTCGCTGATGGTCATGACGGTCGGTACCGAACCGTGTTGATCGACGTCCCGGTGAGTGAAGCGGGTCGCGATGCCGATCTGCCGAGTATCTCCTACCTCGCTACTGACGTTGGGCTGTGGATGTCGCTTCCAGCTTTCGCGCCCGCGCTAGTCATCATCGGTGTCGTTTTCTACATTGCTCGTCGCAACCGACGTCGTGAGTCTGGAGGCGACGCAGGTCCCACGCAGAGTCCCGCCGTCGAGAGGAACGAGAACCCGTGAGCGCTCGGAGCGCCCGGTGTGGCGTCGTCATCGCCGCTGCAGCGACGTTGTCTGCCCTAGTGGGTTGCGGATCCACGACGACGGATTCGACGTCGTCGACCAGCCAGGCGGCGTCGACGGCAGCCACGACGATCTCCACGCAGCCGCCTTCTACCGAACAGGTGCCACCGGCTGCTGACGGCACCGTTGTCGAGGTCTCGATCGCCGGGGGCACGGTCACGCCGACGAACGGCCAAGCGCGGGCCACCGTCGGAAAGCCGATTGTGCTGAAGGTGACCAGCGACGTCGCCGACCAACTGCACGTTCACTCAGTACCTGAGCACACGTTCAACATTGAACCGCGTCCAGATCAGACCTTCGAGTTCACCGTGGACGTGCCCGGCCAAGTCGATGTCGAGCTCCACGACCTCAACCGCACTGTCGTCACCATCCAAGTTCGGCCGTGACCCCGCGAGTCGACATCCTCGCGCACGGCGTAGGCGGTTCCACTGACCTTCCTGTACCGCTGTCGTTCGCCCTCATCGGTGCGGCATGGGCGCTGACTGCGACTTTCGCGATCGTTGCTCTCGCGTGGAAGCGCCCGCGCTTCGACCCGGCGAAGCCGGGCCGCGAACTACCTGCCTGGGTCACCCGTGCCGTCGACTCTCCGACGTCACGCTGGATTATCGCGAGTCTGGCACTGTTGTTCGCGCTTTGGGTTCTGGCGGCCGCCATATGGGGCCCCGCGGGAGGCGACAATGCTCTGCCGGGCGCGTTCTACGTCTTACTCTGGGTCGGGCTGGTCGCCGTTTCGGTCTGCGTGGGTCCGGTCTGGCGCCTGCTGTCGCCGCTGCGCACCATCTACCGCATTTGCGGTCTCGCTCGACGGAGGGGAGCCGATGCCTCGGGCCGCTCCTATCCGCGAGCATGGGGTTACTGGCCTGCCGCTTTGGGGCTTTTCGCCTTTGTCTGGCTTGAATTGGCAAGCCCTGACCCAGGTTCCCTGACTGCCATCAAAACGTGGCTACTGATCTACGTAGGGGCGATGGGGGTCGGTGCTTGGGTCTTCGGTGCTCGGTGGTTCGCACGGGCAGACCCGTTCGAGGTCTACAGCATGGCGGTCTCGCGGCTATCACCCTTTCGGCGTTCGCCGGCATCGGGACGAGTGGAACTCGTCAATCCCCTCGATCATCTGCCGACGTTGCCAGTGCGTCCCGGAACCGTCGCAGTTCTGGCGGTGCTGCTGGGCTCTACCGCGTTCGACAGTTTCTCCCAAGCTCCGGCATTCCGAAACTTCGTTGATCGCACCGCTACGGGGGTTCCGCTCTTCGGCGAGGCCGGCGGTGCGACAGTGCTGCGGACAACGGTATTGATCCTCTTCGTCGCCATTGTTGGTGTGACCTTCTGGGGTGCTGCACGATCAACCGGCGGCATCAGTCCCCAGAAGCGCCAAGAACTTCCCGGCCAGTTGGCGCATTCGTTGGTTCCCATCGTTGTCGGTTACATTTTCGCCCACTACTTGTCTTACCTCGTCGAACGCGGACAGGAAACTGTCGTGCGCTTGGCTGACCCGTTTGGCCTGGGTTGGCAATTGTTCGGATTGGCACCGAATGATGTCAGTTACATCCTGTCTCAACACCCGTCAGTGCTCTGGACGATCAAGGTCGCGTGCGTGGTTGTGGGGCACATGGTGGCGGTCGTCTCCGCGCACGATCGCGCTCTGCGGTTGCTGCCGCAACAGCATCAGATCACCGGTCAAGTGGCGATGATGCTGACGATGGTCGGCTACACGTTCACCGGTCTCTACCTTCTGTTCGGAGGCTGATAGCCGCCTCCTTCGGAATTTATATGCGTCCTACTGAGGTGCATAGTAGATTGTGGAGGCCGCCAGGAGAGGCGGGACGGATCCCGACAAACCGCTGTGGCGGAATTCTGTCGGGGATTCCGCCACAGTGTATTTCGAGTCGAGCTGGCGAAGCGCCCTCCAACGCTCCCGTCAAGAATTGGACGGCGGCGGCGAGCCGATAGAGTAGGAAGCCTGGCTTTTGCAGCGATGCCTCCCATGCTGTATCTGCATCGGCGACGGCAGGTGGTGCACCCGCCCACCTGCGGAAGGCCCGTCGAGTCGCTCCGATCGCGATGGCATCGATGTACAACGTAAGCCGGCGCTCAGCTCGCGGCGGCCTTTTTACTAGCTCGCCGCGCCGAATCGGCACCTGGTCGCGCCACCAATTACTATGTGGATACGTAATAGCAGGAGTGCGACCCGACGGATAGTTGTGATGAAAGTGTTGGCTGGACGCCGAAAGGTAGTTGCGCTGAGTGTGATCTCGGCTGTCGCGGTGCTCGTGACGGCATCGCAGACAAGTGCTCTCAAGTCTCGGTTGACGAATACGGTGGTTGCGCCCGGTGCCCTGGAGGTTGAGCAGACGCCGCAGGCCGCGCCCGAGCCTCCCGTAATCGAGATTCTTCCCCGCACAGGCGCCAGCGATGTGGTCCCCGTCGGCGCAGTGAAGGTGACCGCGACAGTTGGCACCCTGACTGATGTGCGGATGCAGAACGAACAGGGCCGGGTCGTCGCGGGTCGCTTGGTGGAGGGCGGACGTGCCTGGGAGCCCGCCGAGCCACTCGGATACGGACGGTCCTATACGCTCAGCGCGACCGGCCGGGGCGCTGACGCCAGCACCGTCACGACGGTTTCGGAGTTCTCTACTGTCGCACCGCAATCCCAGGTCGGAGTTCGGCTGGGCATGACCAACGGAGCGTCGCTGTCGGAGGGTGGTGTGTACGGTGTCGGAACCGTGATCGTGGCAACCTTCGACGCGGATATCCCTGACCGGGCTGCGGCCGAATCTCGCCTCCAGGTCATAACGACGCCGCAGTTGGCGGGCTCCTGGATGTGGATCAACGATCGCAAGGCGCACTGGCGGCCCCGTGAGTATTATCCTTCCGGCACTGAGGTCACGGTCAAAGCCGATCTCTACGGTACTGATCTGGGTAGTGGACTATTCGGAGAACAGGACAGGCAGGTCAGCTTCCGGATTGGGCCGTCTCGTGTCGCGATCGCCGATGACACGACCAAACAGGTCAGTGTTTACGAGAACGGCAATTTGATCCGTACGATGCCGACATCGATGGGCCGGGGAGGGACGCAGACTGTCGGGGGCAAGACAATCGCGTTCTGGACGCAACCTGGCGTTTATACGGTGATGGAGAAACAGAATCCCGTCTTGATGGACTCGTCAACCTACGGATTGCCCGTCGATTCGGCATCGGGGTACAAGATCAGCGTCCCGCACGCGGTGCGGATCAGTCCCGACGGCATCTACCTCCATGAGCGCGAAGCGACCGTGTGGGCGCAGGGAAACACCAACGTTTCGGCAGGCTGTTTGAATCTGAGCGCAGAGAACGCCGAGTGGTACTACAACTTTGCCAATCCAGGCGATGTTGTCGAGATCCGAAATACCGGCGGCGCACCGCTGGAACAGTGGCAGAACGGAGATTGGTCTGTGCCTTGGGACGGATGGATGGGTGGCAGCGCGTTGCGCCCCTGATCAGTATTCGATAAGTCACGCGACATGCGACGCGATCCCGCTGGTTCTCACCGGGTGCGACTCGGACCTGAGCATCAGAGAGCGGGTTTCGGGCAGATGACAAATTCGCTGCCTGCTGGCCTTACACGCGAAGGAGTCTGACCGGGAACGCTGCAAAGCTGGCGACGGGTCGGCGATGAAGGCCGACCTCGACAATTTACTCCCCGCTCTGTTGACGGTAGGGATCGAGAAGTTGATCAACGGGAGCGTAGTCGTCGGTCAGCACTTGGGCGTCGCGGATCCACAATCTGAGGTCGTTGCCGGTAGCGGTCGTCCACCCGGTGTTGCGAGTATTCAGAACCCTCTGAAGGGCGTCATGGTCAACCGGTCGATCGGAGGCGAGCACGACCAGGTTGCCGCCATCGGGTGTCGTCGCGGAATCGACGCCGACGTCGCCGGCCTCGGCGGTGACTATGACGTACTTGAAAACCTCTGTGAGTGTTGCGACTTCGGCACGTGCAAACGCCAGCTCTCCGTAATCGATGAGATTCGCAATGTACACACCGTCCTCTTTGAGGACTCGACGTATGTCTGTCAGCGCTTCCACAGTCGTCAGGTGCCAAGGCACGCTCACGCCGCCGAAGGCGTCGCCGACGATCAGATCACGGCTGTCGTCATCGAGCCGCGCAAGGCCCAGTCTGCCGTCCTCGACGCGCACCTCAAGCCCGGCCTCGGAAGCTGATCCGAGTTGGTCTCGGTCTATGCGCACCACGCCGCCGTCGATTTCGGACACCACGTTATGGGTTCCTGGCCGAGTAGCAGCGAGGTATCGCGGGAAGGTGAGGCCGCCTCCACCAAGGTGGTAGGCCTCCAGTGTCTCTTCGGTCGGGAAGGATGCGTCGACGGCCGACGCAAAGGCGCGCACATACTTGAACTGCAGGACGGCCGGATCTTGGAAGTACCATTGCGCCCGCGCCAGATGATTTGCTTCTCCATCTCGTTAGTCCCTTTCGGTTTCGGCATAACAAGGAAACATCAGCAGAGTGGATCAGACTGGCGGTCGAGTCCATCGGCTGGACCTTACGAAGCTCATCAGATGGCAGTTCGATCCTATGCGCGACCCGTTGTCGCTACACATCTGCGTCCAGAATGCGCGCGCCCGTGGATCCGGCGACCTCGGGCTGCTATTGAGAGTCGCCGGCGGCATAGGCGGTAGCCCAGTCGCGCACGCTGCGGGCGTACGGATCGGACTGGTTGTAAGCCCACAGCGCTGTCATCCACCCCTTTGGGGTCGCCAGGTCGCCGCCGCGGTTGCATAGGTAGCCGGCAGCCGACAGCGCAGCGTCGTCGACGTTGTCGGGACTGACGATGCCGTCATTGTTGGCGTCAACCCCATAGAGCCGCCAGGTCTCCGGGATGAATTGCATCGGACCCATTGCCTGGGCGAATCCGGGCTCACCGTCGGGCGAGCCGCCGCCGCTGTCGGTGATGCGCATATTGCCGTTCGAGCCATCAAGACGCACACCACGAATCGGCGGAGTGACATCCCCGTTCGGGGCGATGGTGGCGCCGCGAAAGGTGCCGTTGCGGCTCTCGACCATGCCGATTCCCGCCAGCGTCGTCCAGGCCAGCTGGCAGTCGGGGTTCTCGACGTGGGCGACTCTGGCCGCATAGGCATATGCCTCCAGCGCGGTGGCCGGTATGTCCAGCGCCGGAGCCCGTTGTGCAGCCCAGACGCGCAACTGGTCGGCGGGTCGGCCGCGGGCAGGATAGTCAATGTAGGGCACCGGGGCTCCCGCGGGCGGCGGAACGCCTTCGGGAACGGAGGTGTCGGTCTGGCACGAACAGCTGGACGTCATCAGCACCGCGGTCGCGCCCACAACGGCGACAGCCCGCACACGCACCAACGACACTGGACTCCCTCAAGCCATTCTGGTCGAAGTCATTGTGCCACAGGGCTTGAAGCCTTGGGTTCAACTTGGCGCGACGTTGGCGCAGACGTCAGAGCGGTGTCAGAGCCCATCGACCGCTCGACCTCAAGTGGGTATGCCGGATCCTTCGCGTGCTAGAGCCCGCGGCTCGACGGTGCGATGGCTAGTGTCGCCTGACCGCGCGATTCGACGTCATGAGCAGCAGCGGTCGCGCTGGCCCGATCACCCGGGCGACCCAGCAGCGGGAGATCACGACCATGCCAGGCCTTCCTGCAGGCCTCTGAGCCGACGCGGCCTTCCGAGCTGGTGTCCGCATCAGGACGCCAATGTTGTTGAGCCACAACGGTTACGTAGGCAATGAGTCGGCGGCTCGGATCGGTATCGATGGTCACCTCGGCCCGTCTAGGTTGCGGCAGCGTGACGGTGGAGGCATCGCCGGTGCGCTCCATCACTTCCGGCGGTGATGGTGCCGTGGGGTTTTCACTATGGCGTTTGTGATTGCCTGCCCTGGGCCGGGGGCTCGAGGCCCACGCTGCCGGTGGTCGGTCTGGGCTAGAGGCCCAGGAGGGTGTTGCAGGTGAACTTAGACAGCCAGTTGAGTCGATCCGCGACCAGGGCATAGCCGACGTAGGCCACCGTGTTGATCACCCCGTGGGCGATGATGAGTGGCCACAGCCGACCGGTGCGCCGCCACGCGTAGCCGAACACCAGACCCATCACGACGTTGCCCAGCCCGGCGCTGAAGCCTTGATACAGGTGGTATGTGCCGCGTAAAAGGCTTGACAGCACCAGCGCGGTGGACGGGCGGACCCGCAGTTGGTGCAGCCGGGTGAGCAGAAAGCCCACCACGATGATCTCTTCGGCCCAGGCGTTGGCGAACGACACCAAAATGAGGACGGGGATGCGCCACCACGTGTCGTTCAGTTCCGAGGGCACTACCGATGCGCTGAGACCCAATGCGCGGGCGGTAACATACAGCGCCAGGCCGGGCAGCCCGATAAGGGCGGCGAGCCCGATGCCACCGAGCAGGTCGAGCCGGTACCGCGGTCGGCCCAACCCGATTGCTGCCGGGCCAAAACCGCTGCGCCACAATAGGTATACGGCGAGAAAGCCCCAAGCGACCAGTTGGAACACGGTCGCCAGATTAAGGCCGAGATCGATGAGGTCGAACGAGGAGCGGCGCGGGTTGAGCGCTACGGTCTGCCCCGCCAGGCCGAGCAGCACCGCCTCGATCAGATCCAGGATCGCGGTATAGGCGCTCAGAGCGAACGTCACCATCAACACAACGACGATCTCGATCCGCAGCGGTCGCCGCTGGTCGTCCGTTAGGGCATCGGGGGCGTTCACTGAAGCCACGGTAGCCTGCCGGGTCCACACCTGCTTCTCGCACAACCCGTCGAGGAAGGGCAGCCGTCAGCGCCCGGATCGCTTGGGGCGCCTCACTTCTTGATTGCGGATTCCCGTATCAGGACATCACTGGCGCGGCGTCAGGCCTGTGCCGACGGTTCATAGGCCCGTGGGCTCCTCCTGGGCTCGCTGTTGTTAGGCGGCCACCGCCCCAGGTAATTCCGGCGATCATCGCCAGCGTGCAGGCCAGGACGATCAAATAATCGCTCGGGGTATCGGAAACCTCGACCCCAGTCGAACCTTCGCCCGTGCGGTCAGGCGATCGCTGCTGTCCGCGACGATGACACGCGCGAGGGGGTGATGATTGAGCTTGAGGTCAATCTCTTCGTTCGAAAGGAGGTGATGTGTTTTGCACTCCAGAGCGCCCGGGTTCAGATCTGGGGTGTTCTGCTGCGTTCTTCCGGCGGTGTCGCCTATTTTGCCAGAACGCGATCACACCGCCAAGCGCCAGACCGGCGCCGGCTGCTGTGAGTACAGACGCCTTGGTGTCCGAACCTGCGGTCGCCGCGGGCGCCGGAGGAGACGGCTCAGCGGTGCTGGGTGCTGCACGGGCTGGCGTGGTTGTGGGTGACGGTTGTTCTGGGACGCCGGCGATGGTGAAGGTGTACGAGCCGGAGACGGGGTGGCCATCTGCTGAGACCACGCGGTAGCTGACGGTGAACAGGCCGTTTGTGAGTCGGTCGGGCCCGACGGCGACCGTGAGGCGCGGCCCTTCGACGTTTGCCGAGCCCGACACCCAGTTGCGACCATCGGCGCTGGTGACGGCGACGTCAGCGAACGCTGGATTGATTTCCTCGGAGAAGGTCAGCACGACGGCGGTCAATGGGGACGCTACGCTCGCGTCCTTGGCCGGGTCAGAACCAACGAGTGAGGTGTGCGCGGCAGCAACTCCGACTCCGGACAGCCAGAAGGCCAGCGCCACCAGTGTGGTCATGACGGCGCGCGTGGCCAGGTTCACGATCCTCCTTGAGCTTGCGTCCGTCGTGCCAACACGCGGTCCGCGCACATGAGTGTATGTTCCCGTCTGGCAACGCCAACGTCAGTCACGCATGCCTCACGCCAGCACCCTTGAATAACAAGTGCTACGACACCACCAAACGCCGCGATGTCGTCAAGTCGTAAACACGGCGGGACCCACCGTGTTCGGTACCGACGGGCTCGGCGACTGGAACATTCCTGGGAACCGCGGGAGCAGGCAACGCTGCGGTAGCTGGCTAGTAGCGGCGCACGTTGTAGATCGGCGCCGACGAGATCGGCGCCACCTTCACCGGAGTGCCGTACGTCGAGGCGTGCACCATGTTCCCATCGCCGATGTAGATGCCCGCGTGTGAGGCGTCCGAGTAGAAGGTGACTATGTCGCCGGGCTGTACGTCGGTCGTCGCCACGGGTTGTCCGCCCGCCGCGAGCGCCTGACTCGACCGCGGGAGCGACTTACCGTTCTGCAGAAACGCCCACTTGATGAGCCCCGAGCAGTCGAAGGCATCTGGTCCTGTTGCACCCCACGAATAGGGCGCACCCACACGGGTCAACGCCGCCTGCGCGACCCCGGTCCCCTCGGGTGAGCTGGACGGACCCGGACCCACCGGCGGTATCGCCTCGGGCATCGCCATGATGGCCGGATTGGCCGGCACCGGCACCGGCACCGGCGGCGCGGGCGGCATCGGCCCAGGGCCGGCGAGCGCTGCACGTTGATCGGGGGTCAGTGCGCGGTATAGCGCCTCTACTTCGGCGATCTGTGTTCGCAGCCGGCTCTGCTTCGATTGCAGGTCCGCGCGGACGGCCGACGCCTGCTCCGCGGCAGTACGAGCCGCCAGCGCTGATGACTGCGCCGCGAGCGCGGCTTCGTCGGCACGGGTTGATGCGGCGCGAAAGGCGCTGATGCGGTCCGACATCTGAGTGGCCATCACCCTGCTCGAGGAGAGTTCGTCGAGCAGGCGTTGGGGAGACTCCGCGGTCAGCGCCGCGCTGATCGTGCTGGTCGAACCACCCATGTACGACGCGGCCGCCACCTGATTCACGGCGGCCTGATACTCACCGAGGTCGGCTCGCGCCGCGGTCATCGCCTCGAGTTCGGTGCGTTGACGATCCTCAGCCCTGCGCTGCGCCCCGAGTTTCCCCGCGAGTTCCAGTTCGGCCGCATACACCGCTTCCGTGGTCCGCTCGGCTTCTCGAGAGAACTCCGTCAATCGAGCCAGGGCGTCGGCAGCCGGGTCGGCCCACCCAGTGCCGGCAGAGTCGCCGAGAGTCAGTGCCAGCACGATCGCCACGACGAGAGCACCCGCCGAGCGGCATACCGCGGCAGGGCGGTTCATTCTCAAAACACAGTCCTTACACCGCAGGGACATCTATGGTCTAGCTACGTAGGTCACGGAAAGATTACGAGTAACCGCGTTCAATGTCCACGCCCACAGCGATGCTCATCGGCCGTACGCGCCCATTGCGCATGCTCCGTCGCGCCGGGCGCGGCTCAAAAGCGAACTCCCGCTGAATGTTCCGGTCGAATCGCACCACGCATCCAACGATGCAACTATCGCACATTTACTGTGTGCAATAGTAGGTAGCGACTCAGTAGACCGTCTGCGGACTTGGCTTGACGAGGGACGACATGACAAGTGGCACCGCCATCACGGCACGGGTTCATTCGCTGAATCGGCCCAACATGGTTGCCGTGGGGACGATCGTGTGGTTGTCCAGTGAGTTGATGTTCTTCGCCGGTCTGTTCGCGATGTACTTCACCGCTCGCGCCCAGGCCGATGAGTGGCCGCCCCCGCCCACCGAGCTGAACCTCGCGCTCGCGGTGCCGGTGACCCTGATCCTCATCGCGTCGTCGTTCACCTGTCAGATGGGTGTCTTCGCCGCTGAACGCGGCGACGTGTTCGGCCTGCGCCGGTGGTACGTCGTCACCTTGCTCATGGGATTGATCTTCGTGCTCGGCCAGGGATACGAATACATCAGCCTGGTGCGTGAGGGAACGACGATCGCCGGCAGCGCGTACGGGTCGGTCTTCTACCTCACCACGGGTTTCCACGGGTTGCACGTGATCGGCGGTCTCGTCGCCTTCATCCTGCTGCTGGTGCGCACGCGCATGAGCAAGTTCACCCCCGCCCAAGCGACGGCCGCCATTGTGGTGTCCTACTATTGGCACTTCGTCGACATCGTGTGGATCGCGCTCTTTGCCACCATCTACTTCGTGAGATGATCAAGGGCATTCCGCGCTGGTGCTGTAGACGACCCCCGCAGGCCGGGAGGTGGCCCGCGCGAGCGGCCCTCGTCGTCGTAGTCGCCGCCACACTCCTCGGACTCGCCTCGACCGGCGCGCCGTCCGTCGCCGCGGAGCCGTCGTCGGCGCAGACCTCCTCGATCGCCCCACCACGCCCCGGCGTCCCAACACCCGCCAAACACTCCTACGACGACACGCACCCCGGCCAACAACCCGACGGCGCAAGCCCGGCGCTGTGGATCCTGGTGGGCGCCGTCGCCGGACTGGTCGCGATTGCCGTCATCATGCTGAGAGCGGGCAAACCCGTACGCCATCACCTCACCCGAGGCCCGTGACCTGAACGGCGAGTGGATGATCAGCCGTCGGACAAAACAAATAGGTGCCCCTCTCGGTCGGCGTCTGTCCTAGCCCGTGGAGATGGCATCGTCTTGACGCCCGTTGCCCACGGTCATCGTCTCGGTGGTGTCGTCGGCGGTCGAGACCACCCCGTCACGCCCAGCACGCCGGCAGCAGCGCTGACCGTAACCGGCGACTCCACCGATCCCCGACGTCGCCCTCGGTGACCGACGTCTGCAGGTCCGGAACGAGCAGATCGCAAGGGGTGCCCTTATCGACGACCCTTCGGATCGCTGCGCCTGCCGCGGCGTTGGTAGACCGCTGCACGCTCTGATGATTGCGGCTCCGCCGACGATTGCCAACAGCGTTGGCGTCGGCCACCAGACGCTCCTGCGCCGATAGATCGCCCGCGTGGTCGATACGCCTCATCAATGTCGTCCCGTCATTCGCCGTGGAGCCATTGCGCTACCATTTACGTAGTCTCTACGTAGAAGGTGCCGGGCTGACCGGCCCTGGCGGCAGGGGCGCCGCCGGTGCTCGCCCGAGCGGCCGCGGTGCCTGCGCCCAACGTCCAGTACGGAGGTCGTCGTGTCGATGCACCGGTCACGTACCACGTCGCGCGGCTTCGAGTCGGCGGGCCCGTATCGGAGCAACCCAGCGTGAGTGGCACTTGAATGACTCGTCGATTCACCGATGGACCCCGAACGTCGCCGTCAAGGCTGGACGTGGGCGTTGAGCGTCGGCGACGGAGGCGACCCCCGACACATTGGTCACTGGTGGTACGGCGTGGCATCGCCGCGGGTTTGAGCGCGGTACTGCTCGGCGCCGCAGTGTCCGGATGCTCCAGCGGAGACGACGCCGTCGCGCAGGGTGGCACGTTCGAGTTCGTGTCGCCGGGCGGGCAGGTCGACATTTTCTACGACCCGCCGCAGAGTCGTGGTCGCCCGGGGCTGATACGCGGACCCGACCTGATGTACCCCGACCGCACGTTGTCACTCGATGACTTCGCCGAGCAGGTGGTGGTGATCAACGTGTGGGGTCAGTGGTGCGGTCCCTGTCGCACCGAGATGCCGGAACTGCAAAGGGTGTACGACGCGACCCGGGACGAGGGAGTCGTCTTCCTGGGCATCGACGTCCGCGACAACAACCGCCAAGCTGCGGTTGACTTCATCGTCGATCGCAAGGTCACCTTCCCGTCGATCTACGACCCACCGATGCGCACGATGATCGCCTTGGGCGCGAGATATCCCACCACCGTCATCCCGTCCACCATCGTTTTGGACCGGTTGCATCGCGTCGCCGCGGTGTTCCTGCGGGCGCTGCTCGCCGAGGATCTCGAACCGGTGGTCCGTCGCCTCGCTGCCGAGACCACAACCGGCTCAGGGCCCCCGCGATGAACGGCGACCCCGCCCCGGCTGCACGTCGCCGCGGGGCGCGGCCGACACTCGGGCGCAACGCCGCGACTCGATGGTGGGCTGCCCCGTGATCGGTCAGGTGGTGCTCCCCACCTCACCGCCGTCGCTTTGGGCGATGCTCGGTTGGTTACCGCCACCGGTTCCGATACTGCCTGTAATGGCAATTGTTTTGGCGGTGTGGTACCTGCTTGCCGTTCGAGTCGTCAGATCCCGGGGCCGCCAGTGGGCGTGGACGCGCACGGCGAGCTTCCTGGCCGGCTGTATCGCCTTGGCGGCGGTGACGGGCCTGGCCATCGACGGCTACGGCTACCGACTGTTCAGTGCCTTCATGTTCCAGCACCTCACGCTGTCGATCCTCGTTCCGCCGCTGCTCGTGCTGGGTGCGCCAGGCCGGCTGCTCCTCAGGTCCACGCCTCATCGTGGACTCGGACGCTACGTCGTGATCGCCGCGCTGGGCGGCCTGCGCTGCCGGGCGAGCAGGGTCGTGCTGCACCCCGGCTTCACCATTCCGGTGTTCCTGTTGAGCTACTACGGCCTGTACCTTTCCGACCTCTTCGACGCGGCGGCGTCCAGCGTGGCCGGACACGTCACACTGCAGGTGTTCTTCCTCACCAGCGGTATGTTGTTCATCCTGCCGATCCTGTCGATCGGTCCCTTGCCGGTCCGGCAGAGCAACCTGGGCCGCTTCTTCGACATCTTCGTCGAAATGCCGCTGCACGTCTTCATCGGCGTCATCCTGATGATGGCACCGCGGACGCTCACCGAGACCTTCGCCCAACCTCCGCCGGACTGGAACGTCGACCCCGTCGCCGACCAGGGGGTTGCTGGCGCCTTGGCGTGGTCCTACGGCGAGCCCGTCGCGCTGCTGACCACAGTGATCTTCGCCATCCGATGGCGCCGTGATGAGGAGTCGGAGTCGAAGAAAAGAGAGGCCGACGTCGAACGCGACGACGCGGAACTGGCGGCCTACAACGCGTTTCTGCGCGGACTGCACCAACAGCGGCGACCACCGACCGACGTGCCGAGCACCGCCAACGAGCACGACTGACGCCGTGACGACAACGCGGCGGCCATCAATTCGACGCCAGACCCAGGTCGCCAGCGACATCGTCAGGGGTGCAGGGTCTCCATGACGGAGATCTCGCTTTGCTGGCTTTCGATGAGCGATCGCGCGATCGCCATCGCCCGAGGATTCGACCCTGCTTCCAGCTGGTCACGCGCGGCCGAGATCGTGAAACGGTGCTGTCGGATCATCAACTCCAGATATTGGCCCGCCGCACCCGTCCCGGTCGCGCCGGTGACGCGACGGACGTCGGCGTCCACGGCGAGCGGATGTTCACCCGGCGCAACTGCGACGTTGGGCTTGCCCGCCGCAGGACGGGGCCCGACGGTCATGGGGGTGAATCCCCAATCGACGAGGAGCGCCTGCAGCTCGTTGACGTAGGTGGTGCTGCCCGCGCTGATTTGTCTGGCGATGTCCCGGATCTCGGGTGCGATGCCTTGCTTGACGGTGGTCGAATTGCTCAATGCAACAGCTTGACCGCTGTGGTCGATGATGTCGAAGGCGAACAAGACGTCGAACCGAGTGTGCGGCTGGTCGGCGACGGCACCCGCGGCGCTCGAAGGACCCGGCGACGACACACGGCCCGTGTCGCCGCAGCCCGCGACGACGATCATCGTCACACCTGCGAGTGCCACCCACGCCGCGCGGACCGGTCGCCCGGTGCCCGTTCTCAGATCGTCGCGCACGCGGTCCCTTTCATCGCCGCCTGCATGGAGCGACGGTGACATCGTTGCCCGCCGAAGCCCGGTCAGAAGGCCGCCTACACCGTGTTGGTGACCCCATCGCCGAACCTCGTAACGCAAGAATGCGAAGCAATGGCCACATACGTAGTCACATAGTAGATTGGTGGTGTGAAGAGTGCACTGGCCGTGTCCTGCCACGGACCGCGGTCGAGTTGGCCTCAGCAGCGCCACGTGCGGCCGACGGGCCGACTGGCTCGCCGATGGATCGCGACGGCGCTACTGTTGGCCCTGAGTTTGGCGGTGTTGGCCATGCTTGTGGCCGACCCCGCCGCCGCTCACCTTGCGGGCATGGCCGACCTCCCGCACTTCTAGCCAGCCGCAGAAGCGCCACGAACCCTGCCATAGCCGCATTTACGGCGCAATGACGCCGTGCAGCACGGTATTTGGATGCGCCAAGAATGTCGTGAAGTCCTTGAGCGCGGTGAGCCGCTCACGCGAAGCAGATCAGTACGCCCGATAGCGACAGCGTGACGATCGCCAACGGTGTGGCGGCCATCGCCGCCACCGCACCGCTGAGCGTGACTTGGGTCTGGATGCGGGCGAAGCGTCGTGGTGGCTTCGACAACCGCTCGGCACGGGCGAGCACGGCGATACCGGCGGCGGCCAGACCGTGAGCCGGGGCGGTGGCGCCAGAGAGGGTCAACAAGCCTGCGAGCAGCGGCTGACGGCCGTGGCGACGAGCGGCCGCATCGTCGGCGCACATTTCCAACAGAGAACTGACGTGGCTGGCTGCGCTCGCGAAGAGCCCGCATGTGGGCAGCGCGGCGGTCAGGCCGCGCGTCGCAGCGACGATGTAGGCGTGCCGGCCGTCGAGGTGAGCACGCTCGTGGGCCACGACGGCCGCCAGTTGGTTTTCATCGAGCGCGGCCAGAGCTGCGGAGGTCACCACGATCGCCGGTGGGCGTCCCGCCACGCAATACGCCGCAGGCTCGGTTGCCTCGATGACCACGACGTCGCTGCCATGTGAACGGCCCACCAGGCGCACGGCGTCGGCGTGCGCGAAGGTGTGGGTGCGCATCCGGCCCAGAGCGCGGCCTATTCGAATGACGACGGCGATCAGACTTCCGACCGCGATGGCCACCGCGACGGTTGCGACGATTCGCGCCGGCCACCCGGCGTGGCCGACGAGAATGGCGCGCAGACGTTCTAGGCACGTGACGAGCAGCGCGTCGGGGCTGTCCCAATGCCCAGCGGCCTCGATGAGCAGCAGCGCGACGGCGGCAACCGAGCAGCCGAGCACCGTCACGACAGCGGTGATCCACGCGGCTATCGCCAGGCGCGGAGCCCCGCCGTCGGCGGTGATATGGACCAGCAGCTTCGGTGCGATCGCCAGGACCGCCGCGACATAGAGCAGCAAAGCCGCCGCGACGGTCATCGGCGACCTGACTTGCGGGCCAGGCGCCGCAGCGCAGCACGCAAGTCAGCGGATTCCTCTGCATCGATCTGCGCCACGAAATGACTCAGGACCGCCTCCGACCGACCGCCGCCGCTCAGTGCCTCCAACATGAGTCGTGCACTGTGCTCCTCGCGAGTCAGGGTCGGCCGGTAGCGATACGCCTTGCCGTCGCGTTCACGCGACAGCCAACCCTTGCCATGCAAGTTGTCCATCGTCGACATCACTGTGGTGTACGCGATGTGGCGTTCGGTGCTCAACTCGTCGAAGATGTCCCTGACCGTGGTGTCGGCCTCGGGGTCACGATTCCAGAGGCGATCCATGATCGACGCTTCGAGCTCTCCGAAGCCACGCACCCGAGCCATGATCGAACCTCCTGAATTGGTCAGTAGGTAGCTTACGGTGTCGATCGGTGTGCCGGCGCTGAAGTGAGCGCACGGCGCCGACTGTGATCGCGCGGCGGCCAGCCGGGCTCGACGTGATTCTACTGACGTCAGTAGCTGGCTGGTAGCCTTCAGCGGCGGGCTGCATCAGCGATGCTGCCGGCACTCCAGGTCGGGCCTTCCGCCTCTGATCGCCCGGCCTCTCCTGGGGAGTTGTCTTCGTGAGACGGCTGTGCTCGCATTGTGTAGACGGTCAGGCAGCTGCCCTAGCCGTTAGGCACTCCCCGTTCCCCCAACCACGCCATCGGATCGGTCTTGACCGATCCGTTGCGGTGCACCTCGAAGTGCAGGTGCGGTCCCGTCGAATTGCCTCGGTTGCCCATGGTGGCGATCTGGTCGCCGGCCATCACCCGCTGGCCCGTTTGCACCATCGTGGTGTCGATGTGACCGTAGAGCGTAACTGTGCCGTCCGCGGCAAGGATCTTGACCCACATGCCGAAACCCGGTGTCGGACCGGAGGCAATCACGTCGCCATCGGATGCGGCGTAGATCGGAGTGCCGACGGCGTTGGCGATGTCGAGTCCGGCGTGCAGGGTGCCCCACCGGGCTCCGAAGCCCGATGTCAGGATGCCTCGGGCAGGAAAGGTGAACTGGGGGCGCCGAAGTCGCGCCTCCCGCTGCGCCCGCTCCTGAGCGAAGGCCGCGCCGTTGGCCAATTCCTGTCGATGGATCCCAGCATCGAAACCGTTTGCCACAGGGATGATCTGCATCCCCGAGGCGTCGGGGAGGGCAGTCGGGGACGCCGCAGAGTCGGCGACCAAAACCGGCTGCTGCGCCTCGGTTTCGTCGACCGCTGCGTTCGCTGCGGCGGCGATCGCGCCGACGGCGATAGCAGTGATGACCAACCTGCTGTGCACCGCACCGGTGGCCGCGGGGGTTCGTCGATGCGCTCCGCCAGATGCGCGGAGGGTAGCGCCCGACTGCGCCCGAGACGGCGGTGGACGTTCCCTAAGACGTGCCCCGCCGACGGGAGCCGGCACGGTCGGTGACGCTGCCTTCGTGGCACCTTTCGATGGGAGCAGCAGCCGTGGCGACTCATCGGCCACATCGTTGAGGTCGTCGAGTTCCGGTGCGCTCAACACCTCGAAGTCCATAGCGAACGGATCGCTGCGACAATTGGCCATATCCAGCAACGCGCCGAACTCGCCGAAGGCGATGATCTCGGTGACGTCAGTGGCCCCACGATCGGCCGGCGCGTCTGGTCGCGCGAGTCGGTGGTGCACCACTTCGAAGTCGATCCTTTGCCGTTACCGATTCGTTATCTGGTTGGCGAGACGCTAACCCAACACCGGCTACTGGGCAAGTCACGAACCGCCGATGAACGCCCCCGCCTGACATCACACGTTACTTAATGGGTTGGGACGCAATCGGTTTAATCAGGAACGCACGCAACAACGTGAGGAGCTACTTTGCTAAGTACGTACGTAGTAGAACCAGATTAAGGACGACCGTCAGGCTCGGACGTCGTTCGTGACACCTCAATACAGCTCCCCGCGCCGCGAGACTGGCACCTCCCTAACGCACCGGAGGTCGGCTCGAAGGGGCTGGGCCGGAGCGGGTGCGAGTGCTGGCTCGGCACCCGCCCCGGCAGGACGCCCGTCACCGGGCGATGTGGCTCACTGATGGGTCCAGCACTTCCAACTACACAAGCTAGTACTAACCTACGCAGTAGGATATCCTACGTATGTAGTCCGTAGATTCGAAACGGGGTCCGGGCCCGTGGCGGGAGGAGTCTTATGGTCGCCGATGCGCCACCGGTCGGGGAACTGGAGGCACGCCGCCCCTTCCCCGCCCGGATGGGCCCGAAGGGCAATCTGATCTACCGATTGATCACGACCACTGATCACAAGTTGATCGGCATGATGTATTGCGTCGCGTGTTTCGCGTTCTTCCTCATCGGCGGGTTGATGGCGCTGTTTATTCGCACCGAATTGGCGGTGCCCGGCCTGCAGTTCCTGTCTAATGAGCAGTACAACCAGTTGTTCACCATGCATGGCACGGTGATGCTGCTGTTCTACGCGACACCCATCGTGTTCGGCTTCGCGAACCTGGTGCTGCCGCTGCAGATCGGCGCCCCTGACGTGGCGTTCCCTCGGTTGAATGCGTTCTCGTTCTGGCTGTTCCTGTTCGGTGCGCTGATCGCAACTGCCGGGTTCATCACCCCCGGTGGCGCCGCGGATTTCGGCTGGACCGCCTACACGCCCTTGTCTAGTGCTATCTATTCGCCAGGCGCCGGCGCCGACCTCTGGATTCTCGGCCTGATCGTCGGCGGGCTGGGGACGATCTTAGGCGCGGTCAACATGATCACCACCGTGGTGTGTATGCGTGCGCCGGGCATGACGATGTTTCGGATGCCGATTTTCACCTGGAACATCTTGGTGACGTCGATTCTGGTGCTGCTGGCGTTCCCGCTGCTGACCGCGGCCCTGTTTGCGTTGGCCGCCGACCGGCACCTCGGCGCGCACGTCTACGACCCTGCCAACGGCGGTGTGCTGCTCTGGCAGCACCTGTTCTGGTTCTTCGGTCACCCCGAGGTGTACATCATCGCGCTGCCCTTCTTCGGCATCGTCAGTGAGATCTTCCCGGTGTTCAGCCGCAAGCCCATCTTCGGGTACACCACGCTGATCTACGCGACGCTCGGTATCGCCGCACTGTCGGTGGCCGTGTGGGCGCACCACATGTACGCGACCGGCGCGGTGCTGCTGCCCTTCTTCTCGTTCATGACATTCCTGATCGCCGTCCCGACGGGCATCAAGTTCTTCAACTGGATAGGCACGATGTGGAAGGGGCAGTTGACGTTCGAGACACCGATGCTGTTCTCCATCGGTTTCATCGTCACGTTCCTTCTCGGTGGTCTGTCTGGTGTGCTGCTGGCCAGCCCGCCGCTGGACTTTCAGGTCACCGACAGCTACTTCGTCATCGCGCACTTCCACTACGTGTTGTTCGGCACGATCGTGTTCGCCACCTACGCGGGCATCTACTTCTGGTTCCCGAAGATGACGGGCCGCCTGCTCGACGAGCGCCTCGGCAAGCTGCACTTCTGGCTGACCTTCATCGGTTTCCACACCACGTTCCTGGTGCAGCACTGGCTGGGCAACGAGGGTATGCCGCGTCGCTACGCGGACTACCTGCCTAGCGACGGGTTCACGACGCTGAACGTGATTTCGACGATCGGTGCGTTCATCCTCGGTCTGTCGACGCTGCCGTTCCTGTGGAACGTGTTCAAGAGCTGGCGGTACGGCGAGGTCGTCACCGTCGACGACCCCTGGGGCTACGGCAACTCCCTGGAGTGGGCCACCAGCTGCCCGCCGCCGCGGCACAACTTCACCGAGCTGCCCCGCATCCGTTCCGAGCGCCCGGCGTTCGAGCTGCACTATCCGCACATGATCGACCGGATGCGCCGCGAGGCACACGTGGGTCGTTCGCACGGACCCGAGGACGGCGACGTTACCCGGCTCGACGACGCTCAAGTGCGCACCTAAACCGATCGGCCACAATGCTGATATGCAAAGGCGCGCGCTATTCCAGCCTTATGCGCGGTCACTGCCGAGGCGGCCTCATGCCGCTGTTGAGGCCGCAGCGGGTCGGTGAATCACCTAAAAGGCCTACATGATTCGGGGAGACTTCGAGATGGCCGAGGTGATGTGGGAGGCCGCCGAACCCTGCCTTACGGAAGCGCAGCGTGTGACGGCGCTCACGGCGCTACACGTTGGTGAGCCGAGCATGGCCATTCTGGTGGTAGTAAAAGCCCTGTCCCGCAGCGGTTATCCACTGCCGTCCGAGCTGCACGAGGAATTCCACGAGTGGTTGCGGCAGCGTCCAGGTGCAGGGTCTAACCCCGAGTGGTCGCTCCTCGAACTCCGCGTCATGGCAGCCGACGTGAAGGCAACCGCCGACGTAAGCATGATCAACGGTTGTTTCGGCGATGCAACCCTCTGCTACTTCATCCTCGACGACGCTGGCGTGGCGGATGCCTCCCCGGAGCAACAAGCCGACGCGCTGAGGGCATGGCTATCAGCTAATCGACCGAGTCCATCGCTGCGAGCAGATATGCGGCTCAATGGATTCGGATTTCTTCTCGACACTCCCGAACCTCCGTCATGCGGCGGGCTGGGCACGCCGTGAACGTTTTCGGGTCGCGGCAGCCGACCGCACACTGGGTCCAATACCGTAAACAGACGTCGCGCTCGCAGAGACGATCGCAGGGAGGCGAGACGAGCGGAGGCAGACGAGCGAGGTTGTGGTCTGGCTACGCTACGCCGATAGTCCTCAACGGCAGCGTGAGATCTCAGACGTGAACGTAGTTGGCACACGGGAATCTCTGGCGCTGTATTCGGACTGGGCGTACGCATCAGCGGTGGGCGTGCTGACGCTTGCATTGTTGCTTCTTGCAGCGACTTTCGCGATCGGTCGGACAAGGACACTCGAGAGGTCTATGGCACCTGTAGGGGTCTCGCTCGACAGCGCAAGCCCGGGTGTCGTCACCGAGATGCCGCGGCGATCGCGGGCAGAACGTATGGAGCGTGCTGGAATAGCCGTGGTCTTCGTGGGTGCCGTCTTACTCCTGATGTGCATTGTCCTGCGCGGCTTGGCGACCTCGCGTGCCCCCTGGGGCAACATGTACGAGTTCATCAACTTGACTTGCTTGTGCGGCCTCGTCGCCGCGGCAGTCGTGTTGCGCCGCCCGCAGTTTCGCGCGCTGTGGGTGTTTGTCCTGATCCCGGTGTTGATTCTGCTCGCGGTGTCGGGCAAGTGGCTGTATGCCGACGCCGCGCCCGTGATGCCTGCGCTGCAGTCGTATTGGTTGCCTATTCATGTGTCGGTGGTGAGCCTCGGCTCCGGTGTGTTCCTTGTCGCCGGAGTGGCAAGCATTCTGTTCCTGGCCAAGACGTCGACTCATGGTGAGCTGCGGGGCGACGGGGGGAACGGGTACGTCGCGGGCATCATGTCCAGGTTGCCCGATGCACAAGTTCTGGACAGGATCGCCTACCGCACCACGATCTTTGCGTTCCCGACTTTCGGGTTTGGCGTCATCTTCGGCGCGATCTGGGCCGAGGAGACGTGGGGACGCTTCTGGGGTTGGGACCCCAAGGAGACGGTGTCGTTCATCGCATGGGTTGCCTACGCGGCCTACTTGCATGCCCGCTCCACCGCGGGGTGGCGTGACAGGAAGGCTGCTTGGATCAACGTGGCCGGCTTCGTGGCGATGGTCTTCAACCTGTTTTTCATCAATCTGGTGATTGCTGGGTTGCACTCCTACGCCGGGGTGGGCTGACGTCGAGGCCAGAGGGTGCGGACGTACTCGGCACACCAGTTTCGTCTGGCCGCGTCATGACCGCGGCTGAACTCATGACTCCCGTGGTGTCGTCTCGACGACCATGCTGACCTCCGCCCCGCCCCGGACGGCGCCGCGTACCGATTCCGGGCGCCCCGCCCCTGCCTTGACGGGCACTGGGGCTCCCGGGTTCTACCGCCACGACCTCGACGGCCTGCGCGGCATCGCCATCGCGCTGGTCGCGGTGTTCCACGTGTGGTTCGGCCGGGTCTCCGGTGGCGTCGACGTGTTCCTCGCGTTGTCCGGCTTCTTCTTCGGCGGCCGGCTGCTGCGCGCCGCCCTGACGTCGACCGCCTCCCTGGCACCCGTGCCCGAGGTCAGGCGTCTGGTCCGGCGCCTGCTTCCCGCGCTGGTGGTGGTCCTCGCGGCCTCCGCGGGGTTGACGATCCTCGTTCAGCCCGAGACCCGGTGGGAGACGTTCGCCGATCAGAGCCTCGCGAGCCTCGGCTATTACCAGAACTGGGAACTGTCGAGCACGGCAGCGAACTACCTGCGCGCGAGCGAGGCGGTCAGCCCGCTGCAGCACATTTGGTCGATGTCGGTGCAGGGGCAGTTCTACCTCGCATTCCTGCTGCTGGTATTCGGCATCGGCTTCCTGCTGCGCCGCCTACTCGTGGGCAGGCACCTGCGGGTCCTTCTGGTCGTCCTGCTATCGGCGCTCACCATCGCCTCATTCGTGTACGCGATCGGTGCGCACCAGGCCGACCAGACCACTGCCTACTACAACAGCTTCGCCCGGGCCTGGGAGTTATTGCTCGGGGCGCTGGCGGGGGCGTTGGTGCAGCACGTCCGGTGGCCGATGTGGCTGCGGACCCTCGTCTCGGTGCTCGCACTGGCCGCGATCCTGTCGTGTGGCGCGTTCATCGACGGCGTCGCGGAGTTCCCCGGACCGTGGGCGCTGGTCCCGGTCGGGGCGACCATCCTGCTCATCCTGAGCGCCGCCAACCGTGCCGCCGACCCGCACCTCGCCCGCGCCGACGGCCGGATGCCCCTGCCGAACCGCCTCCTGGCCACCAAGCCGTTCGTCTCCCTCGGCGCGATGGCCTACTCGCTGTACCTGTGGCACTGGCCGCTGCTGATCTTCTGGCTCGCCTACAGCGGACATGCACAGGCCAACCTGGCCGAGGGCGCGGGCGTCCTGCTGGTCTCCGGGGTGCTGGCCTGGCTGACGACCCGCTACATCGAGGTGCCGCTGCGGCTGCGTGCGACCAGCTCGGCCAAAAAGGCGAAGGCCGCCGTACCGCTGCGCACGCGCCTGCTTAGGCCCACCATCGTGTTGGGCTCGGTGGTGACGCTGTTGGGCGTGGCGCTGACGGCGGCGTCGTTCACCTGGCGCGAGCACGTGGCGGTCCAGCGCGCCAACGGCGAGGAGCTGGCCGGGCTGTCGCCCCGCGACTACCCCGGTGCACGCGCGCTGATCGACCACGCCAAGGTCCCCAAGCTGCCGATGCGGCCGACGGTCCTGGAGGCCAAGGACGACCTGCCGCAGAGCACCGCCGACAGCTGCATCAGCGACTTCGCGGACCCGAGTCTGCGCGAGTGCGCTTTTGGTTCCAAAACCGCGACCCGCACCATCGCGGTGGCGGGCGGCTCGCACGCCGAGCACTGGATCACTGCGCTGGACCTGCTCGGCCGGCTGTACGGCTTCAAGGTCGTGACCTATCTCAAGATGGGCTGCCCCCTATCAGGAGAGCGAGCGCCCCGTATTCCGGGGTCGGGAGAGCCGTACCCGCAGTGCTTTGATTGGGTTCAAGCCGCCATGCGCGAGATCGTCGCCGACCGACCAGATTTCGTGTTCACCACCGTGACACGACCACGGGATACGCAACCCGGCGACGTCATGCCAGATGTGTACCTGCCGATCTGGCAGGCGTTCGCAGAAAGCGGTGTGAAGGTGCTTGGCATTCGCGATACACCGTGGCTGGTCCGCAACGGCGAACCTTTCTTCCCTCGCGACTGTCTGGCCGACGGCGGCGACGCGACGACGTGTGGCATGCCACGAGCGCTCGTCCTCGACGACGTCAATCCCGCTGCAGATCTCACGAATCGTTTCCCGCTGATGAAAGTGATCGACATGAGTAGTGCGATGTGTCGCGACGATTATTGCCGAGCCGCCGAAGGGAACATCCTGATCTACCGAGATTCTCACCACTTGACGGCTACGTACGTGCGGTCCATGGCGCCAGAACTCGGGCGCAGGATTGGTGCTTTGACGGGATGGTGGCCCTAGCTGGGCCGTGATGCGCGCACCATGGGCGTTCTGTTTGAGGCTGTTAGAGCTTGCTCGGTTGCCATCGTTTCTCCAGAGCGGATTCACGTAGTCCATCGCCACCACATTCCAACCATCGCGACGCCACCAACAAGTACTATCTAGGTACGTAGATAATGCGGCGGCGAGCAGAGTCCCCTCAGGGTGCGTTGCTGCGGCTACACAAGACGAGAGGGAGGAGGAGGCCTCGCCGTTTGGCAGGCCCAAAGTTGGGCATGGCATACAAAAGTGAGCCACGGGGCAGAGCGCAAGCAACACGGCGTGCCGCTGGTAACGGCGAGATCGCCGCTGCCCTCGTGCAGTGGGCCGTGTCTCGGGGGTGGACCGCTCGGACCAGTCCCGATGGGTGCTGGCACTTCTACGACCCCGATGGTGAGTACGTGGCGTACTGGCCATCGAAAGCATCCTCAGGCCCCGGTCACCGTTGGTAGACAGTGCGGCTCACCCGTTCCCCGGCAGCGCCTTGCAACGCCGGCAGGATTATTCGTGTAGCCAATGCGTGCGGGTGCGCTGGCGGCCTTGCAGCCAAATGGCGCCGTCGATATCCAATGCGGCGATCCGAGTGAGGCGCGGGCACCTTCGCGCCACATTGGTTGCGGGGCAACGGCTCTCGGGTAGGTCAGTCCGTCTACACGGGTTTCTCGCCGAGCCGTTGGCGGCACGCAGACGTTCTGCCACACGGCGGTTCCCCTGGGGGGCGTCGGAGAGGGTCTCTCGGCGGCGCCGGCGCTCGCCTTGGAATCTGTCGGGTCGCATGCGTGTCGTCGACGTCGGCGGATGCCGCCGACGCGCGGGTTCGCGCAAATTGGTGTTGACGAGTCATATGCACACATGCGTATTATTGCATGTATGGCAGATCGCAACGGCGAGAAGGTAGGTCGCCTCGGCGCGGACGGGGCGCCCACACATAGGACCCTGGCACTCGACCTGACAGACCTGCTTCCCGACAGCGACGAGCGCTGCGCTGACCGCCTGACGCGCGGCCTGGTGGATGACGGGATCATCGAACAGGCCCACGTTATCGATGGCGACACGCCCAAACCCCGCCTGTGCGTGCACTACGACGCCGAGGCTGCGTCCGCGACAGAAGTGCAGCGGCGGGCTCTGGAGGCGGCCGACACGATTACGTCGATGTATGGGCACCTGCGGTGGTTGACCACAGGCACTCATGACGATATGGCGATGCGCACTGCGCTCGTCGACACGCTGTCGACGATTCCCGGCGTCGTCGCCGCAGCCGCGACACCAGATTCAGTCGAGCTGGAGTTCGAGCGGACGACGGTGACCGCCCAGGAACTCGTAGACGTGATCGCCGCGCAGATGGCGCCGTCGGGGAGCGCCGCGGACGCGGAAGCAGCCGTCGCGCACGACGGAGACGGCGCCGACCATCAACACGGTCACGGCGGGATCTCCGGCGAACGCACCGAACTGGTCTTTGCGGGACTGGCGGGCGCGCTCCTACTCACGGGCTGGTTATTGGCCGCCTTCGCCGATACGCCACGGTCGGCCGAGGTGGTGGTCTACGGCCTGGCGTTCTTCTTCGGCGCGTTCTTCACCGTGCAGGAAGCCTTCGCCAGTGTGCGGCAGGGCCGGTTCGAGATCGACTTCCTCATGCTCGTCTCCGCTGCGGGTGCGGCGGCGCTCGGCGAAGTCGCCGAAGGTGCGCTCCTGCTGTTCCTCTTCAGCGTCGGACACGCACTCGAGGGCTATGCGATGGGCCGGGCTCGCCGGGCGATCGAAGCGCTCGCCGAACTCGCCCCCAAGACGGCGCTGGTGCGACGCGGCGGCACCGGCGACACCGTCGAAGTGTCCGTCGCGGACCTGCGCATTGGGGACATCGTCGTCGTGCGCCCCAACATGCGTCTGGCCGCAGACGGCTTCGTCGTGGCAGGCAGCAGCAGCATCGATCAAGCCCCGGTGACCGGGGAAAGCGTCCCCGTCGACAAGATCCCGGTCCCGGACGTGGCGGCAGCTGCGGCGTCACCCGAGCTCATCGACGCGGCATCGCGAGTGTTCGCCGGCACCATCAACGGCGCCGGCGCCATCGAGATTCAGGTGACCCGGCTCGCCAGTGACTCCACCCTGGCCCGGGTGGTGCGTCTGGTGGCCGAGGCGCAAACCAAGACCACCTCCACGCAGCGCTTTACCGACCGCTTCCAGCGGATCTTCGTGCCCGTGGTCCTGGTCGGTGTGGTCCTGCTGCTCTTCGCCGGGTTCGTGGTCGACGAGCCGTTCACTGACACGGTGTACCGGGCGCTTGCCGTCCTGGTGGCGGCCAGCCCGTGTGCGCTGGCGATCGCCACGCCCAGCGCGGTGTTGTCGGCGGTAGCGCGGGCGGCGCGGGCCGGCATCCTGATGAAGGGCGGTGCCGCGTTGGAGGAACTTGGCCGGGTCAACGTGCTGGCCTTCGACAAGACCGGCACCCTCACCGAGGGGCGGCCCCGGATCGCCGATGTCTGCGCCACCGCAGACAGCGACGACGCCGAACTGCTGCGGATCGCCGTTGCCGTTGAGGAGCAAAGCGACCATCCGCTCGCCCGAGCCATAGTCCGCGACGGCCGCGAGCGTCTCGCCGGGGCGGTGACACCCCGCGCGACCGACGTCCGTGCCGTGATCGGCCGCGGCATCGTCGCGTCCGTCGAGGGGGTCGAGGTCTGCATCGGCAAGACCGAGTTGTTCACCGACGCCGCTCAGCCCCCGCCGGCTGAGCTGGCGGCCGAGGTGAATCGTCTCGAACAGGCGGGCCGCACGACGATGCTCGTCCGCGCGGGCGACCGCTGGTTGGGCGCGATCGGATTGATGGACCTTCCTCGGCCGGAGGCGTCGGCGGTCATCGCGCGTCTTGCCGCACTCGGCGTGAAGAACACCGTGATGCTGTCGGGGGACAACCAGCGGGTGGCCGACGCCGTCGCCGCCGAAGTCGGTGTCGCCCACGCCCGCGGCGATCTGATGCCCGAGGACAAAGTGGCCCAGATCGCCGCCCTGCGGGAACGCCACGGCCGCGTCGGGATGGTCGGCGACGGCGTCAACGACGCGCCCGCCATGGCCGGCGCGAGCGTGGGTATCGCAATGGGAGCGGCGGGCTCCGACGTGGCGTTGGAGACCGCTGATGTTGCACTGATGGCCGACGACCTGCGCGCGTTGCCATTTGCAATCAGCCTGAGCCGCCGCTCCTCGCGCGTCATCAAGCAGAACCTGTGGGCAAGTCTCGGAATCGTCGCGGTCCTCATTCCCGCGACGATCTTCGGCCTGGGCATCGGTCCCGCCGTGCTCATCCACGAAGGCTCGACGCTCATCGTCGTCGCCAATGCGTTGCGCCTCCTCGGGATGCCTATGCAGTCGGTCACCCCAGCAGCGCCGCGCGTTGAGCGTGCAGAAGAGACGCCATGACGATCGACTTATCCAGTGCCGCAGATGAATTCGAGCATGCCGACGTCGACACGGTGGTCATCTTCGTGGACATCGCTGGGTTCACTGCGTTCACCGAAACCCACGGTGATCATCGCGCTGCCGAACTGGCAGATCGGTTCGCCACCACAGCCGCCAGGGTCCTCGGGCCCGGCGACGACATGATCAAGACCCTCGGCGATGCCGTGATGATCACCAGTTCGGACCCCACCGCGGCGCTGGCCTTCCTCCGGCGACTCCACGACGAGACCAGTCGCATCGACGGCTTTCCATTGTTGCGCGCCGGCATCTGTGCAGGGCCGGTGGTGAAGCGCCGCGGAGACGCCTTCGGGTCGACGGTCAACACTGCAGCCAGACTGGCCGCCGTCGCCAAGCCAGGCCAGATTGTTGGCAACGCCGAGGCCGCGGCCGCGCTTCGGGCAACAGACCTACTGGCGATGACGTCGTTGGGCCCGCTTCGGTTGCGGAACGTCGGTGCCCTGGTGGAAGCGTTCGCCCTCGACGTCGGAACCCGCCACCAGGAGCACGTCGATCCGATATGCCGAATGCACGTCACGACAGACGCCCAACCGTTGACAATCGCGCACGAGGAAGACACCTACCGGTTCTACTTCTGTTCGACGGCCTGTCTACGCCAATTCGCGCGTCGCGTCGGTGAAGTGCGCACGCCCTCTGGCAACGAGGACCCGCCGACCACGCAGTCGTTCGTCGGAGAGGTCGCGGCGCACTTCGGCGCGCTGGCGTCCCCGCCCCGCGCGCGGAATGCCGAGTCGACCTCACCTCCGGCAAACACCTCGTAGAGGCCGAAGATGACCTCGTGTCACGAATAGTGTTCGCCGACAACGTTATTCGCGCCAGGGCCTAACCGGTCACCCGGTGGCAGGAAGCGGACCCGCTGCTCATCGAAACCCATCGCCGAGGGACGGTGGTTCCTCGATAAGTCGCCGACATAGATCGTGTGTCGTGGCGTGAGCGCTCGTCATACTGGCGCCGCCGCGTTCGATGAAACCACCGACGGCCATGGGCGAGGACAGGCGTCAGCATCGTCTGTGCGGGATGGCGCTGCCAAGGACCTCTATGGGTACCGGGTTGCGTTCGCTGGGAAGCGCGTTGGTGATGTGGGTGACGATCGCGCTCCTGGTCTTGCGCGCGCGGTTTCGCGAAGGTGCCGAGCGGGGTGCGGCTTGTGACCGCTGGGCGTTTCTGGCTTCGACGTCAGATCTGCCAGTCCTGGGCTCCGTCATTTTCGTCGTAGATGCCGACAGAGTTCTTGACGACGACCGGGTCCCCGCTGCCGAAGTTGTCGTAGAACCACTGCGCATTGGCTGGACTCAAATTGGGGCACCCGTGGCTGACGTTGCGCTTGCCCTGATCGGCGACTGACCAGGGCGCGCCGTGAACGAAGATGCCGGCGTTGTTGATGCGCACCGCGTCTTTGACCTTGAGCTTGTACCCCTCGGCTGCGTCGATCGGCACACCGTAGGTGGAGGAGTCCATCACCATGTCGGCGAACTTCTCGAGCACGTAGTAGGTGCCGTTGGGTGTGTCGTATCCCGGCTTTCCTAAGGACACAGGCATGGTCTTCTCCAGTGTGCCGTTGCGCATGACCTCCATTTGGAGGGTGGCGTTGTCGATGGTCGCCACCAACGAGTCGCCGGTGCGGAAGCTCGATTTCGTGCCGCTGGCATCGATGCTGACCGTGGTGTTGGCAGGCCAGAAGTCGAGGGGCCGCCATCTGAGTTGGGTCGCGCTCATCCAGTAGAACTTCCCGGGGACCGCGGGGGTGGAGGAGATATGGACGGCTTGTTCAGCCAGCGTGCGGTCGGCGATGGGCCGTTGAAAATTGATGACGATGGGTTTGGCGACACCGACCGTCGAGCCGTTCGTCGGATTGAACGTGGGGGGAGCGAAGACCGGTGGGCCGAGGTAGGGCGCCGCGTTCTGGCCGGCTGGTGTGTCTTCGGTAGCCGTCGGCGATGGGCCGGGAAAAGTGCCGGATACCGGAGGGGGGAAGGGATTCGGCACTGCCGAGTCGGGGACCGTAAGGGGGTCACCGGGTGCGGGCACGGGTATCTGTGGCTCGGCGGAGGCCGACGGCGCGGTCAGCACGGTCACAGCCGCTAGAGCGGCCGTCATCATGGCCAAGATTTGCCTGGCTGGCGAGCACCGCATACGGGCCTCTCCGTTCCACTGGTCGCCGACCGATGCTCGCGGCGGCTGACGACGATTTGTTGCTACGTAGTTTGATAGTAGATGATGTGGCGTCGTCGGGTGCCGCAGTGTGGCTGCGGACCTGCGTCGTCGATGAGTGAATTCGGAAACGGTGGATGCGGAGGGTGTCGGACTTCGTGGATGGTGTCACCGCGATCGCTACGTCTGGACACGTCCTTCTCGCGGTGTTCGTGTCGGCGTTGGCTGGGTTGGTGTCGTTCGCGTCGCCTTGCGTCGTACCTCTCGTACCCGGGTACCTGTCTTATCTGGCCGCGGTGGTTGGCGTCGATGATGACCGGGCGCGTGCCCAGCCGCTGGGCAGGGCACGTCTGCGGGTGGCAGGGGCCGCCGGGTTGTTCGTTGTCGGGTTCACGGCGGTGTTCCTGATGGGAACCGTCGCGATTCTGGGTCTGACGACGACGATTATCACCAATGGGGTGCTGTTGCAGCGCATCGGCGGAGTGGTCACGATCGTGATGGGTCTGGTGTTCATGGGTTTCTTCCCTGCGCTGCAACGCGACGCGCGGTTTACGCCCACGTCGTTGTCCACGCTGTGGGGTGCGCCGCTCCTGGGGGCGGTGTTCGGGCTGGGCTGGACCCCGTGTTTGGGCCCGACGCTGACGGGTGTCATCGCTGTGGCATCTGCCACCGAGGGGCCCAACGTCGTGCGCGGCATCGTGCTCGTCGTCGCCTACTGTGTGGGTCTGGGCGCTCCGTTCGTGCTGTTCGCGCTGGCATCCGGACGGGCAATGAGGGCACTGGGCTGGCTGCGTCGAAACGCTCGGCGAATTCAGGTCTTCGGCGGCGTGCTCCTCGTCGCGGTCGGCATCGCCCTGCTGACCGGACTGTGGAACGAGGTGGTGTCGTGGGTGCGCGATGCGTTCGTCAGCAACACCACACTTCCGATATGACGCAGTCGCTTTCGGGCCCTCCGCGCCGTCGCTCGGGACTCCTGTGCTGATCGTGAAGCGCCGAGGCGGTCATGGCGAATCGACGGCGGGATCGGAATGGGGACGGTGATGGCCACGTCTGCTGCCCCCCGACGCTGGGTGGTGCGAGCTGTGTTGCTCGGGGTTGCACTGCTAGCGGGCGTTACCGCTGCCGCGATCGGCGCCCTGGCACTGCCTGAGGCGCTGGCGGTGACCGGGCTGAGCGATCCCGGGCCGGTCACCACCTACGGGCTGTCCTTCTTGCGCGCCGCTGGAGAGATCGCTGCGATGGTGGCGGTCGGACACTTCCTGTTCGCGGCGTTCCTCGTTCCGCCGCAGGCAAGTGGAGTGCTCGACGTCGACGGGTACCGGGCGCTTCGGGTCGGCGCTGCCGCTTGCGCGATCTGGGCGATGTGCGCTGCGCTGTTGGTGGCGCTGACGATCTCCGACGTGTCGGGGGTGCCGTTGACTGAGCTCACACCGCTGGACATATGGTCGGCGGCCGACCTCGTCGAGACCACCGCGGCGTGGCGCACCACCTCGATTCTGGCCGCGGTCGTCGCGGTAGCGAGCCTGCCGGTGCTGCGGTGGTCGTGGACGCCTGCCCTACTGGCGGGCGCCCTGGCGACGTTGATGCCGCTGGCCGTGACGGGGCACTCCTCGTCGGGCGGCTCACACGACATCGCGACCAACAGCCTGATCATTCACCTGGTTGCTGGGTCATTGTGGGCCGGCGGATTGCTGGCGCTGCTTGGGCACGCGCTGCGCGGCGGCAGCCACACCGACATCGCCGCCCGCCGTTTCTCGGGTCTGGCGCTGTGGTGCTTCGCGGCGATGGCCGTAAGTGGATTTGTCAACGCGGCGGTCCGGATCGACGTGTCGACCATCTTCGACAGCACCTACGGGCTCCTCGTCGTGGGGAAGGTGACAGTGCTGGGCGGCCTCGGTGTGATCGGCTGGCGACAGCGGCGGTCGTCGATCGTTGCGCTGCAGCGTGATCCGACGTCGCGCCGACCGCTGCTGCGGCTCGCACTCACAGAAGCCGCCCTGTTTGGCGTCGCAGTCGGCCTGGCGGTCGGGCTCGGTCGCACGCCACCGCCGCCCGCGACGCGCGAACCCGTTCCGGCCGAGGCTGCGCTCGGCTTCGACCTCACCGAGGCGCCGACGATCGCGCGGGTGTTGGTCGAATGGCGGTTCGACCTGATCTTCGGCACGGCGGCGGTCGTCATGGCCGGCGTCTACCTTGCTGCGGTGTATCGGCTGGCTCGCCGCGGTGCCCCGTGGTCGACGCGGCGCACCGTATCGTGGCTGATCGGCTGCGTCGTTTTGTTGTTCGCCACTTCGTCAGGACTCGGCATGTACATGGCGGCGATGTTCAGCATGCACGCCGTCGCTCAATTGGTGCTCACGATAGTGGTGCCGGTGTTGCTCGTGCAGGGCGCACCGGTGACCCTCGCGCTGAGGGCCTTGCGGGCAGCCGAACCCAATGCGGTGCCGGGGCCACGCGAATGGCTTGTCAGCGCGCTGAATTCGTCACTGCTGCGTTTTATCGCTCATCCATGGACGGCGCTGACGCTTCTCGTGGTGGGCGTGTACGGGCTCTGCCTCGAAGTGGTCTTCGATGCTGCCGTAAGCGAACACGCCACGCACATGCTGATGATCGGGTACTTCCTGCTCAGCGGTGCGCTGTTCTTCACCGCCGTCGGCGGCGTCGAGCCGGTGGTGCCACGGCCGATGCCCAAGCGGGGCCGGATCGCGATGCTGTTTCTCGCGCTGTCGCAGTTCATCATTGCCGGGGTCGTGGTGATGAACATGCGTGAGGTTCTCGGGGGCGCCTTCTACGGCTCCTTGAAACTGAGCTGGCATGCGAACTTGCTGGGCGACCAGCGGTTGGGAGGTCAAGTGATCGCCGCCGGCGGGGTTGTGGCAATGCTGGCGGTGCTCGCGGTGCTGATCCTGCGGCGCCGCCGCTCGACTGCGATCGAGCAGAGGACGGCTGCGCCGAGCCTGGGCTCATGACGACGAGGACCGCATTGTCGGCATAGCGGCTGCATCACATTGGTCCTCGAGATAAGCGCGTGCGTGGCCCCGACCCGGTATCGCGCAATGCTCTCGCCCGTTCACAGGGACGCCCCCTCTCCCGCAGGTGATTTCGGGTCATGCCCAGGCCGTCTAATTGTCCCGTCTGCGGTGAGAGCTCAGGCGCCGACGACAGCACCTTTCGAGCCGTGTTCGTCAGGATCCGGCAGGCGGCCGATCTGATGACGCGGGGCGTGGGGTGCGGGGCCCGGCCGCATCATCATCATCATCCGAACCAGTGCAGCTGGCCACCCGCTTGCATCTCGGACTGATGGTCGCCCACCACGCAGAGGCGATTCGAGATGGCGCGTACTGAGGTCGAAGCGAGACCTCACCGCGACGGAACCGACTTCGCGCAGAAGCCATCTCCCTGTCAGCCAACGCGAGATCGGCGCACTGCGGTCGATGTCGACCCCTCAGATCGCCGTCGACGCGGGGTGCTGCCGTCATGTTCGCGCCCGCACACGTCCCGAGTTATGGAACCGGTGCGCCAAGAGCTGTCGGCAGTCACCGCGGCTATCCGTTCAATGCCTGTTCGACTGCGGCCTTCAAGTCGTCGTAGCTCCTGAATTCCACTTCGGTTCCGTCGATGAAGAAGGTCGGTGTGCCCTTGACCCCGAGGGCCTTACCGTCAGCGACATCGACATTGACACGATCGAGTGTGGCGGGGTCGTTGTAGGCAGCATCGAACGCCGCCATGTCGAGCCCGAGTTCGGCTGCGAATCCGCGGAATCGGGAGTCCGCCGGAGTTTGTTGTTCGCCCCACTCGCTCTGCGTCTCGTACATCTTCTTGTACATCGGCTCGAACTTGTCCTGTTGGGCGGCCGCCTCGACCGCGCGCGCCGCCCGCTCTGCGTTGAAGTGAGACTGAATGGGGAAGTAGCGGATGACGAAGTTGACGCGGTCCCCGTACTCGGCGCGCAGCTGTTCGACCATCGGGAAGGCCGCGCGACACGCTTCGCATTCGAAGTCAAGGAACTCGACGAAGGTGACATCGCTGTTCGGCACGGTGGTGAGGCGGCGACTGTTGTCCCGGACCAGCTGACCGACGTCTTCACCCTGGCCTTGCGCGGAGGTGGGGGCGTCCTTGTCCTGGGCCGAGAGATACACGCCAACCCCGATGATCATGGTGATGACCGCGAAGACGGTCAGCAGAATGCGTGTGAGAGGTGCCATTGGAATGCGTCCTTCATGAGTTTCACCGAACGTCTGTGATGCGCCGGCGCAGCCCTGTACCGCAGCACCAACCCGAACCGCGCCCGCGGTTGAGCATCGCGTGTCCGACTATATACGGAGGAAGACCGTAGATCGGTCATGCCCTCGGCTGGCGCCAGATCGGACGCTTGGGCGCGGATTCGATGGACGGCCGTCGAGAGAGACGCCACATTCCCCACCAGGCGACCGGTGCGAGAGCGACGACGGTCCACATTCCGGGCACGTAGCCGGCCCCGCCGGGATCGAGCCACGGGAACACCACAAAGTGCGCCAACTCCGTGAGACCTAACGAGGCGAAGAACGTCCATGCCAGGTATCGGCCGATCGGGCGGCCGCGCCGCATGAGGGCGGGAATTAACAGCCAGGCGCCCGCGGAGACGGCGACGAGCAGCACCACGGGCACCGAGTTCACCGCAGGGGTTGGCACACCCGTGACCGCCGCTAGGAATGCGAAGAACCCCATCTGCTTCTCTTCGACGCGGTGGGCAAGGAACAACAACAGGGCGATCCAATATGGCGCGCGAATGTCGGCCCAGCCGCCGCCACTCGGCCACACCCGCCACAGAAGCAAGCCCCCGACGAACCCGGCGGTAAAGATGAGCATGGTTGCCAGTCCGAGCGCCCAATAGCCCACGCTCAACGCCGCGGTCGTTAGCGCGACTGCGGCGGCGACGGCCGGCCACGGCCGCGCGTTCTGGTTCGACGTCGTGACTGACATCGCCCTTCAGTCCCTTCGCCCGCCCACGAGTGCGGCGAGAGCGGCGGGCGCGGCCCACGGGGTCATGAGGCCCGCGCCGACCCGACCGGTGTTGCCCCCGGGATAGCGTCCGGTCAGCGATCCCGGCGCAGCGACGATCAGGCGAACAACCTGGCCGAAAGCTTCGCGACGGTCTCGTTGGCGCAGCGCCAAGGCCCGCATCGCCGCGTGATTGTAGGTGTGTGGCCAAGGGTCGGGTTGCGACACGATGTGTGCCCGTTCCCAACGCCGCCACCGCTGCTTGGCGGATGGTGTGCGCTTTGCAGCGGCCATCTCCCGCCGATACGCCTCCCGGGGGCGGCGCGACGGCGCTGCGCCCGACCGGCACAGACGACGAGTGTGCGCGGTGCTGCTCAATACCAATTCCGGTTCGGCAGTAGGTCGATTCGCGGCGGCGAAGGCATTTCGCGGTCGCACCATCACCAGTGGTGTTCACTTCGACGGATCGACTCGTCACGGGGATTTGTGGGTTCTGCAGCGCAGCAGGTGCATCCGCCGCTGCGGGTTTCCCGACGATCAAGGACCACCGGTGTGAGCGCCGGCGTCGGGGCGCAGCAGGCATCGACGGGTGTCGGGGGGGTGGGGAGGGTGATGTGGTGCGCCGCCGCTGCAGCCATCGGCTGCGGTTCGACGCCGGGTAGGGGATGGGTGCGTGCGGCGCGGATCGCGTTGAGGATGACGAGTACTTCTGCCGCCTCGTGGATCAATACCACGGTGGCCAGCCCGAGAACCCCGAAGGCGGCGAGGGGAATGAGGATGGTGATGATCGCCAGCGACAGTCCGATGTTCTGCAGCATGATTTTGCGGGCTCGGCGGGCGTGAGCGAGGACTTGGGGGAGGTGACGCAGATCCTCGCCCATCAGCGCGACGTCGGCGGTTTCGATGGCGACGTCGGTGCCCATCGCTCCCATGGCAATGCCGATGTCGGCGGTGGCTAGTGCGGGGGCGTCGTTGACCCCGTCGCCGACCATGGCGATGGGCCGGCCGCCGGAGAGTTCGGACAGCAGGCGTGCTTTGTCTTCGGGAAGCAGGTCGGCGTGCACGACTGTGATGCCGGCGGCTTCGGCCACGGCCATTGCCGTGCGGGAGTTGTCGCCGGTCAGCATCGCGGTGGTGATGCCCAGCTCGTGTAGTTGCCGTACCACTTCCGGCGCTTCGGGGCGCAGCTCGTCGCGGACTGCGATCGCCGCCACCACCACGGCGTCGCATTCGAGCAGGACCACTGTCGCCCCGGCCGATTGGAGGCGCACGACGTCGGCGGCGAATTCTCCGGCCGCGACCCAGCCCGGCTTCCCCAAACGGATCCTGCGACCCTCGACGCGGCCACTCATGCCATGGCCGACAACGGCTCTCACGTCTTCAGCCGCGACGATGTCGGGGCCTGCAGCGTCGGTAATTGCCCGGGCCAGTGGGTGCCCACTACGGGACTCGACTGCGCTGGCGAGGTGCAGGGCTTCGGCCTCGCTGACGCCGCTGGCGGTCACCGTCTCTATCACTTGCGGGCTGTTTCGGGTCAGGGTGCCCGTCTTGTCAAGGGCAATCACGGCGATGCGTCCGAGTTCCTCGACGGCGGCGCCTCCCTTGACGAGGGCGCCTTGTCGGCTGGCAGCGCCGACGGCGGCGACGACGGTGAGTGGCACCGCGATGGCCAGGGCGCAGGGTGAGGCGGCGACGAGGACCACGAGTGCGCGTTCGAGCCACAGCATCGGCTCGCCCACCAGCGCGCCAATCGCCGCAACTGCTGCGGCCAGGACCATGATTGTTGGGACGAGAGGGCGGGCGATCCGGTCCGCCAACCGCTGACCCGCACCCTTGCGCTCCTGAGCCTGTTCGACGATGTGAACGATGCGGGCCAGCGAGCTTTCGGCGGCGACGGCGGTGACGGCGACTTCGACCGCTCCACCGCCGTTGATCGCACCGGCATGCACCTCGCTGCCGGGTCCCGCCTCGACTGGAACCGATTCTCCGGTGATCGCCGACACGTCCAAGCTGGTGCGACCGGAGGTGATGACGCCGTCGGTGGCGGCGCGGTCTCCTGGCCGTAGCACCATCACGTCGTCGATGAGCAAATCGTCTGGGCGCACAGGGGTTTCGTGGCCGTCGCGGATCACGGTCGCCGTTGGCGGCACGAGCGACAGCAGGGCGCGCAGGCTTCGGCGGGTTCGGGTGACGGCGTAGTGCTCGAGTCCTTCGGCGATGGAGAACAGGATTCCCAGCAGCGCGGCTTCTTCGACCTGTCCAAGCGCCACGGCGCCGACCGCGGCGATCGTCATCAGCGTGCCAACGCCGACGCGGCCGTGTCGAAGACTGCGAACGGCTCCGGGCGCGAACGTTGCGGCCCCGGCGGCAACCGCCGCGAGCTCAAGTCCCAAGCCGATGGAGGAAAGACCGCTTCGGTGCAACGCCCAGCCGCCGAGGAGCAACGCCGCCGCCAGGGCCGCCAGCTGCAGTTCGCGGACTCCGCACCACTTGTCCGGTCCCGATCCGGGCTCGGTGTCGACTCCATTGGCCGCGGGCCCGCAGCATGGGTCAGACATGGCGTGCCTTGGAGGCCGGTTGACGGTAACCGTGCGCCAGCACGGCCTCGGTCAAGGATCGGCCGCGGTCGGTGAGTCGGTACATCACCATCCGGGCTTGCCGCCGAGAAGTCACCAGACCGGCGATCTTGAGCTGCCGCAGGTGGTGGGATACGAGGTTCTGCGACTGCCCGACCACCCAGGCCATGTCACATACACACAGTTCCTCGCCGTCGAGCAGCGCTGAGGCGATCGTCAGTCGCGTCGGGTCGCTCAGAGCCCGCGCCGCGGTTGCCAGTGATTCGGCGTCGACGAGTGACGGTAGCCGGGAACGAATTCGCTCGGCATGGGGCAGGTCCAAGCACAACAGATCGCAGTGATCAAGCCGCGGCTCGCTCATCCGAACATACTAACGGACGTTAATATGTCGGAGAGAGGAGGGGCTGCACGGGGCCGGCGTGCAAAGGGAGCGCAGGGCTGCCTACGTCGAACGGGACACGAGCCGACCTCGGGCTGCCTCGCGACGGCACCCCTACCATCCGCCGGCTCTGCATGTGCGGAGATGGATAGTAGGAACCGGTGCTTACCCGGCGTGCCGTCGGCCCTGATGCCCGTGGGGCTGACAAGCTACGCGCGTGAGAGCCGTCGTCACCGGACTTGTCGCTATGACCGTGTTGCTCTGCGCGCCGACACCCGTCGCCACCGCTGAGATCGGACAGCGCATCGCACAGGCAGACGCCTACCTCGCTACTCGTCCTGGCACGGTGGGCTACGTGCTTCGCGACCGGACGACCGGACAGGCTCACCGCAACGACGCGGCTACCACGATGATGTGGACCGCATCCACTATCAAGCTAGCGATGGTGGTTGATCTGTTGACTCGGGCTCGCGCCGGCCAGATCGCCTTGACCCCAGCCGACCGCCAACTCATGGCCAACATGATGCACTCATCGGACAGCGACGCTGCCGATACGCTTTGGGAACGCTACAGCGGACCCGACAACATGGCGTTCAACCGCAATTTCGCCACGTACGGACTTACCAGCCTGCAACCGCAGCAGGGTTTCAGCGGCACCTACCCGTACTGGGGTTTCCAAAAGGCCACGAGCGAAGACCTCGACCGGCTGATGAACTACACCCTCACCAGCTTGCCTGCGGCCCAAACCGCGGCCATTGTGTCGGAGATGCAACACCTCGACGCCAACCAGCAGTGGGGAGTGTGGGGAGCGGGCGCGGCCATGACTCCCGGCAACAAGAACGGGTGGTCCCAAGAACAGGGCGGCTGGGTCGTCAACAGCGTCGGTTTCGCCGGCCCTCGACAACGCTACACATTGGCGATCATGAACTCGCTCAACGGCGAAGGCGCCTACGACGACGGCGTGGAAACGACCACGCGGCTGGCGCAGATTCTGCTGGCGCCCGCTTAGCGGGATTCACCACCAACGGACCTAGGAAAACGTCCCAGAACGGGAAGAAACCTGCCGACGGCTTGACCATAGGACCGGTAGGCGTCCCCGTGCGTGTGAACGAGGTATGGCTCCTCCACCACGCGGACCTGCAATTCGATCGCCACGACCAGAAGAATCAATGCAGCCAGCGCCAACACATTCGGGACCATCAACGCCACGCCGGTCGCGAACGACAGCATCGCCGTGAAGATCGGGTTGCGCACAACCGCGAACGCGCCGCGGCGCACCAGGGTCGTAGACTCCTGCGGATCGACGCCTATCCGCCACGAATCGCCCATGTCGTTCTGCGCGTACAGCGTTCCGGCGAGACCCCCGAGTGCCAACACGGACCCCAATGCCTGAAGCCCCCAGGCCTCGAAAGCGGCGATTGGGGCTAGCACGCCAAACACCTGCAAAGCCGGCGCGAGGAGACCGAGCACCATGGCCACAACGAAACCGACGCCGGCGGCCCATTCCGGTGAGCCGGGCCGGCCGCTGATTCCGTGGAAGCCGGTGGAACCAGTAAGCCGATACTGGCGCCAACTCCGCCAGCCGAACCCGAGTGCGACGAACATCAAATACAGAGCTAGAGCACCTATTGCAGCCACCGCAACCACCTCCAAAATCAAACATATGCAAACATTGCAATATATGCAACTATCCAAAGAATGAGAGTGATCTGCAGGCCCGGCGCTAACTCGATGACGCGAGTCGCGTAGGCGCCATGTCCCCGCTTCTAAACCGGTGAGACCTTCCCCGGGCCACCAGTTCTGCTGGTGCGAGACATGTCCGTGGTTGGCGGTGATGCCCCCTGCCGATGACATCACCGGCTTGTTACGCGCACCATTGGCACATGAGAGTGGAGATCGTCTATTTCGAAGGGTGTCCGAATTGGCAGGAAGCCGGTGCCCTTGTGGGCGCGGCAGCAGCCGGACTAGTCAACGTCGAGATCACGTATCGGCGGGTCGCTACGGATGATGAGGCGGCGGCCTTGTCGTTCGCGGGCTCTCCAACGATTCTCGTCGATGGCATAGACGCTTTTGACGATGCGGTGCCGGTGATGGAGTTGGCGTGCCGGCTATATCAGACCGACGCCGGTTTGATGGGTTTGCCGACGGTTACCCAGCTCTTGGAGGCGTTGCGGCGGCGGCTGCCGATCGACTGATCGCGGCGTGCGGGCAGGCCAAGGCTTCGGTCAGATTGCGGCATGAATCTACCGAGCTGCACACTGACTCCTTCCGGTCGCGGGCAATGACTGAACCGGCTGCGGCGTGACGCTGGATCGCCCGAGCGCGCGGCGCGTACCGACGGGTTGGTGAGGCGTCTTCATCGAATCTTCATCGGAACTCGAACCGACCCATACGCGGAGTCCTGAGGCTGGACCGAGGCGGCGAGAGCGCTTGCCGTGTGTGTGGACGCATGGTGTCAGGAAGATGTATGAGAAGGGATGTGCGATGCAGCACAAGCGATACCGAACTGGGTTTGCGGCGATGGCGGCGGCGGCCCTGTTCGTCAGCGCCTGTTCGAATGCGACAACCGACTCTCAGTCATCGACCAGCAGCCCGGCGGCACCATCGGCCTCGCCCAGCGCTGCCAGCAGCGACGCTACCCATAACGACGCTGATGTGACGTTCGCCCAAGGCATGATTCCTCATCACCAGCAGGCGATCGAGATGAGCGACATGCTTCTCGGCAAGCAGAGCATCGATCCCGAGGTCATCTCACTCGCTGACGAGATCAAGAATGCTCAAGGCCCCGAGATCGAGCAGATGCAGGGTTGGCTCCAGGAGTGGGGGGCGTCGTCCTCGCCTGCACCTGCGACCAGCACCGCTATGCCTGGCCACGACATGCCTGCTCACCAGATGCCCGGCCGCGACATGGGCAAGATGCCTGGTATGGGCGGCAGCGGTCACGGCATGATGTCGGAAGCCGACATGGCTGCGCTGCAGAACGCGCAGGGCGCGGAGGCGAGCCGACTTTTCTTAACGCAGATGATCGCCCATCACAAGGGCGCAATCATGATGGCGCAGCAGGAGATCGACAACGGCCAGTTCCCCGCGGCGGTGGAGATGGCGCGCAACATCGTGTCCTCTCAGCAAGCGGAGATCGACACGATGCAGGGCATGCTGGACAAGTAGCGAGTTGCGGCGCCTGCCGGTCAGATTCGCGCTGAGTCAGCCGTGACAGGGGTTTGCTCGGTGCGCTCCGGGGTGATCGGCATGGCGAGGGTGAATGTTGCGCCGCCGCCGGGGCCCGCGCTCGCTACGGAGATGGCTCCGCCGTGGGCCTCGACCAGCGCTTTGGCGATGGCGAGCCCTAAACCGGCGCCGCCGTGCTCGCGGTCGCGGGCGGAGTCTGCCCGATAGAACCGCTCGAACACCCGGTTGACGTGCTCGGCGGCAATCCCTTCACCGGTGTCGGCGACGGCGATCCTCAACCGGTCGCCGTCGCGGACACAGTTGACTTCGACCGAGCCGCCGGAAGGCGTGTGCCGCAACGCATTTTCCAGCAGATTGCCCAGGACTTGGGAGAGTCGTTGCTCGTCGGCCCACAACGGCGGTAGCGCCTTCTGGAGGCGTACGCGTAGTGCGACTCCCTTGTTGTCGTAGCGTTCCTGCGCCGCGGCGACGCATCGGTGTGTCAAGCGGTCGACGTCAATGTTGGCGTACGACATGGAAACTGAACTTTCCTCGGCCTTGGCCAAGGCGGCGACGTCATTGGAGAATCGCACCAGCCGGCGGGTTTGGTCACGCAGCATGGTTGCCGTCTGCGGCGTCAAAGTGCGCACCCCGTCTTCGAGTGCCTCAATATAGGCCTCTAGCACCGCGACCGGTGTGCGGATCTCGTGCGCCAAGTCTCCAAAGAGCTGCTGTCTTGTCGAATCCACGGTTTGGAGCCGGGAAGCCATCTGGTTGAAGGCAGTGGAGAGTGCGTCGAAATCGTCGCCGAGGCGCGGCGATGACACGCGGACATCGTAATTCCCTTGAGCGACATCGGTGGCAGCGGAGGCAACCTCGGTGACGGACCGTTGGAGCCGTCGACTGACGTAGAAGCTGACGGCAAGCGCAGCCAGTGCCGACACCGCCAGGGCGCCCCCGATGGACATCACCGTCGCGTAGCCGTAGGCCTCCTCGGCGTGGACTTCCTCTGGCGAGTTCATCGGCACCCCCGCGCGGTGAAGATGCTCGCGAAACAGCGGAGGTCCGACGACGGCGGCCACCACCGCGGTCGTCACGGCCCCGGCTGCCAGCACAATCGCTTGGGCCGCCAGCAGCCGCAAGCCGATACCAGGACGGCCCCTCCGTCGACGTCGGCGAGCTGTGGACGCAGGCGGGGGAGTCACTGTCCGGTCCCCATCCGATATCCCACACCTCGCACCGTGGCGATGTAGCGCGGGCGTGCGGCATCATCGCCGAGTTTGCGCCGCAAGTGCCCGATGTGGACGTCGACGAGGTGCTCGTTGCCGACCCAGGGCCCGTCGCGAACAATTTCGAGAAGTTGACGCCGACTCAGCACAATGCCCGGCCGGCCTGAGAGCGCTTCGAGGATGTCGAACTCTGTGCGGGTCAACAAGATCTGTTCATCGTCGATGCCAACCTCACGGGCGGCGACGTCGACACTCAGCGCACCGAACCGACGCGGTGGTGCCACCTCACGTTCGGCGGTTGCGGTGGCCGATTGCAGGACGCGGGGCCGCCGCAGCATGGCCCGCACGCGCGCCACAAGCTCGCGCGGGCTGAAGGGTTTGGTGATGTAGTCGTCGGCGCCGACAGTGAGACCGAGGACTGTATCGAGTTCGGTATCACGAGCGGTGAGCATGACGACGTAGGCGTCGGAAAACGTGCGCAACTGTCTGCACACTTCCAGTCCATCAATGCCGGGCAGGCCAAGGTCGAGAATGACGACATCGGGATCGAAGTCGCGCGCGACAGCGATAGCGTCGACACCGTTTCCGGCCACCACGGCCTCGAACTGATCGCGTTCCAGATAGCTAGCCACCACTTCGGCCAGCGGCAGTTCGTCGTCGACGACCAGCGCGCGGTATCCCTTCGCCTGCTCAGGCGATCTACCCGGGTGGTGCTCCATGCTCCACATGGTGCCCGCCGAAGCGGCCGCGGCGCCGCACGACTGCCGGAACGGCGCAATCTTCAGCAGATCTTTACGAGACTCATACCGATTCCATCCTGCAGCTGAGTGACGCTCACTGTGGAGGAGGGCCTTGCATGCGCTGGCTGATGGACGTCTGCCCGAACAGCCTCGGGTGGCAAACGTGGCTGATCCTGTGCGCCGTTGTCGTCGTGCTGTGGGCCGCCGCCATCGCCAGCGCGACGGCTCTGTTCCGCGCCGCAGCGCCGCAGCGCCGCAGCGAGCGGCGTGAGGCATTGGAGGAGCCCGTTCACAGCGGTCACGCTGGGGCGGACTGATGCGTTAACGGTGCAACCGCCACAGCGCTCGCTGTGAGGTGTCAGTACTCGATCAAGCGCGTGACGTAGGGTGTCATGCCGGAGGTGCGCACGGGGGAAATCTTGACGACGGACCCGGTGTAGGGAGCTTCGAGCATCATGCCGTCACCGAGATACATGGACTCGTGCTGGCTGGCGTTGGGGCCGTAGAAGATTAGATCACCACGTCGCATCTGCGATGACGGAACTTTGCGGCCGGCGTTGTACTGCGATCCGGAATAGTGGTCGAGCTTGATGCCGACGCCGGCGAAGGCGTACAGCATGAGCCCGGAACAGTCGAAGCCGACGGTGTTGGCTCCCTGATCGATGCCCCGAGAGGGACCGTTGGCGTTGCCGCCGCCCCACGAGTAGGGAACTCCCAGTTGTGACATGGCGCGTCGGATCACGAACTCAGAGGCCTGCCGGCCGTTCAGGCTGGGGATGCGTCCATTGGTGATGCCGGGATCTGCGGCGGCGGCCGCCGGGGAGAGAATGCCCAGTTTGGTAAGGAACTTTCGGCCCATGTCGGCAGTCAGCTGCACCGAGGTCGCCATGATCTTGAGGATCGCGTTGATGATGGCTACCGGGTCGCCGGCCACATTGGCGCTGGGCACCATCGGCAGCGTGGTGTCCCAGAGGCCGGCGCCAGAATTGTCGGCCGGCAAAGAGTCACTTCGGTCCCACTGGTCGCCGGGTGCCTGCGCGGCGCCGGGTTGAGGAACCGTGGGCGCAGTCGCGGTCCCTGCTACCGGCGGGATGGCACCGAGTCGGGCTTGCGCCGAGTCACGTTCGGCGGCAAGCCTATTGATTTCGTCCTGCCGTGCCGCGAAGGTCTGCTGCGCCTCCTGAAGGGCGGTGACCGCGTCGTCCTGGCGGCGCTGCGCCTCGGCGGCGGCGCCCTCAGCGCGCGCCCGGACAGCCGTCGCGGTTGAGAGCTTGTTGGCGTGATCGGTCTGCCTGCGCACGAGGTCATCCCTGACCTTCTGGAAGCTGATGATCAGGCTCTGTTGCGTCGAGGCTCCAGCAAGGATTTCCTCCGGCCCATTTGCCAGTGGCAGCGCACCCGACGGCCCGTTCATATACATCGATGCGGCGAACTGATCGAAGCGTTGTTGCGCGGCGTCGATCGCCACCTGACTGTCGGCGAGCCCCTGCTCACTGGCGGCAACCTCACGCTGCGCGTCCGCGAGAATGTCGCGAGCAGCAGCAATCTCGACGAGGGCCCTGTTGACGCCCTCTTGCTTGATCTGGATATCGGCACCGACATCGGCTACCCGCTGATTCGCCTCGGCGACAGCCGCAACCAGGGACGGAATGTCCTTGCTGTCGCCGTTAGGTGCGCCGTCATGTTCGGCAGCCGCGATACCTGAAGGGCTGAGCATCAGCGTCGACATCAGTGCGCAGAGAGTGAGAAGTGAAGTGAGGCAACGCATCGGATCTCCTCACTTGGGTTGAGCGTCGTCGGGCCACCGAGCGAGGGACAGCGCACGGCATTCTCGGATCGGACCTACTGCCCAGCAAAGTACGGAGCACGATAGTAGGCAGTTGAAACGTACATCACTTGCGCACCAGGGAAACGCCTGTCACAGTCTCAAGTCGGTAACGACTCTGCAAGGCTCCGTGCACAACCCGCAGGCGGCCCCTCAATCATCGTCTGTCAGCGCTGCGGCGAAGCTGATGCCCAGTTGACAGCTCCCGTGCGTGATCGGCTCCGCCCGCACGGCGGCGTGGAATGCACTGACGAGGCCATGAACGCCGGGTGCGGCGAATCGGAACTTTCGAGGTCGGGCGCTACATTGGGGGTCTGGTAGGGGTCGATGGGCAAAGCACTCCAGCTCGTCGTGGACAGCAGGAGTGGCACGGAATGGAACAGCGAGGGTTCGGCGACCCCAACGCAGTAGTCATGGATTGCGTGTGGGATTGCGCGGGGCCCATCACAGTGGGCGACGGCTTCGACGAGATCTCCCGGAAGCGCCAGTCCTGCACCAGTGTGATGCCGACGATGGACAACCTGTACCGCGAGGGTCGGCTGAGGACTCAGCGCCGTGGGAAAGGCTATATATACCCGGCATCGATGGGCCACGAGGGGTGTTCAGCGCGGTTGATGCGGGCTGCTGTCGACTGCGCCGGTGATACCAGTGCGGTGTTGGGCTTCGTGGTCGATCAGATGAGCGCGGAGCAGTGGGCGCAACTGAAGGCGGCTACGTGTAGGGGGCGACGATGATGACTACGGCGCTGTGGCTGCTGCTCTACGGGGGTGCGCTTGCGTGGTTGGCTCCTCCGGTTCTGCGGCGGATGACCGGCCAGGGAATCAGCCCTCACATGGGAGTCGCCGCATGGCTAATCACGGTCGCCGCAACCCTGGCGGCTTGGCTGGTCGCGGTCTCGATGGTCATCGGCGCAACGGCGGACAGTATTCGCACCGGCGCGGTGGTGACGCTGTGTCTTGAACTGTTCGGATTTTCCGAACACACACCGATGGCGGGCAGGATCGGATCTGTTGCCCTCATCGGTATGGGGACCCTGACGTTGGGGTTCGGAGGACTCCGGATGAGCCGTAGCCTGTCCCGCCTACGCGCGCGGAGTCACGAGCACGCACATGCCGCGCGGATCATTGGCCGGCCCACCGGTCACCCCAACGTGGTCGTCGTGGACGCCGACCGGCCCGCCGCCTATTGTGTGGGCGGCCGCCTGAACACCATTATCGTCACCTCCGCGGCCATCAAGACGTTGAACCGGTCGCAACTGAAAGCGGTTCTGGCACACGAAAATGCCCACATCTCGGGGCGCCACCACCACATCCTCATGGGGCTGCGTGCCCTCGCCGTCACTTTGCCCCGCCTGCCACTTTTCGCTACGGCACGCCATTCTGTGGCAGAACTGCTGGAGATGTGCGCCGACGATACCGCCGCGCGGCGCGTCGGCACTCGCCCTCTGCTTGCCGGGCTGATTGCTCTGGCCGGACATCAACCTCCTGTGCACGAAGGCCTCGCCGCAGCGGGAACGGCGGTCGTCGCTCGAGCGGAACGATTGGTCACCCCCACGCGCCGCCATGTGCGATGGCGCCACCGTATCTGCTTAGCTGCCGCGATCATCGCCATGCTTGCGACACCAGCTCTCATCCAGCTGCTCTGCCACCACTGAGGACCTGACGACAGCCGGCACGATTGCGGCGGCGAAGACATCGACGCGGTCGACTGAAACCCAAATAGCCGACATCGGATGTCGCGAGAACACGCGCTGAAAGCGGATAGTCGACGACATGCGGGACGCCCGGGCTGTGATCTACGTAGTAACAACGTAGATCACGATATGCTGGTTGTCAGAACCCGCGTACGCAATCCAGTACCCGCGATGCGCGACGTCGACAGGAGGCTGCCACGACCATCGAGTCACACCTCGGACTGGGTAGTGCCGCATCTCCGGTGGCGGCCGCCGGCCGCATCCGCGTTCTGCTCGTTGAGCCGCGACGCATCTACGCCGACATGCTGGCCCACCGTATGCACGCCGGAGATTTCGCCGTTACGGTCGCATGCTCGGAAACCGCAGCACTCACCGCTTTGCGTGTCGTTGACCCCGACGTGGTAGTGGTCTGCGTAGGGCCAACGGACCAGGGTGCTGCTGTCCTTGACCGTGTTCGTCAGGTGGCACACGGTGGCGTAGTCGCGCTTACTGATGCAGAGATGGCGCCGCTGGTGTCACGTGTCGCAGTGGTGGCGATCGGCGACTCGGAGATGCTGAGTACACGAATTAGACGCGCGCTCAGGCACATCGGCGTGTGCGGTGCGGCCGGCGATACGCAGCGACGGCAGATCGACGACCTCGTGGTCGATGTGGCGGCTCGGCGGGTGTACCAGCGAGGAAATGTTGTACAGCTCACTCGGACAGAGTTCGCGATCCTGCGGGCACTATCGGACAATCCGGGCGAACCCGTGACGTGCCGGCGACTCCAGGAGAGTCTCTGGGGAGCCTCGCATCCCGGCGGTCGGGCTGCTCTGGGGGTGCATGTCGGCAATCTCCGTCGCAAGCTCGGGGACGACCCCACCTGCCCGCGCTACGTCCGCACTGTCCGCGGCATCGGCTACTGTCTCGTCGGTTGATTCGGTCACCCGCTGAGGTGAATGGCTCTGCGGGCGTGCTAATTGGGCCTCGCGGTCAGCTCTCGATAATCCGGACGACGTAGGGTGTCATGCCCCCTGTTCGCACTGGGGAGACCTTGATCGGGACGCCGGTCTGCTGTGCCTCAATCATTTGACCGCCGCCCAGGTAGATTGCTTCGTGCTGACTCCCGCCCGGCCCCCAGAACAGCAAGTCGCCCCGCTTCGCTTGGGAGGGCGGCACCTTTCGGCCGGCGTCGTACTGGTCACCGGACCATCGCGGGAGCAGAACACCGACGCCGGCGAACGCGAACCGTGTCAGGCCTGAACAGTCAAAGCCCACGGTGCCTGCTCCCTGGTCGACGCCGCGGCTTGGACCGGTGAGGCTTCCGCCACCCCACGAGTAGGGAACACCGATTTGCGTTCCCGCCCTGCGAATCACGTACTCGATCGCTTGCGCACCATTGACCCGATTTCCGCGCACGCTCGTCGACGGATCCGCGGCGGGGCTGACGATTCCCAGGCTGCTGAGGAAGCTGCGACCCATATTCATGGCCGTCTGCGTCGCCATGGCCGTTGCCTGCAGCGATGCGTTCGCGATGGCAACCGGATCGCCGGGAGCGCCCGCGCTCGGTATCTTCGGAAGTAATGGGTCCCACGGCCCGGCGGCAGGTTGGGCCGACGCGACCGGTGCGCACGCGAGGAAAAGCAAGACGACGATAGCGATCACACCGGGGAGCCGTCGAACGCGTCCCGCAACAAGGATTGCCGGGTCGCAGCGGTCAGTGCTAGCAATTGCCGCACCCTTGCTCCGGACGTGTAATCCCATGTCTTCTCCTCGGTGCGCCCGGCGGTGAGTTACTTCACGCACCAATAGCGGGGCTGATCGCATACGTAGGGCGCAGCACCAAAAATACGTAGCTCCTACGTAGAAAAGCGTAACTCACAAAAGCCCCACCAGTAACACCAGCCACATAATTACAGTGGTGAAATTCGCTGCGGCCGTTCGCTTCGAATGCGGCAAGTATGGACTTAAACCCGTTTCACGGTCGGGAAGACGCGCGTGAATGGTGCGCGGACTCAAATGTGCGAGCTTCTCGGCAACGAGCTCTATAGGCCGTCGTCGGGCGTCAGCAACAATTCTGCCCCGAGCGGTTATTCGAAGCCTCGTCGGCGGTACGCGCCGCCATCGGTTATCGGGGAGTCGGTGGCTCCAGTCACGCCGGCAACCGCCCGTACGGCAACGACGTCTCAGAAATGACCTCAAATGCACTGCGGAGTAATGGTTTTCAGATTCGCCGGGCATTGAAGCCATGTCGGCTCGGTGTCAAGAACTTCCGATGCTCAGACGTTGGCGTTTCCGGCCTTCCATTGCTCCCAGGGGATGTTCCAGTCGCCGAGGCCGTCGGTTCCCGACAGTGTGGGGCCGGTTGTGTTGATGACTTCCACGATGTCGCCGCGTCGGGTGTTGTCGTAGAACCAGCGGGCGTTGGCCGGGTTGACGTTGAGGCATCCGTGGCTGACGTTGGCGATGCCTTGGCTACCCACCGACCACGGCGCTGAGTGCACGTAGATGCCGCTGTAGGACATTTGGGTGGCCCATTCGACTTCGGTGCGGTACCCGTCGGGTGAGTTGACGGGGACTCCGTAGGTGGACGAATCCATCACCAGGAATGAGTAGCGGTCGCCGACGATGTAGGCGCCGTTGTCGGTGGGCGTTTTGGCTTTGCCCATGGAGATCGGCATGGTTTTGACGACTTCGCCGTTGCGCCGCACGGTCATCGTCTTGGTGGCGTCATCGGCGGTGGCGATGATTTGGTCGCCGATTGTGAAGCGTGTGGTGACGTCATCCTGGCCGAAGAGCCCGTCGCCGAAGTCGACTCCGTAAGCCTTGACTGACACCTCAACCTTCGTTCCGGGCTCCCAGTACTCGGCGGGGCGCCAGCGGACTTCACGATTGCTGAGCCAGTAGAAGGCGCCCTCAACCGGTGGGTTCGTGGTCACGGTGATCGCCTGCTGCGCCGCAACCCGGTTCGTGATGTTCTCGTCAAAGCGAATCGCAATGGGTTGACCCACGCCCACTGTTTCGCCGTCATTGGGCAAGACGTAGGGCATCGTCAGGTTTTCGGGGGAATGGGTTTCGAATGTTGCGCTGGTGCTTGTCGTTCCGCCAAGCCCTTGTGCTTGCGCCTGCAGGGTGTACTGCTTGTTGTAGCCCAGCGGTTCCGCCGATGACCATGTAACGCGGTCGGGGCCCAGTTGCCCGTCGACAAGTTCGCCCGCCTCGTTGGTCAGCGACACTTGGCCGAGAATACCGTCGCCGGCGGTAACGGTCACGGGGGCATCGACAGCGACGCCGATGGCACCATCAGTGACGGACGCTTCCAGTTTCGGTACGAGCAAGTCTGCGTAGGGCGTGCCCTTGTCGGTGATGACGTCGGGAGTGGGCGCCGCCGTCGGTGATGAGGTGCAGGCGGTCGCGATCAGCAGCACCGCCGCCGCGAGGACGGTCGTGCGCAGCCAGTGCGTCGTCGCTCGAAACGCTGGGGGGCAGCCTGTCTGCGGCATGAATGGGGCTCTCCGTATCGGGTTGTCGTCATCGGCTAACGGGCGGGGCACCGCCTGGTGCGCCGCGAGGGCCGGTCGCGGGCGACGGTTCACCGTTCACGGGTATGCCTTTGAGTGTGCTCGTGAGTCGTTTGGCTTTCTTAGTCCTTCGATGAAGATTCGATAAAGCTGGCACTAAGGGCTGGCGTCTCGGGTTTGCGAGGACATCCGATGGGTCGCACATTGTGCGGGGATACCCCCGAGGGGTACTTTGCGGTTGTATCCGCGGCGGGTACCTCGTCGACTGGGAAGGCCCATCGCTTGTGACGGCACAAGAGAAGTTCCGGTGGCTCATCGAGAGTTCAACCACGCGGTCGATCGCCACGTGCATCGCCCTGTGCACGTTGAGCCAAAATCGCCGGCGGGCGCCGCCCCATCAAGGCCGATAGTGGGAAAGCCTGCTACAGCTGACGGCTGGAGCTGCGGCGCTGTTGTCGATCGCCTTAAGTATCCGGGGTCCGACGTGGTGGCGAGGAACTGTTCGATTGTCGGGCCGAAGGCGTGCGCGATGTCGTCAGCGTTGACGAGCAGGTCGGACATTGTGGCCTCGGCGAGTACTCCCTGCGGACGGACGTCGACGAGGGTGCACGCGAGTTGCGCGGGGTGACGTGGGTCATCGCCGGCGATGATGAGCGTCGGGGTGTTGATGCGCCGGAGTTCCTCGGCTGTGGCGAAGGCCCGATCGTGACCGATTGCCGCTGCGGCAGCGGCGCTTTGGGCGTCAGCGCGCGGAATGGCCTTGGTGACGAGGTTGGCAATAAGCGGCTGCAGGTGAGGAACACACAGCTCCCAGGCGGCCTGTAGACCGCGGGCGCGGGCGCGGTCGGCGAAGCGGTCCATCAGCTTTGCGTCTGCGGCCTTGTCGTCGTCGTCCTCGATGGCTTCAGCACTGATGATGACCGCGGACCGGGCGATCCGGGGGTGTTGGAGGCATGTCCGTAAGGAGCGATCGTGCCGCCGAGGCCGGCGCCGACAAGGTGGGTGGACGTGGCGTCGAGCGCGTGCATGATCGCGACAGTGTCGGTGACGTACTGATCCCAGAGGTGCAACGTCGGATCGGGGCATCGCGATGCGCTCCATATCCTCGAATATCGGGCAGCGCAACGCGATACCGGCCAGCAAGGCGGGTGGCAAGCGGCCGCATGCTGTAGTGATCGGGCCCACCGCCGTGCAGCATGATGATCAGCTCGCCGCGGCCGATGACCTCGCCCATGAGCGGCCAGCCGTCATCCCCGACGTGCAACGTTCGCATCACCATTCGTCTCTCCCTTCGTCGGGAATGCCTCGGCCTGCGTCGACGCGGCATCAGCAAGAGCCCGAAAAACCCACCCTTGCAACATACCCTCTGGGGGTATACCTTGATGTACGCATACCCGGTAGGGGTACTACCGAGAGCGAAGATGGGAGTTCGGTCATGAACACGGTCACGTACGCCGTCACAGGAATGACCTGCGGGCACTGCGAGCTGTCAGTGCGGGAAGAAGTCAGCGGGGTCGCCGGTGTTCAAGACGTCGAGGTCAGCGCCACGGCGGGCACTCTGATCGTGACCTCCAGCGGTCCCGTCGATGACGCCCAGATCTTGCGTGCGGTCGACGAGGCCGGCTATTCGGCGGTGCGGGTCGTATGAACGCTGCAGGACGGTTGGCCGCTTTCGGTGCCGGACTGGCGGTGGCGTTCACGGCTGCGTACGTCACCGCCGCGGCGGTCGTCCCCGACACCGCGGTGACGGCCACTCAGCACGTTGGCGCTGAGCCCGCGGCTGATCACAGCGCGCCGACCGAGCAGGCGTTGCCGGTATCACCTCTGTCCGCTGATCCGCCGGGGTTGTCACTCGCCCAAGACGGATACACGCTCAGCGCGGTACGGGGACCCGGAGCACCCAACGATCGTGGCAGGTTGAGCTTCACCATTGCTGGTCCCAGCGGCACGCCGCTGCTGGACTACGCGACTGTGCACGACAAGCAGCTGCATCTCATCGTCGTCCGTTCTGATGGTCAGCATTTCGCGCACGTCCACCCGGTCCTGGATCGGGCAACCGGCATATGGTCGACGCCCTGGATGTGGAAGGCCGCCGGGGCCTACCGGGTGTTCGCGGACTTTCAGCCCGCCCAGGCCAGCAGCACCAAACTCACGCTTACCCGCACGGTCGACCTGGCCGGCGAGTTGGCCCCGTCGCCCCCGATGACCACACGCACCGTGGATGAAATTGCCGGTTACACCGTGGAACTCGACGGTGCGCTCACCGCCGGCGTCTCGAAGCAGCTCACAGCGAGAATCATCCGTGACGGCGAGCCGGTGACGACATTGCAGCCCTACCTGGGGGCATACGGGCACCTCGTCGCGCTGCGTGAAGGTGACATGGCGTATCTGCACGTGCACCCTGAGGGCGCTGAACCGGTGGGGGACCGCACTGGCGGGCCTGCGGTGACGTTCGCAGCGACCGCACCCACCGCCGGTCGCTACCTGCTCTACCTCGACTTCAAGGTCGACGACACCGTGCACACCGCCACGTTCGTCGTCGACGCCGCACGCGGCGCCACCAATCAGCCCGCGCCAGAACCGTCGCGCGACGCCGGCCATGCCGGCGGGCACTGACGACCTCCGTCCACCTAGAAAACTGAAAGGCACTGGCACACATGACGACGTCGACGCCCGTGTCCGGCCCGAGCATTGAGCTCCGCATCGGAGGAATGACCTGCGCCTCCTGCGCCAACCGCATCGAACGCACGCTCAACAAGATCGATGGCGTCGCGGCAACAGTCAACTACGCGACCGAGAAGGCCACCGTCACGGTGCCCGACGGATACGATCCCGCGCAGCTGCTCGCCGAGGTGGAAAATGCCGGCTACAGCGCCGCGCTACCCACACCGGAGAAGCCCGCCCCGCCCGGAGAGACAGGCGAGACCGACGACCCCGACATGGTGTCCCTGCGCCACCGGCTGACCGGTTCGGTGCTGCTATCGGTGCCGGTCATCGCGATGGCGATGATCCCCACGCTGCAATTCACCTACTGGCAGTGGGCGTCGCTGGTGTTGGCTGCGCCGGTGATCGTCTGGGCGGCCTGGCCGTTTCACCGCGCTGCCTGGGCCAACCTGCGGCACGCTACGGCGACGATGGACACGCTCATCTCCCTGGGCACCTTGTCGGCCTTCCTGTGGTCGCTGTACGCGCTGTTCTTCGGGACCGCCGGCACCCCGGGAATGAAGCATCCGTTCGAACTGACACTCGCACCGTCTCACGGCGCCGCCAACATCTACCTCGAAGTCGCCGCTGGCGTCACAACATTCATCCTTGCGGGGCGCTATTTCGAGAAGCGGTCCAAACGGCAGGCCGGTGCGGCGCTGCGCGCCCTCCTAGAGATGGGCGCCAAGGAGGTATCCGTGCTGCGCGACGGCGCGGAAACGAAGATCGCCGTCGAGGACCTGATAGTGGGCGACGAGTTCGTCGTGCGACCGGGAGAGAAGATCGCCACCGACGGGGTGGTGGTATCGGGGACATCGGCGGTCGATGTCTCGATGCTGACCGGCGAATCGGTCCCCGTGGAGGTCGGCCCAGGTGACACCGTGGTCGGTGCAACCGTCAACGCCGGTGGGCGACTGGTGGTACGCGCCACCCGCATCGGTTCCGACACCCAGTTGGCGCAGATGGCCCAGCTGGTGGAGAACGCCCAGACCGGCAAAGCCCAGGTCCAGCGGCTAGCCGATCGCATCTCCGGTGTCTTCGTGCCGATCGTCCTCGCGATCGCGGTGATCACACTCGGAGCGTGGTTGGGCGCGGGCTTCCCGGTCGCGGCCGCCTTCACCGCCGCCGTTGCCGTGCTGGTAATCGCCTGCCCCTGCGCGCTCGGCTTGGCCACACCGACGGCACTGCTGGTGGGCACCGGTCGCGGCGCGCAAATGGGCGTTCTGATCAAGGGCCCGGAGGTGCTGGAGTCCACCCGCAAGGTCGACACCGTGGTGCTGGACAAGACCGGCACCGTCACCACCGGCAAGATGACCCTGGTCGACGTCATCACCGCCCCGGGAACCGACCGCGGGAACCTGCTCCGGCTGGCAGGGGCGTTGGAGAACGCCTCAGAGCACCCGATCGCCCAAGCAATCGCCGTCGCTGCGACCGAAGAACTCGGGACGCTGCCCACCCCTGAGGATTTCGCCAATGTCGAAGGCAAGGGTGTGCAGGGCATCGTGGACGGCCACGCCGTGGTCGTGGGGCGCGAATCACTGCTCGCCGACTGGTCCCAACACCTCAGCCCAGAGTTGGCGCAGGCGAAAGAAGCGGCCGAAGCGCGGGGCAAGACGGTGGTCGCCGTCGGCTGGGACGGTGAGGCTCGCGGCGTACTCGTCGTCGCGGATACCGTTGAACCCACCAGTGCGCAGGCAATCTCACAGATGCGCCAGATGGGCTTGACGCCGGTGCTGCTCACTGGGGACAACGAAGCCGTCGCCCGCCAGATCGCCGCCGAGGTCGGCATCGACACTGTGATCGCCGAGGTGATGCCGAAAGACAAAGTCGACGTTATTCTCCGGCTGCAATCCGAGGGCAAGACCGTGGCGATGGTCGGCGATGGCGTCAACGATGCGCCTGCCCTCGCCCAAGCCGACCTCGGCCTGGCTATGGGTACCGGAACAGATGTCGCGATCGAAGCCTCCGACATCACCCTGGTACGCGGCGACCTGCGCAGCGCCGTCGACGCGATCCGGCTGTCCCGCAGGACACTATCGACGATCAAGACGAACCTGTTCTGGGCGTTCGCCTACAACGTTGCCGCCATACCGGTTGCTGCACTGGGCATGCTCAACCCCATGCTCGCCGGCGCGGCCATGGCGTTCTCCAGCGTCTTCGTCATGGGCAACAGCCTGCGACTGCGCGGCTTCAAATCCACATCCACATCCTCTGCCCCTACCCACTGAACCCCTTCTGCATCAAGGAGAACTCATGTCCGACAACAAGAACCTGACGTCGAGCTGCTGCTGCAGCGGCTCAACACAAGACCTCGACACGACGGTCATCAATCCGGGGACCACGAACCTCCTCGACCCCGTAACGGACGAGACAACATGCCCGGTCATGCCCGGCACGCCGGTGAACAAGGCGGCCGCCGAAGCCGCGGGCCTATTCCGCGACTACCGAGGCCGACGGTATTGGTTCTGCTGCAAAGGATGTGGACCGCGCTTCGACCGAGACCCCGACAAGTACGCCAGCGCGGCGTGACTGACCTGCCGAACCCCGGCCTCCCAACCCACAGACCGAAGGAGTTGCCATGACTCACGTCGACGACGCTGACCACTGCCCGGCATCGGGTTCAGTCCACCACGGCTACATCACCGATAAGGACAAGTACCTCAAACGCTTGAAACGTATTGAGGGCCAAGCCCGCGGCATCAGTCGGATGATCGAGGGGGAACGCTATTGCATCGACATCCTCACCCAAGCTGACGCCCTGACCAAGGCCCTGCAAAGCGTCGCGCTGGCACTGCTCGACGACCATCTCCGACACTGCGTTCGAGACGCTGCTGCCGCCGGGGGACCCGCTGCCGATGCCAAACTCACCGAAGCCTCCGATGCCATCGCCCGCCTCGTGCGGTCATGACCCGCAACGGCGGTGCACTGACGCCGCCTCGCTCCTACGCACCCGCGCGAACGAACACGTGAGACTCCTCAAGGAGAGCACAACATGACCAGCCACGACGAGCACGCATTAGCGACATCCCACACCGGCGTTCACGCCGACCATGAGGGCCATGGCGAGCACGCCGTTCACGACTCCGGCCCCCACCACGACGACCATGCCGGCCATGGGGGTCATGCCGGGCACGGCGCCGATCATGTGGCTCAGTTCCGGAAGCTCTTCTGGATCAACCTGATCATTGCCGTCCCGGTCATCGCGTTCTCGACCATGTTCGCGATGCTGCTCGGCTACGAAGTACCCGACGTCCCCGGTGGCCGCTGGATCGCGCCACTGTTGGGCACGGTCATGTATGTCGTCGGGGGACGTCCCTTCCTTACCGGCGCCGTCAGCGAAATCCGTTCCCGAAAACCGGGAATGATGCTGCTCATCGGGCTGGCCATCACCGTCGCATTCTTCGCCTCCTGGGGCGCGAGCCTGGGCCTGCTCCACCACGAACTGGAGTTCTGGTGGGAACTGGCGCTGCTGATCGTCATCATGCTGCTCGGACACTGGGTCGAAATGCGCTCCTTGGCTCAGACCACCTCCGCACTGGACTCCCTGGCGGCCCTGCTTCCCGACGAGGCCGAAAAGGTCGACGGCGAACGAATCATCACCGTGTCGCCCGCCGACCTAAAAGTCGGTGATCTGGTAGTCGTCCGACCCGGCGGCAGCATCCCCGCCGACGGCAGAATCGTCGAGGGGCGAGCGGACATGGACGAGTCGATGGTGACCGGTGAATCGCGGCCGGTGGCCCGCGGCGTCGGAGATGCGGTGACGGCTGGAACTGTCGCCACCGATTCCGGGCTTCGGGTCGAAATCACCGCCACCGGTGACGACACCGCCCTGGCGGGAATCCAGCGCCTGGTTACCGAAGCGCAGAACTCGTCCTCGCGAGCCCAGCGCCTCGCCGACCGGGCGGCCGGGTGGCTGTTCTGGTTTGCCCTGGGGACTGCTGCCATCACAGCCGTGGCGTGGTCGATTGTCGGAGACCCCGACGCCTCGGTCATAAGAGCCATTACCGTGCTCGTCATCGCCTGCCCCCATGCGTTGGGATTAGCGATACCACTTGTCGTCTCGATCGCCACCGAACGCGCTGCGCGGGGAGGCGTGCTGATCAAGGATCGCCTGGCCCTAGAAGGCATGCGCACCGTCGACGCCGTTCTCTTCGACAAAACCGGCACCCTGACAAAGGGCGAACCAACCGTGACCGCGATCGAGGTCCGCGGCGACCTCGACGACGACTCCGTGCTCGCCCTCGCGGCCGCCGCCGAAGCCGACAGTGAACACCCCCTGGCACGAGCGATCGTGAAAGCCGCCGACGAGCGGGGACTGACTGTGCCACGCGCGAAAGGCTTCTCGTCGTCTCCCGCCGTCGGCGTGACTGCCACGGTCGACGGGCACGAGATCCGCGTGGGCGGCCCCCGCCTGCTCGAAGAGATCGGCGCGCAAGAGGTTCACGCGGCGACCTCGTGGCGCGACGAGGGCGCGATCATCCTGCACGTCATCCGAGACGGTGCTGTGGTCGGCGGCCTCCGCCTGGCCGACGAGATCCGCCCCGAGTCGCGCGACGCCGTCGATGCCTTGCACAAGCTCGGCGTCGAGGTGGTCATGATCACCGGTGACGCCGAAGCGGTCGCGCAGGCGGTAGGTCACGAACTCGGCATAGATCGGGTGTTCGCCGGAGTACGCCCGGAAGACAAGGCGTCGAAAGTTGCTGCGCTGCAACAGGAGGGCAAGAAGGTCGCGATGGTCGGCGATGGCGTCAACGATGCCCCCGCGTTGGCACAGGCCGACGTCGGCATCGCGATCGGCGCCGGCACCGACGTCGCCATCGCCTCTGCCGGTGTGATCCTGGCAAGCTCCGACCCGCGCTTGGTGCTGTCGGTCATCGAACTGTCGCGAGCCAGCTACCGAAAAATGAAGCAGAACCTCTGGTGGGGCGCCGGATACAACCTCATCGCAGTGCCGCTGGCTGCCGGTGTGCTCGCACCGATCGGATTCGTCTTACCGATGTCAGTCGGCGCCATCCTCATGTCACTGTCGACGATCGTCGTGGCGCTCAACGCGCAACTGTTGCGCCGCCTCGACCTGAGCCCTGAGGCCAGCACACGCGCGGTTCTCAACCGTTAGGACCGGTTAGCGGCGGGCTCGATCCGCGCAATGCGCGCTGCGGGGCAGGTCGCAGGCACTATGGGCTCACGAATGGGCTGAACGGCATGCGTTGATGGTGACGGGTTGCGGCCTTCCGGCGAGCTGACCTCTGGGTGCCGGTCGATCACGATACCTACCGACTGGGCACCTACCAATCGTCTAGGAACCGACTCCAGCGAGAGATCAGATTTTCAGTCGCCGTGATCGTGATCGCCATGGGCGTCGTTCAATGGCGCAGCGGATGGGGCCGGGGCTCCTGCCGGCGCCGCCGTCGGCGGCTCGCCGCCAGGCACGCTCACCGGCGGCGAGATGACCGACTCTGGACGACCGCCATCGTGGCCATCGGCATGCTCGGCACTCGTCCCACGATCACTACCCTCCTCCGGCTCGGCGCCAGTGCCGTGGTGGTCACCATCTGCAGCCTCGGCGGCCGTCCCATGGTGACCACCGGCTGCGCCTGCTGGAGCGTGATCACCGTGCCGCAAACCTGAAGCAACTCCCACTGTGGACGCCAGCGCCACGACACCGACTGCGCCCATGAGGACCATCGCGCTGCCGAACACCGGTACCGGCTCTCCTTGCAGGCCGCGGTACCACACCCAGGCAGCGCCCATCACAACATAAACCTGAAGCAGCAGCGCACAAAGGTCCGCGGCCTGCACCACTTCGGCTTCCCCCGCATTAGGGCCGAATGGTGCCCCGGCGGTCCTGGACAGGGCCCAAAGAGCAATGGCTCCGAGGTTGAGAGTGATGCCGGCGGCAAGCACGGGGATCGTCGTTCGGGCCAGCACAGCCCGCGCCCATATCAATTGGAAGAGCGCGACCGCAACGAAGAACAAGCCCGCCGGCATCCACTCCTGCCAGTGAGCAGGCACAACGGCGAAATGGATAAGAGAAGCGCCCAACGAGGCCAGCGCGGCAAGCCGAGCAGCCAGTCTGCTGTCGGTCTTCCTCGCTGTCCTAGGCGCCACGGAATCAGGATGACAGTGCTTTCCCCGAAGCGGTTGCCTGACACCACATCTCAACCCGAACGAGATTCATCTGTCACCGATAGGTGTGGTCGTGCGCGCATGTCACTTCCTGAGAACCCGCTTGCTAAGTCTCGACCACTGCTGATCGGCCCTCAATTATCCGTACTGACCGTGCGACACCTGTTCCGAGCTTCCTTGATCGATGCTTCCGCGTGCAGTTGCTTACCGCGCAGGGGCGACCGACTACTATCTAGCTCCGTAGATGTTCGCTATGCTGCGTACGCGCCCGCGACCGCCTACTCACATCGCGCGGAAGGACCACCCAATATGCGTTTTCGCGTCATCATGGCGGTACTCGCCTGCGTGACTCTTCTCGGTGCCGGAGCTACTCTCGCGCCGCCCGCTGTGGCGGCGATGCCGTGCGGACATCAGTTCGGCTCGCCTCAACAGCTCACCGATGCGGGGGGCGCAGTCGTCCAGGAGTGGGTCATCTCGGATCTGCGAGAGTCTTCGGTCGCCTTGCCCGGATACACTGCCCGCGGTCAAGTCTGGGAAGCTTCGGCCACCGTTCGAGCCGTCACCGGCACGGTGACTCCGATCATTCCGAATCTGTACACGGTTACCGCAGCCGGGCAGCGTTATCCCGTCTTGTGGCAGATCGCCAGCCCACAGGGCCTTCCGGCTACCACCCTCGGCGAGGGCCAAGCCTCCAGCGGGGCGATCTACTTTGATGCAGTCGGCCCACAGCCCATGGCGGTGGTTTACGACAACGGCACTCCTACGCAGCTGTTTTGGTGTTGCACGGGCTCCATGATGATGATGCCAATGGAGAAGTGTCCGATGTGCGCCAACATGCAGCGCGCCTGCCCCCACCGTCCCGGCGGGATGTAGCCCTCGAGGACCTGACAGGGACCCATTAGCCTTCACCGATCGCCGCTAAGTGTCGAAGCTATCTCCAACCGATCCGCCTATCACCCTGGGACGTACTATCCGACCAGCGTGGTGCCCACCAACGATGGTCCTCGACCGCCAGCACAAGGTCGCGGCGGTCTTCCGCGTGGCGCTACTAGCCGAAGACATACGGCCTCTGCTAGATCGGCTGACCATCGAGCGCGGACACCTCGCTGGAGAGCTGCCCTGCGGCGCGTATCGTCTCGGATCGTTCGGTGCGTCGGTGCGCGCAGAGATCCGAGGTTTATGAAGGTGATCGCGGGCCCCGGTGGCGCAGCGGGGTCTCACCGCCGAGCGGCAGCCTGACCTCGAGTGATGGCGGTCGGCGTGTATCGGTGAGCCTTTTTGCGAGTTAGCGTGACCAGCTGGGTCAGCAGGATGCCGACGACGATCGCGGCCAGCACGCCGACGAGCTTCTGTTCGCCGAACAGCGGATACACCTGGTAGTGCGTGAGATAGATGAACAGTGACGCCTCGGCGATCACGCCTGCGGTGACCGTCAAAGCGGATGGGCACCGGATGGCGGGCAGCCAGATCAGCAGCGCCAGCCCGATGAACACCAAGGCCTCGCGGTTGGGTTGGCCGAAGTACCCGACGATTCCGACGGCGAGGACCGCGGTCACGGCGATCCGCTGCCACACCGTCGACGACTTCGAGGCGGCCCAGCCGATGGCGAAGAACCAGAACGCCAGGATGGTGAACCAGGCGGCCCTGCCGAGCCCGATGCCGAAGACGTCCCATCGCAGGGCCATGCCCAGGGCCAGGAATGCCGCCGCAACGCCGAACGGCCACCGGCGTTCGGCGCGGTCGCCCCACCGCGTCGCGCACAGCAGCGCCAACCCCACCAGGACCCACACCAGGACTTCGACGAACCACAGCCGCCCGGCGGTCATGCTGTCTCCTGGACCGAGGAACTTGTTGGCCAGCAGTAGATTCGAGGCCGCGTAGTCGTCGGTGACGAGTAGCGCGAATGCCACCCACAGAAAAGCGGGCACGGCGATCCAGCCGATGGTGCTGACCAGGTGGCGCACCCGGGTGGCGCGCGGCAGGGGGGTGAGGCAGAAGCGGCCGAAGTTGTATCCGGCGACGCCCAGCAGGATGTGCGCGCCGCCCCACAGCACCCACAGCTCCGCGTGCGATCCGGCGACCAGGACGATTGCTGCCGCACGCAGCGCCACGCTGGTCTCGAGCGTTGTTCCCCACCACCGGCGGGTTTTGCGGGCGGACTCCAGCTCGCTCAGCGGCAGCCGCTGCCAATCCGCGGGCAGGTGCCCGAGCGCGCGTTCGAGCCGCACCGACATGGCGACGTAAGACAGCGAGTTGCCGCCGAGGTCGACGAAGCTGCTGCGGGGATCGACGTCGGCCGTGTCGATCTGCAGCACGTCGGCGAACAGACCGCGCAGGTCCAGGCGGGCATCGTCGGTCGTCCGGTCGGCGGCCCGCTCGCGTAGGCTGCGATAGTCCGGCTTGCCGGTGGGCAGGCGGGGGATCTCGTAGACGTCGACCACCCGGATCGCCGCACCGGGGAGACCCGACGCGTCGGCCGCCGCGGCAGCGACGTCGGTGTCCTCGGGACGGTCGGCGGCGCCGACGAGCAGCAGGCCGTCGCCGTCGGTGCAGATCGCGGTGACGCCGTCGGCGTGCAGGGCCGACTCGACGCGTTGCAGGTCGATGCGCAGTCCGTAGAGCTTGACGAACCGGTCGCTGCGCCCGACCACCTCGTAGAGGCCGTCGGGGCGCTGCCGGGAGATGTCGCCTGTGCGCAGTTCCTCGACTCCGGCGTCGGCGGCGAGATCGGCGGCGGTGTGTGCGTACCCCATCATGACGTTGGGTCCGCGGTAGACGAGTTCGCCGGTTCCGTCGGGCATTCCGTCGACCGGTTCGATGCGGAACGACCCGCCGGGGATCGGGATGCCGATCGACTCGGGGTGGTCGTGGGCGAGTTCTGGCGGCAGGTAGGCCATGCGTGCGGTGGCCTCGGTGGCGCCGTACATGACGAAGAACCGCCACCCCGCGCGGTAGCCGAGGTTTGCGAGCCGGCGCACGCGGTCCGGGTCGAGCCGTCCGCCGGCCTGGGTGACGTAGCGCAGGTTCGGCAGCGACATCGCCTCGAAGCCGATCCGGTCGAGCAGTTCGAAGGTGTGCGGTACGCCGGCGAACGACGTTGCGCCGCGCTTCCGGAACACGTTCCAGAAGTCGTCGTCGACCACGGACAGTTCGGTGAGCACGAGCGCGGCTCCGCGTAGCAGGTGACTGTGGGTCACCGACAGGCCGTAGCAGTACGACATCGGCAGAGTCGTTGCGGCCCTGTCGGTTCGGGTGATGGCGAGATAGGTGGCGATCGACTCGGCGTTGGCGGCGAGATTGAACCGGGACAATCGCACCAGCTTGGGGGAGCCGGTACTGCCGGACGTCGAGAGCAGCAGGGCCAGGTCCGGGTGGAGTTCGGGGGCGGGACGGTGGCGTGTGCCCTCGGTGATGACGCCGTCGGTGACGATGACGTCGGGGTGGTAGGTGTCGACGACCGACCGGCGGTCGCCGCCCGCGGGCACGGGCAGCACCACGTGGTGGCCGGCGAGCGCACCGAGGTAGGTCACCAGCGTGGGCAGGTCGTTGCGGGTCTCGAGCAGGACGAGCTTGCGGCAAGTACCCAGTTCCTCGGCGCGGGTCGCGACCTGCGTCGCGAGTTCGGCGTAGGTAACGGCCTTCTCGGCGGTGAGCACCGCGACGGCGTCGCCGTGGCACGCAAGGTGGTCAACGAGCCGCTCGAACATCACGGCGCGGTCATCGCCCGTCGCGCGGGCGGTCGCCGAACACCACGGCGGCACCGGTGACGTGGATGCGGACCTTTGCATCGACCGCGGGCGGCGCGACACTGTGCTGACGGACGGTGATCGGCGCGGCGTCGCCGCCGAGGTCGACGGTGAGCAGGACGTCGTGGCCGCGGAACTCCGACGCCAGAACCGTCGCCATCCCGTCGCTGCGGTCGTCGTCGGAGACCGCCGCCGCCTCCAATTGCTCCGGGCGGAGCATCAGCGTGCCACCGCCGTCGGGTACGGTGCCGCGGACCGGCAGCCGGCCCAGTGCCGAGGTGGCGACCCCGCCGGTCACCGTGCACGGCAGCAGCACGCAGTCACCGAGGAATTCGGCGGTGAAACGATCGTTGGGTTCTCGGTAGACCGCCTGCGGCGTACCGACTTTGGTGAATCGGCCGTCGCGCATCACCGCGACCTGGTCGGCGATCGACAGCGCCTCCTCCTGATCGTGAGTGACGATCAGGGTCGTGACGCCGGCGTCGGAGAGCAGCGTCGCCACGGCCTTGCGGGTCGACGCCCGCAGTCCGGTGTCCAGGGCGCTGAACGGTTCGTCGAGCAGCATGAGCGCGGGCTGGCGGGCGAGGGCGCGGGCGAGGGCCACGCGCTGCTGCTGTCCCCCGGAGAGTTCGTGCGGCCGGCGTGCGGCGTAGGACTCGTCGAGGGAGACGGTAGCGAGGAGTTCGGCGACGCGCGGCTGGACGTTGCGGCGGCCCGACAGCCCGTAGGCGATGTTCTGGCCCACGGTCAGGTGCGGGAACAGCGCGCCGTCCTGCGCGACGTAGCCCACGTCGCGGCGATGCGCGGGGATACTGCTGCCGGCTGCTGCTACCTGGCGTCCGGCGATGGAAACCGTTCCCGCATCGGGGTTCTCGAAGCCGGCGACCAGACGCAGCAGCGTGGTCTTGCCGCAGCCGGAGGCGCCGACCACGGCGGTGATCGTGCCCGCGGTGACGCCGAGGTCGATGCCGTGCAGCACGGTGTGGCTGCCGAAGGCCTTGGTTAGCCCGGTGACGTCGAGCGCGTTGCCGGTAGCCCCGTGGATCGTCATAGCGCGGCCGCCCTGCTGGACTGCTGGAACAGCACGACTGTCACCGGAACCGCGAGCACGACGAGCAGCAGCGCATACGGTGCGGCGCTGGCGTAGGACAGTTCGCTCGACAGCGACCAGAATCGCATCGCCAGGGTGTTGGTGCCCGTCGGCGCCAGCAGCAGGGTGGCGGTCAGCTCGGTGGCCACGGCGACGAATACCAGCGAGGCACCGGCGGCGGCGGCAGGTGCGGTGAGCCGCAAGGTGACTCGCAGCAGCGTGCGGGTGGGGGAGACACCGAGCGAACGCGACGCCTCCTCCAACGTCGGCGGCACTTGGGCCAACCCCGACCGCAGGTTGACCATCGCGCGGGGCATGAACATCAGCACATAGGCCGCGAGGACCAGCGTCGCCGTCTGGTACAGAGGCGGTGCGAAGCGGATCGCCACGGTGACGAGCGCGAGCGCGGTCACGATGCCTGGCATCGAACTCGTCACGAAGTTCGAGCCCTCGACGAAGCGGGCGAAGAAGCCGCGGTGCCGCACCGCGATCCAGGCGAAGGGGAACGCCAGCACCGTCGTCAACGCCGCGGCCGCGGCGGCCAGCGCCACAGTCTGCACCGTCGACGGTACGATCTCGCCGAGCGCCCACACGTCGCTGCCGCCGATCCACAGCCACCGCAGGATCGTCCACACCGGAACGCCGAGGGCGAGCGCGGCCAGTGCGGCGAGGGCGGCAACTGCGGGAAACGTCATGCTCCCGAGGCGATGGGGCAGCGAGGTGCGCTGGGCGCCGGAACCGAGTCGGGCGTAGCGGGCGTTGCCGCGCACCCCGGCCTCGCCAACGAGCAACACCAGGCACAGCAGCATCAGAACGCCTGCGAGCGTGCTGCCCGCCGCGCCGTCGAACGTGGCCTGGAACTGTTCGAAGATCGCGGTGGTGAACGTCGAGAAGCGCAGCATGGCGAACGCGCCGTACTCGGCCAGCAGGTGCACGCCGATGAGCAGTCCGCCGCCGAGGACCGCCAGGCGAAGCTGTGGCAGCACCACGCGCCGGAATACGGCCGCCGGGCTGGAACCGAGCGTGCGTGCGGATTCCTCGATCGCCGGGTCGAGGCGACGGAGCGTGGCGGCGGCGGGCACGTAGACGAACGGGAAGTACGACAGCGAGGCGACGAGAATGCCTGCCCAGAAGCCGTGCAGGGTCGGGACGACGCTGACCCATGCGTAGCTGTTGATGAAGGCGGGCACCGCCAGGGGAGCGACGAACATCGGTCGCCAGATCGCCCGGCCGGGAATGTCGGAGCGTTCCACCAGCCATGCCGCCCCGATGCCGAGCACGATGCAGATCGGGACCGTGACGACGACGAGACCGACGGTGTTGACGAACAATTCGAGCACGCGTGGCCGCGCGAGGAGTTCCCAGACCCGCGTCGGCCCCAGCGACACCACCGACCAGGCGACGTACCCGATCGGCACGAACGCCGCCACGACCAGCAGCACCACACCGGCGGTGAGGACCGGCCCCGGCCGCGTGGCAGCTGCCCGGCCGGGCACCTCCGACGGCGGCAAGGCGTCGAGCAGCGCCGCGTCGACGGCCGTCGCGGCGGCGGTACTAACGTCAGCCACCCATCTAAAGCAGGCCCGCCTTCGTCATCAGGTCGGTGACCTTCTGCGCGTCGAGGTTCGACGGGTTCACGGCGGGTGCCTGCAGGTCGACAAGCGGCACCAGCGCGGGGTTGGCCGGAACGCCGCTGGCCACGGGGTACTCGAACGACGTGCCCTTCTCGAGCACTTCTTGGCCGGCCTTGCTGGTGATGAAGGTCAAAAACTTCTGGGCGTCTTCCTTCTTCTTGCTGGAGTTCAAGATGCCGCCGCCGGAGATCGAGACGAAGGCGCCCGGGTCCTGGTTCCGGAAGTAGTGCAGCGCGGTGTTGCCCGAGATTTCCTTGGTCTGCGACTGATCGCGGAACCAGTAATAGTGGTAGATGATCCCGCCCTCGACCTGGCCGTCGTTGACGGCGCGCAGCGTGGCGATGTTGTCGGAGTAAATCTCCGCGCCTGCCTTCATGCCGGCCAGCCACTGGCCGGTGGCCCGTTCACCGGTGAGTTCCAGCATTGCCGCGACGATGGCCTGGAAGTCGGGCTTGACCGGCGGGGCACCCCAGCGGCCCTTCCACTCTGGCTTTTCCAGATCCATGATCGAAGTCGGCAGCTGAGCCTCGGTGAGCTTGGTCTTGTCGTAGGCGAACACGGTGGTACGGGCGGCGACGCCGGTCCACTTACTCGTGGCGGGGCGGAACTGTGGTGGCACCTGAGCGATCGTGGCTTCGTCGACGTCGGTGAACAGGCCGTCCCTCTCGACCGCGGCCATGGCGGGCGAGTTCTCGGTAAGGAACACGTCGGCCGGCGAAGCGTCGCCCTCGGCGATTAACTGGTTGCCCAACTCGGTGTCGCCGCCCTGGCGATAGGTGACCTTGATGCCGGTCTCCTTGGTGAAGGCGTCGATCCACTCCTTGGTCAGCGACTCGTGCTGCGCGTTGTAGACCAGCAGGCCGTCCTCCTCCTCGGAGGACGAGCAGGCAGTAAGACCTGCTGCCAGCCCCCCCGCGACAATGAGGGCGACGATGCGATTCCAGCGAGTGCGACGGGTTGACATCCACAACACTTTCTCCGAGGTGAGCCTTGGCTAACGAACATACCCTTCGGCATGGCGCCGTTCTAAGTCGCAGGCCCTTGCTGCGGACGGGCGCGCCGCTCTGCCTCGCCCCGTCTCACGGAGCCCCCACTTAGAGTTCGCACCGTGGTGGACAGCTACGAAGTCGTCGACCTCGCCGACTGGACTCGCGGTGAGAGCGAACCAGGAGGTGACGAAGCGAAACGATGGTTCATAGCACCAGAGACCTCGCCGCATGCCGGGCACTGGTTGTTCAAGCCACGCCGCATCAAAACCCTCGAACTGTCCAAAGAACGTCAGCATCGCGGCGACAAACCCGACGTGCTCGTTCGCGGAGAGGACTGGGCGGAGAAGATCTCCTACGAGGTCGCCCAGCTGCTGTCTGTGCCTGCAGCGGAAACGGAGTTGGCGACAGTTGTTCAGTTACGCACCCACGAACGCGTCTATGGCTCGATGAGCCGAGACATGCGGCCTCGCGCGTGGGCATGGACCCCGGGAGCAGCATTGCTTGCCGAGCGCGACGACGAGTTCGATGCCAAATCCTGCCGCGGCCATACGATTAGCGCCATTCGCGAAGCATTAGAGGGGCTGCAAGGTCCGGAGGGCACCAGTTACGCCGACTGGCCCGCATTCGATGTCTTCGCGGGCTATCTGCTCCTGGACGCCTGGATCGCGAACACTGACCGGCATGCGCACAATTGGGGAGTGCTGCAAAACTCCAGGACGGGCGACGTTTGCCTCGGTCCAAGCTTTGATCACGGGTCGGCCCTCGCCAGCGGTGACGAGGATAGGGTCCGTGCCCAGCGAATTGAGCAGAAAACCGTCGTGCAGTGGTGCGAGCACGGGCGGACAAAACGCTTTAACGCCGGCGAGGCGATCAGCCTGATAGATGTCGCCGCTGAGGCCCTGTCAGTCTGCGGAGGCGCGGCACGACAACACTGGACAGCTCAAATAACCAACGTTGACCTGGATCTATGCTTCGATATCGTTGCAGCGACACCAAATCTGTCGGACCCGACCCGTAGTTTCGTGAGGACAGCACTAGCCACTAATCGAAAGCGAATCCGTGATGCACTCCGTTGATCTCTTAGTCGAGTCGACAGATGCTGACCCAGGTCTTCGTCGGTCGAGGTTGATTGTCACGCGTCGCGGTGCTGACGATGGGGTGTATCGGGCGATTGGCTACCTCGATAGGTTGACCGGAGGGGCCGAGCGCCCGACGTATCAATTCACGTACTTGGCTCGCGTGGCGGCTGACCCTGCTTTCGTGCCGGTCGTTGGGTTCCGCGACGTCAGCCGACTTTACCGTTCCGAGAGGCTATTTCCATCGTTCGCCGACCGGGTGATGAGCGCTAAGCGGCCGGACCGCCCTCAATACCTTGAGGCTTTGGATCTCGATGCCGACGCTGACGCCTGGGAGATCCTGACCGCCTCCGGCGGGCATCGCGAAGGCGACCCGATCGAACTCGTCTCGCTGCCCCGATTCGATCGGACCACAGGCGAAACGTCGGCGCACTTCCTTGCTCACGGCGTCAGACATCGCAGCGTAGAGGCCAGCCACCGAATAACCACACTGCCCGCGGGCTATCGCCTCGGGCTGGAGCGCGACCCCGAGAACCCTGTTAACTCAGCGGCGATCAGGGTTGTTGATCGTGGGATGCACTTGGGGTTTGTGCCCGATCCGCTTCTTGACTACGTCCATTCGGTAATGGCCAGCGGCACTTACGATCTGACAGTCGTGCGCGCCAACCCTGCTGTAACTCATCCGCACCTGCGGCTACTGCTGCGCTTGGGCGGACATTGCAGTTCTTTTGTGTTCGACAGCCCAGACTGGAATGCGGTCTAACTCCACTCCCGTTCCACCTTAATAGTTCGAACGGCAAATGCACAGTCAAGCGCTTCAAGGGCATCTTGCCGGGGGTGCCCGGAATTGCTTCTGCGACATCATGTTTGGTGACTGGATTATCAGCCCTGCTTATCGCACGCCTCCAAAGGCCAGTAGGAGCTTCGAAGTCCTGGAGGTGGTATAGCGTCCGCCGGTTCTCATTAAGCTGATCAAGGCGCGAAGCTAGGTCGCCGTCGAACCAATGTCTTTCTCTCCCAATGCGGATAAGGCGGCCAGGCCCCAGCGCTTAGTGTTCGGTGTTGGAGGGTGTTGCCACTTCAACGTGCCGGCAAGCTCTCGCTCGCAGCAGGCGTGGGCACACAATATGCAGGCCAGAGCAGCCCCGAGATGATAGCAACGGGTTGCCTCGATAATGAGAAAACCGTTTTCATAGCCGCCGGCGGACGCTCCATAAAGCCCTGGGCCACCATATGACTCGACGATTCGGTTGACCTCGGCCCGACGAACCGGCTCTTTATCTATGTCGGTGCCCATCGACAAACGTCTCTGTGCGTGCAGATGCCAATTTGGCTGATTCCGAATCACGAGGTGCAACTGTAGGGCAACGGGGGATCGAGCCGCTGTCCGCGCGGATGTCTTCATGGCAGTCCCAAACCGGGATGAGCCACCTGGACTGAAGAGCACTAGAATCGGTACCCCTCCACGCTATTGGCATACTGCGCTCTATCCGTGCACTATTTCCGGGACAGTCGTAGGGGGGTATGCCGACGGCGCGGCGCCTAAGGTGCCAGGGCTGCCCGCAGGTCTTCGGGTATTGGCATCGGCGTCGTCAGGCCCGCCGCCGTCCGGCCCGTGTTGCCCTCGGGGTAGCGCCCCGCAAATGAACCGGGTGCGGCGACGACGATCCGGACGACCTGACCGAGGGCCTCACGTCGGTCGCGCTGTCGGACGGCCAGCACGAACATGGCAGCGTGGTTACAGGTGTGTAGCCACGGGTTAGGCTGCGAGACAATGTGCGCCCGTTCGAGGTGGTGCCAGCGCGCCTCGGCGGTGCCAGCGGCTTTCGCGGCCGTCATCTCGCGTCGGTAGACGTCCCTCCCGTTGTCGGTGATGCGGCTCATGTCGCGCTCCGTTCAGTCGTCGTCGTCATTGTCCTCGACCAGTTTCGACCTCCCAGGCTTCTTTGCCTTCGTAGATGGCGAACGCGGAGATGACGAAGCCAGCGACGGGGTCGGGCCACGCCGTGCCGGTAAGCTCGACCAGCCCGACGCCGACCAGCGTGAGATGCTGAGCAGCACACAACGTGGTCTCGGCGGTGTTGACCAGGATGAGGTTGTCTTTGCGGCGGGCGCTGACCTCTTTTTGCTTTTGATCTGCCGGCGGCCCGCGCCCTTCACCAGGATCATCGAAGTGAAGACAGGACCAAGACCGCGATGGTCCTCATCACTCACAGCCGGTGGGCAACGGTTTGGCGGCCACGCCGAGCAGGTAGTCGCCTTGGATGCGGGTCCGTGAACCCAGTACGACGAGGCCATGGTGGGCGAGTTCGTCGGAGAATTGCTCGGCGCTGAACCGGTCTTCGGTCGGGTGGTCGAACAGCCGCTTGTAGCTGGGGCGGGCGAGGGCGTGGGCGGTGACTTCATCGAAGTAGAACCGCCCGCCCGGTGCGAGGACTCGCGCGACTTCGGCGACGGCGTTACGCCAGTCGGGAATGTGGTGGACGATCCCGAAGTCGAACACCGCCCCGTAGCTTCCGTCGCCGGCATCTAGCGCGGTGGACAGATCGGTGGCGCTGCCTTGGACCAGCCGAACTCGGTTGCCATAGCGGGCCAAGCGCTCCCCGGCCCGCCGGATCATCGCCGGGTCCAGGTCGACGGCGTCTACGGTGGCAGCGCCAAACCGCTCCAGGATCAGCTGCGTGCCGTATCCAGATCCGCAGCCGATTTCCAGAGCCTGGGTGTCCGGGACCAGCCGGCCGCCGAACCGCAGCAGCACCGGAACCTCGTAGACGCGTTGGAGCCATCGCCGCGGCGCAGAATTGATCAGCGCGGTCTCCGCCATGTTCATCAACACGGTTGGCCCTCTCCAGAGGTGGTCGTATCAGCGGACAGCCCGTGAGACTGGTTGCAGTTCAGCTCGATTCAGCTGTGCCAGGCCCCGGGCCGGCGGTGCGTGCCGCGGTGAGCACGGGGCACTGAGCGAGGCATGGTCCCGGTGGCCGACAGCGCGGGGTCATGCCGTGCAGGGCGGCGGTTGACGGTTTACGCCGACCCGCACCAATGAACAGACTTCTGCCATCGCCGCCGGTCGGCGATGACGGCGATCTTTACGCTATCATCGCCTTCGGGCGATGAAAACTATCGCCGCCGCGGTGCCATTGCAGGCGGCGGCGTGTCGGTACGCGGGGTGCGACGGCGCAGACTGATCCGCGGTGATCTGCGCAGAATGATCGCCGCGATGCACGCGAAGATGCCGATGCTGATCAGTAGACACTGCACGACCGGGCCCCACCGGGTGGCGGGCGTGAGTCCGGTCATCAGCCTGACCGGGGTGTCGAGGTAGCCAGGTTCGAAGAATCCGGTGCGGGCCAGTTCGCGACCGTCTGGCCCGATCACGGAACTGATGCCCGTCGTCGCGGCGACCACGACGTAGCGGTTGTGCTCGATGGCGCGTAACTTGGCGAAGGCGAGCTGCTGCTCGCTCATCGCCTCACCGAAGGTGGCGTTGTTGGACGGCACGGTGAGCAGCTGGGCGCCGTTAAGCACCGACTCGCGGGCCGCCCGGTCAAAGATCACTTCCCAGCAGGTCACCACGCCGATCGGCACCCCGGCTGCGCGCACTACCCCCGACCCGTCGCCGGGCACGAAGTAGCCAGCCCGGTCGGCGGAGGACGAGAAGAGCCGGAAGAAGCCGCGCCACGGCAGGTACTCGCCGAATGGTTGCACGATCTGCTTGTCGTGACGGTCACTGGGGCCGCCGACCGGATCCCAGACGATCACCGAGTTGAGGGTCACCGGGTTGGTGCTGCTGTATCCCGGCCCGGCGAGCACGCCGCCGACGAGGATCGGCGCCTCGATCGCCCGCGCGGCGATCGTGATCCGTTCGGCGGCGTCGGGATTGGCCAACGGGTCGACGTCGGAAGAGTTTTCCGGCCACACGACGATCTGCGGTTGCGCAGCACGCCCGGCGCGCACCTCGTCTGCGAGCCGCAGGGTTTCCTGAACGTGGTTGTCCAACACGGCGCGACGTTGGGCATTGAAGTCCAGGCCGAGTCGCGGCACATTGCCCTGCACCGCGGCCACGGTGACGACCGGGTCGTTGGTCGCATTGATTGACGGCTGCCGGACCTGCGGCCAGATCGCGGCGGTAGCCAATAGCACCACACCGATGTACGCACCGGGCAGCACTATCGCGGGAGGGCACGCGTGGCCGGCACGGGCGGCGTCACGGCGCCACCAGCGCGTGACCTCGCTCGCCAGGGCGGCCATGCTGACGCCCAGGAGCACGACCGCAAATGACACCAGCGGCACCCCGCCGATTTGGGCGGTCGGCAGAAACGGGCCGTCGGTCTGGCCGAACCCGACTGCGCCCCAGGGGAATCCGCCGAACGGAACATTGGATTTGGCCCATTCCTGCACGGCCCACACGGCCGCGACCCAGATCGGCCAGCCCGGCAGTCGGCGCACCAGCACTGCCCCCGCGCCGAACAGCGCGGGAAATACCGACTCCATGCCCGCCAGCGCCAGCCATGGCCCGACGCCGACGAAGCTGCTCGTCCAGGGCAGCAGCGCAACGTAGAACGCGAGGCCGAACAGAAGTCCATATCCGAGCCCGCCGATTTGCGTCGTCGACTTGTGGGTCAGTACCCAGGCCAGCAGTGCGAACGCGACGATGGCGGTGTACCACCACCCGAACGGCGGAAAGCTGACGCACAACAGCAGGCCCGCAGCGATCGCGACGGCCATCCGGGGCAGTCGGCGCAGCGCCGCAGCACCTAAACCTGCGCCCAGAGGTCTGCTCAACGGCGGGGCGGGGGCCCCATCGGAATTGGCGGACCCGTCGGTGAGCGCCGCCATCGCGTCGGTGTCCTCGTCGGGTTGCCCCGCCCCGCGCCTCCCGGTCAGCCTGGCCAGGGGGCCGGTCACGGGTTCATTGCCGCGACGGCTGCACGAACTTGCTCGACGTCACGGAACACTGTGGGCGTGGTGACCCGGCGGACGGTGCCGTCGGTGCCAACGAGGTAGCTCAGCGGCAGGACCGGGGGAGCGCCTAGGACCTGCCCGACGGCGTCGGCGTTGCCGAAGGACGGGTAGTGCACACCCAGATCCGCCAAAAGGCTCAGCGCCACGGTGTCGGTGTCCTGCACGTTCATCCCGACCACCCGCACCGCGCCCGGCTGCCCGGCGTAGGCGTCCAGCACCGGAATCTCTTCCCGACACGGGGCGCACCATGACGCCCACAGGTTGATCAGGGTCTGCTCACCGGCGAGCGCCGCGCCGACGTCGAACATGGTCCGCGCCCCCAGGCACGACGCCAGCGCACCAGCCAAATCACCCTTGGGCGGCGCCCCCTCACGTGGTGTCGGGCACGGCGCCAAGGCCGCACGCGCGGTGAGTCGCGCCAGTTCGCCGGTATCGGCGTCGCCAACGGCGGCAGCGGGAAGGGTAAGCCCGGGGCCGGAGGTATTAGTGCCGTCGACCTGGGGCGTACGCGGCCAGATCGCCACCGCCATCGCGGCTATTACCACCAGCGCGAACACCGTCCACCGCAGCCGAGACCGCACTTGGCACCTCCCCTGTTGCCGAGTTGACACCGGCTGGGTCCTGGGCGCTACCGACGGCACCCTTCCTACTAGGGGCCATAGTAGATTGTTCGAGCCTGCCACCGTTGATGAGCCGCCAACGTTCCGGGAGGGGGGCCGATGACTGCCGATGATGTTGGCATTGAATCGATCCGGCACTGAACCGCTCAAGAGGATCGCGTGGACTCAGGGGCACGCAGCAGGTTAGGCCTCCTCTCCCGTGCCCATCCCAGGAGGCGCCGGCGCAGCACCGGCCGGTCGTCGTCTTCAGATGCGTTGGAGGTTGCGCCAACCCGCACCAATCAACGAAATTCCCGCTTTCACCGTCGTTTGGCGATGAGGGCGAAAAATGCGCTATCATCGCCGTATGGCGATGACAACCGACGATTGCGGCTCTGTGCGGCCGTCCACCAATCTGTCTCCGGCGGCGGCGCTGTTTCACGGTTTGGCGGATCCGACTCGACTGGCGATCCTGCAGCGGTTGGCTGACGGTGAAGCCCGAGTGGTGGATTTGACGGGACTGCTCTCTATGGCGCAGTCCACAGTGTCGGCGCATCTGGCGTGCCTTCGTGACTGCGGGCTCGTAGTCGGGCGGCCCGAGGGCCGGCAGATGTTCTACTCCCTGACCCGTCCCGAACTGCTCGATTTGTTGGCCTCAGCCGAGACACTTCTGGCCGCCACCGGCAACGCCGTCGCGCTGTGCCCCAACTACGGAACCCGCTCCCGCACGGGCGCGACGATCGATGCGGAGGAGACCGGCCGATGAGCGACGCCTGCGGCTGCGGCAATGACGAACCCCGCGGCGCCGACGAGGAGGAGCGTGAGCCCGAGCGGCTCTGGCAGATCAAGGAACTGCAGTTCGCCGCCATTTCAGGGGTGTTCCTGCTGGCAGCGGTGAACGCCGGGTTCCTCGACGCCGCGGAGCCGGTCGTCCTCACGCTGGAGGCGGTGGCGCTGCTGGCCGGCGCCTATACCTTCGTTCCGTTCACCCTCAAACGGCTGGCCAAGGGCAAAATCGGCGTTGGCACCCTGATGACCATCGCCGCCGTGGGCGCGGTGATCCTCGGCGAGGTGGGTGAGGCCGCCATGCTGGCCTTCCTGTTCTCCATCAGCGAGGGCCTAGAGGAGTACTCGCTGGCGCGCACTCGACGCGGACTGCGCGCGCTGTTGTCGCTGGTGCCCGACGAAGCGACCGTGCTGCGTGACGGCGGCGAAAAGACCGTCGCGCCAGCGGAATTGCGGATCGGCGACCGGATGCTCGTCAAGCCCGGTGAGCGCGTCGCAACCGACGGCATCATCGGCCGAGGCCGCACCGCGCTGGATGTCTCCGCCATCACCGGTGAGTCGGTCCCCGTGGAAGCCGGGCCCGGTGACGAGGTGTTCGCCGGGTCGATCAACGGCACCGGCGCGCTCGAGGTGGAAGTCACCACCACCGCCGAGGACAACTCGCTGGCCCGCATCGTGCGCATCGTGGAGGCCGAACAGTCCCGCAAGGGCGCCTCCCAACGCCTCGCTGACCGCATCGCCAAACCCCTGGTGCCCGGGGTCATGATCGTGGCGGCACTGATCGCGGTGATCGGCAGTTTGCTCGGGGACTCAGCCACCTGGATCGAACGTGCGCTGGTGGTGTTGGTCGCCGCCTCGCCGTGCGCCCTGGCGATCTCAGTGCCCGTCACCGTGGTGGCCGCCATCGGCGCCGCCAGCAAGCTCGGAGCCCTGGTCAAGGGCGGCGCCGCACTGGAAGGGCTGGGCAAGATACGCGGCGTCGCCTTGGACAAGACCGGCACCCTCACCGCAAACCGGCCCGCAGTCATCGACGTGGCCACCACCAACGGCGCCACCCGCGAAGAGGTGCTGGATCTAGCTGCGGCCCTGGGAGCGCGCAGCGAGCACCCGCTGGCCGCGGCGATCCTCGCCGCCGTCGACGATGTCCTCCCAGCCACCGACGTGGAGGCGGTGACCGGTGCCGGGCTCACCGGGCGTCGCGACGGGCATACCATCCGCCTCGGCCGCCCCGGCTGGCTCGACCCGGGCCCGCTCGCCGATGGGGTGGCGCGCATGCAGCACGCCGGGGCCACCGCCGTCCTCGTCGAAGACAACGGCCAGGTAATCGGCGCCATCGCCGTGCGCGACGAGCTGCGACCCGAGGCCGCCGAGGTTGTCGCCCGACTGCGCCGCGACGGCTATCACGTGGCAATGCTCACCGGCGACAACCAGGCCACCGCAGCCGCATTGGCCCGCGACGTCGGGATCGAGGCCGTGCACGCCGAGCTCCGCCCCGAAGGCAAAGCGCGACTGATCGAACAGCTACGTGCCCAGCGCCCCACGGCGATGGTCGGCGACGGCGTCAACGACGCTCCAGCGCTGGCCACCGCCGACCTGGGTATCGCAATGGGCGCGATGGGCACCGACGTGGCCATCGAAACCGCCGACGTGGCGTTGATGGGCGAAGACCTGCGCCACCTGCCTCAGACGTTCACCCACGCGCGGCGGGCGCGGCGGATCATGCTGCAAAACGTCGGCCTGTCCCTGGGCCTAATCCTCGCGTTGTTGCCGCTGGCACTGTTCGGCATCCTCGGACTGGCCGCCGTCGTGCTGGTCCACGAACTCGCCGAGATTGTGGTCATCGCCAACGGTGTGCGCGCGGGGCGCACCAAGCCACTGGCCGCCGCGCCGGTCGATGCGGCAGCCAGCCACAACCGCGCGGCGCCAGCGGGCACGCCGTCGTGACCGCTGACCACCCCAGCCCCGAGGCCAGGGCGATTCGGGCACGAATCACCCTGGCCGCCACGGCGGTCATCGTCGCGGGACTGAACCTGGGAGCGAAGACGTGGGCTGCGGGCGCCTTAAATGACGGCAGCTCAACAGATCTCGGGCTGCTACACCTGCGGCTGGCCTTCAACCCCGGTGTGGCATTCAGTATCGGCGACACCCTGCCCCCCGCGGTCCTGCTCGGCGTCACCGGCGTGATTGTGGTCGCACTCGCGGTGTTCGCGGTCCGCGTCGCTCGCACCGCCGCGCCGCCGGTCGTGCTGGCACTGGCCGCGATGCTGGGTGGCGCGGTGGCCAACTTAATTGACCGCGCCGGTGATGGGCTGGTCACCGACTACCTGCACACGGGCTGGTTTCCCACCTTCAACCTCGCCGACGTCTTCGTCGTCACAGGCGCCGCCGTCCTCGTTCTGGCTAGTTGGCGCGCCAGCGACACCGCAGACACCGGGGCCGACGAATGATCCAGTCGTCGATTCTGCCCGCGATCGGCCTCTTCATCGTCACCAACATCGACGACATCATCGTGCTGTCGCTGTTCTTCGCCCGCGGCGCAGGGCAGCGCGGGACGACGGCCCGGATCACCGCAGGCCAATACCTGGGGTTTGCGGGGATCCTTGGCGCGGCCGTGCTCGTGACGTTGGGCGCGGGAGCATTTCTTCCCCCGCAGATCATTCCGTACTTCGGGCTCATACCCCTGGCCCTGGGACTGTGGGCGGCATGGGAAGCCTGGCGTGGAAACAACAACGACGACGATGACGACGACGACGACGCAAGAGTCGCAGGTAAGAACGTCGGCGTCTGGACCGTCGCGGCAGTCACCTTTGCCAACGGCGGGGACAACATCGGCGTCTACGTCCCCGTCTTCCTCAGCGTGGGGCCCGCGGCCGTGGTGGCCTACTGCGTCGTCTTCCTCGTGCTCGTCGCGGTCCTCGTCGTCGCCGCCAAATTCGTCGCCACCCGCCGGCCGATCGCCGAGGTCCTCGAACGCTGGGAACACGTGTTGTTCCCAATCGTGTTGATCGCCCTCGGCATCCTCATCCTGGTCAGCGGCCTCGCCTTCTAGCAGCTGGCCAGCGACCCCCGCCCGCACACCAGCTGAACGCCGAACTACTTGTAGTGAAGGAGGTTTCATGCGTAGCGCGAAGCAATCACTCGCCGTCGTGGCAGCCCTTGTCATCGCGGCAGCCCAAGTCACCGGCTGCACCACTGGCGAGGATGCCGTGGCGCAAGGCGGTACCTTCGACTTCGTCTCCCCCGGCGGCAAGACCGCGATCTTCTACGACCCTCCGTCGGCGCGGGGCACGATCGGCGATCTCAGCGGCCCCGACTTGTTCACCAACAAACCGATCCGGCTGTCGGATTTCACCGGGAAGGTGGTCCTGATCAACGTGTGGGGCTCTTGGTGTGCGCCATGCCGCACCGAGACTCCAGAACTGGAGACGGTGTACGCCGAATACCGCGACCGCGGTGTGCAGTTCCTGGGTATCGACGTCCGCGACAACAGAAATACTGCACGCGACTTCGTCACCGACCGCAATGTCGAATACCCCTCCATCTTCGACCCGGCGATGCGCAGCCTCATCACCTTGGGACGCACCTACCCGACCAGCGTGGTGCCGACCACGATGGTTCTCGACCGACAACACAGGGTCGCCGCGGTGTACCTCATGGCATTACTGGCCGAGGACCTGCGGCCACTACTAGATCGGCTGACCACCGAGCGCTAACACCTCGCTCAAGCCGACTCGAAGTGTGACCTCGCTGCTGCAGCGTGCAGCGACGTGACTAGCCAGCGTGCGGGGGGTTGGCATACCGAGAGCGGTTCATCTCGTCTCTAGGAACACTTTGGCGCCGCCGTGCTGCTGTCCACGACGCCGAAGCCGCGACACGGCAGCGACGACCCGACGTCTTGAGACTCGCCGGATCGGACGTGGCCGCGTGACATCAGCAGACTCGACAGGAGATACCCAGGGGGGTATCGTCGGGCATGGAGAAATAATACCCCCACCGGTATAGAAGGAGGCGTCGTGGTCGGCGACGAAGACAGCATCGCGCTGGTGTTGAACAGGTTGCGCCGCGCGCACGGCCAGCTCGGTGGCGTCATCTCGATGATTGAGCAGGGGCGCGATTGCAAGGAGGTCGTCACCCAGTTGGCGGCGGTCTCCAAAGCGCTCGATAAGGCGGGTTTCAAGATCGTTGCCACCGGTTTGCGGCAGTGCCTGACCGGCGAAACCCCAGACGACCAGGCGCCAATGACCGAGGCTGAGCTGGAGAAGCTCTTCCTCGCACTGGCCTGACGAAGGGAATAACCATGACACTGGCCATCTCCACGACACTACGCACATCATTCGACGATGCCGTGGCGCGAACCCGAAAGGCATTGTCTGACCAAGGGTTTGGTGTGCTCACCGAGATCGACGTCAAGGCGACGCTCAAGGCCAAGCTCGACGAGGACATGGAGGACTACCTCATCCTCGGGGCGTGCAACCCGGCCCTGGCTCACCGTGCCATCGGCGTGGACCGTCAGATCGGACTGTTGCTGCCGTGCAACGTCGTGGTCCGCGCCGATCCTTCCACTGACGGGTTGGTGATCGTCGATGCGATGGATCCGCAGACCATGGTGCAGGTGGCAGACCAGCCGGGCCTCGCCCAGGTAGCCGACGACGCAGCCGCCAGACTGCGCGCGGCCATCAAGGCGCTGACCGACTGATCATGGCAGTAACCGTCACGCTGACCCTGGGCGCCGTCATTGGCGTATTCCTCGGCCTGCTCGGCGGCGGTGGCTCCATCATGGCCGTACCCGCGTTGGTCTTCGTGCTAGCCGTGCCAGTGGAGCAGGCAATTCCCATGTCGCTCATCGTCATTGCGGCCGCCGCAGCCGTCGGAGCGTTACCCAAGGTGCGGGTGGGCCAAGTCCAATGGCGGCTCGCCGGAGTGTTCACCGCAGTAGGCATCCCCGCCACGTTCATCGGTAGTGCGATCGGACGGCACCTGCCGCAATCGGTCATTCTCGTCGGCTTCGCCGCCGTGATGGTGATCGCCGGAATCCGTATGCTGATGGACGCTGCCGACACCGGAACAGCCTGCGAAGTCGGCGATTCCGACATCAACTGGCGTCGATGTGCGCCCCGATCCATCCCGGCGGGGATCGTGGTCGGCGTGCTCACCGGCTTGTTCGGCGTCGGCGGCGGTTTCCTCATCGTTCCCGCTTTGGTACTACTGCTCGGCGTACAGATGCCCATCGCCATCGGCACGTCGCTTCTGGTCATCGTCGCCAACTCCGCGGCCGGGGCGCTGACCTATGTGAGTCAAGGAACGATCGACTGGGGCATGACCGCGCTGTTCGCGGGCACCGCCGTCGTGGCATCGCTGATCGCCGGCCAGATCGGCACACGGCTGGACACCTCCAGACTCCAACACTGGTTCGCCTACCTCGTGTTCGTAGTCGCGGCGTACGTCCTGATCGACACACTCATCCTGCGCTGACGCGCGAATCATCAAGAGAGAGGCAATTTTCCATGCGTATCTCCATCATCGACACCTCCAGTCTGGGCGACCGTAGCTACCTGATCGACGATGGCGGTGTCGCCGTGGTCGTCGACCCGCAGCGCGACATCGACCGCGTGCTGGCGCTCGCCGCCGAACGGGACGCCACGATCACCCACGTGCTCGAGACCCACATCCACAACGACTACGTCACGGGTGGCCTCGAACTGTCGCGCCTCGTTGACGCGGAATACGTGGTGCCTGCCGGCGACGACGTCGCCTACGATCGGCTCCCCGCCCGCGACGGCTACGTCATCGAGGCTGGGCCGATGCGCTTTGAGGTGCTGCACACCCCCGGCCACACCCACCATCACGTCAGCTATGTGTTGCGCCACGACACCCAGACCGCAGTCTTCACCGGCGGGTCGATGCTTCACGGCACCACCGGGCGCACCGACCTCATCGGGGCCGACGACACCGAAACGCTCACCCACGCCCAGTTTCACTCGGTGCGTCGACTGGCCGGCGAACTGCCGGACGACACCGAGGTGTATCCGACGCACGGATTCGGGAGCTTCTGCTCGGCAACGCCGGCCAGCGGTGACACGTCCACCATCGGCGAGCAGCGCCACACCAACCCGGCACTCACCTCCGATGAGGAGGCATACGTCGAGAACCTCCTCGCGGCGCTATCGGCATACCCGGCGTACTACGCACACATGGGAGTGATCAACGCAGCGGGGCCGGCCCCGGTGGACCTGACCATGCCCGCGACCGTCGACCCCGACGAACTGCGCCGGCGCATCGACACCGGCGAATGGGTCGTTGACCTCCGCAGCCGAACAGCCTTCGCCGCAGGGCATCTGGCCGGCACCCTCGGCTTCGAACTCTCGGGCTCATTCGTCACTTATCTGGGCTGGCTGTACCAGTGGGGTGCCCCGCTGACCCTGATCGCGGACGACCCGAAGCAGATTGTCGAGGCACGACGCGAATTGGTCCGCATCGGCGTCGACGAGGTGCGCGGCGCCGCGACCGGCGCCATCGACGACATGAGCGCCGGCAGCGCCCTGCGCACCTACCGGGTGACCGACTTCACGCAGCTGTCGTCCGGCATTCCCTCCGACGCCACCACCGTCCTCGACGTTCGGCAGGACAGCGAATACGCCGAGAGCCACGTGCCGGGGGCGGTGAACATCCCGCTGCACGAACTGCTGGCCCGCGCCGAAGAGGTCCCCGCCGGTGAAGTGTGGGTGCACTGCGGATCCGGTTACCGGGCGTCCATCGCGGCGTCGATCCTGGATGCGCGGAACCGCACCGTGGTGCTCATCGATGACGCCTTCACCAACGCCGTCGAGCTGGGACTCGCGGCGTAGGCATCACAACGGAGGGTGAAGGAACCCTCGCCGCGAGCGCACGCAGCCAGACCCGATGCGGGAAGTGGATGGCATATACAAGCTCAGGGAAGTCGGCAACTGAGCCGCGAGCTTCAGCTTCAGGTGTGAACGGATTTGTGAACGAAACAGGGTGTAAAGCGCGAGACGAGGCCTAACGAGAATGACGCTGGAGACGCACTAAGTGACCTGACCTGGGTATTCAGGACACGGTTGACCGCTTGAGACGGCGACTGACCGGCTCATAACTTAGAGGTCGTAGGGGAAGGCCTCAATCAGCGACCCGTCGGGCCCCAGACTGCCCCGAGTTCAGTTGACTCGCGGTGTGCGAATTTCGGGCCGCGGTTGCGACTGGTGTGTGGAGTAGTTCGACTCCGGGTGAGCCTGCCGAGGGCACGTTGCCGGCAGCATCGGTGGTAGGTCCGCTCGATCCAGGTCACGATCGCGAACCATTTTTCATGGATAATGACTATTATCCATGAAGACAGCGAGATGCACTGCGAAGTCTGCAGATTCAGCGCGCTTTTGTCACCGTGACGAATCACGCGCCGCTGGCTGGACCTCCGTGGTGACGCACACCGTCGTTGCCTCGTCGCACACGGACGCCCAAGCTTCCGTTCGTAGGCGCTCGATCCCTGGGGGCTCCGCCGAGACGTGCTACAGACACATGACGCGCCTTTTTGGTTCGCAGAGAGACAGGGCTGCGCGGATCGCGACCGGTCACTTTAGTTGACCATAACGGCCGTTATTGGCTTAATTCCGTTGCGCTGCAGTGTTTTTCGTCTTATGCAGTTGCCAGAATCGCACACATCATGTGCCGTCTTCATCAAATGTGGGTGCGCGCCGCCCGTCGCAGTTGATGTCAAAGCACCGGTCGTGCCGAGGTGGCCGGTAAGTGGTCGAGTCGCAAGCGCGGCAATGAAAGACGCGGTGCATGACGCCGCACGCGCACGCCTGGCTACCGACCAGCACCCGACCCGGGCCGAGCGGATGGCCGTTCAGGCACGTCGGCGGCGGTCCCGGTTCGACCCACCCCCGTCGAGTCCACCGCAACCCGCCTGCCATCATTCGATCATACGTTCGATACGCGCAGGCGGTGCCTTGATTCGTCACGGTGACGAATCATCTGTGCGCCAGTGTGACGCCCTGGTGCAGTGTGATGCCGCCCTACGTCGCATCTGGCACGACAGCGGTACGGATCGAGCTGTTCCGCAGCCCCTTCCAAGTGGCTTTTCGCCGTCGTTTGGCGATGCATGGGTCATGTTTTTATACCTCCGGTGTCAGGCAATCGCTCTGTAAATTAACGCATTTCGTCATGTGACGGTTCTAGGTTGCTATGCGGGCTACACGGTCCCGGCGCTGCGGTACGGCCCGAGGTAATAGTCGTCGTAGTGCTGGTCCAGGTATCGGAACAGGGCAGCAGTCTCGCCCTCGTCGAGGGCCACACCTAGCGCCACTTCAATGCCCGGCCAAATGGCACTCAGGCTGAGGGTCGCGCCGACGACGCGTTGCAGGTGATCATGAAACGACGCGAAGGCCCTCATGCACAGGTCCGAGTCGGCGCGCCACGTCCAGGCCAACAGGCGTCCGACGGTATCGCCGGCATGCCAGAGGCGGGCCTCACGCCATTCGTTTGCGCCTGCCGCAGCAGCCTCGCTGGCGGTGAGCGCCGCGATCATCGCTAGCCGCAGGTTGGGGTCGTCAAGGACGGGCGCAGTGGCCGGCACCAGGTGAGCTACCACGGTCGAGCCCTTAATGATGTGGGTGGTGAGTCCGTTCTCCGCATCACCGACGAGGGTGCTGAATGCGTTGCGTGCGTCCGTGATTGAGCGCATCCGGTTCGGCCTGATGTTCACCATACCGCCAATCTACCACATCACGCCATAATTAGCGCCAGTTTCCACGCTCGATTTAACGCCGATAACGACCGTTTTGGTCAACCAAAGTGACCGGTCGCGATCCGCGCGCAACAGCGACCGCGCCGACAAGCGACCGCACCAGCGAACGGGAGATCCGCCGGATCGGTTCAAGGATCACGACGTCGGATGTCCTTTAGTTGCCCAGGAACCAAGTACGGTCTCGATACGTAGATCACGATTAGGTTACGGACGTACGTGGCGGTTGTCCACACGGAGCCACTGCCGCACCGCACGGTAAGCGAAATCGGTCGACCTACTGCCAACGTACGTAGGTAGTAGATTTGGAAGTACTCGTCGTGCTTCTTGGGTTGCACGGCGGAAGAATCTAGGCGAGGAGACCGGTTATGGAGCGGCGGCGAGTGCGTAAGCTGGGACTGATGTCGGCCGCGACTGGCCTCGCCGGCGCACTAATGCTGAGCACCGGCTCCGCCGCGGCGGAGCCGCCCCTTCCCGGACCGCCGGCGCCGATCGATCCGATGGCAATGCCGGGATCCCCGCCAGAACCGTTCGTCCTCCCCCCCGGTTCGATCCAGGGTCCGCTAAGTGATCTTTCACGGCCGGCGCCCCCGGCCGGGCCCACACCGCCTGGGCAGAACCCTGCACCCTACGAGGGCGAACCGGTGTTCGCGCCGCCGACGTTCAATCCCGTCAACGGCGCGATGGTCGGGGTGGCCAAGCCGATCATTATCAACTTCCAACGGCCGATCGCCGACCGCGCGCTGGCCGAGCAAGCCGTTCACATCTCCTCCACCCCCGCGGTCCCCGGGAAGTTCTACTGGATGAGCGCGACCCAACTCAGATGGCGGCCCATCGACTTCTGGCCCCCCAACACAACGGTGAACATCGATGCCAGCGGCACGAAATCGAGCTTCCGCACCGGCGACTCGTTGGTGGCGACCATCGACAACGCCACCCTCCAAATGGAGGTCATGCGCAACGGCTCACTCGAGAAGACCATGCCGGTGTCTTTGGGAAAGCCGGGATACGAAACACCCAACGGCACCTACTACGTGCTCGAGAAGTTCGCCGACATGGTGATGGACTCCTCCACCTATGGTGTGCCGGTCGACGCGGCCGAAGGTTACAAGCTAAAAGTTCAAGACGCGGTGCGGATCAACAACGCCGGCATCTTCGTTCACGGTGCGCCCTGGTCAGTCGCTGATCAAGGCAAGCGCAATGTCAGCCACGGGTGTCCAAACCTCAGTCCGGCCAACGCTCAATGGTTCTATGACAACTTCGGCAGTGGAGACCCCGTGGTCGTCAAGAACTCCGTCGGCACCTACAACCAAAACGACGGCGCCCAAGACTGGCAGATCTAACGAAGGCACTCCCAGTAGGTGGTGCGACAGTCAGCAAGGCGCCATTTTGCCCCCATCACGTACACCTGACGAAGTTCTCGACGTACCAGTCCACCGGGCCGCGGTTGACTCACTACTGATCGTATATGTGATCAACGCCCGCTTCGTGGTGAAGCGACTCAGGCGAAAGAGCCTCGACAGGCGCCGGTGTCGCTGGCGTGCCGGTTGACTCGACGACCGGCTACGTAGCGGGTGGCGCCGCACGACCGTGATCGTCCGCGTGTCCGATCGTCCGACTGTGGTGATCGGGTTTCACACCGGCCGGCTCGTGATGACCGTGCCGTAGACCGGATGCGACGCCTACCGCCGATGCCAGCACCGACGCCGACGCCGACGCCGACGCCGACGAGAACGATCGCGTTGGCGGGTCCGCCATAGGGCCTCTGGGCGAATCAGACAGGGACTTTCGTCCTACGTATCACGTACGTAGTTCCATGGGCATCGCCAGGGTAGAAGCGCATGCTTGAGGGCGGCCCGAACGGAAGGACCTCGAGATGAAAACACAGTACCTACCCTGGTACGCCTTGGCCTTGGCCGCCGCTTTCGTAACTGCGCTGGCCATCGGCGTTCCGCTGTCGACGTCGGCGCTGCTGCTCTTTGCGCTGGCATGCCCATTGATGATGATGTTCATGATGGGCGGAATGGGCGGCGGGCACGGTAACGACACTAAGCATGACCGGTCCGATACGCCGGAGCATCGCGACTCTGCGGGACGGTCATAAACCTCCACGTCCATCACCGATCAGAAGGTCTTGACGATGGCAGATGCAGCCTACGGATTATGGCCGCTGGTGATCGTGAACACGTTGTTGTTCATGGCTTTTGGGCTGAGCTTCTTTCGTCCGAGAACGCATCGAGATTGGCGGGCGATGGGCGGCTACACCGCGTTCTTGGTGGCGTTGTTCACCGAGATGTACGGCGTCCCGTTGACCGTGTACCTGCTCGGCGGCTGGCTGGGATCGCGCTTCCCGCTCCTACGTGACACCCACGCCGGCGGGCACCTGTGGAACGACCTCATCGGCTGGACCGGCGACCCGCACCTGAGCCCCTTTCATCTGGCCAGCTACGCGGCGATCGGTGGCGGTTTCTGGCTGATCGCGGTCGCCTGGCGACACTTGCATGCGGCCGCCCAAGCCGATCGACTCGCCACAACCGGCCCGTATGCCTGGGTACGTCACCCGCAATACGACGGCTTCCTACTAGTCATGCTCGGCTTCTTGCTGCAGTGGCCGACGATTCCCACACTGATGATGTTCCCAGTGCTGGTTTACGTCTACGCGCGGCTGGCGCGCAGCGAAGAACGCGACGCGGCGGACCAATTCGGCCCCGCATGGAACGCGTACACGGCACGCACTCCGGCATTCCTGCCGCACTTGCGATCTCGTCCCCAAACCGTGCCGGAAACCGCTCACTCCGGTGACAGCCGCACCGCCTGGCATCGCCCGACACCGCCGCCCCTGCCCACCGGCGCCTCGCCACCGCCCAGCACCGACGGCTCCCACGGAGGAGGTCGGTCATGAATCACACCACTGGGACCGACGACATAACGAAGCTGCCGGTGGTCGAGGCCGCCGCCGCGGTGTTAACGGCCGGCGGTATCGAGAAGTCGTTTCGCCGCGGCACCTGGCCGATCTCGCACCACCAGCAGGTGCTGCGCGGCGTCGATCTGACGCTGCAGCCTGGCGAAGTGGTCGGTCTTGTTGGGGAGAACGGCTCAGGCAAGTCAACGATCATGAAGATCTTGGTTGGCGAGCTTGCCCCAGACGCGGGCACGGTGGTCCGCTCCGGCGTGCTGGGCTATTGCCCGCAGCAGCCGGTGGTGTATGAACGCCTGACCTGTGATGAGCACCTTGAGCTGTTCGCGCGCGCCTACCGTATGGCGCATGAGGCCGAACGGCGCGCGCGCCGAGATCTTTACGAGGCGTTGGGATTTGAACGATACGCCGGCACACGGGCGGATCGGTTGTCGGGCGGCACGCTGGCCAAGCTCAACCTGACATTGGCGATGCTGGCCGACCCGCAAGTGCTGCTGCTGGATGAGCCCTATGCCGGCTTCGATTGGGACACCTATCTGAAGTTCTGGGATCTGGTGGCCCGTCGTCGCGACGACGGACGGTCGGTGCTGATTATTAGCCACTTCGTCGCTGACGAGCACCGCTTCGATCGCATCGTCAAGCTGTGTGACGGGCGGCTATGCGAGGGACAGTACGGAGGGCAGGGGGTCCCCAGTGACGACCGCAGCCCATGAGCAGTGGCGGCCGACGCTGCTGCTGACCCGCAGCTTCATCGCCGACTATGTTCGCAACCCGGTGAACCTGATCATGCTGGTCCTGGTGCCGCTCGTGTTCGTGCTGGTCGCGGCCGGTTCGATCGCCGACGCGATGGAACTGTTACGGGGACGACCCGGCATCGCAACCCAAACGGCGACCGCCGGCTGGGCAGCTGGCTTCCTGTCGGGGCTCGCAATGTACTTCCAGATCCACTCGGCGCGACGCGCGGACAAGCGGTTGCAACTGGTCGGCTTACCAGCGGCGCGGTTGCTCGCTGCCCGGGCGGGCACCGGTCTGCTCATGGCGGGACTCGTCTCGGGAGTGGCGCTCGCCGCGTTGGCCGTGCGTGTCGGTATCGACCATCCGGTCCGGGTGATCGTCGGTACGCTGATGTTCTCGGTCATCTACCTGGCGATCGGTGCGCTAGTAGGGATAGCGGTTGCCAATCCGGTCAACGGTGCGGTGATCATCTTGTTGATCTGGATGATCGACGTGTTCGTCGGGCCTGCCGGCAGCGGCGGCGATTACGTGTTCACTCGCTGGTTTCCCACTCACTTCGTCACGTTGTGGACTGTCGACACGCCCTCGCACCACGCTGGACGGCTCGGCGATCTCGGCCTCGCCTCGGTTTGGATGCTCGGCGCTCTTGCTGTGGCCGGCGCGTTGGTAACGGCGGGTTCTCGCACCGCGCGACGGCGTCAGCGCACGGCCGGCCAGTTACCGACTGCGCTGAGGTTCGGTCTGGTCGATCTGCGGCGAAACGGCGCGCTGTTGGTGCTGCTAGTTATTGTGCCGGCGGCGTTCGTGCTGCTGGCGAAGGTGACCACGCCGGGGCGATCTCTAATGGTGTCGGTCACCGAGAACGGCGCCGTTTCAAACCAGTCGTTCTGGTTTCCCGAGGTACACGCCGGAGCGATGGCCCCGATCGGCATCGGTGCGCTGGCTGCACTGGTTGGGATGTTCGTAGTGGTCGATGCTGCCGGCGGGGACCGACGCCTGCGGCTGGCCGGCTACCGCACTGGCGTGGTGCTGGCTGCCCGATTGGGCGTGGTCGCCGTAGCCGCCATCGTCATCACGGCGGCCACCATGGGGGTTACCGCGACCGTCTTCGACGCCAGGCAGTGGCCGGGCTACATTGCTGCCAACCTGCTGATCGCCGCAATCTACGCCCTGATCGGTGTAGTCATCGGGCCACTGCTGGGCAAGGTCGCGGGGGTGTTCGTCGCATTTTTGATCCCTTTTCTCGATCTGGGAATCATCCAAAGTCCGATGCTCCGCCCTGTACCTCAGGAGTGGGCCCAGTTTCTTCCCGGGTACGGCGTGACCCGGTTGCTATTCGATACCAGTCTCACCTCACGTTTCGACGAAACCTGGCCATTACTAACTGGGTTCGTCTGGCTGGGTGGGCTATTGATCGTGGCCTCAGTTGTCCTCACCCGCGGCGGGAAGCTGACCTGATGATCGCCGCGGCATGGCTGTTCGGAGTCGGTGGCGCGATCCTCGTCGGGATTGGGGGGTTCTTTGTGTTGGCCCGGCCTGCACTGCTGCCCGAGGACTTGCGCTATCTACGCCGCACCACGGGCGAGATCGATGCTGCCCTACCGAGCCTGCGTGAGTGGCTGCGTCTGGTGTTCATCGTCCTTGGCGGATACGCAGTGGCTACCGGGACACTCACCATCTACCTGGCAGCCACCGACGTTCGTAATGCCGAGTCGTCGGCAGTGGCGGTACTGGCGGTCGCCGGCGCATCGTCGATTGGGGTCATGGCGTTGGTGAATTTCGCGCTGCACTCGACATTTCGGTGGCTGCTCTCCGCTGCGGCGGCACTCTGGATCGTGGCGACGCTGGTGGCGGTGCTGTCGTGACCTTCCGGGAGTGGGCCTGGCAGGTACCCCGTCCGCGCATGCACCCCGGTGTCCACGCCACGGGCTCTTTCCAACGACTCCCCGCCCTGCGTCGGTCACCGAGCCACCGGACGTCAAGGTGAAGAATCACCCTGTCACGTTCGAGGTCGTTCTCGGCCATCTACGGAAGCAAACGTTTGCGGTACTTTCGACGACCGACGAAGAGGGCAAACCGTGCTCAGCGGGAGTCAACTACCGCGTGTCTGAGCTCGGCGGTGCCATCTCCATCTTCGTAATGACCCGCCGGCACCTGAAGAAGGCGCGCAATGTCGCGCGGCATCCGCGGGTCTCGCTCGTGGTTCCGCTGCCGAGGCGGCTCCTGTGGTTCCTCCCACCAGCAACCCTCCAGTTGAGCGGACACGCGAAGATCCTCGACTGGACTGACGACGAAGGGCGGGATGCCTTCCGCCAGTTCTGGATCGGCCGCCGAATCCTCAAGGCTTACGAAGAGTCTTACCGCCGCGGCGAAACGCGAATCTGCTTCCTGAAGATCACACCAGATCCTGCGATTAACACCTACATGGTCGGCTCCAACATCTGGCAGCTCAGGAATCACATGGAATCAGGTGCGGCCAAAGTAATCGACCCGCGCGGGAACCCATGAGCAACGGGGCGGGTCGGCTTGATGATCATGCGGCGGGCTGATGCGCCGCACGCGGGAGGGCCAATCGGCACGCTGAATTGCACACCCTCGTCGCCCACGCGGGCGAGCCCGGTCATGCAGCTGAGGTATCCGTCGCACTTCTGGTGACGTTGGCCCCTTGACAGATTGATACCCCATAGGGGTATATTGCTTTGTATACCCCTATGGGGTATTACGGAGGAGGAGTCATGGATACGGCGACACCCGGGTATGCAGCCTCGAAGGACGCACATCTCAAGCGACTGCGCAGAATTGAGGGGCAGGTCCGCGGCCTTGCACGCATGGTCGACGAGGACGCCTACTGCATTGACGTGCTCACCCAGATATCGGCGGCAACCAAAGCGTTGGAGTCGGTGGCGTTGTCGCTTCTCGACGAACATCTTTCCCATTGCGTCCGTGACGCAGTCCACCAGGGCGGCGACATCGCCGAGCAGAAGATCGATGAAGCCTCGGCAGCAATCGCGCGTCTCGTCCGTTCCTGAGCACACATCCGAAACCGCCCATCCCGCAAGCGAAAGTGGCCAGAAATGACCCGACAGCTCACCGCCACCCTGCCCCTGATTCCCCCCACCTCCTCGGGCTGCAGGTGCTGCGCACCGAGGTCCTCGGACACACACCCACCAGCATCGGTCAAGGAGAACGCCATGAGCACGACCACAACCACCAAGTCCTACGCCGTGACCGGCATGACCTGCAGCCACTGCATCGCCGCGGTGAGCGCAGAACTCGGCGCACTCACCGGTGTCACCGACGTTCATGTCAATCTGGTTGCCGGCGGCATATCCACAGTGACGGTTTCCAGCGACCCACCACTGACCACCGAGCAGATCACCACCGCACTCGACGAGGCCGGCGACTACCGCCTATCCACCGATCAACCTCGCTAGCACTCACCCTGCGCGAACCCCGAACCAAAGGACAGAGCATGAGCCTGCCGAATCACACCGTCGGTGTCGATCAACCCCACAGCATCGAGTTGTCGATCGGCGGGATGACCTGTGCATCATGTGCAGCCCGGATCGAAAAGAAACTGAACAAGATCGATGGGGTCGCGGCCAGCGTCAACTACGCCACCGAAAAGGCCAAGGTGGACTACCCCAACTCCGTCGATCCGGCAGTGTTGATCGCCGCGGTGGAAGCGACCGGCTACACCGCAACCGCCCCCGCGGCGGCGAATGACGCGGCCCCGACCGATTCCGGCCCGGACGCGGGCGAAGCCGACTCCTTGCGGAGCCGATTGCTGATCTCCCTGGTGCTGACCGTGCCCGTGATCGCGATGTCGATGATCCCCGCGCTGCAATTCACCAACTGGCAATGGTTCGCGCTGACCTTGGCCTCTCCCGTCGTGGTGTGGGGCGCCCTGCCGTTTCACCGCGCAGCGTGGGCCAACGCCCGCCACCGCGCCGCCACGATGGACACCCTGATCTCACTGGGCGTCAGCGCCGCGTACCTGTGGTCACTGTGGGCGCTGTTCATCGGACACGCCGGCATGCCGGGGATGAGGATGGCCTTCAGTCTGCTACCCGACGCGGGTTCCGAGACCGAGCACATCTACCTCGAAGTCGCCGCCGCGGTGACGGTGTTCATTCTGGCCGGCCGCTACTTCGAGGCGCGCGCCAAGACACGATCCGGTGCCGCGCTGCGGGCCCTGCTCGACATGGGCGCCAAAGACGTCGCCGTCGTGCGCAACGGTACCGAAATCCGCATTCCAACAGCAGAACTTAGCGTCGGAGACGTATTTGTGGTGCGACCGGGTGAGAAGATCGCCACCGACGGGGTCGTGACCGACGGCTCGTCGGCAGTCGACGCATCGATGCTCACCGGGGAATCCGTGCCCGTCGAGGTCCGCCCCGGCGACCACGTCACCGGTGCCACCGTCAACGCCGGTGGCCGACTGCTCGTCCGCGCCACCCGAATCGGCGCCGACACCCAACTCGCGCAGATGGCGCGCCTGGTCGAAGACGCCCAGAACGGCAAGGCATCGGTACAGCGCCTGGCTGACCGGGTCTCGGCGGTCTTCGTACCCATCGTCCTGGCGCTGTCGGTCGCAACGCTGGCGGCCTGGCTGCTCACCGGCCATTCAGCGACAGTCGCATTCACCGCGGCAGTCGCCGTCCTGATCATCGCCTGCCCGTGCGCGCTCGGCCTGGCCACCCCCACCGCCCTCATGGTCGGCACCGGCCGCGGCGCCCAACTGGGCATCCTGATCAAGGGACCGCAGGTGCTCGAGTCCACCCGCCGAGTCGACACCATCGTGCTCGACAAGACCGGAACCGTCACCACCGGCCGCATGAGTCTCATGGGGGTGCATCCCGGCGCAGGGCAGAACTCCGATGAGCTCCTCGAGTTCGCGGGAGCCTTGGAGAGCGCGTCTCAACACCCCATCGCGGAAGCGATCGCCGCCTCAGCAGCCGCCGGCGGCACGCTGCCAGCGGTCGAAGACTTCTCCAACCACAACGGCTACGGCGTCAGCGGCGTCGTCGCCGGCCATGCGGTCCTGGTTGGCCGGCTCAGCTGGCTTACCGACGACTGGTCGCTGACAGCCCCCGACGACCTCACCTCCGCCGCCGAACACGCTCAGTCCCAGGGCCACACCCCGGTATGGGTGGCCTGGGACGGGGTGGTGCGCGGCGTCATCGTCGTCGCCGACACGGTGAAGGGCGCCTCCGCGGACGCCATCGGCCAGTTCCGCAAGCTCGGCCTGCGTCCGTTTCTGCTGACCGGCGACAATCGGCGCGCCGCCCTCGCCGTCGCCGCAGAGGTCGGCATCGACCCCGACGACGTGATCGCCGAAGTCCTCCCTGCCGACAAAGTCGACACCATCAAAAGCCTGCAAGCGCAGGGGCGAACCGTCGCCATGGTCGGCGACGGCGTCAACGATGCCGCCGCACTGGTACAGGCCGATCTGGGCCTGGCGATGGGCACCGGATCCGACGTCGCCATCGAGGCATCCGACCTGACACTGGTACGTGGTGATCTGCGCGCAGCCGCCGACGCCATTCGATTGGCCCGGTCAACCCTGAGGACCATCAAGGGAAACCTGTTCTGGGCCTTCGCCTACAACGTCGCCGCACTTCCCTTAGCGGCACTGGGCCTACTCAATCCGCTGATCGCCGGCGCCGCAATGGCCTTCAGCTCGGTCTTCGTGGTCAGCAACAGCCTGCGACTTCGCCGGTTCACCAGCAGCGCATCCCCTGGGCAGACGGAAGACGTCCACGTTGCGACAGTGCAGCCAGGGGGCGACGAGTACCGCAGGGCCCACACCGCACCATAACCCCGGGCTGGGCACCTCACGCTTAGCGAATACGCCCGCGGCGCGGAACTCCCCCGCCGCGGGCTTGGCGCTGGCGTCAGTTATCGACGCACAGCCTCGCGCAGTATCGCCAATCGTTCGCGGTACTGCGTTTCGTCGATCTCGCCACTGGCGAATCTCGCCGCTAGCAGTTGTTCGGCTGTGGGCGCGTCACCGCGTGGCGCTTGTGAGCTGCCCGTGGTGTATCTGATCAGAGCGACGATACCGACGATGATCAAGCCCCAGAACAGCACCATCCCGACGCCCATCCCCGCGTATCCCCACCAACCCATGTCGTGGTCGTACCAAAACATCATGACCGTTCCTCCTCTTGATGTATCCGTGGCCGATTGGCCACAGTCTTACGGTTTGCGTCTCGTCCCGAAAGAGTCAAGAGCACTGCGCTTCAAGGTCTTTGGGCCTCATCGCCGCTGACCGTGCGAAGGGCGCGGCACCGGGCTAGGGCGAGTAGTTCAGGCTCGTCATCATGCCGGCTTCCTGGTGATAGGTGTTGTGGCAGTGCATCATCCAGACGCCCGGGTTGTCGGCGGCGAGCGCCACCGTCAGCTCCTGCATCGGCAGAACTATGACGGTGTCCTTGCGTGGGCCCGGAGTCCCGTCCGGCTTGATCACTTGAAAGGTGTGACCGTGCAGGTGCATGGGATGCCACATCATGGTGGTATTGGCGAAGGTCAACGTCGCCTTCTGGCCTTGCCTCACAGTCAGTGGGACGGTGTCTTCGAACGGTCTGCCGTTGATCGTCCAGTCGTAGGACGCCATGGAACCGGAAAGCCGGGCCGACAGGGCGACATCGGCCCTGGTGACATCCAAGACCGCCTCGGGCGCGGCGGTGAACACGCCGACGGTGCCGACCCGGCGCTGCAGTTCGGGTGGCATGAACGTCGGATCGGGTGCGGCACCGGCGCCGGTGGACAGTAGGGCTCGCGCGAGCGCGTTCTTCCCTTCGGCCGAGGCGACAAAGGGGAACACGCCGTCACCGGTGGTGATGAACACGTCATAGCGCTCACCCATGCCAATCAGCAGCGCGTCCACCTCGGTCGGCACCACAGGGAAACCGTCGGTATGGGTGACAGTCATCCGATGTCCGGCCAGCGCGACCCGAAAAGCGGTATCGGACCCGGCGTTGATGATCCGCATCCTTATCCGCTGCCCAGGGCGAGCGGTGAAAGTGGTCGGTGCCGCCGCAATGCGACCGTTCGCTAGGTAGAACGGATAGCTGACGTCACCCGCGTCGCCCCCGAGAAGTGCGCTCGCGCCAACGCCTCCGACACCGGGAACCCCTGGCATTCCAGGTGTTCCGCTCATGCCGGGCATACCGGGCATGCCACCCGAATGGCCGCCGGCCCCCGAGACGGGACGCAGCCCCTCGTAGAGCTGCCGCGGGCTGGAACCGATTCCGTCGGTCCAGTCATCGAGCACCACGATCCACTCGGCGTCGTAGCGTGCCGGCTCGGCCGGATCGTCGATGATGACCGGCGCGTAGAGCCCGTAGTCGGCGTCGAGGCCGGTGTGCGGGTGCGCCCAGTAGGTACCGGGATGAGGCGCGGAAAACCGGTAGGTGAAGTTCGATGACGGGTCGATGTTCGGGGTCGCCGGCGTTGCGCCATCCATGTCGTTGCGCAGCGCGATGCCATGCCAGTGCAGCGAAGACGGCTGGTCCAGACCGTTGGTGACGCTGATCGCCAGTTCGTCGCCGACGTCGGCGCGGATCAACGGTCCGGGAACGCTGTTGTTGTACGCCAGTGTGCGGGCGACGGGTCCGCCCAGGTCGATGTCCGCCGGCCCAGGTGTCAACGCCGCGGTGACGGTGCGCCCGGTGTGGGGCCGCGCGGCTTCAGCGACCGCGATCGGATCCGTAGCCGGGTTGACACTTGTGGGCTTTCCGCACGCGGCCATGGCGGCGGTACTCGCGGCGAGGGTGGCCGCCAGGAACGTGCGTCGTGTCAATATCGTCGTGCCGACGCTCCCACCGTTCATCGGCAGTGCGGGGGTTTCGTCGTTGCGACGCAATCATCAATGGTGAGGCCGGGTACCTGTGCGTCGCGCTGAGTTTCGATGTCCTCCCGACGCTGCGGCCTGTTCGCCCCGAGTAGCGCCGCCAGCGCCGCGATCACAGCTCCCCAAAACGCAAGAAGCATCACGATGGCCAGCAGGCAGCCACCCCAACCCCAGTGGGCGCCGGCTTCGTTCCACCACGTCATCGGGTCGTCTCCTTCTTCGCATTCCACACTCATGCCGCCGAGTAGCGAATCGACGATGGTTTTATGAAGATTCACTCAAGACCTGGGTCGCGGGTTCCTGAATCCCTTCGGGGCGGCACGATGAAGACATGGACAAGCCTGCGGCCACCCCTTCGGCGGGATATCGAGCATTGGTGGTCGACGACGAGGTACCGCTGGCCGAAGTCGTGGCGAGCTACCTCAGACGCGAGCAGTTTGACGTCAGCCTCGCCCACAGCGGAGCCGACGCCTTGGCCCAGGCCCGTGAGATCGACCCGGACGTGGTCATCTTGGATCTCGCGTTGCCGGGCATCGACGGCGTGGAGGTATGCCGCCAACTGCGCACGTTCTCCGATGCCTACGTGGTAATGCTGACCGCACGCGATACCGAAATGGACACCATCGTGGGCCTGTCGGTCGGTGCCGATGACTATGTCACCAAACCTTTCAGTCCCCGCGAACTGGTCGCGCGGATCCGCGCAATGTTGCGCCGGCCTCGCACCGTCGCAACGCCGACCAGTGCTGCGGCCGCGGCCGACGAACCCCCGCCGCGGGCCTTCGGGCCGTTGTCCATCGACGTTGCGGGCCGACAGGTATTCATCGACGACGAACCAGTTCTGCTCACCCGCACTGAGTTCGACATTCTAGCGGCGTTGTCGTCGCGGCCGGCCGTGGTCTTCAGCCGCCGCCAACTCCTCGAGGCCGTCTGGGGAGACTCCTGGGGCGGCAACGAACATCTCGTCGACGTCCACATTGGACATCTGCGCCGCAAATTGTCGGATGACCCCGCCGACCCGCGCTATGTGATCACGGTCCGCGGAGTCGGATACCGAATGGGAAGCGGCCAATGAGGACAGACACGAGCATTCAACCCAGGTCGCGGCACAGTCCTGGAGTCGGGGCAAGACTCCTGCTGGCGCAAGCCTTGGTGCTCCTCGCCGGCGGCGCAACCACCGGGGTCGTCGCCGTCATCGTCGGTCCACCGCTGTTTCGGGAACACCTGACCCGCGCCGGACTTCCTCACTCATCCAATGAACAGTTCCATGCCGAGGAGGCCTACCGTTACGCCACCGCAATCTCAGTCGCGGTGGCGATCGGCGTAGCCGCATTGACCGCGCTGGTTGTGACCTGGTATTTCAGCCGTCGCCTGCAGCACTCCATCGCCGAGGTCGCATCGGCCGCCACTGCAGTCGCCGACGGCCGCTATGACATCCGTGTGTCGCCGCTGCGCTTGGGGGAGGATTTCGCGAACCTGTCCCGCGCGTTCAATCGGATGTCCGAACGGCTCGAATCGGTCGAGACCACCCGGCGCCAACTCTTCGGTGACCTCGCCCATGAGATTAGGACACCCGTCTCGGTACTCAAGGCCTACATCGAGGCCGTCGAGGACGGAGTGAAAACCCTTGACCCCGAGACGGTTGCCGTGCTCAACGATCAAGCCAGCAGGTTGGTGCGCTTCTCCGATGACTTCGCCGCGCTCGCTCAAGCCGAGGAAGGTCCCGGCGCGGTCACACCGCAGTGGATCGACCCCCAGGCCGCGATCGTCACCACCGTGTCTGCCGCAGCCGACCGATACGCGGAGAAGGACGTCGCGCTGACCTTCGACGCCGCGAACCCGCTGCCCGAGGTGTGGGTAGACCCTCTGCGCCTCGCACAGGTGATCGGGAACCTTCTCGACAACGCTCTGCGCCACACCCCCGCGCGAGGCCGCGTCGAGGTCGACGCGACGGCAAAGCCCGGCGAAGTGATCATCACCGTGCGCGACAATGGTGATGGCATCGCTGCCGAGCACCTCCCGCACGTGTTCGAACGCTTCTACCGCGCCGATGTGGCCCGCGATCGAAGCCACGGCGGCGCGGGGATCGGGTTGGCCATCGCCAAAGCACTCACCGAAGCCCACAGCGGCCGCATCACTGCGGCCAGCCGCGGACCAGGCCTGGGCAGTACCTTCACCATCGAGCTACCCGCACGCACGGACCGCCGTGACGACTAATGGAACTCGACAGCGTTGTCGCGCAATATGACTCGCGCGAAACGCTGCCATGACCCGACTTCTACAACGAGGCCAGGATCTTGTTCATGGTGTCGATTTCCTGCTGCTGGCTGGTGACGATCGAGCGCGCCAACGCGACCGTCTCGGGGAACTGGCCGTCCTTGATCTCTTTCTGCGCCATGGTAATTGCACCCTCGTGATGCTTGACCATCTGCGTCAGGTACAACTTGGAGGCTTCCACCCCCTGGGCGTTTTGCAAGGCGGCCATGTCCTCCTCCGACATCATGCCCTCCATCCCCGGCATATCACCCATACCGGGCATGCCCGGCATTCCAGGCATCATCGAATGAGTCGGCGTAGCGGATTCGCTGGGCGCGGCACTGGCGCTGGGCATCCCACTGTGACCCGGCATGTCGTCCATCCCGGGCATCATCGGCATCGTGGACATGCCCCACTGCGTGAGCCAGGCCTGCATCTGTTCGATCTCGGGAGCCTGAGCAGCCTTGATCTGCTTGGCCAGGTCCACCACTCGCGGGTCGATTCCCTGCTTACCCAATAGCATGTCGCTCATCTCGATGGCCTGTTGGTGATGCGGGATCATGTGCTGGGTGAACATGGCATCAGCCTGATTGTGGACTTCGGCGGCCGATGTCGACGAAGGCGCCGACACCGACGACGACGACGAAGCTCCCTGCGTAGTGCTGGTATTACTACACGCACCAACGGTTACCAGCGCCGCCAAGGTGGCCGCACCGACGGCCAGCGTCTTCCTCTTCATCACAACAAGTCCCTTCCCGGGTTCCACGGTCGATGCGGCTGCAGCGCGCCCAGTTGACGCGCGGGTATCCCGACCTGTCTTCGAGCATTCGCGCCGGCGGTATGGCCCGACTAGTCGTTCTATGAAGATTCGATAAAGAACGGCAACCGCCCTTGGCGTCGGGAGGTCCGCGGCGCAGCCTTGGCTATGTTCGCCCCACAGGACCATCGAGAGGACCGGAATGACCATCTCACTGTCGACAGCGCTGCAGACGTCGTTCGCCGACGCTGTCGCTCGCACCCGAGCCGCCCTGACAGAGCAGGGTTTTGGCGTCCTGACCGAGATCGATATGAAGGCGACGCTCAAGGCGAAGCTGGGCGAGGACATGGAGGAGTACCTCATTCTGGGCGCCTGCAACCCACCATTGGCTCACCGGGCAGTGAATGTGGACCGTCAAATCGGCCTGCTGCTGCCCTGCAACGTCGTTGTCCGAGCCGACCGTGCAGACGACACCTCCGTCATCGTCGAGGCGATGAACCCGCAGATACTGGTCGAGGTGACCGGAGAGCCGGCTTTGCGTGACGTCGCCGACGAAGTGACGCGAAAGATGCAGGCCGCCATCGACTCACTTCAGACTGCGGCCGCACCCGCCTAGTCCCTCAAACACAGAACAGCGACGGCACGCGGAGCGTTACGACTTGGCGCCCGCCTCCGCTGACGCCGGTACGGGAAGCTTCAATCTCTTCAGCATCAACGCATTGACGGCCACGATGAAGCTGGAACCTGACATCGAGAGGGCAGCGATCTCTGGCCGCAGCACCAAGCCGAGCGAAGGTACGAAAACCCCAGCCGCGATGGGCAATGCGATCACGTTGTAGCCGACCGCCCATCCAAGGTTCTGCCGCATCTTTCGTAGCGTGCCCCGGCCGATCCGCAGCGCGATCGCGACGTCGAGCGGGTCTGATCGCATCAACACCAGATCTGCGGTTTCGATGGCGACGTCGGTGCCTGCACCGATCGCCACGCCGAGATCAGCTTGGGCGAGCGCCGGTGCGTCGTTGACGCCGTCGCCGACCATGGCGACCTTCTTGCCCTGTCGTTGCAGCTCAGCGATCTTGGCTGCCTTATCACCTGGCAGCACCTCGGCGATGACCGTGTCGATTCCCAGTTGCGCGGCGATGCGATCGGCAGTGGCCTGGTTGTCGCCACTGAGCATGACCACCTCGACACCGAGGTCGTGCAGCGCGGACACCGCTTCGGCAGACGTCTCGCGCACAGCGTCCGCCAAGGCGATGACACCGACTCCCCGGCCGTCGACGCCCACCAAGACTGCCGTGCGTCCGCTGGCGGCGAGTTCGTCGCGGCGTTGCATCAACACGCCGAACTCGACGTCCTCCTCGACCATCAGCTTGCGATTGCCGACGGCAACGCGGCGCCCGTCTACCGTCGCGACAGCTCCGTGACCGGGCACGTTACGGAAACCAGTCAGTGACGCCGAAGCGATCCCGTGCGCGGCCGCGTAACGCACGATCGCCCCCGCCAGCGGATGCTCGGACTCAGTTTCGACCGCAGCCACCATGGCGAGTACTTGATCCTCTGGAATGCCGTCGACGACGACGTCGGTCACTTCAGGCTCGCCCTTGGTCAACGTGCCGGTCTTGTCCATGACGACGGTATCGATGCGCGCCGACGTCTCCAGCGCGGTCGCATTCTTGAACAACACTCCCCGCTTGGCGCCCAACCCGGTGCCCACCATGATCGCGGTCGGAGTCGCGAGTCCCAACGCATCGGGGCAGGTGATCACCACGACGGTGATGGCGAACAGCAACGCGGTCTGGACACCGGCGCCGACCGCCCACCACACCAGGAAGGTGGCAGTGCCGCCGATCAGCGCCACCAGAACCAGCCAGAACGCTGCCCGGTCGGCGAACCGCTGCCCGGGGGCTTTGGAGTTCTGCGCTTCCTGAACCATCGCGACGATCTGTGCCAGCACCGTGTCGGAGCCGACCTTCGTTGCCACGACCCGCAACGTGCCGGTGGTGTTGATCGAGGCGCCAATCACTTTCGAGTCCGGCGCCTTTGACACCGGCAGGCTTTCCCCGGTGACCATCGACTCGTCGACGTCTGACGTTCCCTCGGCCACCGTGCCGTCGACGGGAATCTTGGCACCTGGGCGGATGAGCAGGAGGTCACCCACTGCCACCTCGGCGGTGGGAGTTTCCACCGGCTCACCGTCGCGCAGCACAACTGCCATCGGGGGCGCCAGCTCGAGCAGGGTGCGAATTGCATCGTTCGCGCCACCGCGAGCTCGCATCTCGAACCAGTGCCCCAACAGAACAAACGCCGTCAGCACCGAGGCGGCCTCATAGAACACCTCACCGCCGCCGGTCAGCGTCACCCCGAGGCTGTAGAGCCAGCCTGCGCCGACCGCCACGGCAACGAGCACCATCATGTCCAAGGTGCGGGCCCGTAGCGCTCGCCAGGCACCGTCGAAGAAGATCCACGCCGAGTAGAAGACGACCGGCAGGCTCAGCAACAGGGTGAACACGTCATCGCGAAGCCCGAACGGCGCAGGCACGGTGAACCCGAACATGTCGCGGCCCATCGGCGACCACAGCATGATCGGGATCGACAACGCGAGCGCTACTAGGAATCGGTTGCGCATATCGCGGACCATGTGATCCATCGACATGCCGGCGTGTCCGCCGCCGTGACCCATCGCTTCTTGCGGAGTTCGTGCCGGCGCGGCCTCATGCGCATGCACCTCCCCGGCTGTCGGCGACAAAGCCGACGTTGGCTGCTCGTGCAGGGTGGCCGCTGGGTCGTGATGGGGCTCGGACATCGGATCGCAGACGTGATCTGGCACCGACCGCCCCGCGCAGTGGAAGCCGCAGTCACGTATCCACCCGGCCAGGTCAGCGACCGAGGTGGTCGCGGGGTCGTAAACGACGGTCGCCGTTTGATTTACCGCATTGGCTTCGACCGACGTCACGCCCGGACGTCTAAGCAGGCTGCCCTCCACTACCGCCGTCGAACTTGCCCAGTTCAATCCGTGTACGTCGAGAATCGTCGACTTCGTCATAGCGTCTCTCGTTCAGTGTTACCGGAGCGGCTCAGATGTCCTGCGACCTGCGCTGTCCTCGCCATCCCCATCCCGCATCCGTCAGGCTAGTCATCTCGATCAGTCACCCTTCCGGTGATCGATAAGCCTGCAGTGCTGGTTCGACAAAGATTCGATGAAGATTGCGTGCAACACGCCCGCCGTGCGGTGATGTCGGCCACGGGCAAAGTTGCCGTCCGCGTGGGGGCGGCGAATTTGTTGCGGCCTAGACGAAGCCGGCCCCTACACGTTTGTTGCTGCCGACGCGCTAGTGCTCAAGGTCCGTGAAGCCGGGCGGGTGGTCAACGTGCACGCCCTGATCGCGGTCGGAGTCAACGCGGAGGGCTTCCGGGAGATCTCGGCATCGACGTCAGCACCGCCGAAGACGGAGCGGGCTGGCTCACCTTCTGGCGCTCGCTGACCGCCCGCGAGATCTCCGGGGTACGACTGGTCACCTCCGACGCCCACGCCGGTCTGGTGGCCGCGATCGGCGCCACCCTGCCCGGCGCGGCCTGGCAGCACTGCCGCACCCACTACACAACCAATTCGATGGCGATCATCCGAAGGCGTCGTGGCCGTGTACAAGACCCTGTTGCATTCGGTGTTCAATCAGCCCGACAAGGAATCGATTGCCGCGCAATACGATCGGATCATCGACGCGCTGGCTGACAAGCTCCCAAAGGTCGCCGACCACCTCGAAGCCGCCCGTGCGGATCTGCTGGCGTTCACCGCGTTTCCCAAGCAGATCTGGCGCCAGATCTGGTCGAGATCCGGCGTCGCACCGACGTGCACCGACCGCCTGAACCATTAACTCCAAGCATCACACCACGACGTCGTACACCACGTCCCTGGACATGACTCGCTATCTTTGCGCGTCGGGTTTATACGACCGGAACCGAGAGTGTTTTGGGTACGTACCGCGATAGTCCATAGCGAGGTTAATGGTCGTGGTCGAACACGACGAGGGTGTCGACCAGATCGCCGTCGACAAAATACGCACGGCACGTGAAAGGGTCATGCAGCGTGCCGCCCACTTCGTTCGGCGCCACGACAACGCCCTCTACGCTCTGCACGCTGATGCGGGAGTGGTCGACGCCGTTGAGGGGCCCGCCGCTAAACAACGAGAACAAGTCCATTACTTCCGGGTCCAGTTGCGCGCTCGTCACTGTGACGTCGGTGAGTTTCGCTGTCGACGGCGCCACCAGCCGCGCTACGACGTCACGTTCACACCGCTGCTGGGCCGCACGCTCGCGCGGGTCTACGGATCCCGAGTCGATGAGCCCGAAACCACGCGTAATTATGGCGATGGCCGCTAACAGCGCACCGCACATCGCCGCGGCTGCCAGAAGCAGCGCACGTTTCCTCTTTCGAGCTCCCATGTACGCCCGCTCCGTCTATCGCGAGGACAGGTTCGACTTCCCGTGTCGATTCTGGCTTCACGGCATCCACTCCGGCCTCGGACATCATGCCCGTCCCAGGCGTCCGCTCATTCCTGACATCCACCACCCGCTGCGCATCATAGAGCTGCTTGGCAAGCTGGCGGGAGCTGGCACATGCCGTGACGGCGCAACCACGACTTGAGCGATGGTCACAGTTGCATCCGGCGACTTGGGTGCCCGACGCTATGGTCGCCGGAGTGGGTTTCGCAAAGTAGCGATAGACCGTGGCCCGAGACACGCCCATCATCTTGGCGATGTCGGCGGAAGCGATGCCCTTGCCTCTCAAGCTGCGCGCCTTGGCGGCGGCAGCGTCGTCGACCTTCCGGGGCCGACCCCGCTTGCGCCCGTTGGCGGCCACGCCGCGACGCATCCGCGCCATCCGCTCCATGTTGTCGCCCTGGGCGCCAGAAACGACGTGTTGTTGAACGCCTATCTCCGCCGCGATCTTCACGCACGCCGGGTCGTCGCACTCATGCAAACCCGGCACCCCCGCTGCCACGCTTCCGCCGCGTCGCCAACGCGTAGCAATGCGGACGCACACAGGAACCCCCGCCGTCGCGCGTGAGGCTAGACCGGAGCCATCGGCGCCGATCGCCCGGTCCAGATGTCGCAGTCCGAAGAGGTTGGCCCGCAGACGACGTGACAATCGAAGCACGCGATTTCCGCGCATGCCGACGCCGATCAACGATCAGCTGTCCCGCCCTTCTCATGTCGGCAAACCCTAAAGCCGAACACCGACAGTCAGCGCGGCCGACCCGACTCCAGGTGACACCACTGGCCGAACCATAACGGCTACGAGGCGACGACGGCTACGTCCGCGCATCTGAATCGCCCTGGAAATGTTGGAGGCTCCTGACCTTGGAAACGAGGATGCAGGTATGCCGAAGGAACAGTCGCCCGGGAAGCCGACGACACGCCGTTACAGTGCCGAGGAGAAAGCCGCCGCGGTGCGGATGGTCCGGGCGTTACGGGCCGAGTTGGGCACCGAACAGGGCACGGTGGCGCGGGTGGCCAGTCAGCTCGGCTACGGCGTGGAGTCAGTGCGCATGTGGGTGCGCCAGGCCGACATCGATGCAGGATTGGCCCCCGGGGTGACGACCTTGGAGTCAAAGAAGGTTCAGCAACTCGAACAGGAGATCCGAGAACTCAAGCGCGCTAACGAAATTCTGAAGCGAGCGGCGAGTTTCTTCGGGGCGGAGCTCGACCGCCAACACAAGAAGTAGTCGACTTCATCGACACCCACCGCGAGGAGTTCGGGGTCGAGCCCATCTGCACCGTCCTGCGCACCGCAGGCCTGCAGGTGGCCCCGAGCACCTACTACGACGCCAAGACCCGACCGCCGTCAGCGCGGGCTCAGCGGGACGCCGTCCTTGGCCCGGCGTTGCGCCAGCTCTGGACCGACAACTACTGCGTTTACGGGGCCCGCAAGCTCTGGAAAACCGCGCGCCGGGCCGGCCATGACGTCGGCCGCGATCAGGTGGCCCGCCTGATGCGCGCCGCCGGCATCGAAGGGGTGCGGCGCGGCAAACGAGTCCGCACCACCAAGCCCGACCCAGCCGCGGCCCGGCACCCGGACCTTGTGAAGCGGAAGTTCACCGCGACCGCACCGAGTCAGTTGTGGGTGACGGATCTGACGTTCGTGCCGACTTGGGCCGGGGTCGCGTATGTGTGCTTCATCGTCGATGCGTACTCACGGATGATCGTGGGGTGGCGGGTGGCCAGTCACATGCGGACTTCGATGGTCCTCGACGCGTTGGAGATGGCGCGATGGTCACGCGGAACTGCGTTGCACGACTTGATATGTCACTCCGATGCCGGGTCGCAGTTCACGTCCGTTCGCTACGGTGAGCGACTCGCCGAGATCGGTGCGGTGCCCTCGATCGGTACCGTTGGGGACAGTTTCGATAATGCTCTCGCGGAGACGGTCAACGGCTACTGCAAGGCCGAGTTGATCTACGGACCGGCCCGCAGCGGGCCGTGGAAGACCGTCGAAGACGTCGAGCTGGCCACCCTCAGCTGGACCTATTGGCACAACACCGCACGGCTACACAGCTACCTCGGCGACATTCCGCCAGTCGAGTTCGAAGCCGCCTTCTACGATGCATACCGGACCGATCAGCCTTTGATCGGAATCCAATAGCCCGAGCCTCCGGCAGAACCAGGGCGGTTCAGTTCCCTGCTTGCGTTGATGGCTTTTCGGGGCCTCGGCGCGGATGGGTTGTCCCAACCCAAGCCGAGAGAATGTCCGGATCAACACCGGAGTCAGCAGAACGGCGACCACCAGGGCCATACCGGCGGCGACAAGTATCGACTTCATCGAGCTATACAGGTCTTTCGCCCGCAGATCGATCGATCACAGCGCGACATCGAAACCCAAGCCCCCACCGCGCCAGTATCGCGCAACATCTTCCGAAGCCCCACCCACAGCGCCCCGGCGCGGCGGCGCCTGTGCCCGAGTTGTTTAGTACCGACAAATCGTCCGGCCGTCTCGCATGTAGAGATTCGAGGCGGCTCAGATTCTGTCTCAGGTAAGGCCCAGGCTCGATCGAGTTGGTGCTGCAGTCAGGTTTGCGCTTATGCGCTGTCCCACCAGTCGAGCACTCTTGTTCCAATCAGGGTCAGCCACTTCGATGGCGCACCTGGAGGTGCATCTGTTTCGAACCACACTCGTCCGGGCTGGCGTCCCGCCTGTAGCCAGGTGCCGTCGGGTTGCCTGGCAGCTCTGATCATGTCGATGGCCTCGCTCATTCGATTGTCGGGCGTGACGCCATCGAATAATGCGGCCTCGCGGAAGTGATCTGCGGCGTTGAGAGTGCTGTAGGTCCAGCGGAAGGGGTAGGCGAATCGGTCCACCCATGGGCCGACCTGTTCACCGGTCGATAGGCGACGCCGAAGGTTGCGTTGCCACAGGTATTCCGAACCCGCGTGCCGCGCGTCACGGGTGCCATCGGTGCCCCCGGTTGCAACGTCGTAGGCGAGCAGTCCCTTTAGCGAGTTCAGCGTCGAGTGGAACGAAGAGCGGGTGGAGCCCTCGGTCCACTCGCAATTCCAGCCGCCGTCGGGCAGTCGGTGCTCGAGAAACCAGTCAACGAGTTCGGTGACGTCGACGCTCAGCCAGACCCCGTTGGCGAGGGTCCAGGCGTTGATGCAGCAGTCGACTTCGCCGCTCCAATAGGGCAGGTTCTCGTATTCCCAGCGGCTGTTCTCAGCGAGCAACTCGGCGGTGCGGCGCTCGCTCAGGACGGCAGGATCGAGGCCCCACTCGCGCAGTGAATTGAGCGTCCACGTCGTTGCCGTCCAGGGCATCCCTTCGCCCTCTGCTTCAGGGCCGTCAAAGTCGTAGTCCGCTGGGAAGAACGCACCTCCTGCCCATTGCCCGTCCGGATCTTGTTGTGCGAGAAGTTGCTTACCCCATCCTTCGGCAGCGACGCGTGCACGTGTCGCTGCCCAGACATCGGCAGGTTCGTGTAACAGGTCGCGTTCTACCTGCCAACGTAGGGCCGGATCGGAGTCCAGTAGCCACTGGATCGGGGCCTCAGATGTCATGGCAGCGCAGTTTATGGGAGGTATACGACGCTCCAAGGGAATCCGGCTCGCTCATCGCCGCGTAGGGATACGGTTACCGCATTCCGGAAGGTACTGCTGATGGCTGTGCTGCTTAGTGCCGCGTCTCACGCTGGCTTGGTCTGCAGGTGCCCTGGGGTGCCCCGGAATGCGGGCCGAAGACCCGCGGCAGGTGATCGCCCGTCCGCCTGGCTCACTCCCTTGCTGTCCACCGGGAACGGTTGGCTGACTTGTAGCATGCCGGCGGACGGGCTCTCCTCCCGCCAACCAGCATTGGGAAACACATGATCATCGTCGAGGTGGATGCGCACCCCTCGACCGCGTGGTGGAGCCGACTGTTTCGGATGTCACCGCACGGGGCTTGCAAGATTGGTGCGCGGACCCCCCGCCGCGGCGCTCAATACTTTTCCTCATGAGCACACCGTTGAACTCGACAAAGACCACCGCCGCGTTTTTCGCCCAGTCCGCTATCGCTTTCGGCGTCAGCTTCCTGGGCCTGCTGTTCGGCATCTGCTATTTGCCTCTGGATATGTGGCAGCGCCTGTTTCTGGCGATGGCCGGGCTGTTTCTCGTCTCGAGCACGTTCGGCCTGGCCAAGACCGTGCGCGATATGCAGGAAGCGTCCACGGTGCGCGTCCGCATCGGCGTGGCCCGTATCGACCGTCTGCTCAACGAACACGACCCGTTGCGCACGTTCACCGCCGCCTCGAGCTAACGATTAGTCAGTGATTCCGCCGCCGCGGCCCAGTAGCAAATTGGCGCAACGCTATTCAATCCAGTCGACCGACCGGATGCGGACTCTGTGGCTCACCTATCGGTGGATCGTGCCCGCCGCCGTCGCGGTCGTGGTGGTGGCCGCGATCGTCGTCGCAGTAGTCGTGCTGCGGGCCGGCAAGCCCCGCCCGGACTGGTGCGCGACCAAGGAAAGAATCGACTTTGAAACCACATCACACGTTCTCGCCGTAGACCCACCTGCTGATGCAAACCGAGCCGCCATGGACGACCCGACGAATCGTCCATTCTGCCCCCGCAACCCGATGCGCTGCTGCCCGCACTAGTGACAGCTGGGCGACTCTCTTGGCCATCACTTTTCCTCGAAAGCACCTGCTGATCTAGAAGGCTATGAGCGCCAACGGTGTTCGGCTCCGGTGCGACTACGCGGCGAGGACAGGAGCCGGTGGCGCGGCCTCGACACTGGCGCTAAGGAACCCTGATAAGCGTGTGAACCGACACGGCGGGAACGTCGATCGCTCCCCACCGACGGGCGAACTAGGCCGGTGCAGTCGACTCACGCCGCTGGTAGAGGTCATCGCGAGGAGAACGATTCGTGGGAGTGCGCCGAAATGAGCTCGGCCCAGTGGGTGTCGCCGCGTCGTCGAAGAATTCTGGCGGCCTCGCCGGGTGCACAGTCGAGTGCTCGAGCCATGGCCTCGGCGGGGCGGTCTGCGGCAGGGCCGAGCAGAGTACGCAGCTGCACGGGGGCGGGGTCGCTGGGGCGCAGCCGCGTGGTGGTGAACGTGCGGCTGCGCGGGTGCAGGGTGAGGATCAGGCTGTCGCCTGAGGTGGCATCGGACGCCTGGGCGTAGGCGCGCAGCGACCCGATGTCGGGGCCGGCCGAGGAGTAAACGTCCCAGCGCAACGTGACCCGACCGAGTGGGCCGGTGAATGTGCGCTGTTGGCGCGGCCGCACGCTGGCCGCTGCGGCGACGGCCCGGTGCACCCGCACACCGGAGCCGCGCAACAGCTCGTGATCGACGGGGATCACGACGCGAACCTCGTCGTCGGCGGTGCAGAACACCCCGCGCACCGTGCGTGGGTCGGGGACCTTGGGCCAGCTATCCCCGCGGCCGCGGCGCCGCACGATTTCGTTGCGTACGACGAACGCCCACGTCGATAGGTAGGCATCGATGGATTCCCGGGAGACGTCAGGGTAGGCGGCGACGAGCTCGGTGATCAGCGTGTCGACGGCGACCCGCCCGCCGTGGGTATCGATGCAGTCTTCGATAGCGCGAGCGATCCCCCGGTATACGGGTCGGTTCCAGGCCCTCAACGCCCAGGTGGTGCGTGAGGCGCGCACGAACCGATCATCGTCGGACAGAACCTCTTTCACCGTCGCCAGCTTCGCGGCGCCGGGCTCGAGGAGGGCGAATAGCGTTTGGGGCGTCGCGGGCTCTCCGAGGGCGTGCAGGAGGTCTTCGATCATGGTGGCCACGGTGTCCCCGCGCCACCGCACACATACCCCGCCAATCTGGCGCAGCCGCTCGTGGGTGCGTAGATAGTCCTCGGCGATCTTCCTCGACATCCCGAGCTCGCCGAGCGCGTCGATGAACCGCTGCGGGGGCACCGCGGGATGGTCGGTGAAGAGGCCGTCGATCGCGGCCGCGGCGCGGGACTTCCCGCCCTCGGCGCTGTTCTGCACCCAGCCCTGTTCCAGCGCATAGGGTCCGGCGATGTCAAGGAGCACGTGGGCGGCCGTGCTGGCTGGCGGCACACCCATGCTGGTGAGCGCGTCCTGCGCATCGGCGAGCGTCGTGTAGATCCCGAGGCGTTGGCGTAGCCAGGACGCGTAGTGGGTGACGGCGCGGTGGGCGGGGTCACCGACCAGCTCAGCGAAGCGCTGGCGCGCGCGAGGGGTGTTGCGGGAGATGGACGCTTCAGAGCAGCCCATGGTGGGTGCGAGGAGGCGCGTGGGTGTGGGTTGCCACGCCCACTGGCGCCCGGCCAGCACGGTGCGGTCGAAATCGTCGAGGCGGCTCAGCAGGGCTTCGACGGCGTCGGCGGCGCTGATCTCCTCCGCACTCGGACTGGTCCGCGCGGCGCGAACCGACTCACGCGCGGAGGCGATCAGTGCCCGGACCGCGCTCTCCCCTATCCCAGGCAGGGCGAGCAGTGACCCCAGGGATTCGTCAGCGATGTCGGACCACCGCTGCACGCGTGTGGTGTGACGACCCCATTTGCGTGGTAGCCGGGCGAACGGAACGGTGTCGCCGGCAATCTCATTCAGCCCATCGACGATATCGGCGAGCGAGGCAGCGACGAGGTCCTCGTCGCGCTCCCAGCCACGAGTCAGCGCGACCTCGGCTAGTCGCGAGGGCGTTGGGGCGGGCCGCGCCGGCGGATCCTGCGCACTCTGCACGCCCATTTGCCTGCGCCGTTCGCGGGCCATTTCCGCATCGTACCGGGCCGCCACAGTGCCCTCGAACGCGTCGGCGCACCCTCGCCGCGGTCAAGGACAAGAAGTTGGCTATCCCGGTAGTCCCAGCCAGCACGAGAAGCTCTGTCTGTCCCCCGTGGCCGCGCTCGGGCGCATTTCGGCATCATCGTTCGCCCATACCGTGAACTGAGACGAACTCTCAGGGTCTGGGGTGCTCGATAATGGGTCGATGCCCAAGCCGATCGTGACGCCGGAGCAGTATTACGCCCAGCTGGCTCGCGTGCGGCAAGGCGCCGGGGCGCTGATCACCACCCCCGACGGACGGGTCGTGATGTACGACGTGATCTACCGCGACTATCTCGAACTCCCCGGGGGTGCGGTCGAATCGGGTGAGACACCCCCGGACGCGTGTGCGCGGGAATGCCGGGAGGAACTGGGGATTGACATCGCAGTCGGGCGGCTGCTGGTTCTGGATCACCAGACCGACGGCGGTGATCGCGGCGACTCCGTGATGTTCGTCTACGACGGCGGGGTCGTCGACCACACTGTCTGTCGGTCCGTGCCGGCTGGCGAGGAGGGTCGAGGCGTCATCCTCGTGGAGCCGGCCGAGCTAGATGACGCCACAATCCCGCGGCTGACCAACCGGATTCGCGCCGCGTTGTCAGCCCGCGAGCGCGCATGTGTCGTCGAAGCAGTCAACGGGCTGCCCCGGTAACCGCCCGGTCATTTTTCGCGGTCCTCTGCTGGTGTGTGTCGTGGTGTGTGCCCCGTGCCCGCCCTCGTTGTCTGTCGATCTGCACGCGGTGATAAGTGCTGCGGTGTGCGGTGTTACCTGTGCGCGGTGCGGGGCTGCAGTGTGATGTGAGGAGTCGAACCCCACGCGCTGCCCTTCGCGCGCCAGCAGGTGACCGGGATTGACCCGCCGGTCGCGGGGTTATGCACGCCTCGAACAGAACAACTACCTGCACCAGTCCACGACTAGTCGATCAGATCGACCTCCCAGTTGCGCTGTTGGATACGAACATCGAGCTCACGGTGCTCTTGGGCGACGCGGTCGGCGTCAGCGCGTAGCTGCGCGACCGGCAGCGCCGACAGCATCTTCAGCTCAGACCGCAGCTGCCGTGTGTAACCCGCACGGTCGGTTCCTGCGGCCGCATCGGCGGCGGACTTGAGGACGTGGTGGCGCAACCGCAGCGCGTCCCGGCGCGCCAATGCGTCGGTCAGCGTTTCTGCTGGCCCGATGGTGGTGGCCGAGTTGGTGCGATTGATACGGCGAATCAAGTCTTCGTACTCGTCGATGGCGCCGTCGACCTCAGCGATCAGCGCGGCGGGATCCTCAGCGGGAGTGTCACCCTCTTGATGTCTCGCGCTACCGATCACCCGCGTGCGCAGCGCCTCGATACGCCGCGCGGCGGCAGCTCTGCGGGACAACGCTTCTGCCAACTTCATCGACCACTCCCCTCTTCCAGTGGAACCAGGTACCGCATTCCCAGTATCAGAGCTCATGGCGGGGGTGGCGCGCACCAACTTTTTCCCGCGTAACGATCGCTGACAGGCCGGCTCTGACAGACCCGGCCGCGATCAGATCTTGATGTGCGGGCGGTGGGCAGCACCTGCGTGCCGCGGACAACGGGTTCCCATCATCAGCCGGAGGCTCTCGAGCGGAAAGCTGAATCTCCGAAATCCGCTGGACTGCAGCTCCTTCGTTGTGCTCCCCTGGCGGGATGGATGTGTCGGTGTGGCCACCTGCTGGGCTTGCGGTGCAGACGCCGCGGCTGAGGCTGCGCTACGTCACCGACGAGCTCGCCGCGGAGCTGGCCGTCCTCGCCGGCCGGGGCATCCATGATCCCGCGGTGATGCCGTTTTCAACGCCCTGGACTGACGTGAGCTCGCCTGAACTCGAACACAATGCTATGCGGCACTTTTGGCGCCAACGCGCCGACACCTGCGTCACGCACTGGTGCTTGAGTTTGGCCGCCGATGTCGATGGCACAGTGGTTGGGCTGTGCTCCATCGAGGCGGACCACTTTCAGCAGCACCTCAGCGCCGAAACCGGCTCATGGCTGGGCAAGAGCTATCAGCGCCGCGGCCTGGGCCGTGAGATGCGCCAGGCGGCGCTGCACCTCATCTTCGACGGCTTCGGCGCCCGGCGCGCCACCACCAAGGTGTGGCACGACAACACCGCGTCGCTGGCAATCACCCGTTCGCTGCCCTACCTGCAAAGCGGGTCGTCTCATCACCTTCGGCGCGACCAACCCGATCTGCTTCTGCACTGTGAGATGACGCTTGAACGCTGGCGCACTGTGCAACGAGAAGACATCACCCTCTGCGGCATCGACGCCGTTCGGCACCACCTCCAACTCCCCGCAGACGTGTAGCAGCACCGCGCGGCGCCCGCAGTTCGGCCGACACACGCCATGGTCGCGATGTGTGGTGGACAGTGGGGCTTCGACATCCTTCTCGCCGTCGTGGGTGACACTGGTCGTGTGCGGACCACGGAAGGCGCGGCATGGTGAGTGACGGCTTCGACCCGGGCGCTGACGACGCGGCGGGGCGAGAGGCCACTTTTGCGATGGACCCGCAGGCCGTCATGTGGGCGTTGGCGCGTCAGCTGGTGAACGGCCAGTCCGATCTGGCCGAATTTCGTCGGACCGCGGACGCGGCCCGTACGCTGCGCGATACTGCCCCCGAGGTAGTCGACAAATGTCTTACCGACTGCGCAGCTCTTGAAAAGAGCTGGTACACAGAAACATTACCGATGCTGGCCGCGAGTATGCGGCTCGCGATCGAGGTGTACGACACGTTCGGCCCCGGCAGGACCGTCATCACTAACCCGACAGAAGCGGCTATCTGGAACAACAAGCACCATGTGTGGTTCACCGAGTACTCGCAGCAGTCGCGTCCTGGCGGGTAGCGGCGGGCACTGCGGTGCGCTGATTCCTGCAGTGTGGGCGCGGTGACGGGCTTCTCTCTGTCGAGAGCGCCTACCGGGGGAGATGTTAGAGGCGAAGTCGTGCTTCCCCCGGGTGTTGTGTTCTCCGTGGGAATCCGGCTCGCTCGTCGCTGCGAAGGGATACGGTTACCGCATTCCGGAAGGTACTGCTGATGGCTGTGCTGCTTGGTGCCGCGTCTCACGCTGGCTTGGTCTGTCGGTGCCATGGGGTGCCCCGGAATGCGGGTCTCGGACCCGCGGTGGGTAATCGCCCGTCCGCCTGGCTCACGCCTTTGCTGTCCACCGGCAACGGTTGGCTGACTTGTAGCATGCCGGCGGACGGGCTCGCCTCGCGGCGACCACGAGCTGTGGGCAACACGTGATCATCGTCGGGGTGGATGCGCACAAGCGGACGCACACGCTGGTTGCTATCGATCAGTCGGGCGGCAAACTCAAGGAGAAGACCGTAGCGGCGACCACCGCTGGACACCACGAAGCACTGAACTGGGCTATCAGCCGGTTCAGTGATGACCTGCTGTGGGCGGTCGAAGATTCCCGAGTCAATACCCGACTTCTCGAACACGACTTGCTGGGAGCACAGCAGCGGGTGGTCCGCGTTCCGACAGTGCTGATGGCAAAGGTGCGACGAAGCGCACGGACGTGGGGAAAATCCGATCCCATCGATGCCCTGTCGGTCGCTCGGGCAGCGCTGCGTGAACCCAATCTGCCTGTCGCTGAGCACGACACCGAAACCTGGGAACTCAAACTGTTGATGGATCGTCGCGATGATCTCGTGGGACAGCGCGTAGCGGTGATGAACCGATTGTCGTCCCGACTGCACCTGATCGACCCGCAGGTTCCCGCATGGAATCTCACACGCTCCCCCGGCCGACAGGCTCTGCAACAGTGGCTCACGGCGTCTGCAGACACCCTGATCTCAGAACTGGCCCTCGAAGAACTCGCTGACATCGATCGTTTCAGCCGCAACATCGATGCTCTCTACAACCGCATCAGCAAGCGGGTCGCGCTCCTTGGCTCCACCCTGACCGGCATCGCTGGATGCGGCGACCTCACCGCGGCCCGCCTGATCTGCGGAACAGCGAACGTGACACGGTTCCGCGATGAAGCGGCGTTCGCCCGCTACGTCGGGGTCGCGCCGGTGCCGGCCTGGTCAGGGTCCACACGCGGGCGCATGGTGCTCACCCGTTCGGGCAACAGGGCGATGAACTCCGCTCTGCAAACCATTGCGGTGGTGCAGATTCGGCTGGACACCCCCGGCCGACGCTACTACCTGCGCCGACTTGAGGGTGGAGACACCAAAGCCGGCGCACGCCGTTGCCTGAAACGCAAAATCTGCCGATCGGTCTTCACCCGCCTGCTCGCCGACCACCGTCGCCGACAGCACGCCGATCCGCGAGACAGCGTCGTCTGACAGCAATCACCCACTGACCCACCGCTCAGTCTCGAGCGCATCGCTGGTGCGCTCGTGCGGCAACGGGCGCGAACGACGTCGTTCAGCATTCCGCAGAGATGATGTGGCGTGCCGCGATCGCGTCGCTACCACGTGTGCAGTCGGCGGCGGTGGCTTCGCACCGAATCGGTCGGGCGGATGTCACTTTTCGTCGCGTGGGGTCCACGTCGATCACGTCTGTCGTCTGTAAGGATTGCTGGCGATGAACCGCCGACCATCTCCGCGTATCCCCCAGGGGTCGACGGCTGCGCGGCCCGCGCAGATTCGCGACGTGGCGATGAAGTGTTTCGCCGAGCGTGGCATTGCGAGGACATCGCTGCGAACGATCGCTGAGGAAGTCGGGGTGAGTCTGGGCCTGATCCAGCACTACTTCGTCACCAGGAGTCAGCTCGTCGAGGCGATCGATCACTACGTCCTCGAGGTGTTTGCACAGATGAGAGAAGCGCCGCCAGCTGGCGCGGATCAGGTGTGCGGTGCCAGCGATCGGCTGGCCGCGCTGATGACCGACAATCCCGACGTCATGGATTACGTCGGGCGGGCGCTGGCCGAACACGGCGGAGTGGGCAACACCATCTTCGATGGTTTCTTCGCGATCAGCGCCGAACAGGGCGCCGCGTTCGCGGCGCAGGGCCTCACACCTGAGGATTTAGACCCGTTGTGGTGCAATCTGTTACCGCTGATCCTGAGGGTCGGGACGATCATGCTGCGCCACCACATTGAGCGCCACACCGACGGCCCGCTCTATGACCCCGAACAATTATCCCGCTGGAACGCCGCGGTGACGCGCATGATCTGCCAAGGGCAGATGAAGTAGCGAACTTTCGCGGCCTCGCTATGGGGCCTCCCTGTCCGACGACCACCGGGGGTGGGCTTCCCTGTGGGGGCAGCCCGTGCCTCGCAGCGGCCGAGCGGGAGGGGGTGGCCCGTCCGTCAGCCCGCATGGGGCGAGTTGCTGTCGCCTGACGGAGAGGGGGTCGGCGGTTGTTGTCGCCGCCATCGATTGGTGAGGACGTCCGCGGCGTTGATAATGACGTCCTGCCATTCCCGCACCGGGACGCGGCGCTGCTCCCCCGCTGCGGTGATAGCGGTCAGTTCGCCGTGGTCGAGGTGAAGCTGTGAGCCAGCCTCGTAACTGAGGCGCTCGCTGTTGATCAAAGAGATGACGAATGAGCAGTTCCGATAGACCGCGACGTCGGGCCCCCGCCTACCCATAGAGCCGCCGTAGCACTACCGATGTGCAGGCTGTCGACCACAGGAACATCTCAGCCCACCCTTCCTACTTGTGACGCCTTGCCCGAGCCGGACGGACGCTGCGCAGGTCAGCGACTTTGCCGACGTTCACGCCTGATTTCAATCCAACGCGGCAGAGGACTTATTCCAGTATGCACGGTATTGTTGCTGCGGCGGGTACCCGGCCCCCGATTGACCCGTGAACGCCGGCGGGTCCACGCCGGGCTCGGCGAGGCCGCCGCCGCATTCGTTAGTACCGATCTGCACTCCCGCCGGCGTGGCCGGGTGTCGGCGAGGCCCACCCGTCCTCGGGGCCGGTGCCGCCGCAGGGGGATGCGCCGGGGGTGCCCAGTGGGCGGGAGTCGGTGCGGGCGGCCCGTACGGCGCCGGCCCGAACGACGCGGGGTACGGCGCGGGAACCGGCGGCGGTCCCCACCCCGGCTGGGGGTGATTCGTTGGGACCCAACCGTATTGGGGGTGCTGTGGTGGCAGCACGGGTAGCTGCGTGGGTGGTCGTCGGGCCTTGCGGACGAAGACAACGATGGCCCACACGAGCGCGCCGATGACGAGCAGCCGACCGACGGCGAATCCGAGGGAATAGCTGGTGGTGGCGCCTTCAGCGGCGAGCAGCTGAACAGTCGTGCTCATAGGTCGGTCCTTTCCTCGATGGCCCTGTCGCAGTCCGGCCCGCTCACGGGCGGTCGGGCACCAGCTCATCGCCCCTGCAGGGCAACTATGGCCGTGATCAACGCGTTGCCCGACGAGGGCGTATCTGAAGTATGCCGGGCGGGCAAGGGGGGTCTGCGCACCAATTTTTCTGGGCAGCATCGAGACGAGAGTGACCGTGCCCACGCGTCTTTGAACCCTGCAGTCGGTCTGACGAGCCCGATGCGGCGTGCGTCGTCGCGGTCGGGCACTGCAGCTCACGCCTGTTCGAGGCTATCGGGTCTGCGGCGGCGCTGACTTGTTGGCGAGCAGGTCGCGCAGGGTGGGCAGGACGCGTTGATCCTTCGGGCGGTTGGCGGCCTGTTTGGACCGGATGACGTCACTGAGGGAGGCGATTTCGACGACGCTGTCATACAGCTCGGCGGCGGCGGCGCCGCGGTGCAGGTCGGAGTACCCACGCGTGCCCGCGGGCTCGAAGGCGATATCGAGGTCGCCGGCGTCGGTCACGAGATTCCAGGTCCGGGCTCCCGATAGCGCTTGAGCGTCGCAGGTGAACGGCAGACCCTCAGGTACCGATTCGGTGCGGATCCGGGCGTTCAGTTCGCGCAGCGCCGCAGCGAGGCGGGTGAGGTTGGCCGCGCCCGCGTCCGGGGTGATGTCGGCGTCTTCGGTAGGGAAGGGCGATCCGTGATACACCGCGGCGAGTCCGCCAATCAGCACGTAGACCACTTTGTGGCGGTGCAGCGTCGCGAACAGGCGCGCAAGGTCCAGTTCCACGATCAGTGCGCTCCGGCGCGGCGCAGGCCGGCGAGCTGGGACGCGATCCGGCCGTGACGGTCGAGGCGTTCTTGACCCGACAGCGACGCGAGGCGCTGCGCTTGGGCCCGGTCGCTGTCGTCACGCTCGACAATCGCGAACTCCAGCTCGAGACCGCACAGCCGCACCAGCCGCACCACCTCATCGATGCTGATCGCGGTCCGACCCGCTTCCCAGCGGGCGATGGCGGGCTGCACCAAACCGGCCCGCTCGGCGAGCTCGGCTTGGGTCAGGCCTGCCCGCAGGCGAGCCTCGCGGATCAGCTGCGCGCCATACGTCCCCACGCACACACTATAACACTTTCGTTATTTCCATTGGCGCTGTTCGTGATGAACGGAGCTATGTCAGACCCGGCATCATCGACGAGTGCGCGACGTCAGCGAACCGGCGGCGCCAGAGGCACCCCGCTGTGGCCCGGGTCCAGCGGTCCGCGAGCTTCGCGGCTCGCACCGCAACCGGAAGATGCCCATTGCGACCGTAATGTTCTGTGTCAGAGCATGTCTGGCGGTGACGCGACTGGCGTGTGAGCATGACACGCCCGGGAGCCCGGGGGTGCTAGGTCATGACCTGCCATGGGGGCTACGGATGGAGACGGGAATGAGTGGAAGTCGGCGGCGCGGGGTGTGGCTCGCGGTGACCGGTGTGGCGGCCACTGTGGTCGCCGCGACCGTGGCCGTGGTGGCGATGTCCGCTGACCGAGGACGAAGTGACAGCGTCACCGCCGGTGGCGCCAGCGAGCGACGACTCTCGGGTGATCGGGACGACTGGACCGCTGCCGTATGCCAGGAAGGATCGATGACCACACCGTCGAGCGCGACCTTCCGGTTCCCCACCGCCACTGCTATTGCCTGCTGTGCGTCGTCGAAGACCCCGGCCGGCAGTCCGCCAGAGTCGATCATGATGGGGCGGTGGCCGGCCGACGTCGCCGTCGGGAAGGAACTGTCGAAGATCCCAGCGTTCAGTCAGTTCGCTGCCGGCCCCGCCGATGGAGACACGGTCGTCTTCGCGCCGACCGCGAGTGTCGATCCGGCTCTGCTGAAACCGCTCATGGCGTTCGGGTTCACGATCGTCTTCCTTCACTGAGGGGCACATCGCACCCGCGTCGCAGTCTCCCCGGGGGTTGCATAGACGCCGGTTGGGCCAATCCCCCGCCTCGGTCATGTATCCGCGGCACACCCTTGCTGTACAACCCGTGTGTCCTGGGTCGGTCGTGCCGCAACGATGCGCGCCGCGCAGACGTCTGTGTGCCGTCATTCGGATCAGAGGAAGCTGGTATAGCAGGCGTCGGCGTTGGGGGTGATAAGTCCGGATCGGAAGGCCATGATGCGGGTGAAGCCGGCGGCGACGGTGGTGCCATTGACGTCGCTGGCGGCGAAGCCGTTGTTAAGCAGACCGGCGATAGCTTCGTCGAGGTCACCCGCGGACAGTTGAATGGTGCCGCCGGTACGGAGCGTGATGGGTTCGGTCATTTTGCGTTGCGCGACGCCGGTGAGGCAGGCGGTGCGCAGCGCGGCGGCGGTGGTGTCGATGGGGACTCCGCGGTGGTGTTGCAGGGCAAGCATGTAGCGGGCGGTCAGCACGGAGATTGCGGTGTTGTCTCCTTGTAGGAGAACGCGTTCCTTCTCGTCGGCGGGGGTGCCCATCGCTTGCAGGGCGGGCAGGTCCACGGTGATGGTGTGGGTGGACGGGCAGTAGGACACTGGCGGGGTGGCCGTCGCGTCGGGGCACGGCTGGGCGGGTGCGGTAAGGGAAACGGTCGGAGGCGCGGCGGGGGTGAAAATCTGCGTCAACGCCTCGGTGATCGAGGTGATGAGTCCTTGATCAATGGGTGATTCCCCAGTGGCAGCGCCGCCGCTCGCCTTAGGGTCGAGCATCATCGGCAGGTCGCCGCGGGCATGCTCGATCTGGTCCATGTCGATTCGCGCGCAGGCGTCGATTCCATCGATGAATCCAGTTTGGAAAGCGCTGACGCGGTCCAGGGCGGTGCCGTGGCCTTCTTCCACCATGTCTTCGTACTCGGGGGTCAGGATCGGGTCCCTGATGGTGATGACGCCGGCGATGACGCGGTTGAGTCCGTCACTGGTGTTGAGCTCGAAGCGCTTTGACGATCCTTCGGTGACCCAGCGGATGTAGCTGCCGGCGAAGCAGTCGGCTTGCTGCTCGAGAACGAGTGTGGGTGTAGACCGGTCGACCAGCCCGCCCATCCGTTGCACGGCGTGACCGTATTCGTGGGCGAATAGGGCGGCGATCGAGGCGTCGCCAAAGTATTTCATCCCGGCGGGAACGAGGTCGCCGCGATCCCAGGCGATGAGATCGGCACGCGGACAATAGAACGCGTTGGGATTGTTGAATCCGCTTTCGCCGCACAGGATGGGGCCGCCCGGGTCGGTGGAGTCGTAGGAGGCGAGGTTGGCGACCGGGGTGAACGATCCCTCCAACGGCGGGTCGGTGTAGTGCTGTTGCCAGTAGTCGACCACATCGTTGACGGCCAGCACCGCGAGGTGGTCGGCGTCAGAATTGTTGGTGTAGGCGACTTTTCCATCCGGCGGGGGCGCGTCTTTGCGGACACCGCTGGGGCCGTCGACGACGGGCACGCCGGCGATGGTGTTGGGGTCATACATGCTGGACCGGGCCTGCCCCTGGATGGGGGTGGCGCAGCCGGTCATCACGACGGCCAGGACCGCCAAAGCGCCTGCGGCGGCGCAGCGCAGACGGCGCGGTTGTGATCGGGCCCGGGTGGTGCGTGGCTGGGCGGCACCTGTGGGAGTGGTCATCGGCGGGTGGCTCCTGCACCGGTGAGGCCGGCAACGAGAAGCTCGAGCGCTGCGGTGACTGGTGCGCGCACGGGCTGTTCGGCTTCGGCGGCGTCGACCTCTTCGATCGTGATGTTGCAGTGGGTGGCGACCTCAGCGGCGCTGAGATGGTGATGGAGGCGCGCTGTGGCCAGTCGCTGACCGAGTGTGGCGCCGGGCGCTCGGGTGGCGGCGCGGAGCATGTCCTGGCGTGCTGCGCGGATGTGGCCGAGCAGTCCCAGCAGTTCGGGGCGATGGGTCGTGGTGCGGGCCGCGGTCGTGATGGTGCGTTCCAGGCGGCGCAGCTCGGCCAGTAATGCGCTGATGTCGCTGGTGAAGGTGGCGCTGTCGGTTGGGGGCAGTTGCGCGACCCTGCGCAGCACGCCGTGCAGGGCGATCTCGGAGGCGTCGATGAGGACGGCGACCTGAACGGTGGGCGATAACACCTCGGTGGTGTCATCGTCGTCGGGTGCGAGCTCGCCGCCGCGGATCCGGGCGATCGTGCCGGGCGGCCATCTCAGGTAGGACTCGATCTTGGCCAGCGTCCCCGGCCGAGGCCAATGGGTGCCGCGTTCTAGCTTGACCAGCTGGGTCTGGCTGACGACCCGATCTTCGGCCAGGCGCCGCTGGGAGAAACCCAGCTGTTCACGGCGCTCCATCACCGCCAGCCCTGCACGGGCGATGTCGGGGTCGGCTGGCTGCTCGACATCCGCGGCGGTGTCCTCGCCCATTTCAAGAGATTCGGAGGGATCAGAGTGGCTGTGCTCGGCGGGTGCGACGGTGACTTCGATCCCGGCTGGATCACCTAGGCGCACCGAGGTCACCTGTTCGACCGCGACGGACTCGATACGGCGTCCGTCGAGAAAGGTGCCGTGCTTGCTGCCGGCATCTGTGATGACCCAGTGCCCGTCGGCGGGCTCGATGCGCACATGAACCCGCGACAGCGACGGGATCGGTACCCGGATATGCGCGGGCTCCTCGCGGCCGATGACGACCGCTCCGGCGTCGGCCTGGGCGGTCATCGTCTTGCCGGCGACCGCGATCTGCACAGCGGGCAGCCTGGTTGCCGGGGTTCCTGACTCGGTCGGTCCGCTCACCTTAGGCTCCTCGTGAGGCTCGATTGTCGTGGCGTGTGTGCACCGAGGTGCTACAGATTGCGCTACAGGTTGTTGCACACCGATTCCTTGTTCTCCAAGCGGCTATCGATGCCGAGCGAACACGGTTCTACCAGCGCAAGCATCGATAGTCGGGCGTACCAGCCGATTCAGTATTACACGCAGAATCGTGGCCTCTTGGCGGCAAATTTTTGGTGCGCGGGGGGTGCAACGGATCGTGCGATGATTAGTCGCAGACATGATGCCGGCGTTTGCTGGCGCGCCTCGATACGCAGGGGGATGCAGTGACTCCGCATGACCGACCACCGCACCGTGGCCGCGACGCCGACCGCCCGACACCTCCGCCGGTGGGCCCGCCGCCGGCGCGCCCGTTCGATGAGCAAGACACGCTGCAGGCACCCCAGTTCTCCCCTCCTCCCCCGCCTCCGCAGTGGGGCGCGTACCCGCCGCCACCGCCCGCGGGGCCTGGCTGGCCGCAGCCTTCCCCCGTGGGCCAGGGCTGGCCCCAGCCTGCCCCCGGAGGCCCCGGCGGCCCCGGTGCGACACCGCCGCCGGCGCGGTCGGGTTTACCCCCCAAACCGCAGCATCCCGCAGTCGCCGCGATACGCGCTCACCGGTGGCTGACGGTGGGTGCGGTGAGCGCCGCCGTGGTCGCCGTGGTGGCCGCGGTCGTGCTGATCGCCGACTCCGGAGAGGCCGCCGACACCACGGCGGCACCCACGACCGCGCCGAGCAGCAAGGCCGGGGTGCCGGCCGGACCGACCACCACCGTCCGCGCGGACACCCCGGCACCGCCATCTCCCGCACCCACCCCAGCGCCGGCACCGGCGGGGCCGGTGATCGCCCCCGACGCGCTCGCGCCGCTGCTGCTGCCCGTTCCTGAGGCCGGGAAGCTGCTCAACAGCCCTGAACTGGCCGAGGTGGGAACCGAGACGGCGATGATGGGCGGCTCGGTCGCTCCGCCGCAATGCATGAGCGCCTTCGGGCCGGCCTACCGCGCCGCGTTCGAGGGAACCGGCTATACCGGGGTCGTGATCCAACTTCTGCAGCAGGGCCGCGCCCAGCAGGTCGCCCAAGCGGTCGCCGCCTTCCCGGATCCTGCCGCGGCGAAGTCGGTGTTCGACAAGCTGGTCGCTGACTGGAATTCCTGCCAGTCGCAACGCCTCACCTATTCCCCCGGCGGCGGCGATAAGGACATCGTCGTCGATGTGACCACGATCCGCACGATCGGCGACGTCGTTACGGTGATGCTGATACCGACCACTCCCCCGGTGCCCGGCCAACAGTGCGAGCGCGATATGACGGTGCGCGGCAACGTCATTGTCGATGTGCGGGCCTGCTCACCGACTGTGGGTAGCGCCGGATATGCCATCGCCAGCGCTATCGCCGACAAGATCCGCTGACACCCCCTGACCGAGCGACACTTTGCCCGCGAGTGCGGGTCGACCACCAGCGCGCACCGAAGGAGATATCGCCGTGGCTGATTCACGACACGACGCCGACCGACCCCGCCCCGAGCCTGACCCCGGTGATCCCGACGCACCCACCGCGATCACCCCCACCTTCACCCGCCCACCGAGCGGCAGCTCCGCGGGGCCTCCCCACGTCGACCCTGACGAACCCACGACCGCGGCACCCACGACCTCGAGCCCCCGGACTTCGGCGAACACCGCCGCCGTGGACCCCGACGCCGCTACCGGGCAGGCTCCTGTAACGCCGCGCACGAACCATGATGCGCCCCAACCGTCCTCGCAACCGCAGCAGCGCTACCCGTGGCCGCCGAATCCGCCGACACCCACCGTGGCCCCGGCGCCGAGCCGGCCTGCGCCGGCTCCCGCCGCTGCCCCGACTTCTAGTACCCCGCCGCCCGCCGCCGCGGCGCCCCCTGCTCCGCACGCTCAGCAATGGGCCGCTGGACCCCCACCGCCCCCGCCGGGATGGCCACCTCACCCGGCGCAGCAGTTCTATCCGGGGCACCCCCCCATGCCGATGCCGCCGACTCGGCCCGTGTGGCGGCGCCGACCCGTGATCGTGGCCGCAGCCGCAGCTGTGGTCGTCGCGCTCGTCGTCGCTGTCGCTCTGTTCAGCGGGTCGGGCTCTGAGGGGGGCACCGCCGGCGGTGGTGACACCCCGGCGACTGCGGCCGACACCGTGACGGCCTATCTGCAGGCCCTCAGCGACGGTGATGCTGACAAGGCCCTGTCCTTCGGCAAAGCCGAACCCTCGAGCAAGGATTTCCTCACCGACGACATCCTGCGCAAGCAGATTGCGAAGCAGCCCATCACCAACATCCGTGTCCTGGATAAGGGCGACGAGAACTCGCCGCTGCGGATGGGGACGGTCAAGGTTGCCGCCGACTTTGGCGGGAAAACCTCCGAGGCCGATGTGCGGCTCACCAAAGTCGACGACGTCTGGAAACTGGACAACGCGTTCGTTCGCATTGCCTTGCGGAACGTCTCGGGCGATGAGGGGGCCGAATCGACATTGACCCTGTTCGGGGAACCTCTCAAAGACAAAGAATCGGTCAACGTGTTCCCCGGCTTCCAGCAGCTGGGCAGCACCAACGACTACCTTGAAGTGAGCCAGCTCGCCGACGCCGCCCCCTTGCAAGCGCTCAGCTTCGGCGGAACGTCGTTCCTGCAACCGAAATTCGACCTCAACGACAAGGGTCAGCAAGCCGTGCAGAGCGCGGTCAGCGACGCGTTCACCGCCTGCGAACGCTCCCACGCGCTCAACCCGCCCGGCTGCCCCTACAAGATGGACCGCCCCGACGCCGTGGAGGGGACCGCCAACTGGGGGCCCGCCGACATCAGCCAGGTCAAGATGGGCCTGTTCTTGGAGTATGCGATGACCACCACGGTCGACGGACCGGTCGTCATGCCGGTGACCGTCCAAACGGTCGACGGCGGCACCGCCTCCGGCAAGGTCGACAAGGTGTTCTTCGGCACCGTGGATTTGACCAAGAAGCCGCCGGCACTGACCACCAAGTGAATGCCGCAATGTCATCACCTCAGAGCACCCACCATCGAGTGGATGGTGCATGTCGGAAGCGAGCGCCTATGTGGGACAGAACAACCCGCCCTACTGTCGCGCTGATCGCCGGTGTCTGCGCCGTCCTGATCGCTGGGTGCGCCACCACCACCACCGCGGGTACCGCCATCCCCGCCAAGCAAGCCCCCGACGGTGGCGCGATCGTGGCGCTGATGGACACCGGTGACTACGCCACCGCGGCCAGCCGTCCGTTCGGCACCGCCGGTGACGACCCGTACTCTGGCGCCCTGCTCGAGGCGCATCGCATCGCCGACTACACCGTGGGACCGTGGGAGATCGACGCCGAGATCAACACGCTGCCCGCCCCGGTGAATCTGTCGCTGGTCGGTCCGGTCGCCTCGACCGACGACATGACACGCAACCGCATCTTTGATCCGCCGGTCGCCGCTGCCGCCGGCGCCAACGGATTCGTCAGCGGCTTCGCCACCGTACGAACCACCCCGTCAACAGCCAAACAGCAGCGCAGCCTGCAGAACGTGGTCCTGCGTTTCCCTGATCCTGCCGCCGCCACGGCAGCCGCCACCCAGATGGCCGCCGCGTTCACCCCCTGGCCAGGCTCGTCGCCACCACAACCTGTGACGCTGACCGAGCTGCCAGAAACCGTCGCGATCACCTTCACCATGCCCGATCAGGGGCAGCGGATGGTCAGCTTCACTCCCCACGGCGCCTACGTGTTCTACACCGTCGTCCAAGTCAGCGACTACCTCCTCGGAGCAGATACCGAAAACCTGTCGAGAGGAACTATTGATCTGCAGAAGACGCGGATCGACCAGTTCACCGCAACCGACCTGCCCGCGCTGAAAGACCTGCCACTAGACCCGACAGGGCAGCTGCTCGCCAAAACCCTGGTCGCGCCGGACAATCGGGCCCCGTTCCTGCTGGGTATCTGGAAACCGCGGGGCTGGCTGCACTTCGCCGTCGACCCAATCAAGACCATTTCGCTATTCAGCACTGCCGGCGTGGACCAGGTGTCTCAACGTCTGACCACGGTGTACCAAGCGGCCAACCCCGATGGCGCGGTGCGTGTCGCTGACGGCCTCACCGAGCAGATTGGTAGTTTCGCCAACGTGCACGGTATCGAGGGGGTGCGCGGGCTGCCCGCCGCGAAGTGCTATCAGCGCACCGTGGGACTGTTGCCGGCGACCGCGCCGATCACCTGGCAGCGGGTGCAGTGGGCGTTCAGCTGCGTGGCCACCGTCGACCGCTACGCCTACACCGCGTTCTCCACCACCGCCGAGGACGCCCGCCAACAGATGGGCGCTCAGTACCGAATTCTGGCCGGTCAGTAGGCGATTGCCGGTGACACTGCAACCAGGGGCCATCGTGGGTGGCTACACCATCGAAAGCGTCCTCGGTTCCGGCGGGATGGGCACCGTGTATCGCGCTCGGCACCCCACCCTGCCCCGCAGTGACGCCCTCAAGGTGCTCTCCGCCGAGCTGTCGCGCGACGAGCACTTCCGGTCGCGGTTCGAGCGGGAAGCCGAACTCGCCGCCACCCTCGATCACCCCAACATCGTCACCGTCTACAACCGCGGAGACACCGACGGTCAGCTATGGATCGCGATGCAGTACGTCGCCGGCAGCGACGCCGAAAAGGAACTCGCCGCGGGCCGGATGACGCCGCGCCGCGCGGTGCACATCATCGGCGAGGTCGCCGGCGCCCTGGACTACGCCCACCGCCGCCAGCTGCTGCACCGTGACGCCAAACCCGCCAACTTCCTCCTTGCACCCCATGACGAGCGAATCTTCCTCGCCGACTTCGGTATTGCCCGCGCCCTCGACGACGCGGTGAACCTCACCCAAACCGGCATGGTGATGGCGAGCATCGCCTACGCCGCACCTGAGAGCCTCGCCGGCGAGACCGTCGACCACCGCGCCGACATCTACTCACTGGGCTGCTCGCTGTATCGCCTGCTGACCGGGCAAGCGCCTTTCGCCCGCCCCGGCGGCATGGCCGCGGTCGCCGCCGCCCACCTCATGGACCCCCCGCCGCGGCCCACCGACGCCGTACCCAGCCTGCCCACCGCCCTGGACGCCGTCATTGCCCGCGCCATGGCCAAAGAACCCGCGCAACGATTCCAGAGTGCTGGAGAGCTGGCCGCCGCCGCGCACCGCGCCCTCGATGACAGCACCGACGCCGTTGCGATCACCACCACCCCCACACCAGCAGCGCTCGGACCGCCCGACCGCACACCCCCGCACTGGCCCACCCAGCCCAGCCCGCTCACCCGCTCGACGGGGCCTGCGCCACAGCACTCGCAGCCGTGGCTCAGCAGCCCGTACACGTTCGTCGACCTACCCGCTCCGACACCACGGCGGCGTCACCGCCGCACCCTCATCGCGGCGGTCCTGGCCGCCGTCGTCGTGCTTGTTGCCGGTGCTGTCACCTTCTGGGCCTGGCCCCGCGACACCGCCACCGCCTACACGCCGCAAACCTTCATCCACGAACACGGACAAACCACGCTCACCGAGGCGCCCGGCACGGTCGTCGCCGCCGGCCCCGGAGACGCCGACGCCGTCTTATCCCTGGGCGTGCAACCCGCCGCGATCGTCTCCCCCGCCGGCCCCGCACCCTCGTATCTGACCGACCGCATCACCGGCGATGTCCGCGTTCTCGACACCGCAGATCCCGCGGCGATTGCCGCCACCCGCCCCGACCTCATCATCGACACCGCGACCATGAATGCACCCACCTACCAAGACCTGTCGAACATCGCCACCACCATCACCCGACCGCAAAACGCCAACGACTGGACTTGGCAGACCCAAATCGAGTGGATCGCACGCATCCTCGGCCGCGGCGACCAAGCCAAACAACTCATCGACCAGGCCACCACCAGTCAAGCCGAGCTGCGCACCAGCCACCCCGCATTCGACGGCAAAAGCGTCCAGGCAGTCCTCGTCACCGACAATGGCGTCCAAGTCGCCTCCGCCACTTCCCCCAGCGCCCTATACCTGCAAGGCCTCGGCTTCCGCTACGCCGACCAACCCGCCACCACCGGAACCGACAGCCTGCTTGCCGTTACAGACCCTGCCCAGCTGAACAACCCACCCACCGACGTCCGTCTCGTACTGCGCCGCGACCGCGCAGCCGGCGGCGGCAGCTACAACGGCCTATCGGAGCCCTTCACCCAATACACCGGCACTACCATCATCGTCGACGATCCCGCCAGCATCGACGCACTCCTCACCCCCGGCTACGCTGCCACCAGCTACCTCAACACCACCCTCGTCGACGCCCTCACCCGCCAGATCCGCTAAGAAAGCTATTTCGCTAGAGGCGGTGCTCTACCTCTCCCGGCTAAATAGGATCGGAATGCCGGGCCAGGTACGAGAGTCTGTCCGCGGCGGTCGCGGGACCGGAAATTTGGGGAGGTCGAGATGGCGCAGCTGGAGATTGATACCGCCGTTGTGACCCGTACAGCCGCTGCGGTCTCTGGCGCGGCCTCTGGCGGTTCCTCGCAGGGAATCACCGTGACGACGCCGGCCTCGGACCCGGTGTCGGCAGCGGTCACCGAAACGCTGCAGGCACGGTGCGCCGCGATCACCGGGTACAGCAACTTCGCTCAGGTCATCACCGAAGCTCGCGGGTCAATGTTGGCCAGCAGCGCGAGCACCTATGACGAGCAGGAGCAGCTCAACGCGGCCAGCCTGGGCTCGGCCGGCGGTGACTCCGATGCCCCGGCCAGCGCCGCGCCGTCGGTACCGAACCTGTCGACACCGACGATTCCGGCGGTCACCGCACCGCAGCTCGGCGCTTCCCCGACCAACGGCAAGGACATTGCCAGGCTGCTCCACGGCGGCCCGGGCCCTGCCGGGCTCTACAGTGCCGCCCAGCAGATGCGCAGCCATGCCAGCGAGTTGCAGGACGCCGCCCGACAGCTTCGAAGAGGTAGCACCGCCATCTCGGCCGATTGGCGATCAGGTGCCGGTGATCAAGCGTCGCAACGAATTGACGAACTCAGCCAGTGGTATGAGCGACACGGCGAACACGCCACCGCCACAGCTACCGCTCTGGAAACCCTTGCTGACAACTACGCGCGGGCCCGGGCGAACACACCCAAGCCCGAGGAGTTCGAGGACACCGAGCAGCGGCTGAAACGGGCCGCGCAGGCGAATGCGAACCCGGCCAATATGGGGCGCTACGCCCCCGTGGTGGCGGCGCTGCAGACCGAACTCGGTGGCCTGCACGCCAAAGCCACCACGCAATACGCCGACTACGCGCGCAGCGCCGGCAACCCCTCACTCGTCGGTGCGCCGTTGGAGCCCCCACCCCGCCCGGTCACAGGCGGCATCCATGCCCTCGATGCGCCGCTGTCGCCGGCCCCCGGTGATATCGGTGGAGAAGATGGCGGGGTGCCGGACTCCAGTCACGGACTGGTCGATCCTCATAACCCATTCATCGGCGATGAACGTTTTGGCCAGTGGCGGAACTACACGCCACCCCCTTATGTTGGATCGCAACCGCCGCCTCCCCCTGCTGAACACTTCGATCTGACAGATCAGCCGTTAAAGACCGGCGGTCCTTCCGGCTTCTACACGCCGGGCCAAAATTGGGTTACTCCAGATCAGCAACCCGCGTTTTCCCAGGCAGAGCAGTACCGGTTCCGCATGTCAGGGATGGACGGGACCACCTACACACGCGTCGTCACAGTGGATGGACAGCCGCAGCTCCAACGGTGGTTCGCATACACCTACGACTCGCAGAAGTGGACTCAGACGAATCTGAATTTGCCCGTGTGGGCGCGTACAGCGCCTGACCCGATTGGCGGCGTGTTGGGGGGCACAGCGTCGGACACGATCGGTGCGAGCTTGCCATCAATGGGTCCCTGGCAGCCCACCAGTCCTGCGCAGATCGCTGTACTGTCGGCAGCCAATCCCGGTGTCACCTATTACATCCCGGACGGATGCGGCGGCCAGTTCACTTTCCAGGGCGGAGTACCGATCGGCGGTACTGCTCCTGCGCCCAGCCCCCCATCGATGACGGCGCCGCGATGAACGCCGCTAATGATCGACTCCATTTCGCGTTGTCGGGCGTACCAAAGGTCGGCCCTCTGTTCAGAGGGTGCAGGCGAGAGCCTGGCAATGGTGCGAACACGCCGAAGGCGCGACTGCGGTCGGCCGCTTCTGCACAGCTCCCTGCCGGCCTTCCTGCTACCCATTTCGCGCACCGCCATAATCGGATGTACTTGCTGTTGCCTGCTTTACGCTCTCGTCGGCGCCTCTGAGGGCATGGCCGCCGGATCATCTGCGCGACCGCAGCCAGTGAGGGAGAGCCGCCGAACGGCGCGTTCCCTCGCGCCCGTATCTGCATCCTGGATCAGAGTCTTATCGTGGGGGTTTACTTCGCCAGCAGCGTGCGCGTGGGGCTCAGCGTCGGCCTCGCACTTGCACAGTGGAGAGGTCTACGAGATGGGAAGGACGACGGTATGCATGCGGGGGACAGTGCCGCCGACGGTCCACGCGACGGAGACACCGAACCGTTGCACATCATTGATCGTCCACCAGAAGCTCCGAGAGACGCCCCGCTTCGGCCACTGACAAATCTTGCCTTCGACTTCGATCGAACGTCGCGCTCGTCCCGTCCTCGGACGCGCCTCGCGCGCCCCGGCGCGGTGCCAAAGCTCGTGAGCAAGCGTGCCGCGATTGGGGCGGCATTGGTGGTTGCCGTGGTGGCCATCGCCGCTTCGTGGTTGTGGCCTCGAGGCCTCGCGCCTAGCGCACCGCCTCCGGCTGCCGACGATGCGGCTCAGCTGCGCACGTTGGTGCCGGCCGGCCTCAGCGCGTCCTGCCAGCCGGAGGTGGCCGCTTCCCCGGCGGTCTCGCAGCTCAAGTGCATCAACGAACACGACCCTTCAGGCCCGGCTTCCGCACGATTCATGCTTGCCAAGGACGCGGACGACTTGCCCGAGCTGTTGCGTCGCAGTGTGGAGGACGCACAAATCGTGGTGTGCCCGAACAACATGCAGTCACCCGGCCCGTGGCGGCGTAACGCGGCGCCATCTGAGATTGCCGGCACTTTGATCTGCGCGGTCCACGGCAACCGGTCGTTGATTGCGTGGTCGACCGCTGCCCACAATCTGGTCAGCGTGGCAGAAGGTGATGCGCAGGGGCCTTCGCTGACGCAGCTATACACGTGGTGGACGGTGAACTCCTAAAGGAGGTCCGCGGCAGTTTGGTCGCAACACCCACCAGTTCGGGCTAAACGAAGTTGATCGGCATCGACGGCCGAGTAAACGGAGAACCGCGCACCACGTCGGCGTACTTCAGATCGCGGTCCGCGACGTCGCTTTGGGGCTCGGAGAGAAAAGGTGAGTAGGCCAGCAAACGGCAAGGGGCCTCAGTGGAAGCATGTTGCCGATCAGAGTTGTCGCTAGGAGGCGGCGCGCTCGATTTCGGGGCTAAGCGATCTGTCGCGGAGCAGTTGCGGCACACTCACTCCCCGATGGGTCGCCGCGTCTTGCAGTAACGCCAGCTGGGCATCGGTGAACCGCACGAAGACGCCCTTGGTCAACTGGCGGGTTTCGCTTCCGCTCATACCACTCATGGCACCCTTCCCGGTCTGTCTCACGTCATGGCCAGCGCCGTGCGATGTCGTTAGTTTACGACATCCATGTCGCTATCGTGTGCTAAGTGGCCGGCACTAATAGCAGCGTGTCGTTCCCAATGTCGTTAACTAGGAGCATAATGCCCCTAAGGCCGTCAACGCGCTGAGAGCAGGATGAGTCCGTCCAAACAGCCGCCACCAGGAGTGGAGACGGAACCGCAGGGAGATGTGGTTCCGTTGCAGGAGGCTGCCTCAAAATTGGGGAAAGACCCGCGAACGCTGATCAAGGCGATCACTGCGGGCCACCTGCGCGGTGGGGCGATGCCGCGGCCGGAGCGGCTGCGTTGGTATGTCTACGCAAGTGAGCTTCCGCCGACCCCCGGTTCGCCGAAGGCTCCCGTCGTCGCCGACCGTCAGGTACAAGACCTTCAAGCGCAAATCGTGTCGCTGCAGGAGGCTAACCGGTTGCTGATCGCTGCTCAGCAGGATTTACTTCAGGCAGGCAGTGCGGGAAACGAAACGGCTGAGCATTATCGGCGCGTCGCTGAGCGGTATCTGGACGCGTTGAGTCAGTTCAATACGCCTGGCCATCTTGGCGATCTCGCGGATCTGTAGGCGTTACCGGCCAGAATCGGCCAGCAAGTCACGCAGACGTTGAACGCCGTCGGGGCCTAAGTAGGTGCGCAATGCATTGGCCAGCAATTCGGGTTTGGCCGAGAAATCGGCGATGGCCGAGGAGAGCACTCGGGATCGGCTGGGAGGTCGTTTGTCGGTGCCATTGCCCTCCCCCGCTGCGTTCCGGTCAAGGGCCGCCTGCCAGCGGGTCACTTGTTCTTCGAGTGGAACACGGGCGAGTTGACGTGCCTCCCTTATCGCGAGTTCACCGCGGCGGAGGGCGGTCTGAAGCTCGGGGGCGAGATGCAACAGGGCGCGGCGCTGAGAGATCCACCCGGCAGACTTTCGCAGTCGGTCGGCCGCCACGTCGGCGTACCCGCATTCCGCGACGAGCGCTTCGACGGCGCGAGCCTCTTCGATGACGTCGAAGTCCTGCCGGTCGACATTTTCGGCGATACTCGCGGCAATCAGCGTGACGCGGTCGCGGGCGATGGTGTCGTTGACGACGATGGCGAGGTCGCTGCGCCCGTATTTGTGCGCTGCAGCAAGCCGGCGACATCCGTTGATGACGACGTAGCGGGTGGCAATAGTGTCGTCGGGATAGAGGTTGAGGTAGGCCTCGCGGGTCACTACGGTGGCGGGCTGCAGTTGGATATCTGCGATGGATGCGAGGTCGGCGAGATCGCCGAGCTCCTCGCGCGGGTTGCGGGGGTTGGCGATGAGATCGGTCAGCGCGGCGGTGCGAGCGGTGGCGTCCTCCCGTTGGTGCTGGCCATTCTCGACTGGAGATCTGTCGCCGACGACGGTGTGGAGCTCGGCGAGGTTGACGCGTTGTCCTCGGGCCATCAGCGGGTTCCTCCGACGTTGAGTTCTAGCGCGAATTTGTAAAAGTCTTCGCGTGCTTGCAGCGCGACCCGGTTGGCGGGGTATTCGGTGACGACTTGTCCTTCAGCGCTGGCGCGCACGTGAAGTTTGTAGTGCCGAATGACGGTGTTGGCCAGCGGCCAGCCGTTGGCTTTGACGAACTCTCTGGTCTGATTGAGATCGAAGGTTCCGTCGCGGGGGTCCCAGTTGTTGATGACGACGATGTAGCGCAATCCGCGGGGCTGGACGACTTTGCCGATGGTGCGCGCGGTTGGGTCGAAGCTCAACGGTTCGGGCTCGATGGGCACGATGACTTGGTCGGCCATGTCCAGGACGGCGCGCAGAACGTCGGCGGCGGGCCCGCGGCCCAGGGGGTCGCCACCGCGGCTGTCTCCGTCGAGGTCGATCCATCCGGGGGTGTCGACGTAGACGTGTTGGATGCCGGGCAGATCTTTGATCTTGGCGAGATTGTCTAGGTCGTCGTGGGCCTGGGCAATGTGGAACGGCAGGTCGTTCATTCTCGATGCCCACCAGACCGCGGAGCCCTGGGGGTCGACCGACAGCGCAAGAACGGGTGAACTCGCGTTAGGGTCGTCGCCGCGGTTGAGGACATCGGCGGTCACGGCGGCCAGGTTGACCGACAGGGTGCTCTTGCCGACGCCGCCCTTTTGATTGAGCAGGACATGGATAGCCATGAATGGCCCTTCCGTATGCTTCCCCCGCACAGCGGAGTACTTCGGATCAGACGCGGTTTACCTTACGGCCACGCCGGGCAGTTCTACGCTCGCGACACGCCTCGTCTACCCCTGCTCACGTTGGGCAGCCCCATCGTCGGAGCGCGTACCGCTGCTGGGGAGCTGGCGGCAGCATCTCGAGAGTTCGCTTTACCGCGGTAAAGCGAGAGCACGTATCCCCCGCCGATGCGGTCCGCGCCGCCGTTCGCGGCATACGCCCTAATCGGGCCTAGCTCCGCCGATTCCGATCAGCTAGGGCTGAGACTTACCGTCGATTTACCGCGGTAAATCGTCACCTGACGTTTTGGCGGTTGGTATCTGTGCGCTCGCGGTGACGGGGCCGCTCTCGCGCGAGCGCGTTCGCATGGCACAGGCCAGCGGCTGCGGCCCGTCCCTGAGGAGATGATGTCAACAAGGATGCAGCCGGGTTCGTGTGCACTCGGTACCGAACCGGTTGAGGCTGTCCGCAGCGGTTTTGCTGTTCCGAGTACGGGCGAAGCGTCGCAGGGTGAACTGGGCGGGAGGGCTACTCCCCCGCCGCACGCATTGTGTGTTCGCTATGCGAGCACGCGTCACTAGCTTTCGTTAGACCTTATGGAATGCCGGACCGGCGAGATAACGCGCTGGTGGTCTCGAGCAAGGAAGCACAGTCGGCACTTCGCTCGCTGTCGCAAAGAGGATCCGACCTGGACCGGCAGCGCCCGGTGGGGCCATTCCGATGAGAGCGAGTTGTGCGCCGTCGGAGAGTGAGGCAATTCTGTATTGAGTCGGCGTAGACGATGCGATGAAGTGCATCCACACCGCGGGGTACTCACCCGCAAATTGGGTTCACCTGCATTATCCGGGCTTACGCCGGATGACAGGCCGGATAGTCACCCGGTGTTGTCCCGGGCTTGCGACGAGGCTACGACGGCTAAGTTGCCGGATTATTGGCGGGTGTCGAACCGGCAATTTGACGACTAAGAACGCGAGTAAGTGACGGCAAGTGACACGGTCGAGTGCCGTGTTAAAAACGTACGGGCGCACGTTCGTAAGGCGGGATGCATGCAGGGACGTGGGTTCACAAGCACATTCGATCGTTCTCCCGGACTAGTGTTTGATCGACTACCGATCCGGTAGACAGTCCGTTCTTTAACTCGTCGAACGCACGGGTTCACGCAGCGTCTCACGTCGGTGTGGCGCGGCGAGCACACCTCCGTTGTTACGCCCAGAGGGAATGGTGGTTGCCGGGCCGTCTGCACCGCTGCGCAGACGTCCGGTTCACCGCAATCCCACTCGTCCCAGCAGACACTCTGATCACAGTTCGGTATCGCGGGGGTGTGGCGGGCCGACTGTGAGGGCTCATCGTCATACCGTCACCGGTATGACGATGAACGGTCAGGCGCGCGTGGTCCTGGTGGCCAATCAGAAGGGTGGTGTCGGAAAGTCAACCACCGTGGCGGCCATTGCTGAGATGATCGCGGCCGCCGGCAAGCGTGGACGCCGGGTCCTCGTCGTCGACGGCGACCCGCAGGCCAATGTCACCGTCGAGGACTTGGGCGTCGATGGAGACGGCGGTCAGTCTTTAGCGCAGACCCTGCAGTTCGGGGCCCCACTGACGCCAGTGCGCGACGTCCGGCCCAATCTCGACGTCATCGCCGGCGGCCCGCATCTCGCGGTGGCCGGTGCCACCGCCCAGGTGATGGCCGAGAATGGCATCAACATGGCGGCCAACCTGGAGGCGCAGCTGAGTCTGTTGAGCGACTCCGAGGGTTACGACTTGGTGGTCATAGATTCAGGCCCCGGTGACGTCCCGCTTTTGGACACCTATCTGTCGGTCGCGAATTATTTACTGATTCCGACCCGCGATGACCAGGCGAGCCTGGGTGGGGTAGCGCGGTTGGCGAAGCGGTTCTGGCATGCCCGTAAGAGGGGCTCGTCGATTCAACTGTTGGGCGTGCTGCTTTTCGACGTCAATCCCCGCGCGACGAAACGCAACGAGGACGTTTTCGCGCAGGTCAACGAGATGCTTGCGGGCAGCGGCACGACGCCTTTCGACATCACGATCCGGTCGGCTCCTGCTGCCGCGGTGGATATGCGGACTTTGCACAAGACGGCGGGGGAGTTGGTGGCGCTTGCTCACGATGAGCGACGCAGCCGCATCGCGAAGTTGCGGGGCAAAGAGAGTCCGACGCGGGCGATGTGGTCGAGCGACCCCAGCGGGCTGGCGGCTGACTATCAGGAGCTGGTGCGCCAGATCATCGGCAGGTTGAGACGTTTCGAGGCGCCGGTGCAGGAGCGGGTCGGATGAGCTCCTCGAGGCCAAAGGCAAAACCGGTTTTCGATCCCTCCGCGCTCGATGACGATCTGGACGAGATGTGGCCCGCGGCACCAGCGAGACCGCCCGCCCGTCCCGTCGAGGTGTCCCGCCCTGCGCCGCCGGAGGCGGCTGCCGTGCCGGAGGAGACGTCGTCGCATGTCAAGCCGGCGCAAGCTTCTAGGGTTCCGGAGCCAGGCAGGTCGCCGTCGCCGCCGGCTTCTAGCGGCGACGCTCGACGTCCTGGGCGTCGACTGAATTCTGTCACTGTGACAGCAGCGGGCCCGGCGAAACGTGTACGTCCACCGGAGGTGCTGCTCTCCTCAGAAGTGTATGACGAGCTGTACCGGGTTCAGATCGCGGAGAAGAAGACGCGGCGTGGTTTGGCGCGCACGATGGGCGCGATCGTCCTGGATGCCATCGAAGCGCATGCGGCTCGGTTGGCTACAACGTGGACGAACCAGCAGCCGGCGTCGGTGGGGGAGGGGCAGCTGTTCGAGCGGCCGTCGTCGAATGCGGTGCCGCGTCGTCGTCGCCACGTGACCGCGCCGCGTACCGTGGTGCTCTCGGGTGTGACGCCGGCGAACGCGCGGCGGCTCGATGATCTTGTCGCCACTTGGGAGGCCGGGACGCGCAGCGCACTGGTCGAACAGGCGCTGCGGTATGAGTTTCACCTGCTCTGCGCCGACAACTGACGAGTTGGCTTTACCGCGGTAAAGCGGACGCCAGGGTACCGGGTTCCTCAGCCCGCGCGCGTGCGCTTCCGACCAATCGCGACATGAGATCAAGTCGACGCGATCCAAAACGCGGCGTCGTTGATCTCGTGCGCTTCCGGGCGCTCTGATGAGGCGAAAATGCTGGGATCGCGCAGACCACCGCGGGCATCAAGAAGGAGACGATGCTTCTGCCGCCACAGCATCGGTGTGGCGGCAGCGTCGGACACTGAGTCCAGGCGGTACCCGAGGTGGTAGATCATTTGAGAATCCATGCGCTGCAGGGTTATTGCGCATTCCTGACATACAGCGAACAGTGTCGAGGCATCGCCATCGCCGCGGCGGGGAACCCGGGAGATGACCGCGTCGGCCGTGAGGTGGCAGCCGGTGGCCATGATTTCGCAATACCCCTCGGAGCGGGCGAACACCAAGGTGCGTGGCCGCATACGGAAGGCAGCGCCGCTCTGCACGCCGGCGGGGAATACCGCGGAACGACGCGGTTCCCTAGGCGGGGGAGGGGGGTCATGCTCCGGTGCCACCGGAGGATCATCCGCAGCTATCTCGTCGAGCAGGGCCGCGGCGGCGGCGAAGCGGCCGTCGATCCAGATGCCGGCCCACATGCCCCAGGACGGCCGGCACTCCAGGGCCAGTTGTGCGCAGCTGCGGCGCAACGGGCACGCTAAACACGTTGAGAGAGCCTGCATTCGGCGAGAGCGGCAGAACCATTGATCCGGGTCGAGGTGACAGGGGGGTGGCTCGGTGATCGAGGTGTTGCGTCTCGACGGCGGCGACGTCATGTCAGTTCGCTGGGATGCCACGGATCTCGTCGACCCGGGTGCGGCGTTCCTCGTGCGCGAGGCGGTCGGCTTCAGCGCGACGCTGTAGAGCTCGTTGCGCGGCTTGTCGGGCGATATCGAGCGCTGCTCGGCGGCCCGATCCGCTTAGCGCCGCTCGGGCCGCTTGGCGTGCCCGCAGGGCTGCGTCTCGTTCGGCGAACTGGGCCGCAATGCGCTTGCGCGTCAAGGTGAACTCGGCAGCTTCGCGGGCTTCCTCGAGGGCTGAGGGTCGTTCGGCCGGGTTTCCATGAGCTGCAAGGATGGCGCCCAGCAGGCCGATTGGCTTGTGCGGGGCGTCGGGAATCCAATGTCCGGTTCCGATCCAGTCGGTGATGGCCTGGTTGAGGTCCCGCGGCGTCCAGCCGTGCTCGGCGACGGTCGTGAGTAGTCGGGCCCAGGGGGCGCCGGTGCGGTAGCGCCGGGCCCACGGCGGGCTGTGCCGGTCACAGATCCATCGGTTCGCCAGGGTTAGCGCTTGCGGACTAGGTGCTGTGCGACGCGGAGCGGCGCTGCGACCGGCCTTTGGTCGGGTGCTGGTAGTGAGTGAATTCTTAACAGAAGGTTGGTTCTCTAAAAGAGACCCTTCGGGATGGGGTGACAGCCGGTGAAATCTGCTGTCGTGCAACGCCCACACCGATGCCCAGCCGCGACCGCGGTCGCCGACGCGCCAGCTGGCGTAGCGCTCGGCGCGGGTGCGTTGCCTGCCCCGCATCACTTCGGTGGCGACTCCAAGGAGCCGCAGGGCTGTGGAGGCGCGCTGTACGGTGCGTACCGATAGCCCGGTGAGTTGAGCGATGCGTTCATTGGTGGGCCGGCAGTTGCGTCCGGTCCGGTGGTCGGCGAACGATGCGCGCGCTTCGGCCACCGCAACAACAGATTTGAGGCTTACTGGATTGTTGGGCATGACCGGACGTACGTGGGTGTTGTAGCGCAGGCGGTAGGCCGCAGGAACGGTTTCGTGTGCCCAGCGTCGCGCTCGACCGCTCCAGCATGGGATGGCGCCCCATTGCACGTTGACGTCGAGGGCAATACGGGGAAGGCGATCGAAGCAGTGTCCGCTGGCGCGACGGATCCATACCGGCGCGGTGTGGGCCGTGCCCCGGCGGCGCAGCGACGGGCCGGAACCGTGATAGGGACGAGTGGTGACATCGGCGAGGTCACGGTGCGCGGCATATGGACCGTGTGGAATGCGTGCGCTACCGTGGAACGCGTCTTTCAAGACGATTCCCTTCAGCAAGGGGGAGTGGCGTGAAAGCAACTGGGTTCGAGCGGCAACTCGAACTTGACGACCCTCGGTCCTTCGGGCCGGGGGTTTCGTCGTTTAGGTGCTTTCCGAGAAGTTATGTAGTTGTGTGGCTGACGATTTCAGCGGTCAGCCTGGGTTCCTGTTGGTCGGGTCTCCTCTCCTGGGTTGAGCCGTTTCCGGCGCGGATATCCGCGCTTGGACGTACGCCGCCCACAGACATCGAACGTTGAGCCGGCACCGCGGATATCCGCGCTTGGGTGTGAGCATGCCGCACGAAGCAGCCGGTGGCGGGGAAGACACGCCGCACCATCTTTCACACAGGTAACAGCGGTCGCGGGTCCTCGCGGCCCCACATGCAGATGCGTGCGCGTCAATGTTGCCCCCGGCATCATGTGTGGCACGGAGAGCCACCGTCCGGAGTCGGCATTTCGTGACCGAGCGAGTGACACTGCGCCCCAACATTGGTCGTCGAAGCGGGAGTACTCCTGAACGCGAGGTGTCGGATCGATCCGGCGGCGCGGCCGCGGTCCTGTCGTGGAAGATGCCGGCGTACGGCCGGAACACCACTTGCGTGGGCTGCATCGGGAAGCACGCCAATCAGGCTGGCACGCGGTGACACGCTGTGCACCGCCCCTAGGTCCTCAGTGTGTTCATGTGCACCGCTGCCTTGACTCGCACTGGATTCTTTGGCGCATAGCTGTTGCACCACAGGCGCTGTTGGATGGAGGTCAAGCATCCACATCGATGTGCTGTGGTGGACACCTGTCTTGGAGGAAGCGATCGATGACCGCACTAGACGATGTGGGAACCGTCATCGCCGATGACGATCGAGGAGTCAGCCCACCGCCTGGGGAGCAGATTGACGTACGGGGGCTCGGGTCGGAGGGCGGCGTGCGACTTCGCGGGGTACCGACTCTGGTACGAGCGAGTCGCGCGGTGGCAGTGACTATCACCGCAGGCATCGCCGTGTCGAGTTTCGTCCTGTCTTTTGCGGCGCTGAGCGACCTCGCTCGGCGGACCGGAAGTTGGGCGGACTGGTTACCATACCTGTGGCCTGGAATCGTCGATGGCGCAATCGTTTTGGCGACCATGGGCATCCTGACCACAGCGGCCTATCCCGATCAGCGCAAGAATCGACAATTCTTCTGGTCGATGCTCGCCCTGGGTTCCCTGGTAAGCATCGGCGGCAACGCGCTGCATGCCATTCTCCCGGCGTCGGCGCCTCTGCCGACATGGCTGGCCTTCGCGGTGGCCTGCGTCCCACCCGCAGGAATTCTTGGGTCCACCCACGCCGTGCAGATCCTCTGGCGGTTCAACCCGACACAGGCGCCGGAGCACGCCGCCAGCCCCCACGCCGCCTGGGCGCCCATGACGCCAAGGCACCTCGATCGCGGAGAGCGCTGGTTGGGGATCGCCCGCGAGATTCATCAGCGCGGCAGGTTGACGACACACTCCGAGGACACGTTGACGCAGGCGCTGTGGCGGTTGTTCGAGGTGCGACCGGCGATGTCGTTGCGCGCGATCGGCGAGGAGGTCGGGGTGAGCCATCACGACGTCATTGCCCGCATCCGGCAGACCGCGCTGGAGGTGGTCCGAGATCGCCCCGAATTGGCTCCTATGGCCGTAGCTATCGAGGGTCCGCCGGGCTTAGCGTCGTAGAGAGCGACCGCGCGGCGGTGCTGAGGAAAGGACTTCGCTCGTGACTTTCGGTCTTCCCAGTGTTCCCGACCTCGTCTCGGATCTGCTGGAGCCTGCGGTGGTCAACGTGGCCAAGGTGGTGGGCGCGGTCGGCCGTGTGTTCGGCGACGACGATCAGCCGCCGTCTCAGACCCCGTTGCAGCGCACCAACACTGCGCTCTACGGCCCTGGCGGCGCGCCATCTGCACCGCCCCCGGCGCCGGCACCGCCCGCCGACAGCGCCGGGGGGCTCAACGATGGCGCCACCAGCGCGGGAGATCAACACACGCAGGACACCACGGGCGCGTCGCTGACCGACGAGAAGCTCGCCGCACTGCTCAAGCAAATCTTTGCGTCCAACCAACAGGCCCGCGACAAGATCAACGCGATCTTGGCCGACGTCCAATCCAAGTCAAAGCAGATTGCGCCGGAGATGGCCGACCCGGCATCGGTCATGGCGTTTCAAAAGTTCATGGACGGCAAGTTCGCCGAGATCCAGAAAGTGCTCGGCGACGCCCAGGTTGACGCGAAGACGCAGGCGGCGATTATGAACGCGCTCGGCCAGGAATACTTCACGTCCGGCCCTGCGCCCGGCGAAGGTGGCGGCACGGGGTCGGGAACGGGGTCCGGTTCGGGAGAGTCCGCAGGCGGGGGAGCCGGGGGTGGCGGCGGGGATGCGGCGCCCCCTCCCGCCGATGATTCAGTCCCCTCGACGACGCCTGCCGGCGACAGCGGCTTGACCGATCCCATGGCCGGGATGGGCCCCCTGGGCATGGGCGGGATGGGGATGGACCCGCTGTCGTCGTTGGCCGGGATGGGATCGGCGCTACCGGGGATGCTTGGCGGTCTCGGCGCCGGCGGTTCACCGCTGGACGCCCTAAGCGGCCTCGGCGGCCTGGGAACGGCCCTTCCGGGCTTGGCGTCGCAGTTCTCGGACAAGAGCGCCCCGGACCAGGGCGGCGACGGTGAGAAGTTCTCCGACACGAAGGGCGATTCGAAGACCGAAAAGTCCGACGATCAGTTCACTGACGAGCCGAGCAAGACCGATGACTCGTCAGTAAAGAAAACAGAGCCGGGCAGCCCCGTTCCCACTGAGCCAACTGTGCAGCCCGCGGTGAACACCTCGCCCGAGGCCGCGGCCCCGGCGGCGGCCCCGGCGGTCGCGCCGCACACGGTCCCCTTGCCCGATGGCACGTCGGTGACCGCTGCGGATGCGCAACGTGAGCGTGCGTTGAAGGCAGTGCTCAACGGTTCCTCGGTGAGCGCGGCTTATGGCGATCAGATCCCGCCGGCAGGGTCGCCGGTGATGAATCCGGTCGACCGCAACAGTCTACGGCCGGGGGACTACGCCCAGTTCGAGGCCAAGCCTGCAGTGATGTACATGGGGAATGGGAAAATCTGGCTGGATGGTCAGCTCAAAGAAATTCGTGCGTTGACCCCCTCGGCAGATTTTCTAGGCTGGACGGGACCGCCGGCAGCTGGGGGCGGGACGCAGGCCGCTGTGCCGGCGCCGGCACCCAGCGCCCCGGCATCAGCTTCGGTTACCACGGCGCCGCCGACCGGTAACCCCACGGCGTAGGGGAGTCCGCACGATGCAGTCAGACGCCGAGATCCAGGAACGGACGTATCTGGAGACCTCGCGCTCCGGGGCATTGCTGGTGGAGCTGGACGGCAACGGTGGCGTGGTGCGTGTCCAGCTCGAGCCCGAGGTGAATGCAACGTGGTCAGCCGACACGCTCAGTGAGCGGCTGCTACACCTTCATCGGCTGGCGATAATGCGAGCCCGCCTGGCGCAGCGGCAGCGTATGAACGAGCTCGGCGCCGACATGCCGCCCGACGACACCTATCCCAGCGAGGTTGAGATCTCGGCCTACCGCGCTCGATACTTGGATTTTTAGGGCACCGCGCAACCGTGTTCACCGGCTTAAGCTGGGCAAACAACCGCTCCGACTGAGAGGACCGCACCGTGGCTGATCGCCTTGTAGTAGACGTCGAGGCGTGGCAAGACCACGCTTCCTGGTGGGACCAGGAGAGCGAGGCCGCCCGCGAGCGCCTGGCCGTCGACCCCGCCACTCTGGAGACGGCGCAGCAGGCCTTCGGCAAGATCGGGTCGTCCACGGTGGGGGCCGCCTATGCGGCGACGCTGGCCGCCCGTGACGAACTCGGTCAGCGGATGAGTGCGAATGCGCAGGCCGTCGCAGCCCACATCCGTCTCAGTGTGCAGACCTATGTGGACCAGGAACGCGACAACCAGCAGATGCTGAGAAGCTGAGCCCTGGGCGTTCATGTCCGACAGCGCACACGCGTTCATCGATCCCGACGGCGTCCGCGCCGCCGGGGCAGCCCTGTCGGGGGCGCCTGCGGCAGCGGCCGCACCACCGCCGGCGGTGACACCGTGCGCGGCGGATTCGACGTCGGTGGGCGTCGCGTCTGCGCTGACGTCGTCGATCACCGAGTTAATCAACGCCACAATGGCTTTGAACGATAAGACGGCGCACGCCGCTGGTCGGCTCGATCAGAACGCCATAACGTACGAGGAGCAGGAACAGGCCAACGCGGCGTCTCTGGCCAGCGCGTCCCGAGGGAGTGCGCAGGCCACTCCGGTGCTGGCCGGCCCGACATCAGGCCACGCGCCGACCCTGGCCCCTGTCGCACCCGCCAGTGGGGGAGTCCAACCCACGTCGGGACGAGAGATCGCTGCCCTCCTTCACGGCGGCCCCGGCCCCGAAGCGCTGGAGTCTGCGGCGACGGCGCTGAACACCCACGCCGCCCAGCTCGAGTCGGCGGCGCAGACGGTGCGTTCGGCGCGGTGGAGCAGCGAGCAGAGCTGGGACTCCGCGGCCTCTGCTCGCGCCACCACGCACCTGGCCTCGCTGGAATCGACATACACGCGCCACGCCGATCAGTCGCGGGCGCTTTCCCGAGATGCAGCCGCGCAGGCCAACAACTTTCGTCAGGCACGTGCCAACACCCCCACTCCTGAGCAGTTCGCCGACCTAGAGCAGCGGTTGCGCGCCGCCGCGGCGGCCAATGCCCAAAGCGGCGGCCGTTACACCGCGATGGTGACCAAGCTGCAGACCGATTTGGCCGCCGCACATCAGCAGGCGGTGAGTAGCTACACCACGTACACCAACGGCAGCAAGCTCGACGCCAAGCCGCTGGGTCCCAATGTCGCAAGCACTGCAACAGGTGGTCTTGGGGAAGCGGGAGCTGGTGGGCCGGGGTCGCCGAAGGAGGGGTCAGGTGAAGCTCCCCCGGGGGCCGGCGACCCTGCTACAGCGGGACTTGACGGAGCGGCCGCGGGCGACCCGAGCGGCGGTGATCTCATGCAGACCTTGCTGCCCACCATCTTTGGTGTCGTGGCGGGAGCCGCTGGTGGCCTCCTGGGAGCCCTAAGCGGTGCTGCGGAGAAGGTCCAGCAGACGGGGACCCAACTCGTCAGCGGCCTCGCCCAGGGCGGAGCGTCGGCGCTACAGGGCATGTCGGCCGGCGAGCCGGAAATGGGTGACCTCTCCTCCGGGGAGGGCGGGGGGCCCGACGATCTCGGACTTGGCGACGGCGGCGGTGGAGCGCAGCCCGGTGACACCCAGCCCGCCTCGGCCGGTGACGGCGCGGGCCTGTCCGCCGCGCCCGCGTCGGCGGCCGCGGCGCCGGCAGTAGCACCCGCACCGACAGTGGGCAGTGCGCCGTCGCCAATCGGCGGCAGCGGCGGAGCGGGAATGGGGGCCCCTATGGGCGGCATGATGCCTCCGATGATGGGTGGCCCCGGCCGCGGCGGCGGTGGTGAGGATGACAAGCGGCTCTACGAGGAGAAGCGACTCCGGTTGACCACCCCGCCGAACGCCGAACCTGTCAAGGGCAGGGTCGAGGCACGTGAATCACGCACTGAGAGAAGGGACAAGCAATCGTGACGTTGACTGACGACCAGTACGTCGCCCAGGCCGAGGCCGCGTTAGCCCACATGCGTGCTCGCAACAAGGCATTCCTGGATGCCGTCGACGGCATCGACGTTCCGTCACTGCATGACGATGTGCGCGCTCGTTTCGACAGCAATGGAAACCTGGTGGACCTCGACATCGCTCCCGAGGCGCTGAACGTCTATACCAACGTCGAACTGGAAGAACTCATCACCAGCGTCTTACGAGAGACTCGTAACCAGCTCACCGCGCAAATGCAGGGCCTGTTCGTGAAGTACCTCGTCCCTACCGACCCACAGTTCGACCCGGATGCTCTTGGTGAGCGCTACGTCGCACCACCGCCGCTTGACGCCTGAAACCTCAGGAACGCCGCAGCCAGGAGCAATCACTTTCGTCGAATGCGCTGTCTAGCAACCAGATCGGAATTTTGTGGCAAGCGCGCGGCGGTATCGATGTGGTCGAGTACCGTCAGTCGGCCTCCGATGCGTCCCTTAGGCTTCGATCATGACGGGTAGGACCGCTGGTACCGGATTCGGCAAGCGTGCCATCGCCGTGTTGATGGCCGCCTGCGCCGTGGTGGGCTGCGGCGGTAGCGAGGCACCTATGTTGGCGCCGTCCCAGGTCGGATGCCAGGACGTCAACGTTGGGCGCTGGCTCGACGTCCCCAGCAGCGGGCCGGTCTCCGTGCGCGTACCTCAGCCGCCGGGCTGGGAGATCAACGAGGACGTGGCACGACGGGCCCAGGAGATGATGGCGTCCGACCGGAGCACGGCAGGGCCTGCGCCGGTGTTCCTGATCGGTCCAACCCCGGAAGGCGGTTCCGAGGCCTCAGTCTTCATGGCGTCCGTTGATCAGGTGATTCCCGTCGGCGCGCCACCGACCGTCGATGCCACGCTCGACGATTTGGTCGACAGCATCGTTCAAGCGAGGCGTGCCGACGGCACCACCGTCGAGGGTCCGTCGTCGGCGACGGCGTGCGGTCACGCTCTGCGGTACTACCTGATCACCCCCAAGCCCACTGAGGCGGACGCGCACCCCACCACCGGTTACCAGTCGCAAATCGTTATTCAGGTCGACGGCACGTTCTACGGCGTGCAGATCGGCTACCGGCCCGCCAACTCCTCATCGGAGCCCATCCGCAGTGATCTGGACACCATGGTGCGTGGCATTCACATCACGACCCCGTAGCCGGCGAGGAGTCCTCGAACGACGAGTTTGTAGCGAACCCCATTCACCGAAGGTGAGGGCGTCCCGCCCCACCACCACAACCGCCCGGCATCGCTTCTGTAGGCGCACTCACCTAGGCGCAGTCGTTGTTCAGGCTGGGACCGACAAATGTGACGACACCACACGATGCAACGAACAGTGCGGCATGCAGCCCCAGCACAAGCGCCGGCAGCCAGCCGGGCCGGGCCGCGCCGCGGCATCGCACCGGCCGGTCGGTCGCACCGAGGCTGGTGCAGTCACCAGCACAGCTCGGCCAGCCATCGGTCACATGTGCACCAACAAATAGTCGCAGCCATCCGCACACATGTCCCCAACCGCTCGACGGGCTTAGACGATCCAACCAGCGCGGTTCGCAACAGATAAGGCGAATCGGCGCGGGCCCGCAACTCGGCGTCGGCCGCGGCGGAGCGATTGCGCGTGGCCTGCAATGCTTCGGCCTCGGCCCCTGACCTGCCGTCGCTCCTCCTCGCGCCGGAGTTGCCGCTGTTCCTCTATGGCCTGCTTCACCGCGGCGGGCCGGTCCTAGGGGTTGTTGTGCCGCAAGTGCCATGCGATCGCCGCGCGGACCGAACCGATCGGTTTGTGAGGCTCAGCCGGCATCCAGTGGCCACCGACGCGTTCCCACTCCTGAAGCAGCTGATTGAGCTCCTCAGCTGTCCGTCCGTGATCGGCCAGGCCTGACAGACGAGCGCTTGGTGGAATGTGCGCTCGACCTCAACCCACGTCGAGTCGGCGGGGCTCTCGGGTGTGCCCTTCAGCGCTCTGGAGGTGGGGTTGATGCACGGGGCGGTGACCATGCTTATGCCGCGTCAGCGGAGCCATCGGCCTCGTTGTCGTCACCTGCGCTACGACGGCGGATCGAGGCGGACGGCATCGCTGGTGCGGGCAGTCCGGGTAGCTCGATGTGGCGACGCGCTTCGAATTGCGCCAGCAGGAAGTCGTAAGCCGCTTCCAGGTGTTGCAAACCGCTCTTGTCACCCGGCAGCGACAGCCCGCCCCATACGCCGTACTCCTCGCGCCGGGCGACGGCGTTGAAGCCGCAGCGACCAATGAAGGGGCACTCTTGGCACCCGCGAACCGCCATGACGCGGTCCTTGAACTGCGAGAACCATAGTTCCGAGCCATTACGGGTCCGATTCGGGTCGACCGTTTGGCAGGGGGTGGTCTCACTGGTCCGGTACGTCCGCACCTCGACGCGGCTGCCGTGGTCGATCCCACGCGGGCCGGATGCGGCATGGACTGTGGCGTTGTGCTGACCCATCGGACTGCCTCCCGGGACGGTGCCTACTGTGATTTTTCATGCTTACGGAAACTAACATAGCAGGATTTTTCACGGTTTTGCACCTTTGTGACCGCCCATTCCCGAGTTCGACGTTTTGCGAAGACACGTAAGTACGAAATAAATGCAGCTCAGAGGCCCACGGCGTCAGTGCTGGCCTATCTCGCATCCATGATTTTTCACAGTCGGCCGGGCAGTCTCTCGCTCGCACCTCGCCTTGGGCCGCCGCGCAAGCGATGCGAGCGTCCCCTGAGTGCCCGTTCTGCACAGCTCGGGCCTGTTGAAAACGCCCAAGAGGTGCCGGGTTAGCTTGATTTATCATGGCTGGTCAGCGCAGAAGCGGGTTTTTTCCCGGCGGCTAGGGCAAGATATGCCCATCATGTCGTCCTGGGAGAACCTCGCATCCGCGGTCGCCTCGCGGCGCGCAGAGCTGGGTTTGACTCAGGTCGACGTGGCGGAGCGCGGCGAGGTCTCGGTGGACATGATCCGCAACATCGAGCACGTCCGGCGCACTCCGAAGCGGGTCAAGCCCGCGACGGCTCGCGCGCTCGAATACGCCCTACAGTGGGAACCGGGCAGCGTCGAGACCGCCCTGGCCGGCGGTGACCCGGTCCCCGCGAATGATCAGGCCCGCCTTTCACCGCGCACCGCTGCGAGCGTGACAGCTCCCGACGAACAGCGAGCATCACCGACGGCAGTGTCCACCGCAGAGGCGGCGCCGGCCGACGTGGCTGCGCCGCCGGAGACGGGCGATCGGTTCGCGCTGGCTCGCCAGCTCGTCGCTCTGCGCTCGACCCTGTCGGCTCATCAACACTCCATCAGCGCCGAAGCGCGAGAGGCGTTGGAGGCAGAGATGGCCGTGTCCGCGCGAGAGGCCGAGGAGTCCATCATCCGGTTGATGCCGTGGCTCGACGACGCCGAGCGCGGGGAGGCTATTCAACTGCTGGTGCGCTTGCGAGAACCGTTGTCCTAAATGGGTGCTCGCCCGCCGCCGCCGCCTCCCATTGCTCCGCCGGGGTCGTGTATCGGCGGCGACCACTTCCCCGTCCAGTCCTGCACCCAACCGAAGGGGACTTCCATCTCTGCTTCTGTCTCGTCGCCCCAGCCGTCACCCGCGCTGGTGGCGAAACCAGCAGGCTGAGTGAAGCTGGCTGGCATGGTTTGTCCATAACCCGGGGGCGAGGGGTCGCGGGGATCGGGGATGAGATCCTCGCGTGGCAGCCAGATGCCCGATCCTGGCAGGTATTCCTCGTGTCCAAAGGGTCCCAGGGCGCCGGGGGGTTTGATCTGTGCGTTGGGAAATTCGTCGTCCGGTACCCAGGCGCCGCTGCCCGGGACGAGCTCCATCCAGCCGTGTCTGTTGCCGTTGGCGTCGGAGAACGGCGGCGGTCCCAAGTCCCCGGGGTTCTTGATCGTCAGATTGGGCAGTTCGTCGGGCCGCACGAAGTTTCCTGAGCGCGGTCCAATTTCGACCCAGCCGGGACCGTCGGCAGGTTGAGACGGCCCAAGTCCGTTGGGCCCTCGGACGATCGGGTAGTGCCGCTTGTCGCCCTTCTTCCACGCCGCGGGGTCGACATTCCCGTGGTCGCCTTGGCCGGCGAACGGGCTCCCGGGCCGCGGCGGCGGTTCCAGTGGAGGACCCACCAGCGAGGGGCTACCGGCGCTTCGGGCGTAATCGGCGTACTGCGCTGTGGCCTTGGCGTGTAGGACGCCCAGCTCGGTCTGCAGCGCCGCCACCACCGGTGCATAGCGGCCCAGATTGGCCGGGTTGGCGTTGGCCGCTGCGGCTTGCCTGAGGCGGTTCTCGGTGTCGGTGAACTGCTCGGGGGTGGGAGTGTTCGCGCGAGCGCGAGAGTAGCTGTCGGCGTGGGATTCCAGCGCCGCAGCGGCGGTGGTGGCCGCTTCGCCGTGCCGCTCGTACCACTGACTCAATTCTTGAATCCGTTGTGCGGCTTTGTCTCCGGCATCGGACTGCCAGTCGGTGTGCACCGCGGCGCTTCCGCTTTGCAGTTGCCTTGCGGCATCTTGCAGGGCGCTCGCGTGGCTGCGCATCTGGTCGGCGGCACTGTGGAGCCCGGCGGGTCCGGGGCCGCCGTGTAGCAGGGTTGCGATGTCCTTGCCGTTAGTCGGCGGCGGTCCTAACTGGGGAGCGCTCACGGTGGGAATCATCGGCATAGGCAGGTTGGGCACCGACGGCGCCGAGATCGGTCCGGCATCCCCGCCGCCCGACCCCCGCAGGCTGGCGGCGTTGCTTTGCTCCTGCTCGTCGTGGGTCGCGGCGCTGCTGGTCAGCATTGCGCCTCGCGCGCCGGTGATGGCCTCGGCGTAAGTGCTGAATCCGGTGATCGCCAAGCAGCGCGCCTGCAGAGTTTGGGCGACTGCCGTAGAGACCGGGTCCGCGGCCGCAGGGGCCACACTGACACCGGTCGACGAGGTCGACGACGCGGCGGCCGCGACCGAAGCAGCGGTCTGAGTGACGGCGGCGGTGTCGATCTCCAGCTTTGCCACTACAACCTCCCTTCATAGGCGCTGGGTGCGCTCACGATTCGGCAACACTCGGTGTCCATAAACGGTAGCGGCTCCACCACCGTCATTGCACCGCCCAAAAAGGCAACTGCCGAGCGAGCACGGCAATCCATTGGGGTGGACGAAGTTCGCCGCGCTGCGCCCGACAGCTGCAGAATCGAAGTCTAGAGGCGTCGCTCAGTGTCGGACCGCTAGTCGATACTCGAACACATGTGGTGGGACGAGCAGCTCGGCAGCAACGGGAAGAGTGCACGCGGCGACCTCTGCGTCCTGCCCCAAACGACGCCGCGCCAGACCCTTCATGGCCCGCGTGCTGACAACCAACGACCTCCTGCGCAGCCTCCGAAGGACCCCTGGCAATGGTGGTGGGATCAGGCCAGGCTGAGCGCCCAAGCTTTCCTGGAGGGTCGCATCCCGTCAGAGATTGCGATCTTCGGTCCCGTCCTCGACGACGACGAGCGAGGTCTCCTCGAGGCCGATGTCGACGTGAGCTTCTTCTACGGCGGCACCGGGCAGTACGCCCGCAGTGATTACTTCGTCGTCGGGCGGCCAGCGGTCATAGTTGGCGCCCTGGCGGTCAACGCCGCCATCAACCGTCGCCGCAAGATCGCAGCTCAGCGCGACGCCGAGCCAACCTGGCGCGATCGTCAGACCGCACACCTATGGAGCACCACACACCGTCTGATCTGGGACAGGGGACAAGGCGTGGAGAGCTTGGCTTACTGCGAGATCACGGGCTTCTATCCCGATCTCGACACGTGGACCGCCGTACTGGCCACCGGTGACGGCTACCCCCCGGTGCGCCTGCAAGGCCCGGCAGTGCCGCTGGTGGCTCTGTGGACGGCGACCGCGGTACTGGGGGAGCGATGGGCTCATGACCCGCGACTTGCTGCACTGCTGCGCTGAGTCACGGTAATGACCTGAGACCGGTATTTTTTGGGGCGGTACATCTGACCTGCTGCGCAGGTAAGATCGGGTCCATGGCTGCAAAGACTCACATCGACACCGAGGCCACCGCCTCGGGGCTCGCTGCTGCAGCGCAGGCCCGATTGACGGCCATCGCCGGCACGGACATCACCCTCCCGCAGGGGCTCTATGTCAGCGCAACCAACGCGCTGGGAGCGGGGTTGATCGCAGCTCGGCTTGCCGACCTGTCGACGCGGGTAACGACTGCAGCAGCCGCCGCGGTGACAAGCGTGGCAATGTACGAATCAACTGAGCAAGCGAACGCCGCCACACTGACGACGTGAACCTGCACGGGAGGGGCACACCATGAGCACCGAGACGTCCAGCTGGGCGCCACCGACCAATGGTGGCGCTCCGCAACATCCTGCTGGCGCGCCCCACAACGTCCCCGCACCGCCCTACGGGTGGACACCTCCGCCGAGTGGCGGCGCCCCCGCGCCGGTGCAACAGCGGGCGCCGCGTCCATCTCGCATGTGGCTATGGGCCCTGGTGTCTGCAGTCCTCTTGGTCATCGCAGTCGCAGCGACCGCCGCCATCGCCTACGCGATCGCCCGGCCCACAATGCCCGCCGGCAATCCGACCGCCAGTCCGGCTGCTCCCACGTTCACCGCTGCGCAGCAGGCCGACGCAAAACAAGCCGTCTGCCAAGCCTTCGACGTGTCGAGCGCTGGCTCGCAGAGCCAAGGGGGCGCCAGGCTGAATGGCCAGCCAAACCTGCCCGCATTGGTTCGCACGCTAGGCAGCGTCGTCTCAATTCAGAATGCGCTGGTCCCTGCTACTCCTGAAGATGTAGCTGCCCCTGCCCGCAAAGTAGTAAAGACCGATCTCGACTTGGTCAACGCGGCCCTCGGTCTCGCAAATGTAGATGAGGTGAACAGGCTTACCGATGTCAACACCAGCGCGATCTACCAGCTGGTCGATGCGTGCGGATTGCCTAAGTAATGCCGTCGGCGAATCACGCTGGCAGCATTGTCACGCCGATTCAGGACAGTGGTCCGGTTAAGACCGCGGCAGATCGTGCGAATTCTGAGGCCGGCAAGCTACTCAAGCACTTTAACGCCGCGAAGCCGGCCACACCTGACGCATACGTGCCGTCGTTCGGCATGCCCGGCGGCGGCGACATCACTCTGCAACCGGGCCTCTTTACCGGCGCTCTGATTGGACCTGGAGTCTGGCCGACAGAGTCCGAAACCGAACTAGCGCAAGCCCAGACGACCCTCAAGAAGCTCAGCGGCCGGCACCAAGAGGCAGCGAGCGACGCAAAGCGTCAAACCGACGACGTGTTCGCCCAGGACTGGACCGACGGAGACGGCAAAGAAGCCGCCTACGAACACTATTCGGCTGAATATCGAGCACATGTGGCGGTCGTCGACGTTTGCGACACAGTGGCCGCCACCAATGGCCGCCTCAGCGAACACATTCGCCTGGCCAAGCGCAACATCCGCGACGCACACGACACCGCGCACCGCGAAATCGAGAAGTATTTGAATGCGCCTGGCGGTGTTCCCACCGCTCAGATAGCAGTCATCACGACCCAGTACCGCACCCTCATCGAGGGGTTCCGCGGCCAGCTCGTCGAGCAGGTTGGCGATGAAACTACTTCCCTCTCAAATAAGTTCGGTATTCCAGAGGCTCCTCCGGGCAACCCGTCCCAGCACGACAAACCGGAAGATTCGGGACGCGGTATGCCCCATGCCGACGCCGATGCCGATGCCCGACCGGACCCGAAGACGGACGAGAGCTTGGGCCACAAGCCTCCGGGCGGCGGTCTCGACAGAGGTATGCCCCAGACTGAGGGCTCAACGGACCCCGGCGCGTTAGATCCCGCCACGGCGGGGGTGTCCCCTTCCGCACTCAGTGGCCGTGGCCTTCCTCAATCAATTGGCGATACGGCTTCCAAGCCACCATCGATGCCTTCCATGCCGTCGCCGCCGTCGATGGGCAGTGGTGGAGGCGGTTCCGGTGGCGGAGGTTCGTCTCCGTTGAGCAGCATGGGCAGTGGAATGGGCGGCATGCAGGGCATGTCTGGTGCGGCGAAGGGGCCTGCAGGGCTGTCGAGCTCGGCCTCTGGCCTGCAAGCGCCGGCGGCCTCCTCGGCCAGGGGCCCGGCGTCGATGGGTAGTGAGTTTGGTCGGGGTGTGGCTGCGGGCAATGCCGCGGCCGGCGGCATGCCGCCCTTAGCCTCGTCAGCACCGCCGCAGACCCCCACGGGTCCTTTGTCTGCTGCACCTTTGAGTCAGGCATCCGCGCCGGCGTCGGCGGCCCCGACGGCCGCCACCGTTCCAGCGTCCGCCACCCCGTCCGCCGGGTCAGGTAGCGGCGGGATGGGCGGCGGTATCCCCGCGGGCGGCCTAGGTGGCGCTGGTGCATCCTCTGGCGGGTCCGCTCCGATGTCGTCTTACGGGTCGGTCCTTCCTCCTGCGGCGACCCCGTCCGCGGTTCCTGGTGCAGCGGGTGCTGGGGGGTCGGTTCCTGCGGCGTCGGCCGCGGGTGCCGCCGGTGGTGCTGCGGCCGCGGCCGGTGCGCCCGGGTTCTTGCCTGGGGTTCGTGATGTCGGCGGCGGCCAGCGAGTGGGTCGCGACGTCTCGATGACTGACTTGGAGTCGGCGCGCGCGGTCGTCGCGGATCTGGCGGCGGCGTCGAGTGTCATCTATCCCGGCCTGGAATGGGCCGTGGCGGTGAGTCGCGGGGCGTCTGGTCAGCCGGAGATGTGGGTGACTACCAACGAGGGTGCGGGCTATATCCCGGCCGGGGTACACATTCGGAGGTCCATGCCGCTGGCGGCGCACTTCGATTCTAATTTCGATGCGCGTTGGTTTGGGTGGTTCAACCCCGCCGAGACCGTGTTGAGGGCGGTGCGGCTGCGTGGCGATGCATTGTCAGCTGTGGCGACGACGTGGGCGCAGGATTCTGACGAGGTGCGTTCTGCCATACCCGATGTGGCGATTGGTGTGACGCCGTCGGGGCCGCCGAGCGAAGCTGAGGCGTCGGCTCTGACCAGGGGTCGGTCGCATCGCCTGGAGACGATCGCACCGGCGTTGTTCGTTGGGTTGCAGCGCGACGCCGATGAGGCAGAGAGGTACGCGCGGCAGCTGACTCAGCAGGTGGTGTTCTCTGGTCCGGAGATGTCGACGGCCGCGATGTCGGTAGCCCGTTCGATCATTGCCGCGCAGTGGCCCACTGAGCGCGAGTGGGATGATTTGTCCGCCCAGTACGAGATGGATCGGTTGATGGCGGGATCTCAGCGGCCGGGACTGATGGGTGTGGAGGAACCGCACCAATTGGCGGCCTATCAGCATGATTTCGCTCAGTGCCGCAGAATGGAGACCCTTCTTTGCTGGCAGAACGGTGACCTTGCCGACGTGGTCTACGCCGCAATCACCGCCGGGGCCAGCGCGCCCGCGATTGTCTGATGGTTGTCTGTTTTTGGTTGTCTTGGGGCGTGGTTGTGGGGTTGTCGGCCGGTTAGTTTGAGCGGGTGGGCGGCTCGGGTGTTGGCGCGTATATCGCGCAGGTAGACCGGGTGTTGGGCGCCGCTCAGGGGGTCTTTCCCACCGCGGGCGGTCCAGGGTCTGTGCAGACCGGTGGGCCCGGGGTCCCGGCCGCTCCTGCCGACTCAGCACTGGGTACCGGGGCCAGCACCGCCGGCGACGGTTATAAGCGCACCTGGGGCGCGGTGAGCGCCCTGGACGCCCAAACCAACGGCACCTCCAGTGCCGGGACGGCCGAGGGTCAGAACGGCCGCGCGAATGCAACCGGGGTGCGGCAAAGCGCCGCCAGCACCGCGGCGGCGATCGCACCGGCAACGGGGTCACCGGCCGGAGTGCGGACGCTGGTGACCAGCATGGATGACCGGATGGCCGCGATGCAGCGCCAACTCGACACCACCAAGGCTCAGAATCAGCTGCTCGCGACCCGGATGCGCCAGATGGCGATGGCCTACCGCCAGGCCGGCCAGGCGTCCCCGGCGGGCATGTTCCGCGGGATGGGTGGCGGTGCGGGCATGGGCGGCGGGATGCCCTCGATGGGGATGGGCGGCGGCGGTGGCGGCTTCCCCGGCATGGGAATGTTCTCCCGCCTCCCCGGCGGCCTCACCAGCCCAAACAACCGAGACGCCAGCGCTTCTCGCGGCTCAGCTTCTTCGTTTCCGTCGTCATTCACCGGCCAGGGCGCAGAGAACGTGCGCGCGGCCATCCGAGCTGCATTGGATCGCAAGGGAATACGAGATCCAGCGGCGCGCGCCCGCTGGGAAGCCGGAATGATGCTGGTTGCGCGTCGGGAGTCCAATTTCCGTGACGTGATGAACAATTGGGACTCCAATGCGCGTTCAGGAAATCCCTCGGGTGGCCCGTTTCAATTTATCCGCACCACTTATCACGCCTACCAAGAGCCGGGCACTTCCTCGAACTTTCGAGACACGCTGGGCCAGGCAAGCGCGTTTCTCAACTACGCCACCCGACGATACGGCGTGTCGTGGGACGCTCATGATCTCGCCACCCGCATACAACAGGCTGATCCGCGGCGTTTACCCAAGGGCTACTGAGCAACCGATCTTAGCTACGCTGCTGATGTCGGTGGCCATTCTGAGCGGCGGATTGTGATCTGGAATGGCGGCTTATGGCGGATCCTCGAGCGCGGGCCGCTGCGGCCCACCCGATTCGGCGACGGCGTGCTGGCCGCCGTCGAGGAGCTCGCCGCCTTCGGCGGACCCTAACCCCGTGGCCGTTGACGCCCCGGTTCTTTAGGGTCATCGATCACAATCTCGGTGACCGACACACCAAGAGCCTCGGCAACGTCGCACAGCCGCTCGATCAGCACCCCACGCCGCCCATGCTCCATCTGGATCAGCTGATTGCGCGCAATGCCCGATTCCAGCGCCAAACTCTCCTGCGATATCCCGCGCTCTAACCGCAGGGCGCGAATCGAGGTCGTTGGTGGGTTTCGTCAAGTGATTTGGCCCCGCTGTGGTCATGAACTTTGGCCCCAGGCTGCCCGCAGAGTGTCGTGATCGAATGGGGCGGTGACCATTCGTCGAAGTCGTATCGCGAGTCTGGCGACCGTTCTGGGCGTGGTCTTCGGATGGGCCGAATGGACTACATGGAAAGCTTCGAGGGACGTACTTCCGCCCGGAGCTGCTGGTCCCGGCCACGCAGTGCCCGGTGAGAGCGTGCTGGTCTTGGGTTGTCCGCTCCCGGTCTTGCAGCGGTGGCGCGTCCGCATCGCGGTTCGTTCCACCGATCCCGATCGCGCTCGATTCGTGTTCTCCGGTGGCCCAGTGCGCGGTGCGGTTCCCGAGGCGCAGATGATGGCCGACTACGCCGTGCGTGAGCTTGGCGTGCCGGCGCGCAACGTCACCATTGAAGATCGGTCGAGGACGACTGTCGAGAACATCGTGAATTCGGTGCCGTTGATGGCCGACAGCCCGGCGATCAAGATTGCATCGAATACGTTCCACGCGCGTCGTGCACGCCAGATCCTTCGTGATGAGTCGCCCGAGCTGGCTGCGCGTTTGGTCCGAGCGCGGGATTACCTTCCGATGGAGTGGGGGCCGCTGCACGTGGCTTTGGTGGCCTTCGAGGGCTTCCGGGATCGACGTGCTCGTATGACGTTGGCCTCCTGAGCTCTACCCACGGGTCGTGAGTCCGTGCTTGGGGGAATCAACGGGTCGGTGTACGTCGCGCCGCGGTCTTCGAGGTGCGTAGTCGGTAGGACTTGGTGCCGGTCTCGATGATGTGGGCGTTGAAGGTGATGCGGTCGACGATCGCGGCAACCAGGCGCGGGTCGGGGAACACGGTGCCCCACTCGCTGAACGGAAGGTTGGTCGCGATCGCAACCGAGGCGCGTTCCTCACGTTCAGTGATGATCTGAAACAGCAATTCCGCCCCACGAGAGTCGATTTGGACGTATCCGAGTTCATCGAGGCAGAGCAGATCCAAACGCCCGTACCGAGCGACGACGCGTGAGAGAACACGTTCATCGGCAGCTTCGACGAGTTCGTCGACCAACTGCGCAGTGCTGACGTAGCGGACCCGACGTCCCTGCTCGCAGGCCGCCAGACCGAGCCCGATGAGCAGGTGGGTCTTGCCGGTGCCGGAGTCGCCGAGCAGCACCACGGGCTCGCCGGCATCCATGTAGTGCCCGGCGGCGAGCTGCCCCAGAGTTGCGGGTGCGACACCGGGCACGGCGTCGATGTTGAACTCCGCCAACCGTTTCACTCTGGGGAACTTGGCCTCGTTGACGCGGCGAGCTCGGCGGCGTTCGGTGCGGTCGTCGACCTCTGCGGCCAGGACCTCGGCCAGATAGCGCAGATGGGTGTGATTCTGCCGAGCCGCGATCTCGGCCAGTCGGACGGCCTCGGTGCGCACGGTCGGCAGGTGCAACTCGCGAGAAGCAGCCCCGATCGAGGCCTGCGCGGCGGCATCGGTGGTCACCGGCTTGCCAGCGACCGCGGCGTCGGTGGTGGTCATGATTCGCTTCCGGTGAGCAGGTCGTCGTAATCGGTCAACGAGGGGCGGGACGGTCGTAGCGGGCCAGCGCACCGATCGGAACTACCGGCGCGATCGCCGTCGTGGCGCGGCGGGCGTCGATGAGCACCGCCTCGGGGTCCAGGCACCCCGAGGCCACGGCCCGGTCCATCGCGGCGATCAACGCCGCGGCGGCCATCATGCGGTGCGCCAGCAGGATGGTGATCAGGGCGCGGGTTCCGGCGGCGTCACCGCGGGCGGTGCGAGCAGCGTCCCAGTAGGCCTGGTGGCTGGCGGTGAACACCCCGCGCGCCTTGGCCTGAGCCAGTGCGGTCGCTCCCGGCAACGCACCAGGCTTGGTCGCCAGCACCTCCAGGTAGTGATCCAGGCACAGCACCTCGACGTGGCGTCCGACCGCTCGGTCGTGGCGCGCCACCACCCGAGGCCCGTCGTACACCTCGACACCGCGAGCACTCAGCCGCACCGGCAGCCGTCGCCCGGCGTAGCGTGCCGGCACGGAGTAAAAGCACTGCCGCACAGACACTCTGGCGCGGTTATCGACACGTGCTGCCAGCAGACGGGCGCAGTCGAACGCCTCTGACGGCAGCCCCATCAACGCGTCGTGCTCGGCTGCGAACGCCGCGCCGACGGTGATCGGACGCCCGGTGATCACCCGGTCGTCGTCGAGATCATCAGCGGCGGTGATCAGGGCGTTGAGTTCGGCCAGTGACGCCGCCGCCGGGACCGGGACCAGGTGGCGGCGCCGGAAGCGTCCGATCTCGCCCTCCACCCCACCCTTCTCATGGGCGCCGTCGAGGCCTGGGCGGCAGAAGAACGAGTCGAACCCGTAGTGGCTGCGCAAGGCGATGAACCGCTCGGACTCGGCCCGGTCGCGGCCCTTGAGAACCCGCACCACGGCGGGTTTGAGGTTGTCGTAGCGGATCCGGCCCGGCACGCCACCGAAGTGCTCGAAGGCCAGCACGTGACCCTCCAGGAACGCCTCCTGGGCCTGGGTAGCGAACGCGACGTGAAAGGCTCTGCCCGAGTGCGACAATCGCATCACGAACATCCAGCACTTCACCACCAGCCCAGCGATCGTGGCGAAGAACTCACCGAAGTCGACCTCGGCTTCCGCACCGGCCTCATGGGTCTGCGGCACCGACACCTCATTCTCGACCAGCCCGAGCTGCGCTCGGCGCAGCGCGACATAGCGCGACACCGTCACCTCCGAGCACGTCGCACCATGCTCAGCGACCAGACACTGCCAAATCCGCCGAGCAGTATGTCGCTGCTTGCGCGGCGCCTCCCGATCAGCGCGCAGCCAGGTGTCGATCACCGCCACCCACGGATCGATCGCCGGACGCGGACGCGGCGGATAGGCCTTGCGCGGCGGCGGTACCGCGTCATCGAGCGCTTGGCGCACCGTCCGACGATGCGTTCCGTGCCGGTATGCCAACTCGCGGATCGACAGGCCCTCGACCCGTCGATCCCTCCTGATCTTCTCGGACAACTCCACGCGTGACCGCATCCTGACCGACCCTCCCTGACCGCGACCGCCATAAACGACGGACGACAGGAACGATCTGAACGACGGTGGGGCCAACATTGGTGACGACACACCGCCCCACCTCACCGGCAATGATCACCACCCCGGTGGGGCCAACATTCGTGAAGAACAACGGCCAAAGTGGGGCCAGGTCAGGTGACCACACTCACGTTGGGGAAGGACTCGGCGATGGGCTCGATGCGCTCGTAGTAGGTGTGGCCTGGCAGGCGCTGGCGAGCGCTGCCAGGGAGACTCCCACCGCCAGCAGCAGGGGAGGAGCGCGGAATGCCATGGTGTAGCCCTTTCAGGCACGGGACGGATGCGGCGTGGCGCCGGCCACTCTAGGGCTCTCGAGCTGAGGAGACGCTGAAAAGTGTCGATCGAAGTAACGAGACGAGAGATGTTGCAGCGGAACGAGATGCGCCGTCTGGCACCTCAGTGTCTTCTCAGCGCTCCGATGGAGCCGTGAGTGGCGCAGGTCCGCAACCAGCGGATCCGATTGAAGGAGATTCGACGTCATGCACAATCGTCAACGATTGATCGCTGCGGTCGGAATCGCCGTAGCCCTCCTCGGGGGCACCGGCGCGATTGCGGCCGCCGACGAGGGTCCGGGTTCGGTGACGGTTCCGCTCCAAGGACCCGTCGACCCACCCGATGTGCCGGGGCAGCCTGACCTGCCCGAACCCGGTGACAGGCCAGACGGGGCGGACGCACCCGACGTGCCCGGCCAGCCCGAACCCGGCGACACTCCGGATGTACCACCGCCCGCCGCTCCGCCGACTCGCTGACACGACTCTTCGCGGCGGCCGCGGGTCAGCGGCCGCCGCGAGGTAGCGGACCGACTCGGTGAAGCCGATCGCTCGTTCGAGTCCCTCGGCCACCGCCCATCGGCATCCGGCAATGAAGTCGTCACGGGGCCAGGCGTTTTTGGCGATACGCAGCGCTCGCTCGTAGTGATCGGCACACAGCGTTTCCGGAGTCACTTCCGGCGCCGCGAGGTGGTCCAGCAGCGCTGCGGCGCAGCGCGACAGCGAATCCGACCAGGAGCAGGGCGCGGTCAAGCTCGGTAGTTGCGGCGCCAACTTTATGTCGGTGGACCCGCGAAACCGGAAAGTGGCCACGTTGCGCCATTCAGGGTGAGAAACAGTTCGATCCAACCCGCTCCGCGCACTGATTTGCCCCACGGTGATTCAGTGACCTCTTCAGTTGACGCGCGGGTTGCAGTGAATGTTGCTTGCGGGAAGTTGTCGAAGCCAAACGTCACCGCATCGTCTGCCACCGGGTTCTCAAAATTGTGGGAAACGTTCGGAGGTGCGGTGTCCGTCTCGGTCGGCCCCGCCTCGCCGGACTGATGGACTACTTCACCAGAGGAGTCCCGGGTACCGACGATGGCCAGCCAACCGGCCGGAATCTCACCGTCGAAAGAGGGATTAGATTGCGCGGACTGCAGCCGCGAAAGCCGAAAGGTGACACCGGGCAACGACCCGAACTGGAAGGACGTATGCGAAACGTCTTCCCGAGAAAGGTCTGGCTCCAACACATTGCCCGTATGGTCGCCGGCCGTGAAGCTGTCGATGGTTCCCAGCTCTGGTACGACGATCGACCGTGGGACCTGGCGTCCGCTGCGCTGCAGGGTTAAGAGCAATTCCTCGGCTATCGTGCGTATTGAGGCTTAGATGGGCGTCGGGATTGGTTTTGCCACGCCTCCCGGACTCCCCGGCCCCGGCACGCTGATGCTGACAAAACCCGCGCTGTTGGAGTGGATGAAGTCATACGTTGCTGCGTTGAGCCGATCGATATGGGCCCCGCCGTCCTTGTTCGTCATCGCGAGCACAAGACTTTTTCTGCTGAATTCGTTGCCGTTGCCGTCAAGTATTACGGCGCGCTCCCACCAGTCGGTGAAAGGTACGTAGCGGGTCGTGGGCGATTGCTCGATCTGTTCGAAATATCGTGCTCTAAACACGATCTCGGTCGGACCCGGGCCCATGGTCGTCAGACCCGGGGTGCGACCGACGATGTTCGGATCACGATCGATTCCGGGGGTGCTGTCGGCCCACGACAGGCTGTCTTTGATGCCGAGCTGATCCAGCAAGCTGTGGCTGATGTTGGTGTCGTGTACCAGCACCCGGATGACCAGGGCGATCCGTTTCGACTCCGAGATTTGACCAAGGTCGAACGCAGAAGCCGAGCTGACGAGGAATCCAAGCTGCTCGGCCAGGTCGCTTTCAAGATCGCGGTCGCGGGGATGCGGGCTCACAGCTTCAGGGATACACGCACGCGAGGGTGGACCGGGACACGGGCCCATCACCTGCACCCAGAAGGACGGCTTCTGGAGCACATGCGTTGTGACTGCCGGGATAAATCCAGGAACGATCATGTGGCCACGCTTGTGGCGATGAAGATGAACTTGCGGATTGGGACCGTGGGTCGAGGCGTTACCGATACGCATTCCTGGCCGCCTCCCAGCGTGGTGATGCTGGACGGCCGCCGTAACCCGGTGGGTTCGCAAGATAGTCGGCGACGGCATCAGTGGCCGCCACCTGTTCGCACAGCTTTACCAGGTGGATTGCCACCTCATAGCAGTATGCGAGTGCATCTATTCCCACATCGGGCCTTAACGGCACCCGCTTCTTGTTTTCGGGGTTTTCAAGCAGCATGACCGATGCGCCCCACCGTCTGTCGTAACGGTGCAACCAGCAGGTTTCACCCTCGGACAAGGCGCCGGTGTGGGCGACGAAATTTCGATAGTCCGCGAGTTTGGCGCCGTAGGCGTTCCAGCTGTCGACGATTTGGCCGCCGAGCTGGGCCGGCACCTTCGAGTTTCCTGATGCAATCGCTCTCGTGGCGGTGCGTATTGAGTCCCAACGACCTTTCTCGCCCGGGTGGTAGTGCTTCCAGAGCACCTTGGAGATCGCCTCGTATACGCGACGTGCGGCGCCGAGGTAGGCGTCAATCTCGAATAGCACCCGTGAGTCACCGGTATTTCCGCTCCGCGGCCCCTCGTAATGGCCATGGAGCTCTTCAAAGAGCTGACATGCCCAAATGTATTTATCGATCACGTTGTTGAGGTGGTAGAGCGACTCGCGCAGGAAGAATCGAGCATCACTCTCCTCGTGATAGTCGACGACAGCGTGCGCCCCCGGTACGTCGAGCGCGTGAACCGCTCGGTGATTAAGGGATGTTCCGTCGCGGTCGACGAGCGTAAGCGAGTAGGAGTTGTAGATCGGCTGGCGAGTCGTTGCGATGAGCGAAAGGCCGGAAGGCGGACGTTCCCCGTCTGACACGACGATGCCGTGCTCGTAGACGTCGATGTTTTGGTCGTAGGTCATAACCCGAGCATTGCAGCAAGCGGTGCGGCTCGGACCCTGTCGACGATCGCAGCGACCAGGCGCGGGTCGGGGAACACGGTGCCCAATTCGATGAACGGCAGCTTGGTCGCGATTCGCCACCGAGGCGCGTTCCTCACATTCGGTGATGATTTGAAACAGCAGTTCCGCTCCGCGGCAGTCGATTTGGACGTACCCGAGCTCTCAACGATCTCTTCCCGGGCCTAGCAAAGCTCGATGACCCGTACGCGTCGGCAACGGACTAGGCGTCGGGGATCACGACTAATGAAGTCGGAACGCGCACGATCCCCGTAGGGATAGTTGGCGGCGGAACATCGCGGTCGTAGGCCAACGGGTAACGGTCACCGCCGACATCGCCAACACCATTGACCTATCGGACTGCGCGCGGGTTTGTGGTTGCTGCGCGGTGGTGCGGCGGCATACTGAAGTCCTGCGACTCAGCTGAGGGGGTGCTGGTGGGTCTGTACGTTGAGGGCGACGAGCTGCACGGCGCAGCCGCCACGATCACCCGATCGGTGAGCACGCCGCACGCGCTGAGCGGTGTGACCGTGGCGGCCGCGGCGGCGGATCAGGTGTCGGCCACGGTGGCCGGCGTCGTGTCGACCCGCCTGGCGGTCATCAGCGGTTACAGCACCCAGGCGGCTTCCATCACCGCTGCGGCCGCGGTCAGACTGCACGCCAACGCTTCGACCTACCGCGACCAGGAAGAGCTCAACGCAGCCGCCCTGGGCTCGACAAGCGCCCCAGCACCCAGCACGACCACCGCCCCTGCCGGGGTGGGGTTATCTCTCGTTGCCGCGGTGGCGCCCACGGGTGCCGCCATGCCGGCGGGGGTGACTCCTACCGACGGCAAGTCCATCGCGGCCCTCATCCACTGTGGACCTGGCCCCGCCTCACTGCTCGCGGCCGCCGACGCCGCTCGCGCGCACGCTGCCGAGTTGCGCAATGTCGGCAACGATATCCGTTCCGGTCGTTCACAATTGGCGCGGAGTTGGCAGTCCCCGGCGGCGCAGAATGCTCAGACCTGGTTGGCCATGCTGGAGCGGTGGTACGTCGATCACGCCGCCTGCGCCGCCGCGACGGGGCGGATCTGCGCGCAGCAGGCCGAGGTATTCACCAGCACCCGCGCGGCCACCCCGCACCTGGAAGAGTTCGCCGAGCTGGAGCGACGTCTGATCGCTGCCCGCCAAGCCAACACCGCCAGCGGCGGCCGCTACGCCTCGGTCATCACCGCTCTGCAAACCCAACTCGCCGCGCTGCAAAGCCGTGCGGTCACTGCCTACGCCGACTACACGACCCGCGCTGCGGATCTGGTCGCCGACACCGCGGCCGCACCCCCGCAGACCGTGCAAGCCCTGGACAACTCCACGATCAAAGAGGCCCCGCCGGGTCCCCTGCCAAAAGCGCCGTGGGAGTACAACAACGGCTACACCACCACAGTGCACGCCCGCGGTCCCGACGGCACTGTTGTCGATGGCGGCAGCCTGGTCTCCCTGGACGACGTGTGGAAGGAACTGCATCGCTGCTTCAACTGCAACTTCCCCATTGGCGGTGCGCCCCAGGCGTTTCCTGCGGTCGGGGACCAGCTGCCGCTGGAGATGAAGGTAGCCGGCGCCCAACTCGCCAACCTGCCGGTCCAGGTCACTCAGATTCAACGCACCGCTGATGCCATCGACATCGAGTTCGCCACCTTGCCCGGGCATGAAGACGGCCCAGGGAGCACCATCCACTTCCGCTGGACCGAACAAGCAGGTACCCCGCACCTCGATATCCGCGGCTATATCACCGAAGGACCGGGCTCTGACGATGGCCCCTTCGCCGCACCGGAACGCCTGGGATACACCGCTTTGGCCAAGATGGTCTGGCAGCCCTCCATCGACAACGTCGTCACCCACGTCGTGCAGGCCAAAGGGTATGAAGCGCTGCCACGATATGTCGTCGGTGGTCACCCGAATGAAGTCATGAAGCGCACCCTGTCGATGACCGGCCTGATCGGTCTGGGGATCCTCGCGGCCTTCGGGCTGTACCTGGTGTGTGTGGTGGCTACTTTCCTGGCCGGTGGTTGGGTGTATTCCATTGCCCTGGGTGCTCAAGTGGCGCCCCTGATTGCCATCGCAGTCATTGGCTATTTGTGGACGCGGCGACGCGATACCACGTCCTGGCCCCTCATCGTCGCTATGGCGGTAACCCTGTTCGTGCTCGCGGCGCTGGCTTTTTACGACAGCCCGTCACTGGCCTCCGTGCTGTTCCGCTGACCGTTCGCGGGGACAGCTCGAAGGCGCCAGGCACCCCGCCACACCCGCTGTCGCGCAACGCTTCCCAGCATCGCTATCGGCGGCCGCCGGTGGCCACAACCGACAGCACCGATCGCGTGGGGATGACTCCAGGTTCCTCGACAATTAGTCGGCAACTACACCGTGGCGATGACGAAGGACTCAGGGCCAAGCACAGCGACACACTGCCCTGCCCGTGACGATCCAATAGCGCACCGCTCGGTTCGGCATCTGCGTAGGAACGGCCCGGTACTTCGGGTGTCCTGTTGATCAGATGGGAAGCGGGGCGCCGCAGCCCGGTTTGACCGGCGCCGTCGAACCATGATCGCGGCGCATATCCTTGCGGGTATGGGCATTGGGGATAACTACGTGGCGCAGGTGGATCGCATCCTCGCCACCGCGGTCTCGTTGTTTCCCGATCGGGCCTCGACTCCCGCCGCGCTGTCCGCCCCGGCGGGGGTGGCAGGCGGGGGCGTTCCCGAAGGCGCTAGCGGGATGGCCGCGGCCGCCGAGGACGCGGCGGCGCGCTATCGCAGCGACGACGCCAGGGCTGCGGCGCTGTCCGATGCATTCCAGGAGGCGGTGCGCGATGCCGCGGCGATTGCAACCCGCGCTGGGGAGACTGCGCGGGGCATAGCCCGGGCCGCCGGCGCCCAGGCCATAGTCGCACTGGGGGAGCGCCCGGAGCCACATGACCTGACTCAGCTGGTGCGCCAAATGGACGGCCGCTTGGCGGCGATGCAGGAACACATTCGGCACACGCGGCAGCAACTGGAGGTGTCGGCCCAGCAGATCACCGCCCGTGGTGCGGAGATGGCGGCTCTTCGGCAGGCCTGATGGTTGTCTGTTTTTGGTTGTCTTGGGGCGTGGTTGTGGGGTTGTCGGCCGGTTAGTTTGAGCGGGTGGGCGGCTCGGGTGTTGGCGCGTATATCGCGCAGGTAGACCGGGTGTTGGGCGCCGCTCAGGGGGTCTTTCCCACCGCGGGCGGTCCAGGGTCTGTGCAGACCGGTGGGCCCGGGGTCCCGGCCGCTCCTGCCGACTCAGCACTGGGTACCGGGGCCAGCACCGCCGGCGACGGTTATAAGCGCACCTGGGGCGCGGTGAGCGCCCTGGACGCCCAAACCAACGGCACCTCCAGTGCCGGGACGGCCGAGGGTCAGAACGGCCGCGCGAATGCAACCGGGGTGCGGCAAAGCGCCGCCAGCACCGCGGCGGCGATCGCACCGGCAACGGGGTCACCGGCCGGAGTGCGGACGCTGGTGACCAGCATGGATGACCGGATGGCCGCGATGCAGCGCCAACTCGACACCACCAAGGCTCAGAATCAGCTGCTCGCGACCCGGATGCGCCAGATGGCGATGGCCTACCGCCAGGCCGGCCAGGCGTCCCCGGCGGGCATGTTCCGCGGGATGGGTGGCGGTGCGGGCATGGGCGGCGGGATGCCCTCGATGGGGATGGGCGGCGGCGGTGGCGGCTTCCCCGGCATGGGAATGTTCTCCCGCCTTCCCGGCCGCCTCACCAGCCCAAACAACCGAGACGCGAGTCGGTTGACGGCCGGCCTGTTCGGGCACGACGGCAACGGCAGTGATCGCGCCAACCGGGCGGTGGCCGCGGCGAAGACCCGGCAGGGCGCACCGTATGTGTGGGGCGCGACCGGTCCCAGCGCGTTCGACTGTTCCGGGCTGGTGCAGTGGTCGTATCGCCAAGCGGGTATCGAGTTGCCGCGGACGACCTACGACCTTGTCAACTCGGGTGCCCGCGTCAGCCGCGACGACATCCGGGCAGGTGACCTGATTCTGTGCAACTGGCAGCGCGGGCGTCCCGAGCACGTCGTGATGGCCGTGTCTCCGGACATGGTGATCGAAGCCCCCAACCGAGGTGAGCGCGTGCACCTGAGTTCGCTGCCCAAAGGGCACCTGGAGATCCGCCGCGTGGCGTGACCTCGCGGTCGTCCCCCCACTAATTTGGTGCATCAGCCCACCTCGTAGACCAGGCATGATGAATTCCGAGATTGCCCATCTTGGGGCGTCGCTGAGCCGATGAGGCCAATTTAGGTTGGTTCAGTGACCGGAGTTGATCGAGTCGCAGTACATAGCGGGAACGCGGGAGCGGAGTAGATGGCAGGCGAACGAGGCAGCGCCGTCGAGGACAAAGAGGTCGCCAGACGACGGCTGGGCCGCGGCCTGGGGTACGCGACGCGCGTCCAGGTCACTGCTCACCAGTTCATGGCGCGGCGGGCTGCACTGGGGATGACCCGCCGGCAGGTGCGGATGGAAGCCGAGCCCGGGCGGCGGGAATGGATGGCCATCCTCGCCGGCCTCTCCCTGGTCATCGTCATCTGCCTTGGTGCGCTGTTCTGGTCGTTCATCCGGCCCGCCGGTTCGATCAGCGACTCCAAGATCATCGCCGACAACAAGACCGACGACCTGTTCGTCAATGTCAACAACGTGTTGTACCCGGCGCTCAACCTGTCCTCGGCGCGTCTGATCGCCGGTCAGGCGTTGGACCCGGTTCCGGTGCGGCGCAGCGAGATCGACTCCCGACCGCACGGTGTGTGGGTGGGTATCCCCGGGGCTCCGGATTCCATGAACGCCACCTCGCCAGCAGGTTCGTCGTGGCTGGTCTGCGATGCGGTCACCAAGGCGTTCGGTGCCGGCGCACCCGAACCGGTCACGGTGACGGTCATCGACGGACAACCCGATCTGTCAGATCGCCGACGCGTCCTGGACAAAGACGATGGTGTCCTGCTGCGCTTCGGCACCGACGTGTGGCTGATCCGCGATGGCCGCCGCTCGCTGGTGGATGCCAGCCAGCGGCCGGTTCTGCTGGCGTTGGGGGTCACCGCCGAGGACCTCGCGTCGGCCCGACCGATCAGCCAGGCACTGTTGAACGCCATCCCGGTGGCGCCGCCGCTGACGGTCCCGGCCATCGCCGGTCTGGGCGTTCCCGCTCCGTTCCCCGGCGCCCCCGGGCCGGTGGGAACAGTGATCTCCACTCCACAGGTCGAAGGCAACACCACGTACTCGGTGGTGCTGCTCTCCGGCATGCAGACCGTCTCCCCAATCGTGGCCCAGATCCTGCAGAACGCCGGCGGGAATCCTTCGGGCGCGATCGCAGTCATCGCCGGCTCCAAGCTGGCAGAACTGCCGTCGGTCAATGTGATCGACACGTCGATCTACCCCGATGAGCCCCTCAAGGTGGTCGACACGCAAGCCAACCCGGCCACCTGCTGGTGGTGGCAGAAGGGCAGCGGCGAGGACCGCAGTACGACCTCGGTGGTATCGGGAGCAAGCATCCCGGTCCCCACGGACAAAACCAGCCACATCGTCAAGCTGGTGACGTCGGCCGACACCGGTGGTCAGGTGGCCGACCAGATCTACTTCGCCCCCGATTACGCCAACTACGTCGTCAGCACCGGCAATGGCCAGACCGCGTCGACGAAGGAGTCGGTGTGGTGGCTCTCGGACTTCGGAATTCGGTTCGGGGTGGAGCGAGACAATCAGACCTTGACGGCGTTGGGGCTCAACACCGAACCGAAACCGGCCCCATGGTCGGTGTTGCGGTTGTTCGTCGCCGGCCCGACGTTGGCGCGGTCTGATGCCCAATTGCGTTACAACACACTGCCGGCGGGTCAGAACCCTGGAGCATTGGAGCAGCCGAAGTGAAGCAAGGTTTCGTCCGGCCGAAGCCCACCCCACCGCCGGGAAGTGACCTCAAGCCGCAACCGATCAAACTCCTGACGCCTCTTAAGGTCCCGCCCCCCGAGGGAAAGTCGCCATGGCTCATCGTCGTCGGCATCCTGGTTATCGGCCTGGTGGTCGGCATGGTCGCGGTCTCGTTCGCCTCGGGCGCACGCACCTTCAACGGTGTCGGGGCGATTTTCCCGGTGTTCAGCATTCTCGGAATCGGCGCAATGCTGTTCTCGGGCCGATTCAGCGGCGGCAATCAGCAGATGAGTCGCGGCAAGCTCGACGCGATGCGGGCTCGTTTCCTGCTCGTCCTCGACGAGATGCGTGACCGGGTCTCTGATGCCGCCGACAAACTCGACGGAAACTACCGGTGGTACCACCCTCCGGCCGACACGCTGCTCGCCCAGGCGGGCGGCCCGCGGATGTGGGAACGCAACCCCAACGGTAAGGACACCTGGTTCGGCGTCGCCCGGGTGGGGGTCGGCATGACCTCCCTGGTGGAGGGCGGGGCCGTGACCTTCAGTGAGCCCGACGACATGCCTACCGAAGTGGAGCTCGAACCGGCGACGGGCAAGGCGTTGCAGGAGTTCGTCCGCTACCAGAGCGTTGCCTACGGCACACCGGCGCTCATCTCGTTGTTGGTGGAGCCGGGGTATCGCATTGACGGCGATCGCGACAAAGCGCTGGGGCTGATGCGCGCGATCATCGCGCAGTTGGTGTTCTCCCACGGCCCGGATCATTTGAGGCTGGTCGTCGTCACCGACGATGTCGCTGAATGGGACTGGGTGAAGTGGTTGCCGCACAACGGCAATCCGCACCAGGACGACGGTGCGGGTCCGGCACGCATGGTGTATACATCGGTCGCCGAATTCGCTGATCGGCAGTTCACTGATGCGGTCCGCCGCGGCGGCGCGTTCGTCGCCCGCCACGCGGCCAGCCGCGACCCCGTCGCGCCGATGCCCCACACGATCGTGGTCAGCGACGTCGCGCCCGGGGGCTGGTATTCGGTGATGACCTCGACTGGCGTGCAGGGGTGGACGTTCTTCGACGTGCAAGGTGGCGTGCCGGCCTGTCAGGACCATCGGGGCGTGCGGACGCTGCGCCTCAAGGATGACGGCGTGATCGACGCGGTACCGCGGGACGGCACGTGGGCGCCTGATTCAGAGGAGGGTTTCCAGTTCTTCGCGATCGGCGATCACCTCGATCGGTTCGAGGCCGAGCAACTGGCCCAGTCCATCGCGCGGTCGCGGATCGCCGAGCCTTATGAGGACATCGCCGAGGATCTCGGGGATTTCCGCCGCCCTCGCGACATCTTGGCCTATTACGGGGTCAAAGACCCCGCTGCAATCGACTTCGAGGCGCTGTGGGGTCCGCACCGCGACATCAACGCCGCCGCGAATCTGCGCATCCCCTATGGTGTCCGCGCCGACAACGGCGAGCTGGTCTTCGTCGACATGAAGGACATGAACCAGGGCGGTGACGGGCCGCACGGGGTGATGTCGGGAACCACCGGGTCGGGCAAGACCACGGCCATCCGTACCGTGCTGTTGGCGGCGATCCTGGGCCACCCCCCGGAGAATCTGCAGATGATCCTGGCTGACTGCAAGGGCGGCGCCGGTGTCAAACCGTTCGAGGGCACCCCGCACGTACCGCACATCATCACCGACCTGGAAGACGACCAGGTCCTCATGGACCGGTTCATTACCGCGATGTGGGGTGAAATCGCCCGACGCAAGCAGGTGTGCAACTCCGTGGGCGCCGATGACGCCTATGAGTACAACCAGATCCGCTCCGAACGTTCATTGCGCGGCGAGCATCTGGAGCCACTTCCCCGTCTGCTGGTCGTGCTCGACGAGTTCAAGGAAGCATTCCGCATCAAGCCGGATCTGCCCGAGGTGTTGGACCAGATCGGCCGACAGGGGCGATCGCTGTGGGTCCACCAGCTGCTGGCCAGCCAAGACATCGACTCGAGAGCCGAGAAGCTGCTCGAGAACGTCGGGTACCGGCTGGTGTTGCGGCAGAACACCTCGGCCAGCGCGTCGGCGGCGGGCGTTCCGCAGGCGGTGAACCTGCCCCGAGAAGTCGGCGTGGGGTACATGCGTACCGGGTCCGCCGACGAACTGACCCGGTTCCGCGCCGAGTCGCTGTGGCGCGACTACCGCCGACCCAGCCCTGACAACGATGACGTCATCGAAGCCACGTCCACCTCCGATCGCTATCTCGAACCACAACTGTTCACGACGTCATGGGTCGAGATTCCCGAGCATCTGATCAACCATGCTGCCGCCCAGCCTGCGGAAACCGTCGAGGAACAGGAGGACGAGGACGACGCTTTGCGCAAACCCAAGGTCGGCCCAGTCATCCTGGATCAGCTGCGGAACTACGGTTTCAAGCCGCAGGTTCTCTGGCAACCGCCCCTAGACGTCCCGCACACCATCGACGACATCGTCAATGCCCACCTGGGGCACCGCTGGGACGAAAACTACGCCGCCACACCAAATCTGGTGTTCCCGGTGGGCATCGTGGACCGGCCGTACAAACAAGACCAGCACCCTCTGCTCGTCGACACCCGCGCCGACGGCGCCAATCAGCTCGTTGTCGGCGTGCGCTCCTCAGGCAAGACCACGACCCTGCAGACGATCATCTGCGCTGCGGCTATGACCCACACCCCGGAGCAGGTGCAGTTCTACTGCCTGGCTTTGTCGTCGACCGCGCTGGAAACCATTGCCGGCCTGCCCCACGTGGGCGGCGTGGCCGGAATTCTCGACGAAGACGGGATCCGACGCACCATCTCCGAGATGCTCGAACTCCTCGAACGCCGACAACGCAGCTTCCCGGCGTGCGGAATTAGCTCCGTCCAGGACCTGCGTGATCGGAAATTCGGCGGCGCGCCAGGCGCAGTGCCTGACGACCCCTTCGGCGACGTCTACCTGGTGATCGACAACTACGCCGCGCTGACCGCGGAAGCATCGACGATCCGCAACAAGGACCTGCTCTCGGCGCAGATCCAAAAAATCGTGGGCGAGGGCAGCAGCTTCGGCATCCACGTCATCGTCAGTGTGGCCCGCGACATCGAGCTGCCGCCACGCATGCGCGGTTCCTGGCCGCAACGCATCGAGCTCAAGCTGCAGGGCCCCGAGGACGCCAAGCTGCTACGCGGCAAGCTCACCGACGCCGTGCCGTCGGGCAAGCCCGGCCGAGGGATGGTTGCTCAGAACTACGTACGCCTCGGAGCCGAGGAAGAAGGCCTGCACACTCAGATCGCGCGGCCGGCGTTGCGGGGAACTCCCACCGCCCAGTTCAAGTCCGACAGCGTGGTCGAGGCGGTCCGCCGGGCCGCGGCCCGATACCGCCCAGCTCCTCGGGTCCGGGCGCTGCCCAGCCACGTCACGCTGGCTGATCTGCAAGCACGCGCGCAGCGTGACTACCACACCGGAATGGCATGGGCCGTCGACGAGCGCGACGAGCTGGTCGGCCTGGAACGCGACTCTCCGTTCCTGATCATTACCGGCCGCGAGGACTGCGGACGCACGAACGCACTGTCGGCGATCATGCGCGAGATTGCGAGGACCTACGCACCCGGCGCCAGCACGGCGACACCAGATCCCGGCGACCCGCGTCCCCGCGCTCAGGTGTGGCTGGTCAACCCGCGCCGAGAACTCTTGCGCGTCCTCGGCAAGGACTATCTGGAACGGTTCACCTACCGCAACGACGAGATGGGGCCGTGGGCTGCCGAGCTGAACCGCATCCTGACCGCCAGGCTGCCCGAGGCCGGTCTCGACGTCGACACCAGCCTGGCCCAGCGGTGGTCGGGCCCGGAGATCTTTCTGATCGTCGACGACGCCGATCGACTACCGCCGGGCTACGACGCCCCGCTACGTGAACTGGTGCCCAGCGCGCACGCCGCCACCGACGTTGGTCTGCGCGTGGTCTACGCGCGCCGATTCGGCGGCTGGGCCGGCTCAGACCGCGCCGACCCGCTGCTGGGGGCGATGAAGCAGGCGAACGCACCGCTTCTCGTCATGGACTCCGACGGGGAGGAGGGGTTCGTTCGGGGCCGGTGGAAGGGCCATCCGATGCCACCTGGACGCGGATTCTTCGTAAGTACCGGTGAATCGGGACGATACGTTCAAATCGGGCTCGATACTTCGCCGGAATCCGTTGCCAACTAATTTGGCGCACCGCGACCACACCTGAATGCCTATACACTCGTATTGGCATTATCGGCACAACAGAGGGGTCATAACGAATGTTCCTTACAGCTGATCCGTTGGAAATGGGTGGCACAGCCGGCACCCTGACCGCGCTGACATCTGCCTTCACCAGCGGAAACGCTGCCGCCGCAGCGCCCACGACCGCAGTCGCGCCCGGCCAGGCCAACGAAACTGCCATGCTTCTCTCGGCGGCCTTCGGCACCCACGGCTCGCTGTACCAGTCCATGGCCGCCATGGCCTCGGCCTGGCATGGGATGTTTGCCAGCGCCATGGGTACCTCCGGTGCAAGTTACGCCGCGACCGAGGCCTTCAACGTCGCCGCAACGCTCTGACGGTTCGTCTCGGGCCCGTCGTGGATCATCGTTCAGCACGTTTGGAGATGAACGCTTCGCGCCGACGGCACCCCGTCGTTGACATCGACTCGCCGGCGGTCCGCCCGGCCGGGTCTCCTGCGGCGCCGCCACCGGGCCAGACCCATCCCTCGTGCGAAAAGGAGTTGTGACTTCGTGGTTGAATACGGAGCCCTACCGCCCGAGATCAACTCCGCTCGGGCCTACGCCGGCCCGCAGTCGGCGCCCCTGACCGCAGCTGCCGCCGCGTGGCAAGCCCTTGCGGCCAACCTCGGCTCAAACGCCGCAGCGCTGCACAGCGCTGTAATGGCGCTGCTGGCAGGCGGGTTTCAAGGACCGTCGTCGACCATGATGGCCGCCGGCGCCACGGAAAACGTGCGGTGGCTGTTTCAAGCGGCGACTCAAGCCCAGCAGACCGCGATCGCCGCGGAGCAGGCGGCCCTCGCCATCGAGGCTGCCCACGCAGGGTCTGTACCGCCGCCAGTCATCGAGGCGAACCGCAACCTTCTCGAGACGCTGATCTCGACGAACTTCATGGGGGTCAACTCCGGCGCGATCGCTGCGTGCGTGGCGGCCTACGACGAGATGTGGACTCAGGACGCCACCACGATGTATGGGTTCAGCGCCGACGCAGCCGGCATCACCGGGATGCTGGTGCCATTCATGGCGCCCGCGCCGACAGTCAACCCCGGAGGTTTCGCCAGCCAAGCGGCCGCGGTAGCCCAGGCAGGCGGTACCGCAGCGGGGCAGGCCGGCCAGAACGCCGCGACCGCTGGGCAGTCGACGGCCAGCATGGGTGGCGGAAACGCCAGTTCGATCATGTCGATGGCCCCTCAATTCATGAGCGCGGTGCCGCAAGCGTTACAGGGCCTCGCGCAGCCACTCATGGGCGGCATGGGCAACCCGATGCAGGCCATGGGTGGTTTTCAGTCGCTGCTGTCGCCGTTCATGAGCATGATGAACCCCACCATGGGGGGCGTCGGTGGCGCTGGGGCTTTGACGTCGGCGACCTCGGCCATGGGAGCGGCGGGGGGCCTCGGTGGCGGCGGCTTCGGCGGCGGGGGCATGGGTGCCCTCTCGGCCGGCATGGGCGCCGCCCGCAGCGTAGGCGGATTGTCGGTCCCCGCGACCTGGGCAGCGGGCGCCCCCTCCGGCGCGGCGGGTGCGACACCGATTTCCGCGACGGGCGGCACCAACACGGGTGCGGCCCCCTCCACGACCAGCGTGGGCGGGGGCGCCGGCGGGGCGGCCCCGATGGCCGCGATGCAGGGCAAAGACAGTTCCTCGAGTAACGGCCCGTCCTACGGCGCGCCGGTCCGCGTGCTGCCACGGGCGCGCTAACGGAAAATGCGGGCAGATACCGAAGGGGGTCGAGCACTCAATTCAAGAATATTTCTTGGCGCATGGCTTACGCAGCGCCAAAGGGACACGATTGACCCGTCCACGCAAATGGCCAGCATTACACGACACGATCTAGGAGCAAACGAATGTCTTTCATGACCGACCCGGCCGCGATGCGCGACTACTCCGGCCGCTTCTCCAACCACGCCACCAACATTCACGTCGAGGCGCAGAAGGCGTACGCCTCGGCCGAGGGCATCTCGGGTGCGGGATGGAAGGGCGATGCCAACATGGCCTCCCTGGGGACCATGGAGGAGATGAACCGGGCCTTCCGCAACATCGAGAACCAGATGCACTTCGTCAGCGACAACCTGCGCACCTCGGCCGACACCTACGAGCAGCAGGAACACGCCAACGCCGCATCCCTCAAGGCCTGATCACCACCCCATCCACCTCCAAACACGTACACAGACAAGGAAACTCATCATGGGAGTACAGAGCTATAGCTACGGCGACGTCGAAGCCCACTCGAGCCTGCTGAGGAGCCAGGCAGGTCAGCTCGAAGCCGAGCACCAGGCGATCCTCAAGGATCTGCAGGAGTCGGCCGAAATGTGGGGCGGCGTGGGTAGCACCGGCTACCAGGAGTTCGTCAATGAGCTCAACCGCAACTTCCGGGTCATCTTCGAGCAGCTTGACGAGCACGGCGGCAAGGTCGGCACGGCCAGCCACAACACCCAGCACACCGACAGCGGTGTCGGCGGCACCTGGTCGGTCTAAGGACCGACTGGCGAAGGTGCGCACCTAATCGCCGTGCCGCGTGGCGGCCCCTTCGCCATCGGCTCTGCGGCGCAGTTCGTTTCGGCAAGTCCTCCGAGCGAATTCTTGCGGCGGCACCCTCACCGAGGGTGCCGCCGCTCTCGGTTTGACCCACACAGGACGCACACCCGTCGACCAACCCGACACACCGGAGAAGGACCCGCTGGCGATGATCCCCGCACGAAGCACCGAACACGTCGGCGACGTGACGGTCAACCTGCACGGCATGTGGATGCTGCAAGCGATGCTCGACATCGCCACTGTGGCGCCAGAACTGAGCGCGGTACCGTACGGAGCCCCGCGTGAGAGCACCTGGATCTCCGGTGACCCCCGCATCGAGCAGCTTCAGGCCGCGGGAGTAGTCGGTCAGGACGGGCACGTCATCACGCAGGTCGCGGCCCGCATGCGCGTTCTGGCCGCCCCTGATGTCGAGGTGGCCATACTCATTGCGCGAGGGGCGTTGTCGTGGAAGGGCCGCATCGACGTCAACGACCCGGCCACCTGGCGGCGCGACATTCCCGACAATCAGCTACAGATCGTGCTCGCGCGCCGTGACGGTCGCTGGGTGTCGGCGGCGCGAGCTGGTGACGACATCACCATCGACGACGTGAGATTCGACGGCGGGTCGGCTGCATGGTTGCGCGACGTCCTGGTCGAGCAGCTCAACGCCGTGCACCCCGTCGAGGCCTCCCGCATCGAACCCATGAACCTGCCCTATGAGGACATCGTGAGCGCTGCGGCGCAGCGCGCCGATGCCGGCGACGACCCACAACGCGAACTTCCGTTGCGGGCCTTGGGAATTCCACCGGCAGCTCTCGCCGAGCTGGGTGCGCTACTCGACGAGCCCGTTGTGGAGACCGTGGTGTACGCCCGGGTTCACACCGATGCCCGCAGCAACACCAGCGCCACGGCCCTCAATATCCGCGACACCGACGCCGGCCGGGTCGTGCTGTACCAGATGCTTGCACCTCGGGGGTCCACCCAAGACTGGATGGTGATAGCGCCCGGATCGCCAGGCCAGATCCTGCAGGGGATTCAGGCGGTGCTGAGCAGCGTGAATGCGCGTGACTGGGAAAATCACGAACGCTTCGCCTAATTACTGAGCGCCTGGCAATTTTGTACCGAACTTTCTTCTTTGGGCGTAGTTAACCGGTATTCGGCGGCCCTACGATTGCATCAATAGTTGTTCTTCAAGCCATTGGGGTGGTTTTCATGAGCATGGATCCAGATTTTCAGGCGCGGTATCTCGACGAGCGCGACGCCGACGAGGGCACTCCCGGCTGGAGTGTGGAGCACGAGCCCGACATCGGTGGCGAACCACAGGCCCCGGCGACGCCCTCGCTGCCTGAACCGACGGTGCCCTACGCCGAGCAGCGCCCAGGGTGGGCGGAGACGACACAAGCCATCGACCCGGCGGTCCTCGCAGCCGCGCGTGCCGCTCGACACTACGACGCCCCGCAGCGTCCGGCCGACGGCCGGGGCGAAGGCAGGGATGACGGACCCCGCCATCGCGGCCCCGCCACCGATGGTCGCGGTTATCAGAGTCCCGCCGTACCGGAGCGCAGCGAACTGGCTCAACCGTCGTCGGGGCCGATGTCGGCGGTCACAGACGCCGGCCAGGACATGGCCACCCGCGTCCCCGAACGTCACCGACCAACCGCTCAGTCGTTCGCAGCGCCCCGCGGCCGGGGACCGGCCGACACCGGTTACGAAGTGGCACGACGGGAGGCGCCGGCGAGCTGGGAGGCGGCCCGCGAGCTGAGCTTCGCACCGTCTCAGGCCAACGATTCGGACTTCTCGAACGCTCCGGCGCTGCGCGCTGAGGACGTCGTGGCCGCCCGCAAGCTGCCGCCCGAGATGGGTTGGCGCAAAACGGTGTACGTCGGGTCGGGCAAGACCATCAACCTGGGCGCCGGCCCTGCCGAGCAGCGTCTGCGCGAACAGATCGACCTCATCAAGACCAACATCCCCGGCAACTACCTGATCGGCGTGGTGTGCGTGCGTGGCGGTGTCGGCAAGACACGGATGACCGCCGGCGTGGGTACTGCCTACGCCAAGTATCGGACTGAACCGGTGATCGCCATCGACGCCAACCCGACCTACGGGGCCCTGGGTCGCCTCATCGATCCGACCGCCACCGCGTCGATCCGCGACTTCCTGGCCGACGGCAACCTCAACACCTACCCGATGGCCCGCCACTACACCGGCAAGAACGGTCCGGGCCTGGAGGTGCTGGGCGCCAACCAGAACGTCGCCCACCCGTTCGACCTGTCACCGCAGGCCTTCACCGCCGTGCTGGACCGCGTTCGCCGGTTCTACCAGCTGGCGCTCATCGACTGTGGGCCAGAGATCGAGCACCCGGTCATGCAAGCGGTGCTGTCGAAGGTCGACGCGCTGATCATCGTCGGCACGATGAACTTCGACGGCGCGGCGGCGGCGGAGACCACGATTAAGTGGCTCGCCGCGCGCAGCGAATACCAGGCGCTGCTGCGACGTTCGGCGCTCGTACTCAACGACGTCTACAACTGCGCCAACAAGGACTTCTTGGCCAAGGTGCGGGAAACCATGGGCCAGCGGGTGGGCGGGGTGACCACCGTGCCGTGGGACAAGGACCTGCGCGACAACCCCCAGCTCGACTTCGACGCGCTGCGCCGCGACACCCAGTACGCCTTCATGGACGTGGCGGCGTGGCTGGCTCAGGGCTTCCGCAGCGGACGGACGGCCCAGCGGTGACCTCTGTTCGTGACGCCGCGGTTAGCGCCGGGGCGGGGGAGGAAACCGAGCAGCTGCGTCAGGTGCTCGTCGCGGTCATGGTCAACGACGTCTCGATCGCGGTGCGCCTCGACGCTGCCGCAGCCATCGGCATCCAGACCCCGGCGCTGGTCGACGTGCTCAACGTCCGTCTGGCCGAGATCGGAAAGCCGCGGTTGTCGGTGCGTCCGGGAGATCCGGTCGCCGGCCGCGGCCGGTGGGCGTTGTGCTGGGTCGACGGCACACCGTTGAAACCGAAGCGCTCCTTGAGCGAGCAGGCAGTCCTCGACGGCGCCACGTTGTGGCTGCGCTTCATCGACGACGTCGAGACACGAATTCCGGTGATCGAACACGTCACCAGCGCCATTCCCGCCGAGCTGCGCAAGCACTGGCCGTCGGTGACCCCGCCGTGGGCCGCGCGGGTCGGTGTCATCCTGGTAGCGGGCGCGACATTTCTGGTCGATGCGTTGCTGCTGCGCTGGCGCTACGGCCACGATGACTGGACCGCCAGCGCCGCTGCGGGAGTGTGTGCGCTGGTCCTGCTCATCGTCGCGGCGGTCACCGGAATCCGGTCGACGCGCAACCGCCGCGCAGCCGGCGACCTGCGCGGCGCCGAACCCGGCCGGGCCGATGTGTTACGCGCTGAACTGTTCGTGGCCGACGCGTTCCTGCTCCTGGCGGCTACCACCACGGCCGTCGCGGCATCTGTGCTCATTCCCGGCCCGTTGGGCGCCGTGCACGCCGGCCTTGGCGCCGCGGTGACGCTGGCCGCGGCGATTCTCCCCATGCGCTTCACCGGTCGCCACATCGCGCTGTGCACCGCGGTGGTCGTACTTAGCGTCGCGACCCTGCTCTCCGGTGTGGCGCGCATGTTGTGGGTCACCTCAGCGGTGTCGCTGTTGGGCATCGTGCTGCTGGTCAGCATCTTCTGCCTCAAGCTGACCCCCGGGTTGGCGCGCATGCTGGCCAACCTGCGGCTACCGGTGTTCCCCTCAGCCAGCGGTCGGTGGATCTTCGAGACGCGACCAGACCTTCCCAGCGCCGTGGTGGTGCCCAGCGGTACGGCGCCCACTTTGGAGGGCCCTGAATCTGTCCGCAACGTCGTCATCTCCGTCGACCGCGCGCGCGGCTTTCAGACGGGGCTGCTCGCTGGATTCTCGATCCTGCTGGTGATCTGCTCGACTGCACTGTGCGATCCACACGCCGACCCGCGTTGGCTGCCGCTGGTGGTTGCCGCCACCAGCGCCGGCTGCATCCTGCTGCACGCCAGGTCTTACACCGACCGCCAGCAATCGACGTTGGTGGCCGTAGCGGCCGTGGCGGTCGGCCTGGCCGTCCCGCTGCGCTACGTCCTCGAACTGTGGTCGCCGGCCGCGCTGCTGATCGGGTGTGCGTGCATGCTCGTTCTGACCGCCGCGGGGCTGGCCTTGGCGGCAATCATCCCCACCCACGTCTACAGCCCCATGTTCAAGCAGGTCGTCGAATTGATGGGCTACGTGCTCTTCGTCGCACCGTTCCCGCTGACGTTTTGGCTCATGGGTGTGTTCTCGGCGATCAGGTACCGCTCGTGAGTCCGGTTCCCGCCTCGGTGCGCGGCGCGTCGTGTGTCGCGGCCTCCGCCCTGCTGGCCCTCGCGCCTGCCTTGGCCACCGCGCCGTCTGCAGCAGCGGTCGCCCCACCCACGATCGACCCGGCAGCGGTGCCGCCAGACGGTCCTCCGTCGCCGCCGGAACCGATGAGGCAGGGCGCCTACTGCCCGCGCGTGGGCACGCTCCCGGGCACCGACTACCGCGTGCAGCCGCGCTACCTCGACATGATGAATCTTTCGGAGGCTTGGCAATTCGGTCGCGGCGCGGGCGTCACCGTCGCGGTCATCGACACCGGTGTTAACCCGCACCCGCGCCTGCCGAACCTCATCCCCGGGGGCGATTACGTCTCCGACGGCGACGGCCTGCAAGACTGCGATGCCCATGGAACCATCGTCGCGTCGATCATCGGGGCCGCTCCCGCTGACGGCAAGACACCTCTGCCGCCGCAGCGCCAAACCCGCCAACCCGACAGCGTCCCCACCTCCGAGGCACCGCCACCGCCGCCACCACCGCCACCGCCACAGACGGTGATCGTTCAGGTGCCTCCGCCACCCCCGCCACCGCCACCACCGGCGCCGCCGGCGGCGTGGCGCAACGACGGTGGGGCGCTGCAGGTCCAGCTGGTCGACCACCGGGTCCCGCTGCCCCTCGACGACCCGCCACCCCCACCGGCACCGGTGATTCCGCCGCCGGACGCCTATACCGGCATCGCGCCGGACGCCGCGATCATCTCGATCCGGCAGTCCTCTCAGGCGTTCAGCCCGGAGAACGCGTTTGGCAACGAAGACCCGGTGACCCGGCGCAAGGCCGGCGACATCGAAACGATGGCCAGGGCCGTCGTGCACGCGGCCAATATGGGCGCCAAGGTCATCAACATTTCCGAGGTGTCGTGCATGAGTGCGTTGGACGTGATCGACCAGAAAGCGCTCGGTGCCGCGATCCGCTACGCCGCGGTGGACAAGGACGCGGTCATCGTCGCGGCCGCGGGAAACACCAGTAACAAGGACTGCAAGCAGAACCCCATCTACAACCCGTTGAGCCCGAACGACTCTCGCGACTGGGCCGGGGTCTCGACGGTCGTGACCCCGGCGTGGTTTTCCGACTACGTGCTCACCGTGGGCGCGGTCGACGCCGACGCAAACCCGTTGACCGATCTGAGCATCGCCGGTCCGTGGGTGTCGATCGCCGCGCCGGGGACGAACGTCGAGAGCCTGTCCGCGCGTGACGACGGACTGATGAACGCCGTTGAGGGCCAGGACAAGCAGCTCGTCTCCCCGGCCGGCACGTCGTTCTCGGCCGCCATTGTGTCCGGTGTCGCGACCCTGGTGCGTGCGAAGTATCCGAATCTGACGTCGCATCAGATCATCAACCGTCTAGTGCGCACTGCTCGCCCGCCGGCCCGCGGTGTCGACAATCAGGTGGGGTTTGGGATCGTGGACCCGGTTGCGGCGTTGACCTATGACCTTCCCGACGGTGATCCCCGGCCGCCCGAACGCATCTCGGATCGACTGGTGATGCCGCCACCGCACCCTGGTCGGGACATGTCACCGGTGTGGATGGCGCTCGGTGGGATCGGTGCGGTGGGTCTGCTGTCGGCTGCTGCGGTCGGGGTCGCGGCGATCGTTCGCAAGAGGGGGGCTCAGTGAAATCGGCGTTCGCGGTGGGGCTTCGGCTCACGTGGTGGAGGGTCGTCGTGGCGTTCGTCGCGACGGTCGCACTTCTCGTTGCGGGAACGCGGCTGTGGCACGGCCCGGTCGCTCTGATCGCGCCCATCGTGGTCGCGCTCCTTGTCGACACGGCCATGCTGGTGACGTGGCGCCGGGAAACACTCGGTGTCCTCGCGCTGCGTCAGCTACATCGGGGCGGCGCGCGTACGACGGTCACCGCACCGGTGTGTTTGCATCGGCCTCGTTGGACTGACGAGGAGGTGGCGATTCGCGGCGACGAGTACGAAGCGTTGGCGGTGGTGGCCGTCGACGGTCCCTCCCACACCCCTTCGGTGCTCGATCAGCACCGCGTGCAGTCCGGGGTTTCTCTGCCGCTGGGGGTGGTCGCGGCCGCGGTCACCCAATTCGACGTCGAGTTGGCAGGGATTGACGTGCACAGCGTGGGTCGACGACGCGCATCGGCTGACCATCATCCGTACTCCGAGACCTACTCCGGGATCGTCGCCGACTACGGCGCGGTGGGGCAGCGCAGCACGTGGTGCGTTCTGCGCTTGCGGAGCCGCGACAACACCGGCGCGATCGCCGCCCGCGACTCCGTCGCGGCGACCCTGGCGGCGTGTGCCCGCCGGCTGGCCGTCGAGCTCAGCGCACACGGGTGCCCGGCGCGCCTGGTGGGCACCGCCGAGCTCGATGAACTCGACGCGGCCGTCGCGGGTCCGCTGGCCAATGGGGCCGCTGCGCGGTGGTCGGCTCTGGTGCACCCGGCAGGTGCCGTGACCAGCTACTGGGTGTCACCCGCTGACATCACCACCGCCACGCTCGACCGGCTGTGGGCACCCGACACCGACACCACCATGACCAGCGTTCAGCTGCGTCCAGGGGAAGGCGGGGTGGTCTCGGTGGGAATGCTCGTTCGCTACGCGACGGGCGGCGCACTCAAGGAACCGCCGCTGCGCGGCCTCAACCCGCTCTCCGGCCAACAAGAGGCGGCGCTGCGGGCGACGCTGCTCGAGCCTCGGGTACCAGCCCTGCGGGTGCCGCACCGCGTCTTGGCCGACGGTGAGAACTTGCGCGCACCCATCGGCGCCACGGGGGTTCTGATCGGGGCGACCGCCAAGCACCACCCGATGCTGATCCCGCTCGGCGACGCTCGTCCCGGCCGCCGCGCGCTGGTCACCGTGGCAGGGGAGCTTGCCCTGCTCGTTCAGGTCGCCCGTCGCGCTGCTGCCACGGGGTACCAGGTGGCCGTGGTGACCGACAGACCGCAGCTGTGGCGCTGCGCGGCGGCCACCGGTCTGCGGGTGGTTCGCGAGGTCCCCGACGAGCTGCCCGATGAGGGCCGCGCGATGATCGTCGTCTATGACCATGCGGGCGCGACCGGTGCGCATCCCAGTGCGGCGATCACGATGCGTGCGGTGAGCGCGGGAACGGCCAGCGTCGCCGACGTGCACCTGGAACAGGATTCCAACAGCACTGCCGTCGTCCGCACAGCTGAGTTCCGCTACCGCGTGCAAATCGACGTGAAGTCCGAACGCAACGAGATCGCCGCCACTACCCGGCGGGCGGCGTGAACGAACGGGTCGACACCAGAGACGTTTTGACTAGGCAAGGGGCACAACGGCAATGACCACCGCGCATGCGAGCGACCAAGCTCGCGCCGCCATGACCCGCGGCCTCCTGGCCTCCAACATCAACGTCGATGGTGTGATGGCTGGAAGCAACCCGCGGGTGGCCGCCGACATGTTCAAGAAGGCCACCGATTTCGATCCGGGGATCTGTGATGCGTGGCTGGCGCGCATCGTCGCGGGTGACGACAGCGTCCACGTTGTCCAGGCGGCGTGGGATGCTCGCGAGTCCTATGGGTGGGAGATTCAGCGACTCAATCTGCGTGGCACGGCGTTTCGACCCATGGTGTCCGACGGGGTCTTTTTGAGACTGGAGATCACCTCCCGCGATTCTCTGCGCGCCGCGCTGGCCGTGGCTCTCATCCGCGAGCAACAGTTCGCGAAGGCTGACGCGCTCCTGGCCGATGCTGCGCCCGCCGACCCGTTCGACGTCGACTCTCACGTCTACGCGCGTGGACTGTTGCAGTTTCAGACCAAGCGCTGGCCCGACGTGCTCGCCGCGTTCTCCAGCGACCGGGTGTGGCGATTGCCAATCTACGGCGCCGCGGCCTCGGCGATGGCGGCCACCGCGTTGGCCTCCCTGGGCGTCTTCGAAGACGGCTACCGTCGCGCCCAGAAGGCCGTCGAATCCGATCTCCTCCCGGCAGCGGCGGTCATAGGGCTCTACACCCAAGCGATGTGCCTACGTCACCTCGACAAGGCCGATGACGCCAACCAGCTCCTGCGCCGGGCATACTCGCGCGATTCCCAGTTCACACCGGCTCGCGAGGCGCTCGACGATCAGGCGATTCGGCTGGTGCTGACCAGTCCCGAGGCGATCGAGTCGCGGACCGATCCGTGGGACCCCGACAGCGCCCCGACCAAGGAAGCCGCCGAGGCGGCCAAACATTCCGCGCAGGCCGGGAAGCTGCTTGCCGAGGGCGACGCCGAACTCAATGCCATGCTCGGCATGGACGCTGCCAAACGTGAAGTGAAGCGCATCCGCTCCACGACCAAGGTGAACCAGCTGCGCACCAAGGCGGGGCTGCCGGTGCCGGTCAGTTCGCGGCACACCCTGCTGCTGGGTCCGCCGGGAACGGGCAAGACGACGGTGGCGCGGTCGCTGACCAAGCAGCTCTGCGGGCTGGGTGTTCTGCGGCGCCCGACCGTTGTCGAGACGCGCCGTTCCAAGCTGCTGGGCCGGCACATGGGTGATGCGGAGAAGAACACCGAGGCCACCGTCGAAGGGGCAATGGGTGGGGCCCTGTTCATCGACGAGATGCACAACCTCTACGAAACCGGTTACTCCGGTGGCGATGCCTACGGCACTGCCATTCTGGAGACGTTGCTGCCCTACCTGGAGAACGATCGTGCCGAGCTCGTTGTGTTCGGTGCGGGCTATCCCAACGCAATGGACCGCATGCTGACGGCGAACCAGGGGCTGCGTCGGCGGTTTCCTACCGTGATCCGGTTCGAGTCCTACACCCCCGATGAACTGTGGCAGCTCACCGAACTGATGGCCGCAGAGTACAAGGACGTCTTGGCCGGCGACGTCGAAGCGACACTGCGGCCGGTATTCGAGCGGTTCTACCTCCAGGAGAACCGTTCTCCCGAAGGCGACGTCATCCGAGGGACCGATTGGCTCGGCAACGCGGGCTTTGTGCGCAACATCGTCGAGAAGGCGCGCGATCACCGCAACAACCGCGTCGACAACGAGAACCTCGACGCCCTCCTGGCTCAGGACGACTTGCTGACCGAGGCTCAGCTGCTGCCGTTCCAACAGCTCATCGCCGAAGACATCGCCGAAGGCGTCGCGGCCGCGGTCTCCGACGCCGAGTCCGACCAGACACTCACCAGCTAACTCGACGGTCGATGACACGTGCATGCCTACATGGTTTCTGGCGTAGACGACACGGACGGATCATGACGCTAGGCAAGGTCGCCGACAGCGGCGACCAAATGCTGTATCAGCGAGAAATCTTTATCAATCCGTCCAGAACCTACCAATGGATCAGCGTCAAATTGTTCACCCTGCGGCGCGACGTCGACGACGACACCGCGCTGGCACTGCTGGTCGCCCACCTTTGCTACCGAGATTCCTACGCCGGCGTGGGGGGCGTCGGCCAGCAGGAAGCCGAGCCGTATTGGCATGGCCCCTACTGGCTTTCGTTGATCTCACCGAACACCTTCGTCAAGGCCACGCCCGATGCCGCTGCAGAAGAGATCGACACATTCGCCGAGCGCACGATCCGGACCTGGGACGGCCCCTATGCCCGCTGGCATGATGCCGATCTGGAGGCCACCCGTCGCGAGGTGCATCAGCGGTTCCGGCGTGCGACCACGATCTATCAGCTCCCCGACATTCGCGCCACGGCGCAACACGATTGGGGTCAGACAGTGGGAAGTGAGAGCGGCTTCCACGAGTTCGTCACCATTGACCGACGGTCGTGTGAGCTGGCGTTGATTGTCGCCAGCGACGACTAGCACGATGCGCTGGGGGCGCAAACCCAGCGCTGGGTCGACCGCCCGCGAGCCGGATACTCCGGCCCTTGCCTAAGCGCGACACGCGTTCATCCGTGGCCTACCGGTCATGCCAATCCGCTTGGGGTTAATTGCCTTGTTCGAGGCTGTCGCCGCGATCATGGCCTCCGCGTCGCCGAGGTAATAGATGGCGTATTCACACTCGAGCCGGGTGCTTGACGCGTCCCAGAGGACTTCGGCGGCGCTGTCGCGTGCGGAGCGCGCGTACTGCTGACGCCGGTGCTCGTCGTCAGCGCGCAGGGCTTCGTGCAGATCGGCACGCGCGGCGGCCAAGGCCCGGTTGGACGAGAGTGCCGCAGGGTGCATCACGGGCCGCTTCGGTGTCGTCATCAGCGTGTTCGCCCGGGGACGGGTGCGGGAGGCTCATCAGGGGCGCGAACGGGATCACGGGACGGGGCGGCATTGCGGTCTCCGCGGGTCGCTACGGGCCCGAAACCCGACGGCGGCGGTGGCGTGCCCGGTGCGCGCTGTCGGGGTGGCTGCAGGGCGTCGGCGCGGCGTTCGCGCGGCGTCTGGTCCTGGGTTGCTCTTTCTCGGCCGGAGGACGACTGATGGTTGCTTTTCATCCTGTGGGCGGCGGCACCTGCAGCGGCCGCGGGGAGTGCCACTTCCGGGGCGAGGACCATTGCGCCGGCCTCGGCCGCCCCGGCGGCGCCGCCGGCGGCAGAGGCGCTACCGGCCGTGGTGGCACCAGCACCTGCACCGCCGATGCGCGTAGCGGCGGTGGATCTGCTCGATGCACCCGCGCCGGACCTCGCGGCGGGGGTGAGGCGCCCGGGGCGGGCGGATGAGCCGCTGGGGGACCGGCCAGCCACCGGCGCTTGCGTCAGCGTCGACCCTGGTTTTTCTCCAGTTTCGTCGGATGCTCGGGAGAACCGTTCGCGGGTCTTGTCGGCGATATTCTTGCCTTGCCCGATGCGGCTCTGGCCGCGTCGGTATCCCTGGTTGCCGAGGTGCACGGCCTGGCGCACGGATTGAACGAGGTCCTGGCGGGTGTTGTCGTGGAGTATTTCGCGCTTGAGGTACCAAAAGACGCCGGTGGCCACTGCCGACCAGAGGGCGACGAGGACGAGCATGGCGACGGGGCTAGTCATGCCTACTTGGGACGCCAGCCCGCCTGGTGCAACGGTTTTCAGGATGAGGAGGGCGGCGACGCAGGTGTAGAGAACGTAGACAAATACCAGGAACGCGTGACGGAAGAATTGCTCGAGGCGTCGCCGTGCGCGGCGGCGTGGAGCTCCGTGAATCATGGCCGGCCCGGCGGCGAAGATCGCCATTACGGCGTTGAGCAGCGCTGCACCGCAGACCATGATGTAGCTGTAGGTGACATAGAGCACGAAGAATGCGAAAACCATTCCCAGCAAGCAGAATCCGATGCCGAGCGCGAACACCGTGCCGTCGATGCCTTGCGCGTAGCGCAGAGCTTGGGGCGCTCCGCAGGAGGTCATGGCGTGGGCGGGAGCATCCCGCACACCGCTCATGATCGCCGCCGACCATGCGTGACCACAGCTGCCGATGGTGTCGACGGTGGTGCCGAAATTCCATATTTGCAGAGGCGCCCGCACCAACGCGTCGGCCAGGACACTGGTGAGGTGTCCGAGCTGGCCGGTCGTCCCGCCGACGGCGATGGGGCCGTTGTTGGTGGCGGCTTGGGCGACGCTGAAACCTAGTGCCCTGGCCTGGTTGAGCAGTCCGTCGTTGCCGGTCAGCTCACCCAGCGGGTCGCGGGTGAGCCACAGTCCCAGCATGCCGATGGCGAATGCGGTGAGGATGATGGCGGCGCCATGACCGCGGCGGCCGTGCCAAAAGATGTGGAAGGCGCCGACGCCGATGCCCAGTGCCAGGCAGATCTGAAAGAAGTGGAGGTCGACGAGCATCTGGCGAAGCGCTTCCAGGATTGGTCGGAACCACGCAGCGAGCCAATACAACCAGGTGCTCGACATGGCGAACTTGAGCAGCCACAGCACCGCGGCGAGCAGGAAGATGTAGCACGACGCCTGCGCTTGCACCCAGCTCGCCACGGTCTCGTGGGTGAGGCCGGTGGTGATCGCGTGCGCTCCCCAGCGGACCCAGGAGCCGGGGTCGACGACGCTGACGTCGGGGCCGGATTCGGTGAGGGCCTCCATGGTGTCCACGGTGGACAGGAAGTAGGCGCCGACGGGCACGCCGTCGGTGTCGGTGATCCCGGTCCAGTTGAGCGCCGCTGACATGGTGGAGGCCGCGGCCCGGGGCGCGGCGATCACCGCCCAGAGCGCCAGGACGTGGGTCATCGTCCAGAACGTCAGGAGTCGGCGCAGACGCGGGTGTACGGCGAGCTCGTAGCCCAGACGTTCTGCGGCGACGTCGCGCAGTCTCGAGGTGGTCGCCGGCGCGGCGGTGATCATCAGGCAGCCCCTTGGTCGGGTGTGGTGTCGTAGGCGCGGTGCAGGATGTCGTTGGGCTCGCGCGCGATTTGAATCGCACCCAGGCGGCGGAACTCGTCGATGAAGAAGGCACGTCCTTGCAGGCTGCCGCGGTCCGGGGTCGTCGACGGTCCGGTGTGGTCGTCGTCGAATGCCGTGGGGTCGCGCATCTCCTCGGCTCCGGCGGCGGCCAGGAAGAAGTCTTGAAACTCGGGATATTCGTCGAGGGGCAGTCCCGCGCTGGCGGCGACGGCTCGCGCGATGCCCTCCTTCTCGAAGGGCACGATGATCTGTTGGGTGATGAATTCGTCGCCCATGAGCGCGAGGTCCTTGATTGGGTTCTGGGTGATGATGAGCATGCCGGTGTAGTGCTTGCGGGCGCGGCGGCTGATCAGGTGTGCGTCGCGGGCTCCGGTTCGTGAATTGAGCAGGGGGCCTGCCTCTTCGAGCACGATCAATCCGAATCGGTTGGTGTTGTTGAAGAAGGTGACCCGCGCGAGGCGCACCAGCATGCCGTAGATGGCGATGGAGGCGCGTTGACGGTCGCTGAGGGCGGCGTAGAGGTGGGGGTTGGCGACTTCGTCGGCGTCGGGCAGGTCGAGGCTGCCGGTCTGCCAAATCGTCACGTCCAGGGCGGCGAGGTCGGGGATGGGCAGTGTGTCGTCGAAGATGGCTTGGGTGAATTCGTAGGTGGCCCAGGACTCCAACGCGAGCAGGACGGGACGAAGATCTTCGGCCAGTTGGGCGACTTGGGGTGATCGGGTGTCTTCGGCGGAGCCGAGGGGGGCTTGGATGTCGCGGATGTAGCGCATGAGCGCTGCGGTGCTGCTCAGCCCCAGCGCGTCGCGGGCGGCGGGGGTTAGCAGGGTGCGCAGCCGCCCGACCGCGACGCTACGTACGTCGAGTCCGAGCATGGGGATCATGTAGTCGAGCCAGTAGGAGCCGGCGACACGTTCAGGGAAGATGCGCAGCGCGTCGCAGCCGAAGTCACCACCGGCCATGTCGATGACGGCCTTGTTGGGGACGTCGGCCAGGGCGGTGGCCCATTCGCCATAGTCGTCGGGTTCGACGATGAATGCTTGTGCACCGCGCTGCAGTTCGGCGCGCACGATCTTCTTGGAGGTGTAGGACTTGCCGTAACCGGGTGCCCCGGCGCAGATCAGGCAGGGGTTGTGGTTGCGGCGGGCGGTGCCGGGTAGGTCGAGGAGCACCGCGGAGTTATTGGCGTTGCTCTTGTTAAAGCCGAGCAGCATCCCGGTGGCGTTGCCGAGCTGCGAGGAAATCAGGGGCACGAATCGTGACCACTTGGAGGCGGTGGTGGCGTGAGCGAATTGGTCGACGGCGCTCTTGTGCTGAGCCACACCGGGGTTGAAGGCTGACCACAATCGGGTGTTGGCGCCGCGGTAGTGCCGGATGACGATCTGGCCGGACTGCGTCATCTCCTCGCGCAGCCGTTTGATGCTGTGGTCGAGCGTGCGGGGGTCGGCGGCACCGACGTGGATGAAGAAGGCGGCCGAGAGGGGTTGCTCGTCGATGTTGGCCGACAGCAGCCTGTTGTATTCGGCGATCTTGCGCTCGGTGGCTCGCAATTCGGTCAGGCCGTTGCGAACGTCGCCGCGGTGGTCGTACTGGTCGTCGATGTTGCCGCGTGCGCGGTCGTTGCGGCGGAACTCCATTTCGCGGGGCCGGGCGGTGAGGTTGATGGCGAAGTCGAACACCGCGCCGGTGTCGAGATCGTCGAGTGCGGAGAGGAATTCGGAGCCGGGGAAGACGATGCCGCCTTCGGGGGCGTCGACCACGGGCAGCACGGCCTGATAGCTGTCTGCTGCGATCACGCTGTGCGGCCCTGTGGCCGAGACGCGAACGTACTTCTTCCATGAGGGCAGCGCGTTGAAGATGCTGGGTCGGCGGGGTTTGTGCTGCTGGTCTCCTTCATCGAAGGCCGCGGCGGGGAGCTGGTCGGCGGTGATGGACCCGCCGGCGGTCGGTCGCGGCAGGGGGTCGGTGAAGGTGCCCAGCCAGGTGGTGTGCTGCCAGAGCCATGCCGAAATGGCCGCGGTGACCGGCGTGGGGGAGAACTCCGGGGGCAGCGAGTTGGCGATGTCGTGGCCCAGCTCGATGTAGGCGTGCAGCGAGGAGTCGGAGTCCTTGTCGCGTCCGGCGAACCAATCCTTGAGCTTGGTGGCCTGGCCCACGACGTTGTGGCCGGCGCGGCCGGCGTCGACGGGAACCATGAGCCAGTACAGCCGCGTCTTGGGCTCGGCGTCGGCGAGCTGGTCGGCGACCTGGGCGCAGCTGTAGAGCCAGTCGTCGCGGTCGCGGTGACCGTGCACCATGGCTCGCAGGAGTTGGCGCTGGTCTTGGTCTACTCCGAGGCCGTAGAGCCAGCTGTCCGCGGGCAGTTCCCGGCCGAGCAGGGTGTGCAGGTCAGCGACTGCGGTCTTTCGGCGCGATGACTGTAGATGGTAGGGGAGCCCGGACAGCAGGAAGCCGGCGAAGACCGAGCCGTTGTCGGCAAACCACAGATTGTCGACGAGGTTGGGGCGGGCCAGGATTGGCGTGTCGTAGCTGGTGCGGACAGCCGGACGTACGGACGCGGTGAACGCGCGCAGCCGGAATGCGATGTTGGGGCGGGTGCGGGGCACCAGGGCCCCGATTCCTGTCAGCGCTGCGGTGAGCAGCGCGCCGCAGATGAGGATGGCCAGCGCGTGACCGGAGGCGAGGTTGAGCACCGCCAACAGGATGGTGGTGACCGATCCGACGACGGCGGGCACGGCCACCCAGATCCGCAGCGGCTTGTCGAACAGAACGTTGGTGTAGACGGGGGTGTCGTGGACCCCGGTGAAGAGTTGTGCGCTGTCAGTCATGGTCAGCCGAACTGCCCGGTGGTGACGCCGGTGTGGCTGTCGACGGTCTGTTTGGTCGAGACGTAGATCGCGTAGGCGCTGCCGATGACGACAGCGCAGACGATGCCGGCGGCCACCCAACCGATCGCCGTGCCGATGCGACCGCCGCCGAAGGCGGCGAGGCCGCGAGCGCCCCCGGCGATGAGGAACAGGATCGCCAGGATCGCTACCCCCATGGTGTAGAGGCCCTGGGTGCCTTGGACGAGGTCGGCGACGGCCACGATGCGGGTGTCGGCGGGCAGTCCTGCGAGGGTGGAGGTGAATTCGGGCAGGTGGTTCATGGTGATCCTCTTTCTGGTGGGGTGGGTTTATCGAGTGGGTTGACCGGGGCTGGGTGCCACGGGGGTCAGTTGCGCGGTGCCGTCGAGCAGAGGTCCGGGGTCGATGCGGGTGACACTCCAGCTGCCCGATCGCAGCGTCAGGGTCAGGGGGTATTGCTCGGTTTGGGGGGCGTAGCGGTTGGTGAGTTCTGAGACCGTGGCCAGGACCTGCACGGTGCTGCCATCTGCTGGCTGTTGGGCGGCGTCGACCGTGCGGGTGGCCAGCAGGGCAGTCGTCAGCGCCCGTTGGCTGGTGTTGACGGCGCTGATGCCCGAGTCGGCGCTGACGTAACGTTCCAATCCGCCGGCGGGGGTGAGGTAGCTGACCAGGAATCCGGTGACGGTGTCGGACAGGGGGTTTCCGGTGGGTCGGTTGCGGCCCTTGTCGTCGGGGGCGCCGACGGGCAGCGAGGCGGTGTAGGCCAGGGGAAGCGTTGCGCCGCTGCCGGTGTCGTTGATGGTGGCCAGCAGTCCGGAGGCGCGAAGGCCGTAGCTGCTGATGAGGACGTTGATCTGGCGCAGCGTGGTTTCCGGGGTGGCGCTGAGATAGGGGCGCTGGCTGACACGCACGATGACCTGCCACTGCTCGACGCCGTCGTAGGCGGCGGTCCGCACGATCTTGGCGATGACGGTGGAGTCCACGACCACGGGTGGGGTGGTGGGCAGGGAGCGCAGTTCGTCGGGTGCCCAACAGGTGTTCAGCGCCGAGCGTTGGGCTTCGGTGACGGTCAGCAGGAGACGCACGCAGTTGACGGCGTATCCGCCGATGTAGTCGGTGCGGTTGACCGCTGCCCTTGCGGGCCCGTCGATGTCGAGGGGTTCGTCGGTGATCCAGCCCCACATCGTGCTCAGGGCGACGATGGTGCAGGCAGTGAAGGCGATGGTTTGCAGCACTTTTCGAAGGGTGGAACCGCTGGTGTCGATGCGGCGGCGCCACGTGTTGGTTAGCAAGCTCGGTGCGGACGTCATGGGGTCGTGGGCCTTTCTCACAGTGGGGGGTGGCCGAGGACGCGGATCGCCGAGATTGCGACGGTGTTGTCGACCGGATCGGTGGAGGTGTCGCTGGTTCCGAAGACGGGGTCTGGGCTGGCATCTGGGGAGGTGCCCTCGCCGACCGGCGCGCCGAGCATGCCGTCGAGCAGTCCCCCTCCGGCCGGGCCGGGACCGCCTGCGGTGGGGGCGGGGTTGTCGGCCGGCGGGCGCGAGGTCTGCAGGATGACCATCTGAATCTGGGAGGCGAGTACACCTTGGTCGGGGCCGTTGGAGGGCATCGCGACCGGCACGGGCCCGTGAGCGTTCTTGGTGTCCTGGGTAACGACCGTTCGGTCGGCGCCGTTGACCAAGATCCATTGCACGCGTGTCACGACGCGGTGCGACATCCATTGATCGGCGCCGCTGGCGTCGGTGCCGACCCATCCGGGAGTCAGCTCGATGGCGGTGACCTTCATTGGCTTGCCCAGATCCAGGGTCATCACCTGCCCGTCGGAATCACGCATGCACACCCACGCTCGCGTGGGGTCCTCGCTGGCGACGTTCTGCGCGGACCCCGATCCGGCCTGGGGGCAGGCCGAGGACGCCTGGAAGGGAATCGGCACATCCTGTGCTGGGTCGGCGACGGGCGCGGCGGCCGGCGGCGCGGGGGGCGGTGCGACGACGCCGACCGTTCCAGACGGTGCGCCGGCCTCCGGGGACGGGCTGCTGGACTGCATGCCGATCATGGCTGCGGCGCCCCCGATGGCCACGACCCCGACGGCGGCCACGAAACCCAGGACGAGTGGCTTGCTGAATCGGGCTGGCGGGATGAGAGATTGGATGTTCTGACCGAGTTCAGCGGAGTCCTCGTCGCTGTCGGTGTCGAGTCCTGCGGTCACGTCGTCGTCGAGGTCGACGGGGCCGGCCTCGGGGGCGGGCTTGTCGTCGAAGACGTCGACCGTGCCGCTGCTGCGGTCGGTGTCGTCGAGGTGGGGGTGGCCCACCTCGACCGCTTCGGCTGTGTCCGGGTAGGCGTCGCCGTACCCGTCTCCACGATCCTCGCGGAGGTGATCGTAGGGTGCCTGGTCGTCGTATTCGTCGCCCTGCGGCGCGCCCGCGTAATAGTCGTCCGTGGGGACCTCGTCCCAACCCTCCCCGCGGCCCGTGTGGGTGACCTCTCGGGCCGGGGGTGCTGGCGGCTGTCCGGCGCTGTGTCGGTAGCCGCGCTCGTCGTCGCGGTCCTCATCGCCGTCCCAGGCGGGAGCCGGGTTGTCGTCGGCGGGGGAGAACTGTTCCTCGACGTCGTCGGAGCGCTGGTCGACGGGGTCGTCGATGTAGGCCATGAGGCGGTCGGTGGCCGCCCACCGGGCCTGTCGGTCGTCGGTCATCGCCACGTCTCCATGCCGATTGCCGCCGCGTGTCCGGATGCGAGCGGCAGATGCTGGCAAACCGTTCGCCAGTCTGCGCCACTGAGCGTCGTCGCCTGTATGAGCCCAGCGATCGGGAGCCGCGAGTGGGTCACTGAATTCTGTGACATTAGTTCTCCTTCGAGGTGCTGTGGGGAAGCGTAAGTGCGGTAATTGCCGGTTTTCTAGGTACATGGCTAAAAGGTTTCGGCCGTTGTTAGCGTCTGCGATGTGAGTGCAATACCGACCGACGGCACAGAGCGTCTGCTGTTTTTCCTCAATCAGCGACTGGCGCAGCTGCGCTGGTCACGTGAGGAGTTGGCCGCCCAGGGCGGCCCGTCGCCGTCCACGGTCTACAAGGCCTTGGCCGGCGGGCGGCGGCCCACTGAGCGCACCCTGGCCCGCCTTGAACTGGCGCTGGGGTGGCAGGCGGGATCGGCGCATCGCATCTTGGATGGCGGCGCTCCGGTGATCTCGATAACACAGGAGGTCGCGACGGTTGCATCGCGGATCGACCAGGAGTTGGCGCGCGGCGAGTCGATGGGCGTGACGCGCACCGCGAAAGAGTTGCGGGAATTTCTTTTGGGCGTCGCACAAGGCCTTGAGCGCTTCTACACTGGAGCGCAGCACACCGGCGCGGAGGTCTTCGATGTCACCGCCGGCTGATCGGTTCGACGAGGTCCGCCGTAAGTGGATCGCCCGCCATCAACACACGTTCATATTTCAAAAACGGCGGGCCGAAATTCTGGCCCGACAAATTCGCGACCGCGCGCAGATATTGAGCGGTGCGCGAGTTGACGCTGCCGATGACGACGTCATTCACCCATTAATTGCGCGCCCGGTGAAAACGCCGTACGCCGGGCTCGATTTTGCGATCGTCATCGTCGCCGCGGTGCTTGCCCCGATCGGGTGGCCGGCGGGCATAGCGGTGTATCGGGCCATTGTCCAGCTAATTCCCGACACCCTGCGGTCCTACCCGGTGGCGGCGTTCATGTGGGCCTCGGTCGCGACGGGCCTGCCGTTGGCCCTGCTGTATAACCCCGACACCACACTCGCGCAGACGGTGCTGCTGCCGTGGCTGCTCGGACAGCTGCCCGCGACCGCCCTGGCCGCAGGCATCTACGGCGTCCTGGAGGGCTGGCTGGCGGTCGACGGCTCGCGCGACTGGTGGCCCATGCGCCCACCCGCGGTGACCGAGAGCGTCGACTTCGGCCTGGCGCTCGACGACCTGCCCATGCCCGGAATCTTCGACGTCTCGCCGACACCGACGGTGGGCGAGCGAACCCCGCTGCTGCGTGACCCCGACGGAGGGACCAAGCCATGACCTACACGCCGCCACCCACCCCGTTCTGCGGCTTCGTGCGCGACCCGCAGACCAAACAGCGCACCGTTGCCGAGTCCGGGCCGATGGTGCTCGTGTCGGCGCCCACCGGGACCGGCAAGACGCGCAGCGTCCTGGCCCCCGCGGCGGTGCTCTGGACGGGGCCCGCCGTCGTGGTCAGTTCCAAAGACGACCTGTTTCAGCTCGTCGCGCAACGCCGAAGCGGCCCGCAGGCCCTAATCGACCTGCGTCCCGATTACGACGCCACATACCCTGGCGTGCAGGCCATGTCGTTCGATCCGACGAAGATGATCACCACACCCGATCAGGCGGTCACCGCGGCCAACACGATGATGCAAATGTCGGCTGTGGGCATGGGCTCGGGTGCCGATTCGGTCTCCGACGCCGGGATCTGGGAGTCCAACACCGAAGGCCCGCTGGCGGCGATGCTCTTCGCGGCCGCCCTCAACGACGAGGGAATGGACTGGGTCCTGCTGGCCGTCGACAACATGGACTGGGACGAGGAGAAGCTGCCCGTCGAGGCTGGGTGGCAGATGGCCGCCCTTGCCGTGCAGGACTATCCGCTGTTCTACAACGCACTGCGACGCACTTTGAACATGGACCCCAAGCAGCGCGACAGCATCGCGCTGACGATGCGCAAGGCGGTCATGCCCTGGATGCGGCTGTCGCTGCGCGGGGACCAACCCGAGGCGTTCACCGCCGACTTCCTCGACGATCCCACCGCGACCCTGTACGTGCTGTCCGCACCCGAGGGCGCGATCGCCGGCGCCGCGGTGACGCTGCTGGAGAACCTGGTGAAGCTGTGGCGCGCCAAGACGGCGCGCAAGGAAATGGTGGACCGCCTGCTCATCGTGATCGACGAAGCAGCCAACGTCGCACCGATGCCCGCGCTGCGCCGCCACGTCGGCGAGGGCCGGGGCCTGGGGGTCAATCTTCTTCTCGCGGTGCAGGCATCGAGCCAGTTCGACACCGTCTACGGCAGTGCATACGCCAACGAGCTCCGCGACATCTTTCCGGCGGCGCTGATCCTGTTCGGCGCACCGGAGATGGAGATGCTGCGCCGCGCCGAGGAGTGGAGCCTGTTGACCACCCGCCGCACGGAGTCCTTCGATCAGGCCACCGGTTCGAAGTCGCTGTCGTCGAACACCGACAGCACCCTCGACTACCGCCGTCTGCTGCCCGCCAACCGGGACCGGGGCCGCCTGCTCGTTCGGGGCACCGCTGGCGTGGAAACCGAGCTGGTGGACTGGTCGGAGTTCGTGACCCTCTACGACCAGCAGGTGCGCCGACTGACCGACGCCGCCGTAGAACGCAGCCGCGGCCGTGACCAGGCTGCCGGCCGCAAGCCGATTCTTCAACGGGCCCACGAGCGGCACCAGCACGCCGTGGAGTCGGCGAGGAGTCCACGATGACCCCCGCGTCGACCAAGGCCACGTGGTCCACGGAGACCACATCCGAGGCCCCCTCCGGAGCACTGCACGGGCGGATCATGGCAGTCCTGGGACGCATCCGGGGGCCGGTGTCGACCGCGGAGGTGCGGGACTGCCTCAACCAGTCCGACGCAGCGCGCCCCGTCGTGATCGAACGGGTCTACGCGGTGTTGGTCGCCCTGGAGCACAAGGGAGCCGTTCGCCGCGCGCACAACGCCACCCGCACTCGACCACTCTGGGAACTGGCACCCGCCCCCACCCACCCCGAAGGGCACGACGCGCCCGCCGGCACCGCACCCGCCGCAGCCGAGACATCGCTGACCGCCGTTGGTCTCGACGAACGCATCACCCGTCTCGACGGCCCGCCGGCCGCTCTCGCCCTGGCTGAGGTGATCCTGGCGCCCTGGGACGGGGGCACCTGGGAGCGCTGGCGTCCGCTGGCGACTGCCCCGCTGGCGGGGTGGATCTACGCCGCCAGCCACACCGACGCCGCGGGCAATCGCATCGACTGGATCATTCGGGCACTGGCGCACCGCGCCCAGTGGTCGCGCGCTGCGCACCGCGTCGGTGAGCATCCGCAACTGCGGGACAGCCTGCGATCGGTCTCGCGACTCGACGACCACCAGTTCACCAACGTGGGCTGGATGCTGGCCCTGGCGCTGCTTCCCTGGTCGTCCTGTCTGCACCCGCCGGCCGCGGCGTTCGTAGGGCAGCGGTGAAGCCGCGGCGCGGCCCGTGGCTCGGTGGCCTCCTCGCGGCCATCGTCGTCACCGTCTGGATGGTCGGCCAAGTCATCGGCGGACTATTCGCGATGGCCACCCACTCGCTGCCGATCTTTCCCTCGGCACCCCCGCCCGGCTTCGGCACCGCGCCGTCCGGATTCACTCCCTAGTGACGAGAGGCGCACCACCGTGATGATAGAGGTTCGTTCCGCCGGTGAGGCGATAGCGCAGGCCGAGCGACTGTTGGCGCAGCTTGCGGGCGACATGGATCTGTGGCGGTCCTTCGCGGTCGGCCCGCTGGCGGCCGCGCTGCTCGGCGACGCCGCCGCCCACGACGGCCGGGCCGATCTCACTCGCGTCCGCGAGGCCGTCATCGGTTCGTCGGGCCCGTCCGGATATGACACGCCGACCGGTTGGGCGCTGGTCGCGCACCGGTGCCCTGCGCCGCTTCTGCGCGGCGCTGCGTTGCGCGCGGACCAGCTGCGCAGACCCGTCCAGCGTGACTCGCTGCTGTTGACCGTCTCCGACGCACTGAGCCACTGATGACTGCTCGGCGCAACAAGGCCCCCTCGCGCCGCTCCGACGACACGGTGAGGACAATATGGCCCGCAAACCCAAGGACGCTGAGCAGCCGGATTTGTTCAGCCTCTTCGACGAGGAGGGTGGCGGTGACCAGCCCGGAGATCGCCCGGATCGTGGCCGAGGTGTACAGCCGGCATCTGACGCTGCCCTCGGACTGGACCCCGGGACAGTGCCAGGACTTCCTGGATCAGACCGCGGCCTCACTGAGCCGTCAGATCGCGGAGCTGGCAGCCGAATTGGGGGAGCGGGCGGTCGAGCAGTGGACGACCGACCACGGGACCCAACCGAACTACCTGACCAAGGTGGGTCTGCTGAACAGCGCCGTGGCCTCGGCGAAGGAAATCGTTCTCAGCGAGCAGCTCTACGAGCTGATCCCGCCGCCGCAGGAGACCGAGGAACCGCCACGCACCATGGTCAGTCGCGACGACGTTCCGTGGACGCAGCGGTGGACTCAGACCCAGTACCGCACCGATCCGGACGAGGCGACCGAGGACCTGGTGGCGCAGCTGTGGCCGAGTCCGGCGTTTTCGGCGGTGTTCCGGATCAAGGCGGGCTACCTCCTGGCGGCGCGGGCCGAGGACCGGCTGCCGCCGCCCCAGAAGCCGGGCGACCCGCTGGCCGTCGAGCTGACGGAACTGGTGTACCAGGACCTACGCGACGACGGCCTGCCCGCCCGGTAGCCGCGCAGAGCTCGCTGTTCGACGAGCCCGACAAGCCCACCGACCCCCGCACGATCGACCCTGGCGGCACAGCTCTGCCCGCCGCCGCGCCGCCGCTCGCCGTCACGCCGCCGTCGGCCGAGGCCGACCTGTCCAGCTCGAGGGACTTCCCGGCAAGCACCGACGTCTTGGTCCCCTCCGGACCGAAGGCGCGGGCGCGGGCCAACATCGCCGCCCTGGAGCTGGTGCGCCGACTGCAGGCAGCCGGCCGCCCGGCCACGGCCAGCGAGCAGGCCGTGCTGGCGGCATGGTCGGGATGGGGAGCCGTTCCCGAGGTCTTCGACACCCGCAACGAGGGCTTCCGCTCCGAGCGCGACCGGCTGCGAGAACTGCTGACCCGAGAGCAGTACCGTCAGGCGGAGGCGTCGATCCTCAACGCGCACTACACCGATCCCGCGCTTGCCGCCGCGGTGTGGACGGCCCTGCAGCGGGCCGGATTCACCGGCGGGCGGGTACTGGAGCCCGGGTGCGGCAGCGGGCACTTCATCGGCCACGCACCCACTGATGCGGTCATGGTCGGGGTGGAGAACGACCCGATCACCGCCGCGATCGCCGCGGCGCTCTATCCGTCGGCGCAGGTCCGCAACGAGGGTTTCGAGACCACTCGGGTGCCCGAAGGCAGTTTCGTCGCCGCCGTCGGCAACGTGCCGTTCGGGCGGTTCGCGGTGCACGATCCTGCGCACAACCCCGCCCGGCACAGCATCCACAACCACTTCATCGTCAAGGCATTGGCGTTGACCGCGCCCGGCGGCTACGTCGCGGTGCTGACCAGCCGCTACACCATGGACTCGGCATCGGACTCAGCTCGCCGCGACATTGCCGAGCGCGGTGAACTCGTCGGTGCGCTGCGTCTGCCGTCGCAGGCCTTCCGGCGGGTAGCCGGTACCGAGGTGGTGACCGACATGTTGGTGTTGCGCCGGCGTACCGAGCCGGTCGATCTGCGCGTCGACCGGCCGCTGTGGCTCGACACCGCGCGCCTCGCGCTGGACGGCGTGGAGCCCGACACCGCGGCCCCGATCGCCGTCAACGCCTACTTCCATGAGAATCCTCAGCACGTCCTGGGGTCGATGACCGTGGGTCATGGGCTGCACGGCAGCCCCAATCTGGTGGTCGAGGGCCTTAGCGGCGCCGAGCTGGCCGCCCAGGTCTCCGAGCAGCTCGACGCGGTGATCGACGCCGCGGTGCTGCGCGGCGCGGGGCTGACCGCAACCGCGGCCGACCTCACCGAGGTCTCGCCGCAGCACTTCGACGCCGGCTTGCTCACCGCCGCCGACCAGGGCGAGGACCCGCCGCTGTTCGCGCTGCGCTTCAACATCGAAACCGGCGGCATCGACTACTGGGCGGGCCACACCTGGGAGCCCCACAACACCCCCAAGACCCTGGTGGCCGAGACACGTGAACTGATCGCGTTGCGCGACGCCGCCAACAGCCTCATCGCGTCCCAGTCCGCGGGCCGGCCCGTCTCCGAGCGCCACCAGTTGCGCGGTCACCTCAACCGTCTCTACGACGACTACGTCGAGCGCCACGGCCCGATCAACCGGTTCTCTTGGGTCCACCCCAAGGACATCACCCAGGAGCAGCACGACGCGAAAGTCGCTGCCGACGAGTCCAAATGGCGCGCCAAGGAAGGTGAGCCAGGTCAGCCCTACCGCGGCAGGGTGCCCGAGGATCTGCTTGAGGAGTGGAACACCAAGGCCTGGGAGCCCAAAGCCTCGTACAAGAAGCGACGTCACCTCGACGGCGGCATGCGCCACGATCCCGGATGGGCAGTCGTCTCGGCGCTGGAAGTCTTCGACGAGACCACCGGGCAAGCCCGCAAGGCCGAGATCTTCTCCACCGACTTGGTGTCCGCGCGGGCCGAGGTGCTCAGCGCGTCGGGACCCGAGGAAGCGTTGGCCGTCAGCCTCGACCGCGCCCAACGTGTCGACGTCGACCTCATCGCCAGCTTGCTCGACGTCGACGCTGCCGCCGCCCGCGAACTGCTCGTCGGGCTGGCCTACCCCGACCTCGACGACCCCGACGAACTGGTGCCGGCCGCGACCGCGCTGTCGGGCAACGTGCGCCAGAAGCTCGCCGCCGCGACCGCCGCAGCACAGGCCAATCCGGTCTACCGCGACTACGTCGCCGCCCTGCGCGAGGTCATGCCCGCCGACCGCACCGCCGAGGAAATTCGGGTCCGCCCGGGCGCCCCGTGGATTCCGGCCGACGTGGTCGCCCAGTTCGCCAAGGAGACCTTCGGGCTCTCGACGGTCACCGCCGAACACATCGGGGGCCGCTGGGTCATCGACATCCCCAAGCATCACCGCTTCGGGCGGCTGATGACCGAGACGTGGGGGATGCCACACAAGGGCTGTGACGCGGCCAGTCTGCTTGACGCGCTGTGCAACTCACGCAGCGTCATCGTCAACGACGACGACGGCAAGCTCGACGTACAGGCCACCTTCGCCGCGCAGGCCAAGGCCGCCAAGATCGGCGAGGAGTTCAACCGGTGGGTCTTCAACGACGAGGAACGCCGCGAAACCCTCGTCGCCGAGTACAACCGGCGTTTCAACTCGCTGCGGGCACCGCGCTACGACGGGTCCGCACTGTCGCTGCCGGGTCTCTCGGATGTGTTCGTCCCGCATTACTATCAACGCAACGCCGTCGCCCGCATCATCGCTGAACCCTCGGTGCTCCTGAATCATGTTGTGGGCGCTGGTAAATCGGGCACCGCTTTCATGGGAGCGATAGAGCTCAAACGCCTCGGACTTGTCCGTCAGCCCTGGATCGTCGTGCCCAACAGCATCATCGACCAGGTTGGCCGTGAGGCCAAGCAGTGGTATCCGGCTGCCAACATCCTTCTCGGCACGGCGGCCACCAACGCCGAGGGCCGTCGCCGGCTGGTCGCGCAGTCCGCATCCAGCGACTGGGACATGGTCATCATCCCCGAGTCGGCGTTTACGGCGATCGGGGTGTCCGAGCGCCTGCGCGCGGATTACATTGCCGACCAGCTCGACACGCTACGCACCCAGCTCGACGATGCGGCCAGCGACCGCTCCAAGAAGGCCATCGAGCGGGCGTTGAAGACCGCCAAGGAACGGCTGGAGCGGTTGACCGCTCAGGAGGCCAAGGACACCGGCTTGAGCTTTGAAAGCAGCGGAGCCGATTACCTTTTCGTCGACGAGGCTCATTACTACAAGAACCTCCAGCGGGTGTGCAACATCCAGGAGCTCAACTGCACCAAGTCCTCCGAACGTGCCGAGGACCTGGCCCTGAAGCTGCGGGTGCTGCGTGAACGCCGGCGCGAGGAAGCCAAGGCCGCAGGGATTGCCCCTCACCGAGTCGTCGAGCGGGTGGCTACCTTCATGACGGGCACACCGATCGCGAACTCCTTGGGCGAGCTGTGGGTCATGCAGACCTACCTCCGACCCGATTTGCTTGCCGAGGCCGGTGTGTCCGACCTGGGCGACTGGGGTGCGGCGTTCACCGCCACACACACCACCGTCGAGGTCAATGCCACCGGCACGAAACTTCGCCCGGTGACACGGGTCGGGAAGTTCACGAATCTGCCGGAGCTGCTGGCGCTGTCGTCGGTGTACTCCGACGTCGTCACCCGCGACCAAGTGCCCGTGGAGTTGCCGCCGCTCATCGGGGGGCAGCGTCAAACGGTGGCGTTGCAGCCCGACATCGAGGTCGTCGACTTCATCGCCGATCTCGGATACCGAGCCGATCATCTCGATGCTCGCAACCCGCAGCGGGACAACATCCTCAAGATCGCCAACGACGGGCGGAATGCCTCCCTGGACCCCCGCCTCGCCCACCTGGCCGCGCCCACCGAGAGCCGCGCCGCGGCGGTGGCCGAGTCGATGATGCGCACCTACCGAGCCAATCTGGACCGCGTCTACCGCCATCCCCGAACCGGTGAGCCCATGCCCAAGCGTGGGTGCCTGCAGGTGGCGTTCTGCGATCGCGGCACCCCCTCCAACGATCCGGAGCAATTCACGATCTACGCGGCCATCAAGGCTGAGCTGATCGCCCGCGGCATGCCGGCCGACAAGATCCGGTTCGTCCACGACGCACGCAAGGCCCATGAAGTCGGTCTGCTGCGCGAGCAGTGCATCAACGGTGAGGTGGCCGTGCTGATCGGCAGCACCGAGAAGATGGGGACGGGCTGGAACATTCAGCCCCGCCTGGCTGCCCTCGACCATGTTGACGTGCCCTGGCGGCCAGCGGACTTGGAGCAGCGTGAGGGCCGCGTCCTGCGTCAGGGCAATCAGAACCTCGACGGCGTCGAGATCCGCACCTACGTCACCGAAGGCACCTATGACACCGTGATGTGGCAGAAGGTGCAGGCCAAGTCGTTGTTCATCGAGCAGGTCAACCGCAGTGAGGTCACCGATCGAGACATCGAGGACCTCTCCGGTGGTGACATCGGCGCCGCGGCCGCCGAGACGAAGGCGTTGGCGACCGGCGATCCTCGCTACCTGCGTCAGGTCGAGCTCGACGAGCAGGTGCGCCGCCTCCAAGCGCTCGAACGAGCCCACCATGAGGCCACGCGTCGCCGCGACTGGCTCGTCGACACCCACGAACGGACCATCCCGCACAAAGAGCGTCAGCTCGCCGAGCTGCAGCCGATCGCGCAGCGCGCCGCCGCCCATGGGGCCGAGCAGCGTTCTCCCGAGGTGATCGTCGGTGGGCAACGAACCAGGGAGAACTCGGTGACCGCCGAGCGGCTGGCAGCGGCGTGCCGCCAGGCCTTCCTCGACGGTCGCGACCGCGGCGCCACCCGCTACAGCGATACCGGGGTGAGCATCGACGGCGTGGCCTTGCTCGCGGCGCGCGATCTCACCCATGACTCGCTGCTACTGCGCCTGACGACGTCGCAGCGGATCACCGAGGTCAAGAAGGACGACCTGATGGCCACCGCGTCAGAGGCGGGCGGGGCGAAGGCCCGCGGTCTGTTGACGCGGGTTGAAAACCTCTACCTCGACCTGCCCCGCCAACAGGCCACCCTGACTAGCGAGATCGACCAGGACCGCGCCGAATTGGCCGACCTCTTGGCTCACCCACCAGGCCCGTTCGAGCACACTGGCGAACTCACCGACCGCCAGGCCGAGCTCGCGACCTTGACCTTGGAGCTGCGGTTGGCCGCCGAAAGCCCGGAGGCGAAGGCGAAAGCCGCTGCCGCGCAGGCGCGCATGGCTGCTCGCGGCCGGGAACCGGGCTGGTCGCTGCTGCACAATCCGACGCTGTACGTGGTGCAGGAATCGGGCCTGCGGTCCGCCCGTGAGTTACGTGCGGCGGTACGCGACCGTGAGCTGCGTGCGGCAGTGGCCGTCGCCGAGTCAGCGCAGTCAGCGATGATCACCGAGCGGGATCTGATGGTGTTGCGTGCTGAGGTGGATTTCGTGGAGGCAGCGGGGTCTCGGTCACCGGCCACGGTGTACCCACCCCCAGCCCACGGGTGGGAGGACCTCGACGA
>NZ_JAKRFN010000006.1 GCF_022348085.1 Mycobacterium sp. PSTR-4-N | reverse complement strand
GGGGTTGCGGGCCGGTAGCGCGGATCGCGCCGGAGCTGTGGCGGCGGCTCCCGCCGCGGCGGATGGCCACGTCGCGGGGGCGGTGGCGCCGGCCGGGGGACGGGCGGCCGCTCGTCGGTCACAGCAAGAACCTACTGCAACCAGGTCAATCGGCCCGCCAGCAAGGAGTACCCGACGAAGGCGACCGCGTCGATCAGCGTGTGGGCGACGATGAGTGGCCACAGCCGTCCCGTGCGCTGCCACGCGTATCCGAACACCACTCCCATGGCGACGTTGCCGAGTCCGGCTCCGAAACCCTGATAGAGGTGGTAGACCCCGCGCAGCAGGCTCGACAGGGCCAGCGCGACCCACGGGTTGACCTGCAGTTGGCGCAGCCGGGTCAGCAGGAAGCCGACGACCACGACCTCCTCGGCCCACCCGTTGCCGAATGACAGCAGTAGCAGCACCGGGATGCGCCACCAGGTGTCGTTGAGTTCGGCGGGCTCGACCGAGGCGTTGACCCCGAGGACACGGGCCAGCTGGTAGAGCGCCAACCCGGGTATGCCGATCACCAGGGCCAGCCCGACGCCGCCGAGAAAGTCTGTGCGCCACCGGAATCGGGCGAGGCCGATGCGTGCGGGGCCGTCGCCGGCGCGCCACAGGAGATACAGCGCGAGGCCGCCCCAGGCCAGCAGCTGGAACAGTCCGGCGAGGTTGAGACCGAGGTCGATCAGGCTGAACGGCGACCGGCGTGGGTTCAGCGCCACTGTCTGACCCGACAGGCCCAGCAGGACGGCTTCGATCAGACGCAGCAGCGCGGTGTATCCGCTCAACCCGAAGGTGACGGCGAGGACCACCGCGATCTCGATGCGCAGGGCGCGACGCTGCGCATCGGTCGGCGGTTCGCTCACCGCAGCTACGGTAGCGGTGTGCCGGGGCCTGTCGATCAGGCGCGCGTCAGACGCGGCGGGCGCGCAGCCCGTTCAGGAACGGGCAACCCATCAGGATCCGGATCGCCCGGCTCAGCCCGGTCACGTCGTCGACGGGATGCGGGAACGGCAGCCGGACATCGTGGTCGCCGTCGGTCGACTCGACGCGCAGCGCGACGCCGTAGCGATCGAGTCCGAGTGGACGCACACGGCCGTTGCGCAGGGCCCCGGGCAGTCGGCTGGCCAATCGGTCGACGACGTCGCGGTGCTCGGCGTCCAGGTGTTGCAGCCAGGCCGATTCCATCACACAGAACGGGTCGGGCAGTGCGCCGAGCAGGCTCGCGACCGAGATGGCCTCCGCGCCGGTGGAATCCGCCGCGACCACGGACTCGATCTCCAGACGCATGAGCGCATCCTCGCCCTCGACGCTGTTCACCTCCAGCAGGGCGGGGTGGGGATTCGAGGCGGCGATCAGGTCGAGCAGGGCGGGCACCTCGCGGTCGGGCACGGTCCACAACCGGCCCTGTATCCACACCAGCGACCGGACCGGTTCGCGCAGCGGCAGCGGCGCGTAGTCGGTCAACTCGAGCACTGCCTGCACACCCGCGGCGCCGGACGTGGCGGCTGTCGCGGCCAATGCGCTCGCGGCGGGAACGGTCAGGGCGACCGACCCGTCGCAGAGCAGGTGCACCACCGGGGTGGGTGTCGGGTCGAGCCCGTCGGTGGCGACCATCGCCGCGGTAGCGCGTGCACAGGCGCTACGGATCCGCTCGGCGGTCGTCGGTGTCTGGATCGGTGTCTGTGGTGGTCCCTGCACTGTCGCCTCCTGACTTAGGTGAGGCTAACTTAAACACAAGTATGGCGCGACGCAAGGCTTTATGCCGTCGACCAGCACAAGTGCACCCACCCGATAGGCTGACCCCGTGTCCCGCATCGCGTACCTCGGCCCTGAGGGAACGTTCACCGAGGCGGCACTTCGCACCCTCGACGCGGACCGCCTGATTCCCGCGCCGGGCCCCGTCACCCGGGTCGCCACCGACAGCACATCCGCCGCGGTGGCCGCCGTACGCTCCGGCGACGCCGACTTCGCCTGCGTTCCGATCGAGAACTCCATCGACGGGTCCGTGCTGCCGACGCTCGACAGTCTCGCCGACGGCCCGCCGGTGCAGATCTACGCCGAACTCACCCTCGACGTGGCGTTCACGATCGCGGTACGACCCGGCGTCCCCGCCGCGTCGGTGCGCACCGTGTCGGCGTTCCCGATCGCTACCGCCCAGGTCAAGGGGTGGCTGGCCGCCAACCTGCCCGGCGTGAGCGTGCTGCCGGCCCACTCCAACGCGGCGGCCGCCGCCGAAGTCGCCGCCTGCCGCGCCGACGCGGCAGTCACGACCGCGCTGGCCACCGAGCGGTACGGCTTGGACGCGCTGGCCACCGACGTCGTCGACGAGCCGAACGCCAGGACCCGCTTCGTCCTCGTGGGAGCACCCGCCGCACCGCCGGCGCGCACCGGGGCCGATCGGACGTCGGTGGTGCTCCGGCTGGCGAATGTGCCGGGCTCGCTCGCGATGGCCATGACCGAACTCGCGATCCGCGACATCGACCTGACCCGCATCGAGTCCCGGCCCACCCGCACCGAGCTGGGCACCTACATGTTCTTCCTCGACTTCGTCGGCCACATCGACGACGCCCCGGTCGCCGAAGCGCTGCGCGCACTCCATCGCCGCTGCGCCGACGTGCGCTACCTGGGGTCCTGGCCCACCGGCGAGCCGGCAGGCACCCCACCCCCGTCGACCGACGAGGCGACGACGTGGCTGACACGACTGCGCGAGGGCCGGACGTGAGCGGGCGCCTCGTGCTGGTGAGGCACGGACAGACGCACAGCAACGTGGCGCGGCGGCTCGACACCCGCCCGCCGGGCGCCCACCTGACCGATCTGGGCCGTGACCAGGCTCGCCGCTTCGCGAGCACGCTGGCCGCGCAGCCCGGTCTCATCGCGCACTCCGTTGCGACCCGCGCCGTCCAGACCGCCGGCGAGATCAGCAGGGTGCTCGGTGCGGCCCACGCGCTCGCGGAGGTCGACGGCATCCACGAGGTGCAGGTCGGCGACCTGGAAGACCGGAGCGACGAGGCCGCCCACGAGGAGTTCACGGCGATCTACCGGCGCTGGCACGACGGGGAGCTCGGTGTCGCGCTGCCGGGCGGCGAAACAGGTCATCAGGTTCTCGACCGCTACGTTCCGGTGCTCGACGACCTGCGCACGCGCTACCTCGACGACGACACCTGGCACAGCGACATCGTCGTCGTCAGCCACGGCGCCGCCATCCGGCTGGTGGCCGCCGTGCTCGCCGGCGTCGACAGCACCTTTGCGATCGACCATCACCTCGCCAACACCGAGACGGTGGTGCTCGCGCCCGTCACAGACGGACGCTGGAACTGCCTGCAGTGGGGCGCGCTGACGCCGCCGTTCGGCCCGGACGCCGCGGCGGTGACGACCGTCGGCGACGGTGCCGCGGCGTCAGCCGACCCGATGGGCTGACACCACCGCCACCCGGCCATCCTCCTGGTCGCACGCGCAGCCGACCGCATCGCAATCGAGGTGCATGTCGTGGGCGGCGGGCGGGGTGAGGCAACCGTCCTCGGTGCACTCCTCCCGCCGATAGGCGTGGTGGATCAGCGCACCGTGGCAGTGCTCGAGACCCGCCGCGCAGGCACGGCACTGTTCGCTCATGGTCTGTTCTTAGCACTCATCGCCGACACGATCGGGTTGCCGCGCTCGAGTACTGCTCAGCCCCAGCCGAGTTCGTGCAGACGCTCGTCGTCGATGCCGAAATGGTGGGCGATCTCGTGGATCACGGTGATGGCGACCTCGTCGACCACCTCGGCGTCGGTGTGGCACATGTCGAGCAGCGCGTCGCGATAGATCGTGATGGTGTCGGGCAGCGCACCGGCATACCAGGAGTCGCGCTCGGTGAGCGCCACGCCCTCGTAGAGCCCCAGCAACTCGGGCTCGTCGGGATTGCGGTCGGCAACCAGGATGACCACGTTGTCGATCGCCGCGGCCAGCTCGGCCGGGAGCAGGTCGAGCGCGTCACCGACCAGCTCGTCGAACCGCTGCGGACTCATCCGCACGGCCATCAGGGGCCGGGCGGCGGAAGTGGTGCGGCCGGGGGTGGTACCGGCTCCACCGGCGCCGGCGCGGCCGGAGGCGCCTGCTCGGCGGGCGGCAACGCCACGTCGGCGGGGGGTGCGGGCGGCGGGGGTGGCGGGCCGCCCAGGAACGTGTTGCCCTGCCCCGGTACCGGATCGGGCGCGGGCGCCTGCTGGGTGGGCGTCGGTGCGGCCGTCGTCGCCAGCTGCGGCATGTGCTGGGTCTGCTGGCTGCTGTCGGACGATTGCGACGACTGGGAGCCCGAACCGGAGCTGGAGCTGGAGCTGGAGCTGCTGGACTGCGACGACGTGTCCGGCACCGAAGGCACCTCGATCGGCGGCAGGTTCAGGCGCTCCTCGGGGATGTCCGGCGGCGGCACCGGCGGCTGCCCGTTGATCATCAGCGGACCCTTGGCGCTGTTGAGCAGTGTCGACCAGCCCCCGTTACCCAGCGTGGCGCCGATGCTGCACGACACCTGCCGGCTGCCCGCCGACCAACTGGGCAGCGAGACCGTGCTGTAGATCAGCGTCAGCGTGGTGTTCCGCAACTGGATGGGGGACAGGTAGGCGTCGGTCATCTTGGTGCAGGTGTCCTTGATGAACGTGTCCTGCTCGGCTTCCGGTGGCAGCGCGCCCGGGAACTTCTCGGCCAAATTCACCGCACCGGTGACCTCCATCGCGTGCGGGGCGGCGCAGTCGACGGGGATGTCGGTGGGCTGGTTGGTGGTCGGGTCGATGCCCAGGCAGGTGCCGGCGGGCCACACCTTTGACTGGTCGATGTCGGCGACCTTGCCGGTGAAGGCCAGCTGCTGGTTGTTCGGGCCGGGCAGCTGCAGGCCGCAGAGCATGCGCCGCTCCCCGGACTGCTTCCAGGCCTTGTCGCCGGACCAGAGCATGCTGATCGTGAACTTGCTGTTGGGGTCGTACTTCGCGCCGAGGTACCGCCGGACGGCGGCCGTGCACTGCTCCTGGCTGATCTGCTGGATGCGTGCGGCCGAGGGTGGCGCGGCGTCGGGTCCGTACTCGCTGCCCGGGAACGTGCGCATGTCGACCGACTCCGCCACCTCGAAGCGGTGCTCGGCAGTGCAGTCCACGACCTCGGCGGCGTCGGGGGTGCGTTCCGGCCAGGTCAGGCAATCGCCGCTCTTGGCGTGGTCGAACGTGTCGTTGCCGCGGGGGCCCAGCGAGATCGAGTTCGCGGTGAGGCCGCCGGCCGGATCGGTCTGCGGCAGCGCGGTGATGACACCGGCGATCAGCAGGCCACCCAGGGCCGTCAGCAGCAGGGCGCGGCGCGTTCCCTCGGCCTGCAGGCTGTGCCACCAGCGTGGCGACCGCGGCTCCGGACCGGCGGGCGGCGGCTCAGGTGGGTTCGAGGACGACGAGAACATCGCCCACCATTGTGGCAGGCGTGTCAGGTGCTGTGACAAGTGATGCAGCTGTAACGTTATGCGGCTGACGCTGCGGCCCGTAGGGTTGCGCGATGTGATCGACCTGAAAGTGCTGCGAGAAAACCCTGACGCGGTGCGGGCATCCCAGCGGGCGCGGGGGGAAGATCCCGGCCTCGTCGACGCCCTGGCCGACGCCGATGCCGCCCGACGTGCCGCCATCTCGGAAGCGGACACCTTGCGCGCCGAACAGAAAACGGCCAGCAAGGCGGTGGGGAAGGCCTCCCCCGACGAACGCCCCGCGCTACTGGCGGCGGCCAAGGAACTCGCCGACCGGGTGAGGGCCGCCGAGGCGGCTCAGGCCGAGGCCGAGCGGGCCTTCACCGCGGCGCACATGGCGATCGCCAATGTCATCATCGACGGCGTGCCTGCGGGCGGCGAGGACGCCTTCGTGGTGCTCGACACAGTGGGCGAACCACCCGTCCTGGAGAACCCGAAGGATCACCTGGATCTCGGCGAGTCGCTCGGATTGATCGACATGGACCGCGGCGCCAAGGTGTCGGGGTCGCGGTTCTACTTCCTCACCGGGTACGGCGCCCTGTTGCAGCTGGCGTTGTTCCAGCTCGCCGTGCGCACCGCCACCGAGAACGGCTTCACGCTGATGATCCCGCCGGTGCTGGTGCGCCCGGAGATCATGGCAGGCACGGGGTTCCTCGGTGCCCACGCCGACGAGGTGTACCACCTCGCCGACGACGACCTCTATCTCGTCGGCACGTCCGAGGTGCCGCTGGCGGGGTACCACTCCGACGAGATCCTCGACCTGTCGAACGGTCCGCGCCGATACGCCGGCTGGTCGTCGTGCTTCCGGCGTGAGGCGGGCAGCTACGGCAAGGACACTCGCGGCATCATCCGCGTGCACCAGTTCGACAAGATCGAGGGCTTCGTCTACTGCAAGCCCGCCGACGCCGAGGCAGAGCACGAGCGCCTGCTGGGCTGGCAGCGCCAGATGCTCGCCCACATCGAGGTGCCGTACCGAGTGATCGACATCGCCGCGGGCGACCTCGGCTCCTCGGCAGCCCGCAAATTCGATTGCGAGGCATGGGTTCCCACGCAGCAAACCTACCGCGAGCTGACGTCGACCTCGAACTGCACGACGTTCCAGGCTCGTCGCCTCGCGGTGCGCTACCGAGACGACAACGGCAAGCCGCAGACCGCCGCCACGCTGAACGGAACGCTGGCCACCACACGCTGGCTGGTCGCCATTCTGGAGAACCACCAGCAACCCGACGGCAGCGTGCGGGTACCCCAGGCGCTGGTGCCCTATCTCGGGGTCGAGGTGCTCACCCCGAATTAGCGATCGTTCAGCAGCTTGTCGAGCAGGTCGACGAACGCGTTCGGGTGTACGGGCGTACAGGCAGGCCGCGGGAAGGCGCCGCGCACGTCGAGGACGACCAGCGTGGACTTGAGCGGCCGGTTCACGTCCAGGGGCAGCCAATGCCGGAAGTCGGTGCCCCACAGCCGAAATCGCGACATGAACAGCCCCAGCGGGCTGACCTGGTAGCCGCGGATGTCACGCAGCGGGATGATCTTCGAGGTACCCGACGGAAAGTGGTAGCGGCGCAACGTCAGTGCTTCGCGGTCGAGCTGGATGAGCCCGTCGTCGTAGAACGGGCTCGCGGGGGCGCCGAGGCTCACAGCTTCTGCGACCTCAGCTCGTGGCCCTTGGTGGTCAGGCACCGGCCGTTCTCGAGGTTCCATTGCCAACCGTGCAGATTGCACGTCAGCGTGGTTCCCTCCACCACACCGAACTTCGACAGATCAGCCTTCAGATGGGGACAGCGGCGCTGAATCTCCCACCCGTCCAGCGTGATCGACGCGGTGTCGTCGTGGGCCTCGGCGAACCAACCGTCGGCGTAGGCGATGCGCTCGTCGGTCAGGCATTTGAAGAACGTGTACAGGTACTCGTTGTACCCACCGACCCGCCAGGCGCGGAACCGCGTGGACAGGAAGATCGTGTTCACCCAGTCCGGTTCCCGGTCACGAACGACCGTCCGCACCAGCTCGGCGGGAATCTCGAAGCCGTAGCGGAACTTCTCGTCCGGGATCGGTTCCCGCACAGCGCGTTTGGGGAAGTCGAGCACCACTGTTTCTCGATGGTCCCGGGACTCCAGCCGCAGCTCGACGGGATAGCCGATACCGTCGCAGATCTGGTCGGAGGCCGACATGATCGGCTCGAACAGGTCCCGCAGGGGCTCGAGTAGCGGCTCGCCCGCCGCCGGCGCCCAGGAGGCCTTCTCGGCGGCCAGCACCGGGGCCATCCGCTCGGCGTAGGCCGCAATGTAGTCGGCCTTGCCGGTGGTGAAGATCGCTCGGACCTCGTCGTCGGGCAACGGGTGGTGCAGCGAATCCAGCGCAGAGCCGGTGAAACTCGCCGTCGAGCCGGGAATCATCAACAGCCCGCCGGTGTGCCCGTGGGCGGCCATCTGGTCCAGGAACACCACCTGGTCGGGGAAGATGTTCGCCGGGTCGCCGTGGTCGTCGTTGAGGTCACGCAGTTCGGGGTCCAGGAAACACGGCGGACCCGCCGATGGCACCACCCATGTGGCGCCGACCTGCGCGATGTACTGCCGGCACCGGTCCATCTGTCGCTGACGCTTCTGCACCCCGAATGCGTGCTTTGCCCGGTCGGGCATGTCGTAGACCATCGGGTACCAGATCGCCCCCGAGTACTGGAGCATGTGAACGTCGACCTGACCGAAATCGGCGGCCAGCACGTCGAGATCGACCGGCCGGGCGTCGTTCATGTTGAACGCAACCGTCTCGCCGTCGGAAACCACGAGACCGGAGTCGCCGATGGGGCCGTCCGCGGGAGCCCGCAGCGCGATGATCATCACCTCGAGGTCGCCCTTGGGACCGCTGACGCGGTGCTTCACTGAATCGGTGGTCTCGAAGAACCGGTGGAAGCCGAGCTTCTCGAGCTCACGGCGTAGATCCGGCACCGGATAGTCCGGCAGCAGCACGACGGCGTCCTTGCGGACGTGATCGCGCAGGATCACGGGGTCGAAGTGGTCCTTGTGCAGGTGCGAGACGTAGAGGTAGTCGACGTCGCCCAGAGCGGTCCAGTCCAAGCCGCTGTTGTCCGGGAACGGGAACCAGGAGGCGAAATACGCCGGCGTCACCCACGGATCACACAGGATGCTCCCGGCCGTGGTGTCGATGCGAAAGCCGGCGTGCCCGACACTGGTGACCTGCACAAATACCCCTCTGACGACTGCTTGCTCGTCTGCCAGCTTAGCCCGGCCGCGCGGGCTCGTCGTTCCACCGGTGCCGGTAGAACGCGATGCGTTCGGCGTCCGGTGCCGCCCCGTAGGCGGCGAGCAGCACCGCCTCCCACTCGCCGCCCGGATAGTTCCAGTCCAGCGACATCGTGGCGATGGCGAGGTCGGCCCACCGGTCAGCCACGCCCAGGTCGCCGAGGTCGACGTGGCCGGCGAACGAGCCGTCGTCAGCCATCAGAGTGTTGGGGGCGCAGGCGTCGCCGTGGCACACCACGAGCCGCTCAGGTGGGGGAGCGCCCTCGCCGATCCAGGACGGTGCGCCGAACGGACAGTCGGCCACCGGCAGGGCATCGTGCAGCGCGCGCAGCCCGGCGCCGATTGCGCGGGCAGCATCGACGGGTCGGCCGGTCCACTGCGCGTCGACAGCCGAGCGACCGGGCAGGGCCGCGGTGTGCAACCAGCCGCGACCGCTGTCCCGCACCTCGGGCACGGTCGCGTGGCGACGAGCCCATGCCAGCCGCACCGCCTCGTCGACGAGCAGGTGGGCCACCGGTTCCGGGTAGGTTTTGACGTACTCGGCCGGAGGACGGCCGACGGCGAACGTGACCCCGCCCAGCTCGTTCACCCACACCGCGGTCACCGGCCGCCCGCCCGCGACCCGGGACACGACGGCCGGGACGGGCATCGATCGGCTCGGCGTACTCACGGCGAGGCCCACTGTGCCACGCACTACGCTGGCGCCTGTGGAACCGGTATACGGCACTGTCATCCAGCTCGCCCGGCTCGTCTGGCGCGCGCAGGGCCTGACCTTCACCGTCACCGGCGTCGAGAACCTGCCCCGCACCGGCGGTGCGGTGATCGCGATCAACCACACCAGCTACTTCGACTTCACCTTCGCCGGGCTGCCCGCCTACCAGCAGCACCTGGGCCGCAAGGTCCGGTTCATGGCCAAGAAGGAGGTCTTCGACCACAAGGTCACCGGGCCGATCATGCGCAGCCTGCGCCACATCGCGGTCGACCGGGACAGCGGCGCGGCGTCGTACGCCGAGGCGGTGCAGAAGCTCTCCGACGGTGAGTTCGTCGGTGTCTACCCCGAGGCCACGATCAGCCGCAGTTTCGAGATCAAGGACTTCAAGTCCGGCGCGGCCCGGATGGCGATCGACGCGGGGGTGCCGATCGTGCCGCACATCGTGTGGGGCGCTCAGCGAATCTGGACCAAGGGCCACCCGAAGAAGATGTGGCGACCCAAGGTGCCGATCTCGGTGGCGGTGGGCGCTCCCATCCCTCCGACGTTGCCCGCGGCCGAATTGACCGCGCTGCTGCATTCGCGCATGCAGCACCTGCTGACCGAGGTGCAGGACGCGTACGGGCCGCATCCTCCCGGTGAGTTCTGGGTGCCGCATCGCCTCGGCGGCGGTGCGCCGACCCTGGCCGAGGCCAACCGGATGGACGCCGAGGAGGCGGCCGCCAAGGCCGCCCGCCGGGCGGGGCCGTCAGCCGAGGCACCGGGATAAGCCGTGGAGCCGGTCTTCCGCTCGCTCGAGATCGCGGCGACGCTGTTGGTCCGGGCCACCGGAACGACGATCACGTTCCGCGGGTTGGAGAACATGCCCACCTCGGGCGGGGCGGTCATCGCGATCAACCACACCAGCTACGTCGACTGGCTGCCTGCCGCGCTGGCTGCCATGCACCGGGGTCGCCGGATGCGGTTCATGATCAAGGCCGAGATGAACGAGGTGAAGGTCGTCGCCTATCTGATCAAGCACACCAAGACCATTCCGGTGGATCGCACGGCCGGCGCGCAAGCATATGTCCACGCCGTCGAGGCGCTGCGGGCCGGGGAGATCGTCGGGGTCTACCCCGAGGCCACCATCAGCCGCAGCTTCGAGCTCAAGGAGTTCAAGAGTGGGGCCGCCCGCATGGCGCGTGAGGCACAGGTGCCGATCGTGCCGCTGATCGTCTGGGGTGCGCAGCGGATCTGGACCAAGGACCAACCACGAGCGTTGGGCCGCAATAAGATTCCGGTCACCGTAGCGGTGGGCGAACCGATCGTCCCTGACGTCGGTGTCGATGAGCTCAGCGGCCGGATGCGGGAGGCGATGACCGCGTTGCTGCACGACGCGCAACAGGGGTACCCGGCACCGGCCGGGGCGGCGTGGTTACCGCGCCGGCTCGGTGGAAGCGCGCCCACCCCGGTCGAGGCTGCCCGGCGCGAAGAAGAGGAGCTCGCCGCGCGGGCCCGCAAGCGGAAAGGATCGGCGTGACGCCCGAACTCGTGGCGACAGATGTCGACGGCACCCTGCTCGACGAGGACGAAACGGTCAGCCCGCGCACCCGCGAGGCGGTCCGCGCCGTCGTCGATTCCGGCGCGCGATTCGTGCTCGCCACGGGCAGGCCGCCGCGCTGGATCACCCCGATCGTCGATCAGTTGGGTTTCGCGCCGATGGCGGTGTGCGCGAACGGCGCGGTGATCTACGACCCGTCCGTGGATCGAATCATCAGCGCGCGCACCCTGTCTGCCGACCAACTCGCACAGCTGGCCGAGATCGCTGCGCGAGTGATTCCCGGCGCCGGTCTGGCGGTCGAACGGGTGGGCAGATCCGCCCATGACGCCGCGACCCCGCAGTTCGTCAGTTCTCCGGGTTACGAACACGCGTGGCTCAACCCGGACAACACGGAGGTGTCGCTGGCGGATCTGCTCAGCGCGCCGGCGGTGAAGCTCCTGATCCGCAAGGCGGGGGCGCGCAGTGCCGACATGGCCGCGGCCCTGATCGAGCATGTCGGTGCGGCCGGCGACATCACGTACTCCACCAACAACGGCCTGATCGAGATCGTCCCCACCGGGATCAGCAAGGCGACCGGGATCGCGGAATTGAGTGCGCCGCTCGGCATCGACGCCGCGCAGATCGTCACGTTCGGTGACATGCCCAACGATGTGCCGATGCTGGCGTGGGCGGGGCTGGGAGTCGCGATGGGCAACGCGCATCCCGACGCGGTCGCGGCCGCGGACGAGGTGACGGCGACCAACGCCGAGGATGGCGTCGCGCGGGTGCTGGAGCGGTTCTGGGGCTGACCGACCCGGGTTCGGTCAGGCCGGGTTGATCGGGGGCGTGAATCGCTCGAGTTGTACGGGGTTGTCGACCCGGCGGGTCAGCTCGACCGGGATGCCGTCGGTCACGCGGGTGACCGTGCCCTTCTCCCGGTCGAAGTTGAGCGTTCCGTGTTGGAAGTTCTGCACGATCCACTGCGGTTCGGCGATCTCGGCGCTGGTCGGCAGGCCGAGGGCGCCTCGCTCGAATCCCAGTGTGCCCCAGGCGTTGTAGAGCTCGCCGGTGATCGGCTCGGCACCCGTCGTGGGGGACCAGTAGACGGCCCCGTGCTCGAAGGTGGCATACCGGGTGGCGCCCTCTCCGGACGCTTCGGGTGAGGTGGGCTTGCCCAGATAGCTGCGGATGCCGCCCAGCTTTTCCCACGTGGTGAAGATGGCTCCGCCGCGTAGTTGCTCGATCAGCAGATCGGCCCCGGGTGGTTCGTTGAATGCCGCTGCCATCTCGCGGATCTGGGGCATGAGCGCGTAGGCGGCGTTGCCCGGACACTCTGTGTTGCCCACGTCGCGATGGGTGAAGATGGTCGGCAGCGTCGGTGACGAGCCGAACGGGAACTTGGTGAAGGCCCCGCCTTCGGACGGCAACACCACCGTGCCACGCGGGTCGACCCCCGCCTGGCCCAGCACCCAACCGAGAAGTCGTGCTGTGGTGCGCAATTGGATGGGCGTGGGAGGCACGTCGGTGAAGTTGCCGAGCATCGCCACGCCCCAGGTGTTGCGGTTGAACCCACCGGTGTGGCTGCCCTCGACCGGCCGGGTCATGCCGCCGGCGCGCCCCTCGAACACCTGTCCGTACTTGTCGACCAATGCGTTGTAGGCGATGTCGCACCAGCCCAGGGTGCGGGTGTGGTACTCGTAGATCGAGCGGACGATCCCCGCGGAATCCTGTGGTGTGTAGTCGTTGCTCCCCGCGGAGTGGTGCACCACTCCGGCCTGGATCTTGCTGTCGTAGCGCGGTTCTCCGCAGCGCATCGATTCGTCGGCGCCCCAGGCGGCGCGGTTGATGATGCTGGGCGGTTGCCCCGGCGGGGTGGCGGCGTTGGGCAGGGGAAGCAGATCGACCGGTGTCTGAGGCGGGCTGATCAGGACGGCGTTGATGTTCTCCCCGAAGGGTTGCTCGACGGTGGCCGGGATGTAGCCGAGGCCCGGGCGTGGCTCCTGCGCGGGGCCCGCAGGTCCGGTGACGGGAGCGTCGGGCGGGCGGGTCACCTCGATTTGAACCGTCGTGGTGCGTCCGACGAACACGGGTTCGGTGCCGCGCGGGGCGGCGTGACTGCTCGGGCCCACACCCTCGAGCGCCTCGGCGTCGTACCACGGTCCCCAGCTGCCGTCGGATTTCTTCGCTCGGACGCGTGCAGTGGTGCCCGTCAGGTCACCAGAGGTCAGCGCGACCATCGAGAACGGGGTGTCCTGATGGATCTCGCGGACGGTGCGGCCCCCGCCGATCTCTGCCAGCGGCTGCGACGCCATCTGCGGAGCGGCGATCGCGGGGGCGGGTGACGGACCGGCGGCGACGATTGCGCGCACCAGCAGCGCGGTGAGTAACACCGTCCCCGCCAGCGCGGCGATCAGTGTCGACCTCGGACGACGACACAGCACGGGCTGATGTTACGTATGTGTCAGCTGTTACTGGTGTTCCGACACGCGGACGCGCCGACGGCACCGCAGAGCGCGTGGCTTCTACGGTGCCGTCGTCGTGGGTGGTCTCGGTCGTGGGCGGTACTAGCCGGCGTCGAGCGCCGCCTCTGCGGCGCCCAGCCCGGCCTGAGCCGGGGCGGCCGCGGCGCCCGCCGCATCGACTGCCGCGGCGGGGGCTGCGGCAGCTGCTGCCGCCGGGGGCTTGACCGCCGACATGATCGCCGGCATCAACACGCCCTTGAGCAGGTCGATGGCCTCGCCCGCGCCGAGGGAGTTGGCAGCGCTGGTCAGATCACCGAGCAGGCCGCCGCTGCTGGAGGCCACCGGCTGGGTGGCGGCCAGGGACGGGTCGCCGAGGATCGGGTAGCCCGCGCCCAGCGCCGGATCGAGGCCGATGGGCGCCGAGATCGGTACCTCGCCCGCGCCGAGTCCCGCCGTCGAGATCGGGGCCGCGCCCAGGACAGGGTCGGTCAGCGCCGGCGGCGTGCTGAGGCCCGGCGTGGTGAGCCCGGCCGGCGTGGTCAGCGACGGTGTGGTCAACGCCGGCGTCGTGAGGCCGGGGGTGGTCAGCCCGGGCGCGCTCAGGGCCGGATCCGTGAGAGACGGTGTGGTGAGGCCGGGTGAGCTCAGGGCCGGGTCGGTCAGCGACGGGGTGGCGCCGATCGGACTGGTCAGCGCGGGGTTGGCCAGCCCGGGGTCGGTGAGCGACGGCGCGCCGAGGCCGGTGCCCAGGCCCGTGCCCAGTCCGGGGGTCAGGGTGGTCGGCGAGGTGGCGCCGGTGCCGGTCAGCAGGCCCGTGGGCAGCGGCGGCAGGTTGATCCCGAACTGCGAAAGCCCTTGCGACAGTGCGGAGATCAACTCACCGGGCAGGTCGGTGATGGTGGCGGCCTGGCGGAATTCGCGATGCTGCGGCTGCGCGGACGGCGAGGTCAGCTGGGTGGTGGCGACAACTGCAACGGGACCTGCGACGGCCAGAGCGGCGACTGTGCTCAGGGCTGTCGAGAGCCGGCGGCGACGTCGGTTCGGCACGGAAGTCTCCTCAATACATGGACTACAGGCGGTAGATCGCGGATCGGTGCTACGCGATCGATGGTACTGATGTGACTAGTGGGACCAGAGTGACGATATGGAATCGTGAGCTAATCGCGACCTGCGCCGCTGCGCCACCGCGGGGCGGGCACCCGCCGTCAGATACCCTTGCTGCCGATGTTCTCCTCTGATTCCCGGTCACCCGATGGTGCCTTCGACCTCTATGTCGTCGGCTCCGGGTTCTTCGGCCTGACGATCGCCGAGCGGGCGGCCACCCAGCTCGACAAGCGGGTTCTGGTCCTCGAACGGCGCTCGCACCTCGGCGGCAACGCGTACTCCGAACCCGAGCCGCAGACCGGTATCGAGGTGCACCGCTATGGCGCGCACCTCTTCCACACCAGCAACCAGCGGGTGTGGGACTACGTGCGGCAGTTCACCGAGTTCACCGGCTATCAGCACCGCGTCTTCGCGCTGCACAACGGCCAGGCCTACCAGTTCCCGATGGGGCTGGGGCTGGTCAGCCAGTTCTTCGGCCGCTACTTCACCCCCGACGAGGCACGGGCCTTGATCGCCGAGCAGGCGGGCGAGATCGAGACCGCGGACGCGCAGAACCTCGAGGAGAAGGCCATCTCGCTGATCGGCCGTCCGCTGTACGAGGCGTTCGTCAAGGACTACACCGCCAAGCAGTGGCAGACCGATCCGAAGGAACTGCCCGCCTCGACGATCAATCGGCTGCCGGTGCGCTACACCTTCGACAACCGCTACTTCAACGACACCTACGAGGGTCTCCCTGTCGACGGTTACACCGCGTGGCTGGAGAACATGGCCGCCGACGAGCACATCGAGGTGCGCCTGGACACCGACTGGTTCGACGTGCGCGACGAGTTGCGGGCGGCCAACCCCGATGCTCCGGTGGTCTACACCGGCCCGCTGGACCGCTACTTCGACTACAGCGAGGGCCGGCTGGGCTGGCGCACGCTGGACTTCGACCTCGAGGTCCTGCCCACCGGGGATTTCCAGGGCACCCCGGTAATGAACTACAACGACGCGGACGTGCCGTTCACCCGCATCCACGAGTTCCGGCACTTCCATCCCGAGCGGTCCTACCCCGAAGACAAGACGGTGATCATGCGGGAGTACTCCCGCTTCGCCGAGGCCGACGACGAGCCCTACTACCCGATCAACACAGAGTCCGATCGCGCTCTGCTGGCTGCCTACCGGACCCGAGCCAAGGCCGAGACCGCAACGGCCAACGTGCTTTTCGGCGGACGACTGGGCACCTACCAGTACCTGGACATGCACATGGCGATCGCCAGCGCGCTCAACATGTACGACAACACGCTGGCGCCGCATCTGCGTGACGGTGCGCCGCTGGTCGAGGAGACAGACACATGACAACCAGCGACATCCCGTCCGGCGCGCTCGCGCCGGGTCAGTCCGCGGCGGTGAGCCCGCTGGCCCGGGTGATCCTGCCGCGTCCCGGTGAGCCGCTCGACGTGCGCAAGCTCTACATCGAGGAGTCGGACACCAACGCCCGGCGTGCGCACGCTCCGACCCGCACGACGCTGGAGATCGGCACCGAATCCGAGGTGTCGTTCGCGACGTACTTCAACGCGTTCCCGGCCAGCTACTGGCGACGCTGGTCGGTGCTGGACTGCGTCGTGCTGCGCGTGGAGCTCACAGGCAGCGCCCGCGTGGACGTCTACCGGTCGAAGGCGACCGGAGCGCGCATCACCGTCGGTGGTGCACCCGTGGTGAGCGTCTCCGACGACGAGCCTGCGGTCGCCGAGTTCGAGATCGACCTCACCCCGTTCGAGGACGGCGGCTGGATCTGGTTCGACATCACCACCGACTCCCCGACGACGCTGCACCACGCGGGCTGGTACGCGCCGATCCCGGCGCCCGGACGGGCGAACGTGGCCGTCGGTATCCCGACGTTCAACCGGCCCTCGGACTGCGTCAGCGCCCTGGCGGCGTTGACGTCCGACCCGCTGGTCGACGAGGTGATCAGCGCCGTCATCGTGTCCGACCAGGGCACCAAGAAGGCCAAGGACCATCCCGGTTTCGCTGAGGCCGCCGCGGCGCTGGGTGACCGGCTCTCGATCCACAACCAGCCCAATCTCGGAGGCTCGGGCGGCTACAGCCGCGTGATGTACGAGGCGCTGAAGAACACCGACTGCGAACAGATCCTGTTCATGGACGACGACATCCGGATCGAGCCCGACTCGATCCTGCGCGCCCTTGCGATGAATCGGTTCGCCAAGGTGCCCACCCTCGTCGGCGGCCAGATGCTCAACCTGCAGGAGCCCAGCCACCTGCACGTCATGGGTGAGATGGTCGACTCCGAGAACTTCATGTGGACCGGTGCGGTCAACACCGAGTACGACCACAACTTCGCGAAGTATCCACTCAACGACGAGGACGAGCCTCGCAGCCGGCTGCTGCACCGACGCATCGACGTCGACTACAACGGCTGGTGGATGTGCATGATCCCGCGCCAGGTCGCCGAGGAACTGGGCCAGCCGCTGCCGCTGTTCATCAAGTGGGACGACGCCGACTACGGCCTGCGCGCCGGTGAGCACGGATACCCGACGGTGACGCTGCCCGGCGCGGCGATCTGGCACATGGCGTGGAGCGACAAGGACGACGCGATCGACTGGCAGGCGTACTTCCACCTGCGCAACCGGTTGATCGTGGCGGCCCTGCACTGGGACGGCAACATTCGCGGCCTGTTGCGCAGCCACCTCAAGGCGACGCTGAAACATCTTCTCTGTCTTGAGTATTCGACCGTCGCGATTCAGAACAAGGCGATGGATGATTTCCTCGCCGGACCTGAGCGGCTCTTCTCGATCCTGGAGTCGTCGCTGCCCGAGGTCCGCGCGATGCGTCAGGAGTATCCGGACGCGGTGGTCCTGCCCAGCGCCACCACGCTGCCGACCCCGTCGGACAAGCGCTGGCGCAAGAAGGTGGAGATCCCGACGAACCCGCTGGCGATCTCGCTGCGGCTGAGCCGCGGCGTGGTGCACCAGCTCAAGCCCCACGATCCCGAACACCATCAGCGTCCCCAGGTCAACGTCGCCACCCAGGACGCGCGGTGGTTCTCGCTGTGCAACGTCGACGGCGTCACCGTGACCACCGCCGACGGCCGCGGCGTGGTGTATCGCCAGCGAGACCGCGAGAAGATGTTCGAGCTGCTGCGCGAGTCGCTCAAACGGCAGGCGCTGATCGCCCGCAAGTTCACGAAGATGCGCAAGGCGTACCGCTCTGCGCTGCCGATGCTGACCAGCACACAGAAGTGGGAGAGCGTGCTGCTGGACACAATCCCCGAGACCGGCCGTGTCTGAGCCGCCGCGCGGCGAGGATGCCGCGCTGGTGGCGGTGCAGTCGACGATGGCGCACCGCCCGGGCGTGCTGCCGGGGGCGCGGGCCCTGTCGCATTTCGGCGAGCACAGCCTCGGCTGGCTCGCCGTCGCCGCGCTCGGTGCCTGGCTCGTGCCGGCTCGGCGACGCCAGTACGTGACCGCCGGCGTCGGCGCGTTCGCCGCACACGCCGCCGCGGTCCTGATCAAGCGCGTGGTGCGTCGTGCGCGTCCGCACCACCCGGCGATCGCGGTCAACGTCGGCACCCCGAGTCGGTTGAGCTTCCCGTCGGCGCATGCCACGTCGACCGCCGCGGCAGCGGTGCTGCTCGCCCGCCCGACCGGCCTGCCGCTGCCCGCGCTGCTGATCCCGCCGATGGCGTTGTCGCGCTTGGTCCTCGGTGTGCACTATCCGAGCGACGTCATCGCCGGGGTCGCCGTCGGCACCGCCGTCGCCGGCGTGGTCGCCAGGGCCGCCGATGCGCTCGAAGGAGGATCGCGATGAGTACATCCCAGGTTCGCGAGACGGGATCGTCGGCGGGGCCGCCCAAGAACCTGCCGGCCGGGGTCATCAAAGCGATCCGGCCGCGGCAGTGGGTGAAGAACCTGCTAGTGCTGGCCGCCCCGATCGCGGCGTTCGGCGGCACGGTCCGCTACGACTACGACGTGATGGCGATCAACATCGTGATCGCGTTCGTGGCGTTCTCGTTGGCGGCGTCGTGCATCTACCTGGTCAACGATTCGCGCGACGTCGAGGCCGACCGCGCGCATCCGACCAAGAGGTTCCGGCCCATCGCCGCCGGAGTGGTTCCCGAGTGGCTGGCCTACACCCTCGCGGTTGTCCTCGGTGTGGCCTCGCTGGCCATCTCGCTGCTCGCCTCGCCGAACCTCGCCGTGGTGATCGCCGTCTACATCGCGATGCAGTTGGCCTACTGTTTCGGCCTCAAACATCAAGCGGTGCTGGACATCTGCATCGTCTCCTCGGCCTACCTGATCCGTGCGATCGCCGGCGGCGCCGCCGCGGGTATCCCACTGTCGCAGTGGTTCTTGCTGGTCATGACGTTCGGGTCCCTGTTCATGGTGGCCGGCAAGCGCTATGCGGAACTGCAATTGGCCGAACGCACCGGCGCCAAGATCCGCAAGTCGCTGGAGAGCTACACCGCGTCGTACCTGAGGTTCGTGTGGACCGTGGCGGCCACGGCGATGGTGGTCTGCTACAGCCTGTGGGCCTTCGAGCGCGACGGTGCCAACGCCTCGTGGTACGCGATCACGATCATTCCCATCACCATCGCGATCCTGCGCTATGCCGTCGACGTCGACGGAGGGCTGGCCGGCGAACCCGAGGAGATCGCGCTGAAGGATCGGGTTCTGCAGCTGCTGCTGCTGGCGTGGATCGGGACCATCGGTGCCGCAATCTTCTTCAGCTGAGCGGATCACCACCGCGGCGGCGGACCGGCTGAACCGGTGGCCCGCCTTCCCATACCACGCCTGGGTACGGATCAGTCTGTGGGTCAGCGTGGCCACGGTCGTGGCGCTCTTCGGGTGGGGCGCCTGGCAGCGGCGCTGGATCGCCGACGACGGCCTGATCGTGCTCCGGACGGTGCGAAACCTGTTGGCGGGCAACGGTCCGGTGTTCAACGCCGGTGAGCGGGTGGAGGCCAACACCTCCACCGCGTGGTCCTATCTGGTGACCCTCGGCGGGTTCATCGCCGGATCGGCGCGCCTCGAGTACGTCGCGTTGGTCCTGGCTCTGGTCCTCAGCCTGTTGGGCGTGGCCCTGCTGATGCTGGGCACTGCGCGTCTGTACGCCCCCGGCCTGGGCGGGCGGCGCGCGATCTTCCTGCCCGCGGGCGCGCTGGTCTACATCGCGGTTCCGCCGGCACGTGACTTCGCCACCTCCGGGCTCGAAAACGGTTTGGTGCTGGCTTATCTCGGGCTCCTGTGGTGGATGATGGTCTGCTGGTCGCAGGCCCCGCGCCGAGGCGGTGCATCCCGTGGATTCCAGATCACCCTCGCTGTCGTCGCGGGATTCTCGGTGCTGGTGCGTCCCGAGCTGGCACTGATCGGCGGCGTCGCGCTGGTGATGATGCTCGTCGCCACCACCGGCTGGGCGGCGCGGGTGGCTCTCGTCGTGGCCGGTGGTCTGATCCCGGTCGCCTATCAGATCTTTCGCATGGGCTACTACGGGTTGCTGGTTCCCGGGACCGCGCTGGCCAAGGATGCGTCGGGGGCGAAGTGGGACCAGGGCTTGGTCTACCTGGCCAACTTCAACCGGCCCTATCTGCTCTGGGCGCCTGCGATTCTGTTGATCGGGCTGGGCCTGATGGTGCTGCTGCTGCGCGGCCGGCCCCGATGGGCGCAGCGCACCCCGGCAGGCGACACCCGCAGAGAATCCGGCTGGATTGCGCGCGCGGTCCAGAGTCCGCCCGCGGTGGTGGCTTTCATGCTGATCTCCGGTGTCCTGCAAGCGGTCTATTGGATCCGGCAGGGTGGCGACTTCATGCACGGCCGGGTACTGCTGACACCGATGTTCTGTCTGCTGGCCCCGGTGGCGGTGATCCCGCTGCTGCTGCCCGACCGCACCCGGATGGCGCGCGGCGCCGGCTACTTGTACGCCGGCGCGACTGCGGTGCTGTGGCTGGCCGTGGCGGGATGGGCGCTCTGGGCGGCCAATTCGCCCGGGCTGGGAGCCGACGCCACGCGGGTGACCTACAGCGGCATCGTCGACGAGCGCCGGTTCTACTCCCAGGCCACCGGGCACGCGCACCCGTTGACGGCGTCCGACTACCTGGACTATCCGCGGATGCGGGCGGTGCTGACCGCGATCGAGAACACGCCGGACGGGGCGCTCCTGCTTCCTTCGGGCAACTACGACCGCTGGGACGTCGTGCCCGCGCTTCCGCCCCCTCCGGAGGTCCGGGCAGCGGCCGCCGGCGGGTACGTCGGCCCGCACACCGTGTTCTTCACCAATCTCGGCATGCTCGGCATGAACGTCGGCCTCGACGTCCGCGTCATCGATCAGATCGGGTTGGCCAACCCGCTCGCCGCGCACACCGCGCGGCTGACCGACGGCCGCATCGGACATGACAAGAACCTTTTCCCGGATTGGGCGGTGGCCGAGGGGCCGTTCCTCAAGGAGCGACCGTGGATTCCGCCGTACCTGGACGAGGACTGGATCCGTCAGGCCGAGGCGGCGCTGAAATGCCCCGAGACCGAGAAGGTGCTCGACGCGATCCGCGCGCCGATGGGCGTTCGCCGGTTCCTGTCCAACGTGGTGCACGCCGCGGAATACACCCGCTACCGCATCGACCGCGTGCCGCTCTACGAACTCGCCCGGTGCGGTCTGCCGATCCCGGAGCCGGTCGATCCGCCGTACACCGGGCTTCCCCCGACCGGGCCGTGAGCGTCCCGATTTGGCCCGGGGTCATGATGTCTGCTTTCGTAACGGGAGGTACCCCGGCGACAGATATGCCGGACAGGTAACAGACGACGGGCCGCGAGCGCGTATCGCGGCGACAAGAGACGGCCACAAAGGTGTGGTTGACTACACGGGCACGAGGCCGGGTCGGGGACCGGCGGCTGGTTGCTGCTGTACGACGAGATGGGACACGAAAAAGCATGAAGTTCGGTGTAAGGCTGCGCGCCAACGCGCGACGGCTCACGATCGCGGCCCTGGTGGCAGCCGTGTTGCCCGCCGTGATCGGTGTGGTGGGCGGCTCCGCGACGGCGAGCGCGTTCTCGCGCCCGGGTCTGCCGGTGGAGTACCTGATGGTGCCCTCGGCCGGTATGGGTCGCGACATCAAGGTGCAGTTCCAGAGCGGCGGCCCCAATGCGCCCGGTCTCTACCTGCTCGACGGTCTGCGCGCGCAGGACGACTTCAACGGCTGGGACATCAACACCCAGGCGTTCGAGTGGTACCTCGACTCCGGCCTGGCGACGATCATGCCGGTCGGCGGCCAGTCCAGCTTCTACAGCGACTGGTACAAGCCGGCGTGCGGTAAGGCCGGTTGCCAGACCTACAAGTGGGAGACGTTCCTCACCCAGGAGCTGCCCGCGTACCTGGCCGCCAACAAGGGTGTGAACCCCAACCGCAACGCGGCCGTCGGCCTGTCGATGGCGGGTTCGGCCGCGCTGACGCTGGCGATCTACCACCCCAACCAGTTCCAGTACGCCGGGTCGCTGTCCGGCTTCCTGAACCTGTCCGAGGGCTGGTGGCCCGCGCTGGTCAACATCTCCATGGGTGACGCCGGTGGCTTCAAGGCCAACGACATGTGGGGCCCCACCGAGGACCCCAACAGCGCCTGGAAGCGCAACGACCCGATGGTCAACATCGGCAAGCTCGTCGCGAACAACACCCGCATCTGGATCTACTGCGGTAACGGCAAGCCGTCGGAGCTGGGCGGTAACAACCTGCCCGCCAAGTTCCTCGAGGGTCTGACGATCCGCACCAACCGGACTTTCCAGGAGGAGTACTTGAAGGCCGGCGGGACCAACGGCGTGTTCAACTTCCCGTCCTCCGGCGCCCACGACTGGGGCTACTGGGGCCAGCAGCTCCAGCAGATGAAGCCTGACGTCCAGCGGGTGCTCGGCGCGGTCCCGCAGCCGTCGGCTCCGCCCGCACCGGTCGAGGCTCCGGCCGACGGCGGCTAGTCCGACTGCTGTTCGTCACTGACGGCGGTGTCCCTGCAGGGGCGCCGCCGTCAGTCGCTTTGCCCCCCGACCCGTCGGGGTGATGTGGTTCACTACGTTGCGGTCGGTGTGATTCGAGAGGTGGGGTTGATGCGTGGGCTGATCCGGACTTTGATGGCCGTCGTGCTGGCGGCTGCGGCAGGCTTCGCCGGCGGGGTGGGCACCGCTCACGCGCAGGGCGTCGAGATGCTGATGGTGCCCTCGGCAGCGATGGGCCGCGCGATCCCGGTCGCGTTCTCCGGCGGCGGTCCACACGCGGTCGTGCTGCTCGACGCCTTCAACGGCGCGCCCGACGTCAGCAACTGGGTGACGGCGGGCAATGCGATGAACACGCTGGCCGGCAAGGGCATCTCGGTGGTCGCCCCGGCCGGTGGTGCGTGGAGCATGTACACCAACTGGGAGCAGGACGGCAGCAAGCAGTGGGAGACCTTCCTCGCCGACGAGCTGCCCAACTGGCTGGCCGCCAACAAGGGGCTGGCGCCCGGCGGGCACGGCATCGTCGGCGCGGCGATGGGCGGCACCGGTGCGGTGACGATGGCGACCTTCCACCCCGACCGCTACCGCTTCGCGGGTTCGCTGTCAGGCTTCCTCACCCCGTCGAACACGACGATGAACGGGGCGATCACCGCGGGTCTGGCGCGGTTCGGCGGCGTCGACACCCGCAACATGTGGGGTCTGCCTCAGCTGGGCCGCTGGAAGTGGCACGACCCCGATGTCCATGTGCAGCTGTTGGCCGACAACAACACGCGTCTGTGGATCTTCAGCCCGTCGACCACGACCTGCACCGACGTGCCGGCGATGATCGGTTACTGCGACCAGGCCCAAGGCAGCAACCGGGCTTTCTACCAGCACTACCGCGCGGTCGGCGGCGGTAACGGTCACTTCGACTTCCCGGCGGCCGGCACCCACGACTGGGGAACGTGGAGCGCGCAGCTGGGTGCGATGAGCGGAGAACTCGTCACGACGATCCGGTAGGCGAGCGCTCCTCGGGAGCCCCGGTACGTTGGAATCCGTGCATCACAGGTCACGGTCCGCATCGGCGGGTGCAGGTGTCGCTGGGTGCTTGCTGGTCGCGACGTCGTTGTTGGCCGGTTGCAGCGCCCGCGACCAGGTGTTCGCCGGGCCGGCCTCGGAGACCCAGCCCTCGCCCGCGCACGGGGAGACGGGCGCGCAGCTGCCGGGCGCGGCCGACCAGGGAGGAGCCAGCAACGCGCTGGTGGTCACGCCGCGCCAGCGCGCCTACCTCGACGCCCTGCGATCCGCGGGGGTGATGCCGTCCAGCGATCTGGCGGCCCTGAGCATCGGCTCCTATGTGTGCCAGGCGCGTGCGGCCAGACAACCCGACCAGGCGGTGTGGGACTTCGTCGCACCGCTGGTACGCAACGACGCGAGCGAACCGGCGTCCGGCGGTGTCACGAGCTCGGGCGCCGCGCTTCCGTCGGCGAACCGGCTCCACGCCGAGACCGCCGACTACATTCGCATCGCCACCGACGAACTCTGCTAGGAGCTTGGACAACACATGGCCAAAACCAATCGGCGTAAACGCCACCGCCTGCTGGCGCTGTTCGCTGCCGGGGCGGTGGGCCTCGCGGTCGTGCTGATCGTCGCCGTCGTGATCGTGGTGCTGCGTCGGCCCGACGGTGGTTCGACGGCCATCCCGCCCACCGCGCTGCCGCCGACGGGCGCGCCGTCCGGCGCACCGGGCACGCCGAGCAAGCCGCGGCCGGCGTTCCAGGACGCCAGCTGCCCCGATGTGCAGCTCATCTCGATCCCCGGCACCTGGGAGTCTTCGCGAGCGCTGGACCCGTTCAACCCCGTGCAGTTCCCCGCGGCGCTGCTGCTGCGCGTCACGAACCCGATCCGCGCCGAGTTCGGTAACGACCGGGTCGAGGTGTTCACCGTTCCCTACACCGCGCAGTTCCACAATCCGCTGTCGGCCGATCAGCAGATGTCCTACAACGACAGCCGGGCCGAGGGCACCCGGGCCGCCGTGCAGGCGATGACAGACATGAACAACCGGTGCCCGTTGACCAGCTATGTGCTGATCGGGTTCTCCCAGGGCGCGGTGATCGCCGGAGACATCGCCAGCGACATCGGCAACGGCCGCGGTCCGGTGGACCAGGATCTGGTGCTGGGCGTGACGCTGGTCGCCGATGGCCGCCGCCAGGACGGCGTCGGGCAGGACATCGGGCCCAACCCGGACGGCCAGGGCGCGGAGATCACCCTGCACGAGGTGCCGACGCTGTCGGCGTTGGGTCTGACGATGACGGGTCCGCGGCCGGGCGGTTTCGGTTCGCTCAACGACCGCACCAACGAGATCTGCGCACGGGGAGATCTGATCTGCGCGGCGCCGTCGTCGGCGTTCAACATCACCCAGCTGCCCAAGACTCTGGAGGTGCTCAGCGGCGGCGCCGGTCAGCCGGTTCATGCGATGTACGCCACCACGCAGTTCTGGGCCCTGGACGGGCAGCCGGCCACCGAGTGGACGCTGAACTGGGCGCGGCAGCTGATCAATAACGCTCCGCAGCCGAAACATGGCTGACACGTGACCGGGAAGATTTGGCCGCGGTCAGGGCGTCGCCTAACATTAAGGGAAATCTAAGACCACAGTTTGAGACCACACGAACGGCGGCTCAGGGGCGGGGGGCCGTCACCCCGGTACGATTTCGGGGTTTGGGATTCATCCCATGTGATTGGAGTTGAGATGGCGTTCCACAACCCGTTCATCAAGGACGGACTTATCAAGTTCCCGGACAACGGGAGCCTGGTCAAGCACGTCGAGCGATGGGCGAAGGTGCGTGGAGACAAGCTCGCCTACCGGTTCGTCGACTTCTCGACCGAGCGTGACGGGGTCTATCGAGACCTGAACTGGGCGGACTTCGGTGCACGCAACCGTGCCGTCGGCGCACGACTGCAGCAGGTCACCCAGCCCGGCGACCGCGTGGCCATCTTGTGCCCGCAGAACCTGGAGTACCTGGTCGCGTTCTTCGGTGTGCTGTACTCGGGCCGCATCGCCGTGCCGCTGTTCGATCCGAACGAGCCCGGCCACGTCGGCCGGCTGCATGCCGTGCTCGATGACTGCCAGCCCTCGGCGATCCTGACGACGACGGCGGCCGCCGAGGGCGTTCGCAAATTCTTCCGCACCCGGCCGGCCAATCAGCGCCCCCGCGTCATCGCGGTCGACGCGGTGCCCAACGAGGTCGGCTCCACATGGGAGCCCATCGACGTCCAGCACGACACCATCGCCTATCTGCAGTACACGTCCGGGTCCACCCGCATCCCGACCGGTGTGCAGATCACCCATCTGAACCTCGCCACGAACGTGGTCCAGGTGATCGAGGCGCTCGACGGGCAAGAGGGCGACCGCGGCGTGTCGTGGCTGCCGTTCTTCCACGACATGGGCCTGATCACCGTGCTGCTCTCCCCGATGCTCGGGCACTACATCACGTTCATGACACCGGCCGCCTTCGTTCGTCGGCCGGGCCGGTGGATCCGCGAGATGGCCCGCCGCGAGGGTGACACCGGCGGCACCATCTCGGTGGCGCCGAACTTCGCGTTCGACCACGCCGCGGCGCGGGGCGTGCCCAAGGAGGGGGAAGAGCCCCTCGACATGTCGAACATCAAGTGCATCCTCAACGGCAGCGAGCCGATCTCGGCGGCCACGGTCAATCGTTTCAACGAGGCATTCGGCCCCTTCGGTTTCAAGCCGCAGGCCATCAAGCCGTCCTACGGTCTGGCCGAGGCCACGCTGTTCGTCTCGACCACACCCATGAACGCCGAGCCGCGGATCATCTACGTGGACCGCGACGAGCTCAACAACCACCGCTTCGTCGAGGTGCCCGAGGACTCGCCCAAGGCCGTCGCCCAGGCCGGTGCCGGCAAGATCGGTGTCGCGGAGTGGGCGGTCATCGTCGACGCCGACACCGCGAGTGAGCTGCCCGACGGCCAGATCGGCGAGGTGTGGATCAGCGGCCAGAACATGGGCACCGGATACTGGGGCAAGCCCTACGAGACCGCCGCGACATTCCAGAACATCCTCAAGTCGCGTACCGAACCGTCGCATGCCCAAGGCGCCACCGACGACGCGACCTGGGTGCGGACCGGTGACCTCGGCGCGTACCACGAGGGCGAGCTCTACATCACCGGCCGCACGAAGGATCTGGTGATCATCGACGGCCGCAACCATTACCCGCAGGACCTGGAGTACTCGGCGCAGGAGGCCACCAAGGCGTTGCGCACCGGATTCGTCGCCGCGTTCTCCGTGCCGGCCAACCAGCTGCCCGACGAAGTGTTCGCCGACGCGCATTCCGGCCTCAAGCGGGATCCGAGTGACACGTCCGAACAGCTGGTCATCGTCGGCGAGCGCGCACCGGGTGCGCACAAGCTCGAAATGGCTCCCATCGCCGACGACATCCGTGCGGCGATCGCGGTGCGTCACGGTGTGACGGTGCGTGACGTGCTGCTGACTCCCGCCGGTGCCATCCCTCGTACGTCGAGCGGAAAGATCGGCCGCCGCGCCTGCCGCTCGGCCTACCTGGACGGCAGCCTGCGCAGCGGAAAGGTGGCCAACGCCTTCCCGGACGAGACGGACTGACGCCCAACTACATCAACGGCAACAGCGGCCCGAGGGGGCCGCTTGTCGATCGTGAGGTTATGTGAACATGGCTGATTCGCAAGACAATTCGCGCGTACCGGACATGACCGTGAACGACATGCGGGAATGGCTGCGCAACTGGATCGGCAATGCCACCGGGCAGTCCCCGGACTCCATCAACGAGTCGACGCCGATGGTCGAGCTGGGTCTGTCCTCGCGTGACGCGGTCGCCATGGCCAGCGACATCGAGGACCTCACCGGGGTCACGCTCACCGCGACGGTGGCGTTCCGCCATCCCACGATCGAATCGCTGGCGACGGTGATCATCGAGGGCGAGCCGGAAGAGGATCTCGCCGCACTCGATGCCGAGGACTGGTCGCGCGACGGAGACGAGGGTCGGCTCAACATCGCGATCGTCGGCGTCGGCACCCGGTTCCCGGGCGACATGAACACCCCGGACCAGACCTGGGAGGCGTTGCTCGAGGGTCGTGACGCGATCACCGACCTGCCCGAGGGGCGCTGGTCGGAGTTCCTGTCCGAGCCGCGCATCGCCGAGCGAGTGGCCAAGGCGCGCACCCGTGGCGGGTACCTCAAGGACATCAAGGGTTTCGACGCGGAGTTCTTCGCGCTGTCGAAGATGGAAGCCGACAACATCGATCCGCAGCAGCGGATGGCTCTCGAGCTGACGTGGGAAGCGCTGGAGCACGCCAGAATCCCGGCGTCGAGCCTGCGCGGCGGCAATGTCGGCGTGTTCATCGGCAGCTCGGTCAACGACTACATGTTCATGTCGGTCGCCGATCCGACCGTCGCTCATCCCTATGCCATCACCGGTAACTCGAGCGCGGTCATCGCGAACCGGGTCTCGTACTTCTACGACTTCCGCGGCCCGTCGATGGCCATCGACACGGCGTGCTCGTCGGCGCTGGTCGCCGTGCACGAGGGGATGAAGGCGCTGCGCGCCGGGGACGCGGACGTCGTCATCGCCGGCGGCGTCAACGCACTGATCACCCCGCTGGTCACGCTCGGCTTCGACGAGGTCGGCGGCGTGCTGGCCTCCGATGGCCGGATCAAATCGTTCTCCTCCGACGCCGACGGCTACGCCCGCTCGGAGGGCGGCGGCATGATCGTGCTCAAACGCCTCGAGGACGCCCGCCGCGACGGGGACGACATCCTCGCGGTGATCGCGGGTGGCGCGGTCAACCACGACGGCCGCTCCAACGGCATGCTCGCGCCGAACCCCGACGCCCAGGAAGCCGTGCTGCGCAAGGCCTACAAGGACGCGGGCATCGACCCGCGCTCCGTCGACTACGTCGAAGCGCACGGCACCGGCACCATCCTCGGCGACCCGATCGAGGCCGACGCGCTGGGCCGGGTGATCGGCCGCGGCCGCGCTGCCGACAAGCCGGCTCTGCTGGGTGCGGTCAAATCCAATGTGGGCCACCTGGAGTCGGCGGCCGGCGCGGCGAGCCTGGCCAAGGTTGCGCTGGCGCTGCGCAACAACAAGATCCCGCCGTCGATCAACTACGCCGGACCCAACCCCTACATCGACTTCGACGCCGAACACCTGAAGGTGGCCGACACGGTGACCGACTGGCCGCGCTACAGCGGCAAGGCCATCGCCGGTGTGTCCGGGTTCGGCTTCGGCGGCGCCAACGCCCACCTGGTGGTGCGCGAGGTGCTCGCCAGTGACCTCGTCGAGCCCGCTCCCGAACCCGACGTCGCGATCGTGACGCCCGCCAATGACGACGCCAAGGCCGTGTACGTGGGCGGCGTGCGGATGGACGAGTACGGCGAGTTTCTCGACGATGAGCCGCTTGCGCGAAGAGAATCAGGCTTCGACGAGGACGACGTGCTGGACACCCCCGCGGCCGCCGCCGAGGGCGAGTACGAGCTGCCGGGCCTGACCGACCGGGCCGAGGAGCTGCTGGAGGCCGCACGCGAGCAACTCGCAGCCGCGGAGGCGCCGAATCCGATTGTGCCCCTGGCGGTGTCGGGATTCCTGACCTCGCGGAAGAAGGCTGCCGCCGCCGAGCTGGCCGACTGGATCGACAGCCCCGAGGGGCGTGAGTCGTCGCTGGAGTCGATCGGGCGCTCGCTGTCGCGGCGCAACCACGGCCGGTCGCGCGCCGTGGTGCTGGCCCACGATCACGACGAGGCGATCAAGGGCCTGCGCGCCATCGCCGACGGCAAGCCCACCCCGCTCGTCATCAGCGCCGACGGTCCGGTGACCAACGGACCGGTGTGGGTGCTCGCCGGATTCGGCGCGCAGCACCGCAAGATGGGCAAGAGCCTCTACCTGCGAGACGAGACGTTCGCCGAGTGGATCAACAAGGTGGACAGCCTCATTCAGGACGAGCGCGGGTTCTCCATCCTCGAGCTCATCCTCGACGACGCGATCGACTACACCGACGAGACCACCGAGCTGCCGATCGAGAAGGTGCAGCTGGTGATCTTCGCGATCCAGATCGCGCTCGGCGAGCTACTCAAGTCCCACGGCGCGAAACCCGGTGCGCTGGTGGGGCAGTCGCTCGGCGAGGCGGCGGCGGCCTACTTCTCCGGCGGCCTCTCGCTGGAGGACGCGACCCGGACCATCTGCTCGCGCAGCCACCTGATGGGTGAGGGCGAGGCGATGCTGTTCGGCGAGTACATCCGGTTGATGGCGCTGGTCGAGTACTCGGCCGACGAGATCGAGACCGTATTTTCCGACTTCAAGAACCTCGAGGTGTGCGTGTACGCCGCGCCGACGCAGACGGTGATCGGCGGCCCGCCCGACGAGGTGGACGCGATCATCGCTCGCGCAGAATCGGAGGGCAAGTTCGCCCGCAAGTTCCAGACCAAGGGCGCCAGCCACACGTCGCAGATGGATCCGCTGCTCGGCGAACTGGCCGCGGAACTGCAAGGCATCGAGGCACATCCGCTGCAGGTCGCCTACTACTCGACCGTGCACGAGGGCAATCTGATTCGCGCGGGCGCGGAGCCGATCCACGATGTGGACTACTGGAAGAAGGGGCTGCGGCACAGCGTCTACTTCACCCACGGCATCCGCAACGCCGTCGACAACGGGCACACCACGTTCCTCGAGTTGGCGCCCAACCCGGTGGCGCTCATGCAGGCGGGGCTCACCACCGCGGACGCGGGATTGCATGACGCGCAGTTGATCCCGACGCTGGCGCGCAAGCAGGACGAGGTCGACTCGATGACCACGGCCATGGCGCACCTGTTCGTGCACGGCCACGACCTCGACTTCCGCACCCTGTTCCCGCGGACGTCGCGCGGGCTGGCCGGGTCGATGGACTTCGCGAACATTCCGCCCACCCGGTTCAAGCGCAAGCCGCACTGGCTGGATGCGCACTTCACCGGCGACAGCTCGTCGGTGATGCCGGGTAGCCATGTCGCGACGCCGGACGGCCGGCACGTGTGGGAGTTCTCGCCCCGCGGCGAAGCGGATCTGGCGGCGCTGGTGAAAAGCGCTGCGGCGATGGTCCTTCCGGACGCGAAACTGGTCGCCTCCGAGCAGCGCGCGGTGCCCGCCGAGGGCTCTCGCCTGGTCACCACGTTGAGCCGCCATCCGGGCGGGGCGAGTGTGCAGGTGCATGCGCGGATCGACGAATCGTTCACGCTGGTCTACGACGCGATCGTCAGCCGTAACGGTGCGCAGACCGCGCTACCGACCGCGGTCGGAGCCGGCACCATCGCCGAGGGCACCGTGGTCGCGGCGCCAGAGCCGGAGCCGGCGGAAGAAGCCGCCATTCTCCAGGACAACCTGACCGCGGGCGCCGGTCTGGCCGCGAATTTCGCCAAGTGGTCCCCGGATTCGGGCGAGACCATCGGTCAGCGACTCGGCACGATCGTGGGCTCTGCCATGGGCTACGAGCCCGAGGATCTGCCGTGGGAGGTGCCGCTGATCGAGCTGGGGCTGGATTCGCTGATGGCGGTGCGCATCAAGAACCGCGTCGAGTACGACTTCGACCTGCCGCCGATCCAGCTGACCGCGGTGCGCGACGCCAACCTGTACGCGGTGGAGAAGCTGATCGCCTACGCGATCGAGCACCGCGACGAGGTCGACCAGCTCGCCGAGGCCCAGAAGGGCAAGACGGCCGAGGAGATCGCTGCCGAGCAGGCCGAGATGATGGGCGGCGCGAGCACTGTCGCGGAGCTCGAGGCCAAGCTCGCCGAGGCGGGCCACCCGATGGCCGCGCCCGCCGAGCAGTCCCCGGCAGAGCAGATCGCGACCGACAGCGTCGAGGCCCAGCAGGACCTGACGATCCCGGCCCCGCCGACGGATCCGAGCGGCCCGGGCATCCCGCCGCCGCCGACGAACCCAGCCGGCCCGGGCGCCCCGGCCGACAAGCCCAGCGCCGCAAGCCTCGCCGCGAAGGTGCTGACGCAGGAGGCGGTCACCGAGGCGCTCGGCGCCGACGTGCCGCCGCGCGACGCCGCCGAACGCGTCACGTTCGCCACGTGGGCGATCGTCACCGGCAAGTCGCCGGGCGGCATCTTCAACGAGCTGCCCTCGATCGACGACGCGACCGCGCAGAAGCTGGCCGAGCGGCTTTCCGAGCGCGCCGACGGCGAGGTGACCGCCGAACAGGTCAAGTCCGCAGGCACCATCCAGGACCTGTCCACCGTCGTGCGCGATCTGATGGACGCCGGCGAGGTCGACGGGTTCGTCCGCACGATCCGGGCCAGGCCCGAGGGGTCGACGCGCATCCCGGTGTTCGTCTTCCACCCGGCCGGCGGGTCGACCGTGGTCTACGAACCGCTGCTCAAGCGGTTGCCGCCGGACACCCCGATGTACGGATTCGAGCGGGTCGAGGGCTCGGTCGAGGAGCGGGCCGCCGAGTACCTGCCGAAGTTGCGGGAGATCCAGGGCGACGGCCCCTACATCCTGGTCGGTTGGTCGCTCGGTGGGGCACTGGCCTACGCCTGCGCGATCGGGCTCAAGCGCGAGGGCGCCGATGTGCGGTTCGTCGGGCTGATCGACATGGTGCGTCCGGGCGAGGAGATTCCGCAGACCAAAGAGGAGACCCGCGCGCGGTGGGATCGCTACGCCCTGTTCGCGCAGCGCACCTTCAACGTCGAGATCCCCGAGATCCCGTACGAGGACCTCGAGGCGCTCGACGACGAGGGACAGGTCCGCTACGTCCTCGATGCCGTGCAACAGGCCGGGGTGGAGATCCCGGGCGGCATCATCGAGCACCAGCGGACGTCGTACCTGGACAACCGGCTCCTCGAGACCGCGGAGATCCAGCCCTACGACGGTCACGTCACGCTGTACATGGCCGACCGCTACCACGACGACGCGATCTTCTTCGAGCCGCGCTACGCCGTCCGTCAGCCCGACGGCGGCTGGGGCGAATTCGTGGAGGACCTCGAGATCGTGCCGGTCGGGGGCGAGCACATCCAGGTCATCGACGAGCCGTACATTTCCAAGGTCGGGGCACACCTGAGTGAAGCGATCACCGTGATCGAGAGCGAGAGCAAGTGACCACGAAAACGACGGCGGAACTGCTGACCGAGCTCCGGGAGAAACTGGAGCTGGCCAAGGAGCCGGGCGGCGAGAAAGCCGTCGCGAAGCGGGCGAAGAAGGGCATCCCCTCAGCCCGGGACCGCATCTACGAGCTGCTCGACCCGGGCAGCTTCCTCGAGATCGGGGCACTGGCCAAGACTCCGGGTGACCCGGAAGCGCTCTACGGCGACGGCGTGGTCACCGGACACGGCACCATCAACGGCCGTCCGGTGGGTGTGTTCAGCCATGACCAGACCGTCTTCCAGGGCTCGGTCGGTGAGATGTTCGGCCGCAAGGTCGCGCGCCTGATGGAGTGGGTCGCGATGGTCGGCTGCCCGATCATCGGCATCAACGACTCGGCGGGCGCGCGCATCCAGGACGCGGTGACGTCGCTGGCCTGGTACGCCGAGTTGGGCCGCCGCCACGAGATGCTGCGCGGACTGGTGCCCGAGATCTCGCTGATCTTCGGCAAGTGTGCCGGCGGCGCGGTGTACTCGCCGATCCAGACGGATTTGATCGTCGCGGTGCGCGACCAGGGATACATGTTCATCACCGGCCCCGACGTCATCAAGGACGTCACCGGTGAGGACGTCACGTTCGACGAACTCGGCGGCGCCGATGTGCAGGCGCAGCGCGGCAACATCCACAAGGTCGTCGAATCGGAGGCTGCCGCCTACCAGTACGTGCGGGACTATCTGAGCTTCCTTCCCGCCAACCACTTCGACGACGCACCGATCATCAACCCCGGGCTGGAACCGGAGATCACGCCGCACGACCTCGAGCTGGACACGATCGTGCCGGACTCCGACAACCAGGCCTACGACATGATGGAGATCCTGCTGCGGATCTTCGACGACGGCGACGTGTTCGAGGTCTCCGATCAGCGCGGCCGCGCGATGATCACCGCGTTTGCCCGGGTCGACGGCCGGCCGGTCGGTGTCATCGCCAACCAGCCCATGGTGCTCTCCGGTGCGGTCGACAGCGAGGCGTCCGACAAGGCATCGAGCTTCATCCGGTTCTGCGATTCGTTCAACCTGCCGTTGGTGTTCGTCGTCGACACCCCGGGCGCCATGCCCGGCGTCGAGGAGGAGAAGAACGGCATCATCAAGCGCGGCGGCCGGTTCTTCAACGCGATCGTCGAGGCCGACGTCCCGAAGGTGACGATCGTGGTCCGTAAGGCGTACGGCGGCGGTTACGCGGTGATGGGCTCCAAGCAGCTCTCCGCGGATCTGAACTTCGCGTGGCCGACGGCCCGTATCGCGGTGATCGGCGCCGAGGGTGCGGCGCAGCTGTTGGTGAAGCGGTTCCCTGATCCGACCGCGCCCGAGGTGCAGAAGATCCGCAAGGACTTCATCGAGGGCTACAACCTCAACATGGCCACCCCGTGGATCGCGGCCGAGCGCGGCTACATCGACGGCGTGATCGAACCGCACGAGACGCGGCTGCTGCTGCGCAAGTCGCTCAAGCTGCTGCGCGACAAGCAACCGTTCCCGAAGGTGCTGCGCAAACACGGCCTGACGCCCATCTAGAACTGTGGTGCGGTTGGATAGAGCTCGTGTCGACTGACTTCACCGGGCTGCGTCGGGGTGCGCCGCTGGGCGATCCACGTTTGGACCTGTGCGATCTGTACGTGTTCCCGTCCCCCAGGGACCCGGGCCGCACGGCGCTGATCCTGACTGCGAACCCGAACGCGGATGCGATGCATCCCGACGCGGTGTACCGCATCGCGATCGACAACGACGGGGATCTGCGCAACGACATCGCGTTCAACTTCGTCTTCTCCGAGCCTTTCGGGGAGCCGTCTTCGCCTCGCCAGAAAGTCGATGTCCGCTTGGCTCTGCAAGCCGAGGCGCGCGTCGATGCCGCAGTCGGGTCGGAGATCTTCGGCGGGCTGGACGTGTCGTTCGACGACGAGCCGCATCTGTGGCGGTCGCGGTCGGGCTCGTTCTCGTTCTTCGCCGGCGCGCGCAGCGACGCGGCGTTCACGGGCTCGAAGGTCATCGCGATGGCTGTGGAGTTGCCGACGGCCTACCTCGGTGCCGCGCCGGACGTGCGGATCTGGGCGCGCTGCAGCGTCAACACCGACGGCCGGTGGGTACACGCGGACCGGGCCGCGCACCCGTGGGTCAGCGGGTTCTTCCCCGATGACGAGCAACTCGCCGAGTTCAACGCGGGCGAGCCGAACCGCGACCAGGGCCGCTGGATGGGGCATCTCATCGAGCTGATGGGCGAGACGGGCGGTTACACCCGCTCGGAGGCCATCGACGCGATCACCGCGGAAGGCACGCTGCCCGATGTGCTGACGTACAACCCGAGCAAGCCCGCCGGATACCCGAACGGCCGCACGCTGCGCGACGATGTCGCCGACTACCGGTCGAAGTTCCTGACCAACGGCCGGACCGCTCTCACCGACTTCGCGCCGGGCGGGGACTTCCTGCCCGACTTCCCCTACCTCAACGCGCCGTAGGGGTTTCGCGATGCCGCTGACCGACGGGGACGTGATCGCGGGCTACACGGTCATGCGGCTGCTGGGCTCGGGGGGCATGGGTGAGGTGTATCTGGCCCGGCACCCGCGGTTGCCTCGTAACGACGCCGTGAAGGTGCTCTCGGCCTCGGTGTGTGCCGACACCGAGTACCGGGAGCGCTTCAACCGGGAAGCCGACATCGCGGCCACACTGTGGCACCCGCACATCGTGTCGGTGCACGACCGGGGCGACTTCGACGGCCGGTTGTGGTTGTCGATGGATCACGTCGAGGGCACCGACGCCGCGCAGCTGCTCGCCGAGCGGTATCCCGATGGCATGCCGCCGGAGCTGGTGGTCCGCATTGTGACCGCGGTGGGGGAGGCGCTGGATTACGCGCATGCGCGCGGTCTGCTGCACCGCGACGTCAAACCGGCCAACATCCTGATCGCCGACCCCGGCACCGATGATGAGCGAATCCTGTTGGCGGACTTCGGCATTGCGCGCAGGGTCGGTGAGGTCAGCGCGTTGACGGGCACGGACATGACGGTCGGCACCGTGGCCTACTCGGCACCGGAGCAGCTCACCGCCGACAAGGACATCGACGGTCGGGCCGATCAGTATGCACTCGCGGCGACGGCCTACCAGTTGCTGACGGGGTCGCCGCCGTTCCAACATTCGAACCCGGCGATCGTGATCAGTTCACATCTGTCGGCGCGGCCGCCGTCGATCGCGCAGGCGCGGCCCGATCTGTCGGGGTTGGGCGGTGCCCTGGAGAAGGCGCTGGCCAAGTCGCCTGCCGACCGGTTCGAACGCTGCATCGACTTCGCGAGGGCGCTGGCCAACCGGACCGGGTTGGTGGCACCGACGCACGGCGTGGACCCGCAGGCGACGATGCCGGCGCAGTCCGCCGCGGCCGGGCCGCGCCATGCGAAACCGGATCGGGCTGCTGCTCGCTCGCGAGGACGCACCCTCGCGGTGGTGGCGCTGGTGCTGTCGCTGCTGGCGGTCGTCGCGACGCTGTTCGTGGTGCTGCACGACGAGCCGGCGAAGACGGACACCGTCGCGGTGCCCGTGGTGGTGATCGGCGCGGACTGTGGGACGCTGGGCGCGGCCGGGATCACCGAACAGAAGGCGCAGGCCTACTGCGCGAAGGTGACCGGGTCGGATCAGCAATTGTGGTCGCTGTATTCGTCCGATATCGCCAAGCCGACCGGCACCGGGGACGTCCCGGTTCAGGTGTGCGTGCAGCAGACCGATCGGTCGCAGGACGAATGTCAGGGCGACATCGCGCGGGAGAACGCCGATCCCAGCGCCAACGACAACACCAACTAGGTCAGACGCTGCGGTACAGCCGGATCGACACCGCGCAGAGCCAGGCCCAGCTCAGCACGACGGCGACGGTGAAGGCGAGCAGCGCCGCGGTGCCGCCCTGCCCGGAGGACAGCCACACGAAGCTCGCCGCGAACACGAGCCCGACGATCCGCGACGGCCAGCCGCCGAACACGAAGCACGCCGCGACCAGACACGCGAAACCCACACCGGCCACTGCGAAGTGGGTGATGCCGTGCCACGTCATCACGCCGGGTCCGGCGGGCGTGCCGGGCGGGAATCCGTCGGAAGGATCCGCGCGGAACAGGCCCGCGAGCATCAGCGCCAGCCCGTAGCCGCAGAGAAGTCCTGCCGTCCACATCGCACGCCTGCCCCGCCCCAGCGCTCGGCCGACGCCGACGCCTGCGGCGATCGTCATCGCGCCGCACACCAGGAATGTGGCGATCTGAATCCATCCGAGGTCGCCGTTGGCGAGCTGGCTCGCGGCGTGGCGGGTCGGGTCGAATCCGTCGCGGGTGGCGGCCTGCACCGCGACCGACAGCACGTACAGGGGGCCTGCGATCACGCCGTAGCCGAGAAGCGATTTGGTGATGCGATCTGCGAGCGGCGGGCAATCGGTCGTGGTCAACACGCCTCCCGGGTCAGCGGTCATGCCAGAATGGAACTAGACCGTACAGTACCCGAAACTGGACTGTCCAGTACCGAAGAGGTGTGATGCCGGAACAGAGTCGATCGGCCCGCAAGCGCGCGACCATCCTGGCCGAGGGGCGCCGACTGTTCCTCGCCCACGGCTACCAGGGCACCAGTGTCGACGCGATCGCGGCGGCCGCGGAGGTCTCCAAACAGACGGTCTACAAACAGTTCGGCGACAAACTCGCCCTGCTGATGGCGATCGTGGACGAGGCGTTGACCCACACCGTGGGCAGCTTCACCGCGCGCGTCGCCGAACTCGCCGAGAGCACCGACCTGGAGCAGGATCTGACGGTGCTGGCTCGCGACTATCTGCATGCGGTGCTGGCCGAACCGGTGGTCCAACTGCGCCGCCTGGTGATCGGCGAGGCCAATCGCGTGCCCGATCTCGCCGAGGCGTATCTGCGGCGGGCGCCGGGCCGGATGCTGGCGGCGTTCGCCGACTGCTTCGAGGCGCTCGATCGCCGCGGCTTGCTCACGATCGACGAAAGTGACGTCGCCGCCGAGCATTTCGCGTTCCTGGTCGTCGGACGGTGCATCGACGAGGCCCTGTTCCGCGGCGGTCCGGCGGTGCAGGGCAGCCTCGACGTGGACAGGCAGGCGCGCGACGGTGTGCGGGTGTTCCTCGCCGCCTACGGCCCCCGTCAGATCGCAGAGAGCGCGAGCCACTCGCCGACCGCGAACCCGTCTTCTCGCGTGTCGAGGGTCGCCCCACCCCGGCCGGGATAGTGCGCCGGGATCACGGCCGCGCCCCGGCGCGCCGCTTCGGTCAACACACGGTGCCGGGTTCGCGCGGCCGCTTCGGGGTCTTCGTCGAACGCGCACGCATCGTCTGGGCGGATCAGTTGGATCGGGCAGTGCGTCAGATCGCCGACGAAGACGGCGGGCACGCCGGCCTCGAGCCACACCACCGAGGAACCGGGGGTGTGACCGCTGGCCGGCCGCAGCCACAGCGAGTCGCTGAGCTGATGATCGCCGGAGTACAGCTCGGTCTGGTCGGCGACGGGAATCACGCTGTCGGCAAACACGATTCGCATGTCCTCGCCTGCGCCGTCGCTGTCGGGTGAGAAGTGACGGTAGTCGGCGTCGGGCATCAGGTAGCGGGCGTTGGGGAACGTCGGCACCCACGCGCCGTCGACCAGTCGGGTGTTCCAGCCGACGTGATCGGTGTGCAGATGCGTGTTGATAACGACATCGACGTCGTCCGGCGCCACCCCGGCGGCAGCCAGCGTGTCCAGATAACCGGTCTGCAGCTGGTGCAGCGGGGCGAAGTGGGGCCGGTCCCTGTCGTTGCCGACACCGGTGTCGACCAGCACGATCAACCCGTCGACCTGCAGCACCCACGTCTGCATCGCGATCTTCCACTGGCCGGCGGCGCGGTCCCAGAACAGCGGTTCCAGAAGGTCGGCGTGGTCGGCCCACACGTGTGCCGGCGTCTGGCCGAACAGCGACGTCGTCATCTGGACCCGGAGCTCGACCACCCGCGTCAGCGTGGCCCGGCCGAGCTGGATCCGCTCGGTCACGGCTCGATGCGCATCGGGCCGGGCGACCACAGTCCCGAATGTGTGGCGTCGCCGAGGTCTATCTGGGCCGGCTGGGCGTCGACGATGGTGTCGAAACGGCGCAGCGACCCCCAGTCCTGACCCCAATCCTGGGAGAGGTAGGTGGACATCACCGACGCGCGTAGCAGCAGATCGGTGATTCCCAGCAGGCCGCCGTTCTTGCCGTCCTGCCAGGTGTCGGTGCTCTGCAGTTTGGCGAAGTAGTCGGGTGAGATTCGGAATTTGGGCACGTCGGTGACGCCGTTGGCGTGCAGCATCGGCTGCTGGCAGGGGAACGCGAGCCCGACGGCCCAGTCCATCAGCACCGGCTGGGTGGAACCGATGTACTCCTGCACCGAGCGGACCTCCGGCACCCGCGGCGGCGTCACCGCCACCCAGTCGCCCTGCCCCAGCGACAAATCCTCGGCGACCACGCGGACCGCGACCGCGTCGGTGGGGATCTGCGAGCGCGGGTACCGCAGGTTGCGCCAAGACGGCGTGGGGCCGATGTCGTAGGGCTGCACCCGGCCGGCCGGAACCGGCGTGCCGTCGGGACCCCGGGTCGCGTACTCGAGTTCCACGGTCTGGCCCGAGGTCAGTCCGTTGGCGACGCTGGTGCCCTCGATCGTGCCGGCCGCGGTGATCACCACAAGGGGGTGCGCATCGTCGGGCGCGGGCAGCGCGTACCAGGCCGAGGTGAGACGGCTTTCCTGTTGCGCAGCAGTCGAATACGAACCCGCGACCGGCACGCGCGCGGGGTCCAGGCCGTAGGGCAGCGGCACTGTCGACCCGTTGATCCCCGGCCGGGACAGCTTGATCGGCCGGTTCCAGTCGTAGTCGGTGCCCGGTTGCGGATTGTTGAGCCGGATGGCCTCGGCGATGATCTTCTCCGGAACCCCGTTGGGGGAGAACCCGGTTGGCGTCGCACCGCCCAGTGGTCCGAGCGCGCCGTAGTCGCCGGGAAGGGGTGCGAGGAATCCCGCGTTCGAATCCGGTTCCACCAGAACATCGTCGGCCAGGCCGCAGCCCCCGGCGAACGCCCGCACGTTGGCCCACCCGTTGGAGTATGTGGGGTACTGACGAATGACGCCGATGGCCATCGAGACGACCGACACCACCACCATCAGCCCGGCCGCGATCGGGATGGGCGCCGTCGTCAGCAGCCGGACGAGCCGGGGTTCTCGCCGCGGCGACAGGTGCAGCCAGTACGCCCACAGTGCGGCCACCACGAACAGCGCGAAGAACACGGTGCTGACGCTCACGCCGCCGATCTTGGGCACCGAATTGTTGAACGGCACACCGAAATTCGACACATACCACCAGCCGTTGGTGGAGGCGAAGCACAGGGCCAGCACGAAGAACACCAGTGACAGGAACGCCATGCGGTTGCGGGCCGAACGCAACACGACCGGGGACACCATCACGGTGGCCAGCGCCGCCATCGCGCCACCCACGGCGGCGAACAGCCCGAAGTGATGAATCCACTTGGTGGGGGTGAACATCAGGAAGAAGATGGTCGCGAAGATCACGCCCATCAGGCGCCACGCCGGACCGGTCGCCACTCCGGGCACCCGCTTGCGGCGCAGCATCATGAACAGCGACGGGAACAGGCACATCGCGGTGAACAGGAAGGCCACCCGCCGCTCGATCGCGCCGTCGGTGGTCGGCAGGATCAGGTAGTAGTACCGCAGGTTCTCGGTGTACCACTCCTGGCTCGGGCCGATCGCGGTACGAATCCTGGTGGCTTCCAGCACCGTTGCCAGTGTCTGGTCGGCGAACACGACGGTGAGCACGATGGTTCCGGCGGCCAGCAGCGGCAGCACCAGGGGCCAGGTCCCCACCAGGGCGCGCCGCCGCATCAGGATGCGCAGGATCGGACGCCCACCGGCGACCAGTGCGGCCACTGCGATCAACCCGGTCGGTTGAATGCCGAGGGTGAACGCCGCGGTGGTGATGGCGAGCGCGGCGGGGGTGAGCCGGCCGGAGGTGATCGCGCGCTCGATCAACACGTAGGTGACCAGTGCGCCGGTGGCGATCTGCCCCTCGGGCCGCAGGCCGTTGTTGAACGGCATCCATGCCGCCAGCAGCACGAACCCGGCGGCCCACATCGCAGCCCGGCTGCTCCACACGGCCGGGCCGAGCCGGGGCAGCACCTCCCGGGACAGCAGCAGCCAGCAGATGAGCGAGCACACCAGGTCGGGCAACCGAATCCAGATGCTGGCGTCACTGACGTGCGTCATCAACGCCAGCAGGTTGTAGTACCAGCCGAACGGGTCCTCGGGGCTGCCGAACCAGCGGAAGTAGTTCGACATGTAGCCGGCGTGGTCGGCCACCCGGGCCATGCCCAGGATGTAGCCGTCGTCGCTGCTGTTGGCGCCGATCACGTACCAGAGCAGGAAGCCGCCGACGACGACGCCGTCGACCGCCGAGAGCGACCGCCAGCGCATCGGGATGAGCCGGTGCATGCGGCGCCCGTCGAGGCGGTCCAGGCGCCACAGGGCGAGCAGCGCGATCACCGTCGAGACGATCGCGAGCAGGATCGCGGTCAGCTTGAGCGCGCTGGGGTGGCTGGTGAAGCGGGTGTCGATGGTCGCGGAGAACTGCAGGCCCGGCGGTGCCGGGCCGACCAGGTCGGTGAACACGCCGACGATGGCCGGCCGCAGGTTGGGGTCGTCGTAGCCGGTGCGCTGCGGTGTTCCGTCGGACTTCCTCAGGCCGACGAATTCGGCGAAGGTGCCGTCGTGCGAGGACGTGATGTCCAGGCGCTCACAACCGCCGATGCGGTTGCGGTTGACGCTGGCCACCACGACGTTGCGGACGATCACGTCGACGCGGGAGGCGGTGACGTTGACCAGCATCGCGTTAAGCGCCGCATCACGGCCCTGCGCGGGTGCCGTGCCCAGCGCCAGACCGCCCCGAGCGGGCATGCCGGCCAGCACGGGGCACGGGATGGAGGCGGTGAGCGTGACCGGGGCCTGCGAGATCAGCGGCGCGGTGACGTTGTCCACCCGGCCCTGTTGCGGCCAGTTCAGCGTCGCCGTGGTCTGGGTGACCGGCAGCAGCGGGGTGGCCACCGCCAGCACGAAGCCGAGCAACCCCGCGATCGTCGCGACCCAGCGCGCCACCTTCACGTCGTCGCGCCTCACGGCTACATCCATGCTGCCGTTCACTCCGTTCACGGCAGAGCCCTGATCGGTCCGCCCCGGCTCCAGCCGAACACTCGGGTCGATCCTTCCTCGACGACGGCGTCGGGCGCCTCGTCGCGCGGTACGACGCGGATGTAGCGCTCCAGTGAGCCCCAGTCGCGGTACCAGTCGTCACGCAGGTACGTCGGAATCGTCGCCGTCCGCAGCAGGGCTTGGATGAACAGGAACGGTCCGCCCGATTCGGCTGACTGCCACTGGTTCGACGACACCACCATCTGCTTGAAGTTCGGGATGATGCGGTACTCCGGCAGCTCGGCGATCCCGAGGTGCTCGGCGAACGGCCGCTGGCAGGGGAAGTTCGCGGCGGTGGCGATGTCCATCAGCACCGGGGTGTCGCTGCCGAGGAACTGCTGGGCGGTCTGCAGCACCGGCACCCGCGGCGGGGTGAACCCGAACCACTGGTCCTCGGACAGGTTGGGGTCGTCGGCGACTATGCGGGCGACGTTGGCCTCCGGCGGCGCCGTCGTCAACGGGAAGCGCAGATTGCGCCACGCCTTCTGCTGGAAGATGTCGATGGGTTGGACTTCGTTCAGCGCCTGGTAGGAGCCGTCGGGCCGGTGCACGCCCCACTGCAGCTTCAGTGACTGGCCATAGTTGAACGAGCCGTCCTCGTTGTAGTACCAGATGGCCCCGGCCGCGGCGACGCTCACCAGCGGCCGGTCGGGGGTTCGGGGAGGCAACTGGTACCAGGCCGAGGTGGCCTTCGCCGCGACGGCATTCTCGCCGTAGCTGCCCATCACCGGAGTGCGCTTGGGGTCCAGCCCGAACGGCAGGAACACCCGGGAACCGTTCACGCCTTCGGGGCCGTAGCCGCCGCCGGTGCCTGCGGCGTATCCGATGCCGATGTTCGGTTTGTCCACCGGGCCGTCGGTGTTGACGGTGCCCGGGTTGGCGGCGACGGGCTCGGCCGGCTCGAGGGTGTCGCTGATGCCGTTGGGCGTGAACCCGACCGGGTCTTCGCCGCCGAGCGGTCCGTACCGGCCCCACTGTTGACCCGGAACCGGTTGCAGCATGCCGGCGTTGGTGTCGGCTTCGACGAGGACGTCGTCGGCCATCGCGCAGCTGTCCGTGCTCAGGCCCGAACGCAGCGCGGCGATGTTGGCTGCGCCGGTGGTGTAGACGGGGTAGCGGCCCGCGGTCGCCTTGAGCATCGAGCCGAGTTCGAGGACGACCATGATGATCGCGACGACGAGCAGCGGGGTGGACGCCAGCGCGCGGTTGCGGCCGGTGTCGGCGACCTGGGTGTGGCCCGCGTAGTCGATGCGGAAGTGCAGCCAGGCCGAGAGCAGGCCACCCGCGATGGCCAGCACCAGGAAGATCGTGGTGACCGGGAAGTGCGCGATCACCGGCTGCTTGTCGAACCACGGGACGCCGTAGTTGCCGACGTAGAACCAGCCGTTGATGCCGGAGGTCGCCCAGGCCAGGACGAACAGCAGGGCGGTCACGTACAGCGCGAGGTTGCGGCGGCTGTGCAGCCCGACGCGGGCGAACGCGAAAGCAGTCACCCCGCCGAGCGCACCGGCCAGCCCGGCGAAGGCACCGAACTGCACCGCCCACTTCGTCGGGGTCAGGGTCAGCAGCAGCAGACCGATGGCGGCGCTGCCCGTCAGCCGCCACACCGGCCCGCTCACCGCGCCGGGCACCCGGCCGCGTCGCAGCAGCACCATGATCAGCCCGAACACACACAGCAGCAGGACCAGCACGGCGAACCGGCGCGTCAGCGAACCGTCGACGCTCTCTTCGACGGTGAGGTAGTAGTAGCGCAGGAACTCCTGGTACCAGGGGATCGTCGGCCCGACGACGTACTTTATGCGCACCGATTCGGCGACCGTCGCGAGTGTCTGGTCGCGGAACACGATCACCGAGACCAGCGAGACGGCCGCGACCAGGGGCAGCAGTGTCGCCGCGAATCCGTCGGTGCGGCGGCGGCTCGACACGACGCGGGTGATGCCGCGTGCGCCCACCAGCAGCGGCGCCAGCGCGACCAGGCCCTGCGGTGCCAGCGTCACGGAGAACATCGCGATCACGATCGCGACGGCCGACGGCCACAGCCGACGGGTCCCGAGGGTCCACTCGACCAGCATCAGGATCGCCACCACGGCGAAGGCGATGAGCGGTTCGGGCCGCAACCCGTTGTTGAAGGGCAGCCACGCCGCGAGGAACACCGCGGCGGCGGTCCAGGTGGCCACGCGGTTCGCGGCGACGCGGCGGCCCAGCCGGGGAAGCAGGCACCGACTGATGATCAGCCAGGTGCCGATGCCGGCGAGCGTGGCGGGCAGTCGCATCCACACTCCGGCGGCGCTGATCGAGGCCAGGTGGGCCAGCACGCTCTGGTACCAGTCGAACGGCGCCTCGGACGCCCCGAAATAGCGGTAGTAGTTGGTGGTGTAGCCGGCTTCGCCGGCCACCCGCGCCATCGTCAGGTTGTAACCGTCGTCGGAGGACGTCGCACCGACGACATGCCAGATCAGCAGGCCGCCGATCACGCCGAGATCGGCCACCCAGGTCGCCCAGCCGACGCGTCGCGGGGTGCGCGGCGGGCGCCGTCCGGACACCCGGTCGAGCACCGCGAGCGCGATGATCGAGCCGATCACACAGACGACGCCGAGCGCCATCACCAGCGTCTTCAGCGCGGTCGGCGTGGTGATGAAACGGGTGTCGACGTCGATACGCGCGTTCAGGCCCGATTGCACCGGGACCTGCAGATCGGTGAACACACCGGCCACCTGGGGGCGCTTGTCGACGCCGAGCGTGCCCGTCGCGCCGGGGATGCCGACGAAATCGGCTCCGACCGCACCGACGTTGGCCCACAGCCGCAGCGCGCTGCACGCGCCGCGGTCCACGTCCTGCCGGGGCGCGACCGCGGCGACGGTGTCGCGGAACGCGACGTAGACGACGTCGGCGTTGGCCCGGACGAACAGCCCGTTCCGGCCGGCGTCGATCCCGTCGGCCGGGATCGTCGAGAACACCACTCCGCCGTCGGCGGGCAGGCTCGCCACCGCGGTGCAGGGGATCGTGACGTCGAGCGCCCTGGGGGCGCCGGAGACCAGCGGCGCGGTGATGTCGCTGACGGAGCCGTCGGCGTCGGCGCCCTGCGGCCAGAGGATCGTGGCGGTCTGCTGGGTGACCGGGAGAAGCGGTGTGACAGCGCAGCACAGGATGCCGATGAGTCCCAGAACTCCCGCGAGGATCGCGACGAGACGGGAACTGCGGGCAGGCACGAGGCTCGATGGTAGACGGGTCTAGGACAGACGCAGCGGCGCCGGGCTCCACAGCCCGCTACGCGTTGCCGAACCGATATCCAGTCGCGCCACGTCAGCGCCCGGGTAGTAGGGCGTGAGCTGCTGCAGCGCACCCCAGTCGCGGGACCAGTCGTACTTCAGGTAAGTCGGCACGGTGGTGGCGCGCAACAGGAGTTCGGTGATGCCGAGCGGGCCACCGCCGAGGTAGTCCATCACCGGCGAGTTGGCCTCGGCGCCGAAGCGGTCCGGCAGGATGCGCCACTTGGGCACCTCGATGACGCCGAGGCGGTGTCCGAACGGACGTTGGCACGGGAACGCGAGCCCGACCAACCAGTCCAGCAGCACGGGGTCGCTGGAACCCACGACGTCCTGCAGCGTGCGCAGCTCCGGGATGCGGGGCGGGGTGACGGCGATCCAGTGCGTCGGGCTGAGATCGTCGTCGGTGGCCACCAGCCGGATCCGAGTGGCGTCGGCGGGGATGGCCGACAGCGGCACACGCAGGTTGCGCCACGCGGGTGCCGCACCCACATCGGCGAAGCCGACGCTGCCGCCCGGGATGTCGTCGTCGCCCGCCCACTGGACCACGAGGTCGTCGGGGTCGAACCGGCCCGCCGCCGACACCACCAGCAGTGAGTCGGAGCGGTCGCCGGCGTTCCAGCCGGCGGGCAGGCGGTACCAGGCCGAGCGCAGGAACGCGGGCGCCTGCGTGCCGCTGCGCCAGCTGCCCAGCACGGGGGTGCGCGCGGGGTTCAGGTTGTAGGGCAGCCGGGCGCGGGAGCCGTTGATCCCGGCAGCGGCGGTCGTGCCGCCCTCGGTGCCCGCTTCGCTGCCGGTGACCACCCCGCTGTCGGAGTCGGCGAAGTTGTCGGAGCCGGGCTGCTCGGACACCGGGTCGGCGGACACGTCGGCCGGAATCCCGTTCGGGGTGAACCCTTCCGATCGCGCGGCGCCGAGCGAGATGCTCACCGGGGTGTCGATCGGGGTGAGGATGCCGGCGTTGGGATCCTGCTCGACCATGACGTCTTCGGCCATGCCGCACGTCTTTCCGGTCAACGCCTCGAGGTTGGACCGGCCGACCGTCCAGGCCGGGTACTGGCCGGTCATCGCCAGCGTCAGCGAGCCCACCTCGAAGATCACCAGGGCCCAGGTGGCGATCGCCAGCGGCGCGCGGGCCACAGACCGCCAGCGCCGCGGGGGCCCCTCGGGTGCGGCATCGCGTCCCGAGAAGTGCACCCAGGCGGCCACCAGCAGGGCGAGCACGGAGAGCCCGAGCAGCATGGTGGTGAACCCGAAGTGCCATTCCGGGAACGAATTCGACCACGGCACACCGAAGTTGGAGACGTACCACCACCCGTTGACGGTCGCGAACGACAGCGCGGTGACGAACAGTACGGCCGCGGCGAACACGGTGCGGTTGCGGCGGGACCGCATGGCTGCGGTCGAGATGGCCACGGCCGCCAGAGCGCCCAGCGAACCGGCCAGCCCGGCGAACACGCCGAAGTGGTGGGTCCACTTGGTCGGGGTGAACATCATCGCCAGGAACGCGATGACGGTGATCCCGATGATGCGGCGGCTCGGTCCGAGTGCGGTCCCAGGTATCCGGCCCTTGCGTAGCGTCATCGCGATCGCCACGGCCAGCGCCAGCAGCACGGTCAGCACCGCGAACCGACGGGCCACCGACCCGTCGGGGCTGGTGGTGAACAGTCGCGAGTAGCGGATGTGCTCGTCGAACCAGGCCAGGCTGGGTCCGACGGCGGACTTGAAGCTGCTGGCCTGCAGTTCGGCGGCCAGCGTCTGATCGCGGAAGATCAGGAAGATCGTCACGGTGCCCGCGGCGGCGATCGGCGCCAGCAGCGCCCAGTAGCCGAACCGCGAGACATGGGCGGCCACAATCGTTTTCAGCGGCCCGACGGCAACCAGTAGCGCGCCGATGGCGGCGATGCCGGTGGGACCGGAGAACAGCGTGAGGGCCCCGATGATCACGGCGATCGCCACGGGCAACAGTCGGCTGGTGGCGACGCCGCGCTCGACCGAGCACCAGGTCAGCAGGATGCCGAGCGCGATGATCGGCTCCGGACGCAGACCGTTGTTCAGCGGCAGCCAGAACGCCAGGAAGAGCCCGGCGGCCGTCCACGCCGCGGCCCGGCTGTGTTTGACCGCGTCGCCGAGGCGGGGGATCACCTCGCGGCTGATCACCCACCAGCAGGCCAGCCCCATCAGCAGCGTGGGCAGCCGCATCCACACACTGGTGGTGCTGACGTGCGCCCACAGGGCGAGCAGGTCGTAGTACCACCCGAACGGCGATTCGGGGGTGCCGAACCAGCGGTAGTAGTTGGCCATGTAGCCGGCGTTCTCCGACACCCGCGCCATGGTCAGGATGTAGCCGTCGTCGGCGGTGTTGGCGCCGACGAAGTGCCACCACACCATCACGACGGTGACCAGCCCGTCCAGCGGGGACAGCGACCACCAGCGCGGCGGCAGGAACCGCTTGTGCCGTCGGCCGTCGGCACTGTCGAGCACGTGCAGCGCGGCCAGCGAGACGATCGTCATCGCGAGCCCGACGATCATCGCGACGAGCTTGAGCACCGTCGGCGACGTGCTGTAACGGGAATCGACGGTGGCCGAGAACGCCAGACCGGGCGGCGCCGGGCCAGACAGGTCGGTGAACACACCGACGATCTGAGGGCGGAAGTCGTAGCCGCTGCGCTCACCGCGAAGCGGCTCTCCGGCATCGGAGGAGTCGGGCGGCTGGGTGAGACCGACGAACTCGCCGGTCACCTTGTCGGCGTGGGCGGTGAACGTCAGCTCGCGGCAGGCCGGGCTGAGGACCTGGTCCAGCGGTGCGCTGACCACCGGGGTGTTGCGGACGATCACCAGAACGTCGTTGTTGACCCGCTCGATGAGCAGCCCGCGGTCGACGGCCTTGGGTGCCTGTTTGGGCACGGTGGACAGCAGCACGGAGCGGCCGGGCCGGTCCAGCCCCGCGGCTGCCTGGCAGGGGATCGTGATGTCGAGATCAGTGGCGACGTAACCGATCAGCGGGGCGTCGACGCTGGCGAGCACCCCGTTCTGCGGCCAGTTCAGCTGCGCGGTGGTCTGCGTCACCGGCAACAGCGGGGTGGCGATCGCCAGCGCGGTGCCCAGCAGGCCCGCGATGATCGCGATCAGGCGCGCGGTGCGGTGGTTACCACTCCTCGCCTGCTGCTCCGCCACGGAGCTAGATCGTAGAGGGCGTGCGGATGGCCAGCACGAACGGCCCGATCGTGGACACGTCGAAGCGTGGATCGTCGAACAGCGCCTCGTCGAGGGCGACGTGGTAGCGCCGCACATTGGGTTGATTGGGGTAGACGTCGGAGGCCAGCCGCAGCGTGTAGGTGTCGCCCGCGCCGCGGCGCATCAGGAAGACGCTGGGCGGCTGCCACGGCAGCGCGTCCAACGCGGCGATGAACTGATCGGCGCTGGTCAGCATCGACCACCCCTCGATGGCGCCCGCCCGTTCGGTGAACTGGGCCAGCGGGTTGGCGTAGTGCGACGTCAGACCCTGGAAGCCGTAGTAGGGGTAGTAGGACAGGAAGCTGTAGTCGGCCGTCATCACCACGGTCTCGTTGCGGGGCCGGCCGGTCACCTCTTGGATCTTCGCGTCGACCTCGCGGTAGTACTGCTCGGCGCCGGGGGGCCTGCGGTCGGCGCGCTGGCCGGAGCCGTCGGTGTCGGTGTAGGCGACGACGATGTCGGAGCGCAGCACGTCGGGGATGTCCTGGCTGAAGGTGAGCGCGCCGAGCGCGCCGACCGCGGTGGCGACGGCGACCACCCGGTGGGCGTTCGGTGCGCTCACCCGTGCGGCCAGGGCGCGGGCCGTCTCGATGAAGCCGAATGCGCCGGCGGCGGTGAGCAGCACGGTGAGCGTCGATTGCAGCCGGAACGACAGCAGCGTGGTGCCGACCAGCGTGGTCAACATCGACAGCAGGGACCAGGCGTAGACGGCGAGCACCGCCACGGCCAGCGCACCCGCACGGGTGGAGCTGCGCGCCCTGATCACGAGCCAGAGCGTGCCCAGCAGGCACAGCGCACCGAGCAGCGTGAACTCCAGCATCGGGAACGACAGCTGGGCACCGTCGACGGGCAGGTAGTGCTGGGCGGTGCCGCGATCGGCGGGCGTGCCTTTCGCCGCGGCGATCAAGTAGGGCGCCCACCCGATCAGCGCGATCGCACCGGAGATGACCGCGATGACGGCGAGACGCAGGAGCGGGTCCCAGTGCCTGCGGGTGACGGCCAGCAGCACCGCCATGATCGTCAGCGTGAACGCGGCGTAGGCGAGCAGCAGTGTGTAGAACAGCGCCGCGCCGCCGAGGAAGATGCCGACGGCGACGACAGCGGCCCACCCGGTTTTCCCGCCTCCCCGGGTCTTGCCGCCCAGTCCCGACCACGCCAGCACGAAGATCGGCGGCAGCAGCACGGTGATGATCGCGGCGTAAGGCTCGGCGGGGGTGTAGGCGAGCGCGGTGGCGGCGGTCGCGGTGCTGACAACGAGGGCGTACTCGAAGCGGATCATCGCGGCCCACAGCGCGAACGCGAGCACGATCGCGATCGTGATCGAGAGGACCGACCAGGGCTTGAACATCTCCCAGGCCGGCGTGCCGGTCAGCGCAGCGAGCCGGCCGCCGAGCCAGAACCAGCCGGGCGGATAGAACGGCGGCAGGCCGATGTAGGTCATGTCGTGCAGGGCGGCCGAGTCGGTCAACCGCGTCAGGTATTCGGTGCGGAACTGCTGGTCGACGGAGATCCCGAACAGGTACAGCTTGGTGGCGCCCAGCGGCATCCCCAGCGTCACCACGGAGAAGGCGGCGAGGAACAGCACCGCGCCGAGGCGGGCCACGGTGCGGCGCCCACGACGCCACACCAGCCCGGCGGCGAGAAGCCCTGCCAGACAGACGACCTGACCGACCGTGGTCAGCGCGTGCAGCTGATTGGAGGAGTTGTAGGCCGGCCACTCGACGCGCGCGATCGCGGCCAGGCTGACGACCGCGACCACGGCAGCAATCGCGGCCGCGACGGCCATCTGGCCGGCCACTCGAACCGGCGCGGCCAGCGCGCTGGGCATCAGATGGGCAGCTTGCGGAAGATCGGGCGGGGGATGTGGCGCAGCACCATCATCACGTAACGGAACGCGCCGGGCGCCCACACCAGATCCTTGCCCTTGGCCGACGCGGTGACCGCGAGTTCGGCGACGTACTCCTTGTCGACGGTCAACGGCGCTTCCTTGACGTGTGCGCTCATGCGGGTGCGCACCTGGCCGGGCCGGATGACGAGCACCCGAACGCCGTACTCGCGCAATGCTTCTCCCAGACCGAGGTAGAAACCGTCCAGGCCCGCCTTGGTGGAGCCGTAGACGAAGTTGGAGCGCCGCACGCGTTCGCCGGCGGCGGAGCTCATCGCGATGATCTGACCGGAGCCCTGCGCGCGCATCTTGTCACCGACGAGCACGCCCACCGAGACGGCGGCGGTGTAGTTGATGTCGGCGATCTGGACGGCTTTGCGCTGGTTCTGCCACAGCTCCTCGGCGTCGCCGAGGAGGCCGAACGCCACGATCGCGACGTCGACGTCCCCCTTCGACCATGCAGTGTCGATGACGGCGGGGTGGCTGTCGGTGTCGAGGGCGTCGAAGTCGATGACCTCGACGGCCTTGGCACCCGCATCGCGCATCTGCGCCTCGGCCGCATCGCGCAGCGGATCGCCCGGCATGCACGCCAGGATCACGCGGGCCGCGGCGTTGCGCAGGTAGCGAGCGCAGATCGCCAGCCCGATCTCGGAGGTGCCTCCGAGCAGCAGGATGGTCTGGGGGTTGCCGGTGGCATCAAACACCATTTACAGAAGCTCCAGTCGTCGAGCCATGTCGGAGGCGAAGACCCCGGTGGGATCGACCCTGCGGCGCACCGCGATCCACTCGTCGATGCGCGGGTACATGGCGTGGAAGGTCTCGGCTGTGGTGCGGGAATCCTTGGCGGTGTAGAGGCGGCCGCCGAACTCGAGGACCCGCTTGTCGAGTCCGTTGAGGAACTCGTTGAGGCCCGGCTTGATCGGGAAATCCACGCACACGTTCCAGCCGGGGATCGGAAAGCTCAGCGGCGCTTGGTTTCCCGGACCGAACAGCTTGAACACGTTGAGGAAGGAGTAGAACCCGGAGCGCTGGATGTCGACGAGGATCGCCTTGAACTCCTCGACGGCGTCGGTAGGAACCACGAACTGGTACTGGCCGAAACCCAGTGAGCCGTAGGCCCGGTTCCACTCCCCGAACATGTCGAGCGGGTGGTAGAACTGCGTCAGGTTCTGGACCTTGCCGCGGTAGGTGCCCGACTTGCGGTACCAGAGCTCGCCGATCGGCATGAAGGTGTACTTGTTCGCCAAGCCGTTGGGGAACACGTCGGGCAGCGTGAGCAGTTGCGGCGCATCGAATTTCAGCGGATTCTTCTGCAGCTTCGGCGGCAGCTGGTCGAGGGTGGCCAGGGAACCGCGGGAGATGGCGGCGCGGCCGAGCTTGGGCGGGGCGCTGATCGCGTCGAACCACGCGCTGGAGTAGGTGTAGTTGTCCTCGGTGCCGTCGCTGTGGAACGCGATCGTCTCGTCGAGGCTCGCGGTGACGTCACCGTCGGCGATGAAGTACGCGGTCTCGGTCGGCGTCATCGCGATGGTGGCGCGCAGGATGATGCCGGTCAGCCCGTTGCCGCCGACGGTGGCCCAGAAGAGCTCACGCTCGGGACCGTCGGGGGTGATCGTGCGGACCTGGCCATCGGCGGTGAGCAGCTCCATCGAGCGGACGTGGTTGCCGAAGCTGCCGGCACTGTGGTGGTTCTTGCCGTGGATGTCGCAGGCGATGGCGCCGCCGATGGTGACCTGGCGGGTGCCGGGCAACACGGGCACCCACAGTCCGAGCGGCAGCGCCGCGCGCATCAGCTGGTCGAGGTTGACGCCGGCATCGACGTCGACGAGCGCGTCGTCGGTGTTGATCGCATGGATGCGGTTGAGCGCGTTCATGTCGATGACCAGGCCGCCGCCGTTCTGGGCGTTGTCACCGTACGAGCGGCCGAGGCCACGGGCGAGTACCCCCCGGTCGGGGTCTTCGGCGGCGCGGGTGACGGCCTTGACGATCACCTCGGGATCCGGCGTCGTCAGCACCTGCGCGACGGTCGGAGCGGTGCGGCCCCAGCCGGTCAGGCGCTTGGCGGTGGTCGGAAACTCGGTGCGAAACATCGTCACAGAGGGTACCGCTTCGCAGCGGCCACTCGGTGCAGCGCGAGGGTGGCGCGGAGGTCGTCGAGCAGCGGGTCGACGAAGTCGGTGCGGTGTTTGGCATCGGTGGCGGCGCGGGCGCTGAGATACATGAACGTCATCGCGATCAGGATGAGTGTGATGTGGGCCAGCGCCTGGTCGATCGGGAGTGCGATGTCCAGCCACTGGCTGCGCGCCGGATTCCCGTCGGTCAGGTGGTCGAGCACCGTGTCGTTGAGCACCACGAGCCCCATCACGAAGAAGATCACGCCGGTCACGAGGGCGACGACCAGTGCCTGGATGCTCTGAGCAAGGGACACCACCGCGACGACCTTGGCCCTTTCCGACCGGCGCAACGGTGGCTCGATGTCGGCGATCAGAGGGCGGCAGGCGTGGATGGACTCGGTGACCGTGAAGGTCAGCGCGATCGCGGCCATGCCGCCGGCCAGCAGCCAGATCCGGCTGGTCTCGAGGTTGGCGGCGATGTACCAGACGGTGTTGTTGAAGAACACCAGAAGGGTGAGCAGAACCACCGGAAGTGCCCTGGCGAACAGTTGGCCCGCCGAGCGCAGATGGGTGAACGTGGTGCGCAGCGCCCAGGCCAGGATCGCGCCGAACCCGCAGCCGCTCGCGCCCAGGATCACGAGGACCACCGCCACGTCGACGGCTTCGGTGCCGAAGGCCGTCCACCCACCGGCCTCATAGGTGTCCGACGCCAGACCGACCACGATCGAGCCCCACGCGATGACCGCGCGCGCCCCCGTGCTCGCGATGCGGCTCACGGCGAACGCGACGCCCGCCATCAGCGGGACGAGCGCGGCCAGCACCACGAGCACCGACCAATCGGCGATCGTCGGGGACGTGCTGATGTCGATGTCCTGGTCACCCGAGGCGACCAGAACGTAGAGCTCGGCGAGCATCAACGTGGCCCAGGCGGCCAGCGCCGGTGCCGACCGACGCACGACGGCATGCCAACCGTCGGTGACCAGCGCTGTTCGTGCCGCCGGGCCGACCGTCATCGCAGCCGGAAGATGACGGCGCGCTGCACGATGAAGTTGATCACGGTCGCGGTGCCCTGCGCGATGACGAACGCGACCGGGACCTGGCAGGGCTGGTTCTGGAACTGCAGGTAGAACACGTAGTTGATGCCCACCTGAACCGCGTAGGTGACCGCATAGAGCACCACCACTGCGATGAACCGCGCGCGGCTGGGCGGCGCCTGGAAGGTCCACCGTCGATTGATCAGGTAGGCCGTCGTCGTCCCGGCGATGAAGCTCAGCGTCTTGGCGACGTTGACGTGCAGGCCCGCGGCGAGCAACGCCACGTACAGCCCGAAGTCCACGACGGCCGCCAGCCCACCGGTCACGACGAACCGCCAGATCTGCGTCGTCAGACTCAGCTGCGGTGACAGCGGGGGCTCGGCCACCCGGGCAGCTTAGAACGGGGGAGGTCCGTGGGGTTCGGCGCCGTGCTGTTGGTTGAGGCGACGCGCCGCGGTGACCGCGCGGGCTCGGTTCTGCGCGCGGGTGTGTCGTCGCCGCGGCATCATCGCACCGCGCGCCACGCAGGCTGCGGGTCTCGGCGGGTCGTCGTCCCACAGCGTGCCGGTCGGGCGGCACAGCGACGGGAAGAGATCCCGACTGCCCGGATACGTCGTGTACTCGTGGCCGGTCGGGCTGGTCCATATCACCGTGCCGTCGGGCAGCTGACGGTCGCGCCAGCCCTCGGGGCCGTCCCAGAACGTCTTCAGGAGATGATGAAAACGGCACAGCGCCTTGAGGTTCGACGCATGGGTGGGTCCGACGGGGTAGGGGACGGTGTGATCGATGTCGGCTTCGGTGGCGGGCACGTCGCAGCCGGGAAAGCGGCAGGTGACATCGCGGCAGCGGACAAACTCGGCGAGTGCGCGCGACGGCGTGTAGCGGCCTTCGGGCAGAGAGTCCCCCGGGTGCACGATCTGGCGTAGGCGCGCCCGGGTCAGGTTCAACGCCTCCACCGGAGTGACGCCGGACCCGAAGAGGAGTGCGGGCTTGTTCGTGCGGGCGGGTGCCGGGGTGGCCGTGTCTTTCACGGTCTCGCTGTCGGCGATCACGAACACCGTCGTGTTCCGGCTCGGCGTCGGCCCGCTGGCGGCGTCGCAATCCTCGAGACCGCACTGACACACCAGCGCGTCGAGCCCGGCACCGACGGCATTCAGCGCGTCGGCCCTGCGGTTCTGGAGGCTGCGGGGGTCCGCCGCGCAGACGGTGTGCGCAATCGCCTCCAGGCGGTCCTGCAGCGCGGTCGCGTCGGCGGCGGGCAGCAGGGCCCAGACGCTCGTGAATCCCGGCGCGTCAGAGGGCGACCCGAACTCGACCCGCCGTTCCGTCGCGGATTCCACCACCTGACGCACCGCGATCGGATCGTGCGCCAACACGGTCGCGTCGATGGCCTGCTCGAGCTTCTTCTCCGACAGCTGCCCCCAGCGGCCGACCCGGTCCGCGATCACCGCATCGACCTCGGCCATCACCGCCGGGTCGGTCACCAGTCCGGTGCGGTAGACGATCTTGCGGATCAGCAGATCGGTGATGAGGCCGTCGGCGAACAGCGCCGCCACCCGGGGGAGCCGATCTCTGAGCGCCACCGCGCGTTGGGTCTGGTGGAGTGCAAGCCCCTGCGTGACGCCCACGGCCACCGCCACCTCTGCGGCCACCGCTGCCTCGGGATCGAGCCACCAGCCGGAGCGATCCTCGGCGTCGACTCCCGTGCGCCGGGTGAACAACTCGGCCATCACCGCCATCTTGCGGGCCGCGGCGGCGTTCTCGTCGCGCGCCCATTGCCGGGCGGCGTCGATCAGATCTGCGGCGCTCAACGCGGTCAGATCCGATTCTTCGAACATGTGTTCGAGTATACCGGGTGTGCCGACAAGTTTCAGTCATGTGTTTCTGCCACCGATGATCAAATTTCTGCCACCCGAAATGTTCTGGGGCGCGGGCGAGTTCCAGCTATCAGATCACCACGATCGAAAACCAGAAGAGGGCAAGACAATGAAGAAGTTCACCATCACCACAGCTGCCGCCGCCGCCCTGACTGCCGGAGCCCTGGGCTTGGCCGCCCCCGCATTCGCCGCCCCGACCGGAGGCGACGCCGAGCAGACCATCAGCGAGCTCGAGGCGCAGGGCAACCGGGTCGTCGTGACCCGCCAGTCCAGCGCACCGCTGGACGAGGCGTCGGTCGTCTCCGTGACCCGCGGGCCCATCCAGCGCGGCGCCGAGCCGTTCGGTACCTCCAACGGCGATTCGAACCGCTCGACCATCAACCAGACGATCTACGTCACGGTGAAGTAGTCCCCTCCGAGATCCCCCCTCGGAGAACGGCAAAGGGCGCCCCCACAAGGGGCGCCCTTTGTCATGGGATCCGCCGCAGTCGGACCAGCGGAATGGTTCGATCACCCGCTCGCACTTCGTAATCCGCGTAACCGGCGTAGAGGTCCACGGCCCTCTCCCATGCATCGGTGCGCTCGGCAGGGTCGGTGATCTCCGACGCGGTGTAGGTGCCGCTGCGCCGGCCGGCGAGGACTTCGACGCGGGGGTTGACCTTCAGATTGCGATACCACGACGGGTTGCCCGGCCGGCCATAGTTGGACGCGATCAGGATCATCGAATCACCGTCGACCACATACAGCAGCGGCAAGGTGCGGCGCTGGCCGGTCTTGGCGCCGATCGTCGTCAACAGCATCGCCGGAACCGGGAACACACTGCTGATGCGACCGCCGCTGAGGCGCAGTAGCGGCGGATCGATCCGTGGCGCCAGCCGGGTGACGTACCAGTAGCCCGGCTGCGTACGCGCGAAGCGTTCGAGAATTCGCTCGTACGCGTTCATGTGACGCCGCATGGTGCGACGCTACAACCGACTGGCGGCCAGCACCTCACACAACGCCGAGATCGCCGCGCCGAAGGCATGTTCGGGTGGCGCGGCGTACCCGACGACGATGCCGTCGCGCTGATCGACAGCCGCGTCGGGGTGGCGCAGGATCGACAGCCCGGTCAGCGCGATCCCGGCCTCGCCCGCCCGGCGCATCACCTCGGCCTCGGTGCCGTCGGGCAGCGTCACCAGCAGATTGAGTCCGGCAGCCAATCCGGCCGTGCCGACGTCGAACGGTGTCAGTGCGCCCACGAGTGCGTCCCTGCGCCGCCGGTACCGCCCGCGCATCCGTCGGATGTGGCGGTCGTAGTACCCCCGCGACACGAAGTCGGCCAGGGTGAGTTGGTTGATCACGTCGACGGAGAACTGTTGGCCGCCAGCGGCGTCGACGACCGGATCGACCAGCGTCTCGGGCAAGGCGAGCCACCCCAGCCGCAATGCCGGTGACAAGCTCTTGCTGACCGATCCGAGGTAGACCACCCGTCCCGGGTCCAACGCCTGCAGCGCGCCGATGGGTTGGCGATCGAAGCGAAATTCCCCGTCGTAGTCGTCGTCGAGCACGAAAGCCGATGTCCGGCGGGCCCATTCGACCACCGCGGTACGTCGCGACGGGTGCAGCGGCATCCCCAGCGGATTGTGGTGCGCCGGTGTCAGAAGCACGCCGGCAGCGTCGAGCCCCTCCAGTTCCTCGACGACGGCGCCGTGGTCGTCGACGCCGATCGGCACCGTCGACCCGCCCGCTGCCGTGATCGCATCGCGAAACAAGTGCAGCCCATACGCTTCGACCGCAATCGGACCGCCCAGCGCCCGGGTCAGCAGCTCCACGCCGTGGCGGACGCCGGCGCAGATGACGATCGACTCCGGCGAAGTTCGAACACCGCGTGCGCGCGCCAGATAATCCGCCAAGGCAGAACGCAACTCGATACGTCCCCGCGGGTCTCCCAGGTGCAGTGCGGAGTTCGGCGCGGCGATCAGCGCGCGACGCGTCGACGCGATCCACTGGCTTCGGGGGAACTCCGACACATCCGGCGACCCGGGCATCAGGTTGTGGACCGGGGCGACCGATTGCCCGCGGGGCCGGGTGTGGGCAGACGGCTGGGCCGTGTTCAGCACCCAGGTGCCCGCCCCCTGGCGGGACCCGAACCACCCCTCGGCGACGAGTTCGGCGTAAGCGTCGGCGACGGTGTTGCGGGCCAGTCCGAGATCGGCGGCCAACGTGCGCGACGCCGGCAACATGGTGCCCGGCGTCAGCCGGCCGGATCGTGCCGCTTCGCGCAGCGCCGCGATCACCGTCTCCTTCGCGCCCCTCGTCCCGGGGACGAGCATCTGCCGCAGTTCCAGGTGCAGATCGCGCCCACCTGAATTGGCCCATGAAACCACGGGTCAATTGAACCATCGGCGCGGGCTTCTACCGCCTAGCGTCGATGTCATGACACAGACACTGACCGGCCCGAGATTCCCGATCTACAAGAGCTCCCCCGAGCTCTACGACGCGATGATGAAGCTCTCCACCGCGGCGGCCAAGGACGTCGAGCCCGAGCTGGGTGAGCTGATCAAGATCCGCGCCTCGCAGATGAACCGCTGCGCGTTCTGCCTCGACATGCACACCCGCGACGCATGCAAACTGGGTGTGAGCGACCAGAAGATCGACGTCCTCGCGGCGTGGACCGAAGCCGGCGACCTCTTCAGTGCGCGCGAACGGGCTGCCCTCGCGCTCACCGAATCCCTCACGGTGCTCGGCGATCACGGGGTGCCCGAGGACGTCTACGCCGTCGCCGCCGACACGTTCACCCAACGCGAGCTCGGCCAGGTGATCGCGATGGCCGTCACCATCAACGCCTGGAATCGGATCAACGCCGCCGTGCAGACCCCACCGCCGCACCGCTGAGTCGGCGAAGAAGTGCCGTTGGACCCTACGAGTCACCGGCGTCGCCGACGACCATGGTGGACATGGATGCGACAACCGCCCCGGTGACCGAGCTGTCCGAATCGCAGAGCTGGCAGCTGCTGTCCGGACTCACGCTCGGCAGATTGGTGACCACCGTCGGCGGCTGGACGGAGATCTTTCCCGTCAACTACGTCGTCCAGCACAAGACCCTGCTGTTCCGCACCGCCGAGGGCACGAAGCTGCTGACCGCGGTTCTCAACGAGAACGTCGTGTTCGAAGCAGACGACCACAACGTCGCCGAGGGGTGGAGCGTCGTGGTCCGCGGAACAGCCAAGCTACTCAGCGCATCCGCCGAGATCGCCGAGGCCGACAGCGCCGGCCTGTATCCATGGGTCGCGACCCGCAAGCTGCGCTACGTGCGGATCACCCCGCACACGCTCACGGGCCGCCGGTTCGTCTTCGGACCGGAGCCGGATCGGAACGCCCTGGTCAGCTGAGCGTCACACCCAGTACGGCACCCGCGCCCGATACTGGCGCATCGCCAGTGCGGCGAACGTCCAACCGAGTACGGTCAGCACCAGCACCACCAGCCAGTGCCGCAGTTCCTGATCCGCGCCGAGCAGCGGTGCGCGCACGATGTCGAGGTAGTGCAGCAGCGGGTTGAGTTCGACGATCTTGGCCCAGTGCCCGGCACCCTGGGCCTGCAGCGTGGACTCGTTCCAGATGATCGGCGTCATGAAGAACAGCAGCTGCACCAGGCTGTTCAGCAGCGGGCTGATGTCGCGGTAGCGGGTCGCGAGGATGCCGAAACACAGGGACACCCAGACACAGTTCAGCGCAATGAGACCCAGCGCCGGGATGACGGCGAGGTCGGTCCACGTCCACGGCTTCGGATAGATGATCGCGATGATCACGAAGATGATGATGTTGTGGGCGAACAGGATCATCTGCCGCCACACCAGCCGGTACACGTGCACCGACAGCGGCGTCGGAAGCTGTTTGATCAGGCCCTCGTTGGCGATGAACACCTCGGCGCCCTCGAGGATCGAGGCATTGATCAGGTTCCAGATGATCAGCCCGAGCGTCACGTAGGGAAGATGTTCGGACAGTTCGAGTTTGAACAGCTTGGAATAGAGCGCACCCATCGCGACGGCAGTCGTGCCCGTGGCGATGGTGATCCAGAACGGGCCGAGCACAGAACGTCGGTAGCGCTGCTTGATGTCCTGCCAACCCAGGTGCAACCACAGCTCGCGCTTGCCGAAGCCGCCGACCAGATCGGCCCATGCGCGGGTGAACGTCCTCGACTGCGCCGCGGCATCGGTGAACGTCATCGGCGTGTGAACCTCTCTCGTCGTCCCATCCGTCGCAACCGAATCCACTCGGCGAAGCCGCGGGGGTCGCGCGCCGACACCAGGAAGTACCAGCCGAAGCGCAGCCACTCCTGCGCGACGAGCTTGCGCATGCCGGGCTGGGCCTGCAGGTAGCCACGGTTGCGGTAGGTGTAGAACCGCTTGATCTCGTTGTCCGGGTACTGGGTGTGCATCCGGCCGCCCAGAATGGGCTTGAATTCCTCTGTGCCGCAGGGGTGGAGATAGACCGCGTCGAGGCAGGTGCCGAACGGCAGACCCGTGCGGATCAGGCGCCGGTGCACCTCGGTCTCGTCGCCGCGGATGAACAGCCGCAGATCCGGCACGCCCACCGCCTCGATCGTCGACGCGCGGAACAGTGCGCCGTTGAACAGCGAGGCGATGCCGGGCAACAGGTCTCCGCTGCCGTCGGTGCGCAATTCGCCGGCCAGGCGCCGCCACACCAGGCCGCGGCGCAGCGGGAACGCGAGCCGTTCGGGGTGGTCGAGGTTGCACACCATCGGCGACACCTCGGCGAGTCCGTGCCGCTCGGCGCACCGCAGCAAGGTCCCCAACACCTCACTGTCCTGCGGGCGGCCGTCGTCGTCGGCCAGCCACACCCAGTCCGCGCCGAGCGCCAGCGCATGCAGCATGCCGAGCGCGAAGCCGCCCGCGCCGCCGAGGTTGCGCTTCGAGCCCAAATAGGTCGTCGAAATCGGTTGGCCGGCAACGATATCCCGCACCGTGTCATCGGCGTCGTTGTCGATCACGATGAGGTGGTCGGGGCGGCGGCTCTGCGACGCCACGACGTCGAGGGACTTCGCGAGCTCGTCGGGACGGCGATGGGTCACGACGACCGCGCATACGGTCTCACCCACGCGCGGTCTCCTCGAGGACCTCCCGCACATGCCGTGCGGCGTCCTCGCCCTCGTAGGCCCGCACCACGTCCTCGATGCCGCCCTCCATTTTCACGGTGCCGTGGTCGATCCACATCGCGGTGTTGCACAGGCGGGCCAGGAACTCGTTGGAATGGCTGGCGAAGACCAGGATTCCCGACCGTGCCACCAGATCGGCCAGTCGGGTCTGCGCCTTCTTCAGGAAGTCGGCGTCGACCGCGCCGATGCCCTCGTCGAGGAGCAGGATCTCCGGATCGATGCTCGTCACCACACCCATCGCCAATCGCACGCGCATACCGGTCGAGTACGTCCGCAGCGGCATCGACAGGTAGTCGCCGAGCTCGGTGAACTCGGCGATCTCGTCGACCTTGGACATCATCTGCTTGCGCGTCTGCCCGAGGAACAGGCCGCGGATGATGATGTTCTCGAAGCCGGAGATCTCGGGGTCCATGCCGACGCCCAGGTCGAAGACGGGGGCCACCCGGCCCTGCACCGTCGCCACGCCGCGAGTCGGCTCGTAGATGCCCGACAGCAGGCGCAGCAGGGTGGACTTACCCGCGCCGTTGTGTCCGACCAGGCCGACCCGGTCGCCCATCTTCAACGACATCGTGATGTCGCGGAGCGCCTCGATGACGACGACGTTGGATTCGTTGCGCCCGATCGCGCCGCCGGCCTTGCCGAGGAACGCCTTCTTCAGCGAACGCGTCTTGGCGTCGAAGATCGGAAACTCCACCCACGCGTCGCGCGTCTCGATGAACGGTTCCGTCGAGCTGTGGGGACTGCTCACCGACGTCTCACAGGTACTGCCCGGTGCCGGGATGCCCGGGCCCGCCGCGTTGCCCCGGGATGCTCACGCCGGGCGGAAGTGCCCCCTGGCGCATCTGCTCGAGCTGCTGACGGGCGGCCATCTGCTGGGCGAACAGGGCGGTCTGGATGCCGTGGAACAACCCCTCCAGCCAGCCCACCAGCTGCGCCTGGGCGATCCGCAGCTCCGAATCCGACGGCACCGCGTCCTCCGTAAACGGCAGCGTGAGCCGCTCGAGTTCGGCACGCAACTCCGGCGCGAGGCCGTCCTCCAGCTCGCTGATGCTGGTGCGGTGGATGTCGCGCAGCCGGCCGCGGCTGGCTTCGTCGAGCGGGGCGGCGCGCACCTCCTCGAGCAGCTGTTTGATCATGGTGCCGATCCGCATGACTTTGGCCGGTTGCTCGACGAGGTCGGTGAGCGATTTCCCGTCGGAGCTCTGCTCGGCGTCGGGCGTCCCGTCGCCGATGATCTCGATGTTGTCGTCGTTGTCCGATGTCATGCCCGAAGTCATGTTCCTAGAGTGCCCCAGCGTTGCGTCGTCATTCCGGTCGGGCTCCGCGCCACCGATAGATGCGCGTCTCGCCGTTGTCGTAGATCTTCTCCCAGGAGCGGGATTTGTCCAGCGACGCCAGCCCGTCGGGGATCACGAATCCCCGCACCACCGGCGTGCTCACGAGAAGGTAGCGGATGTTCAGCGCCGCGACCGCCTCGGCCACCCGGGGATCGGTGTCGGCGTCGTCGGCGTAGGCCCAGATGATGAATCGGTGATAGCCGGGTCCCTGCTGCACCGGGTAGTCGTAGTGGGTCCACAGCGGATGCAGATCGGCGATGGCGTACATCCACGCGGTGCCGTCGGTGTTGGCGTTGGCGATCAGGGTGTCGCGCGCCCCCGGCAGCGTGGCCAGGTACGCGAACGCCTCGAGGTCCTTGCCGTCGATGATCACCGAGTCGTACTTGTCGCCGAACAGGAACTCGTGGCGCGGCAGGTAGTGCACGGCGGATGAGACGGCTGCCACCGCGAGCACGGCCGCGACCGCGGCGTGGCGGACGCGCGCCGGAATCGTCGGAACACGCTCGGCCAACCAGCAGGCGCCGGCCGTGGCCGCGATGCCGGCCAGCGCGCTCAGCAGCAGGGTGATCACCGCGGACAGCCGGCGCGGGTCGCTGTAGAAGAGGTCGCTGAACTGGCCGATGGCCGCCCCCAGGGGGCCACCGAACGGCGCCGAGGAGTGCACGATCGAGGCGACCAGCAGCAGCCACACCGGCACGGGCCACCACACCCGCCGAACGATCAGCAGGATGCCGCCGGCGGCCGCCAGCACGACCAGCCACCATTGGATCGGGAAGTCGTTGAGGTGGCGGGTGTGCTGCACGACCGCGTCGAACAGTGCTCGCTTCCTGCCCTGATGGGTGACGAAGGAATGCCCTTCGATGATCTCCGCCTGCTGCAGCACACCGAGGAATTGCGGCAGCAGCAGGGCCACCGACGGAGCGGCGACGGCGACGAGCGTGCCGAGATCGCCGAGCCGACCTCGCACCGGGCGGCGCAGCGCTTCGACCGACCACCAGGCGGCGACCAGCAGGACCGTGACCACCCCGCCGGTGATGTGCACGGAGAAGACCCCGACGACGGCCAGCACGGCCATCGGGATGCGGTCGCGGTGGGCCAGCGTCGTGGTGACGAGCACGAACGCGCCGACGGCGATGCCGTAGGCCGCGAGATTGGCGATCGAGGCGGTGTCGAATTCGACATAGGGGACCGCGGTGAACGACGCGGCCAACGCCGCCGAGGTGGCGGCCGCCCCGAAGGTGGGCCACGGCGCCGCCCACCGGTGCATGAGCTGCCAGGTCAACATCGCCGCGCTGGCCGGGAACAGCCAGCAGGACACCGCGACGGAGACGACCGTGTAGGCGGTCGCCGGCGCCGCCCCGGTCACCTGGGCGAACACCGCGGCCAGTGCATGGAACGCGGACGGGTAGTACAGCGCCTCGTGGGTTTCGATGTTGCGTAATTCGCCCATGTGCGTCGGGGAGGCCTGGCCGGTGTCGAGGATGAACCGGATGGTGTTGGCGTGCCAGACCGCGTCCCAGGTGCTGGGAATCGACTGCCAGTTCTGCAGCCCGCGGGAGGCGGCCACCCAGATCAGGATCGCGCCGACGACGACGCCTGCCCCGGTCACCAGCGCCGCACCGCGCGGCGGGCGCGGTCTCTGCGGCAGGTTCTGCAGGCCCGGCCGGACTCGTCGCGCCAGTAGCCGCAAACCAGCGATCGCAGCTGCCAACACCGCGAGAGCAACCAGCGCCGTGCCGGCGTTCCACGGCACTGCGAGGGCACCGAACGGCACGATTGCCATGGCCACGGCGCCGTAGGTCAGAGCCGGCCCGGCGGCCACCGAGGCGGTCCATCCCAGCCCGCCGCACCGGGCGATGATTGCCCCGGGGATCACCAGCAACGCCCACGCAACCAGCACGCCGTACCCGTTGCTCACTGGACTAGTATGGCTGCCCAGATGTCCCGTACCGGCCACGGCATGGGCAGCACGAGCGAGGTCGGGCAATCGCTCACCGACCGCGATGCGGCGGTACGGCGAGGTTCCCTGGACGCACTAAGGTGGGCTGACATGGCATACGACGTCGCCCGGGTGCGTGGTCTGCACCCATCGTTGGGCGATGGCTGGGTGCACTTCGACGCGCAGCACGGCATGCTGCTGCCGGATACGGTCAGCCGTGCGGTGTCCACCGCGTTCCGCGGCTCGATGCCGACGGTGGGCAGTCCGCACCCGTCATCGCGGCGCAGCGCGGCGGTGCTCGCTGCAGCCCGCCAGGCGGTGGCCGATCTGGTCAACGCCGACCCTGCCGGGGTGGTCCTCGGCGCCGACCGCGCAGTGCTGCTGACGTCGCTTGCCGATGCGGCATCGGGCCGCGTCGGCCTCGGTTACGAGGTCGTGGTGTCCCGGCTCGACGACGAGGCGAACATCGCCCCGTGGTTGCGCGCGGCCAACCGCTACGGCGCCCAGGTCAAGTGGGCCGAGGTGGACATCGAGACCGGAGACCTGCCCACGTGGCAGTGGGAGGGCCTGGTGAACCGGGCCACCCGGCTGGTCGCATTGACCTCGGCGTCAACCACTTTGGGCACGGTCACCGAGCTGCGCGAGGTGACCAAGCTGGTGCACGACGTCGGCGGCCTCGCCGTCGTCGATCACTCGGCCGCCGCACCCTACCGCCTCATCGACATCGACGAGGTGGAGGCCGACGTGGTGGCGCTCAACGCACTGGCCTGGGGTGGTCCCCCGGTCGGCGCGCTCGTCTTCCGTGACCCGTCGCTCATCGACGCATTCGGGTCGGTCTCCTTGGACCCCGACGCAACCGGACCGGCTCGTCTGGAGTTGGGCTCGCACCAGTTCGGTTATCTCGCCGGCCTGGTGGCGAGCATCGAATACCTTGCCGGTCTTGAAGATTCGGCCCAGGGCAGCCGTCGTGAACGGCTCGCGGTGTCGATGAGGTCCGCCTCGGCCTACCTCGACGGGCTGTTCGACTATCTGCTGTCCTCGCTGCGGGTACTGCCCACGGTGATCGTGATCGGCAGCCCGGAGGAGCGCATCCCGGTGCTCAGCTTCGCCGTCGAGAACGTGCCCGCCGAGCGGGTGGTGCAGCGGCTCGCCGACAACGGAATCCTCGCGATCGCGAACGCGAGTTCTCGCGTGCTCGACGTCATCGGGGTCAACGACGTGGGGGGCGCGGTGACGATCGGACTGGCCCACTACAGCACCGCGGCCGAGGTCGATCAGCTGGTGCGGGCGCTCGCTTCGCTCGGCTGACCTGCGCTAATCACTCACGCGCAGAATGACTTTCCCGGACACGTCGCCGGATTCGAGCAGCTCGTGGGCCGCCTGGGCCTGCGAGATCGGGAACTCGGCGCCGATCACCGGTCTGACCTGGCCGTCGGCGATCATCGGCCACACGTTGTCCCGCACCTGCGTGACGATCTCGGACTTCCCGGCAGGGCCGTCAACGGGTCGGGCACGGAGCGCGGTGGCGAACACGCCGCCGCGCTTGGCCAGGAGCTTGCCGATGTTCAGGTCGCCCGTGGCGCCACCTTGCATGCCGATGATGACCACGCGACCGTCTTTGGCGAGGGCATCGATGTTGCGGTCCAGGTAGGCCGCCCCCATGATGTCGAGGATGACGTCGGCCCCGCCCGCGTCGCGGATCACCTCGACGAAATCCTGGGAGTGGTAGTCGATGGTGATCTCCGCGCCGAGTTCTGCGCACAGCTCGAGTTTGTTCGCCGATCCTGCGGTCACCGCGACCCGGCACCCCAGCGCGCCGGCTACCTGGATCGCGTGGGTGCCGATGCCGCTTGCGCCCCCGTGCACGAGGAGCAGTTGGCCGGGCCGGATGCCGGCGGTCATCACGATGTTCGACCAGACGGTGCACGCCACCTCGGGTAGTCCGGCGGCGTATGCCAGAGGTACCCCCTCGGGTGCGGGGAGCAGCTGACCCGCCGGAACGGCGACGTATTCGGCGTAACCGCCGCCTGCCAGCAAAGCGCAGACCTGTTGCCCCGGGGCCCACTCCGTCGTACCGAGGTCGGCACCCAGGCTCTCGATAACCCCGGACACCTCGAGCCCGATGATGTCGCTCGCGCCCGGTGGAGGTGGGTAGTGCCCGGCCGCTTGGAGCAGGTCGGCCCGATTCACCCCGGCGGCGGTGACCCGCAGCAACACTTCGCCGGGACCGGGTACCACATCGGGGACGGTGTGCCAGGTCAGTCGGCCGGAGTCCGCCACGATAGCCAGCATTGGGGCAACGCTACTACGCAGCGGAAACAGCAGTCCTTTTGCCCGATCGCAACGGGCCGCTGCCTCTAATATGTGCACATGGAGGGGACCATCGGGGGGCGTAGCGCGAGCGATACGCCGGGTTTGGACGTGTCAGAACAGCGTGCGTGGCAGAACTTCTTGGAAGCCGCGCTGCGGTTGTACGCGACGATGAACAGAGCGCTTGTGGACAAGCACAAGCTCACACTGAACGACGTGCGATTGCTCGACCTGCTCGCCGCGTCGCCGGCGGGTTCTGCCCGGATGGGCGATCTCGCGGAGTCGTTGATGTCGCTGCCGAGCCGTGTCACGCGCCAGATCAACCGGCTGGAGAAACAGAGCCTGGTGACGCGCGGCGCCAGCCCGGACGACGGTCGCGGGGTGCTGGCATCGATCACCTCGCAGGGCCGAGACGCGCTGTCGTCGGCGCAGCAGACGTACGGGGCGGCGGTGCGCGAGCACTTCGTCGAGCGGCTGTCGCGTCCGCAGGTGGCGGCGATGGGGGAGAACTGCCGCCGGATCAGCACCGCGTTGCAGTCGGGGGCGCCGTCGGCGAAGGTCGGCCGCGTCTAGACTGACCCGCGGTGGCGTGGCAGAGCGGCCTAATGCACTCGCCTTGAAAGCGAGAGACGGCTAACACCGTCCGGGGGTTCAAATCCCTCCGCCACCGCTTCGCTACACCCGGCCGGCGACGAACGCCGCGGCTTCGTCGACCATGCCGTTCTGCACGTAGGCGTAGTGCCCCGTATTGGTGGAGGGTCCCGCGTCGCAGTACTGGTCGCCGGTGGCGCACTGGTCGATGGTCCGACTGCCATAAACCGGGCTCTTGTCGGGGAGCGGGCCGCCGCCGTTCATCGTGCGCATCGGATTGCCGAACACCGCGAGCGCCGCGACGTGCGGCTCGTCCTCGGCGGGGATGGGCATCGGGGTGAACAGGCCCACGCGCTGGCCGATCGCCAGGACATCGACGACACCGGCGCCCTGTGAATAACCGCCCAGGACGATGCGGGTGTCGGGACAGGTGGTCGCCGTGGCGTGTACGCGGGCCAGCGCGTCGGTACCGCCTGCGCGCACCGAGGTGTAGAGGTTCCAGTCGGCGGGATAGTTCACTGCGTAGGTCGACACCGATTTGGCGCCCACCTTGCTGCGGACCGAGTTGATGAACGCGGTGCCGAGCCACCCTACGCCGGCAGGCTCGGTCGTCCCTCGGGCGAATATGACTTCCACATCGTTGCAACCCTGTGCGGATGCCGCTGGTACACCCATCCCGGTCGCTGTGCCCGCGCATATGGTTGCGACAGTGGACAAGACACTAACCACGGATCGTCTTTTCATGGTGCTTCTGTTGCACGAAGCAAAGTCATCGAAACATAAGTAGCAACGTCAATTACCATCGAGTGCCCGATCTGTGGAGGTGTCCGCCGATCGGAGGACATGATGATCCACCGACGCATTCCACCCAATAGCGGATGTGAATATCCGGCAAAGCCGTCAATATCGACCCATGACGACGGAAACGGCCTCTGCCGCCACCCAACCGCTCTGGCGGATCGCGCTGTCCAGCTACGTCGGTTCGGCGATCGAGTTCTATGACTTCTTCATCTACGGCACCGCCGCGGCGCTGGTGTTCCCGACGGTGTTCTTTCCCGAGTTGAGCCCGATCATGGCAACGACGGCCTCGCTGGGTGCGTTCGCGGCCGCGTTCCTGGCCCGTCCGGTGGGGGCGGCGGTGTTCGGACACTTCGGCGATCGCATCAGCCGCAAGCAGACTCTGGTCGTGACGCTGTTGCTGATGGGCGTCGCGACCGTCGGGGTGGGCCTCATTCCCAGCACAGCAACCATCGGAGTGGCAGCGCCGTTGTTGCTGCTCGGTCTGCGGCTGATCCAGGGCTTCGCGGTCGGCGGCGAGTGGGCGGGTGCGGTGCTGCTCAGCGCCGAGAACTCACCGCAGAACCGACGCGGCTTCTTCGGCATGTTCACCCAGCTCGGCCTGGGCACCGCCCTGGTGCTGGCCAACCTCGTGTTCTGGGTGGTGCAGGCCATCTTCGGGGAGGATCCGGGCTCGGCGTTCTTCGGTTGGGCATGGCGAATCCCGTTCCTGCTCAGCGGGATTCTCATCCTGGTGGCGCTCTACATCCGCATGCACGTCAAGGATTCCCCGGTGCGCGACGAGGACACCGGTCACCAGGGTGCGCCGTTGGTTGCGCTGTTCCGCCGCCAAGGCCGGCAGGTGCTGCTGGCCGCCGGTGTCGCCGTGTGCGCTCCCATGCTGGTGTTCCAGGCGGGTACCTTCTTCGTCCACTACGCCGCCGACCGGCTCGACTTCTCCTACGACCTGGTGTTGATGACCGGGGTGATCGGCGGGCTGTGCGCGGTGGGCTTCGCCGCGGTGTCAGCGATCCTCAGCGACACCTACGGCCGGCGCCGCGTCGTGTCCTGGGGATTCGCGCTGACGGCGCCGTGGGCGTTCGCGGTGTTCCCGCTGATCGAGACCGGCGACAAGATGATGTTCGGCGTGACGATCGTGGTGACGTACTGCCTGATCGGGTGGTGCATGGGACCGCTGGCCGCGTTGCTTCCCGAGATCTTCGCCCCCGAGTACCGCTACACCGGCGCGGCGCTGTCGCACACGCTGGGCGCCATCGTGGGCGGCGCGCTGCCGCCGGTCGTGTCGCCGATGCTTCTCGCGACCTACGGCGGCTGGGCGGTGTCGGTGATGATGGGCGGTCTGGGTCTGGTCAGCCTGGCGTGTGTGCTGGCGCTGCCGGAGACGGCCGGACGCCGGATCTAGACGATCACTCGCCGGTGAAGTCGGGCGGACGCTTCTCGAACATCGCGGTCACGCCTTCGGTGAGATCCTTCGACGCCATGAACGCCGAGTTCCACGCCGCGACGTAGCGCAGGCTGGCCGACACCGCGGCGGTGCGCTGCTCGTCGAGCACGTCCTTGATGCCGGCGACCACCAGGGGCGGGTTCGCAGCGATCTCCGCCGCGGTGGCCCGCGCCGCGGCCAGAGATGACTCGGCGTCGGGGTACACGTCGTTGACCAGACCGATCTTCTCGGCCCGCGCAGCATCGATGTCCTTGCCCGTCAACGCCAACTCCCGAAGGTGCCCGTCGGACAGGATCAGCGGCAGCCGGGCCAGCGAACCCACGTCGGCGACGATCGCGAGTTTGACCTCCCGCACCGAGAACTTCGCGTCGGCGCTGGCATACCGGATGTCGACGGCCGAGATCAGGTCGACGCCACCACCGATGCACCAGCCGTGCACCGAGGCGATCACCGGGGTACGGCAGTCGGCCACCGCGGTGATCGACTGTTGCATGGTCTTCAGGCGGGCGTGGAACTCGGCGCGGGGCTTGGCCAGTGCGCCCTGCTCCATCATCGGGGCCAGCGTGCCGCCCATCGCGGCCAGGTCGAGGCCGTAGCTGAAGTTCTTGCCGGAGCCGGTCAGCACGATCGCGCGCACGTCGGGGTCGGCATCCAATTCTTCGAACACCTGTGGGAGTTCGGCCCAGAACGCCGGTCCCATCGCGTTGCCCTTGCCCGGGCCGATCAACGTGACCTGCGCGACGCGCTCGGCGATCTCGACCGTCACTGACTCATAGCTGCTGCCCATGGATCATGAGGCTAGCCGCCTCCGTGAGCCGTCAGCCCATCAGGACGTCGGCGACCTTGGCGCTGGGAAAGAACTGACAGGCCGCGTCGGCGAGCAGTTGGCCCACCGTCTCGCCGTTGACCCCGAGCGGGTTGTTGCCCTGGGCGAGAATCGCCTTGACCACTGCGAGCCGAGTCGCCTCGTCGAGCTGGTTGTACTCCTGACACCCCATGCTCGTCGCGTTCGGCGGGGGAGGCACTTCCGGAACGTCGGTGTTGCGCGTCGGCAGCGGCAGATTGGGGATCGTGATCTCCGGTAGCCCGGGAATGCTCGGTAGCCGGCTCGGCGCGCTGGGTTCCGTCGTCAGCGGCGGTCCCGGTTCGGTTGTCTGGGCGACCGCACCTTCAGTGCTGCGCTGACACGCCGTCGTCGCGCCGAGCGCGATCGCCAAGCCGACCACGGCGGCCGTCGTCACCCGTGCACGCGTCCTCATCTCCGCCACGATAGGTGTCACACCCGCTCGAGATAGAAATACAGGTGGCGCGGCGTGCCGGAGCTGGTGTCCATGGCGCCCTTGCCGTTCATGATGCCGAGGACGGCGTTGTCGTCGACGACCTTGAAGTGGTCGTGCACCGGCTTGCCGTCATAGACCATCGACGCGACCGTCTCGCCGCGGAACTCCTCCATCCAGAGGCTGGCTTCGCCGTTCATCGCCTCGGTGTTGGAGAACGTGTTGCCGTCGGCGTCGAGGCACACCAGCGGCTTGGCGTCGGCGGCCGAATGGAAGGTCTTGCCGAACCAGTTGAGCCGCTTCATGAAACCGTTGGCCTTGTGGCCGGTGTCGAATTCACCGCCCTTCCACTCGCCGATCATGAACTCGATGGTGGCGGGCGCCAACGTGGCCCAGAACGCGTCGAGCTCGGCATCGTCGATGCGGCTGGTCCGCGCGGTCAGTTCGGTGAAGGTATTCCGGGGATCGGTCATGGGCGTCCTGTCCAGGTGCGGGCGAAATCGAGGAAGGCGTCGTTCTCGTGCGGGGCCGCCACGGTGACCCGCACGCCGTCGTCGCCGTAGGGCCGCACGATGATGCGGCTGTTGGCGGCGTCGGCGGCGAACTGCTGGGCGCGGCCGGTCAGGGGCAGCCAGACGAAGTTGGCCTGCGACGGCGGCAGCTCGTACCCGGCCTCGCGGAGCGCGTCCGAGACGCGGGTGCGTTCGGCGACGACGGCGTCGGTGCGTTCGAGCAGTTCGTCGGCCGCGTCGAGCGAGGCGATGGCAGCGGCCTGCGAGACGGTCGTGGCGGTGAAGGGGACGTAGACCTTGGACAGCGCGCTGACGATGTCCGGATCGGCGACGGCGTAGCCGACGCGTAGGCCCGCCAGGCCGTATGCCTTGGAGAAGGTCCGCAGCACGACGACGTTGGGGTGCGCCCGGACCAAGCCGAAGCTGTCGGGCACGAGGTCGTCGCGGATGTACTCGACGTAGGCCTCGTCGAGCACCACCATGATGTGCGACGGGACGGCCTCGACGAATGCGGCCAGCTTGGCGGGGTCGACGACGGTGCTGGTCGGGTTGTTCGGATTGCAGACGAAGATCAGCCGGGTGCGGTCGGTGATCGCGGCGAGCATCGCGTCGAGGTCGAAGGTGTGGTCGGTCAGCGGCACCTGGATCGGGGTCGCGCCGGCGGTGCGGACCTGCAGTGGGTAGATCTCGAAGCTGCGCCAGCCGAACAGCACCTCATCGCCGACGGTCGAGGTGATCTGGATCAGCTGCTGGCACAGGCTCACCGACCCACACCCCACCGAGATGTGCTCGGGGGCGAAGTTCACGTGCTTGGCGAGGCGCTCTTTGAGCTCGACGTATCCGTTGTCGGGGTAGCGGTTGATGCCGTCCATCGCGGCGGTGACGGCGGCCCGCACGCTGGGCAGGGGACCGTGCACGGTTTCGTTGCTGGCGATCTTGATGGCGCCCGGCACGGTCTTGCCCGGTGTGTAGGCGGGCAGATCGGCGAGTTCAGGGCGGAGGCGGGCGGGCACCGAACCAGTTTAGGGGTGTGGTCGATCTGCTTTGCTTCCCGCGGCAGGGCCTGTGTACTCTCTCCTTTCGGCGGTCAACGTCAGGAGGCGTGCCAGAGCGGCCGAATGGGACTCACTGCTAATGAGTTGCCCGCCTTAAAGCGGGCCGGAGGTTCAAATCCTCTCGCCTCCGCCAACAACTGAACATGCACCACCCGAGCGCCCGTAGCTCAACGGATAGAGCATCTGACTACGGATCAGAAGGTTAGGGGTTCGAATCCCTTCGGGCGCGCTTCGTTTTCCGGTTGGCCAGCACCATGTCGACGGCGGCCTCGATGACATCGTCGTCGGGCAGCTCACCGAACATCAGCGACGGGCACGCCACCACGCCGGCCAGCATCGAGATCGCCGCCTCCAGCCGGGCACCGTCGAACACGCTCTCCAACATCGTGCGGACCGGGCGCTGCGCCTCGGTGTTCAGAGCGTCGCGGATCTCGGCCATCGTCTCGATCGACGCCCACTGCGCCATCGCATAGAGGACCTTGTCCAGGTGCAGTTCGGTGACGGCCTCGCGGAACGACCGGAGTTCGCCGATCAGATCGGCCCGCAGGTCGCCGGAGGGCTCGGTGTGGGGCAGCTCGCCGATGGCGTCGACCGCGATCCGGAGCAGGTCCACGCGCGTCGGCCAGTGCGTGTAGAGCGTGGTCTTGGAGTAGCCGGCCAGCTCGGCGACGCGGGCGTGGGTGAGCGCGTCGGAGCCCTCGGTCACCAAGACCTCGAGGGCGGTACGGCCGACGTCGGCGCGGGTGCGGGTGACGCGGGCGTCCTCGCCGGAGGGGGCGTTGCCGCTGCGGCCTGCCATCTGCACTCACCTCTGCCCGTCGTCTCTGGTGCCCTCAATTAACGCACGGATCCGGGATTCCCCGGCGAAGACGTGCACGAGGTAACCTGCGGGCGCCGATAAAATTCGTCGGTGATGTCCGACGTTGCCATGCTCACACAGTCCGCCCAGGCGAGTCTGGGCGCCAAGGACTACGGAGGAGCGGCGTCGGCGGCGTGGGCCGTGCTGAATGTCGAGCCGTCCAACGAGCACGCCATGCGGTTGTACACCCTCGCGTTGCACGGACAGGGCCGTGAGGCCGATGCGCTGTCGATGGCGTGGCGTCTGGTCACGGAACATCCGCGGTCGGCGCTGGCGCAGTACACGTACGCGAGCCTGCTGCACGAGTCCCGTATGGATCAGCAGGCGTCGGCGGTGGTCGACGAGGCGCTGCGGCTCGACCCGACGAACCCGGACGCGCTGGTGTTGCGCGGCGACATCTTCCGGACGACCTGGGGCGCGAAGGCCGCGGAACAGCAATACCTGCAGGCGCTGCGGATCGAGCCGAATCACGCGGTGGCGCATCACAATCTCGCGGTGAGCCGGCTGCGGTGGGGGACTCTGACGCAGGCGGTGCGGGGATTCCTGGTTGCCAGCGATCTCGAACCGGCGTTGCGGCCCATGGTGATCGACAACGTCGGGCTGGCGATGGCGCGCGTGTTGCGGATGGCGACGGCGTCGGTGGTGTTCCTGGCGGTGGCGTTGATCGTGGTGATGGCTGCTGATGACGACGGGATGTCGACGGTGCTGCCGCGGATCGCGGCGGGGGCGCTGGGTGCGGGTCTTGTGGTCCCGCTGGTGTGGGTGGTGCGTACGGTTCCTGCGGCGGTCTTGAGCGCCGTTGTGCGGCAACGAATCTTGCTCGGTGTGCGGATGGGGTTCGTGGCGTTGGCGGTGCTGCTGGGGGTGGTGACGGCGGCGGTGGGGTCGAACCCCGTGTCTGATGTCGCGGGCACGCTGCTGCTGTTCGGGCTGTTCGGCTTGACCGTGCTGGGATTCGTGACGGGCTCGTAGCTGCGTCACACGCTGAACAGTGGGCGGCCTTCGGGAGCCTCGTAGGACGCGATGATGTCGGACAGTGGATGCGACATGAGGTGAGAGAGATTCACGAGTCTCGATATGCCTACGATCCCACCATAATCGAACGCAACGACGTGGCCATCCGCGTCGATCAGAGTGCAGAACCCGTCAGAGTCTGTGTCGCTGATCCGGAAACCGTCTGCGATGTCGATCAGATTGCTCGGTAAGCGCAACCGGGGGAGGCGTTTTCGCGACCGAGAGTCGGAACCGCACAGAGCAAGCATATGACGCTCTAACGCGTCCAGCGTCGGCGCACCCAGCTCGAACTGTTCGTCAGAGCCCCGCTCACCGGAGGTTATGATGTAATGACCGTCGAACCGTTGGCGGATGTAGAACCGAATCTCCCCACCTGGATCAGTCCAGATACATGCGGCCCCCGAATGGTCGTTGGGCGTGAGAGCGTACCCCGCTGTTCGGGCGAATTGGATCAGGGTCGGCGACAGCGTTGGCGCGGGGGTGTAGCGATACTTCCGTGCAACGAGAGTCCCGCTCAACAATTGCCTACACGAGAGTCTCCCGAGTAGGTAGTAACACGCATCCGATTCGGTGGGCAGTCGCACCACGCCGGTCTTGGCTCCGCGTTCGTACCAGTACACCTCCCACCTGCCGTCGGCGCTGGGCTCGATGCACCACGAGTTGCTCGCTGGACCGCCGACCGCGAAGAGACCGTGGTAGATCCCGATTTCGCGGAGCGTCTTTCCCAATTCATTGACGTTCATGATCGCCACTTTCGAGATTCAATCGGCCTTGGATGCCGACTACTGCTGACTCGTAGTACTCGTCTATTCGAGTCGCAAGCCATGCGAGCCACGCGTCGTGGTCCTTGAAGTGCGCCTCATCGGAACGAACTCGCCCGACGAGCTGCTCCAATGGGATATCGGGCCGGGCGACAAAGTCATTGAGGTGATGCCACCGCGCGGATTTGTCGTAGAGCCCGTGCACGCACGGCGCGTCCCGGTCGGCGATCATGCAGTTCAGCTCTCTTTCACGTGCGGACCAATAGACCTGGACCTTGCAGACCTTGTTCTGGAAGAACACGGCGAATCCGGCGCGGCAACTCTCATCCGCCTCGAGGACTCGATCAAAAGTGGACCCACGACGTGAGAGCATCAGCGTTGAGGTCTGGCGCCCTACCTGTCGTTCCGGCGCTACGAGAACGCCTTTGAACTTCTGCTCTTGGGATTTCGACGTAGCTGGTGTTCGGGTACTCGCGTCGGATGCGCGCGGCGACATCGCCCGGTTCGTCAGGTCTGCGTTGCACTGGCAAGGCGAAGAAGCGTTCGATGTCGAGTTTGTACGGACCCACAGTGAACATCGCCCCGAGAATCTTCGCTCCGTCAGCTGTTGTGTACAGGGTCCATTCCCATGGGGAATCGGCCAATTGTCGGAGATCGATGGAACTCTGCATGCTTGGCTACTCCGGGATCTGAGGGCGGTCGGTCACGAGAGCCTGACCCGCGTACTCGTACTTTTCGAAAGCAAGGGTTTCGTCCCGGCCAATAGTGTTGTCGATAACCAGTGCAAGCTGTACCGGGAAGCGCGTCATGCCGCGGCGCAGCTGCGTTCCCATTGCCAGACTGCAAACGATCACAGCTGACTCACCCAGCTGCCCATTGATTCTCGATTCCGCGAACATTGCTCAGTCGTCCACTGTCCACGACGATCTCGTAGACACCGGATTCGACCTGGCCGGCGCCGACCCGCTGCGCGCTGTCAGGATCATCGGTGAGTAGCAGTAGTTCGGTGGTTTTTCCCGATGTTCGCAGGATGCGGACTGGAACACCGTCGAGCTGTGCGGTGTAGACGCGTTCGAAGATTTCGGTCTCGGCAAGCGGGACGCTCGCTGACCACACATTGGCACGGACCGGCTGAAACCCCGCCGGTCCGTCGGTTGCGATGGCTGTCAGATGAACGGTCTCCGCGACGACATCGGCGAAGTACTCGTTGCCGCGCCACCGCGCGAGCGTGCCGACCATCGAACTCGGCGGGCGCCACCGCTTCGCATTGAGCCAGCCTCGAGCAACCCCTTCATATCGGGAGAGGACCTTCTGCTCGCCGTCGGAGCGAAGTCGCCAGTATTCAGATCCGTAGGGGTACCGGGTTCTGCTCATGCTCCAGACTCGAGCGAGAGAATCGCCGCGAAGGAAGCCGTTCGGGAAGGTCGGCCAGGGGCGCGGTACGTCTTCAGGTGCCTGTAGCGACGCCAGACGCGGTTGCTCGAATCTCACGACGTCGACGAACTGCGGTGCGCCTTCGATACCGTAGGCAGATAGAAGTTGTTGTGGTGTGCGCAGATTGGCAACTGCCGCCGCATCCGCGACGTACCCGCCCACGTGGTCGTCGCCAGTCTCCACGATGGCCGTCGCCAAGGCGGAGTTGAGCAGCTTCTGCAATATCAGGAGGTCAGGCATAAGGCGTCTCCTCCACCGCGATGCTGTCGAAGTCCTCGGGCTTGTAATGTCCCGTCCACCCCATGTACTGGTCGCCGTCGAGTCCGAGTTCGTCTGCAACGGCGGGCGATCCGATGAAGGAGACTCCGATTTGACCGTCGTGGAATCGACTGACGAGAGAAACTTCGTGGCCGGAAAGAAGCCCGGTCACCTTTCTGTAGACGGTCTTCTCTATCGACGATCGAGGCACCTTGACCCACGGCCGATAATAGCCGGGCTCGAACCGGGACTGACCAGCTTCGATGGCGTCGGGGAATTCTGGTCCGCCTTCTGCGCGTAGTGCGATCCAGTCGTCACCGGTGAAGGCGATCGGGTACTGCTTTCCCCGATATGTTGCGACACCGCCCGAGACAGGAACATCCATGTCAATTGCCCTGGGGTATCCACTCATCGCGACCGAGGACAGCCACCAGTCGTTGCGTTCCATCGTCAAGGATTTCCCACATCTCCGCACCTTCCCGCATCGTGATCCCGGATGCAACGTACTCAGGTATGACGTCGTCACCGGATTTTGTGAATCCGTTTCCAGTGAAGGGATCTTCCCAGCTGTCGAACCGACTGTTCCCGCCCATATCGGAGTTCCGCGGTACCTCGTAGAGATCATTGGACGTCGGGTTGTCCGCCTGGAAGCGGATGAGCATTGTCCCCGGATCATGCTGCGCAAAAGGCGATCCTCCGTAGTCCAGCCGAAGATGGTCATAGATCGCCGCCGGCGAGGATAGATGCGCAGTGTCCCCTGCCACGGTGACCGAACCGTTGACTATCCGCGGATCGAAATTGGTCCCGCCCATGATGTAGTCGTCAGCTCGGCCACGGACGAAGTTGCCTTCGGAGTCGAAGAATCCGGGCGGGATGACCTTCTGCATCACGGTATCCGCTGTCGGTGCGGGCAAGGCGTCGCGAATCGAAGTCAACAAGTGGCGTTGGTCCGCCGTCAGGGCGTCAGTCGGGGTGTTGATCAGGTCGACGAGGTCGCTCTTGTTCACCCCGTGTGCAGCGAGGACATCGTCTACCCGATGGTTGTCGATGAGCTGTTCAGGCGCGAAGGACGTGGTGTGCTCGCTGTCGTCCATCATCGAGTAAACCCGCGCGTGCGGGGCGTGCGGAGCGTCGCCGCCAGGCGGCGTGTGATGATCGTTGCCGGGGGACGGCTCGCTGCCGTTGGAGTGGGCCCCCGGATCGTGGGTTCCGCCGGGATCTGCGGAACCACCACTGTGCGGGCCTGCATCCGATCCCGCGCCTCCGCCTGACGACTCCGGCGATGCTGCATGTGAGGGGGATGAATGCGCGGAACCGCCGGGTTCGGATCCGCCGCCGGGTGACGCCGCCCCGCCCGGAGAAGCGGACGGCGTCGACCCGCCCGGCGACGATCCGTTGGGCGACGCCGATGAGCCCGGCGAGGTCGCTGCCCCACCCGACGATGTCTCCCAGCCCCGTCCCGCATCGACCGGTGCCCGCGGACCGGAACCACCCTCAGCGCCAGATCCCGACGGCCGGCCACTCGGCGCCGACGGCTCACCAGTGCGTGGACCGCCGCCCGACGGACCACCGCCCGACGGGCTGCCACCCGACGGCGTCGACCCACCCGGCGCCGGACCGGCGCCAACAGACCCCGGGCCTGCCCCGCCCGGAATTGCCTCGGGCCGCAGCGGCGGCACCCCGCCTGTACCAGGAGGATTGAACTCCGGAATATGGGGCGTCTCAATGCGACTCGGCGTCGCGCGGGTCCAGCTGCCTAGCTCGCCGATCTTGGGCAGCCGCCCTTCCTCCAAGACGCGCCGGCTGAGGTTCAGGCCCTTGGCCACATTGCCTGTCTTCGAGAGCGCCCCGCCCGGCACGAACAGCGAGCCGATGTTGAAAATCGCCTCGCCCGCCGCGCGGCCCGGATGATCGCCAGACCACTTGTCCCAGGCGACGAATTCCTTGGCCATGTTGGCCAAGACGCCGGGCGCACTGGACGGATCCTTGGCCACCGAGAGCGCCATCTCGGCCATGCCTTTCCAGGTGTCCGGGTCGGCCATTGCCACGACGCCGGACACGGTACCGATCAACCCGGTCAACGCGCCCACCTGAACGTCGTTCACCAGCGTCAGGTAGTTGGCCAGATCGTTACCCACCCGGTCGCCGAACGTCTCCACCAAGATGGGCCGGATCCACTTCTGGAACGCGGTCGCGGCGTCGCCGATCACGCCCGTCAGTTCTTCCAGCAGCCCGACGATGCCTTTGACCTGGCTTTGGAAGTTGTGCAGCACCGTGCCGATGTCGTGGGCGACCTCCCGCAGGATGTCGTCGGCCTCTCCGGTGAAGATGCCCTTGACCGTGTCCCACAAGCCGTCCAGCGACAGCCGGTCGAGTATCCGGCGGATCGCGTCCTGGGTTTCCTGCACGCCGTTCGCAAAGTCCGTGATCGATTGCGCGACAGACGTCGACACCTCGGCCAGCGAAGAGATCGCCGTGCCCAAACTCTCCAGCGCCGTCTTCATCGCGCCGCCCTCGGGGATCTGCTGTGCGGCAATCACATTCTTGATCCCGGTGAGCTGCGGCTCGATCAGCGCGAAGCCCGTGGCGAAGTTGCGCCATTGCGTCGCGGTCACGCCCATGATCGGGGCGTTGCCGGACGGCCACGTCATCGCGGCCCCTGCGAAGAAGCCGATGCCGGGCAGCACCTGCAGGAACGGTTGGATTAGGTACCACTTCTCCGGCGGCGGGACGGTCACGCCGTTGGGGCCCGCGGGCACGTGCGCGGGCAAGGCTTTGTCGGGCTCGGCGCCGACGCCGCCCGACGGGCCGGGCCCGCCGATCGTCGCAGCGGCATCGGCGTTGCGGTAGTTGTGACCGGTCGCCTGCAGCAGCATGCCCACGGCGTTGAACGCGTTGGCCGCATCCGCGACCGCCGAGGTGAACTCACCGGCCTGATGGCCGTACTTCAGCCCGAAGTTCATCCCGGCCGGGTCCATCCCGGAGGAAATCCCGCCCGCCAACGCCGTGCCGAGTGCGTTCGACAGCCGAGCCAGCTGAGAACCGATCGCACCGGTCTGCTGACCCGCGGCGATCAACGGCTCGGGGTCAACCTCGATCCGCACCGCGTGACCCCCCGATGGTCATGCCTGCCACATCTGACCGTTCTTGGCGACGGCGTCGGTGTAGTTCTTGTGCGCCGTGTCGGCGACCTTCTGCAGTGCGGCGAGCGCCTCTTTCATCTGCTCGGCGCCGTCCTCCCACTGCTTCTGGGCCTGCGCCTGTGCGTCCGACCCGGCACCCTCCCACGACCCGCGCAGCATCGTCATCGTGTGCTCGATGTCGTCGAGGCATTCGGTCACTTCGCGGCCGAACTGCTCCATGTGGGTGACCGCGGCGCGCAGCGCATCGAAGTCGACGATCAGTGCGCTCATCGGTCATCCCGCGGCCGTGAATCCCGGTCGGAATCCGATGTCGTGTCGGGTGCAGGGGCCTCGCCGCCGTGGCCGGCCCCCTCGACGAGGGACGCCACCTGCTCGACGAATCCGCCGGCCATCTGCGCGCCCTGCTGCAGGAAACCGCCGAGCTGCTGGGGCGCCGCCTGCGCGGACTCGGCGACCGACCCGAGCTGGTCGAGATTCATGGCCTGCGCCAGCCCCGTCAGCGGCTCGGACGGGGGTGAAGAAGCGACCGGCGCCGCACTCGGAGCCCCGCCTCCGCCACCACCACCTCCCGCGGGCGCCCCACCGCCGCCGTGCATCGTCGCATCCAGGGCCTCGCCGGACTGCTGGTCGGTCTTGGCGTACTCCTTGCCCGCGAGGCTCAGCAGATCCGCCATGGTCTGCAGACCGCGGACGACCTGGCCGGCTCCGTCGTGCCACTGGTCCCACGCGGGCCCGTAGGCCGAGGCGGCACCGCCTTTCCAGCCGGAGCCGAGCAGCTGCCGCGTCTCCAGATCCACGCTCGACAACCCGTCCTGCAGCCGCTGGCCGGCGTCGCGCAGCCGTTCGGATGCCGCCTGCAGTTCCGACACCACCACCTCGACCGAACGCTCCACGGCAAAGAGCCTATGGGCCGCGGGGAGGGGGTCCGTGCGCCAATTTCGGGTCGTCGCGAGGTTCTAGGGTGGGGGCGTGCGCCTTCTCCTGATCGCCGACACGCACGTGCCCAAACGGGCCAAAGACCTGCCGCCGCAGGTGTGGGAGGCGGTCGACGACGCCGACGTGGTCATCCACGCGGGTGACTGGGTGGAGCCCGATCTGCTCGATGCGCTCGAGCGTCGTTCCCGACGCCTGGTGGCGTGCTGGGGCAACAACGACGGCGATGAGCTGCGCCGCCGGCTGCCCGAGCGCGCCGACGTGGAGCTGGGCGGGTTGCGCTTCACCGTCACCCACGAGACGGGCGGCGCGCCCGGTCGCGACGCGCGGATGGCCAAGGCCTACCCCGACACCGACGTGCTGGTGTTCGGCCACAGCCACATCCCCTGGGACACCACCGCAGAAAGCGGACTGCGCCTGCTCAACCCGGGCTCGCCAACCGATCGGCGCCGCCAGCCCCACTGCACCTATATGACCGCGATCGTCGCCGACGGGGTGCTGACCGACGTCGAGCTGCACCGGCTGCCGCGCCGTGACTGACCGACCCGCCACCGTCGACGACGTGCACCGCGTCGCCGCGGGTATGCCGCACGTGACGCGCATCGTGGGCCCGAAGGCCGGCAACGCGATCTACCAGGTCGGCGGCAAGTCGTTCGTGTTCTTCCGGACCCCACGGCCGGACGCGGTCGACCCGGACACCGGCGAGAAATACGCCGACGTCATCGTGATCTGGGTGGAGTCCGAGGCCGACAAGCTCGCGCTCACCCAGGACCCGTCGTCGCCGTTCTTCACCACGCCGCACTTCGACGGACATCCGTCAGTGCTGGTGCGGGCGAGCCGGCTCGGCGAGGTCACGGTGACCGAAGTGCAGGAATTGATCCAGGACGCGTGGCTGTCCCGAGCGTCGAAACGTCGCGCGCAGCAGTGGCTCAGCCGGGACGGTTGACCTTGTCGTGCTCGGCGCCGCACACGAACAGCGCGAGCCGGGCCGGCACGTCGCCGGGATTGCGCCAGCGATGCCGAGTTCCGTTCTGCACCACGGTGTCCCCGGGCTGCAGCGTCACCTCCGCACCGTCGTCGAGTTCCAGGATCACGGTGCCCTCGAGCACCACCTCGAAGTCGATGGTGTCGGTGGTGTGCATGCCGGGATCGTCGAGCTCCATGTAACCCAGCAGGCCCGGCAGCTTCTCCTCGCCGTCGGCGATCGCCTCTTCGGTGGTCAGGTCGTCCGTCCGCGCGGTCGCGGTGCCCGGTGGCAGCGTGAACATCGAGAATCGGAACCCGCCGATCGGCGGAAAGTAGGTGCGCCAGTCCGGCATCGATCCGTCGTCGGGGAAGTGGGGTGTCTGGTCCCCACCCCACAGCATCGTGAACTCCGACCCCGGAAGCAGCACCGGTGTGCGCGGCGCGACGGTCTCGTCGCTGACGAACACCGACTTCCCAGCGGCATCGTGACCTGTGACCACTCGGCGGACATCCATCGGCTCAGTCAACCACCGAGACGACGCCCATCGTGGCAGTCTCAGCGGAATGGAGCACAAGCCGCCCACCAGCACCATCGAAGCCGCGCATCGTGAACATCTGAGCACCCTCCCGTTCGACGACACCCGGGATTTCACCGACGCCGATCGCGGCTTCATCGCCGCGAGAACGCCCTGCGTCATCACCGCGGCCGATGGCCGGGTGGTGTGGGACAACGACGTCTACGACTTCCTGCAAGGGGACGCGCCGACGTCCGTCCACCCCAGCTTGTGGCGACAGTCCCAGCTCGTCGCCAAGCAGGGCCTGTACGAGGTGGTAGAAGGCATCTACCAGGTGCGCGGATTCGATCTGTCCAACATCACGTTCGTCGAGGGCGACACCGGGATCATCGTGATCGACCCGCTGGTGTCCACGGAGGTGGCAGCGGCTGCGCTGGCGCTGTACCGCGAGCACCGGGGCGAGCGGCCCGTCACCGCCGTCATCTACACCCACAGCCACGTCGACCATTTCGGCGGTGTGCTCGGGGTGACCACCCAGGCCGACGTCGATGCGGGCACGGTCGCGGTGCTCGCACCGGAGGGCTTCACCGCGCACGCCGTGCAGGAGAACGTCTACGCGGGCACAGCGATGGCGCGGCGCGCCGGCTACATGTACGGCGCCGTCCTCGAGCGAGGGCCGCAGGGCCAGGTGGGGTGCGGGCTCGGCCAGACCCCGTCCACCGGGGAAGTGGCGATCATCGTGCCCACGATCGACATCCGCGAGACCGGCGAGACCCACACCATCGACGGTGTCGAGATCGAGTTCCAGATGGCACCCGGTACGGAGGCGCCGGCCGAGATGCACTTTTACTTCCCGAAGTTCCGGGCGCTGTGCATGGCCGAGAACGCCACCCACAACCTGCACAATCTGCTGACTCTGCGCGGCGCGCTGGTGCGCGATCCGCACGGCTGGGCCGGGTACCTCACCGAGGCGATCGACACCTTCGCCGATCGAGCCGACGTCGTGTTCGCCTCCCATCACTGGCCGACGTGGGGCAAGGACCGCATCGTCGAATTCCTCTCGTTGCAACGGGATCTCTACGCATACTTGCACGATCAGACCCTGCGTCAGCTCAACCAGGGCTACACCGGGATCGAGATCGCCGAGACGTTCGCGATGCCGCCTGCGCTCGAGAACGCCTGGCATGCCCGCGGTTACTACGGCTCCGTGAGCCACAACGTCAAGGCTGTCTATCAGCGCTACATGGGCTGGTTCGACGGCAACCCGGCCCGGTTGTGGCCGCACCCGCCCGAGGCGGCCGGACCGCGCTACGTCACCGCGATGGGCGGGCTGGACCGCGTGGTCGAGCTCGCGCAGGAGGCCTTCGACGACGGTGACTTCCGCTGGGCAGCAACACTTCTCGATCACGCCGTCTTCACCGACGAGAATCACGCAGGGGCCCGCCAGCTCTACGCCGACACCCTCGAACAGCTGGCGTACGGGGCGGAGACCGCCACCTGGCGCAACTTCTTCCTGGCAGGGGCCACCGAATTGCGTGACGGGAACTTCGGCACCCCGACCACCACGTCCACCACGATGGCCGCCCAGCTGTCGCCCGAGCAGATGTTCGACGTGCTGGCGATCAGCGTGAACGGGCCGCGCGCATGGGATCTCGACCTCGCGATCGACGTCACCTTCCTCGACACCGCCACCAATTACCGGCTCACGCTGCGCAACGGCGTGCTGGTCTACCGCAAGGTCGACGCCGACGATCAGACCGCGCAGGCGACGATCCGGCTGGCGACCAAGGTGCGGTTGCTCAGCCTGGCGGCCGGCGATGCGACGTCGCCGGGTGTCGAGATCGCCGGCGACGCCGACGTTCTCGCGAAGCTGGTGGACGTGCTGGACAAGCCCGATCCCGACTTCGACATCGTGACGCCCTAGTCACTCGCTAGGGCTGGCCGCCGTCCGCGCGGATGATCGACCCCGTCGTGAAGCTGCTGGCATCCGACATCAGAAACAGTGCGGCGCCGACGATCTCCCGCGGCTGGCCGGCACGCCGTAATGCCAGGTGGCCGAAGGCCTGATCGGGGTCGAACGTCCACGCGTCGGCGATGTCGGTGAGGAACGGCCCGGGCATCAGCGTGTTCACCCGCACCGTCGGTCCGTAGGCCTTCGCCAGCGCCTCGGTCATCGCGTTGAGACCCGCTTTGGCTGCCGCATAGGGAAGGAACATCGGGTCCGGGCGCAGCGAGCCGCTCGTGCTGACGTTGATGATCGACCCGCCGCCCGCGGCCTGCATTCGCTCGCCCACCAGAGCCGACAACCGGAACGGGCCCTTGAGGTTCAGGTTCAGCACGGCGTCGAACAGTTTCTCGGTGACATCGGTGAGGGAGTCGTACAGCGGAGACATGCCGGCGTTGTTCACCAGCACGTCGACCCTCCCGAAGCGCTCGTAGGCCGCGTCGACGAGACCGTCGAGCTGATCCCACCGCCCGACGTGCACCGCGTACGGCAGCGCAGCGCGACCCGTCTCCGCTGTGATCTCCTCGGCGGTCGCGACGCACGCCTCGAACGTTCTGCTGGCGATCACGACGTCGGCGCCGCACCGGGCCGCGGCGAACGCCATCTCCCGGCCCAGCCCGCGACTGCCCCCGGTCACGAGCACCACGCGGTCGGTCATGTCGAACAGCGCATCGGCATACCCGGTCACGGGCCCTATGGTGGCACGGTGCAACTGCTTCTCGTCCGACACGCCCTCCCGCTGCGCAGCGAACCCGGGGAGGGGTCGGACCCGAGCCTGTCGCCCGACGGTGTGGCCCAGGCAGCCCGGCTGCCCGATGCGCTCGCCCGCTTCCCGATCACCCGCCTGGTGAGCAGTCCGCAGGTGCGGGCCATCGAGACCGGCAAGCCGGTCGCCGACAAGCTCGGGTTGCCCATCGAAGTCGACGACCGCCTGGCCGAGTACGACCGCGATCTTGAGCACTACATCCCGATCGAGCAGATCGCGCAGGAAAGCCCGCAGGAGTTGCAGCGGTTGATCGACGGGCACCTGCCCAGCAGCGTCGACGAGGATGCCTTCCGCGCCCGCATCACCGCCGGCGTCGACGACGTGATCGGCGCTGCCGGCCACGACGACACCGTGGTGGTGTTCAGCCACGGCGGCGTGATCAACGTGCTGCTGCACACGATCCTGCGCACACCGCGCCTGCTGAACTTCCACGTCGACTACGCCTCGGTGACCCGGGTGCTGTCCTCCCGCAGCGGTCGGCTCTCGGTGGCCAGCGTCAACGGGACCGAACACGTATGGGATCTGCTGCCGCGAAACACCAGGTGGTAAACAGAACGCCGTGACCGACCTCGAAGGCCTCGACCTCACCGCCCTGGATCGCCACCTGCGGGAGGTGGGTGTTCCGCGCAGCGGTGATCTGCGCGCCGAGCTGGTCTCCGGTGGTCGGTCGAATCTGACGTTCCTGGTCGCCGACGACGTATCGAAGTGGGTGCTGCGCCGCCCGCCGTTGCACGGGCTGACGCCGTCCGCGCACGACATGGCCCGTGAGTACCGGGTGGTGGCCGCGCTGGCAGACACCGCAGTGCCGGTGGCCCGGGCAGTGACGATGCGCAACGACGACTCCGTGCTGGGCGCGCCGTTCCAGATGGTGGATTTCGTGCCCGGCCGGGTGGTGCGCCACACCGAGCAGCTCGAGGCGCTGGGCGACGAAGCCGCCATCGAAAAGTGTGTCGACGCGCTGATCCGTGTCCTGGCGGATCTGCACGCGGTGGAACCCGATGCGGTGGGTCTCGGCGACTTCGGTAAACCCACCGGCTATCTCGAGCGTCAGGTGCGGCGCTGGGGTTCACAGTGGGACCTGGTCAAACAGGCCGACGACGCCTGCGATGCCGACGTCAGAACGCTGCACGCCCGGCTGGCTGAATCGCTGCCGGCGCAGAGCCGGTCGGCGATCGTGCACGGCGACTACCGCATCGACAACACGATCCTCGACGCCGAGGACGCGACCAAGGTCGTGGCCGTGCTCGACTGGGAGATGTCCACACTCGGCGACCCGCTCAGCGACGCCGCGCTGATGTGCGTCTACCGGCACCCCACCTTCCATTTCGTGCACGCCGACGCGGCATGGGCATCGGAGTTGGTGCCCGACCCCGACGCGCTCGCCGAGAAGTACTCGCGCGCCGCCGGGGTCGAGCTGGACCACTGGGACTTCTACATGGCGCTGGCCTATTTCAAGCTCGCGATCATCGGGGCAGGCATCGCGTATCGAGCCCGGGAGGCCGGCGTCACCGACGACGGCGATCGCGTCGAAGAGGCCGTCGCCCCGTTGATCGCCGCGGGGTTGAGCGCGTTGTCCTGATCACAGGGGGTTTCCCGCGCGGGACCATCGGGTAGAGAGACGCGTGCCCTCCGATCAGATGAAACGTGATGTCGGTGCCGAACTCGACATCGAGATCACCGAGCCCACGACGCTCGAATTCCAGATTGCGGTGGCGCCTCAGCCCGGGGCGGAGGTCACCGAGAAGCTGTCGTTCGTGTTGGACGGCAACGAGATTCCCCTCGAGAGTATTCGCGAGATCTCCGGCGATCACGGCAATCGCATCCACAAGTTCGAGGTGGCCGGCGGCAATCTGAAGGTCAGCTACACAGCGTCCGTGCTCGGGCGGGCCGATCCGACACCGGTGACCGAACTGGACCTGACCACGTATCTGCGGCCGAGCCGCTACGCCGAGGCCGACAAGTTCTTCGGTTTCGCCGCGACCGAATTCGGTGACTTCACCGACTCCGTCAAGCTGTTGGAGAAGGTCTCGTCGTGGGTCGGGTCGCGGTTGAACTACGTCCCCGGCTCCAGCGATCCGATCGACGGCGCCGCAGACACCTTGCTCGCCGGGTCCGGCGTGTGCCGGGACTACGCACACCTCGTCATCGCCCTGCTGCGGGCGGTCAACGTGCCCGCCCGCCTGGTGTCGGTGTACGCACCGGGCTGTTCGCCGATGGATTTCCACGCCGTGGCCGAAGCGTTCGTCGACGGGCAGTGGCGCGTGGTCGACGCGACGTGCCTGGCGCCGCGGCAGTCGATGCTGCGGATCGCGACGGGGCGCGACGCCGCGGACACCGCCTGGCTGGACAACCACGGCGGGTCGATCGCGGTCAATTCGATGAACGTCACCGCCACTGTCGACGGCGACCTACCCCGAGATTCGGTCGATCAGGTCGTGTCCATCCGGTGAACCCGGCTCACAACCCGGCTTTGAGGTTCTTCTTCGCCGCCCGGCGCAACTGGAAGATGCGCACCGCCCCGACGGCCACGGTGAGCAGGCCACCGGCGACCGCTGCCGCCAGGATCGCGACGCCCAGCGGCAGGCTCCACCGCCACCCCAGGAACGCGAATTCGGCCGATTCGGTGTTCTGCGCGATGAAGATCAGCAGCACGATCAGGATCAGGAAACCCAGCGCAAGCGCCGACCACAGCGCCGCAGCCCGGGTGCGGTGCACCGCCGACTGCGGCGGCACGGTGTTGCCTTGTGCCGGTGTCGTCGGCACGTCGTGCGCGGGCGGCGGGTCAGCCGACGAGAACGGTTCGCTGGACATGGCTCCATTCTTGCCCTTTCGCGCTTCGAATGAAACATGCACAGATGTCGCGTTAGGGTCACGAAAGCTTCCGCGAATTGGAGAGGATGTTCCAGAGTGAACCGTTTCCGAAACCACTCTCGAAAATCCGGATGGGCGCCGTTGCGCGTCCTTCTCGCCGTGGTACTGACAGTCACCCTGGCGGCGTGTGGCAGCTCCAACCCGCTCGGCGGTGGTGAGGTGTCCGGTGATCTGAAGTCCATCAAGGTGGGTTCTGCGGACTTCACCGAGTCCAAGATCATCGCCGAGATCTACGCCCAGGCATTGGAAGCCAACGGATTCGACGTCTCCCGGCAGTTCGGGATCGGCAGCCGTGAGACCTACATTCCGGCCGTGCAGGATCATTCGATCGACCTGATCCCCGAGTACACCGGAAACCTGCTGCAGTACTTCGACGAGAAGAGCCCGGCCACCACGCCCGACGCCGTGCTGCTGGCGCTGTTCAAGGCGCTGCCCGGTGACCTGTCCATCCTGGTTCCCTCGCCTGCCGAGGACAAGGACACCCTGGCGGTGTCAGAGGCCACGGCGCAGCGCTGGAACCTGAAGTCGATCGCCGATCTCGCGGCGCGCTCGGCGGAGGTCAAAGTGGGGGGCCCATCGGAGTTCCAGACGCGGCAGACCGGTCTGGTGGGGCTCAAGGAAAAGTACGGTCTGGACATCCCGCCGGCCAACTTCGTGGCGATCAGCGACGGCGGCGGTCCCGCGACGGTGCAGGCGCTCACCAACGGAACCGTCACCGCGGCCAACATCTTCTCCACCTCCCCGGCGATCGAGCAGAGCAATCTCGTGGTGCTCGAGGATCCCGAGAACGTGTTCCTCGCCGCCAACGTGGTGCCGCTGGTCGCCTCTCAGAAGAAGTCGACGGAACTGAAGACGGTTCTCGACGCGGTGAGCGCCAAGCTCACCACCGAGGCGCTTATCGAGTTGAACACCTCGGTCGAGGGCAACCAGGGCGTCGATCCCGACGAGGCTGCGGGAAAGTGGATCGCCGACAACGGTTTCGACAAGCCGGTCGGGAAGTAGGGGCGATGATCACGTTCACCGACGTCACCAAGAAGTATCCGGACGGCACCGTCGCCGTCGACAACCTCACGCTGGAAGTCCCCGAGGGGACGCTCACGGTGTTCGTCGGGCCGTCCGGCTGCGGCAAGACGACATCCATGCGGATGATCAACCGGATGATCGACCCGACGTCGGGCACCCTGACGGTCAACGGTGACGACGTCACGAAGGTCGATCCGGTCAAGCTGCGGCTCGGCATCGGATACGTCATCCAGAGTGCGGGTCTGATGCCCCATCTACGGGTGATCGACAACGTCGCGACGGTGCCGGTACTGCAAGGTGAATCACGGCGCAGCGCAAGGAAATCCGCGCTGGGTGTGCTGGAGCGGGTGGGCCTGGACCCGGCGCTGGCCAACCGCTACCCGGCGCAGCTGTCCGGCGGCCAGCAGCAGCGGGTGGGGGTGGCTCGCGCCCTGGCGGCCGATCCGCCGATCCTGTTGATGGACGAGCCCTTCAGTGCGGTCGATCCCGTGGTGCGCGACGACCTGCAGAACGAGATCGTGCGGCTGCAAAAGGAATTGCGCAAGACCATCGTCTTCGTCACCCACGACATCGACGAGGCGATCAAGCTCGGCGACAAGGTCGCCGTCTTCGGGCGCGGCGGGGTGCTGCAGCAGTACGACGCCCCGGCGCGACTGCTGTCCAATCCCGCCAACGACGCGGTCGCGGGCTTCGTCGGCGCAGACCGCGGCTACCGGGGTCTGCAGTTCTTCCACGCCACCGGCCTGCCGCTGCACGACATCCGCCACGTGGGTGAGCCCGAGATCGACGCCCTGACGCTGGGTCCCGGCGAGTGGGTGTTGGTCACCCATCCGGACGGCAGCCCGTACGCGTGGATCGACGCCGACGGCGTCGAGCTGCACCGCGCCGGGCGATCGCTCTACGACAGCACGATCGCCGGGGGTTCGCTGTTCCGTCCCGACGGCACCTTGCGGCTGGCGCTGGACGCCGCACTCTCGTCACCGGCCGGGCTCGGCGTCGCCGTCGACGAGCACGACCAGGTCATCGGCGGGGTCCGCGCCGACGACGTGATCGACGCACTGGAGACGCAGCGCACCGCCCGGCAGGCCGGCCAGTAATGCAATACCTGCTCACCCATCTCGACGATCTCTGGGCGCTGACCGTGATCCACCTGCGGCTCTCGCTGATCCCGATCGTGCTGGGGCTGGTGATCGCGGCCCCGCTGGGCGCTCTGGTACAGCGCACGACGGTGCTGCGGCGGCTCACCACCGTGACCGCGAGCATCATCTTCACGATCCCGTCGTTGGCGCTCTTCGTGGTGCTGCCGCTGATCATCCCCACGAGGATTCTCGACGAGGCGAACGTCATCGTCGCGCTCACGCTCTACACGGTGGCGCTACTGGTCCGTGCCGTCCCCGAGGCGCTCGACGCGGTGTCACCCGCCGTGCTCGACGCCGCCACCGCCGTCGGCTACAAGCCGCTCACCCGGATGCTCAAAGTTGAACTGCCGCTCGCGATTCCGGTGCTCATCGCGAGCCTGCGCGTGGTGGCCGTGACCAACATCTCGATGGTGTCGGTCGGCTCGGTGATCGGCATCGGCGGCCTGGGCACGTGGTTCACCGAGGGGTATCAGTCCAACAAGAGCGACCAGATCGTGGCCGGCATCATCGCCATCTTCGTCCTCGCGCTCGTCATCGACACGCTCATCATGATGGCCGGCAAGCTCATGACGCCGTGGACGAGAACCCGGACCACATCGGCGACCGCCGCACCGAAGGGGGCGTCGGTGTGAACTTCCTCCAGCAGGCACTCTCGTTCATCTTCACCGCGGCCAACTGGTCCGGCCCGGCGGGGCTGGGCATCCGGATACTCGAGCACCTGCAGTACACGGCGGTGGCGACGTTCTTCTCCGCACTGATCGCCGTGCCGATCGGAATGCTGATCGGCCACACCGGACGCGGCACCTTCCTGGTGGTCACCGGCGTCAACGCGCTGCGTGCCCTTCCCACCCTGGGCGTGCTGCTGCTCGGCGTCTTGCTGTGGGGTCTCGGACTGGTACCGCCGACGGTCGCGCTGATGTTGCTCGGCATCCCGCCGCTGCTGGCGGGCACGTATGCCGGCATCGCGAACGTGGACCGCGCGGTGGTCGATGCGGCGCGGTCGATGGGCATGACCGAACGGCGCATCCTGCTGCGCGTCGAAACCCCCATCGCCATGCCGCTGATCCTCGGCGGTCTGCGTACCGCGACGTTGCAGATCGTCGCGACGGCGACCATCGCGGCCTACGCCAGCCTGGGCGGGTTGGGTCGCTACCTCATCGATGGCATCAAGATCCGACAGTTCCACATCGCGCTGGTCGGCGCCCTGATGGTGACCCTGCTGGCGTTGATCCTGGACGCCGCGCTGGCCTTCGCGGTGTGGCTGTCGGTACCCGGTACGGGCCGGTTGCGCGGCAGCCGATCGGTGCCTGCGCCCTTCCTCTCCGACGAGGTGGCGCTCGAATCCGGACCCAGTTCGGCAGCCCGCCACGAACGGGTGGGGCCGTCGCCTACGGTAGACCCATGAGTGAAGCCGACCGCTCTGAGACGACCGCCTTTCCCGCTGTGCTGACGTGGCGTGCGCCTGATGTGCCGCGGATGGAGTCGGTGCGCGTCCAGCTCTCGGGTAACCGAATCAAGGCCTACGGCCGCGTCGTCGCGGCCGCCACATCGGCGCACCCCGCGTTCAGCGCCTCCTACGATCTGGTCACCGATGAGACCGGCGCCACGAAGCGGCTGTCGATGACCGTCACGCTGGCCGAACGTGAACGGCAGCTCTCGGTTGCGCGTGACGAGGAGAACATGTGGCTGGTCCAGGAGCACTCGGGTCAGACCAGCAGGTCGTCCTATGAGGGCGCGCTCGACGTCGACGTGGTCTTCAGCCCGTTCTTCAACGCCCTGCCCATCCGTCGCGCTGCGGTGATGCCCGGCAGCGGGGAGTCGGTGACGGTTCCGGTGGTCTATCTGCGGGTGCCCGATCTGTCGGTGGACGTCGCGCACATCAGCTACGCGGCCACCCCCGACGGCATCAAGCTGGACTCGCCGGTTGCCGACACCACCGTCACCGTCGACGCCGACGGCTTCATCCTCGACTATCCCGGCTTGGCAGAACGGATCTGATCACACCGCCGGCCCGCCCGGCGGCGGCCAGCTCCTCGCGCCAGCCCTCGGCGCCGATCACCGTGTCCTCGATATCGGGTCGGCTGACGTTGTCGTAGCCCACGCGGGCAGCGTGACCCGCGGCGACCAGTTCGGCGACTGAGCCATGGTGAGCCAACTGCTCGCGGGCGCGGGTGAGCAACCCCAGCGCATCGTCGAGGACCGGCAGCAGTTCGGCGGCGTTGGCCTCGCACATCGCGCGTACCAACTCGGGCGCGGTGGCGGCCACCCGCGTGCCGTCGCGGAATGAGCCCGCCGCCAGCGCGAAGGCCAGCGGGACCGACGCCGCCGTCGCGGCCAGTGCCTCGGCGAGCAGGTGGGGAAGGTGCGATATCGTCGCCGCAGCCCGGTCGTGCTCATCGGACCGGGCGGGCACCACGATCGCGCGGCAGTCCAGCGCCAACATCATCACCTCGGCCCAGACCTGCGGGTCGACGTGGTCGTCGACGCTGATGACCCAGGGTGCGCCGACGAACAGATCCGCATCGCCGGCGGTCCACCCGGAGTGTGCGGTACCGGTCATCGGGTGGCCGCCGACGAACCGGTCGAGCAGCCCGGCCGTGCGGACCTCGTCGAGGACCGCCCCCTTCACACTGGTGACATCGGTGAGAGCGCAGTGCGGTGCCGTCGCGCGCACATGGCCGAGCATCGTCGGCAGGGCCGGCATGGGGACCGCCAGCACCACCAACGCACCGAGATCCGCGGCGCGGGTGAGGGCCTCGTCGAGGTGGGTGGTGGCGTCGTATCCGTCGAAGCGGGCGGCCTCCACACCCTCGACCGACCGGTTGTACCCGAACACGGGGCGCCCGGCGGCCCGGGCCGCACGCATCAGCGAGCCGCCGATCAACCCGAGGCCCAGGACACAGACGGGTGTCTTCTCCACCTGTCCAGGTTGGCATAGCGCATGGTCAACGCCATTGCAGGGGACTACGGTTAGCTCTCATGGCAGCGCAGCGTGCACAGGCTCAGCAGCGTTCGGTCGATGAACCGGACGGCTTCGGCGTGGCGGTGGTGCGTGAAGAGGGCAAGTGGCGGTGCACGGCGCTGCGCGCGGCCGCACTGACCAGCCTGTCCGCCGCCGAAACCGAGCTTCGCGAATTGCGCAGTGCGGGGGCTGTTTTCGGGATCCTGGACATCGACGACGAGTTCTTCGTGATCGTGCGCCCCGCGCCATCGGGCACCCGTCTGCTGCTGTCCGACGCGACCGCGGCGCTGGACTACGACATCGCCGCCGAGGTGCTGGAGAAGCTCGACGCGGACTTCGACGACGACGAACTCGAGAGCGCCGACCCGTTCGAAGAGGGTGACATCGGCCTGCTGTCCGACATCGGCCTGCCCGAAGCCGTGATGGGGGTGATCCTCGACGAGAGCGACGACCTCTACGCCGACGAGCAGGTGGGCAGGATCGCCCGGGAGATGGGTTTCGCCGACGAACTCGCCGCTGTGCTGGACAAATTGGGCCGGTGACCGACGAGCAGCTGATCCGGGCTGCCCTGGCCGCCGCTGCGGCGGCCGGACCGCGTGACGTGCCGATCGGCGCGGTCGTCGTCGCTGCCGACGGCACGGAACTCGCGCGGGCGGCGAATGCCCGCGAAGAGCTCGGTGACCCGACCGCCCACGCGGAGATCCTCGCGCTGCGCGCCGCGGCGGCGGTGCACGGCGACGGCTGGCGACTCGAGGGTGCGACGCTCGCGGTGACGGTCGAGCCGTGCACGATGTGCGCGGGTGCATTGGTGATGGCGCGGGTGGCGCAGCTGGTGTTCGGCGCGTGGGAGCCCAAGACCGGGGCGGTCGGCTCGCTGTGGGATGTGGTGCGCGATCGCCGGCTCACGCACCGGCCGCAGGTGCGTGGCGGGGTGCTGGCCGAGCTGTGCGCCGCTCCGCTCGAGGAGTTCTTCGCCGGGCAGCGCTGACAGCCGGTTTGGGCCGCGGGCGCCGGCTCGGTAAGCTGCCACACGGTGGCGTGTCCGAGCGGCCTAAGGAGCACGCCTCGAAAGCGTGTGACGGGTAACCCCCGTCCGAGGGTTCAAATCCCTCCGCCACCGCCAAAGCCCCGAGTCTGCGATCCAGACGCGGGGCTTTTTGCTGCATCACCGCACCCCCACGGTGTTACCCTGCCGTCAATTCGCGCGTTCACCAGGGAACACGCGCACTGTGGGGGGTCGCCATGGGTCAATCCGCACACGTCGGGCGGATCGGAGCGTTAGCTGTCGCCCTGGGGATCGGGTTGGCGATGACAGGCGCCCCCGCTGTCGCGTGGGCCGACGCCGGTGGGGAGACGGCCGCCAACAGCAGCCAGCGGACGGTCGAGCGACCAACCGACAGGCAAGACCAGCGCACCACCGACAAGGTCGCCGAGCGCCGGAAGTCCAGGAAGAACCTGCGTGCCGACGATGAGCCTCGGGTGCCGAAGCGGCACCTGCGGGTCAGCGAACCGGAGACCAAAACGGCACCGACGCAGGACCGTGTCGAGCCCGCGCAGGCGCCGGCCGAGCCGACGGTCACACCGCAGGCCGACCCACCGGCTGGGCGCGTGAACGTCCCCGACCCCGTCGCGGTGCGGGCCCCGGTAACCGACACCGAGACGCCCGAACTCGCGCGAACACCGATCGTCCGCACGGTCCTGCGCGCGGTGAGCGACGCCGTCGCCGTGGGCTCCGGCTACGGCACGCAGCCCGGCACGCCGCTGCTGTGGGGCCTGATGGCCTGGGTGCGACGCCAGACGCACGACGGCGACGCGGTCAGCGCGGCCGCGCTCGCGGCTGCGAACACCGCCCCGGTCGCCACCGGTGACGTCTATGCCGGTGTCGAAGACAAGACCATCAAGGGCAATGTGCTGGACAACGACACCGACCCCGACGGGACCACGCTGGTCGCCAGCGTCGTCGCGGGTCCGTCCTACGGCGTGGTGACGTTGAGCTCGAACGGCGCGTTCGTCTACACGCCCTCGACCAACTACCACGGTGTCGACACCTTCAGCTACACCGCGTCCGACGGTCTCGCCGCCAGCAACATCGCCGTGGTCTCACTGACCGTGGCCGCGGTCGACGACATCGTGTTCCGGTTCACCTACGGCAGCGGGGCGCAGTACTGGACGCCTCAGGCCAAGGCGGCACTGCAGGCGGCGGCCGATCGCTTGTCGGAGTACATCGCCACGTCCAGTCCGGTCACCCTCACCTACAACGTCACCGGGGAGATCAACGCGTCGGCAACGTACCTGGCGACCGGGGGCACCAACTTCGGCGTCCCACGTAGGCCGGCCTTCTCCAACGCCATGATCAAGAAGGTCACGTCGCGGTTCCACACCGATGCGAACCGCACCGCGGCCGACGGCAATCTGCTGGTGAACTTCTCGTATCCGTACTACTCGTACGACGATTCGCCCGCAGCCAACGAGGTCGACTTCCAGACCGTGGTGATGCACGAACTGTTGCACAGCCTCGGCTACCAGGCCGTGTTGGACGGTGGTCAGACCAACCGCAGGTCCTGGCTCACCTACGACAAGTTCATCGTCGATCAGAGCGGTACCCGGGTGATCAGCAGCCTAGGCCGCTTCAACGGCGCCTTCGCCGCCAATCTGTCGGGCGCCGACGGGGGCCTCTTCTTCGGCGGTGCGAATGCCGTCGCCGCCTACGGCGGTCCTGTTCCCCTGCAGGCGCTGTCGCTCTCACACCTGCGACTGGCGACATTCCCCTACGGCGGACCGAACGCCAAGCTGATGGGACCGGTCGCCCCGAACGGCAAGACACTGCGCGTTCTCAGCCCGGTCGAATCGGCGATCCTCCGTGACCTGGGGTACACGGTGGCGTCCCCGGCGCCGTCCGTGTTGTAGCCACCGGTCGCACGCGAAGGGCCCGCCACCACGCGGGTGACGGGCCCTCGACGTCGCTGTCTACTTCTTGAAAGCGTCCTTCACGTTCTCCACGGCGTCCTTGACGCTCGACTTGGCCTGGTCGAGCTTGCCCTCGTTCTCGGTGTCCTTGTCGCCGGTCACCTTGCCGAGGCCCTCCTTGGCCTTGCCGCCCAAGTCGTCGATCTTGTTGCTGGCCTTGTCTTCGGCGCCCATGTGCGTGGTCCCTTCGCTCTGATATCCAGCCCGGGGGTCGAGCCGTTGGGTCAGGGGTACCTGAACGGTTCGTTTTTGAAACACGCCGTCACGCGTCGACCCAGTCGCCTTGGTCACAGGCTCGGACCGAGCGACGTCAGACGCCGGCGGGTACCTCGGCAGGCACGGGCTCGACCGTCACCTTGATCGCTTCGCCGTTCTTGACGATCCGGAAAGCCTCGAGCACGTCGTCGAGCGGGATGTGACGGGTGATGAGGTCCTTGACCGGCACCTGCCCGCTCGAGATGTACTCCAGCGCCCGCTTGTTGTGTTCGGGGGCAGAGCCGTTCGCGCCGTGGATGTGCAGCTGCCGGTAATGCACCAGGTTCGAGTCGCAGGTGATCGTCGGGTCGGTCTTGGGCAGACCGCCGAAGAACGAAATCCGACCGTTGCGCGCCGCCATCGAAATAGCCTGCTCCTGAGCGACATTCGCAGCAGTCGCGGTGATCACCACGTCGGCACCGCGGCCACCCGTCAACTCCAGAACCCGCTGCACCACGTCCACCTCCGCACCGTTGATGATCTCGTCGGGAGCGACGGCATCGGCCGACATCTGCAGGCGGGCGGCATTCACGTCGACCAGATACACCGGGCCGCAGTTGTGTACGCCGCGCGCGATGCGGATGTGCATGCACCCGATCGGCCCGGCGCCGAACACGACGACGGTGTCGCCCTCTTCGATGCCGAGCAGTTCCTGGGCGTTGATCGCACAGGCGAACGGCTCGGCGGCAGATGCCTCGTCGAAGCCGACGTTGTCCGGAATGCGGTTCAGCCCATCGACTTTGAGCACCTCACGGGGCACGATCATGTACTCGGCGAAGCCGCCGTCGTACTGGTATCCCATCGATGTCTGGTTCTGGCACACCGCCATCCAGCCCTTGCGGCACTCGTAGCATTCACCACACGGCACCGCTGCGATCACCTGCACCCGATCGCCGACGGCCCAGTTGCTGCCAAAGGTGGCGTTGACCTGATCGCCCACCTCGACGATCTCACCGGCGATCTCGTGTCCGATCGTGCGCGGCGGCGTCAGGTTCTGGTGGCCGTTGTAGAAGATCTTCACATCGGTGCCGCACGTCGAGCAGTTGCGCACGCGCAGCTTGACCTCATCGGGTGCGCAGTCGGGTTCCGGCACGTCTTCCAACCGGACGTCTTCGGGGGCGTAGAAGCGCAGTGCCTTCATCGTGGGAGTCCTCTCGGGATCGGCGACGTGCTCGAGTGGTGTGCTGTTGAGCACTCTATCCGCCATCCGGGCATAAAACCACCATCAGTACTGACCGAATATGCCCGAATGCTTGCGTGGATGCCCGTTTATGCGGTCTACTTGCACGTGTGACCGGCGTCACCGGCAAGAATCGGAGGAGCTCCATGGCAACAGCAACCCAGGACACACCACCCCGTGCCGGGGCGCGGGTGCGCGTCCAGAAATTCGGCACCGCACTGTCGAACATGGTCATGCCCAACATCGGGGCGTTCATCGCGTGGGGCCTCATCACCGCGCTGTTCATCGAGCAGGGCTGGCTGCAGGGCATCTTCTCCGCGTTGAAGAACCCCGATGGGTGGGTCGCCCACATCGGGGGATGGGGCTCCTACGACGGCGGCGGCATCGTCGGCCCGATGATCACCTACCTGCTGCCGATCCTGATCGGCTACACCGGCGGCCGGATGGTGCACGGCAACCGCGGCGCGGTGGTCGGGGCGATCGCCACGATCGGCGTGGTGACCGGCTCCGACGTGCCGATGTTCATGGGCGCCATGCTGATGGGCCCGCTCGGCGGCTGGTGCATGAAGAAGCTGGACGCGCTGTGGGAAGGCAAGATCCGTCCCGGGTTCGAGATGCTCGTCGACAACTTCTCCGCCGGCATCCTCGGCATGTTGCTCGCGATCGTCGGCTTCTTCGGCGTCGGCCCGATCGTCTCGGCGTTCACCCGCGGCGCCGGCAACGCCGTCGACTTCCTCGTCGACAACGATCTGCTGCCGCTCACCTCGATCCTGATCGAACCGGCGAAGGTGCTGTTCCTCAACAACGCCATCAACCACGGCGTGCTCACCCCGTTGGGCACCACACAGGCGCTGGAAACCGGGAAGTCGATCCTCTTCCTGCTGGAGACCAACCCCGGCCCCGGACTCGGCGTGCTGCTGGCGTTCATGTTCTTCGGGCGTGGCGCGGCCCGCGCGTCGGCCCCGGGTGCGGCGATCATCCAGTTCTTCGGCGGCATCCACGAGATCTACTTCCCATACGTGCTGATGAAGCCGAAGCTGCTGGCCGCAACGATCCTCGGCGGGATGACCGGTGTGTTCATCAACGTGTTGTTCGGTTCGGGACTGCGCGCTCCCGCCGCACCGGGGTCGATCATCGCCATCTACGCCCAGACGCCGGGCAACAGCTTCCTCGGCGTGACGTTGGCGGTGCTCGGGGCCACCGCGGTGTCGTTCGCGGTCGCGGCGTTCCTGCTGAAGACCGACAAAGACACCGATGAGCCCGATCTCGCTGCCGCGGCGGCGAGCATGGAGTCGATGAAGGGCAAGAAGTCCAGTGTGGCTTCGGCTCTCGTCGGCGGGGGCACCAGCGGTGTCGCTACGAAGGCGGGACCCATTCACACCATCGTGTTCGCCTGCGACGCCGGGATGGGGTCGTCGGCGATGGGTGCTTCGGTGCTGCGCCGCAAGATCCAGAGTGCGGGCTTCGGTGACGTGAAGGTGTCGAACGCGGCCATCTCCAACCTCACCGACACCTACGACCTCGTGGTGTCGCACCGCGACCTGACCGATCGGGCCCGCCAACGGACGCCCTCGGCGCGTCACGTCTCCGTCGACGACTTCATGGGCAGCCCCCGCTACGACGAGATCGTCGACACCCTGGCCGAGACCAACAGGGCAGCGGGCGTCGACGCAACACCGGTACCCGAAGAATCCGCGCCGACGACCGACGGCGACGTCCTGTCGGTGGACTCGATCGTGCTCGACGGCACGGCGCGCACCGCCGCCGACGCGATCGACGAAGCAGGTCAGTTGCTGGTCGCCGCAGGTGCAGTCGAGCAGGCCTATGTCACCGCGATGCACGACCGGGAGAGCTCGATCTCGACGTACATGGGCAACGGTCTGGCGATCCCGCACGGCACCAACGAGGCCAAGGACACGATCCGGCGGACGGGGCTGTCGTTCGTGCGCTACTCCGAACCGATCGACTGGAACGGCAAGCCGGCCGAGTTCGTGGTCGGGATCGCCGGGGCAGGAAAGGATCACATGGCGCTGCTGACGAAGATCGCGCAGGTGTTCTTGAAGGCCGACGACGTCGCCCGGCTGCGGGCGGCGACGACGGCGGAGGAGATCAAGGCGATACTCACCACGGCGGACTAGCGTGACGTCGGTGGATTCCGACACCCGCCAGAGCCGGATCGTCGAGTTCGCCCGCACGCGAGGGCGAGTCGAGGTGGCCTCGCTCGCGACAGAGCTGGACGTCGCGAGCGAGACCATCCGCCGCGATCTGAAGGTGTTGGCCGGCCGCCGTCTGCTCAAGCGGGTGCACGGCGGCGCGGTGCCGTTGGAGACGGCGGCGTTCGAATCGGGCGTGGAGTACCGCAGTCAGGTGGATCTCGCGCAGAAGCACCGCATCGCGATCGCGGCCACCGAACTGTTGCACGGGGCCGAAACCGTCTATCTGGACGAGGGATTCACGCCCCGATTGATCGCCGAACGGCTGGCCGAGGAGGAGCTGACGGTCGTGACGTCGTCGCTGCTGGCGGCCGAGGCGTTGGCCCACAGCCGCTCCGTCACCGTGCTGCTGCTCGGCGGTCGCATGCGGGGCAGGACGCTGGCGACCGTCGACCACTGGGCGGTCGACATGCTCTCCGGACTGGTGATCGACGTGGCCTTCCTCGGCACCAACGGGATCTCCCTCGAGCACGGGCTGACGACGCCCGATCCGGCGGTGGCCGCGGTGAAGAGCACTGCGGTACACGTGGCGCGGCGGCCCATCCTGGTCGCCGCACACTCCAAGTTCGGCGAGAGCAGCTTCTGTCGCTTCGCGAAAGTGTCCGACTTCGAATCGATCGTCAGCGGAGCCGAACTCGACCCGGCCACCGCCCGTCGGTACGAGGCCCTCGGGCCCGTGCTGATCCGCGCCTAGTCACTCGTCGTCGTCGACCACGGTGTAAAACGAGTCCCCGTCCTCGGGGGTGCCGTCGATCTGGCCGAGATCACGACGGTCGGTCCGCACCTCGGCCTCGCCCGTGGGAGCCAGCACGTCGGGTTCCTCGGCGGCGAGGCGCTCGTCGAGGCTCTCGTCCTCCTCGGCCTCGATCCACTGATCCGGCGGATCGACGACGACGTCGCCGTCGTCGTTGCGTACCTCGTCGGAGTCCAGGGACTCACTCGGTCCGAGCGTGTTGTCGGGTCCTGCGTCGTCGTAATCGCCGTCACGGTCCATGACAGAGGAGTCTGCCTCAGCCGTAGAACATCACGGAGTAATCGGCGGACCACGCGCCGCCGGCGCACTTCATCGGCACACCGTCGGGCGATTGCGCCACGCCGGTCGCATCGCCGCACGGCGAGCGGAGCAGACGCACGCCGACAAGCGGCGGGAACGACACCCACACGCGATTGGAACTGCACGCCAGCGTGTTGCCGCCGGCATCGAGGCCGAAGTTGTAGCGGGTCGCCTGGTTGCATTCACCACCGGCATGGACCCCGCGGTCCACGTAGGGGACGCATGCGGCGTCGTCGCAGGCGCCCGGCGACGCGGTCGCCGTTCCGGCGCCGAACCCCAGGACCGGAGCGACCAGCAGACCACCGGCAAGTGCGAGCAGACCTCTCATGCCCTGCAGCCTAAGTGGTCCGGCCGCGCTCCCGAGCGGGCTTTGCCGGCATTGGCCCGATATCGCGCCGTGGCGCGTAGCGTGTCGGCTCATGAAGGCGCGGTCTACTGCGGTGACGCTCGGGTTGGCACTCGGGTCGGCGGCCGCCGTCGTCTCCGCGCCGTCGGCGGCTGCCGACGCGGTGGCGTATCTGGTCAACGTCACGGTGCGGCCCGGCTACAACTTCCCGAACGCCGACGCCGCGATCGGCTACGGACGCAGCATCTGCGATCGGGTCGCGGCGAAGACCAGCTACGCCGACCTGGTGGACCAGGTGACGGCCGACTTCCACAGCACCGATTGGTACCAGGGCGCCTACCTGATCAACCAGGCCGTCAACGAACTCTGCCCGGCACAGATCTGGCAGCTGCGGCAGTCGGCCGCCGGTTACCGACCGTCGTGATTCAGGGGCAGGTCACCTCGATCTCGAACGGCTTGGTGACCGGTTGCAGCGGGTTGGCCATGTCGACGCCGGAGGCAGTGCCGGAGATCTTGTAGGTCTTGTCGTCCTTCTCGACCTTGGCTTCGCCTTGTCCGTTGTTGGCATAGCCCAGCGTCACCCCGTTGACGTTGCCCAGCGCCACCGACACAACCGACGGGTTGTCACCGGTGGTCACGATGGCACCCAACCCGCCGGTCGGGTTGCCGATCGCGATGTTGGTGTTGCCGCCCGCGTCCGTGCAGACGACGTTGCCCTGGATCTCCTGGTCCTGACCGTCGATCGTGACGGTGGACTTGCCCTCAGCGGCCGCGACCGACGAGGTCTCTCCGGATGTCTCCGACTTCTTCTCGGACGAACAGCCTGACAGGCCGGCGATGAGGATCGCTGCGCCGCCGACGGCGACCAGGACGTCACGCTTCATCACGGTTCTCCTTCATGTCTTCATGGGGATCCGCCGCTGGATCACCGCGGCCAGTATGGGCGGCGGGCAGGTCGGAGTTATCCAGATTGCGAAAATGTGACACAGCTGATTGGCAGCCGATATGCAGGCTCGCCGGGCAGCGGGCGGGCCCGAGTCAGCAGGAAACGGCGATGGTGAACGTGCCCGACGTGCGGAAACTCGGGCTGTCGGTGGCGAAGCCGTCCGCGGTGCCGGTGATCTCGTAGGTGCGGCCCGTCATGCTCACCGAGGCATCACCTCCGAGCCCCGCGTTGTAGCTGCCGGTGAACCCGCCCAGATCGGTGATGCCGACCTGGCGAACCACCAGTCCGTCGGCGTTGGACACCATCGCCGAGACCCCGCGGCTGTCGTCACCGGTCTCGATCGTCATCAGGGAACCGGCCGGCGTGCAGCGCACCGACTCGGTTCTCCCGAGATCCTGACCGTTGACGCTGACCTGTGCGGTGCCGGCGACGAGCTGGCCCGGGGGCGGGTCGTAGGGTGGCGGTGCCGACGAGCACCCGGCCAGCACTGCCGCCGCAGCACCGGCCCATGCGCCTCGAATCCTCACAATGGAAGAATCTACGTCCGTGCCGCCCCCGAACACCCGCGATCCGTACTTCTGCGTCGAGGCGGAATTGCCGGGACGGGCGGGCCGAGCAGGGGTGATCCACACTCCGCACGGCGACATCCGCACGCCAGCCTTCATCGCCGTCGGCACCCAGGCCACCGTCAAGGCGGTTCTGCCAGAGACCATGAAAAGCCTTGGTGCGCAGGCGATTCTGGCCAACGCCTACCATCTCTACCTGCAACCCGGCGCAGACATCGTGGACGAGGCGGGCGGCCTGGGCGCCTTCATGAACTGGCCGGGTCCCACGTTCACCGACAGTGGTGGCTTCCAGGTGATGTCGCTGGGCGTCGGGTTCAAGAAGGTCCTGGCGATGGACACCACCCGGGTGCAGACAGACGACATCATCGCCGAGGGCAAGCAGCGGCTCGCCCACGTCGACGACGACGGCGTGACGTTCCGCTCGCACCTCAACGGCTCGACGCACCGCTTCACCCCCGAGGTGTCGATCGGTATCCAGCATCAGCTCGGCGCCGACATCATCTTCGCGTTCGACGAGCTGACCACGTTGGTCAACACCCGCGGATACCAGGAGCAGTCGGTCGAGCGCACGCACCGGTGGGCGCAGCGCTGCCTGGCCGAGCATCGCCGGCTCACGCAGGTGCGCGCCGACAAACCGCCTCAGGCTCTGTTCGGTGTGGTGCAGGGCGCGCAATACGAGGACCTGCGCCGTCAGGCCGCGCGCGGACTGACCGAGATCGTCGACGACGACGGCGCCGGGTTCGACGGCTACGGGATCGGCGGTGCGCTGGAGAAGCAGAACCTCGCCACCATCGTCGGCTGGGTCACCAGCGAACTGCCCGCCGACAAGCCCCGGCATCTGCTCGGCATCAGCGAACCCGATGACCTGTTCGCGGCGGTGGCGGCCGGCGCGGACACCTTCGACTGCGTCTCGCCCTCGCGGGTGGCGCGCAACGCGGCGGTCTACTCCCGCACCGGTCGGTACAACCTCACGGGCTCGCGTTACCGGCGCGACTTCACGCCGATCGACGACGAATGCGACTGCTACACCTGCGCCCACTACACGCGCGCCTACCTGCGCCATCTGTTCAAGGCAAAGGAAATCCTGGCCTCGACGCTGGCGACGATCCACAACGAACGCTTCGTCGTGCGGCTGGTCGACGACATCCGCGCGGCCATCCTGGCCGGCCGCTTCGACGAGCTGCGCGAGCACGTGCTGGGGCGGTACTACGGGACGCGGGCACAATAGGGCATGACCACAGGCAGGATCGACGAAGCGCCGGACGTCCTGCTGCGCGAGCTCCTCGATCCTGATCACCGCGCCGACCCCTACCCGCTCTATGCCGGCCTCCGCGAGCACGGCCCCCTGGTTCTGCCCGATCACAACCTCGCGGTGTTCACGTCCTACGCCGACTGCGACGAGGTGCTCCGTCACCCGGCCACGTGCAGCGACCGGCTGAAGTCCACGGTGGCCCGGCGTGCGATCGCCAACGGCGCTCCGGCGCGCCCGCTCGGACCGCCCGGCTTCCTGTTCCTCGATCCGCCCGACCACACCCGGCTGCGCCGGCTGGTCAGCAAAGCGTTCGTGCCGAAGGTCGTGCGCGAACTGGAGCCCGCCATCACCGGCATGGTGGACGAGCTGCTCGATGCGGCGGCGAGCCCGTTCGACGCGGTCGCCGGACTGGCCCATCCGCTGCCGGTCGCGGTGATCTGCCGGCTGCTCGGCGTGCCCGTCGACGACGAGCCACGCTTCCGCGACGCCTCCGCCCGGCTCGCCCAAGGGCTGGACCCGTTCGTGTCGATCACCGGTGCTGCCGATGACGGCGTCGAGGAGCGGTTGCGCGCAGGACAGTGGCTGCGGGAGTACCTGCGCGGGCTGATCGCCGAGCGACGGCGCGAACCCGGCGAGGACCTGATGTCGGCGCTGGTCGCTGTGGAGGAGTCCGGCGACGTGCTCACCGAGGACGAGATCGTCGCCACCTGCAATCTGCTGCTGATCGCCGGGCACGAGACGACGGTGAACCTCATCGCGAACGCGACGCTGGCGCTGCTGCGCCACCCCGACCAGTGGGCCGCGCTGACCCGCGATCCGAGCCGTGCCGCCGCGGTGATCGAGGAGACGCTGCGCTACGACCCGCCGGTGCAGCTGATCGGCCGCGTCGCGGGGGAGGACATGACGATCGGGGGGACCCGTATTCCCAAGGGAGACAACATGTTGCTTCTGCTGGCCGCTGCGCACCGCGACCCAGCGGCGACCGAGCGCCCCGACGAGTTCGATCCGGATCGTCCGGCGATCCGCCACCTCGGGTTCGGCAAGGGCCCGCATTTCTGCATCGGCGCTCCGCTGGCGCGAGTGGAAGCCACCGTGGCGCTGACCGCGCTGACCACCCGCTTCCCCGATGCGAGCCTGGCCGCCGAGCCGGCCTACAAACCGAACGTCACCCTGCGGGGGATGGAGGAGCTGTCGATCACGTTGTGACGCAGGCTAACTCAGCGCGGCGATGACCTCGCCGGCAGCGCGCTCGCCCGCTTCGACGGCGCCCTCCATGTAAGCGCTCCAGTGCGTGGCGGTATCGGTCGAGGCCCAGTGGATGACCCCGATCGGCTCGGCGAGTGCGGGGCCGTAGGTGGTCCACACGAGCGGCCCGCAGTTGGCGTTGTAGCAGCCTCGCGTCCACTGCCGGCTGCCCCATTCGCCGTCGATGTAGTACTGGGGGTTCGCCGCCCGATCCCCGTAGTGGCGGACCAGTTCCGCGGTGAGTGCCGCCCGCCGATCCTCCTCGGACCAGTGCAGGTGCGTGCGCGCCTGCTCGCCCTCCAGGAACAGCAGGATCACCCCGCGGTCGTCGCCGGGCAGGCAGGTGTCGTTGGACATCCGGGCCGGTCCGATGTCGGAGATCAACTGGCCGTTGTGGCCGTCGGCACGCCAGAACGGCTCGTCGTAGACGAAAAACGCTTTCATGGCAGCCGAGTTCGGCATGCGCTGGGTGAGCTGGTCGCGATACCCCGACAGCGGTGGATCGTAGGCGATGCGGCCCGCCAGCATCGGCGAGATGGCCACGATGACCCGGCGCGCGCGGGCGGTGCGGCCGCCGCGGCAGTGCACGTTGACGCTGTCGGCAGTGTGCTCGATCAGCTGCACCGGGGCCTCGAGCACGAGATGGCTCTCGACCAACGCCGCCAACCGGTTCGGGATCTCGGCCGTCCCGCCGACGAACCGGGTCGTTTGCGCCCCACCTTCGGATTCGGCGAACAGTTCGGCGGTCACACCGCACGTCTGGATCGTGAACAGCAGATGCAGGAACGACACCTCTACCGTTGGCACCGCGAGGATTCCGACTGTGCAGATCTCCAGCAGCGTGCGCGCCACCGGGGAGAGTCCCTGGCCGTCGTACCAGGCGCCCGCGGTGATCGCGTCCCACTCCGCGGCGTGCGGAGCCGTCCACGGTGCCTCCGGCGGAACCTCGGCCGCCAGCTCGTCGAGCAGCCGCAGCACCTTCTCCAGCTCGGCGAGCTCACCCCCGAATCGGCGATGGAACTCGTTCTCGCGCAACACCCCCGAGCCGACCAGCTCGTAGGAGGTCTCCCCCTCGTCGTACTGCTCGTAGGTCTGCACACCGAGTTCGGCAGCGAGCGCGAACATCCGGTGGTGGGTGTCGCCGATCCACTGGGCGCCCAGCTCCACCGGCAACCCGGGGGCCACCTCCTCGGTGAGCACGCGGCCCCCGACGCGTTCGTCGGCCTCCAGGACCAGCGGGGTCAGGCCGGCGGCGAGGACCGTGCGCGCCGCGATCAGCCCGGAGATGCCCGCACCGACGATCACGACGTCGGCCTCGAGTGCTGCCATGCCGACAGCTTCTCACGGTGGTCTAGAGCGGGTTGAGGATTCGCTGCAGGAACTGCCGGGTGCGCTCGTGCTGCGGGTCGCCGATCACCGCGGCGGGCGGGCCCTGCTCGAGGATCACCCCGGAGTCGGTGAACAGCACCTGATCGGACACCTGCCTGGCGAACTGGATCTCATGGGTGACGATCACCAGCGTCTGCCCCTCGACTGCCAGATCGCGGATCACCGCCAGTACTTCGCCCACCAGTTCCGGGTCCAATGCCGAGGTGGGCTCGTCGAACAGCACGACCTTGGGGTTCAGCGCGAGCGCCCGGGCGATGCCGACTCGCTGCTGCTGACCGCCGGAGAGTTGGAACGGATACTGGTCGCGCTTGTCGGCCAGCCCCACCTGGTCGAGCAGGGTCACCGCCTCGGCCCGGGCCTGCTCGCGCGGCCGTTTCTGCGCGACGACCGGTCCCTCGATGACGTTCTCCAGCACCGTCTTGTGCGGAAACAGGTTGTGGGACTGGAACACGAAGCCGCTCTGGGCCCGGTACTCGCGCAGCGTGTTCTTCGTGACGGGTGCGCTGAAGTCGATCTCGACGTCCCCGACGCGGATCACCCCGGCGTCCGGAGCGTCGAGTGCGTTGAGCGCGCGCAGCAAGGTGGTCTTGCCGGAGCCGGAAGGTCCGATGATCGTCGTCGCCGAACCGCGGGGCACGGTGAACGACACGTCCTTGAGCACCTCCAGCGGGCCGAAGGACTTCCGCACGCCTCGGGCGATGATCCGGTCCTCGCTCATCATCTTCTCCTCCTCGCGCGAGCGCTCGTCATCTCGCCACGTACCTCTCCAGTCGATGCTCGATTCTGGCCTGACCGAACGACAGCACCAGGCAGATCACCCAGTAGTAGACGGCGGCGGTGCCGTAGAGGGCGAAGAACTCGAACGTCGGCGCGGCGATGATCTGCGCCTGCCGCAGGAGCTCGGTGACCAGGATGGTCGACGCCAGCGAGGTGTCTTTCACCAGGGAGATCAGGGTGTTCGACAGCGGGGGTACCGCGACGCGGGTCGCCTGGGGCAGGATGATCCGGCGCAGGGTTCCTGCGTAGTCAAGCCCGATGGTCTGCGCCGCCTCCCACTGCCCCTTCGGGATGCTCTGGATCGCCGATCGGATGATCTCGGCGGCGTATCCGCCGACGTTGAGCGAGAACGCGATCACCGCGGCGGGGAACGGGTCGATCTTCACACCGAACTGGGGTAGGGCGAAGAACACGATGAACAACTGCACCAGCAGCGGAGTCCCGCGGATCACCGAGATGTAGAACCGGGCGAGGTTGCTGGCCACGATGTTCGACGACAGCCGCGCCAACGCCACCGCGAGGGCGATCACCAGACCCAGAGCGAAACTGATCACGGTCAGCGGGATCGTCATCGTCAATGCCGCCCGCGCCAGCGGCCAGAGGTTCTCCCGGACCAGCTGCCAGGTGGACCGCGCCGGGGGCGCCGTGTCGGCGGCCTCGGGCGCCCCGGAGGCGTTGGCGTTGAGGTACTTCTGCGAGATCCGCGCGAGCGTGCCGTCGGCGCGGAGTTGGTCGAGCGCGCTGTTCAGTTCGGGCAGCAGCCCGCTGTCCTTGCGGGCGGCGAAGCCCTGCTCGCTCTTCTCCCCGACAGTGCCGGCGATCTTGACCGAGGTGTCCTTGGTCTCGGCCAGATAGGCGTACACCGCGATGCTGTCGTTGATGACGACGTCGACGCGGCCCTGGCTGAGCAGGGTGATCGCCTGGGTGAAGCCCTCGACCGTTTCCACCCGGGCGCCGGCCCTGCGGGCGACCTCGGACCAGTTGCTGGTGGCGTTCTCGGCGGCCACCTTGCCTTTCAGATCCGCCGTCGACGTGATCGAGGTGTCGCCGGCACGGGTGACGATGACGCCCTCACCTACTGAATACGGCTGCGAGAGGTCGTATTTGGCTTGGCGTTCGGGGTTGATCGTGACCTCGTTGGCGACCACGTCGAACCGGTCGGCCTCCAGCGCGGCGAACATCGCATCCCACGGCGTCTCGACGAACTCGACGCGCACGCCGAGCTTCTCTGCGACGGCGCGTGCCACGTCGACGTCGTATCCGACCAGCTCTCCCGTCGCGGCATCGTGGTAGGAGAACGGGGCGTACACGCCCTCGGTCCCCACCCGCAGCACCCCGGCCGAGGCGATCGGGGTGTCGCCGCCGCCCGAGGACCCGGCGCATCCGGTGAGGATCAGCGCCGCGAGGAGGAGGATCGACAGGGTTCTGATCACCCGGGCACATATACCCACGGTGAGCGGGGTAGACGCGCCGGATCGAAATCGTCGAGCATGCCGTCCACGGTGCTCGACGTGAATCCGAGAGAGTCGGCGATCAGGGCCAGCGCCTGCTCGACGCCGATCTCGGCGAGGGTGACCGCGCCATCGCGTTTGGCCAGCCGGGCGCCGTCGGCGTTGAGGACCAGCGGCACATGGGCGTAGACCGGTTCGGGGTGGCCGAGCAGCCGGGCGAGATAGGCCTGGCGCGGAGAAGAGGACAACAGGTCATCGCCCCGGACCACCTGGTCGATCCCGGCTTCGGCGTCGTCGACGACGACCGCCAGGTTGTAGGCGGGTACGCCGTCGCCGCGGCGGACGACGAAGTCGTCGACCAGACCCGTGTAGTCGCCGTGCAGCAGGTCGTGCACCGTCGCCGTCGTGGTGTCGGTCCGCAACCGCAACGCCGGGGGCCGCCCGGTGTCCGCGCGCCGGTGCGCCCGCTCGGTGTCGGTGAGGTCGCGGCACGTACCCGGATACGCCCCCTCGGGGGCGTGCGGCGCCCGCGGCGCCTGCGCGATGTCGCGTCGGCTGCAATAGCACTCATAGAGCAGGCCACGCCGGTCGAGATCCTCGACGACGGCGTCGTAGCGGTCCGGGTGGTCGGTCTGCCTGGTGGCCGGGCCGTCCCAGGTGACGCCGATGGCGGCCAGGTCGGCGAGTTGGCGCTCGGCGATGTCGGTGTGAGTGCGGTCGTCGAGGTCCTCGACGCGCATCAGGAACCGGCGGCCGGTGGCGCGGGCGAACAACCAGGCGAGCACCGCGGTGCGTAGGTTCCCCAGGTGCAGGTCGGCCGACGGGCTCGGGGCGAATCTGCCGGCGCCGCACGTACTGGTCACCGTGTCACTGTGACAGACCGGTGTCAGACGGCGCGCCGGTCCCGGCTCTGCAGGGCGACCGACGCCACCGATGCCGCCGCCACCTCCGGCGCGACGCCGACGCCGCGGCCCTGCGCGGTGACCGCGAGCCGGGTGCGGTCACCGCGGAAGAGGTCGCGGGAGAATTCACACGGGGTGTCGTGCTGGTCGTAGGTGATCCGGGTGATCAGCAGCAGGGCCGAATTAGCCTGGATGCCAAGAAGATTGGCCTCTTCATCGGTGGCGTTCACCGCCTCGATGCGCTCGTCGGCCCGCGCAGCGACCAGACCGTAGCGGCTCTCCAGGATCTCGTAGAGCGAGCCTCCGAGCTGCTGTTCGAGCAGGCCCGGAAACGCGTCGGCGGGAAACTGCGCGAGCTCCAGGGAGATCGGCGAACCGTCGGCCAGCCGGACACGCTGGATCTCGACGACGAAGTCGTCGCCGGACAGGCCCAGTGCCTTCTGTGAGGTGGCGTCGGCGGCGCAGATCTTGGTGGACAGCACCCGGGTGCCTGCGACATAACCCTGGCTGGCCAGGAACGCGGGGACTCCGACGACGTCGCCGAGGCTGCGCTGCACCTGCGCGTGGCTGATGAAGATCCCGCCGGCCCGCCCGATCACCCGGTCGACCAGGCCGGCCTCCTCCAGAGCGGCCAGAACCTGACGCAAGCTGGAGCGGCTGGTGCGATACCGGTCGGCGAGCTCACGCTCGCTGCCGAGCTTGGTGCCCGGCTCGCCAGCGTTGATGTCGGCCACGATCCGGCGCCGCAGGTCTTCGGTATGCGTGGCCACCCGCGTCTCCTCGCGCCTGAATTTGGTCGGACCAAATCAGGATACGTGCTCCTCAGAGGTCGGCGAGCGCCTCTGCCGATTCCGGCAGGATCTGACCGCCGTCGACGACGAGCGTCTGACCGGTGATGTAGGCGGCTTCGTCGGTGGCGAAGAACAGTGCCGCGTTACCGATGTCGGCGACCGTGCCGAGCGTGCCGGTGGGGATGGCGGCCTTCATCTGGTCCATGTACTGCTCACCCATCTCGACGAGGCCCTCGGTCAGAATGTTGCCGGGCAGCACCGCGTTGACGGTGATCTTCTTGCGCGCCAACTCGATGGCCGCGGTGCGCAGGAACCCGAGCTGCGCGGCCTTGCTGGCGCCGTAGTGCGACCAGCCGGGAAAGCCGGTGATGGGTCCGGTGATCGACGAGGTCAGCACGATGCGGCCGTGGCCGCTGGCGGTCAGCGGCTCCAGAGCGGCCTGCACGATGTAGAAGGTGCCTTTGACGTTGGTGTCGAGCACCTGGTCGAGATCCTCCGGGGTCATCTCGCTCAGCGACGCCGACGGGAAGATTCCCGCGTTGGCGCAGACGATGTCGAGGCCGCCGTGACGTTCGACCGCGGCCGCCACCACCGCGCGGCAGTCGTCCGGACTGGTCACATCGGCGGTGTGACCGCTCACCGTGCCCGGCAGGTCGGCGAAATCAGCGACCGTGCGGTCGATGTCGGCCTGGGTGCGGCCGGTGAGCACGACGTTGACACCGGCACGGGCGAAGACCTCGACGATGCCGCGGCCGATGCCCTTGCTGCCACCGGTCACGATGGCCGTACGGCCCTGCAGGGAGGTGAACATGGACGAACCTTTCGAATGTCAGGTCAGCGAGTGACCGTCGGAGGACAGGTACTTCTCGGCGAGCATGCAACTGCCTGCCGCATAGGTCACGGAAATGGCCTGCGATTCCCGAGAGTGGCTGTGCGTGCCCATCCAGGCGAGCAGCAGCATCCGCCGCAGCAGCACGAACGAGGCGAGCATGTCCTCGTCGGCGGCCGTCATCTCGCGGCGGGTGCGGTAGCCGCTGACCCAGGCGTCCTGCCACTCCGGCACCGAGGGGTGATCTTCGAAGAACGACACCGCGGTGCCGAAGTCGTAGAAATACCAACCGAATCCGCAGTCGTCGAAATCGATCACCGTGATCGTGTCACCGTCGACGAGCAGGTTGGCCAGTCTCAGGTCGGCGTGCACCAGGCCGAAGGTGCCGCTGCCCGTACCGTATTCGGCGAGCCGGCGGCTCAACAACTGCTCGGCGCGGGTCAGGACCTCGGCCTCGGACTCTCCGACCCCGATGGCATCGCGCCACCGGCCCCAGCGCGGTGAGGCGCCCAGACTGTGCTCCCAGTCCCAGGCGAAGCGACTGAACGCCGGGGGTCGCGCCCAGCCGCGGGCGTGGTCGTGCAGTGCGGCGGTGATACATCCCAGCGTGTGGAAATCCGTTCCGCTGAGGGTGTTCTCGTCGGGTTCGGCGCCGGGCACCATCTCGAAGTGCACGACGTGCCGCGGTGTCCCCTCGTGTTCGACGGTGACCACACGACGCCCGTCACGAGTCGGCACCACCGTCGGCACCGTGACGTCGCTGTCACGGCGCAACGCGTCCAGCCACATCAGCTCGGACTCGATCTGATCGGCGCGGTGGTAGTTCTTGCGGTGTACCCGCAGGATCGACCGGTGCCCGCAGCCGGGCTCTTCGACGGCGTAGGTGGCGTTCTCGGAGAGGTTCAGCAGCCGCAGCGCCGAGCCCTGCGGCAGATCGAACTCCTCGAGGGCCTTCTGTGCGACGACCTCATCACCGCCGAGGTCAGCACCGAGATCGCTCAATGGTCCCGCCCCTCGATCCCCTGCAGCACCGTGGTGATCGCCTCGCGGGCGGTCACCACATCGTCGGTGCTGCCGCTGATGTAGAGCCGGCCGGCCGCACCGATCATCTGCACGTCCACCAGGGTCAGGCCGGGTGCAGCGCGCTCGGCCTCGTTGGCGGCGACCGCGGCGAACAGCGCCGGTGTCATCTCGTAGACGAGCAGCGACTGCCCCGGCAGCACCATCGAGGCCTGCCGGTTGCGGTTGAGGATCACCGCGTGCTGATCGGTGATATCGGCGATCACGTCGTGGTAGAGCACCCGCGGGCGCAGCTGATCGGACGCCGAGCTCTTCGTGCCGTTCAGGATCGCCTCACCGGCCCGGCGCACGTCGGCCAGATCGCTCGAGTGGATCTCGAGGACACCGAACTGGCGTTCCACGTAGAGGATTCCGGGTTGGATACCGGGCACCTCGCGCAGTGCCAGGTCGATGACCCGCTCGATCGCCAGCGCCGGCGACACCTCGACGATGAGCGCGTGCTCCCCGGCATACGGCGGATAGCCGCGGGCGCGGGTCGGCGTCCCGAGATAGGCGGCGAACTGCTGCTGCAGATCCTCGACGAGCAGGTAGACGCGGATGTCGGTCCGGGTCGGTGCGTCGGTGGCGGCCATCGGGTGAGGTTACTGCGCGGCGACGGAGAAGTGCGCGCCGAGCTCGTTGTGCGGGCGCGGGATCACGTGCACGCTGATGAGCTCGCCCACCTGGGCGGCGGCCTCGGCGCCGGCCTCTGTCGCGGCCTTGACCGCGCCCACCTCGCCGGTGACGATCACGGCGACCAGACCGTCACCGACCTGCTGACGGTCGGTGATGGTCACGTTGGCAGCCTTGACCATCGCGTCCGCCGCGGCGAGCGCCGCGACGAAGCCCTTGGTCTCGATCATGCCGATCGCGTTGCTGGCCATGGTTTCTCCTTCTGTGTGGGTGGTGATGACGGGTGTTCTGGTTATTCGTCGGGGTCGATGGAGCCGATGATCAGGGCGTCGACCGGCGGCGGCGTGCCGGTGAACCAGCTCGCCGCCACCGACCCCTGGGTGATCAGGACGTGTTCGCCGACGCCGCTGCCGAGGACGTCGAACGCGATCAGCCGTGACCCCGAGCCGTCGACCTCGACTTCGAGGAAGGCGCCGGCCGGCAGACCGTCGATGCGTCGGGTCGACCAGACCTGACCGGTGACCGTGCCACGGATCATGTTCGCTCCTTGTGGATCGTCACGCCCAGCGCACGGGCGCGTTCGCGGGCCAGCGGGGTGAGCACGGCCTTGGGGCCGAGGACCAGGGATGAGCCGGATGCGGCGATGTCGGCGATCTGCCGCTCGGTGACCGCGCCGCGGTCGACGCGTCGACTGCCCCCGGCGCCTGGACGTTCCGTCCCGGCCAGGCGAAAGGACAGCCGGCCGTGCCGAAGGTCGGCGCGCGTCTTGGGATTCTCGAACAGTCGCAACAGGTTCCGCACGAAGACGTCGAGGTCGCGGTCGTTGGTGATGCGGACTGTGTCCACCCGCGACCGTTCGTCGGCGGCCAACGGCCCGGTGGCCACCGGACCCTCCGGCACCCGGGGGGCCGGCGGTGGGGGGGACGGCTGCGCAGCCGGGCGGGGTGCCGGCGCAGGTGTCAGGTCGCCGATGGCCTCCCTGATCACCTCGCGCACCAGCTGGCGCAGCGCATCCCGGTCGATGCTCACCGCACGCTCCGCGCCAGGGCTTCTTCGGCCGCCGCGGCGGCCTGGCGGATGTCGGATTCGCTCCCGGACAGGTAGACCCGGCCGGTCGCGCCGATCATGCGGAAGTCGACGACCTTGATGTCGGCGGCTTTCTCGGCCTCGTTGGTGGCCAGGATCGCATAGGAGGCCGGCGCGACCTCGAGGACGTACAGCGTCTCACCGGCCAGCACCATCGACCCGATCTTGTTGCGGTTGATCAGGAATGCGTGCTGGGAGTCGATGCTGGAGATGATGCGCGACGCCAGGATCTGCGGCGGTTTGGCGTCGGCCGTCGCGTCCCCGTCACGGCCCAGCTCGGCAAGTGCCGCATCGGCGGCGGACTGCACGGCGTCGGTGTCGCCGTGGAACTCCAGGTAGCCGAACTGACGCTCGACGACGAGCACTCCGGCCTGCACCTGTGCGTGTTTGAGCGCGACGTCGGTGACGCCCTCGATGTCGAGACCTGGTGCCACCTCGATGATCTGGGCCGCCACGCCGGCCCGCGGCAAGGCGCCTTTGATCCAGGTACCCAGATACGACATCGTCTGCGGCTGGAGCCGATCGATGAAGATGAACGAACGCAGTTCAGCCACGGGTCACCTCTTGATCAGTTGGGCGAGTTCTTCGGCCACCAGCGCGCGCAGCTCGGCGCGCAGCGCCTCGATGCCCGGGTCGGCGGCGCGGCGGGACGCGGTCGGGCGGCTCACCGGTGCAGCGGGCGCCGGGCCGGACGTGTCGTTCGACGCACGCGGATACGCGGGCACCGGTTCGGCGGGGGTGCGCCACGGTGAGAGCCCGGCGAAATTGGGCATCGCGACGCCGGCATCGGAGTTGTAGGCGATCCGCGTCCAGTTCATCAGGTTCTCGGGCTGCAGGTTCTCCCCGATCGAGCTGCGGCCGACGAACCCGGTGCCGATCGTCATCGACGGCGCGAGGTTGGTCTCCAGGCCGGAGCTGCCCGTGGAGTTCCCGACGTTGACCGACACCCGCAGAACCGGCACGTTGGCTGCGAATTCCGTGATCACCGAGGCGCTTTCGCTGTGGATCGCGGCGGAGTGTCCGGCGCCGGCGATGCGGACCACCGCGCGGGCGGCGCGGATGCCGCGCTGCGCGTCGGCGACCGTCGTCATGCCGAGCACCGGGCTGAGTTTCTCGTGGGTGAGCACCTCCTCGCCGATCAGATCGGTGAACGGGGCCACCAGCACCTTCGTCTTGGGCGTCACCCGCAGCCCGATGCGCTCGGCGATCCACGCGGCATCGCGCCCGACCACGTCGGTGTTCAGGGCGCCCTCGGGGAACATGAACTCGCGCAGCCGCTGGGTGGCGTCGGCGTCGAGGACGTGCGCGCCGTGCCGGGTGAGTGCCGAGGTGAGCTTGCCGGCGATCGCCTCCTCGGCGATCAGTACGGATTCGTTGGTGCACAGCACCGAGTTGTCGAATGCCTTGCTCTCGACGATGCGGCGCGCGGCGGCGTCGATGTCGGCCGTCGCGTCGACGAAGACGGGCACGTTGCCCGGCCCCACACCCAGCGCGGGATTGCCCGAGGAGTAGGCCGCCCGCACGACGCCGGTGCCGCCGGTGGCGACGATGACGTCGGTGCGTTCGTCGATCATCATCGCTTCGATCAGCGGCAGGGTCGGTTCGTCGATGACCTGGACGACCCCGTCGGGGGCACCGGCTGCGACGGCGGCCTCGGCCAGCAGGCGGGCCGCCTCGGTCGAGCACTGGCGGGCCCGCGGGTGCGGCGCGACGACCACCGCATTGCGCGTCATCAGCGCCAGGATCACCTTGAAGTACACCGTGGCAACGGGATTGGTGGTCGGGCACAGTGCGAGCACGACACCGGCCGGGCGGGGGATCTCCACGATCTTGCGAGCCGTGTCGATGCGCGGGGTCACGTAGTCCTGGTCGCGATAGAAGTCCACGATGCCGCGTGAGCAAGCGCGGTTCTTGACGATCTTGTGGTCGACGACGCCCATCTGGGTCTCGGCGACCGCGGCCGCGGCGAAACGTTCGGCGTCGCGGTGCCCGGCATCGGCGACCGCTTCGACGATGCGCGCCACCGACGCCTGGTCGTACTCGGCGTACGCGGCCGCGGCGAAGCGCGCCCGTTCCAGCAGTTGACCCGCCTGCGCTACCGATATCACGGCTTCCTCCGTCCGGTCGCGGCCAGCTTCGCCCGCCCGACGGCGACCTCGACGCGGTCGAGCACGTCCTCGCACAGTTCGCGGTTGAGCAGTAGGCCCGGTTTGAATTGCAGGACACGGGGATCGAGGGTGGAGAAGATCGCCCACACGCCGCCGTTGTACAGCTCGCGCATCACGAACTTGGCGCCCTCGGGGTGGTCGAACTCCAGGCCGATCACGACGCCGTTCTGCCGGATGCCGATGAACCAGTCCGGGTGGTCGGCCTGGATGCGAGCCAGACCGCGGGCGAAGATGTCGGCGATGTAGTGCACCGAGGAGCGCACCTCGGGGCGAGAAGTGATCTCGAGTGTCTTGAGTGCGGCAACGCAACCGAGTTCGGCACCGCCGAAGGTGGAGATGTGGCCGAAGCCGTCCTGCTCGAGCCACTGGGCCGCGCGATCGCTGAGCAGCGCGGCGGTGATGGGATACATGCCGCCGGAGAGGCCCTTGCCGGTGACCATGATGTCGGGCTCGATGCCGTGTTTGGTGATCGCCCACATCTCGCCGGTGCGCATCAGCCCGGTCTGCACCTCGTCGGCGATGTAGAGCGCGTCGTACCGGACGCACATCTCCTTGACCGCTTCCAGATATCCGATGGGCGGCAACGGGAACCCGTAGGTGGCGGGGATGGTCTCCATGATCACCGCGGCGACGTCGCGACCACGCAGTGCCTGTTCCATCGCATCGGTGTCGCCGAAGGGCACCTGCACGAACTCGTCGGGCCGGTCGGCGAGGAACAGTTTGGCGAACCGGTCGTCACCGGTGGCCACCGCCAGCCCGGTGTGGCCGTGGTAGGCCTTGACGATCGAGACGATCTTGCGACGCTGCATGGCGTGGCGCGCGCTCTTGAGCGCGATGTCGATGGCCTCGCCGCCGCCGGAGCCGAACGCGACCTTGGTCAGCGACGCCGGCGCCGATTCGATCAGCTTCTGCGCCAATGCTGTTCGCGCCACAGACGGAAAGTGGTGGTTGCCGACGTCGAAGTACTGCATACCTTCGGAGATGGCGGCGACCAGTTCGGGATTGCGATGGCCGAGGTTGTACGTGCCGCCGTTGAGGTGCATGTCGATGAGGCGGCGTCCGCTCATGTCCCACAGGAAGTAGTCCTGCCTGCGGTCGATCACGAGGTCGACCCCGGAGTCGGTCCAGAACTGGGTCTTGTCCGGGTTCCAGTACTCCTTGGCACGTTCGAGCACCTGTGCCTTGGATTCGAACGAGAACGTGCCGTAGTCGTACACGAAACTCCCTGTCGTCAGGTCGCGGGGGCTGACCAAAAGCTAAAGGGTAGGACCATTTATGTCAACAGAGCCCGTTTGGGGTTGCGCGGTTCATTTGGTAGTGCCAATATGACTGCCGAATATCCCCTGTGGTCTAGGCCACACAGACCGACCATGATGGCCTGTCTCCCCTTCGCCTGGAAGGTGCTCGTCGAATGACAGAAGATGTCGTGCCCCGCCAAACATCGAATGATTCGGTGCAACGGCTCAAGCGCAACGCCGTAGGCACCTTCGGGGTGATCTTCATGGCGGTGGCGACCGCGGCCCCGATCACCGCGATGGTCGGCAACGTGCCGATCGCCGTCGGTTTCGGCAACGGTACCCACGCCCCGGCCGGTTACCTCGTCGCCACGATCGTGTTGGGCCTCTTCGCGATCGGGTACGCGACGATGGCCAAGCACATCACGTCCACGGGGGCGTTCTACGGCTACATCTCCCACGGTCTCGGCCGGGTGATCGGGATGGCGAGCGGGCTGATCATCACGATGGCCTACGTCGTGTTCGAGGGCTCGCTGATCGGCATCTTCGCGTTCTTCTTCCAGAATCTGTTCTCCAGTCAGCTCGGGATCACGATCCACTGGCTGATCCCTGCGCTGCTGATGCTGGCGCTGAACTGCATCCTGACCTACTTCGACGTCAACCTCACCGCCAAGGTGCTCGGCGTCTTCCTGATCACCGAGATCGTCATGCTGTCGCTCGGTGCGCTCGCCGTCGCGGTCAAGGGCGGTGGCCCGGACGGCTTCGCCGTCGGCCAGATCCTCAACCCGGTCGGCGCATTCCAGCCCGCAGCCATCGCCGGCGCCAGCGCCGGCCTCGGCCTGTTCTTCGCGTTCTGGTCGTGGGTCGGCTTCGAATCCACGGCCATGTACGGCGAGGAGTCCAAGGACCCCAAGCGGATCATCCCGCGCGCCACCATGATCGCCGTGCTCGGCGTCGGCATCTTCTACATCTTCGTGTCCTGGATGGCGATCGCCGGCACCGGCCCGCAGAAGGCCATCGAGCTCGCCCAGGATGCCAACACCAGCTCGGAGATCTTCTTCGGCCCCGTGCGCAGCACCTACGGGGAATGGGCGATCACCCTGTTCAACATCCTGCTGGTGACCGGTTCGTTCGCATGCGGCATGGCATTCCACAACTGCGCATCGCGCTACCTGTACGCCATGGGCCGTGAGGGCCTGCACGCCGGCCTGCAGAAGACCCTGGGCGCCACGCATCCGCACCACGGCTCGCCGCACATCGCCTCGTTCGTGCAGACCGGCATCACGCTGGTGATCATCCTGGCGTTCTTCTTCGCCGGTATGGACCCCTACGTCCACATGTACACGCTGCTGGCGATCCTGGGCACCATGGCGATCCTGATCGTGCAGTCGCTGTGTGCCTTCTCCGTCGTCGCCTACTTCCACTTCCACAAGAACCATCCCTCCAGCGCCCACTGGTTCAAGACGTTCCTCGCGCCGCTGCTCGGCGGCATCGGCATGCTCTACGTGGTGTACCTGCTGTGGGAGCACAAAGACGCCGCCGCCGGTGCTGCCTCGGGCACGCTGCTGTTCAAGCTGACACCATGGATCGTGGTCGGGTTGTTCGCGTTCGGTGCGGCGATGGCGCTGTACTTCAAGTTCGCCGACAAGGACCGGTACGAGCTGATCGGTCGGATCGTCTACGAGGACAACGAAGTCCGCGACTGACGATTCGACGCCGAGAGTCCAGCCAGGAGGCTTGCATGGCAGACGAGTTGGGCCGGTTCCGGGTACTGAACGCCAAGGCCGTCAATCTCGACGGGTTCAGCGTCCCGGACCCCCGACTCGGTCTGGCCGCGATGAGCAGCCCCCATGACCCCTCCCCGTCCCTGACCATTCGGGACGGGGAGGTCGTCGAGCTCGATGGCAAAGGCGCCAGCGAGTTCGACGTGATCGACGAGTTCATCGCCCGCTACGGCATCGACCTCGCGGTCGCCGAGGAGGCGATGGCTCTCGACGACGTGACGCTGGCGCGGATGGCGGTGGACATCAACGTCCCCCGTGCGGAGGTGGTACGGCTGATCGGCGGCACCACACCCGCCAAGCTGGCCCGCGTCATCGCGCTGATGTCCCCGGTCGAGATGCAGATGGCGATGGCCAAGATGCGGGCTCGCCGGACCCCGAGCAACCAGGCGCACGTGACCAACCAGCTCGACGACCCGCTGTTGATCGCCGCGGACGCCGCGAGCGCGGTCGCCTACGGTTTCCGGGAGGTCGAGACCACCGTGCCGGTGCTCGGCGATGCACCCTCGAATGCGGTGGCGTTGCTGATCGGCTCACAGGTCGGTACGCCGGGCGCGATGGCGCAGTGCTCGATCGAGGAGGCCCTGGAACTGCGGCTCGGCCTGCGCGGGCTGACCAGCTACGCCGAGACCATCTCGATCTACGGCACCGAGCAGGTGTTCGTCGACGGTGACGACACTCCGTTCAGCAAGGCCATTCTCACCTCCGCTTATGCGTCTCGTGGTCTCAAGATGCGGGTCACCAGCGGCGGCGGCGCCGAGGTCCTGATGGGCGCGGCCGAGCAGTGCTCGATCCTCTACCTCGAATCGCGGTGTGTGTCGCTGGCGCGTGCGCTCGGCTCCCAGGGCGTGCAGAACGGCGGCATCGACGGGGTCGGCGTGGTGGCCTCGGTGCCCGAGGGCATGAAGGAGCTGCTCGCCGAGAACCTGATGGTGATGATGCGCGACCTGGAGTCGTGCGCGGGTAACGACAACCTGATCTCCGAGTCCGACATCCGTCGCAGCGCACACACGCTGCCTGTGCTGCTCGCCGGCGCCGACTTCATCTTCTCCGGGTTCGGCTCGATTCCGCGCTACGACAACGCTTTCGCGCTGTCGAACTTCAACTCCGACGACATGGATGACTTCCTGGTACTGCAGCGCGACTGGGGTGCCGACGGCGGGTTGCGCACCGTGTCCCCGGAGCACCTCGAGACGGTCCGGCGGCGTGCCGCGCAAGCGGTCCAGGCGGTCTATCGCGATCTCGGTCTCGCCGACTACGACGACGCCCGCGTCGAGCAGGTGGTGGCGGCCAACGGTTCCCGCGATCTGCCCGCGGGCCACCCGAAGATGGTCGCCGAGGCCGCCGCGTCGATCGAGGCCAAACAGTTGACGGTCTTCGACGTGATCGCCGCTCTGCACCGCACCGGTTTCACCGAGGAGGCCGAGGCCATCACGACCCTGACGCGCGAGCGCCTCAAGGGCGACCAGCTGCAGACCTCGGCGATCTTCGACGAGCACTTCGGGGTGCTGTCCAAGCTCACCGACCCCAACGACTACACGGGCCCGGCCACCGGATACGCACTCACCGACGCCCGGCGCGCCGAGATCGACGCCATCCGCCAGGCCCGCACCGGCGACGAGTTGACCGCCGACCAGGACGAGCACCGCGGGCACGTGACCGTCGTCGACGTCGAGCCGGCCCGGCAGGGCAGCGATCCGCGCGAAGTGTGCATCGGCCTGTCCCCGGCCTGGGGGCGCAGCGTCTGGTTGAGCCTGTGCGGGTTGACGATCGGTGAGGTGCTGCGCCAGTTGTCCGCCGGACTGGAAGAGGAAGGCTGTGTGGCCCGCACCGTGCAGGTGCGCTCGACCATCGACGTGGGCCTCATCGGATTGACCGCGGCCCGGCTCTCCGGATCCGGAATCGGAATCGGGTTGCAGGGCAAAGGAACCGCCCTGATCCATCGGCGCGACCTGGCGCCACTGGCGAACCTCGAACTGTTCAGCGTGGCGCCGCTGCTGACCGCGAAGATGTACCGCGAGCTGGGCCGCAACGCCGCCCGGCACGCGAAGGGAATGGCCCCGGTGCCGATCTTCACCGGAGGCACCGACGAATCCATCTCCGCGCGGTATCACGCGAGGGCAGTGGCGTTGGTGGCGCTGGAACGTCAGTCCTGCGAACCGGGGGCAGCCCCCGTCACGGTGAAGGTGGAACGGCCATGAGCGAGATCACCGTCGGCAACGCGGTGGACGGCAAGCTCGGGCTGGCCGATCTGCGGATGGATCCCGCGGCGCTGGCCCACCAGGCTGCGGTGGCCGAACAGGGCGGAAACCCGCAGCTCGCCGAGAACTTCCTGCGGGCAGCGGAATTGGCGATGATCGACGACGAAGACGTGATGGCGCTCTACGAGGCACTGCGCCCGCACCGGTCGACGGCCGCGGAGTTGGAGCAGCTGCGCATCTCGCTGATCGACCGCGGCGCGCCCCGGTGCGCCGCGCTGGTCGAGCAGGCTGCCGCCGCCTACGCCCGTCGAGGCCTGCTGCGTTGACCCGCACGGTCGCCGGGATCGACATCGGCAACCACACCACCGAGATCGTGGTGGCCAGGGTGGACGGCGGTGCGGTCACGACGCTCTCGCACGGTCAGGCGCCCACCCGCGGGCGCAAGGGCAGCCGCGATTCGCTGCAGGGCGCCGCTGCGCTGCTGCACAAGATCGAGGTCGAGGCCGGGGTCAGCGCCGATGAACTGTTGCTCTCGGCGTTGCGGCCGGTCGACACCGCGACCGCGCCGATCCCGCCGGCCTATTCACCCACAGCGCCGGTGCGCAGCCTGCGCCGCCCGGACGCCAGCACGCCGGCCGGCGCGGGACACGCAGTGGGACACCATGTTCGGCTCGCGGATCTGAGTTCATCGCCGGTGGACGGGCCGGTGGTCGTGTCCGTCGATGAGGTCACCGATTTCGAGGATGCCGCGCGTGAGATCGGTGCGGCGGTCGCCCGCGGACGGCAGGTCGTGGGGGTGGTGGCCGCGCAGGACGACGCCGTCCTGATTCGCAACCGCATTCCGATCGACGTGCCGGTTGTCGACGAGTGCGACGTCGCCGGGCTCGCCCCCGGGGCGCTGGTCGCGGTCGAGGTCGTCGAGCAGGGCCGCGCGTACCGGGCCATGGCCGACCCGATCGCGCTGTCTGCGGCGCTGGACCTGCCGCTGGAATCTCTGTCCGAGGTGGCCGAGTTCTGTCGCGAGTTGGCCGACGCGGCAGCGATCGCGGTCACTGCGCGGACCGAACCCCCGCCCCCGCCCGCCGCCGACGAGGACTACGTCGAGATCCGTGTCGATGACCGTGCGGTCCGCTACACCCCGGCGCAGGCACACACGGTGCTGCGCCGTTCGGTGCCGGGGTCGGTCACCCACGTTCGGTTGCGATCGATGCCGTCCGCAGCAGGCGGCCTCGCCGTGCACGACGCGTTCTTCACCGACCTGGCGACCATCGACAACGGGGCGTGGCTGCGCCGCGGCGTCGTCGACGCCCACGGCACCGTGGTCGCCCTGCTGGCCGCCGAGGAAGCGGCTGACGCCGCCGGGCAGTTGAGCGAGCTGACCGGCCGGCCCGCTCGCACGCTGACCTCCGAGCCCGAGGCGGCGGCATGGGGCGCGCGCACCACGCCGGGTTTCCCGCCCGGGGCCATGGTGTGCGACATCGGCGGCGGCACAGTCGATCTCATCGGTGCCGAGGCGACCGTGGTCGCCGCGGGCGCGGGCGAGTCGATCACCGTGGCCATCGCCGCGGTGCTCGGCATCCCGCAGGCGCTCGCCGAGACGGTCAAACGCACCCCCGCGGTGCGGGTGGAGGGTCCGCACGTCGCGCACGAGGAGGACGGCAGGCGGGTCTTCCTCGACGCCCCCGCGTCATCGGATGCCATCGGTCGGTTGTGCACCCGGGGCAGCGCGGGCCTGGTGCCGTTCTCGAACCGGCTGGCTGCCGAGGAGTGGCGCAGCCTGCGGCTGGCGGTCAAGCAAGAGACCGTCGCCGCCAACATCGCGCGATGCCTGACCGCGTTCGACGAGCCGCCGCGAGCCTTGCTGCTGGCCGGGGGCGGCGCGCTCGACGACGAGTTGATGCGCACGGTCGCCGAGGCGCTGCGGCCCGCGCGGATCGTGGTGGGCAGGGCGCACATCGACGGTGTGCACGGTCCGCGCTTCGCCGTCGCCCGCGGCCTGGTCGCCCTCTACGGCGAGCAGACGCGAACTCGCGCGACACGCCGCTGAGACCACTCGAGTCCGCGTCTGCTCGCGGGGCAAATCACCGCCGCGCGGGAAGCGGTAGTCCTGCGATCGCGTGGGCAATATGGCCGCGCCAGTGGGCCGGTTCGATGCGATGGATGGCCTCCCCGTCAAACGCGCTGGAGATCACCACATCTGGGGTGATTTCAGCGAGCGCACGCAGACTTGCGCCGATCGCGGCGGCGTCGTCTGGAGTGTGGAAGCCCTCGATGTAGCCTGCGCGCCATTCACCGTCGATGTGGAACAGTGCGTCGCCGGTGAAGAGGTAGCGGCCTTCGGCCCCGGGGACCAAATAGCAGACGCTGCCCGGCGAATGTCCCGGTGTCGGGATGATTTCGATGCCGTTGGCGTCGACGTAGCGACCCGTCACCGGCACGTCGACGTGGTGGTGTCTGCTGATCTCGGCGAGATCCCCGGTCGGCGCGTGCAATGCCGAGCCGAACCGTTCCGCGATGCGGGCGAGCATCGGGCCGGCTTCGTCGCGGTGGCTCAGGTACTGATGGCGGACACCACCGAGCGCGTCGAGCCCGTCGAAGTCGGCATCGGTGGCCGGCGAGTAGAACAGGATGTTCGCCGGCGTCCACAGACACGCGTGGGTCGTGAGTCCGGGAAATGGTGAGTCGGTGCGGGTTTCGTAGAGGTCGCGAAGTACACGTTGCACGCGGCAAGGTTGCAACCTCAACAATGCTTCAGGTCAAGTGCCGCGGCGAGCAGACGCGAACTCGAGAGACACGCCGCTGAGAACACTCGAGTTCGCGTCTACTCGCGAGAAGGACTCAGCCCAACTCGGCGAGTTGTTCGACTGCTGGTGCGATGCCCTCGATCCACGCGGCCGGAGAACCGGTGGGCGGGAACACGATCACCTCGTCGACCCCCAGTTTCGCGTAGTCGGCCATGCCGGACACGAAGTCGTCGCGGGTGTCCGGCGCCGGGCTCAGGTCGTTGACCATGATGGTCTTGCGGATGGTGTCGTAGTCGCGGCCGACGTCGTCGCAGTGCCCACGCAGCACCTGCAGTTTGTGGGCCACTTCCTCGGCTGAGGAGGCGATCAGGTTGCAGGCATCGCCGTACTGGGCGACCAGCCTCAGGGTCTTTCGTTCACCGCTCCCGCCGATGAGCACCTTGGGTTTGTTGATCGGCTGCGGATTGCACAACGTTTCCTGCAGGTGGTAGTGCTTGCCGCGATACTCCCCGTTGTTGTCCGGGTCCCACATCTGGTCACAGATCTGGATGGTCTCTTCGAGCCGTTCGAAGCGCTCCTTCAGCGGCGGGTAGGGCACGCCGAGCCCGAGGTGCTCACGCTCGAACCACGCCGCGCCGATGCCCAGGACCGCGCGGCCACCGGAGAGCACGTCGACGGTCGTCACCGTCTTGGCGAGCAGTCCGGGATGGCGGTAGGTCACGCCGGTGACGAGCAGGCCCAGGTCGATCTGGGACGTGTGGCCGGCGAGGTAGCCGAGCAGCGTGTAGCCCTCCAGCATGTTGGCTTCCGCGGGCAACCCGGTGGGTTCGATCTGGAAGAAGTGGTCCATGAACCACAGCGAGTTGGCGCCGACCGCCTCGGCGGCCTCGCCGACGCTGGCGAGTTCAGGTCCGATCGCTGTGGTGCCACCGTCGATGTCGAGAATGGGAATGCTGAGTCCGAGGTCCATGTTCGGCTACAAGACGGTGCTCGGCGTCACCATTCCCGATTGGCAGCAACTCGATGGCGACGCCGGCAACTGCCACCGTCACTGCCGGGCCATGGCCACCCGCAGTGCCTCCTCCGGCGAGACGCGGTGATTCTCGGCGACCGCAGCCTCGGCGATGGCGAGTTGCACGCCCTTCACCCGGCCGGTGAACGCGTTGCGTCCGGCGTGGTAGTCAGGGGAGACCGGCGACCCGGAGTCGAGTCCGACATCGCAGCCGTCATCGGCCGAGAAGATCATCGGAAGGGTCGCGTCGACCTCACCGCTGCCCACCTCGGTGCCGTCGACGTACAGGCGCACCGCACCGCCGCCGCCGAGGACCTCGCCGCGGTAGTCGAACTCCATGCGCACCTGGTGATCACCGGCGGGCAGCGGCTCGCCGGATGCCGCGTAGAAGTGCCGCACCCCGCCGAGGTTGTAGCAGTACTTCAAAATGCCGCGCAGAGCGTAGAGGCTCCAGCCGCCGATGCTCGCACCCTGGGCGATGATCACGCCCTCCGCCCCCGATTCGGGGACCTCGATCTCCGCGGTGACCGAGTGCGACTTGTTCTTCAGGTTCAGCACGCAGTTCTCCGACAGGTGGCCCATCCCACCGAACAGCAGCTGGGTGTTGCCGCGGATCAGTACGGGCCGGCCGGCGACGTCGGGGTTCAGTCGCCGGGCCACGTCGTCGTCGAGCGGCAACACGTTGTAGCGGGTCGCCTCGATCAACCAGAGTCGTTGCAGCTCATGGAGTTTCTCCGGCATCTCGGCGGCCAGGTCACGGGCCTGACTCCAGTCCACGGTGGTGTCGTAGAGCTCCCACACGTCGTCGTCGAAGGCCGGCACGTCGTCCTCGACCAGCAGCCACGGCGTCTTGTGCTTGGTGACCGCGGTCCACCCCTTGTGATAGATGCCGCGGTTGCCGAACATCTCGAAGTACTGGGTCTCGTGGCGGTCCGCCGCGTCGGCGTCGTCGAACGAGTACAGCATGCTCACCCCCTCGATCGGATGCTGCTGCACGCCGTTGACGAACAGCGGCTCCGGCAGGCCCGCGGCCTCGAGGATCGTCGGCGCGACGTCGATGACGTGGTGGAACTGCCAGCGCATCTCACCGCGCGACTCAATAGCGTTGGGCCAGTGCACGATCGTGCCGTTGCGTGTGCCGCCCCAGTGAGAGGCGACTTGTTTGGTCCACTGGTACGGCGTGTCCATGGCGTGCGCCCAGCCGACCGCGTAGTGGTTGTAGGAGTCGGGCCCGCCGAACTGGTCGAGCCGCTCGGTCATGAACTCCGGTGTCTCGATCGCGGCCATGCCGTTGAAGTTCAGCATCTCGTTGTAGGTACCGTTCAGCGTTCCTTCGGCCGAGGCGCCGTTGTCGCCGATGATGTAGTAGATCAGCGTGTCGTCGAGGACACCGAGATCCTGCAGTGCGTCGACGAGGCGGCCCACATGGTGGTCGGTGTACTCGAGGAACCCGGCATAGACCTCCATCTGCCGGCGCAGCACCGGCTTGAGGTCGTCGGGCATGTCGTCCCAGGCCGGGATCTCGGCGTGCCGCGTGGTGAGCTCGCACTCCGGCGGGATCACGCCCAGCTCCTTCTGCCGTGCGAACGTCCGCTCCCGCAGCGCATCCCAGCCGTCGTCGAAGCGCCCGCGGTACTTGTCGGCCCACTCCGCGGGGACGTGGTGCGGCGCGTGGGTGGCGCCCGGGGCGAAGTAGACGAAGAACGGTTTGTCGGCCGCGAGCGCCTTCTGCTGACCTATCCAGGCGAGCGCCTTGTCGGTCATGTCCGCCATGAAGTGGTAACCCTCGTCGGGCGTGCGGGTCACCTCGATCGGATTGGTGCCCTCGAACAGCGTCGGGTACCACTGGTTGGCCTCGCCGCCGACGAAGCCGTAGAAGTACTCGAAGCCGCCGCCGCCGGTGGGCCAGGCGTCGAAGGGGCCCACCGGGCTGGTCTCCCACACAGGTATCTCATGGCACTTGCCGAACTGAGCGGTGTTGTAGCCGTTGAGTTTCAGCGTGCGCGCGATCGGTGACATCGTGTTGGGCAGCACCGAGCTGTAGCCCGGGGCTCCGGTGGCGATCTCGGTGATGCCGCCCATGCCGGTCGAGTGGTGGTTGCGGCCGGTCAGCAACGCCTGCCGCGTCGGTGAACACAGTGCGGTCGTGTGAAAGCGGTTGTACCGCAGGCCATTGGCCGCCAGGCGTTCCGCGACCGGCGTCGCACACGGCCCGCCGAATGCGCTCGAGGCACCGAAGCCGACGTCGTCGAGCAGGATCACCAGGACATTGGGCGCGCCGTCGGGCGGGCGCACCGGCTGGATCGGCGGGTAGCTGGTGTCGGGGTCTTTGGCGTCGTAGGTGATCAGGCCCGTGCGTGACGGTGTGGGGATGGGGAGATGGGTCCGCTGGATCACGATGTCCTCCGTGCTCGTCGGCGACTGCTTCACCGATCCACGGCAGACCCTAGACCCGGGACGATGTCGTCGAGGCGGAAATTGACGGGCCGGTCCAGCTGATCGAAGGTGCAGGAGCGCGGGTCGCGGTCGGGCCGCCACCGATTGAATTGCGCGGTGTGCCGGAAGCGGCTGCCCTCCATGTGGTCGTAGCGCACCTCGACGACGCGCTCGGGCCGCAACGGCACGAACGACAGGTCCTTGCCCGCGTTCCACCGCGACCCCCCGCCGTAGCGACGCACCACATCCGGGTCGGCGTGCGCGGCCCAGTTCCACGGGTGCTCGTCGAACGTCGTCACCAGCGGCTGCAATTCCGCGAACAGCGCGCGCCGGCGCGCCATCGGGAACGCGCCGATCACCCCGACCGACGCCAGCGACCCGTCGGCCGCGTACAGCCCGAGCAGCAGCGAGCCGATCGCATCCGGCCCGGATTTGTGCAGCCGATAGCCGGCGACCACACAGTCGGCGGTGCGCTGGTGCTTGATCTTGAACATCACCCGCTTGTCGGGCTGGTAGGTCACCTCGGGCGGTTTGGCGATGACCCCGTCGAGACCGGCGCCTTCGAACTCGTCGAACCAGCGGAGGGCGGTGGCGAGGTCGGTGGTCGCCGGGGTGACGTGGATCGTCGGTCCGCACCCGGCGAGTGCGTCGACGAGAGCGGCGCGCCGTTCGGCGAAGGGCCGCGCGGTCAGGTCGTCGTCACCGAGGGCGAGCAGATCGAAGGTGATGAACGCGGCCGGGGTCTGCTCGGCCAGCATCCGTACCCGCGAGGCGGCAGGATGCAAGCGCAGCTGCAGCGCCTCGAAATCCAGGCCGTCGGCGGTGGCGATGACGATCTCGCCGTCGATCACGCAGCGCGGCGGCAGCTCGGCCCGCGCGGCGTCGGCGATCTCGGGGAAGTAGCGCGTCATCGGCCGCTCGTTGCGGCTGCCGAGTTCGACGTCGTCGCCGTCGCGGAACAGGATCGACCGGAACCCGTCCCACTTCGGCTCGTACCACGCATCCGGCGGGATCTCGGGAACCGACTTCGCCAGCATCGGCGACACGGGCGGCAGCACGGGGAGTCTCATCGACTCCCATTCTGACCGCCGGCTCAGCGCTTCCTGCCGACCAGTGCGTCGACCGGGTCGGGCGCGCCGTCACGATCCTTGACCGCCCGGTAGGCAGCGAACCCGACGACAAGGGTGAGCACCACGAAGATCAGCGCGAAGTACTGCAGGAACAGCGAGTCGCCGTCGGGGTTGTAGACCTCCTGACGCGGCCAGCCGATGTTGATCACCAGCAGTGCGCCCATCACGACCGCGATCAGGTTGACCGGGATACCCCAGCGGCCCAGGTCCATGATCGGTTTGCCGTGCGACAGGCTCGTTCCGCGCAACCGGTGCATCAGCGCAGGCACCGTGACCAGCAGGTAGGCCAGATAGACGATGACCACCGACACCGACGCGATCGCGGCGAACACGCTGGCCTGACCGAGGTTGACCAGCAGCACCAGGATGGCCAGCGCGCTGACCGAGATGCCGGTGATGACCGGTGTGCCGGTGCGCTTGTTGACCTTCGCGAGGAACGAGCCGAACGGCAACCGGTTGTCGCGGGCCATCGAGAACATCACCCGCGAGGCCGACGCCTGGATCGCCAGCGTCGCCGAGAAGATCGCGACGGCCACCAGGCCCAGCAGCGTCTTGCCGAGCCACGTGTCGAGTTGGCTCTCGATCACCCAGGCCATCCCGCCGTGGGCGAGGTCGTCGCCGAGGACGGGGGCCGACATCAGCGCGGCCACGATCATCAATCCACCGCCGAGGAACGAGACGAGCAGTGCGGTCACGATCGCCTTGGGTGCGGTGCGCCGCGGGTCGCGGGTCTCTTCGGAGAGCTCTGCGGCGCTGTCGAATCCGTACATCACGTAGGCGGCCATCAGCATCGAGGCCAGGAACGCCGGCAGGTAGTGCACGCCGGTGCCATGGCCACCGGTGTCGAGCACGGCCTGGGCGGGGCTGCGCTCGGCGGTCAGGAACATCGCGCCGATGATGAGGATGACGCCGATGATCTCCAGCGTCACCCCGGTCACCGTGATCCGGGCCATGAACCGCACGCCGACGGCGCTGATGATCGTGCAGATCACGATCGTGACGGCGCCCAGGATGATGCCGTTGGTGGCGCCGTCGACCGACAGCGGGTCCATGTCCTCACCCACCAGCTGGAACCCGCTCCAGATGGGCGGCAGCACCGTCTGCATCGCGATGGCCAGCGCCGCGATCGACACGATGTAGCCGATGAGCATGAACCACCCGGCGAACCAGCCGATCGCGTTGCCGGCCAGTCGTCGCGACCACTGGTAGATCGCGCCGGCGACGGGGAACTTGCCGGACAGTTCGGCGAAGACGAGGCACACGCAGAACTGGCAGACGAAGACGATGGGCCAGGTGAAGAAGAACGAGGGCCCGCCGAGGGCGAAGCCGAGCGGAAAGAACGCGAACACCGTGGTCAGGATCGAGACGAACGAGAAGCCGGCCGCGAACGAGGCGTAGCCGCCGATGCCTCTGTGGAGTTCCTGTGTGTAGCCGAGTTCCTCCAGGGTGGAGGCGTCCTCGGCGGAGGAGATGGCGGGATCGTAGCCGGCGGTCATGGCGCTCCTGACATAGACATTCCTGTCGTGCGACAGAAACGTACGAAACGATCGTGTGCTGGTCGTTTCGGTGATGTCACGGCTGTGTGACCGGAGCCTGGAAAGGGCGACAATCAACTCCATGTCGCACGGTCATGATCTCGCGCAGACCGTCGCCGCGCTCGACATGTGCGCCGACGAGGCGGCTCTGCGTGCCGAGATCACCCGTGCGATGGCCGGCCTCACCCGCCGGCCCGAAGCGTCACAGGCGTGGTCGGCGGTGCTGCGCCGCGCCGTGGCGGCCGCGGTGCGCGTGGTGGAACCGGCGGACTGGACGTGGTTCGTCTCGGGGAGCGTGGCCCGGGGAGAGGCCGTGCCGGGGTCCGACGTCGAGACGATGGTGATGCTCGGCGAGGGGGTCGGTGACCCCGAGAAGGCCGACCTGCTGGCCCGTGCCGCGCAGGTGCATGCGCTGTTGGAACGCAGTGGGATCGGTGGCGACGCCAACGGCGTGCTGGCCAGCCGGTCGCGGTTCTGCCGGCGGCGGAGCAGCTGGGACGAGGGCATCGAACGCTGGGCGACCGAGCCAGAGCGGGACCGGGGCGTGGTGATGACCGGTTTGGTGGCCGATGCGTCTGCCCTGGCCGGCGCGGAGGACGCGATGCGGGTGGGTGGGGCGGCAGCGGCCGGCAGGCACTATGCGGTGCGTCAGGCGATGCTGCAGGATGCCACCGCGGTGCGGGCTTCGGTCCCGTCGCGGCTGCGGGTGTTCGTCAGTGCCGGGGACGCCGTCGACGTCAAGCGCGCCGTACTCGACCCGGTGGTCAAGATCGCGCGGTGGGCCTCGCTGTCGGTCGGCTCCACCGAGCTGACCACCCGGCAACGGTTGGCCGACGGCGCCGCCGGCGGGGTGCTCGACTCCGACGACGCCGAGACGCTGCGCGAGTGCCAGCAGTGGTTGATGCGGTTCCGGTGGCAGGCCCGGGTTGCGGATCTGCGGACCGGCCGCACAGTGGGGGACGTGGTCGCCCTTCGTGAGTTGTCCCCCCAGGACCGCGCCGCGTTACGCAGCGTCGCCCGGGAGGTGTCCGGTGTGATGCGCAAACTCGGCTATCTGGCGTCGGTGTCGGCGTTCGCCGACCAGTAGATGGACGCCCAGGAGCACGTCGTCGCGACGACGGTGGCCGTACACCGCATCGAGGGGTGGCACCCCGACGCCGAACACCTCGAGGCGCTCGCCGCGATCGCGCGGGGGGAGCTTCGCTGCGACGATCACCTGACCGGCTACCGGCGCCGCCACCCCCCGCCCGTTCGGCAGCGGCGGCGGCTGCGGCTGGGACGGCCTGCGCCTTACCTGATCCCCGGCACATCGTTGCTGCGCAACGAGTTCGGAGTCACCACTGCCGACGCGCTCGCCGACCTGGAGTACATGACGTCCGCGGCGCGCATGGCGGAGTGGCTGTGCCGTCAGCCCGCTGATCAACCGCTCGACGTCCGCGACATCCACCGGCACCTGTTCGGCGGGGTGTACGACTGGGCGGGCCGCTATCGGACGGTTGATTTACGCCGCGGCAAACAGTCTTTCGGCTCTGTGTCGGCGATCGCCGACGCGATGGCCGCGGTACACGACCGGGCGCGGCAACTGGTGGGCGAAGACCTTGACCCCGCCCGGCTGGCCTACGAGCTCGCGCGAATCTACGCCGACTACAACCAGATTCACCCGTTCCGGGAGGGCAACGGGCGCGCCGGCGCTCTGCTGCTGCTCGGTGTCGCGGCGCGCTGCGGTCGGCGGCTCGACTTCACCGGGATCGAGCGGGCCGACTGGTATGCCGCGGCGATCGACAGCATGCCGCTGCGCCGCGACGGCCGAGCGAGCCACCGGCCGTTTCTGTATCTGCTGAACCGGGCGCTGCGATGAGCGCATGATGGGGGCATGCTCCGAGTCGTGCTCTGCGTGCCGGTGGCCGTGCTGCTCGCAGCCCCCTGCGCAGCCGAACCGAGCTCGGCGGCAGCCGTCATCGACGAACTTAAAGATCAGGGGTACGACGTCGCCATCAACTGGGTGAGCGGCATCAGCAGTCGACCGCTGTCGGAGTGCCGCTCGCTAGGTGTGCACAATCCGGATCTCACGGGCCCGCCGCCAGAGACGTTCACGACGGTCTACGTCGACGTGTCGTGCCCCAACGATCACGACGACGGCGGCGTCTGGATCGAGGGTGGTCTGGGCGGTGTGGGAGTCGGCATCAGCAACTGAGCGCGATGAGATTGTCTGGGTACTCGGGTCTACGTGACTATGGAAGCCATGGACCTGCCCGTGATGCCGCCGCTGGAGCCGATGCTGGCCAAGGCGCAGAAGGCGGTCCCCGCAGAGGCCGGTGTGTGGTCGTATGAGCCCAAGTGGGACGGGTTCCGGGCGTTGGTGTTCCGCGACGGCGACGAGGTGGTGCTGCTCTCGCGCAGCGGCAAGGATCTGGCCCGCTATTTCCCTGAGGTCCTCGACGCGGTGCGCGACGAGCTGGCGCCGCGCTGCGTGCTCGACGGAGAGATCGTGGTGCCACGCGACATCGGGGGCCGTGTGAGGCTGGACTGGGAGTCGCTGAGCCAGCGCATCCATCCCGCCGAGTCGCGCGTGCGGATGCTGTCGGAGCAGACACCGGCGCACTTCATCGGTTTCGACGCCCCCGCCGTCGGTGACACCTCGCTGCTGAAAGAGCCCTTCCGGACCCGGCGAGAAGCCTTGATCGAGGCGGTCAACGAGAAGCAGTGGTGCCACGTCACCCGAACCACCGAGGACTCCGCGCTGGGCACGCAGTGGCTGCAGGACTTCGAGGGCGCGGGGTTGGACGGGGTGATCGCCAAGCGACTCGATGGCGTGTACCTGCCGGGCAAGCGCGACATGGTGAAGGTCAAGCATGCCCGCGACGCCGATTGCGTGGCGATCGGCTATCGAATCCACAAGAGCGGAGAGGGTATCGGCTCGATCCTGCTCGGCCTGTACCGAGACGACGGTGAGCTGCAGATGGTCGGCGGGGCCGCGTCGTTCACCGCAAAGGCGAGGCTCTCGCTGCTGGCGGATCTGGGGCCGTTGCGCATCGGCGACGACGTCCGGGACGGCGAGCCCAGCCGGTGGAACTCCGCGGCGGACAAGCGCTGGATCCCGGTGCGGCCCGAGCGGGTCTGCGAGGTCGCCTACGACCAGATGGAAGGGGACCGCTTCCGCCACGCCGTGACGTTCCGCCGGTGGCGCCCCGATCGCGACCCGGCCAGCTGCACCTTCGACCAGCTCGACGTGCCGGCGACCTACGACCTCTACGACGTTCTGGAGTCCTCCGGGGCGAGCGAAGCGACGGGGGAGGGGAATTGATGCCCAGTCCCGCAACCGAACTCGATGTCGACGGGGTGAAGGTCCGGCTGACCAACCCGGACAAGCCGTATTTCCCGAAGCTCGGCGCCGAGGGCACCAAGGGCAAGCTGGTCGAGTACTACCTGTCGGTGGCCGACCGCATGGTCGCGTTGCTGCGGGACCGGCCGGTGCACCTGCAACGCTTCCCCGACGGCATCGACGGTGAGGAGATCTACCAGAAGCGGGTGCCGCAGAAGCATCCCGACTACCTCGAGACCTGCACCGTCACCTTTCCGTCCGGCCGCACCGCCGACGCCCTGAAGATCACTCACCCGTCGGCGATCGCGTGGGCCGCGCAGATGGGTTCGGTGACGCTGCACCCATGGCAGGTGCGCTGCCCCGACACCGAACATCCCGACGAGCTGCGCATCGACCTCGACCCGCAGCCGGGCACCGGCTTCGCGGAGGCGCGCGCCGTGGCGGTCGATGTGCTCAAGCCGCTACTCGACGAGCTCGGCCTGGTCGGGTATCCGAAGACGTCCGGCGGGCGCGGCGTACACGTGTTCCTGCGCATCGCACCCGAGTGGGATTTCGTCGCGGTGCGCCGGGCGGGGATCGCGCTGGCCCGCGAAGTGGAACGGCGGGCCCCCGACGCGGTGACGACGTCGTGGTGGAAGGAGGAACGGGGTGAGCGGTTGTTCATCGACTACAACCAGAACGCGCGCGATCGCACGTTCGCCTCGGCGTACTCGGTGCGCAAGACGCCGATCGCCACGGTGTCGACGCCGCTGACGTGGGACGAGCTGCGCACCGCCGATCCCGACGAATTCACCATTCAGACCGTGCCCGACTTCGTCGCCGGCCGACCCGATCCGTGGGCCGGCATCGACGACAACGCCCAGTCGATCGAGCCGCTGCTGGACATGGTGAAAGCCGACGAGGAGCGTGGTCTCGGCGACCTGCCGTACCCGTCGGTGTTCTCTGGGAAATGGCTATGTGCGTGCGTGTCGAGTCGGAACAGGCGGGGATCCCGCTTACGGTGTGGGAGTGCTCTCCGCTGCCGCACCAGCAAAGACGTGGACAGTTCTAACAACGAAACGGCGGGGAACGTGGCCGACGGGGTACTCCGACGTCTTGGATGCGTGCGGTCCGGTAACGCCTGACGATTACCCGCCTGGGGTGGTAAAGGGCACGCCGATTCTGCTCTCGGACAACGGTGAGCTCGATGAATGGCTGGTGCTCTACTTCAATTCGTGCCCGGAGTTCACCGCGCTGGATCTGTCATCCCGGAAGACGTATGCGCGCGAGATCGCCATGTGGTGTGGCTTTCTCGGGCAACAAGTCGACCCGATCACCTGGCTTGAAGCTACGGAAGAAGAGTTCGTCGACTACAAGATTCGCAGAACCGACCAACTTCATTCCGCCAATGCGGTGACGGGAGCAACGTGGAACAAGGCCGTCTTCGCGCTCAGAGGCTTGTACGACTGGGCATTGAGCCGGAAGATTCCGATTACACCCCACGGACCTGCAATTGATGCGAGTCCGGTGCCCGGCGGGCGCGGCGCGACGAAGTTGCCAGGCGTAAGGGCGAACGCGGCGTTCGTGCGTACCGAACGGGACCGGTGGATCGTCCCCGGGACCTACCGTCTTTGGCGTGACGTTGGCCTACGTGGCCGCGGCGTTCAACGAGTCGGTGCGAGTCAGTGGCAAGTCGCAGGCGACGATGAATCGTGCCGGGCCCGCAACTCGTTGCGTAACACCGCATTCACCGACTTCATCTACTCAACCGGTTTACGTGTTCAGGAAGCCGGATCACTACTCGTGGCGGAACTGCCGCCGGCGGACGTGATCGAGGCGAAGCTGCCGGCAGCGGTCGCAAAGTACGGCAAGGCCCGGATGTGGTACGCGGCGCCGACTGTGATGCGCACGGTGCGCAGTTATATGGCGGTTGCCCGGGCAGCTGCCGTTCGCCGGGCGATACGCGAGAGCCGTTATGACGAGATCGAGGGCATCATCTGGGTGACGGAGGTCCGCCGCTCGCGCAAGGGAACTCTGGAAGCCGTCCGCGACGACGGTGCCGTCATGTCATTAAACACGATGAAGCCAGAGGTCCGGCGACGATTGTTCTGGCTTCGCGACGGCCACCCGGAACCGATGACGTTGTGGCTTAGCGAGTCTGGAACCCCGTTCCACCACGAATCCTGGATCGGGATCTTCGATGCCGCCAACGAAAGGCTCTGGTCAGCAATAGAAAACACCGGTGCGGCAGCCAGTCACGAGCTGTCAGTCACACCGCATTCCCTCCGATTCAGCTTTGCGCTGGCGCTGACGGTTCAGCTGCATCAGCGGCTTGATGATTCGCACGGATGGGACGAGAGCGTCTCCTACGGGGACGGGTCGCGCTATGACGAGGTGTTTCGCACCGTGAAAGACGTCCTGGGCCACAAGTCGGTCGAGACGACACGAAACATCTACATGCCTAGGGTGCAACGACTGCGCTTCGACCGACTGTTTGGTACCCCAAACGGCCGGATGACCACGACGGGGGATCTGGTGTCAGCCCTGGCGCAGCACCTCGTCGAAGTTCGCGACTTGACCGGGTCCAAACCGTGACAGCGCCCAAGCGTCGACAGTCCGCCGACGGCGTCGTCACGCGCCGTGACGATCCAGAGGTCGTGGTCGCCACCCTGCCGGGCTCTTATGCACCTACCGTAATCGACCTTCGGGAGTGGCCATGCGACACGAAGCTCAGGGTGCAACTCGCCGATGCCATCGAGGCCCTTACAGGAGTGAACGGAACGTGGAAGAGTGCCCAGTCGGCACGGCAGAACCGCGACCGGATCAAGTATTTCGCACGGTGGTGCGGTGAACAAGAGGTTTGCGAGCTCCAGCAGCTGACCCCGGATCAGTGGAACAGCTACCTGCTGCACTTGGCGACGAAGGGAACCAAGTCCAACACCCAGCACAGGCAGCTGGTCGCGGTGAGGCAGCTGATACGCCGGTATCCGCATCGGCTCCACCCCGACCTCTCCAGGCATTTGAACCGACGGCTGCCGAAGCGGGACGCTGACGAAAGCCAGCCTTATTCAGAGGATTTCTACGACGCAATCCTCAAGGCGGCGGCCGCTGCCGTCAACGCCGAGTATCAGCGCATTCACCCCAACCAGGTGATGCTGCGGCGGCGCAACGATACTAAGCTCCCGCCCGAGCATAAGGCTCGTGCCGACGCTCTTCGTGAAGTCGCCACTACTGGCGCCCCGCGATCGGACGCGACCCGCGACGCGTTGGGAATCACCCTCGCCGACCACCGATACTCCGGGGTCAACAAGGCGCGACCGATGCTGTTCGTCAGCCAGGAAGGCGCCGTCGCTATCGCCGTGCTCATCGCTTGCCTGGAGGGGGCGAACTTCACCCCGATCAACGAACGAAAGGTGCCCTCGGCCGCACCGGGTCTCGGTGTCAAAGAGAATATTTGGGGCGTCGAGGACGAAAAGCGCCGGCGACACGATCACCCATACGACGCCCACGCAATACCGAAGAATGCCCGCCGTGCGATGTCAAAGATCATCGAGATGACCCAGCCGGGACGGGACTACTTGGCGGCGAACAATCTGCCTGGTGCTGACCGCCTCATCGTCTACTGGCCTGCCATGAAGGCTCTGGAGTCTTCTCCATCGGTTGGCTTGACCCCTAGTCACCTCAAGCTGAGCAGGCTCACGTGGTGGCCGAACCAGGACGAGCCGATCTCGTTCACCCGCATCCGCAAGACGGTCCGCGTGCTGATCGACCGGACCCCGCAGGGACATTCGCGTGCAACCTGGTCCACCACCTACATAGAAGCATCGGAAGTCGAACGCGAGCGGCTCATGACCGAAGCGGTGGAGACCGGCTTGTGGGCAGTGATCAAGAATGCTGAGGACCATCTGAAGATGCGCTACGAGCGCGCCCTCGCGATGACCAACACCGACACAACGATCGGCGGGTGCGTCGACTGGGAGCACCACCCCCTGACCGGGCAACCCTGTGGCGACGATTTCCTGTTATGTTTGCAATGCACCAACGCCTTCGCCACCCCCCGCCACCTTCCCCGGCTCATCGAACTGCGCCACCAGTTGGAGGCCATCGCATCCACCGACGGACCCGACTGGACGGATTTCCGGGCCATGGCCTACAGGTGCCTCGTCGCGCTCATTGATGACCGGACGCTCATCACCGGTGACGAATACGCTGCCGCCGAACGTGAAATCACCGACGAGGACCGAACCGAAATCCATCTGCTCCTGAACGGAAAGTACACATGACTCGATCTGCGGTAGGCGCGGACGATCTTGCTTCTGGCAACGGCACCGGCGCCGTCGATTGGGCAGCTGTCGAGGCCGGACCGGTCGTCGTGCATCCGCTGCGGCTCAGGCGCCCCGACCTTCCAGGAAGCATATTCACGGACGACAGATGGTCTCTCCGTCCTATGGAGGTCACACGCGGTACCGTTCAGAATTTGCACTGGATACCTGGGCCGAAAGAGCAGCAGTATCGGATCCCACACCGACTGATCAATACGTTCAAGCGCGTCATATGGCTGATCATCAACAGGCCCGCCCCAATCGCCTACCTCGCAGGCAACAATGGGCGGACATGGCCGGCTGCCTCATCTGTGCGTGCGCGGTTCGTCGCGATGCGTCATTTCGCTGATTTTCTTGGTCGACATGAAATCATCCAACTTCGCGATGTGAGTGTCGACCTGCTCGACGAGTATGCGGCGGGCGTTATTGCTGACGAAAGTCGGTCCAGTCATGCGCGAAAGGCGCAGGACCTCGGGTACATAGCAGTAATCCCCCACCTAGCCGACGACCTTCCAGAAGCCGATCGCATGGTTGCGCCGTCGTGGTCTGCCGTGAACCTCGGGGCTGGTCGTCGTGCGCGTGCGGTTGACAACAGCAAGGAGATCATCCACCCGGATACATTCGCGCCGCTGTTGTGGTGGTCCCAGCAGATTCTCGGCTGTGCCCCGGACATCATCGCCGCCGTGACGTGGCTGAATGCAGCACTGAGCCGCCCGCAAGCTCGCGAGAGTTCACGCGCGGGTTTCGACGCGGTCGAGCAGATCGTGGCTTTGCGTGGCGGGGTCCTGCCTCAAGGCGAGATTGACGGTTATGTCGCTGCGCAGTACCTCATTGCGGTGCATGAGGCCGATATCAATATTCGAGATTTCAGCAGCTGGCGTCGGCAACGTGGTGGCACATTTTCAGTCGATCCGTCTGTACCGCAGCCGATTCCGGTACCCGTCACATGCTTGATCGAGGGACGGCCCTGGCTTCCGCAGATCGATTACCGAGATATCGGAAAATTACATCGCGTTCTTAAAGCGGCGGCAGCGATCCTGATTTGCACGTGTTCGGGAATGCGTGGCGAGGAGTGCACGAACCTGCAGCGCGGTGCACTACGTACGGTTCCACGTCCGGACGGAGCCCACTCATACCGGATCGACGGCCGCATCTTCAAGGCAGTCCGCGACGGCGACGACCAGCAGGATCGCGGCGGCAAGCAATGGGTGTGGGCGACCATTAAACCCGGCGCCGACGCGATCACGGCATTGAAGCGCCTGGCCGACGTGACCGGCTCGAGCGCGTTGCTGGCTCACCCGGAGGCACGTCGTCAGCCAGGATTGACGAGCGCAACGATGACTCGGTGGGTTGACGAACTCATCGAGTACGCCAATGGGTTGCGCACCACACTCGGCATCGATGGCGTCCATAGCATCGATCCGGACCCGGCCGGGAACGTCACGCTCGACCGCTTTCGTCGCAGTGTTGCGTGGCATATCGTCAACCAGCCGGATGGCCTCGCGGCAGCGGGTGTCCAATTTGGGCACATGCAGTCGACTACTACTGATGGCTACGGCTCCACCATCACGTCAGGTATGGCGGCCACAATGGATCACGAGCGCACCGAGGCCATGTACAACGCTCTCCAGAACCACGCGAACGCTGCCAAGAACGGGCTGAAAGCATCTGGCCCTGCGGCCAAGCGGCTCGGCCAGGCGCTAAATCGATTCGTCGCTGGCAAATTCCCGGGTACATATGCTGATCTGACGAAAAAGGAAGAACGCCGGCTGCGTAGTGATCCAGACATGGCTGTGCGGGAGAATCCCGGCCACGCGTGCCTGTGTCTTGCCGACCCGTTGAGGCCTGAAACCATGGCGTGCTCTCGAGAGAACGACGGCGAGCCTAACCGCAATGATTGCAAAACCTATTGTGGCAGCCGGGTTTACACCGACGCCACGGTTGCGCAAGACAAGAAAGAGGCTGCCCAACTCCGGGAGCGGTTGCAAGACGTGAACCCGATCATGGCGGCGCGGATCAACAGGCGGATCTCGCACCTTGAAGAGCACATCGCTGAACACGAGAACACAGCAATGCCGTTGCTGACGATCATGTCTGCGGAGGAAGCCAAAGCAGCCCGCGTTTCACAGAAGGCTCAACCTAAGAGCCCAAGACTGTCGAATGTTCCTACAGATGGAGACGTGGTATGACATCCGGTGCTGTGATACCTGTGGCGCAACGTGATTGGCCTCCAACGGACGACGAGATCAACGAGGAACGGAATCCCACGCGTAAGGCCGTCTTAATTGCAATGCGGAGTCTGCTTACAGGGGACCCTGCGCCAAAACCGATCAATCAAGGTAAGCGAAGCGTTGTGGCACTGGCCAACGAAGCAGGAGTCGGTCGCACCCGGCTAGTGCGTGGCGCACTGAGCGATCTCGCCGACTGGATGGACAGGGCCGCCGCCAAGCAGGACGAGGTGGTCACTCCGCAAGAGATCGAGTGGAACAAGAAGTTTCAGAAGATGCTGGACCGCGCTCTCGACGCGGAGCGTAAGTACGAGGCCGCACGTGATAAGCGAAAGGAACTCGAAGCCGTTGTCCAGGCACTGTCCGAGCAGCTTCAAGTCAGCATCAGAGACAGGGCAAGGCTCCAGGGAAAGCTGGACAGAGTGGCCAAGAAAAGTACTGGGGTGTTTCCGGGGAGTGAGTCCCGCTCATCCTGATGGTCCGCCCACGCGCACCCAGGTTTGTATGCTCTCAACTCGCCCGAAACGCATTCCTAGGAGGGATGTTTGGCCAAACTCAAGACGCTCGACCGGCTCACCGCTGCTGTGGTCCAGGCCGAGCTGATCCCTACGAATCGCCCCCTCACCACTGGGGAGATCGAGTTGCTCGACGATATCAACGCCCAGCTGCGCCCGGAGCTCGCCAGCCACCGGGGCGAGGTCATCGGTCTGCTGCGTCGCGTCTCCGCAGTTCGCAGGAACCGTGAAACCGGTGTTAGCGCATCGGCCACGCATTCGCAGGCCGCAAAGAAGCCGGTGAAGGTGCAGAACTCGAAGGCTAAAGGCACAAGTATCGGGCAGATCCACGCCGAATTATCCCAAATGGCAACCACACAGAAGTCAGGGACGCTCGGACGCAAGCGCCGCGAGCGACTCAACAAGATCATCAACGACGCGGCGAAGCTAACCTGGAAGGGTCCCCAGTACAAGCGGCTGTACGAGCGCGCACTGCAGATTCAGGAAAAGGACATGAGGCCTTCGCGACCGAAAAGAAGTCGGCGCGTTGGACCCTCCGGGCTCGTCCAGAACCCCGGCCTTTCTGAAGGCGGCCGCGAAGTGCTCGGCGGGTTGCCGTCTTCGAGGCGCGGACACTGACCTCAAATCAGCGACCATGGCCGCGAACCGTTAGACCTGTGAAAACCTTAGTTCAATCGCAGTAGTCCGTCGGGTTGTACCGCTCAGCGCGAAGGCCCGCTGCGCTGTGAATTTGACAACCAACAGGCAACGCCGAGTCGCCTCTGCTGTCATCCATGGTGAACAGCGCCGCCAGCGCCGGGCCTTGCAGTTTGTTCGTGATCGATAGGTCCACAGCTGCGTCGAGCTCGAGCAGGTCAATGAGGCTCGGGTTGTCGTCCCAGAGCTTGAGTGCTGACGGTTCAGACATCAAATCCCACCTTGTGGGACCAGTTTCTTCATGGAGTCGAGCCGACGATGTACGTAAGAGAACAGGGAGAAGGCGTCATAGAAATCCACCAAGTCTTCATCCTGAGAAATCCTGCTTGAGTGAGCGCGCGGATTTCGGACGTGTCCGTGGATGCCTACGAGCAGGTTCTTGAATCCACGATGCTCGCTGATCTCGGTGTCTGATCGGTGAGCGTTGATAGACCAGAGGGGATGCTCACGATTCGTACCGAGCACGCCATCGAACAGCGCGGCCCCATCACCTGCCAGGCCCGTGATGCTCCGAATACGGGCAGGGATGCTCTTCGATGCCTCCGACATGGCGTGAAACAGGGAGCGGTTGATGAGCTCCTCGTCGCAGTAGCGAAGCAGTTCGGTATGGCAACCGCGTCGCATTAGCTCGGTTCGAAGGCGTCCCGCCCGAGCGGCACCCTCGGAAATCGTTGAGGCTTTTGTTCCGCTCATGAGCTTGCCGTGTCGGCTCCGGTCGAAAAGTGAGCAGGTAGTTCCGGTCGAAAAGTGAGCACCCTTCTGATTGGAGAGTGATCACTTTGGAGGATTGGGCGGAGATTCGCCGGCTGTATCGGTCGGAGAAGCTGTCGCAGGCGGCGATCGCGCGGAGGTTGTCGCTGTCGCGCAACACCGTGGCCAAGGCGATCAGCGCCGAGGCACCACCACGCTACGAACGGGCACCGTCGTCGACGTCGGCGTGGTCGCAGATCGAGTTGGCGGTGCGGGTGCTGCTCGGGCAGTTCCCGACGATGCCGGCCGCGGTGCTGGCGCAGCGGGTCGGCTGGACGGGTGGGCATTCCTGGTTCGCCGAGAACGTCGCACGGATCCGCCCGGAGTACGCCCCGGCCGATCCCTGCGACCGGCTGGTGCATCTGCCCGGTGAGCAGGTGCAGTGCGACCTCTGGTTCCCCGGCCAACTCGTGCCCGATCACGCCGGGGTGCTGCGCTCGTTCCCGGTACTGGTGATGGTCGCCGCGTACTCGCGGTTCATCGCCGCGATGATGATCCCGTCGCGGATGACCGGTGATCTACTGGCCGGCATGTGGCAACTGCTCCAGGATATCGGCGCGGTGCCGCGCACACTGTTGTGGGACAACGAGTCCGGTATCGGTCAACGCGGCAGACTGGCCGAGGGCGTGGCCGGGTTCTGCGGTGTGCTGGCCACCCGACTGATCCAGACCCGACCCTATGACCCCGAGTCCAAGGGACTGGTGGAGCGGGCCAACGGCTACCTGGAGACCTCGTTCCTGCCCGGCCGGACGTTCACCTGCGCGGCGGACTTCAACACCCAGCTGTGGGCGTGGCTGACCGAAATCGCCAACCGACGCATCCACGCCACGACGGGGCTGATCCCGGCCGATGCACTTGCGGTGGATCGGGCGGCGATGACCGCCCTGCCACCCGTGCCTCCGGCGGTGGGGACGACGGTGACGACCCGGTTGGGACGCGACTACTACGTCAGCTGCGGCGGCAACGCCTACTCGGTGAATCCGGAGGTGATCGGCCGGATGATCATCGTGAGGACCGGTCTGGATCGAGTCACCGCCTCTTGCGGGGACCGGCTGGTCGCCGATCACGAACGGCTCTGGGGCACAGCCGGTCTGGTCACCGATCCGGAACACTTGGCCGCTGCGGCGGTACTGCGGGAGCAGTTCCGCGCTCGTCCCACCGCAGGATCGCATCTACAGGTCGAGGTGGAAGTGGCCGACCTGAGTGCCTACGACGCACGGTTCGGAACCGGGGAGGTCGCCTGATGCCCGCCAAACGCACGTCTACGGCTCCCGGTGACGCCGACAAGCTCATCGCCCACCAATCCCGTCTTCTGAAGGCCCCCCGGATCGCCGAGCACTACCACCGCCTCGCCGAGCAGGGCCGCGACGCCGACTGGTCGTTGGAGGACTACCTCGGCGCGGTCCTGGCGGTGGAATCGAATGCCCGCGCCGAATCCGGCGCCCGTCAACGGATTCGGTATGCCGGGTTCCCGGCGATCAAGACGATCACCGACTTCGACTTCACCGCCCAACCCGCCCTCGACCGCGCCCAGATCGCCCGACTGGAAGCCGGCGGATGGCTGGCCGAAGCCCGCAACATCGTCCTACTCGGCCCACCCGGAACCGGCAAAACCCATCTGGCCACCGCGCTGGCGATCGCGGCCGCCCACACCGGGCACCGGGTGGCATTCGCCCCCGCGACCGGCTGGATCACCCGCTTGGCCGAAGCGCACCGCACCAACCGCCTCGACGCCGAACTGCGCAAGATCAGCCGTTACGGACTCATCGTGATCGACGAGGTCGGCTACATCCCGTTCGATACCGAAGCGGCCAACCTGTTCTTCCAGCTCGTCTCCACCCGCTACGAGAAGTCCTCGATCATCCTCACCTCCAACCTGCCGTTCTCCCGCTGGGGCCAGGTCTTCGGCGAAGCCACCATCGCCTCGGCGATGATCGACCGCATCGTGCACCACGCCGACGTCATCGCCCTCAAAGGCGCCAGCTACCGCATCAAACACACCGCGATCGACACACTGCCCTCCGTGGAAGCCGATCGTCAGGCAGACTCAACCCCGTAAACCTGCTCACTTTTCAACCGGAGCAGGCCGCTCAGGATTCGACCGGAGCCGACATGCCGGCCTCATTGACCGAGTATCCGTAGTAGATGAGAGACTCGTTGAGCTGGTCGCGCAGATCGGTGAATCGAGCTGGTTGAGCGGCGTATTTGCTCGGGCTCATTGCTTTGGCGATGAATGCGCCCACGACATTGCCGGCCTGCTGTCGAACCTGGACGTTATAGAGCGTGATGTAGAGACTCTCACGCTTGTTACCACCAGGCTCCCGACCTTGGACCCGCACCATCTGAAGGAGAGAATCGATCTCCGAGCCTGAGAGGCCCGGGAAGCCAGTTTGCGCGAGGACATCGCAGACTCCCTTGACGAAGTCCGGACCAAACGGCGGAATTTTGGCGGGTTTCTGTTGGGATGCGGTGGTCATAGTTCTGCGCCTAGCTAGTAGTTCTACGGTCTCATTTTCCTGCGCCGTTCCTCCTCCGTGATGCATGACACGCCAACACTCCGTCGTGTTTGGGCAATGAGGATCGATTGCGTCTCGAAGACACAATCACGATGTCCGCCTATCCCCGCAGAACCAGGTCATCCTCCGCTAGGGTCGGTCATACCCAGAAAGATCGGGGTTCGTCGGACGGGGGTTCTACGCCGCAATGCCTGAGCCTTGGTTGTCGGCCGACGACATCGCCGCGCATCTGGGCGTCACGAAGGACACGGTCTACTCCTGGATCGCCGACAAAGCGATGCCAGCCCACAAGGTCGGTCGCCTGTGGAAGTTCCAGGCCACCGAGGTCGACGACTGGGTCCGCACCGGCGGCGCGGCAGCAGCAGAGGGAAAGCCTTCGTCCGGGTGAGCCGCGGGACACCGGCAACTCGACATGTCTGACAGTGGAGGTATGTTGATCGACTTTGCTCATCGCTGGAGGAGGTGCACTTGATGACAGACACGCCGCGCGGTTCGCGCTACGCGCTGTCGTTTACCAGTGGCGCTCTTCTAATGCGTGAGGCGACCATCGCGGCCCCGGTATACCTCCGTGAGCACGACTGGGGGAAGGTCCGACAGCTCATCGAAGATGACAACCTGCTCCAGGCTCGTACCGTCGCTACCGGACGGCGGCTCGCTCGGGAGGTTGCCCAGCGTCTCTCCGTCCTAAGCGATGGCGAACTCGAGTTGGTAATCGACGCGACGACATCGGAACGCGGTCACCTAATGTGGGCTGCAGCCTGCCGGCGCTACCGCCTGGTCGGCGAGTTCGCCGAGGAAGTCGTTCGTGAGCGCTTCCTCCTGCTGACACCCACGCTGGATTACGACGACTTCGACGGATTCATCCGGAGCAAGGCCCTCTGGCACGAAGAGGTCGCAAACCTTAAGAGTTCCACCCTGCGGAGGCTCCGCTCCAATATGTTCCAAATGCTCGCCGAGGCAGGTCTCCTCGACCAGGACGGCCGGATCGTTCCCGCAGTGCTGTCGTCCCGCGTCTCCGACGTGCTTTCTGCCCGCACTCCGAGCGGCGTCCGCTTCTTCCCGACGGCAGTGGATGCGCAATGAGCAGCGTCGATCTGGGCAAGCAGGAGGAGCACCTGTTCGGGGTGCTCAGCGGTAAGCGATTTCTTCGGATGGAGGGCCTCAGCAATGAGGTGCCGTTCTTCATCTACCCATATCCGCCGGAGGACGCCCTTGCTGTCGCGCAAATCAAGAAGCGTGTCAAAAACAGGTTGAGCCTCATTGGCGTCAACGTGCGCGAGGTCAACCTCTACGACCTCTCCGTCGAGATCCTCAAGAAGCGCGGTGTGTGGGAACGTGTACTCGCGGCAGAGCCGGACCAAGATAAGGACGACTTCCGCGAGCTACTCCAAGGCATGCTGGATCCGCAGCTCCACGTCGCACCGGCGATCCGCACCAAGATCGAAGACGGCGATTTCGACATCTTCTTCCTCACCGGCATCGGCGAGGTCTTCCCATACATCCGGTCACACAACGTGCTGAATAACCTCCAGAGCGTCGTGACCGGCAAGCCAATGCTCATGTTCTTCCCCGGCCGCTACGAGCAGTCCGACACCCTCGGCTCCACGCTCGTGCTTTTTGGCCGGCTGAAGGATGACCAGTACTACCGGGCAAAGAACATCCTGGAACAGGAAGCTTGACAATGACGTTGCTGAACGAGATCTTCGCCAAGGACGTGCAGCGTCCGATCGAGGGCGTCATCAAAGCGGACGACACCGCGCACCTGGGTACCGAGGTGGACGAGTACGTCCTGACTAATGAAGCATCGATAGGTCTTGAGCTCCTGCTGGAGGCCTACACGAACTACACCAACGCCAACGGAGTGTGGATCTCGGGCTTCTTCGGTTCTGGTAAGTCGCACCTCCTGAAGATGCTCGCTCACCTTCTCGGCGACGTCGAAAGCCAGGCGTTCGACCGCGCCAAGGTCACGGAGAGCTTCCGCGCCAAGGGAACTGGTGCCTTCCTGCCTGCTCTTCTGGCCAAAGCCGAGCGCATCCCCGCTAAGAGCCTGCTGTTCAACATCGATCAGAAGGCCACGCTCATCACCAAGGATCAGACCGATGCCTTGCTGAAGGTGTTCGTGAAGGTCTTCGACGAGAGCCGCGGTTACTACGGAAACCAGGGCCACGTCGCTCGCTTCGAACGAGACCTCGACAATCGCGGTCAGTACGCAGCATTCAAGGAGGCCTACCAGCGGATCTCCGGACGTGACTGGGCCCAGGGTCGCGAAGAGGGCGTTCTCGAAGAGACCAACGTGGCCGCGGCCTATGCCGAGGTTAGCGGTCAGGGCGGCTCGCCGACCAACATCCTCACCAAGTACCGCAACGAATACTCGGTCTCCATCGAGGATTTCGCCGAGGAGATCACAACATGGCTCAACAAGCAGCCCACGGGCTTTCGGCTCAACTTCTTCGTCGACGAGGTGGGCCAGTTCATCGGCTCGAACACCCATTTGATGCTCAACCTCCAGACGATTGCCGAGACCCTTAACACCAAGTGCCAGGGCCGCGCGTGGGTGTTCGTGACGTCGCAGGAAGACATGGACAAAGTTGTCGGAGACCGTACTAAACAACAGGGCAACGATTTCTCGAAGATTCAGGCGCGCTTCAAGACTCGTGTGAAGCTCACTAGCGCCGACGTCGAAGAAGTCATCCGCAAGCGCCTACTGGAGAAGAACGCGGCAGGCGCCGCCGCGCTCAGCGCCATATACGACAGGGAGTCGGCCAACTTCAAGACCCTGTTCGACTTCGTCGACGGGGCGAAGAGCTACCGCAACTACGCCAACAAAGCTCACTTCGTCGGCACCTATCCTCTTGTCAGCTACCAGTTCCCGCTCTTTCAAGCGGCAATCGAAGGCATCTCTGACCACAACGTCTTCGAGGGCCGCAACAGCTCGGTGGGCGAACGGTCGATGCTCGGCGTCGTCCAGCAGGTCGCCAAGGATATCGGTGACGTGGAGGTCGGTCGCCTGGCCACCTTCGATCACATGTTTGCCGGTATCCGAGCGTCGTTGAAGTCTGCGGCTCAGCGCTCCATAGACGTCGCTGAGCGGAACCTCGATAACCAACTCGCGATCCGCCTCCTCAAGGCACTCTTCCTCGTCAAGTACGTCGAGAGCTTCCAGGCCACACCGCGCAACCTGACGGTGCTCGTCTATGACCGCTTCGGCCTCGATCTGCCCGCCTTGTCCGCAGAGGTCAAGGAAGCGCTCTCGTTGCTAGAGGCGCAGACTTACGTCCAGCGCAACGGCACCATCTACGAATACCTGACCAACGAAGAGCAGGTTATCGAAGAAGAGATCAAGAACGTCGACTTCGACTCCTCCGAGGTGAGCACACGACTCTTCAAGATGCTGTCCGGCGACGTCATCAAGACCAACAAACTCCGCTATGCGAAGAACGGTCAGGACTTCCCGTTCGGCTTCAAACTCGACGACCAGGTGCATGGCCCTCAACGGGAACTATCAATTCACTTCATCACCCCGGAATATCCATTCACGCCGGACGAGACGCGGATGCACAGCGCCGGGAAGGACGAACTGCGCGTCATCCTCGAACCAGACGCCCGCGTGCTCGCGGATCTCCGCTTGCTCATCAAGACGGAGAAATATACGAAACGCAAGCAGACCAGCTCACTTTCGGCGATCGAAGATCAGATCCTTCGTTCGAAGGCCGCGCAGAACGTCGAACGCGAGAAGGAACTCATTGGGCGCATCCGCCGTGCCGTGGGCGAAGCTGCGCTGATCATCAACGCCACCGAAGTCTCCGTGAACTCGCAGGAAGCGCTCGCCCGCGTGACCGACGGCTTTCAGGACCTCGTTAGCCGAACCTACACCCAACTAAAACTGCTCGACGGCGTCACTTATGGCGAGCAGCAGGTGGCAGGGGCGGCGAATCCGGACAGCGGCCTCTTCGACCCCGCGGCGTGGACGAAACTCGCCACTCCCGGTGAGGAAGTGCTTTCGTTCATGCTGCGGAAGCAGGCACAAGGGGAGCAGGTCACGGTCAAGACGATCGTCGATACCTTCCAGGCAAAGCCCTACGGTTGGGACCTGGCCTCGATCGAGGTATTCGTGGCCTTCTTGATCGGTGCCTCGAAGGTAACCCTGACGGTGGACGGCAACGTCCTCAAGCGAAGCGAAGTGGCTGCTGCGCTGCGTAATACGCAGAAGCATTCGCACGCTGTCGTCGCTCCGCAGAAAATATTCGACGAACGTAAAGTCGCCGCCTTCCGGAGATTCTGCACCGACTTCTTCGACGATGCGAACGCGCCCAAGGATCCGCTCGAGCTGGCCCGTCACGGCGCCGACAAGCTTAAGGGCAAGCTTGGCGAACTAAAGGCGGTCGCCACTGGTTCGAAGTACCCGTTCGTGGAGCAACTCGGCGGCCCCATCAGCTTGCTGGACCAGGCGGTAGGCAAGCCCGACGAGTGGTACCTCAGCGACTTCAACCTGGGCGATGACCTGCTCGACGCCAAGGAAGACACCGTCGACCCGATCCTGTCTTTCCTGAATGGGGCGCAGAGTGCGATCTACGATGAGGCCGTAGCACTACTCGCCGCACACAGCAGCAACCTCAGGTATCTGCCCAAGGGCAGTGTCGATGACGTCCGGGCTGGGCTCACGGATCCGAATGCCTTCCGGGGCAACCGGATGGCGCAGCTCAAGAAGGCCACCGACGAACTCCGCAGCCGCATCGAGGACGTCGTCACCGCGAACCGGAGCAACGTCAGCACTTCGATTAAAGGACGCAGGACCGAGCTTCTCGACAGCACTTATTACGAGAAGGCCACGGCCGCAGCCCAACAGGGCGTTCTCCAGTTGATTGACCAAACGCTCTCGCGAGTCGGCACGGAGAGCCAGGTGGCACTCATTCTGCAGATCGGAACCGACTTCGAGGCCAGCGTGTACCCGTCACTGCTCGATCAACTGGCCGGATCCCAACAGGGCGGGGGCAATGGTCCGCCCCTGCAGCAGACAGTGGCTGTCAAGTCGGTGGTCGTGGCTGGAGTGACCGGTGTACTCGAAACAGAACACGACGTCGACAACTACCTCACGGCACTCCGTGCTGCCCTGCTCAGAACGCTGGACGACGGAAAGCGAATCTCACTCTGATGGAGACTGCCTCGCTGAAATCTTTTGCGACGTGGGCGCGTACTGCACTCATTCGCGAGGTCACCGCACGCATCGCTGTCGTGCTGGCCCCGGCTTCGCCGGCACGCGTCGAGCAGTCCAATGTTGTTGCCGCCCTCGAAAGAGCCGTCAATGCTGCGGGCGGTGGCGACAAGGGGCGATCGGCCGTGGCGGACAGAGTCGCGTACACCTGGTTCAACCGGATCATCGCTCTGCGCTTTATGGATGCCAACGGCTACACCGGAATCGGAGTCGTCTCGCCCCAAGCCGGAGTTGACGTTGGCCAGCCAGAGATCCTCGCCGAGGCCAAGCGAGCCAACATCGACCCCGAAGTGGTCAGTCAGCACGCCCGCGAAATTGTCGCGGGGTTGCTCAACGGAGCACTACGCAGTGACGACCCGCAGGGCGAGGCATACGCGCTGTTGCTCGCTGAGTACTGCCGTCATTGGAACCGCTCTATGCCATTCATGTTCGAACGCGAAGGCGACTTCACCGAGTTGCTCATCCCGGCCAGTTTGCTCGCAGACGATTCGGTGCTGAACCGTGCGGTCAAGGTCCTGACCACTGACGCGTGCCAGGACGTCGAGGTGATTGGTTGGCTGTACCAGTTCTACATCTCGGAGCGGAAAGACGAAGTCTTCGCTGGCTTCAAGCAGAACCAGAAGGCCGGCGCTGCAGAAATTCCCGCTGCAACACAGCTCTTCACCCCGCACTGGATAGTCCGCTACCTCGTTGAGAACTCACTCGGCCGCCTCTGGATGCTCAACCACCCGACGTCACGCTTAGTCGACCAGATGCAGTACTACATAGCCCCGGTCGACATCGAGACCGAATTCCTTCTGATCAACAGCCCCGAGGACCTCAAGGTCATCGACCCAGCTTGCGGATCCGGCCATATGCTCACCTACGCCTTCGATCTGCTCTGTGCCATTTACGAAGAAGAAGGCTACGCGTCAGCCGAGATCCCGGGACTTGTCCTGAAGAACAATCTATTTGGCACCGAGATCGACCGCCGCGCTGGTGCCTTAGCTGCATTCGCGCTGACCATGAAGGCGCGCGCCCGTCAACGGACGTTTTTCACCAAACAGCTTCACCCCAACGTCTGCGTGCTGGAACCCGTCGCCTTTACGATTGTCGAGCTTGCCGAACTTACTAGCCGGCATGGTGACCGTGTCGCCGAGGAAGCATTCTGGAATCAGTTCCAGCACGCTGATATCTATGGGGCCCTTATCCGCCCGGACGATGCGCTCGTCGAACCCCTTCAACGACACATCGACCAGACCCTTTCGCGCCGCGAAGATCTTCTAGCATCAGACTTGTATGACCGAGCTCAACGAGTACTGGTGCAGGCGAGGTATTTGTCACCCACGTACCACGTGACCGTCGCTAACCCGCCCTACATGGTAGGCGGCAACATGAATGCGGGATTATCTGAGTTTGTCAAGCAATTCTTTCCGGACTCTAAGGCAGACCTCTTCGCGGCGTTTATCGAACGCAATCTGAGCTTGTCGCTTCCCGGTGGCTGGGTGGCGATGATCACTATGCAATCATGGCTCTTTCTGTCGTCGTTTGTGACGCTGCGCCGTCGAGTAATGGATGAACACGCGCTGTCGTTGATGGCGCATTTCGGTAACTTCGCTTTCGACACCATCAATAGTAAGGTGCTGTCCACCACCGCGTTCGTAATTCGAACTGGACATTCAACCGAACTTTCTCATGGAACCTATTTACGCCTTGTCAAGGGCGCCAACGAGTCCATCAAGGCCCATGAACTGCGCAGAATAGCGGAGGGCCAGCAATCGGAAAACCGGTATGACTTGAAGAATGCGGAATTGTCAGTGCTGCCAGGCGCGGTAATAGCTTATTGGCTCAGTCCGGCTGTTCGGCGGTGCTTCACGGCAGGAACGCCGTTGGCGGCTGATTTTGCCGCAATTAATGGGATGACAACCGGTGAGAACGCACGCTTTCTACGTTTATGGTATGAGATTTCGCATGCGCGACTGTCGCTCGTAGCGACCAGTGCGTCGGTGGCGACAGCAAGCGGTGCCAAGTGGTTCCCATACAACAAAGGCGGGGGTTATCGGAAATGGTATGGCAACGCAGAGTTCGTGATCAATTGGGAGGGCGACGGTAGAGACGTAATTGCACACGGCCGCGCGTTTCCCCGAGGGCGAACCCACTACTTTGAGCCGATGGTGTCTTGGGGAAAGGTCAGCAGCGCGTTGCCGTCGTTTCGGTTTTATCCGAGTGGGTTCATATTCGATGTCGCTGGTACGGCCATGTTCACTCATGGGTCGGGACACCTTCACGATGCTCTGGCTTTCTGCAACTCGGTGGTGGCAGAAAAGCTGCTCGGCGCGCTATCCCCGACAATGAATTTCGAGTCTGGTCAGATCGCGTCGCTTCCATTGATTCCAGAAAGCAGCGGGCGTGTAAGGGAAATTTGCGAACGTCTTATCAATATTTCCCGCGATGACTGGGACGCCGCAGAAACATCATGGGGCTTTGTGGGTCCAGCTTACTGCCCTGTACCTGCTGGTTCGGAGACGAAGTTAGAGGTTGCTTTCGAGGCGCAGAGGAATGCGGAACTTCAACTAGCCGAGGAGGTGCGACGGCTTGAAGAAGAGAATAACGCAATTTTGTTACAACTATATGAGCTGACTGGTGAGTTCGATGCTGGGGTCGCCAGACATAAGGTTTCAATTTCGGCTAATCCTGAATTTCGATTTGGTCCAGGTAAAAGTGAAAACGAATATGCCGCGCTCGTGCAATCTTCCCGTGCTGCGGATCTCGTTTCCTATGCCGTTGGTTGCATGTTCGGTCGATACAGCCTGGACAAGGCAGGTCTGATCCTGGCCGACCAGGGCTCGACTTTGAGAGACTACTTCACGGAGGTGCCAACGCCGTCCTTCGTGCCCGACGCGGATAACGTAATCCCGATTGTCGACGGTGACTGGTTTGAGGATGACGTCGTCGTGCGGTTCCGCAAGTTCCTCCGTGCGGCCTTCGGCGATCAGCATTTCGAGCAAAATCTTCGGTTCGTCACTGAGGCGATCGGGGTGAAGGACTTACGCGACTACTTCGTGAAGTCCTTCTATAAGGAACACGTTCAGCGGTACAAGAAGCGCCCAATCTACTGGTTGTTCTCCAGTCCGAAGGGCTCGTTCAACGCGCTCGTCTACATGCACCGCTACACGCCGTCAACCGTATCGACTGTGTTGAACGAGTACCTGCGCGAGTACAAGGCCAAGCTGGGTGCCAGCCTCCAGCATCATGAGCGCCTCGCCGGCGGTGGTACGCCTCGGGAGCAGGCCGCTGCGCTCAAGGAAGCCGACAGGCTCCGCAAGGTGCTGCTGGAGCTCGAGGAGTATGAGCACGATGTGCTTTACCCGTTGGCGTCCAAGCAGATTGAGATCGATTTGGACGACGGCGTAAGAGTGAACTACCCGAAGTTCGGCGCCGCGCTGAAGAAGATTCCCGGGCTGGATGTGGCCGAATGACGATCCTGATAAGCGGGGCCCACTGATGTGGACCGCACAAGTCCATGCTCCCATTTGGAGCATCCGAGGTCTCCTGTGAGTGGCGTTCGCGATCACCTCCTGCGTCGGTTTGAAGGTACGCGGGTCGTGTTCTGGCACGATCCCGACGGCCAATACGCCGCGGACCTCGACGCCCTCGACTTGGTGGGTGTGGAGACGATCCGCGTCGCCGACAATGAGTACGCCATCAAGCAGCGGTTGCTGCACGACGAGCCGATGGGCAAGTTTCTTGTGTACCGCTCCGGACATGTTCCCAATGGAATCGGCAACTGGCTCCTCGATCTGGAGTTGGCCTACGGGGTCTTCACGGCGGACCGCACGTCGTTGGTCGCCCAAGACCTCGGGCTCACCGCCGACGGGATCGACGAGGTCGTCCAGGCGCATGAGAAGTTCTTCAATGCGGCCAGACGCGTTCAGAGTCTGAAGGCGTTACTGAATCCCGATGACGACCCAACAGTCTTGCGCGCCAAAATGACCGCGGTGGTGCTCGGGGTGAAGGATTCGCACAGTCTGTTGGAGGTCACCCGGACGCTCCTCGTTGAGAACGCGAAGGACAATCGGACGAAGTACGACGCCCTCGTCGACTATGAACTCGACGATTTCTTCTGGCGCGGCGTCGCCTCCATCTACGGATATGAGTCTCCAACACCAAGCGTAGAGGACTTTGTACTGTGGACCTTCCGGAAGGCGATTGACGGCTTCGCATCGGAACGACCGGGCGGCCTGCGGAACATCCAGCTCGACTTCGCGAGCCTCCGCAACGACCGGCGCAGCCAGGATGCGCTCGCCACGCTGGCCAAGCGCGCGGCCGCCGACCTCGATTACGCCTCCGCCATCGAAGACGCCAGCTTCCGCGACCTCGTGTCGGTCGACCTGTTCGAAGAGACTGACCAGAAGATCCTCAGCGACCTGGCAAGCGCGGTGGCCGAGCGAACCGTCACCGCGCGCGAGGTCGCCGAGGTCGTGCGTGCGCGGCAGAGCAGCGTGTGGGTCGATGGTTATAAGCAGCTCTACACGGCGATCGCCAGCGCGTCGGAGTTGCTGGCCGAACTGGTGTCGCTGAACTTCGTTGCGCAGTCGTTCGACGATGCATTGGAGCGGTACCGCCGCGAATGGTTCCGTATCGACCAGCTCTATCGACAGTTCACCTTTGCGTATAGGACTTACGAGGGCCCGCATCCGCTGGGACCGCTGCGTGAGCAGGTCGAGAAGCGCTATACCAACACATTCGTCTACGAGCTGGGCAATTCTTGGCAGCAGAAGGTCGACGACGCGGACGCGTGGACGTCGTCCGTATTGCGATCGCAGACCTCCTTCTACGCCGACTACGTCGAGCCGCTGGTACGCGACGGTGACAAGAAGGCGGTCGTCATCATCTCCGACGCGCTGCGCTACGAGGTGGCCGAGGAGCTCGGGTCGCGCATCCGTCAGGAGGATCGTTTCGACGCCTCACTCGATGCGGTCCTAGGCGTGCTGCCCAGCTATACACAACTGGGAATGGCAGCACTGCTGCCGCACACCACGCTTAAGCACTCCGATGACGCGAAGACAGTGCTGGCGGACGGCCAGCCCACCAACGGAACTGCCTTCCGTGGCAAAATCCTTGAGAACGTGGGCGGTTCAGCAATTCAGGCTGAGCAGTTCAGAGGGATGACCGGCGACGAACGGCGCGCACTCTTCAAATCGAATCGAGTGCTGTACGTCTACCACAATCGGATCGACAAGATCGGAGATGACCCGATCTCCGAGCGGCAGGTCTTCGAAGCCGCGGAGGACACCCTGCGGGACATCATCGACCTCGTAAAGAAGTTGGCTAATGCCAACGCCACGAACATCTTCATCACGGCCGACCATGGATTCCTGTTTCAAGACGACGCCCTCGCTGATTCGTTCTTCCTCTCGACGAAGCCGCAGGGCGACGACATCAAGGTGGTCAACCGCCGCTATATCCTCGGGCGCGGCCTCAAGATCGACATGGCCTTCAACACATTCACGTCTGCACAACTCAACCTCGGCAGCGACTTCGAGGTTCAGATCCCCAAGTCGATTCATCGACTTCGGCTACCTGGCGGAGGCACGCGATTCGTCCACGGCGGCTCCACACTTCAGGAAGTCGTCGTACCGGTGCTCGCTGTCAACAAGAAGCGCAAAACCGATACCCGGTTGGTCAACGTCGAGGTGTGGCCGGAGTCCGACAAGATCACCACGGGGCAGGTCGTCGTTCGCTTGTTCCAGTCCGAACCGGTGAGCGACAAGGTGCAGCCTCGCACCGTCCGTGCCGGGCTCTACGTAGGGGAGACCCTGATCTCGAACCAAGCTGAGTTGACTTTCGATCAATCCTCAACCGACAAGCGGGACCGTTATCAAAGCGCCCACATGCTGCTCAGCCAGGACGCCAACGACTACAACAACCGTGCGGTCGAGTTCCGGCTCGAAGAGCGCATCCCAAACACCAACCAATGGCGCGTCTACGCCAAGGCGATATACACGCTAAAGCGGTCGTTTGCCTCGGATTTCGACTTCTAAGGAAGGTACGTGATGAGCGAAGTGGGTGAGCTAAGCGTGGACGCCGTGGAGGACGGGGCTCCTGAACCGCCGGCGCAGTCGGCGCTCGACCGCAAGATCAATGAGCACTTCGCCGGAGTCGTCGTACGCAAGGACTTGGTCAAGGCTGTGAAGGGCAACGCAATCGTCCCGTCGTACGTGTTGGAGTACCTACTCGGTCAGTACGCCGCCTCGGACGACGAAGCCACCATCCAGGCCGGCATCGACACAGTCCGGCAGATCCTTGCCGATCATTACGTTCACCGGAACCAGTCCGAACTGGTGAAGTCGACGATCAAAGAACGCGGGCGCTACAAGATCATCGATAAGGTCACCGTGAGCCTCAACGATAAGGACGACGTCTACGAGGCCACGTTCGCCAACCTCGGCATCAAGCAGGTCCTCGTTGAGTCGGCCACCATCAAGGCCCACCCGAAGCTGCTCGTCGGTGGCGTGTGGTGCATCTGCGACATCGAGTACTTCCACAGCGACAACGCCAAGGTCGTGCCGTGGATCCTAGGGTCGATCAAACCGATCCAGCTGTCCAACTTTGACTTCGACGGCTATATCACCGCCCGGCGCGAACTAAGTACCGACGAATGGGTCGACCTGTTGATTCAGTCGATAGGGTTCAACCCAGAGATGTTCGGCCGTCGCGCCAAGCTCCTTCAGCTCGTTCGTCTCATCCCTTTCGTCGAGCGCAACTACAATCTCGTCGAGCTCGGGCCGAAGGGCACGGGGAAATCGCACATCTTCTCCGAGTTCTCGCCACACGGCATGCTGATCTCCGGTGGCGAAGTCACCGTCCCAAAGCTTTTCGTCAACAACTCCAATGGCCGCCTCGGCTTGGTCGGCTACTGGGACGTCGTCGCCTTCGACGAGTTCGCGGGCAAGAAGAAGCGCACTGACAAAGCACTCGTGGACATCATGAAGAACTACATGGCGAACAAGTCGTTCTCCCGCGGTGTCGAGACTCTCGGCGCAGAGGCCTCAATGGTGTTCGTCGGCAACACATCACACACCGTGCCCTTCATGCTCAAGAACTCCGACCTGTTCGACGAGCTACCAGAGAGCTACCACGACTCCGCCTACCTCGACCGCCTGCACTACTACATCCCCGGCTGGGAAGTCGACACCATCAGGGGCGAGATGTTCTCCGAAGGTTATGGATTCGTCGTCGACTACATCGCCGAAGTACTCAAGTCCATGCGAGACGCCGACTACTCGGACCGCTACCAGCAGCACTTCACCCTGGGCTCTGATATCTCCACCCGTGACCGCGATGGCATCCACAAGACGTTCTCCGGACTTTCAAAGATCCTCTTCCCACACGGGGAAGCGACGAAGGAGGAGGTCGAAGAGATACTCCGGTTCGCTATTGAAGGCCGTAAGCGGGTCAAGGACCAGATCCTGCGAATCGACACCACGATGGCCAACGTTAAATTCGGCTACCTCGACAAGGCCGACGAATGGCATGCCGTCACCACGCTCGAAGAAGACGAGTACCCGAGGTACTACCGCCGGCTGCAGTCCGACGATGACGAGAACGAGGACTCGTCGGGCACCACGGTCCAAGACCCCGAGGTCCCAGTTACGCCGCCGACGGTCGATACGACGCCGAAACCGGAGCGACTCTGCGAGGGCCACCGCGAATTTCAGGAGAACCAACGCGGCGTCTCCTACGAAACGCTGCTGCTTCCGTACCTCCGCGGCGCAACAGAGATCACCATCGTCGATCCGTATATCCGTCTGCCGCACCAAGGTCGCAACCTCGTCGATCTCCTCGGCCTGCTGGCTTCAGCGAAGGACCCTGCCGACGAAATTGCGGTGACGTTGGTGACCAAGGAGGACACCGGCGAGTTTCAGAGGCAGCATCTGTTGATGCTCAAAGACATTCAGGACGGAGCCGCCACTGTCGGGATCAAATTCGACGTTCATTGGGACCCGTCCATTCATGACCGATCCATTCGGGCTGACAACGGCTGGAAGATCCTCCTGGGCCGTGGACTCGATATCTTCCAGAAGGGGTCCGGCAGCCAGTTCGACATCGGAGCCCGCCGCCAAGAGTTCAGACAGGTGGTCGCTTTCGGGGTTACCTACATCCGACAGTTGGAGGGTGGGCTCAATGCCTGAATCGCCCGAGATAGCGCGGCAAGCCCAGGTGGGTCCGGAAGACGAGGCGGGGCCAAAGCACCAAGGCCGTGTGGTCGAACGTCCTCGCGGGCTGTTTCTGGTCGGCGGAGTCGTCAAACAGCTCATAACGACAGACGATGCGCATGTGGTGCGCGAGCATTTGAGCTCGCTCTTACAGGTAAAGAATCTTGTCGTGTTTCTTGGGTCCGGGGCTTCGTTTCATCTCGGGTCACCACAGACTCGCAACCTCACCAATCAGACGGTGCTCGAACTGATCACAAAGTCTGGCGGCGAACCCAGCGATGCCGACGCCGAGCTTCTGACCGTCATCAACCCCACCGACAATGGTGACCTGGAACAGTTGCTCAATGGACTGCAATTGGCTGCCTCACTCGCGAGGCAAGCGGGTCAAGACTCGGTTTCAATCGGTGCGGGACAGGCGGCCAAGGGTTACCCGAAGGAGCAGGTCGAAGGTCTCCGCCGCAGTATCAACCGAGCGCTTGCTGAAGCTTGCCGACTGCCCTCTGATTTGGCTGCGCTCGAGTCGCCGTTCGACGTTGATCCGTTTCGCGCCCACCGAACTTTTCTGTCGCGAATGGTGCGCAGTCGCCGGTCAAATCTCGCGCGCCCCAGTATCTTCACGACCAACTACGACCTTGTAATAGAGCGAGCTCTGGATCAACTCGGTTATCCATACATCGACGGCTTCAGCGGGACTGTGGATCGTCGCCTGAACCTGGCCCACTACGGCCTCGACTTTCATCGAGTGGAAACGACCACCCAATCAGTAGTCGCAAGGGCAGAGGGAGCTGTTTACCTCCACAAAGTCCATGGCAGTCTCAACTGGCGATCGTCCGTCGAGCGAGACGCGCTCACGGGACTCGAATCGTTGGAAGTCAAGCAGAGCGCCGACGGGTTCGTGGGCGACGAGCTCGTGCTCATTTATCCCACAGCCGCCAAAGAGGCTGACTCCCTCGCCTACCCGTATTCAGATCTGCTGCGCCTGCTCGGAGATGCAGTCCAACAAGATGACACCGCGGTCCTCGCAGTGGGATACGGCTTTGCTGACCCCCACATCAATCGGCTCTTGTTGCGCAGTCTTGCCAGTAACCCTGCGCTCAACGTTTTCGTGGCCGACCCGAAGGCGGTCCTGAGCGATGACGATCTGGCGGCAGTGACAGACAACTCGGATAACCTCGGCAAGGCGTTGAGTGACACCGGTGCAAACCCGAAATCGACGGCTATCGCGGCACTTGCGGCCGCGGCCGATTCTCGTATCGCCGTACTCACCGGAGACCTCGGCAAGTTCTCAGAACTTGCCGAGTTGATGCCAGACACAAGCACCCACGGAAGCGTGGGTCCACCCACGGCAATCACAAGCCTCATCGAGGCCTTGGAGCGGGCAGCAAGCGGAGCCGTTCCGCCTCTTCCTGGGATTGATGCCGTGTGAGGGACGTCGGTGTGATCGGGCGGGTCATCGATGTTCGGAGCACCACGATCCGCGTCGCGTTGGAGGTCGGAGCGAAGGGCTTCACCAAGGTGGGGCCGGATGGTCTCCAAACTGTAGGTGTCGTCAACTCATACGTCACAGTGCCAGCGGGGGCTCACCGCGTCGTAGGAATCGTCACTGCTGTGTATATCAGCGGGCGTCAGGCGTCGAAGGAGCGCGTCGAATTGCTTAGCCAAGACGATACGGCTACTTACGAGCTGGAAGCCACGGTTGTAGGTCGGTTCGAGGGCAACATCTTCAAGTCAGGGCTAACTGGCTATCCACCCCTGCACGCCCCCGTCCAAGCGGCGACCCCTCAAGAAGTCAAGTACATATTTCACCCGAAAGGAGGCCCGGCGCTTCGGATCGGAACATCGGCTGTGGCCAGCGAGCAGGTGGTCTATCTGGATGCGAACCTATTACTTGGGCATCATTGTGCGGTCGTCGGTTCAACCGGCTCCGGCAAGTCATGCACTGTTACGGCCGTGATTGATGGACTTCTCGATCACCCGATTCCCAACGCGCACATCGTGATCTTCGACATCAACGGCGAGTACGCCCAGTCATTTTCGCCGCCGACCACACGAAGTAAGCGGACTCGGCCATTGATACTTGGACCACGTCCAGGGACGTCGACTGGTCTCTTCCTACCGCATTGGTTCATGAACAACGAAGAGCATTTGACTCTGTTCAAGGCCAGCGAAGGGGTACAAGCACCGATGTTGCAGCGCTCGATCGCCGACGCGCGTGTCGCAGGCGCATCGAGCAACACCGAAGTGCTCCGGCTACAAAACCTGCTGACTTCGATGACGATCGTCGAGGGAGCTTTCTCCGACAAAGGCGGTTCCGATAAGACGTTCACGCAACTTGCTGGGTTGAAAACCCTGGTGGACAGCCAAGCTGGCGAAACGTCCGGTTGCGCTGCGCAGTGGGCGCAGATCAAGGTTATCCTTGACGCAGGTATCCCTCAGGTCGACGCTCGCAACACCCCATGGACGGCGTTGACAGCACCGCAACGGGATGTGCTTGCACGCATGTTCGTCGCTATGCGCAAGCAGGTTCAGGCAGCGTTCGGCATCTTAGGCATGGGGAGTGCCCACGCGGCGCCCGACTTCGACGCGCCCGTGTATTACTCGCTCCAAGAACTCTGCGATTTCTTCCTGCCGAATCGAATCCAGCGGGAGCAGGGTACCGACAACAAGATCGCGGGTTACGTGGCAACGCTTCAAATGCGCCTGAGCCGTCTCCTGGCTGACGGGCGCTACGACTTCATCACTCGCGTGGAGAAGCACGTCGACCCGCTTGGTAACTACCTGAAGGCGCTAATGGGTGTCGATCCAACCGGAGGAAGAGCGCACTCCGATTGGCCGGCCGCAGACGCATACCTCACTCAAGCGGCCACCCACAGTTCTGGACCATCAGTGACGATCTTCGATCTCAGCCTCGTCGCGAACGACGTGCTCGAGAACGTAACCGCTTTGCTGGGCAGGATCCTGTTCGAGTTCGCGGTAAGAAGCCAGCCTCGGGCCGAGCATCCGCTATTGCTGGTGCTAGAGGAGGCCCATCGATTTATCCCCTCACGACAAGAGCTCAACGGTTCTGGCAGTCGCTCGGCAGCTGTGTTCGAGCGAATTGCGAAGGAGGGGAGAAAGTTTGGCCTCTCCTTACTCCTTGCCAGCCAACGACCGAGCGAACTCAGTGAGACTGTTGTCGCGCAGTGCGGCACCGTGATCGCACATCGGCTTACTCATGAAGCGGACCAGAGCTTGTTGCGGCACGCGACGGCGCTGAGTTCGCGCGCGCTTCTCGACCAACTCCCGAGTCTTGCGCAACAACATGCCCTTGTCACCGGGGTCAGCACCGGTGTGCCAGTCGCCGTCAGAGTGCGCGATGTCGACAACCCTCCGAAGAGTGACGATCCAGACTTCATGACCGCCTGGGGGCAGGCCGAGAATTCGTCGGGGCTCTCGGAGCATATCGATCGGGTGGTCAAAGACTGGCAGGGCGAGGTGCCGACGAATTAAAGTCTGTGACTACCCATTGGCTCGCCTGTGGTGTTCAATCAAGCCAAAGCAGTGGATGAACGGCGCCGGAATGGGCTGATTCCTGTCTCTCCACGGGCAATATTGTCGAGGATCAACTTCCGCTCCTTCCACCTTGCAGTTAAGCAGCGTGAGTGCGCGGCCACTTCACTCATCTTGCCAGTTAGCAGCCACTTTTCGGCTCGGCTGCACTCGCGGGGGCTCGCCGGGCATCTTGGGGTAATCCGGAGGAAAATTTTTCTCAACTGGGTTTTCGTTCCATAGATCCAGCAGCTGTTCAATCGAGTGGTGCTCATCGTCGATACTCAGCCAGGGGTCGCCTGACTCCGCTAGACGTCCCGGCACAGTGGACACGTTGAGTTCACGGGGGTCGGGGATCCGCTCGAGCTCAGTCCAAGTCACCGGTGTCGAGACCGGTGCCCCAGAGCGCGCTCGGGGCGACCAAGCTGCGGCAATCGTTCTGTCCCGACAATTCTGGTTGTAGTCGACGAAGACTCTCTCGCCGCGGAGTTCTTTCCACCATTCCGTAGTGACGCCTTTGTCGCGCCGCTCCAGTTCTCTGCCGAAAGCGATAGCAGCGTGACGTACGTCGTCGAAACCCCAATCTGGCTTGATCCGCGCGAACACGTGTACGCCGCGGCCGCCTGAGGTCTTGCAGTAACCAGTTATCCCGAACTCTCCGAGTAGATCTCGGGCTGTAAGCGCCACCCTCACGACGTCACGAAAAGTGGTTCCTGGTTCGGGATCCAGATCTATGCGCAACTCGTCTGGTTTGTCGACAGAAGTCGGATCATCTGTACGTCGGACCGGCCACGGGTGGAACGTGATTGTCCCCATTTGGGCGCACCAAGCGAGCACCGCCGTTTCTGTTGGGCAGAGTTCTGTGGCGGTTCTGCCAGAAGGAAAAGTAATCTCGACCCCATCGACGTAATCAGGCGCATGTCGGATCATGCGTTTTTGGTAGAAGCCGCCGTCGTCTGCGCCTCGTCCTAGGTGCATCCCAGGATGCACGCCGTTGGGCCATCGCTCCAAAGTCGTTGGGCGCTGACGTAATACGCGAAGAAGTGGTTCGCTAACCGCAAGCGTGTAGTTGACTAAATCGAGCTTGGTTATGGCTGGCGTAATGTCCGTTGATGGAAAGACCACGCGACTGGCGCTCGACACACGCAAGATTCGGGTCGGCGCAGCTGACGATTCCACCTCTAGCTCAACATCGTCGCGCTTTGCCATCTCCTAGTCCTTGTCTTGTCGTCGATCGAACTGAGGCCATCAGGTACTGAGCGGCAGTGCCCACGGTGCGCAGCCTAATCGCTGAATCACGAGCAGGGATGTTTGTTGGGGACGATAAGTTCCCGGGAGATTTACCGGCCTAATGATCCCCCGCGAGCAAAACCAGTGGTCAGCGACGGCACGGGGCCATACGATCGCCAGATGCGGTAAAGGCTTGGCGGAGGTGCAGCCATGGGACGAGGGACCCCTAAGAAGGTAGTGGTGTCAAAGGCTGCGTTGAAGCGCGCCGGGATGCGTGCCACTAAGGCGTCAGCCAAGTTAGAGGGCCGGGTCGTGCCCGCTGGCCACCAGCGGTCTGCGGCCGTCGAGGCGTGGCTGGCAAAGCAGCAGTCAGCGAAGCGCTGATACTGCTTACCTCTCGCCGATGTCGCGATTCCAATCCTGTGTCAGTATTGCCGAGCTGGGCCTTCGGCGACTGCATCGCCGCACACCAATGGGGCCGTCATCGGCCGCGTGCGGTAAGCCCGTCCCGACCCGCCGATGTCAGTGAAGTCGCAACACACCACGGTGTGATCCGGTCCTATGCGCGCGTACGGGAGGTACCAACTACGGTCTGGACAGGCGGTTTCCACACAGAGCGCACCATCCAACAGCAGTGCCGAAGATTGAAGTGATCGCGTCCAGTTTGTCCAGACGGTGGGTACATCCGGCGCGAGTCAGGTGGTCTCGGATGGTGGTGGCGATGAAGTGTGCGCGCTCGGCGGGGGTGCTTCCGTAACCGTCCGCATAGATTGTTCCGGAAGCGATGATGTCCCCGCGCTCCAGGTTCAGCTGTCGGTAGCGGGTGGTGCCGTCGGCACTCTGGCCGTCGGCGATTCGCATGGATTTTCCGGTGGGCCGGAGGTCTATTTCGAGGTCCCAGTCTCCGCCCCGTTCGCGAAAGTAGAAGCTGTGTCCGTCGACTTCGCCGCGCCACTGTTCGGGTGCCCAGCCGCCGTGGCTTTGGACAACGACGCCTGGGTGCTCGGCGAGCCAGGTTTGCAGGTCTTGTTCGGCAGTCTCGTCGGCGGCGCGGATTCGGAGGCCTTCCGGAGATTGCCAGTACCCATCAATCCCGTCGAACAACCGTCGAAATGACTCGCGACGCTGGTCGTGCGTGCGGGTGCACGTGCATCCGAAGCCAAAGTCATGGAGGTCGCTGCTAGGCAGCTGCGGGTGACAGGAACAGCGGCACAGCTCGCCTGTCTCAATGTCGGGCCACTCGGTCAACGCCGTCAACAGCGCTTCTGCCATGCCCGCGGGGTCCGCGCCGCCCCGTTCGTCGAGCCTTGCCGCCAGATAGGCGAGGTAGCGGGCACGCGCATCAGAGCGGGCACGCTCTCGGCGTTCGCGGTGCTCGGCCGCAGTCAGCGGCCCCCGGTCGTCGGTCACGAGAAGTCAGGATGACACCGCCGCCGTCAGTATGTCGCGCACTTTTTCCGGATGGCCGCGGCCCGCTGCGAAGGCGGGGCTCAACGGCTGGTACGGCGGCAGCGAAATAGGACCTTGCCAGTTCGCCGCCAGGGTGAGAATCTGTACGACTTTGCTCCATCCCGCCGACCCCACCTGAAGCGATGACCCTCACCGAAGACGCAGCATCAACCGACGACGTTCCGACTGGACGCAGTGCTGATGCCGCCCGCATCGTAGCCGCCCTGCTCGCCGGTCTACCTGGCGCCGACACCGCCGACACCGTCGACACCGACGCGGTGGCCGCCGCGCTTCCGGAGCGCGCCAGCGGTAGCGGCCTGCGCGAGATCGTGCGCCGCGCCGTCCTGTCCGCCGACGACACCGGCCTCCTGGCCAACACGGCGCTGCTGGCGGAGTTGGGCAGCGGCCGCTACCGCGCCATCCCCACGGAAAGGATGTACCGGTGACGGCCGATGGTGACGGCATCCCGGAACTGACCGACGCGGAGAAGGTCCTCGGGCGCGCTGCTGAATCCGACGTCGCCGCCATGAGCGAGGCACTCAACAACGGCACCGCCACACCTGAGGACGTCGACGGCGCCTTCGGCCGGCTCATGGCCCTGGACGTCGACCCCAACAAGCACCGCAACGACCTGCACATCCCACCCGACGCCGGAGAGCATGCAGCAGCGATCGAGGCCATCCTGCGACGCATTCCGGACGGATGGGGTCGCTGGCTGAGCGTCGACGCCGGCTGGTACCCACTCGTGATCGCCACCGACACACAACTGGCCCGACTCGACCCCCACTATCGGGTGCACCAGATCAAAGAGAAGTTCGGCCTCTTGTGCTACTACTGCTGGCTCAGCATCGACGACGCAAGCTCGGAACTGTTCGACGCGATGTACGCCATCACCGAAGACGCCGAACGCGCCTCCGCCCTCATCTGCGAACGATGCGGAGAACCCGGCATCCTGCACCAAAGCCGCCACGTCCGGGTCAAAACCCTCTGCCCTTCCTGCGCCGAGCAACTCGGATATATCACACGTGAGTAGCGAGCGTGCACGCGGCGCTGTGGCTGATCCGACCGCCACCCTTAGTTGATGAGGGTCAATCCGCGTCTTCGGCGCAGAAGGACTCGAGTTCGATGTAGGCGCAGCGGTGCCCCTAGTAGAACGACGGCGCCTGAGCGAACTGCGCACCTTCGAATGTTCAGCTAGCTGTACAGACTTCTCATCCGCCAGCAGACCTACTAGACGGTGTGCCCACCGCTCGCGATCAACACGACCCGAGGCGGGTTGCTGCGTGGGAGCGGCGTCGCAGGCAGATTGGCCTAAGAGTCCAATCGCTGCGGATCGAAAAGGGGCTGACACAGGAACAGCTTGCGCTTCTCGCGGGTCTTTCCAGGGGCACGCTCATAGCGATAGAGCATGGGACCAGTGGGATCCTCGTCGAGAGATGCTTCGATATCGCGAAGGTCTTAGACATCTCTGGCGCAGAGCTGATCGAGGGGATTCGGTAGCTGGCGGCTGATGGCGGGGGACCGTCGAGTACCCAGATACGATTGCCACTCGCCGAAGGTCAATGTTCGCCTAGAGCGACTTTAGTGCAGTACCCTACATCGTGTCCGCCAAGACTCCCCGGCCGTCGGGGCCAGACCCGTTGGTGGTGCCAGCCACCAACGGGTTCGTAGGCCTCGAGGCTGCAGACCAACTCGCCCCCGCAGAAGCGCTCAGCGTTCCCACCGACGCTGGCAAGTATCGAGACGCACTGATCACGGTGCTCCTCCGGATCCCGACCGGGTACGACAAGAGAATTGCGTGTGGCCCGGGCTGGTACCAGCTTGTTGCGCGACTGCACAGAGCGCTGTGCAGCATCGACGTCCACTACACGGTGTACAGCGTTCGCAAATGCGGGAACCGGTTGCAGTATGAAGCCGAGAGCTTGTCCGAAGATCCGGCAGTGCAGAGATCCTTCCATGATGCAGTGACGCGTGCGCAGCGTCGGTCTTCGGAGATCTGCCCATGGTCTGGGGAACCGATTCGTAGCCATTAGTTAACGGCAGGCGATTGGGTGATCCAGGGGTGATCCCCAATCTGGCTGGGCACACCGTCACGCTACAAACACGCTTTTCGGATCGCTGGGCATCTCGTGGAGCGTCCAGGCGCCGTTGTGGCGGCCAACCCTTTCCGGCGGTCAGCTATCGTCGCGGTCATGCGACTCTCGCGAGTGGTACTCGTCGGCTACAGATCTATCGACTATCTGGATTTCGAAATCGGGCCGTTCACGGTGCTGTTCGGAAAGAACAACACCGGTAAGACGAACGTCCTCGAAGCAATCTATGAAATATTGGCTTCAGGTGAGGAGCCCGGTCCATGGGGGCAGTCGAGTTCCGTCCGCGGGTTACGCGGAGTTGATGACGTTACCGGGATCCCGCGTGGCGCGGCCTATGTCCAGCTCGATAGGGGTTCGCAGTTCGACAATGAAGTTGCATCGCTGGGCAACGTGGGGAGGGAGATTGTGCCTGTCGGCTTTCAGGTTCACTCGCTTCCAAGTGGGGAGGTCGCCTTGGTCAGGGACTACGAGGAGTCGCTGGTGGCCTTCGTGGATCCAGGCCCCTACTTCTTGCGAGATCTGACCAGTCTTGCAGAGGGGGAGTCCTTTGAGCAATTCAAGTCAACATGTGCGAAAGGTCCACGCCCGCAACGTCTTTTCCTTGATTGGGACTTCGACAACATCAACGAACGAGTGGGCGCCGCACTCCTCAAGCCACTCATGCAAGGTGGAAGAACAGCCAAAGGTCGAAACCCTCGTCGAGGTTGGTCAGAACGTATCGACGACACCGAGGTAGAGGCTTGGCGGGTGCGGCCGGAGATCCACGAACGTGTCGCGAGCTTTGCCGAGTTAGCGACGAGCTTGTTGCCGGATTTCATCAGGGGTTCCATTCGTGCACGTTTCTGCGTTCCCAACCAGTGGGGCCAGGCGCCTTGGGTCTCAGTCGAGTTTGAGGACGAAGATACGGGCTTGCGCACCGACTCTGTAAACGACATCGGCCGAGGTGCCGCGCGATGGATAGCAGTCGTCACACAGCTAGCTCAGCATCTCGTTGTCGGTGGCGGCTTGGATGCCGAGCATGTTCTGTTTCTCGACGAGCCTGAAGCTCACCTCCATCCTTCCGCGGTCGCGAGTGCAGTCCGCTGGTGCCAACGTATGGTCGGCATCGGATTAAACGTGGTGGTGGCATCGCATCACGAAGAGTTCCTGCGTGCGGCTGGCGATGAGTTCGATCCGCCCACTCTGGTACGTATCGCAAGGGAACTCGATACTGGCCGAACCATTGCCCGCACTCTGCCGTCGGCAAGCGCGACGCGGCTGCTGGAACTTGCTGACGATGTAGGGATGCGCCCAGCGGCAGCGCTTTCAATTCACCGGGCGATCTTGTTTGTAGAAGGCCCACTAGATGAAGCTGTCCTAGATGAGTACGGGGGTATCGAACTGGATGCCGCCGGGGTAAAGGTCATTCCAATTCATGGAACCCGAAACCTCGAAGGACTCATCGCTGTCGAACTCGTTGCTGGACTTGGCATCAAGACCGGCATCCTCACGGACGCGACCGACCCGGCCACGATGGCTGCACGTTCTGGGCGGAAACGTTCTTCTGAGGAACGAAAGGTGTTGAGAGTCATCCAGATCGCCGAAGAGAAGGGCGTGCCGACACCGACATCTTTCGGCGTTCCCGAGGCGGATCTACTTTTCGCGCTCCCCGCCGACGCCATTCGTGAACACCTCAATGGACCTTTCCCGGGCTGGAAAGAGCTCGTCGCTGAGTGTCGCGAGCACCTCGGCAAGGGTCCGTCAGATTCGGTCGACTGGAAATCGTTCGCGAATGAACGTTACGGGCTGCAGATTTCTACTCCGGTCGGCGTACGGGAACTTGTTCGTAGACTTGACCTTGCGAAAGTGCCGTTACCTTCGATCCGTGCCGTGCTGGACGACATCGTTGCATGGGCAAAAGCTGGAAACTGAATGCAGCACCACGAGTGGGTCAACTCAATACTGCTGCGCACCAGACCATTTAGATGCCGTTAGCTTTTCCTGATCCCATTGCGGGTTTGGGGACGTTAGCGTGAGAGTGCATCGTGCGCCCCTCATCCCGTTTAGTTTGAGATGGCCGTTTGGACGGTTACTAGCTAGTGGTCAGGGCAATCCGCTAGCGTAGCTGATGCATTGCTGTCATCGATCTAGCTCAGGAGCCTCGCCAGTTGACCTCTAGTTCCGGGTCGCAATCGCGCCTCATTATTCGTGCGGGCGACCGCGTCAAAGTCATTGCTGAGGGTGACGGCCATTCTGGCGAGATTGGTCAGGTCCATAACGTGATGGATGGCGCCGACGGAATGAATGTCTTCGTCAAATTCCCATCCGACGAAGATCTCTACGCATTCAGTGCTGTCGAGCTCCGCAAACAAGAACCACGGCAGAAGAACGCTGGTGGGGGCAGCAAGAAGGCGGCGTCCGAGCCGCGACCGCCCCTCTTTAACGTGCAGGTGGGGCGACGGGTAAGGGTTGTTGCTGACGGAGACGAGCGGTATGGGCAGGTGGGCGAAGTCGTCGCACTGATGGACGGCGCGGACGACATGAATGTCTTTGTTCGGTTCGAGGACGACGACGAACTCTACGCATTTAGCCGCGACGAGCTGAACGACCCCAAAGCGAAGATCCAACCCAAGCGGCGTCCGAGACGGCCTGAGCCGCCTTCAACACCTTCCTCGCCACCCCAAACTAAAAACAAGCCAGCCACATCACCCGCAGAGCACCTCTGGCCTCACGGCAAGTCGTTGAGTGAGATGGCTGGCCCAGAAGCGGTCCCGGTGGGTGGATCCGCTGAGATGTCTTGGCGGCAGCACGCGTTGCTTGCATGGCGCGCACTACCGGTTTTCGGCCGCATCGCGCTACTTGGGGTGCCGGCAGTGCTGCTGGGACTGGTAGTGGTCATTTTTGGATTTGCGAACTCCTCTCAGGACGCTGAGGACTCGACCCAGGCCGATGGCCCGTCAACATCCGATGAATGGCGCCGAGTCGTTTGCCAGCCCGGGACGTACTTCAATGGTGCAGATGTGTTGCGCAATTCAACTGGGTCCGCGGTTTGTACGTCGCTAAATGGCGTTCCAATGGGAATCGCGACGTACTCATCGAACTTCGACCTAGAGAACGACGTCGCGGTTTACCGCGGGGGGAGCTACGCGGTGACAACGACGACGGATGGAAACCTCTATGTATTCGTCCCTCTGACAGGCTCGGCAGGCGGCGTAGTGCAAACCTCTCTAGCGCCGCTGCTGCAATACGGGTTCAGAATTCTTCCGATTGCCTGACTGCAATGCGCAACCGAAAGAGACCACCATCAGCGACTACTACGGACCACCCCTGGATGTTGCTGGATGACTAGGCATTATAAGGCGACGGGCCGCTGGTCTAGTGCACGGAGTCGTCGCGGGTGGCAGCCTCGGCTGCGATTTATTCCCGCTTCGCCCTTCCTCCCAACTGGCCACTCAGACGGGGTTCACCCTACAGTCGGCTGCGATCCAGCAATCAAAGTCGAACAGCGACTGGATTACGAAACGGGTCACCCTCGATGAGTGAAGCTCCTCCGCGATGTACTCAATGAACTGCTAGGCAGGGCCCTCGTGTGCTTAGAAAATGTGCTCCTGACCTCTATGAAGCGGCAGCCCGTTCTGCCTAGACGAAGCTTCATGGGGCGCTCGTTGCCGTGGGCATTGGATACGTCGCAAACAGCGTTGTGGGCAAAACCCGTGCCTCCCGTAGGTAATGACAGCTAACGTACAGAATGATGACGAACCCATCTCGCCCGCCATCCCATAAATCATGGAACACGGTTTACGGGCAAAAGCCGCACCCCGAGCTGGCTCAGGCCTTGTTCGAGCTGGCCGCTGACTGCGCTCGGCGAGCTATTGAGGAGCCGCCAGCGGACCAGTCGGGGTTCGACCGGTGGGTTCGTTTGGCTGCGATCGGTCAGGCGGGCGAAATGCTTCTAAAGGCGACCCTGGCGAGCATCAGCCCCGTCCTCATAGCCGAGAAGAACAGCGGTACGCCCACGTTGTGGGCGTTAGCCGGCATTTCGCGGCAGCTACATCAGGGCAAGGTTGGCACTATCGGGGGCACCGACGCGCTGCGGCGGCTTAATGACTGCAAGCCGGGTAACGCGCCTGGCTTGCCGGAGCCCAAGTTGCTGTTCGAAGTTCGGCATGGTGCCCAGCACTTGGCACTGTCGCCAAACGATCAGGACCTGGACACCGCCCTCAACGAATTGGTGACCCTGGTGGATGGCGTGTTTAAAATTCGCGACGCCATGAATCAATCAGCCGACCTCAACGAGTTCTGGTCACCCAAGCACTTCGCAATCGTCGAAGCGCGCCGAAAGGCTGGATATGAGAGTTTGCTGGAATTTTACAGTGATGCGGTCGGTGAAGCGAAGTCAATCTACGCGAAGTTGGTCGCTGGCCTCAGTGAAAACGATCGCAATCGAGTAGTTAGCGAACTTGAGGCGCGCTTGCCCCCGGTGGAGGACTATCAAACGTCTCGGAAGCACAACTGCCCGGCCTGCGGAAACTACATGTGGGTCGTGTATGACGTGCAGCGGGAAATCGATGTCGACGATTCTGATGCACCGCACAGCTTCGCTTTTTACGCAATAGTGTCAGGGACCGTCGAGTATGCCGAGTGTCCTGTTTGCAACTTGCATCTTGATCAGGAGCATTTGGTGCTGACCGACGTTCAGTTCAGCCTCGATCTCGGTACGGACGAGGCTACCGATGATGAGGAAGAGGGTTGGCGTGATGCGCGCGACGCCGAAAGTGCCGACGAGTGGCAGTATGCAGACATCGACCCTGCCGACTACGGCTACCACGAGGAAGGGCCAGGAGTGTAGTCGCGAGTCGGCAGGTGCTTGAAACTTCGACTGCGGTCCTGCGTTGGTGTCGGACAGTGCCGCCTCTAGCGTTTCTGGCCATCGACCCCACTCATAAGCGAATCTTGCCAAGAGGCCATCTGAAAGGTTATTGCGCTATTGCGACTCCGCCAGGTGACTGGGGTCGCACCTGTTCCTTTCGCCGACGATCTCGGCCTCTAGTACTTACAACTGTAGTACTAGGTAGCGTCGAGCTGTTCGAGAGAAGCTAAGCCGAATGTTGGTTGCAACCACCACCTTGCGTGCGGTATGCGCTGTGAAACGCGGTCTGTGAGTTAGCGCTGCGCTGCAACTAGATTCGAGACCGAACGCAATGTCTACAATGCGGATGGTTGGCACGCCTTGGGACTGAGGCGGTGAGGTCCGTCGTGACGGTCACACCGTCTTGCGGCGGCCAGTCTGTCCACCTCAAGATGCTCAGCAAACAAGCCCACCACCGGCCGGTCTCAAGGTCGACGACCCACAGCGCCGGAGGAGCTTCACGACCGCACAGCCCTGAACTACCCGGAGAACCGAGCTACCCGAAGATGCCGGGCGAACCGCCGCGCGTGCAGCCGAGCAAGAAGGTCGCGGCGCACTGGGACGACGAGGGAAATCCGATCACGTAACCGCAAGGGCGACAGTGAGTTCGGCGATCGTTCGCGAATCCTGCAACCTATCGCCGTAGGCGTCGCGCAGTTGTCGCAACCGATAGCGGATCGTCGAGGGCGAGACGTACAGCTCGGCAGCCACGTCCTCGCGGCGGCCCTGGTGCAGCAACCAGGACCGCAGCGTCTCGACGAGCCGGTCCCGCGCCCGGTCGGGCATCCCCGCCAACGGCGCAAGCACGCGATTGCGCAGGTCCGCAAGGGCTTCGGAGTCGGCGCTGACCACCAGTTCCGGGAGGAACTCGTCGGTGTCCAGGACGCCGACGGCATCCGGTCCGCGCAGCGCCGCGGCCCGAACCGCCCGGCGTACCGACGATCGCGCCGTCTGCCACGGCGTCGCCGGTCCCACAACCGCATTCGCTGTGTCCAGTGATACGAGGAACGGTGCGCGGGCCGTGCCGCCGACATCGCAGACGAGGACCACATGTTGACCGGAGGCCACCTCCTCGATGGCATCCTCGGGCACATTGAGCGTGCGTGGATCTGCCGAGATCGCGGCATGCCGCCGGCTCGCCAACACGACCGCCGTGAGCGTGCGCGGGACAACCCAATTCGCCTCTGCTGCAGCGCGTTCCAGCTCCTCCGTGGGCGCGCCGCTCAACACCAGGCGAACCAGCCGCTCCCGCTGCCGCTCGCGGTCCAACCCTGATTTGGCCTGTTCCTCGGCATAACCCGCCACTCCTGCTGCCGAGATCTGATCCAGGTAGGCAAAGAACATCTCGGCGAATGCGCTGATCTGGTCTCGGTCGATGCCGTCACGCACAGCCAGAGAACTCCAGTCGCGCCACAGTTCGCGCGCCCCCACCCGGTAAGCCGCCAGCTGCACCTCAGTGGGGCGGCCGTTGCGGGCTTCACGGCGGCCGAAGCGGTAGGCCGTGTCCAGCACGTCCTGCATCGGCACGGCCGTGAGCGGTTCTGTCGACGCGTGCAATTGGTTCAGCAAGGCACCCAACAGCTGGTCGGCCGATGCGTCGATGACCGGCCGCCACGACTCCTCGGCAGCGGCTGCCAGCGCGGGTACCTCGGCGATCACGGCCAACACCATGCGGTCGATCAGGTCAGGCAACCCCGCCCGCATCGCGGCGAGCGTGTGCGGCGGGAGCCCGACAATTCGCGGTCCCGGGGTCGGTGGCTCGGCCATGCCGACGATCGTACGGGCCCGGGAACCCGCGGTTGCCCTCTCAAGGCAGTTTCATCGGGAAAGTTTGGCCGTTCGGGGCGAGAAGCTGCCCACAGAGGTGAAGAAGAATAGGCGGCATGACCATCTCGTCGACCATGCCAGGTAGTGGTGCCAGTCGGGAGGACATCTCGCTGCGGCTGCTCAAGGGCTCGGCCAAGAAGTCCTACGAACCCGTCGTCGACATCGACTGGGACGCCCCACTGGCCGATGACAAGTACTACGTCCCGCCGCAGATGTCGTCGCTCTACGGCACGCCGCTGTGGGAGCAGATGTCCCAACAGCAGCGGTTCGAACTGTCGCGGCAGGAGTTCGTCAACTACCTGTCGATGGGGATCTGGTTCGAGAACATGCTCAATCAGTCGTTGCTACGCGGCATGATCCACTCCTCGCCGACGGCGCACAGCACGTTCTACGAGCTGACCGAGCTGGGTGACGAGGCGCGCCACATGCTGATGTTCGGCAGGGCGATCGAGCGCGTGGGCGTGGAGCCCTTCTGGCCCACCGGGAATGCAGCGCGCCGGGTCAATGCGATGGCCTTCGTGTTCCGCGGTCCGATGCTGTGGATCGCAGCGCTGGTCGGGGAGGAGATCTTCGATGCGTTGCAACGCAGGATCCTCGAGGACGGCGACGACGTTCAGCCCCTGGTGCAGCGTGTGATGCGCATCCACGTCACCGAGGAGGCTCGCCACATCCAGTTCGCCCGCGACGGCATCCGGCGGGACGTCGGCTCGCTGTCGCCGCGCATGCGCTGGCTGCTGTCCAACCTGCACGGCCTCGGCGCCCGGCTCTACCTCCAGAACTTCACCCGACGCGGCCTCTACCAACGCGTAGGTCTCGACGGCGCCGAAGCGCAACGGCAGGCCCGCGCCAACCCGCACTTCCACGCCGTCCAGCGAACGGGTTTCGCGCCGCTGGGCGAGTTCCTCGACGACGTCGGGCTGATGGGGCCGGTGGCCCGCCGGATGTGGAAGCGCAGTCACTTCCTGTGATCGACGTGGGGGATCGCGGATACGACGGACCCGCCAGCCTGGTCGTCGGCGACACGCGTCATGCCGTACGAGTGCGACTGACGGGCTCGATCAACCCGTTCGACGGGCGCTACCACTGGCAGGGCACCGTCTACGACGTGCCGGAGGAAGTCCGGTCGGGCAGCGCTGCGGCTCGACTGTGCGTGGCCGACGACGATGTGGCCGCCCGCCTCGTGGAGCGAACCCCGGGTGGACATCTGATGATCAGCGGCGTCGGCCGGCCGCCGTTCCCGCTCTGACCCGGAGGGCGATAGCGTCGCAGAGTGACATCAGCCGCTACCCTGCCCAGGTGACCTTCCGCAAACTCCTCGCCGCGCTGGCGATCATCGGAGTGCTGGCCAGCGGCGTCGGCATCGCGTCGCTCGTGCTGGTGGCCAGGTCCGACGAGCAGCAGTCCGCGATCCCGCGTCGGACACCGCCCGCTCCGCCACCGCCGTCGGTGCCCACGGTCAAGGAATTCCTGATCGGGGTCACGGTGACCAACCAGACCTGCCAGCCCAACGGCCCGTGCGTGTACACCTACACGATCGAACCCAAATACGTTGGGCTGCATCCTTTCCCGGAGACGCCGTTCGCCGTCGAGTACGAGGTCACTGGCGGTACCGCGCCGCAGCCGGGCCGGTTCACCGTGCAGGGCGAGAAGGCGGAGATCTTCAAGGACGTCCAGATCGAAGGGCCACCGGGAGCGAGGCTGTCGGTGAACGTCCTGCGCGTCGTGGAAGAACCACCGCCTCCACCGCCGCCTCCCGGCGCGCCGCCACCACCACCCGCCCCGCCGGCGGCGCAGCCGTGACGCAGCCGCAGCGGAGCGCCTGGGTCCGCAACTTCACCCCCGCCCCGGCGGCGCCCGTTCGTCTGGTGTGTTTCCCGCACGCCGGCGGGTCGGCCAGCTACTACTTCCCGCTGTCGCGGGCGCTGTCCCCGGAGTTCGACGTCTTCGCACTGCAGTATCCGGGGCGGCAGGACCGGTACAAGGAGCCGTTCGTCGACACGATCGATGACATGGCCGATCAGATCACCGCCGAGCTCGCCGCGGTGCCCGCCGGTCCGGTTGCGTTTTTCGGGCACAGCATGGGCGCCGTGCTGGCCTTCGAGGTGACCCGCAGGCTGGAGGCATCGCAGGGCCGCGCCCCGGTGACGATCTTCGCCTCCGGCTCGCGCGCACCCAGCCGCTACGGCGACGAACGGGACCACAAGGACGACCGCGAGCTCGTCGACGTGATGCGCCAGCTCGGCGGCACCGACCCGCGGGTGCTGGAGAACAAGGAGATGCTCGAGACGTTCCTGCCGGCGTTCCGCAACGACTATCGCGCGCTGCAGGCCTACCACCGCGGCACCGATATCGGCATCCAGGCACCCGTGGTCGTGATGACGGCGACCGACGACCCGAAGACCAGCGTGGCCGACGCCTCGGCCTGGCACGAACACACCACAGCGGGCGGGTCCGTGCACACCTTCTCCGGCGGGCACTTCTTTTTGGAGAAGCAGCCGCAGCAGGTGATCGAGGTCATCGCCGCGACGCTGCGCGCGCTGCCGGCCTGACCGCGCTCACGTCACTTCCGCGAGCAGACGCGAACTCGAGCGCGACACGCGCAAAACAGCTCGACATCGTGTCTGCTCGCCGGGAGGACAGCGGGTCAGGTACCTGGGGTGAGAACCGCCTTGCCGGTGCGCGTACCACCGCTGCGGTCGATCCACGTCAGGTCGACGACGTCGCCGGGGTAGTGCCGGTCCAAAACCGCGGGCAGCGACTTCGACGAGTCCAGCCGCACCCCGTCCACAGCGAGCAACAGGTCACCGTCGGCCAGTCCGGCCTGCTCGGCCGGGCCACCACGCAGCACTTCCTGGATGACGACACCCGACGTGCCGCGGTCCGCGGCGCGAATGCCGACGCCCAGCAGGACCGGGGGGCCGATGTGCACGCTGTCCGACGCCGCCCCGGCACGGATCTGGTTGGCGATCGACATCGCGTCATTGATCGGGATCGCGAACCCCTTGCCGCCCGGGCCCATCCGGAAGTTCACCGACGCGGCGGTGGTGATGCCGACGACTTCGCCGTTGGCGTTGACAACGGGGCCGCCCGAGTCGCCCGCACGCACCGGTGCGGCGAACTCGATCAGACCGGTGATCTCGTCGCTGGAGCCGGTCAGCGTGTCCTCGGCGTTGACCGTCTGACCGAACGCGGTGAACGTGCCCGCCTCCTGCGTCAGGGGACTCTGGGTGCCCGAGGCGTTGCCCAGCGCGATGACGGGCTCACCGGGAACCAGGATGTTCGAATCACCGATCCGGGCGGGTGGAAGACCGACGGCGCCCAGCAACTGGAGCACGGCGACGTCGCGTTTGCGGTCGTACCCGACCAGGGTCGCGGGGTAGGCGCGCCCGTTGACGGTGCCGGTGATGCGGTCGGCGCCCTGGACGACGTGGAAGTTGGTCAGGACCTGGCCATTGGGATCGATCACGAAGCCGGTACCGGCGCCGATGACGCCCTGGTAGTCGACCTGGGTGTCGATCCGCACCACCGATGGCTCGACCTGCATCGAGACGGCGACCAGGTCGGTGGGGGCAGCGGAGGCCGGCGCCACCGGGGCGACGAATGCCATCGCTGCGATCACTGCGGCCAGGGCGAACCTCAACCGGGGAAAAGAACCCATAGCGTCAATAGTGGCTGTCGGATGAGCTGCTGTCGAACGAGCTCGTGCTTGCTCAGTCCTCGACCGCGACCGAACCGCGGGTGCGGCGACGCCTGCTGAGCAGCGTGCCCTTGCCGCTGGGGCGCTTGTTCTGCAGCTTGCCGGGGCCGTCGGAATCGTCCTCGGAACCGTCGTCGGAGTCGTCCTTGGAGTCGTCGGCGTCGCTACCGGTGGTCGGCTCCTCCGACACGTCTCCGGCCTCGTCATCGGTCTGGCCGTCTGCGTCTGCGCTGTCAGCCGCGTCGTCACTGCTGTCGTCAGCGGTGTCGTCTCCGGCCTCGGTGCCGGTGTCGTCTTTCCGGCGCCGCCGAGACGTGCGCTGCTTGACTTTCACCGGTTTCGGGGGCGGCGGCGGCAGCTCCGCGACGAAGGCCAGGTAGAACCCGAGGAACCCGAGCAGCGCGATCGCCGCGGCCGCGCCGTAGATGCCGAACAACCACTGTCCGGCGCTGTCCAACGAGATCCAGATCTCGGCGATCGCCGTCCCGATGATCAGGACCGCGGCCAGCACGTGCAGCACGATCGAGGCGGTGCGCAACCGGAGCGCCACGTGGGGCACGCCGAACTCGGGCCGGCGGGTGCGTTGCAGCGTGAACACGACGGGCAGCGCGGCCAGGCCGATCAGCGCGCCGGTGACAATTCGCATCGCGGAGCCCAGCGTGTGCGAGGTGTCGCCGAGCAGTTCAAAAGTGCGGGGAAGGACGAAGAAGTAGTAGAGGACACCTGCGGCAACGGCGAACGACACGTGCCAGACCACCGCGACGGTGCGGCCCATACTCCTCCTCGATCGTGGTGCCCGGGGTGCGATGACGTGGGTGAACCGGTCGATCGCACCCCGGGCGAGTGCGGAGGATGCGGGATTTGAACCCGCGAGGGCTGTTAACCCAACCCGCGTTCCAGGCGAGCGCCATAGGCCACTAGGCGAATCCTCCGTCGGCAATGGTAACCGACTGCCATGGTGGCTCGAAAAATCCGCCACCCGCTAGACTCCTCGTGGACCCCGCGCGGCGTCCATCCTGTGAACTCCCCCAGGGCCGGAAGGCAGCAAGGGTCAACGGGCTCTGGCGGGTGCGCGGGGTCCCCTTCATGTCACCCACACGACGGGAAAGGCGAGCCGTGGCGTTTCAGTCGCTGAGCCGCGAAGAGCTGGCCCAGCAGCACGAACTGCAGCAGCGCAACTACGCCGAGCTGCAGGCCAAGAAGCTCGCGCTCGACCTCACCCGCGGCAAGCCGTCACCTGCCCAACTCGATCTGTCCAATGCGCTGCTGAGCCTGCCTGGAGAAGGTCCGGATGCGTTCCGAGACCCCGACGGCACCGACACCCGCAACTACGGCGGTCTGCACGGCCTCCCTGCCCTGCGCGCCATCTTCGGCGAGCTGCTGGGTATCGGAGCGTCGAACCTGATCGCGGGCAACAACGCCAGCCTCGAGTTCATGCACGACGTGGTCGTCTATTGCCTGCTGCACGGCGGCGTCGACTCGCCCCGGCCCTGGATCGACGACCTGCGCGACGGCACAGGTGTGAAGTTCCTGTGCCCGGCGCCCGGGTACGACCGACACTTCGCGATCACCGAGAGCCTCGGCATCGAGATGATCACGGTGCCGATGCGCGAGGACGGGCCCGACGTCGACCTCATCGAAGAACTCGTCGCCGTGGACCCGGCGATCAAGGGCATGTGGTGCGTGCCGGTGTACGCCAACCCCACCGGCGCCACCTATTCCTGGGAAGTGGTTCGCCGGTTGGTTCAGATGCCAACGGCCGCAACCGACTTCCGCTTGATGTGGGACAACGCCTACGTGGTGCACACGCTCACCCACGAGTTCGCCAAGCAGGTCGACGTGTTGGGCCTGGCCGCGGCCGCCAACCACCCGAATCGGCCCCTCGTGTTCGCCTCGACCTCGAAGATCACCTTCGCCGGGGCAGGGGTCAGCTTCTTCGGCGGATCGCTGGGCAATATCGCGTGGTACCTGCAGCACGCGGGCAAGAAGTCGATCGGACCCGACAAGGTCAATCAGCTTCGGCATCTGCGCTTCTTCGGCGACGCCGACGGGGTCCGGCTGCACATGCAGCGCCACCAGGAGTTGCTCGCACCCAAGTTCGCGCTCGTCCAGGAGATCCTGGAGGACCGGCTGGGCGAGTCCAAGATCGCGTCGTGGACCGACCCCAAGGGCGGCTACTTCGTCAGCCTCGACGTGCTGCCCGGGACGGCCAAGCGCACCGTCGCGTTGGCCAAAGATGCGGGGATCGCCGTGACCGAGGCCGGCGCCTCGTTCCCATACCGAAAAGACCCGGAAGACAGCAACATCCGGATCGCGCCGACGTTCCCGGGGATGGCCGATCTGCGCGAAGCGATCGACGGGTTGGCCACGTGCGCGCTGCTGTCGGCCACCGAGTCACTGCTGGCCGACAAGTAGGCCGCGAAGTAGGCCGCGAAGTAGTCGGATGGGGTCGGTAGCCTGCTTCCGTGGCTCTCTACCGTAAGTACCGACCGGCGACCTTCGCCGAGGTCGTCGGCCAGGAACACGTCACCGAGCCGTTGTCCATCGCGCTGAACTCGGGCCGCATCAACCATGCGTACCTGTTCTCGGGGCCGCGGGGCTGCGGAAAGACGTCCTCGGCGCGCATCATGGCGCGATCGCTGAACTGCGAGCAGGGCCCGACCTCCACGCCCTGCGGGGTGTGCCCGTCGTGCGTGGCGTTGGCGCCCAACGGTCCGGGCAGCGTCGACGTCACCGAGCTCGACGCCGCCAGCCACGGCAGGGTCGACGACACCCGTGAACTCCGGGACCGCGCGTTCTACGCCCCTGCGCAATCGCGGTACCGGATCTTCATCATCGACGAAGCGCACATGGTCAGTAAGGAGGGTTTCAATGCCCTGCTCAAGATCGTCGAGGAACCGCCGGACCACCTGATCTTCGTGTTCGCCACCACCGAGCCGGAGAAGGTGCTGCCGACCATCCGCTCGCGCACCCACCACTATCCGTTCCGGCTGCTGGCGCCCCGCATCATGCGGTCACTGATCGAGAAGATCGTCGCCTCGGAGAGCGTCGACGTCGACGACGCGGTGTACCCGCTCGTCATCCGGGCCGGCGGCGGCTCACCGCGAGACACGCTGTCGGTCCTCGATCAACTGCTCGCCGGCGCCGACGGGAACCATGTCGCCTACCAGCGTGCCCTGGCGCTGCTGGGGGCCACGGACGTCGCGCTGATCGACGATGCGATCGATGCGCTCGCCGCCGGTGACGCAGCGGCGTTGTTCGGCGCGGTCGAGGGTGTCGTCGACGCGGGCCACGACCCGCGCCGCTTCGCGACGGATCTGCTGGAGCGGTTCCGGGACCTGATCGTGCTGCAGGCCGTGCCGGACGCTGTCGCCCGCGGCGTGGTGGACGGGGCCGAGGACGAATTGGACAGGATGCGCGATCAGGCGGCGCGGATCGGGACAGCCACGCTGACCCGCTACGCCGAGGTGGTGCACGCCGGGCTGGGGGAGATGCGCGGAGCGACGGCGCCGCGGCTCCTGCTCGAAGTGGTGTGCGCGCGCCTGCTGCTGCCGTCGGCCAGCGACACCGAGTCCGCGCTGTTGCAGCGGGTGGAACGCATCGAGACCCGCCTGGACATGTCGATCCCCGCCGACGGGGGCGCCGCCCCTGCTGCCGCGGCGCCGGTCAAGCAGTACGTCCGCAAGACCAAGGTGGCGGAACAAGCCGTCGAGCAACCCTCCGTTGCGCCCGCCGCACCGCCGACACCGCCGACACCGCCGCCCGCCCCGCAGGCGGCGCCACCGAGGCCGGTGGCAGCGGCGCCTTCCGCACCTGCTGCGCCGGCTCCCGCCGCACCGGAACCTGCGGCGCCCGAACCGGTTTCGTCACCGCCGCCGGTGCGCCCGCCTGCTGCGCCCGCGGTCGAAGTCCCACCCGTCACCCCCGCGGCTGCGGTCGCGGCGGGTGAGCCGAACGCCGCGGCCGTGCGCAGCATGTGGACCACGGTGCGCGAGAAGGTCAGGGAGCGCAGCCGCACCACCGAGGTGATGCTGGCCGGGGCGATCGTGCGCGCGGTGGAGGACGGCACGCTGATCCTGAGCCACGAGTCGGCGCCGCTGGCCAAACGGTTGACCGAGCAGCGCAACGCCGACGTCATCCGGGAGGCGCTCAAGGACGCGCTGGGGGTGAACTGGGCCGTGCGCTGCGAGGTGGGCTCCGCACCCGCCGCGGCGCCTGCGCCCGCTCAGCCGCGCCGGATACCCGACGAGCCGCCGCCACCGCCGGACGGGGACGACGAGGAGAGCATGCTGGCCGAGGCCGGCACGATCGACCCCGCCGCGCCGCGCCGCGATCCGGAGGAAGCGGCGTTGGAGCTGCTGCAGAGCGAGCTGGGCGCGCGCCGTATCGACGGGTGAGCGGTCAGGCGGTCCACCAGGGCCGCAGCGGCAGGCCGCCGTCGCGGCCATGTTCATCGAGCTTCGCGGCCAACACCTGGTGCAGTTGAATCGCGTTCTGCTCGAAGCCCACTCGCGAGGCCGCCATGTACAGACCCCACACCTTGGCGGTGGGCAGCCCCACTTCGTCGACCGCCTGATCCCAGTTGTCGACGAGGTTGCGACACCAGTCCCGCAGCGTCATCGCGTAGTGGTGACGCAGGTTCTCCTCGTGCAGCACCTCCAGGCCGACGTCCTGGATCTCGGTGATGATGCGGCCGGACCCGGTCAGCTCCCCGTCGGGGAACACATAGCGGTCGATGAACCCACCCGCAGCGGCGCCGTGTCGGTTGTCGTGCCGGGTGATGCAGTGGTTGAGGAGCAACCCACCGGTGCGCAGCTTGGACTTCAGGAACCGGAAGTAAGCCGGATAGTTGGCCACCCCGATGTGTTCGGTCAGACCGATCGAGGACACCGCGTCGAACTGGGACTCCCGCACGTCGCGGTAATCGCTGTGGCGCACCTGCGCCAGATCGCCCAATCCCTCGTCGGCGATGGCTTTCTGGGCCCACTCGGCCTGTTGGCGGGACAGCGTGACGCCGATCGCGTTCACGCCGTGCCGGGCCGCGTAGCGCACCATGCCGCCCCAACCGCAGCCGACGTCGAGCAACCGGTCGCCGGGCTGCAACCGCAGCTTCTCGAACACCAATCGGTATTTGTTCTCCTGCGCCTCTTCCAACGACGCATCCGGCCGCGGATAGCAGGCACAGGTGTAGGTCATCGACGGCCCCAGCACCCACTCGTAGAAGGTGTTCGACACGTCGTAGTGGTGATGGATGGCCTCGGCGTCACGAGCCTTGCTGTGCCGCAGTCCTTCTGCGAAGCGGCGCCAACGTGGCAGCGCCTCCTGTGGCGGCGGTGAGATCGGCTTGAGGTGCTCGATGCCGATCGAACGGACGATCTGAGCCAGCACCCGCGCCGAAGGCCGCTTGAAGTCCAGCTTCTCGGTCAGCGCGTTGAGCAACGGGTACGGATCACCAGGGTGCACACCCCGCATGTCGAGGTTGCCGGAGATGTAGGCGCGCGCCAGGCCCAGATCACCGGGAGCGGTCGCGAGGTAGGTGGTGCCGCGCGGGGTCAGCAGATCCAGGCCGAGATCGGCGTCGTCGGGCCCGGCGCTGCTGCCGTCGTAGGCGGTGAACCTCAGCGGCTGCGTGCCCGAGGCGAATATCTCCAGGATCTCGGCCAGCGTCAGCTTCGGGGCCTCGGCCGTCTCTCGAAAGGTCGTCATTGTCGCCGCACCGCCTTCGCATACAGGTCCAGAAACCGTGAGTCGGGGTCGTAGGTCTTCTTCACAGTGGTGTACACCTCGCCGCCGTAGAGCTCGTCGAACTCCTCCCGCGAGTAGAAGGCGTCCGAGTACAGGGATTTGTGTCCGGCGAGGTCGCTGACCTTCCGCTCGATCATCTTGTTCGTGTACCCCTCCTGCGGCCCGATAGGCACCGAGGACCAGAATCCGACGTTGACGTAACTGTGCTGCGGCCGAATCGGATACAACGGCCAGCCATCAGCTGAACTCGTCGATTCGCGCAGGCGCAACGGGCACAACCAGATCGGTTCGATCGGGATCGTGGCCAGGAACCATTCCACGAACTCGGCGGTGTTCTCGATCGGCACCTCGATGTCCTGCACGACCCGCTCCCGCGGTGGCCGGCCGTTGCGCTTCTCGATGCGATCGGCGATGTCGAAGCGCTGGTCGTAGCCGATCAGCTTCCAGTAGAAGCTGCTGCGCCGGAGGCGTCGCGGCCAGATGCGCCTGATCCGAGGGTTCTGGGCGCCGAAAGCCCGTGAGCACCAGAACCAGTCGGGATCCCAGCGCCACAGGTAGTCATGGATCGTCAACCGGTCGTGCTTCTCCCCGGCCGGATGCTGGATGGACCGGTAGTAGATCTGCTGGCCGGTGTAGTCGCTGACGGGGCCCGGCGTGGCCGACTGTGTGCCCAGACACAGGTAGCTCTCGTCGGCGGTGAACACGACACCGTCGAGGTAGTCGACCCGCTCGCCGTTCCAGCCGCCCGTTTCGATGATGCGGTCCATCGCCTCGACGAGCTCGGCGATGGAGTGGAAGCGGAGGTGGCGCAGCACCACGAACGGCTTGACCGGCTCCAGCTCGATCTTCAACCGAACCGAATACCCGAGCGTCCCATACGAATTGGGGAAGGTGGCGAACAGATCGGGATGCTCGGTGGCCGACGTGCGCACGATTTCGCCTGTGCCGGTGAGGATGTCCATCTCGAGCACCGACTCGTGCGGCAGACCGTTGCGGAACGACGTCGACTCGATGCCCAGCCCGGTGACGGCGCCGCCGAGGGTGATCGTCTTCAGCTGCGGAACGACCAGGGGTGAGAGTCCGTACGGCAGCGTCGCGGCGACGAGATCTTCGTAGGTGCACATGCCGGCCACGTCGGCGGTGCGTGATTCGGGATCGACGGCGATCACACCGGTCAGGCCGGAGACGTCCAACCCGGGCGCCGTGGTCTTGGCGCGGGCGCGGAACAGATTCGAGGTGGGCTTGGCCAGGCGTACGGTCGCGCCTGCCGGGATCGCCCGGTAGCTGGTCAGGAGCCGCTGCACACCATCGGCGTGCGCGGCCCACGTGTCGATCGAGCCCGCTGCCACACATATACGCTAGTCCGCGGTCGCACCCGATGCGACCGCACCCACTCGACGACAAGGAGTTCCACCGATGGGACAGGTCAGCGCGTCCAGCACGGTTCTGATCGACGCCGACCCCGCGACAGTGCTCGGCGCCGTCGCCGACTACCAGGCGATGCGTCCGAAGATCCTGTCCGAGCACTACAGCGGCTACCGCGTGCTCGAGGGCGGTCAGGGTGCAGGAACCGTCGCCTCGTGGACGCTGCAAGCCACGAAGTCGCGCTCCCGCGACGTCAAGGCCACCGTCGACGTCGCGGGACGCACGGTGATCGAGAAGGACGCCAACTCGTCGATGGTGACCAACTGGACGGTCGCACCAGCGGGCCCGGGATCGTCGGTGACGGTCAAGACGTCCTGGCAGGGCGCCGGCGGCATCGGTGGGTTCTTCGAGAAGACGTTCGCGCCGATCGGCCTGCGCAAGATCCAGGCCGAGGTGCTGGGCAACCTCAAGCGTGAGGTGGAGGGCACCGAAGCGGTCCAGGACGTCTAGCCGCGCTGGGCGCCCAGGAACGCCACCACGCCGCGCACGATCGCGTCCGCGTACTTCTGCCGACCCTCGGGGGTCTTCATCAGACCGGAGTCGATCGGGTTCTTCATGTTCCCGCACTCGACGAGGATCGACGGGTACTGCGCCAGGTTCAGCCCGGCGATGTCGGCGCGGGGGTTGAGCCCCGACGAGCCGATGTAGGTCGCCGGCGGTATCCCCGAGCCCGCCATCGTGTCGCGCATGACCTGAGCGAATTGCACCGCGGGCCCGGCCTGGGCCGTGTTCAGCGGCGGCGACGAGTAGAGCACATGGAAGCCGCGCCCGGTCGGCGGACCGCCGTCGGCGTGGATCGAGACGATCGCGTTCGGCCGGATCGCGTTGGCCATCGCGGCGCGCTCGTCGACGCAAGGCCCCGGCCCGGTGTCGTCGCCGCGCGACATCGCCGTCCGCACCCCGAGACCCGTCAGTGCCTGCCGCACCCGCAGCGTGGTGTCCCAGGTGAACGTGTGCTCCGGGTAGCCGTCGTCGGTGGCCGTGCCGCTGGCCTGGCAGTCCTTGGTGCCACCGCGGCCGGTGGGGACCTGGCGGCTCAGCCCCGCCATCGACGCCTGGTGACCCGGGTCGAGGAACACGATCATGCCGGCGACGTTGGAGGGGGCGGCGTGTGCTGGTGCGGCGAGCGTGGAGGCCGCGACGAGCAGCCCGGCGAGGATCTGGGCGCCGACACGGCGAGGGGCTCTCATCAGCACCGCGCCACGGTAGCCCGCCTCCCGACTACGCTGGAAGCCCTGAGCGCCGCTTCGGCGTGAGCGCAACCAAGTCGATACCGACACGCAATCAACCCGCAAGAGGATCAGCATGCAGCCTGGTGGCCAACCCGATATGTCCGCACTGCTCGCCCAGGCGCAGCAGATGCAGCAGCAGTTGATGGAGGCGCAGGCAGCGCTGGCCGCCGCGGAGGTGCACGGTCAGGCCGGAGGCGGCCTGGTGCAGGTCACGATGCGGGGCAGCGGCGAGGTCGTCGGCGTGGCCATCGATCCCAAGGTGGTCGACCCGTCGGACGTGGAGACCCTGCAGGACCTCATCCTCGGGGCGATCTCCGACGCCGCGAAGCAGGTCACGATCCTGGCCCATGACCGGCTCGGCCCGCTGGCAGGCGGCATGGGCGGCCAGGGATTCCCCGGCCTGCCGGGGATGTGACTTGTTCGAAGGACCCGTTCAGGACCTGATCGACGAGCTCGGCAAGCTGCCCGGGATCGGCCCCAAGAGCGCCCAGCGGATCGCATTCCACCTGCTGTCCGTCGAACCGCCGGACATCGACCGGCTGACCGCGGTGCTGAACAAGGTGCGCGACGGGGTGACGTTCTGCGCGGTGTGCGGCAACGTCAGCGACGAGGAGCGCTGCCGCATCTGTGCGGACCCGCGCCGGGACGCGTCGCTGGTGTGCGTGGTCGAAGAGCCCAAGGACGTCCAGGCCGTCGAGCGGACGCGAGAATTCCGCGGGCGCTATCACGTGCTGGGTGGGGCGCTGGATCCGCTCTCGGGCATCGGCCCCGACCAGCTGCGGATCCGGGAACTGCTGAACCGGATCGGTGAGCGTGTCGACGGCGTGGAGGTCGCCGAGGTGATCATCGCGACCGACCCCAACACCGAGGGGGAGGCGACCGCGACGTACCTGGTGCGGATGCTGCGCGACATCCCGGGGTTGACGGTGACGCGTATCGCGTCGGGTCTGCCGATGGGCGGGGATCTGGAATTCGCCGACGAGCTGACGCTCGGCCGGGCGCTCGCCGGTCGCCGTGCGATGGCCTGATCAGGAGGCTGAGCCGCAACGCCGGGCAAACCCACGTCTTGTCGGCGATCCCTCGCACTTTCGCTGCAGGACGTGGATGTCGCTCACATGTCGGTGGCCGTTGTCAGGATGGCTGCATGAACAGGGTCATTCTCGGCGGCGAGGCGGTCCGGGCGGGTGTGGTGACCCGGCACGAACTGCGCCGCGATTACACGAAGCTCTACCGCGGCGTCTTCGTCCGTGCCGGCGGGGAGATCTCGCTCAAACACCGTGCGATCGGTGCGTGGTTGGCCACCGGTAGGCACGGGGTGATCGCCGGGGTGACCGCGTCCGCGCTGCACGGTGCGCCGGGGGTGGATGCGCGGCAACCCATCGAGGTGACCGGAGCCAAAGGCCGGCCGCAGGACGGTCTTCTGTTGCGCACCGAACGCCTGGCAGCAGATGAAATCACCGATGTCGGCGGTTTGCCCGTCACCACTCGGGTGCGTACGGCGTTCGATCTCGGCCGTCACCTCGAACGCGCCGAGGCGTTGGCCCGGCTGGATGCGTTGATGTGGAACCAGCGGTTCGACATCGCCGAGGTGGCCGAGCTGGCGCAGCGGTATCCGCGGGTGCACGGCGTCGCCCAGCTGCGCGAGGTGCTGCCCCTGGTCGACGGCGGCGCGGCGTCCCCGCGCGAGAGCGCGATCCGGCTTGCGCTGCACGACAACGGCTTTCCGCGGCCTGAGACGCAATACCCGGTGCTCGACGGATCGCGGCCCGTCGCGTTCCTCGACCTCGCCTACCCGGAGTACGGCGTCGCCGTCGAATACGACGGCGACCATCGCCGCACCGACCGGCGGACTCATGTCAACGACATCACCCGGCTGCGGATGCTGGAGCAGCGCGACTGGATCGTCATCCGGGTGATCGCCGAGGACCGGCCCGACGCCTGGCTGTCCCGCGTCGCCACAGCGCTGCGGGAGAGGGGGTGCCCGCTGCCACTCTCCCTCGTCACGACGCTGTGCGCGTGACGGCCTCGTGCCGGAGCCGGGCCGTCATCCGGCGGTAGCCGTTGAGGTTCACCAGCCCCCGGTGCTCGGGTGCGCCACACAGCTGCAGGTCGGGGTAGCGGTCGAACAGGGCCCGCAATGCCGTCACCGCCTCGTTGCGGGCCAGCGCGGCGCCCAGGCAGACATGGATGCCGCTGCCGAACGCCAGATGCTCGCGAGCGTTCGGCCGGGTGATGTCGAAACGGTCCGGCTGGTCGAAGACCTGGGGATCCCTGTTGGCGCCCCCGAGCAGCAGGACCACCGCGGTGCCGCGCGGGATCGGCACCCCGGCGATCTCGGTGTCGCGGCTGGCCTCGCGCGCGGTCATCTGCACCGGGCTGTCGAAACGCAGCATCTCCTCGACGGCTGACGGCCACAGATCGGGATCGTCGCGCAGGAGCGCGAGTTGGTCCGGGTGATTCATCAGCGCGACGATGCCGTTGCCGATGAGGTTGACCGTGGTCTCGACCCCCGCGCCCACGAGCAGCGCCGCGTTGGCCCGCAGCACGCGGTCGGTGAGGCCGCCCTCGAGGGCCATGGTGCTGAACGGTGTGCCGTCGGACCCTTCGGCGCGCAGCCGCCGGAAGTGCTCCAGCAGATACTCCTCGACGTCCCGCAGTTCGGTGATCGCGCCGTGGTAGGCCGACCAGGTGATGCCGATGTCGAGGAGCGGAGCAATTCGGTTGCCCCAGCGGAGGATTCGCTGTCGGTCGGCGATCGGCACGCCGAGGAGATCGCTGATCACCGCGGCGGGCACCTGCGCGGCGTAGTCGGAGATCAGGTCCACCTCGTCGCGGCCGTCGAGCCCGTCGAGCAGTGCGAGGGTCAGCTCGTCGATGCGGGAGTCGAGTGTGGCGATGGCGCGAGGGGTGAAGCTGCGCGACACCATCTTGCGGTAACCGGTGTGCTCGGGGGGATCGGTCATCAGCATCGACGGTGACTCGACGGGATTGGGCAGCCCCGGGTCGAGCCGGCGCATGACGCGCGCGATGACTTCGGGCAGGCCCGTCTCCGCGGGATCGGCGACCACGAAGTCGTTGTCGCGCAGCACACTGCGGCAGACCGCGTGATCGGCGCTGACCAACACCAGGGGAGTGCGGGCCAGCGGGCCGGCCGCGCGGATCTCTTCGATGCGGCGCAGCCGTCCCGACGGATCGTCGCGACCCAGGCTCAGTGTCGCCATCGGTTCTCCCCGGCGGGCGCGCGACGAGAGGACGGCTCGGGGAATGCCGTGCAGTGCTGTCCAGCGCATCCAGGTCGCCAGTCCGTTACCCATACGTCGACGGTAGGCAGTGTCGCGCACGGGCGCATCGTCCCTGGAGCGCAGGTTCGCCTCCTACCGGGGTAGGAGGGGGAATGCCTACCGCGGGCGGTGTTGCGGTTTCCGGACCGCTCCTACACTGGGCCGATGCTCGATGCGCTGCGGCACCGCGTGCGCGGGTACGCCGCACGCAAGGCCGAGGACATGCCGGGCGGCTACACCTGGCCGTTCGTCATCAGCGTCGACGTGACCATGGTGGTCGTCTCGGTGATCGCGGCACTGCAGCGACCGTGGTCGCACTGGTGGATCGCCGCCGTCGCGTTGCTGATCGCGATCGTGCCCGATGTCGTGTTCTTCTTCCTGGACCGGCGGGTGCCCGTGGCGGTCGAGGCGGCCACGGTGTGGCTGGCGTGGATGGCGAGTACCGCGTTGCTCCTGTTCGCGTTCCCGACACCGATCAGCGGGGATTTCGCACCGCTGCTGCTCAGTCTGCTGACCGGGATGATCGGTGCGTTCACCTCGGCGCGCACCAGTCTGCTGGTGGCGCTGTCCGCGGCGGCGCTCGTCGGTGCAGCAATGTGGGCCGGACGGCTCGAAACTCCCTGGCTCTACCTGACATTCATTGCGATCGGCCTGCTCGTCGGCTCGCTGATGCGGACCCAGCAGGAGTTGCTGATCGAACAGCGGCGGGCGCAGGCCAAACTCGCCGAACACGCCGCCGCCGACGAGCGGCGCCGGATCGCCCGCGAGGTCCACGACGTGATCGCGCACTCGTTGAGTGTGACGCTGCTGCACGTCACCGGTGCGCGACGCGATCTGCAGGTCGACCGCGATGTCGACGAGGCGGTGGCGGCACTCGAGCAGGCCGAGCGCCTCGGCCGCCAGGCCATGGCCGACATCCGCCACACCGTCGGTCTGCTCGCCGACGCCACCGGCACGGCGGTGCCCAACCCCGGCATCGGTGATCTGGCCGCGCTCGTGGAGGATTTCGTGCGGGCCGGGTTGTCGGTGTCGTTGCGCATCACCGGGGACATCGACCGAATCTCCGCGGGCGAGGGTCTGGCCCTGTACCGCATCGCGCAGGAGTCGCTGGCCAATGTCGCCAAGCACGCGCCGGAGGCGGCGACGTCGGTCGCGCTCGACGTCGGCAACGTGGCGCGGCTCGTGATCGTGAATCGGGTTCCGGTTCCCGTCGCGGGCGCAGGTGCGCAACTCGAAGGGCGAGGCATGCGCGGCATGCGGCAGAGGATCGAACTGCTCGGCGGCACGTTGGACGCGGGACCCGACGGTGACGGGTGGTCGGTGCGCGCGGTCATCCCCGTCGACGGTCGGCCCGGCTGCGTGGTGCGGGGCGGTGCACTGTGACCCCCGACCCGGTGAGTGCGCTGCTCGTCGACGACCAGGAATTGGTGCGCTCGGGTCTGCGCCGCATCCTGCGGCGCCGCGACGGGATCGTTGTCGTCGGCGAATGCTCCGACGGCGACGAGGTGCCTGCGGCAGTGGCCGAGCACCGGCCCGACGTGGTCGTCATGGATCTGCGAATGAAGCGCGTCAACGGGATCGAGGCGACGCAAACCCTGACCGACCGTGGCGGGCCGCCGGTGCTGGCGCTCACCACGTTCAGCGACGAGGAGCTGCTCTCGGGCGTATTACGCGCGGGCGCAGCCGGATTCGTCCTGAAGGATTCGCCTGCCGAGGAACTCATCCGGGCGGTGCACGCCGTCGCGCGCGGCGACGGGTACCTGGACCCGTCGGTGACTGCGCGGGTGCTGACCACCTATCGCACGGCGGCCGCCGATCCCGCGCCCGACGCGGTGCGGGAGCTGACGCCGCGGGAACTCGACGTGCTGACGCTGGTCGCCAAGGGCCGCTCCAACAGTGAGATCGCCGAGGAACTCGTCATCTCCGGTGTCACCGTGAAGAGTCACATCGGCCGCATCTTCGGCAAACTGGGGCTGCGAGATCGCCCGGCGGCCATCGTGTACGCCTATCGCCACGGCATCGTGGCCGCCCGCTGATCTACACGCGTCGCGGCGCTGCGAGCCGTTCCCGCCGCAGCCTGTCGACCTCCGGAAGGTCCAGTGGCGCAAGCGGTCCCACCACCTTGGCGAGCAGGTGATCGGCGAGCTCGGGATTGCGCGCCAAGCAGCAGCCGTGCAGATAGGTCGCGACGACACTGCCCTGGACGGCACCGTCCAGCCCGGAGCCCGCCCGGTTGCCTGCGCCCTTGGTGACCGCGGCCAGCGGCCGCGCCTCTGCGCCCAGATCGGTTCCGCCCCGGTGATTCTCGAAGCCGGTCAACGGCTGCGTGAGCCCGTCGATCAGCGGTGTGGAGGCCACTTCGCCGATCGTCCGCTCGGGCTGCGGTGAGGTCGTGACGTCGAGCAGACCCACGCCGGCCACCCGTTCCCCGGCGGACGTCTCGTACCAATGGCCCAGCACCTGGATCGCCGCGCAGATCGCCAGCACCGGGGCGCCGCGCGAGACCGCCTGCTGCAGACCGGGATAGCGCACCAGATGCTTGGTGGCGAGCCGCTGCGCGTAGTCCTCGGCGCCGCCGAGGGTGTAGATGTCCAGCTCGGCGGGCACGGGATCGTCGAGCGTGATCTCGACGATGTCGGCGTCGATTCCGCGCAACCGCAACCGCTGCCGCAGCACCAGCGAGTTGCCGCCGTCGCCGTAGGTGCCCATCACGTCGGGCAGGACGAGCCCGATGCGGACCGCGGACTCGCTCATGGCAGCCGCCTGTTCAGCTGGAGGAACGCCGTGTAGTTGGCGAGCACCTCGACGTGGCCGGGTGGGCAGCTGCGGATCGCGGCCATCGTGTCGTGCACCAGCGTGTGCTCGACGCCGGCGTAGCCGAGGCGCACCGCGAGATCGGTGCCGCGTTCCCCGGCGGCGACCACCGGCACGTTCTCGAAGTGCTCGAAGCGGACGTCCCACAGCCAGGACAGGTCCTCGCCATCGGGTACCTGACCGTTGACCGAGATCACGACACCCGCTGCGTCGCGGTCGAGCATCGACAGCGCCTCCTGCCACCCGGCGGGATTCTTGGCCAGCAGCAGGCGGGCCGTGTGCGACGGGCCGACCGCAACGGTGCGGTAGCGGCCGGCCACTTCGTCGACGGCCGACACGGCGGCGACGGCCGCGACGGGATCGGCGCCGAGGGTGACGGCCGCGGCGACGGCCTGGGTCGCGTTGCCCCGGTTCACCATGCCCGGCAGGGTGAGCGTCATCGGCAAGCTCAGACCGTCGGGGCCGTGGATGTGCGTGTCGTCGTACCACCACGCCGGGGTGGGCCGGTGGAAATCGCAGCCCGTCGAGCGCCAGTGCGCGCCGTCGCGCACGATCACCTCACCCGAGCGGGGGCAGCTGACCGAATCGCTGGCCCAGCCGCCGCCGGCAGCCACCCACACGACATGGGGGTGGTCGTAAGCCGCCGAGGTCATCAAGACGTCGTCGCAGTTGGCGACCACCACCGCCGCCCGGTGCCGGGCCATCCCGGCGCGCAGGGTCCGCTCGATGTGGTTGATCTCACCCACCCGGTCGAGTTGATCTCGCGACAGATTGAGCAGCACGATGACCGAGGGCGTGATGGCGTCACTGACGTGCGGGACGTGCATCTCGTCGACCTCGAGCGCGGCCAGCGGCGCGTCCGGTGCGGAGGCGAGCGCGGCCACCAGCCCGGCGTCCATGTTGGCGCCCTCGGCGTTCGTGGCGACGGGTCCGAGGGTGGCCAGCGCTGCGGCCGTCATCCGGGTGGTGGTGGACTTGCCGTTGGTGCCGGTGACGACGACCGTGCGGCGGCCCTGCCCGAGTTGGCGCAGGATCGACCCGTCGATGGTCATCGCGACGAGGCCGCCGATCATCGCGCCGGCACCGCGGCCGGTGACACGCGATGCCCACCGGGCGCCTGCACCGGCTGCGAGAGCAGCTCGTCCGCGTACCGAAACCATTCCCGGCAGTTTAGAGAAGGGCCCGACACGCGGCGTGGGGAGCAGGGCTTGTCGGAGCTGCGTGCCATTCTCAGACGGTGAGCTCAACCACCGTCAGCACCTGGGGTCGGCCCGCCGATCACGCGGGCGCCGGGTGGGCGGTCGTCGACGTCGAGACCTCCGGTTTCCGGCCGGGGCAGGCCCGTGTCGTCAGCGTCGCCGCGCTCGCGCTCAGCGATGACGGCAACGTCGAGAAGAGCCTGTACACGCTGCTGAATCCGGGGGTCGACCCCGGCCCCACCCACATCCACGGGCTCACCGCGGAGATGCTGGCCGGCCAGCCGACGTTCGCCGATGTGGTCTCTGACCTGTGCGACGTGCTGCGGGGACGGACCCTGGTGGCCCACAACGTGGGATTCGACTATTCGTTCCTGGCCGCCGAAGCGGAGATGGTGGGGGCTGAGCTGCCGACCGACACGGTGATGTGCACGGTCGAATTGGCCCGACGGCTGGACCTCGGGACGGAGAACCTGCGACTGGAGACGTTGGCCGCGCACTGGGGCGTCACCCAGATGCGCCCGCACGATGCCCTCGACGACGCGATGGTGCTCGCGCAGATACTCAAACCGGTCCTGGTGCGGGCGCGTGAGCGCCGCTCCTGGCTACCGGTGCACCCGGTGTCGCGTCGAGCCTGGCCGAACGGGCGAGTCACCCACGACGAGTTGCGTCCACTCAAGGCTGTCGCCGCCCGGCTTCCGTGCGCATACGCCAACCCTGGCCGCCACGTTCCCGGCCGGCCCCTGGTCCAGGGCATGCGTATCGCAGTCGCCGACGTGGATCGGACCTACGAGGAACTGATCGAACGGATGTTGCACGCCGGTTTGGCATACACGGAATCGGTCGACCAGCACACGTCGCTGATCGTCAACGATGTGCCGGATACGCAGCAGGGCAAAGGCTTTCAGGCCAGAGAACTCGGGGTGCCGGTGATGTCGTCGGGCGAGTTCATGGACGCGGTGGTGTCGGTCGTCGGTGGCGCCCAGGTCGAGGACTTCGTCGGCTCCGACCTGGGCGAGGACCAACTCGCGCTGTTCTGACTCAGGGCGCTTCGCAGATGCGTCCCGGGGTACATCCCGCGACATCGGGCATACCGTCTTGGCCCGGCGGGATCTCGCCCACGATGGGCGGCGGACCACCCTCGGGTGCCGGGGCGTCACACGCGGCGCCACGCGAGGCGCCGCCCGGATCGTCACACGGCACATTGGGCTGTGCACCGGCGACCGGAGCCATCGCGATGACCGTCGCGGCGGCCCCGGTCAGCAGGGCTGTTCCAAAGGTGATGAGTTTCATGCTGCTGTGAATTGCCAGCGAGCCCGCTGGCGAAACGATCTAATCGTCGCCGTTGTTGCACACCCGGCCGGGGATGCAGCCTGCGCCGCCGATGTAGGGATTGGTGCCACCCTGGCTCGCGGCCGGACCCGTGTTCGTCGTCCCGCCGCCGGGGGCGACGTTTGCGCACGGCGTGCCGTCAGCGGCGCCGTGCGGCGTCGCGCATTCCGGCTGAGCGGCCGCTGCAGGTGCGAACGAGATCGCCGCGGAAGCGGCGAGGGTGAGCAGAGAACCGAAAGTGAAATTGAGCTTCATGTTGGACAGGCTTCCCGCCGCGAGGTGCGTGAAACGCCAATCAGCACAAGTCATTTCTCGGTCACTCCTGCGCGGCGCACGAGCCCGCCGGCCGGGTCAGCGCCGCGCGGCCCGGTTCACCGCCGACACCACCGCGCGCAGCGACGCCGTCGTGATCGAGGTGGCGATCCCCACACCCCACACGGTGTGACCGTCGATCGCCGCCTCCACGTAGGCCGCGGCCTGCGCCTCCTCGCCCGAGGACATCGCGTGCTCCGAGTAGTCCAGCACGTTGACGTGGTAACCGATGGCGCCCAGCGCGTCGCAGAACGCGGCCAGGGGTCCGTTACCGGCACCGACGATCTCGCGTTCGGTTCCGTCGACCTTGACGACGGCCGTGATGGTGTCGGTCCCGCCGTCGACCTCGGCTGCGTCGACGCGTTGCCGCATGCGCTCCAGCGGGGTGATCGGTGCCAGGTACTCCTCGTAGAACGCGTCCCACATCTCCTTGGGCGACACTTCGCCGCCCTCACCGTCGGTGATGGCCTGGATGGCCGCGGAGAACTCGATCTGCAGCCGTCGGGGCAGCGCCAACCCGTGATCGGCCTTCATGATGTAGGCCACGCCACCCTTGCCGGACTGCGAATTGACCCGGATCACAGCCTCGTACGTGCGCCCGACGTCCTTCGGGTCGATCGGCAGGTAGGGAACCTGCCACAAGATGTCGTCGACGTCTTTGTCCGCGGCATCGGCGTCGAACTTCATCGCGTCCAGGCCCTTGTTGATCGCGTCCTGATGGCTTCCCGAGAACGCGGTGTACACCAGATCGCCGCCGTAGGGGTGGCGTTCGTGGACGGGCAGCTGGTTGCAGTACTCGACGGTGCGGCGGATCTCGTCGATGTTGGAGAAGTCGATCTGCGGATCGACGCCGCGGGAGAACATGTTCAGGCCCAGTGTGACCAGGCACACGTTTCCGGTGCGCTCGCCGTTGCCGAACAGGCATCCTTCGATGCGGTCCGCGCCGGCCTGATAACCCAATTCGGCTGCTGCGACAGCAGTTCCGCGGTCATTGTGCGGGTGCAGGCTCAAGATGATGCTGTTGCGCGGCGTCAGGTGCCGGTTCATCCACTCGATGGAGTCGGCGTAGACGTTGGGCGTGGCCATCTCGACCGTCGCCGGCAGGTTCACGATCAGCGGCACCTCGGGCGTCGGCGCGACGATCTCGGCGACGGCGTTGCAGACCTCGACCGCGTATTCCAGTTCGGTGCCGGTGTAGGACTCCGGCGAGTACTCGAAGCGCCACTGCGTGCCGGGGTACTTCTTGGCCTCCTCGACGCACATCCGCGCGCCGTCGGTGGCGATCTTCTTGACGGCGTCGCGGTCGGCGCGGAACACGACGCGGCGCTGCAGGATCGACGTCGAGTTGTAGAAGTGCACGATCGCGCGAGGCGCCCCCTCGCAGGCCTTGAACGTCTTCTCGATCAGTTCGGGGCGGCACTGCGTCAGCACCTGGATCGTCACGTCGTCGGGAATCGCGCCCTGTTCGATGATCTCTCGGACGAAGTCGAAGTCGGTCTGGCTGGCCGACGGGAAGCCGACCTCGATCTCCTTGTAGCCCATCCGGACCAGCAGGTCGAACATGCGCCGTTTGCGGGCCGGGCTCATCGGGTCGATCAGCGCCTGGTTGCCGTCGCGCAGGTCGACCGCGCACCACAGCGGGGCGGTGTCGATGACCTTGTCGGGCCAGGTGCGGTCGGGCAGTGTGACGGGCTCGACCTCGGCGGCGAAGCTGCGGTACCGGCTGACCGGCATCGACGAGGCGCGCTGGGTGTTCCAGGCGGGCTGGCCGTCGCGGCGGGGGCCGGCGGGCGTGGTGATGGTGCGTACCGAATGAAAAGCGTCGGGGGTGAAGTTCTCGGTCATGATGATGGGCTCCGGGTTGGTCTAGGGATTCTCAGACCGGCGCATCGCGAATACCCGCGACGGGAGGCCAGTCTGGATCAGACCCCGTCGCGGCGTCCGAGAAGGAGCACCCGCTGCACGCGGTTGACTGTACTCCGGAGGGCGCGTCGGGCAAAACGAACGGTCGTGCGGGCGCGGGTGTGCGGTGTCATCCGCGACACGCCGCGGCAGGCGTATCGCGACGCACACTCGGCGCGCTCAGACGTGCGAGTCGGGGAACGCGATCACCGACAGGAACCGGATCGGCACCTCGACCAGGTCGACGGGACCGTGGGCGCCCTCGCCGTCGAACTGCAGCGAATCGCCGGGGTGCAGCCGGTAGACGGAGCGGCTGTGGCTGTAGTCCATGACCCCTTCGAGCATGTAGATGAACTCCGTGCCCGGGTGCTGGAACAGCGGATACGTCTGGCTCTTCTCCGACAGCGTGACCTGCAGGCATTCCAGCCGCTTGTGCTCGCCGCGCAGCGAGCCGAGCAGCTCGTAGTCGTGGCCTTCGCGGGTGCCCTCCCGCACGATGCGCGCCCCGGTGCCTGCCCGCACGAACGCCGCGGGACGTTCGACGTCCGCGCCGCGGAACAGGCTGGTGACCGGCACGTCGAAGCCCTTGGCCAGCAGCGCGAGCGTGGACAGGCTGCAGGAGGTCTGCGCGTTCTCGATCTTGCTCATCATGGCCTTCGAGATGCCGATGCGCGCGGCGGTGTCGGCGACGGTGAGGCCCTGTTGCAACCGCAGCAGCCGCACGTTGCGGCCGATCGCCGCTTCGATCTCGAGTTCGTCGACGGGTTCGGCGGGGTCGCGATCCCGGGCCGTGCCCGACTTGTTGCGCAGCAGCGGCGCGTGCTCGTCAGCGGAGGTCACAGCTCACCTGTCTAGCGCATCTCTCCCGCGCCGACGTACGGGTACGGCGTGGTGAGCAGGTCGCCTTCGGCGAAGCGGGACAGCCGGAAGTCCGCCGCCGGGATGCGTGGATCGCGGCTGTGGCCGTCGACGACGATATCGGCGACGAGCCGGCCGACTGCGGGTGCGATCTTGAACCCGTGGCCGCTGAAGCCGGCCGCGACCACCAGGCCGTCGAGACCGGTGCGCGAGATCACCGGATTCCAGTCGGGAGTCACGTCGTAGCAACCCGCGTAGCTGCTGGTGATGACGGCGTCGGGGAGGCCGGGGAAGCGGGTGCCGACCTTGTCGACGGTGATGTCGACGAACTCCTCGGTCGCCCGGTTGAGGTAGTTGTCGGGATCGGCGGTCTGCGCATCGCTGAGATCGCTGTTGCCGAACAGTATTTCGCCACCGGTCTCGGGCCGCACGTACTGCAGCGACACCAGGTCGGAGAACACCGGCACCGGACCCAGATCGACACCGGGGTCGATCAGCACGATCTGTTCGCGTACGACGCGGATCGGCACCTCGACGCCGTAGCGGGCGAGGAACGGCTGCGTCCATGCTCCGGTCGCGACGACGACGGTGCCGGCGGACATCTCGGTGCCGTCGGCCAGCGCCACACCGGTCACCCGGTCCCCAGATTGGATCAAACCTGTTGCGGCGCAGCCTTGCCGGAGGCGGATGCCGGCAGCGCGGGCCGTCGTGGCGAAGGCCTGAGCGGTCTGGTAGGCGTCACCGTAACCGCCACGGGCCTCGTAGCCGAACGCGGCGAACGGCGTGAGATCGGCGACGGGCCACATCCGCGCAACCTCGGCATGGTCGATCTCCTCGGTGTCCACTCCGACGGCGCGCTGAGCGGCGAGGCTCTTCCGCAACGCGTCGACGTTGGGCTCGCCCACGCCGACGATGTAGCCGGTCTGCCGGAAACCGATGTCGGTGCCGAAGATCTCGTCGGCCTGCTCGAACACCTCCAGGCCCACGGCGGCCATCGCGGCCAGTGAGCTCACCCCGTAGTGGCAGCGCACGATGCCGCTGGACTTTCCGGTCATGCCCGACCCGACGGTGCTGCGTTCGACGATGGCGACATCGGTGATGCCGCGCTCGGCCAACGCCCACGCGGCCGCGCAGCCCTCGAGGCCGCCGCCGACGATGACGACGTCGGCCGAACTCATTGCCCCGGAATCCACGACGTGCCTGCCAATGGGACCTTCGCCATCGCCGCGGCCTCGATACTGACGGCGACCAGGTCGTCGGGCTCCAGGTGGCAGACGTGGGACTTGCCGCAGGCACGGGCGATCGTCTGCGCCTCCATCGTCAGCACCCGCAGGTAGTTGGCCAGCCGTCGGCCGGCAGCCACCGGGTCCAGGCGCGCGGCGAGCTCGGGGTCCTGCGTGCTGATGCCTGCGGGATCGTTGCCGTCCTGGTAGTCGTCGTAGAAACCCGCTGCGCTGCCCAGCTTTTCGTAGTCAGCGGCATACCGGGGGTGGTTGTCGCCCAGTGCGATCAGCGCCGCGGTGCCGATGGCGACGGCGTCGGCACCCAGCGCCAGCGCCTTGGCGACGTCGGCACCGTTGCGGATGCCACCGGAGACGATCAACTGGACTTTGCGATGAACCCCGAGTTCCTGCAGCGCCCGCACCGCCTCGGGGATCGCGGCGAGCGTCGGGATGCCGACGTGTTCGATGAACACTTCCTGGGTGGCGGCGGTGCCGCCCTGCATGCCGTCGACGACGACGACGTCGGCGCCGGCGTGCACCGCGAGCTTGACGTCATAGTAGGTGCGGGTGGCGCCGACCTTGACGTAGATCGGCTTCTCCCAGTCGGTGATCTCCCGCAACTCGTTGATCTTGATGGTCAGATCGTCGGGCCCGGTCCAGTCGGGGTGACGGCATGCCGACCGCTGATCGATGCCCTGCGGCAGGGTACGCATCGCGGCGACCCGTTCGGAGATCTTCTGGCCCAAAAGCATTCCGCCGCCGCCGGGTTTGGCGCCCTGCCCGAGCACCACCTCGATCGCATCGGCCTTCCGGAGATCGTCGGGATTCATGCCGTACCGCGACGGCAGATACTGGTACACCAGGTGCTTGCTCTGGCCGCGCTCCTCGGGCGTCATGCCGCCGTCGCCGGTGGTCGTCGACGTGCCGACCTCGCTGGCACCCCGGCCCAGCGCCTCCTTGGCCGGCCCGGACAGGGCGCCGAAGCTCATGCCGGCGATGGTGACCGGGATGGCCAGGTGCAGAGGGTGTTTGGCGTGCCGATCGCCGAGCACCACATCGGTGGCGCAGCGTTCGCGATAGCCCTCCAGCGGATACCGGGACATCGACGCGCCGAGGAACAGCAGATCGTCGAAGTGGGGGAGTCGCCGTTTGGCGCCCCACCCGCGGATGTCGTACACCCCGGTGTCGGCGGCACGCTGGATCGCCGCGATCGTGGCGCGGTCGAACGTGGCGGACTCACGCAGGCCGAGGCGGGCGCGATCGTCGGTGTCGGTCATCAGTAGCTCGCAGAGTTGTCGACGTGGAAGTGGTAGAGCGATCGCGCCGACCCGTAGCGGGTGTAGGCGGCGGTGTCGTCGTCATCGAATCCTGCTGACTTGAGCAGTTGTTGGAGTTCCTCGTGGTGTTCGGGGCGCATCGGCTTGGCGACGCAGTCGGCGCCGAGGGAGGCGACCTCTCCCCGAACGTAGATGCGGGCTTCGTAAAGCGAGTCGCCGAGCGCCTCACCGGCGTTGCCGCGCACCACGAGCCGGCCGGCCTGGGCCATGAACGCGCTCATGTGGCCGACATTGCCGCCCACCACGATGTCGACGCCCTTCATCGAGATGCCGCACCGCGCCGCGGCGTCGCCCTCGATGACCAGCAGACCACCGTGGGCCGTCGCGCCGGCGGACTGCGAGGCGTTGCCTTTGACCCACACCGAACCGCTCATCATGTTCTCCGCGACACCGGTGCCTGCGTTGCCGTTGATCACCACGTCGGCGTGCTGGTTCATGCCGGCGGCGTAGTACCCGACGTGACCGTCGATCGTGACGCGGACCGGAGCGTCGAGTCCGACGGCGACGTTGTGCGCGCCAGCCGGGTGGGCGATGACGAACTCGCCCTGCAGATTCGGGGCGTGCAGTGCGGTGTTCACCTCACGCAGCGGGGTGGTGGTGAGGTCGAGTCGAGTCGTTACCTGCTCCATGCGTAGACGACCTCCGGTTCGGGTTCCCAGATGCGCGCGCTCTCGACGCCGGGAAGGCCTGACAGGGCGCGGTATTCGCTGGCCATCGCCACCCAGTCGGCGGTCTCGGCGATGACCGCGGGCTTGCATGCGATGGCGTCCCGGACGACGGCGAACGAATCGCGGTTGGACACCAGCAGCGTGTAGAAGCCGTCGAAGGTCGCGCAGAGCTCCTTGAGGGCACTCTCGACGTCGCGGCCCTCCGACAGCTGCGCCGCGATGAAGCGGGCGCCGACCTCGGTGTCGTTCTCACTGTCGAACATCACACCGCGCGAGCGCAGTTCGCGGCGGATGGTGGCGTGATTGGCGAACGAGCCGTTGTGCACCATGCACTGACCCGGTCCGACGGCGTAGGGGTGACAGCCCGACGGGGTCACTGCGGACTCGGTCGCCATCCGGGTGTGCCCGACGCCCTGCCAGCCCTGGGCGGCGGAGAGCCCCCACTGCTCGGTGAGCGCGCGCGGGTGGCCGACGCCTTTGAGGACTGCCATGTCGGAGCCGAAGCCGGCGACGATGGCCTGCGGATAGCAGGCCTTCACCGCCGTCAGCAGCGCCTCCGAGGAGGTGTCGCAGGACAACAGGCGGCTGTCACCGACCGCGACCACGTCGACGGCGTCGGCGTCCTCGTCGAGGGCGGTGGCGACGGTGCGCCGGATCAGCTCGACGTCCTCGGCCCGGCCGGTGCCCAGATCAGCCACCGACACGCAACCCTGACCGGGCGGTGACCACGTGGAATCCCCGTACACCGCGACACCGGCGGAATCACTTCCCCGGTCGCCCATTTCGCACAGCATGCCGGACAGCAGGGTGCCCAATCGCGGATAGAGCTCTGGTGTGCGCAGGTGTAACCCCACGATGCCGCACATGTTTTCCTCCGTGCCGTCAGAAGGCGGTCAGGTACTGGTCGATCTCCCACGGGCTGACCGCACTGTGGTAGTTGAAGAATTCCTCGCGTTTGATGCCGGCGAAGTACGCGGCGACCCCGTCCCCGGCGGCGTCGAGGACGCCGGTGATGACGGGATCGGTCTCGAGTTCCTCGACGGCGTGCAACAGCGTGGGTGGCAGTGCGCGAGTGCTCGTTCCCGAGCCCACCGGCCCGGGGTCTGCGCTGCGCTTGATTCCGTCGATGCCCGCACCCAGGGCCGCGGCGATCGCCAGGTAGGGGTTGGCCGAGCCGTCGCCGCCGCGCAACTCGACGCGCTCGGCGTCGGGAACCCGGATGTAGTGGGTGCGGTCGTTGCCGCCGTAGGTGGGTAGCCGCGGCGCCCAGGAGGCGCCCGACCGTGTGGACACCGCACCGGTCCGTTTGTAGGAGTTGACCGTCGGCGCGATCACCGCCTGCAGTGCGCAGGCGTGGTCGAGGATGCCGCCGATGAAACCGTAAGCTGTGTCGGATAATCCGAGCCCCCGACCGTCGTCACCCTGTGCCGGGAACACGGCGTTGCCCGCGCTGGTCAGCGACAGGTGTAGGTGCAGCCCGCTGCCGGTCTTGTCGGAGAACGGTTTCGGCATGAATGTCGCGATCATGCCGCGCTCCGCGGCGATCATCGACAACAGGTAGCGCAACGTGATGACGCGATCAGCGGTGGTCAGCGCATCGGCGAACGTGAAGTTCTGCTCGAACTGGCCGTTGCCGTCCTCGTGGTCGTTGGCGTAGTTGGACCAGCCGAGTCCGTTCATCGCGGCCGACACGGCCGTCAGGTGGTCGTACATGCGGGTGACACCGCGGGCGTCGTAGCAGGGCTGAGAAGCGGTGTCGGCGGCGTCGGCGACCGCGACGCCACCGTCGTCGGTGCGGCGCAGCAGGAAGTACTCGACCTCTGCCCCCACCCACGGGTCGAAACCGGCGTCCGCGCAACGCTGTACGAGGTTTCTGAGGATCACCCGCGGCGCGTACGGCCAGGGCGCTCCGTCGACGTGGGGATCGCAGTGCACGATCGCCAGGCCCTCTTTGAGGAAGGGGACCGGGGTGAACGATGCCGGATCGGGCAGCGCCATCAGATCGGGGTCCTTCGGCTCCTGGCCCATGGCACCCACGGCGTAGCCGGCGAAGCCGACGCCCTCGGTGGCCAGGAGGTCGATCGCCTCGACGGGAACCAATTTGGCGCAGGGCTTTCCGCGCAGGTCGACGAACAGCGCGAGGATGAATTTGGTGCCGGCCTTCTCGGCCGCGACCGCGAGGTCCTGGGTCATGTCGTCCACCTTGTGTCTCTTGTTAGGAATCAAGGTATCAGTAGCGGAAACACGCCGCATGTCGAACGGCCGGTGCGGACCCAGTCCGCACCGGCCGTTCTGATGGTTCGTTCAGACAGAGGCGAGTTCGTACGACGCCTCGCGGTGGAACGCCGCGTCGATGCCCTTCTCCTCGTCGTCGGGCGAAATGCGAATGCCGACAGTCTTCTTCAGCGCGAAGGCGATGATGCCGGCGACGACGAACGAGTAGATCATCACCGCGCCCGCGGCCACAGCCTGCCGCCACAGCTGGTCGAACCCGCCACCGTAGAACAGGCCGTTGGTGGCATTGGGCATCGAGTCGCTCGCCAGGAAGCCGATCAGCAGGGTGCCGATCACGCCGCCCACGAGGTGAACACCGACCACGTCGAGCGAATCGTCGTAACCGAAGCGCTCCTTGAGGCCGACGGCGTAGACACAGACCGCACCGGCGATAGCGCCGAGGATGATCGCGCCGACCGGCGTCACCGCGCCGCAGGCCGGGGTGATCGCGACCAGGCCGGTGATCGCACCCGAGGCCGCGCCGACACCGGTCACGTGCCCGTCCTTGATCTTCTCCACCGCGATCCACGCCAGCGTGGCAGCGCACGTGGCGACGAATGTGGTGACCATGACGATCGCGGCCGAATCACCCGCAGCAAGAGCCGAACCGCCGTTGAACGCATACCAACCGGCCCACAGCAGCCCCGCGCCCAGCAGCGTCAGTGGCACGTTGTGCGGCTTGCGCAGCTGGCCCCAGCTCGCCGACTTGCCCAACACGATGGCGACGGCCAGGGCGGCCGCGCCGGCGTTGATGTGCACCGCGGTACCGCCCGCGAAGTCGATGGCCTTGAGTTTGTTGGCGATCCAGCCACCCGCCGAGTCCTCGGTGACCACGCCGTCGAAGGCGAAAACCCAATGGGCGACCGGGAAGTAAACCAGCACCGCCCACAGGGTCGCGAAGCCCATCCAGGCGCCGAACTTCATCCGATCGGCGACGGCCCCGGAGATCAGCGCCACGGTGATGGCGGCGAAGAGCGCCTGGAAGATCGAGAACAAACTGACCGGCAGGCCTGAGATCGTCGTCTGCGTCTCCAGAAGGTCCTTCATGCCGGCGAATTCGGTCAGGTTGCCGAGGAACCCGCCGTAGGAGGTGCCGAAGACCATCGAGAAGCCGAACAACACCCACAGCACGCCGACCACAGCAACCGCGCCGAACGTCATCATCATCATGTTGGTCGAGCTCTTGACGGACACCATGCCGCCGTAGAACAACGCCAGGCCGGGGATCATCAGCGTGAGGCCGATGATGCAACACAGCATGAACGCGGTCGTTCCGGTATCCATAGACATCTCCTGCGATTCTCGGCCCCGCTGCAGAGCCGCTCACCGACAGTTACCGATGTCTCTGTTACGTGGACTGTTTCCTCAGGTTTCGTCCGCGTAACGGAATTGCGCGATTGCGGTGTGATGGCAAACATGCCCGACGGCGCGAGTGTGCGGTTTCATCCGCAACACGCCGCGAGAGGCGTATCAGGACGCACACTCGGCGTCGCCGACGAGCGTGATCAGCCCAGCGGCCAGTTCAGCACGATCTCGTCGAGCGGGCGCCGCTCGCGGGGCATCGAATCGCGCTCCGCGATCTCCGGGTCGACGTCGGCGTAATCGCCGAGCCGGCCGACCGCGATCACCATCAGTGGACGCAGCTCGGCGGGCAGATCGAATGCCTCGCGAGCCCGGTCGGCGTCGAACCCCGCCATCGGATGCACGATCAGCCCGCGCGACACGGCCTCCACCGACAACATCCCCAGGGCCGATCCCGCGTCGACACCGGAATAGAGCGCGGTGTTCTCGTCAGGCCCCTGGTCGGCGCAGAGCAGGATCAGCGCGCTGGCCACCCGGGCGTAGCTGTTTCCTCTGCTGAGCACGTCGGACAGCGTGGCGAAGGTCGCCTCACCGCGGCGACCCACCACGAAACGGACCGGCTGGCGGCGTCCCCACGTGGGCGCCCACCGGGCTGCCTCGAGCAGCGCGACCAGGTCGTCGTCACTGATCTGCGCGGTCGAATCGAAGGCCCGCGGACTCCAGCGAGCGGCGATGGGCGGGTGAAGGGGAACCGAGGTCTGGGCCGACCGGGCATCGGGTGTCACATCGCCGACGCTACTGGGGCGAATAAATCACGTGCGCGCAGCCTTTATCCTTGTTCGGGATTCCCGCACGTTGGAAAGGTTCGAGTAGTGGCGCTCGTCGTACAGAAGTACGGCGGATCCTCGGTGTCCGACGCCGAGCGCATCCGCCGTGTGGCCGAGCGCATCGTCGAAACCAAGAAGGCCGGCAACGACGTCGTCGTCGTGGTCTCGGCCATGGGTGACACGACCGATGAACTGCTCGACCTGGCCAAGCAGGTGTCGCCCGCACCGCCGGTCCGTGAACTCGACATGCTGCTGACCGCCGGGGAACGCATCTCGAATGCGCTGGTCGCGATGGCGATCGAGTCCCTCGGCGCGCAGGCCCGGTCGTTCACCGGCTCCCAGGCCGGTGTGGTCACCACCGGTACCCACGGCAACGCCAAGATCATCGATGTCACCCCCACCCGGCTGCGCTCCGCGCTCGACGAAGGCCAGATCGTGCTCGTCGCCGGCTTCCAGGGCGTCAGCCAGGACACCAAGGACGTGACCACGCTGGGTCGCGGCGGTTCCGACACCACCGCCGTCGCGGTAGCCGCCGCGCTCAAAGCCGACGTCTGCGAGATCTACACCGACGTCGACGGCATCTTCACCGCCGATCCGCGCATCGTGCCCAACGCCCAACGCCTCGACACCGTCTCCTTCGAGGAGATGCTGGAGATGGCCGCCGCCGGCGCCAAGGTGCTGATGCTGCGCTGCGTCGAGTACGCCCGCCGCTACGACCTCCCCATCCACGTCCGCTCGTCGTACACCGACAGGCCCGGCACCATCGTCAAAGGATCGATCGAGGACATCCCCATGGAAGACGCCATTCTGACCGGAGTTGCCCACGACCGCGGCGAGGCGAAGGTGACCGTCGTCGGCCTGCCCGACGTCCCCGGCTACGCCGCCCAGGTGTTCCGCGCGATCGCCGACACCGACGTCAATATCGACATGGTGCTGCAGAACATCTCCAAGGTCGAAGACGGCAAGACCGACATCACGTTCACGTGCTCGCGGGAGAGCGGGCCCGGCGCGGTGGAGAAGCTGACCTCGCTGCAGGATGAGATCGGCTTCACCCGTGTGCTCTACGACGACCACATCGGCAAGGTCTCGCTCATCGGGGCCGGCATGCGCTCACACCCGGGCGTGACGGCGACCTTCTGCGAGGCGCTGGCCAACGCCGGCATCAACATCGACCTGATCTCCACGTCCGAGATCCGCATCTCGGTGCTGATCAAGGACACCGAACTCGACCGCGCCGTCGCCGCACTGCACGAGGCCTTCGGGCTCGGCGGTGACGAGGAAGCGGTCGTCTACGCGGGAACGGGGCGCTAGAGATGGTCAACATCGGTGTGGTCGGCGCGACCGGTCAGGTCGGCCAAGTCATGCGAACCCTGTTGGCGGAGCGCGACTTTCCCGCCACCGAGGTCCGGTTCTTCGCCTCGTCGCGCTCGGCGGGCAAGAAGCTGGAGTTCCGCGGGCAGGAGATCGAGGTCGAGGATTCCGAGACGGCCGATCCCTCAGGCTTGGACATCGCGCTGTTCTCCGCCGGCGCGACGATGTCGCGGGTGCAGGCGCCGCGGTTCGCCGCCGCGGGCGCGGTCGTGATCGACAACTCCTCGGCCTGGCGCAAGGATCCCGATGTCCCGCTGGTGGTTTCGGAGGTCAACTTCGCGCGCGATGCCGGGGTGCGGCCCAAGGGCATCATCGCCAACCCGAACTGCACGACGATGGCGGCGATGCCGGTGCTCAAGCCGCTGCACGAGAAGGCCGGCCTGGTCCGGATGATCGCCTCGACCTACCAGGCGGTGTCGGGCAGCGGACTGGCCGGTGTCGACGAACTCTTCGGTCAGGCCAGCGCCGTGGTGGCCGACAGCCAGGCGCTGGTGCACGACGGCAGCGCGGTGGCCTTCCCCGCGCCGAACAAGTACGTGGCGCCGATCGCGTTCAACGTCGTGCCGCTGGCGGGTTCGCTCGTCGACGACGGCTCCGGCGAGACCGACGAAGACCAGAAGCTGCGCAACGAGAGTCGGAAGATTCTCGGTATCCCCGACCTCGCCGTGTCGGGCACGTGCGTGCGGGTGCCGGTCTACACCGGGCATTCACTCTCGCTCAATGTCGAGTTCGCGCAGCCGCTGTCGGCCGCTGAAGCGACCGAGATCCTGTCGGGCGCGCCCGGTGTGACCCTGGTCGACGTTCCCACCCCGTTGGCCGCCGCGGGTGTGGATGACTCTCTGGTCGGCCGGATTCGCCAGGATCCGGGGGTGCCCGACGGCCGCGGCCTCGCACTCTTCGTCTCCGGGGACAACCTTCGAAAAGGTGCTGCGCTGAACACCATTCAGATCGCCGAGCTGCTGGCCGCTCAGCTCTGATCCGCCGAAACCGACGTTTGGGCGGATAAGTGCGAGAGACGGGCGCCATTTCGTCGATCTCGGCGCTGGTGCTCGCCCTGGCCCTAGCTCCCGGCGCGTCTGCCACGCCCGTCGACTTGCCGACGCTGCAGCCCGGGCAGGTGTTGCGCGTCGGTCCGGTGGCCGGAACAGGCACGCCCACAATCGATTACGGTATCGGCGCGACGGATCTCTGCGAGTTCATGCAGTTCCCGTCGGGCATCCTGCAGGTGTGCGGTGACAGCTTCGCCGGCCAAGGTGTCGGATTCGGTGGGTGGTATTCGCCGATCGCGCTGCACGTGGTCGACGGCTCGCTCGAGGATGCCGGCGGGGTGCGCTACGACGGGGTGACGGGGGTCGACACCCCGCTGCTCGCCGACCCGACGCCGCCGGGATCGTCGCAGCTGCCGGCCGGCATCGTCGAGATCAACCGCGAGAACTACCTGCTCGTCACCACCACCAAGGATCTGCGGCCCCAGTCGTCACGTCTGGTGAAAGCCGAAGCGGGACAAGGCCGGTGGGCCACCGTGCCCGGCTCAGTGCGCGATGCCGCCTTCGCCGGGGGAGGGCAGTCGCAGATCAGCGGGTACTACGACCCGATCCCGACCGCAGACTCGCCGCGGGGCTGGGTGTACATCGTCGCGAACGACTTCGATCGCACCGGACCGCTGACTCTCTACCGGACGCCGCCGCAGACCTTCACCGATCGCGCTGCGTGGCAGGCCTGGTCGCCCGAGGGCTGGGGTACTCGGCCGGCGCCGTTGTGGGACGACCGGATCGGTGAGATGAGCGTGCGCCAGATCGACGGGCAGACCGTGCTGTCGTACTTCAACGCCAGCACCGGCAACATGGAGATCCGCGTCGCCAACGATCCGACCCAGCTCGGGACCGCGCCGGTGACCACCGTCGTCGTCGCGGCGCCGTGGCCGCAGCAGGCCGAGGATCTGCCACCGCCGCAGGACAACCGGCTCGCCCAGCCCTACGGGGGATATCTCTCGCCCGCCTCGACACCCGATGCGGTGCGCGTGTTCGTCAGCCAGTGGAACACCATGCCGCGCGGAGGCAGCCCTTACCGGGTGATCCAGTTCGCGGTCAATCCGTACAAGCCCTGACGGTGCGCCCTGTCGGCGTTTGCACTGCCGACCAACCGGACATGATGTCCATGGCGGATGTGATCGCGCGGGGAAGGGAGATACCGGTGTCCGTTCTGTTCATCGCGGAGAGGTCCAGACGAGCGAGTGCGGGACTGTCGGGCCTGTCGATGGTCGCCGGAGAGGGTGTCACGTACTCCGAGGACCCGCCGTTCCTGTACAGCGACGCGCCCGCCGAGGCGCGCAGAGTCGCGCTGGTCAGCGGCGGGGGCGCGGGCCACGAGCCGATGCACGGTGGTTTCGTCGGCCGCGGCGGGCTGGACGCGGCCTGCCCGGGCGAGATCTTCACCTCCCCGCACAATCGGCAGATCTACGCGGCGTGCAGCCAGGTCGCGCGACCGGACGGCGTGCTGCAGATCGTGAAGAACTACACCGGCGACGTCCTGAACTTCAACATCGCCGCGGAGAGGCTGCGGGCCGACGGCATCCCGGTGGAGCAGGTCCTGGTCGACGACGACTGGGGTTCGCGCGACGCCGGCAAGGTCGGCAGGCGGGGCACCGCGGCGACGGTGATCGTCGAGAAAGTGCTGGGCGCGGCCGCCGACGACGGGATGTCCCTGGCGGACCTGGCCGCCTTGGGCAGCGACATCGTCGCGCGATCGCGCACGGTGGCGATCGCCGCGGAGGCGCACCGCAGCCCGGGAGACGGCGACCGCGCCTTCGACGTGTCGCCGGGCTCGCTCGAATTCGGCGTCGGCATCCACGGCGAGCCCGCACGCGAGACCATCGAGGTCGCCGACCTCGACGGGCTGGTCGGCACCATGGTCGACGCGCTGACCGCCGATCTGTCCGCACCGGACGGAGTCGTGGTGCTGGTCAACGGCCTCGGCGGAACCGGGCAACTCGAGTTGCTGCACGTCGGTGACGCCGCGGCCAGGGCGCTCGCCGACCGCGACCTGACGGTGCGCAGCCTGGTCGTGGGCGCGTACTGCACTGCCCTGGACATGCGGGGCGTGAGCTTGACGGTGGTGGACGCCGACCCGGCCTGGCTGCCGCACTGGTACGCCGATCACGGCACACCCGGGCTGCCCCGGCCCCGGCCGTTCCCGGGAATCCGGACCTTGCGCGGCGTCGCGTCCGACGACGACGCATCCGAGTCCGCGTCATCCTGGCTCCAGGACGTGGCGAGCCGAACCGAGCGGCTACGGGATCGGTTCAACGCGCTCGATCAGGCAGCCGGCGACGGCGACTTCGGCGACAACCTCGCGGTCGGGGTCGGGTATGCGGTGCGGCGCGGAGACGTCGACGACGACGTGGTGGCCGATCTCTCCCATCTCGCGGCGGCGTTCCTGGACGACGTCGGCGGGTCGAGCGGACCTCTGTTGGGACTGGTGTTCGGCGGGGTGTCGTCCCGCGCCGAGGAGTCCCGGTCCGAGGGGCTCGGCGGCGCGGTGCTCGCCGGGCTCGCCGACGCGTTGACCGCCGTGCAGCGGGCCGGCGGCGCCGAGCCGGGCGACCGGACACTGGTCGATCCGCTGGCCGCGATCGTCGAGGACGCCCGCACGCGCGGCGTCGACGCGCTCGACGAGGCCTCGGTGCTGGCGGGGATCGAGGCGGCCGCGTCGACCGCGGACATGGTCGCCGGCCGGGGCCGGGCCGCCTATGTGGGTGAACGCGCGATCGGCGCGCCCGATGCCGGTGCTGTGGCGATCGCGTGGTTGGCGGCGCTGCTGTGGCAGACCGCCGGCGGTGGTTCTCCCGCGGTCGACGACGCGCTGGCCGACCTGCTGTCGGCGCGCTGACTCGGACTCAAAGGGTATTCACAGCCGGCACCTAACCCTCGTTGTGCGTCGTGGAGCAGGATCGTGCGCATGAGTGAGACACCGCCACCGTCGACACCGTCGTCATCTCCGTCGTCACCCCGGCCGGAGGAGAACGAGCCCGCCACCGGCCCCGTCTTTCCGCCGCCCACCTACAACGAGCCGCCCGCCACCTACGCTCAGCCCTCGTCGATACCGCCGCAGACCGTGTACGTCGAGCGGTCGGGCCGCCTCACCAAGGTGGCGGCGTGGGTCGGCATCGTTGCCGGTTCGCTGTTCATCGTGGTCGTGATCTTCGGCGCCGGCTTCTTCACCGGGAAGGCCGTCGGCAATCACCGCGACTACGACGGTCGCGGCCACGAGATGATGATGCGTCCCGGCACGGCCATGTTCCCGATGGGCCCGCCCGGAGGGATGCAACGCGGGCCCGCGTTCCCCGGGCCGTTCGGACCCGGACAGATCATCGAGATCCCGAGGCCACCGGGCGGCGCTCCGGATACGCCGACTACGCCTCGGCCGTGACCCACCGGTGGCAGGGTGACGGGTGCGGCTTTCGGGTACCCGCACCTCGGCGGCGCAGCCCGGCAGCCGCCCAGCCCCTGAGGAGAGTAGATGTCTGACAAGTACGCGACCACCGACGGCGGGGCCCCGGTCCCCAGCCTCGAACATTCGCTGACCGTCGGCCCCGATGGGCCCATCCTGCTGCAGGACCATTACCTGCTCGAGCAGATGGCCAACTTCAACAGGGAGCGCATCCCGGAGCGGCAGCCGCACGCCAAGGGCGGCGGCGCTTTCGGCGAATTCGAGGTCACTGACGACGTCAGTGCCTTCACCAAGGCCGCGTTCCTACAGCCCGGGGTGAAGACCGAGATGGTCGCGAGATTCTCGACGGTCGCCGGCGAGCGGGGCAGCCCAGACACCTGGCGGGATCCGCGCGGGTTCGCGCTGAAGTTCTACACGTCGGAGGGCAACTTCGACATGGTCGGCAACAACACCCCGGTGTTCTTCCTGCGCGACCCCATGAAGTTCCAGAACTTCATCCGCAGCCAGAAGCGGCTGCAGGCGTCGAACGTGCGCGACCACAACATGCAGTGGGACTTCTGGACGTTGTCGCCGGAGTCGGCGCACCAGGTCACCTGGCTGATGGGGGACCGCGGCATCCCCAAGACGTGGCGCCACATGAACGGCTACTCCAGCCACACCTACAGCTGGGTGAACGCCAGCGACGAGCTGTTCTGGGTGAAGTACCACTTCAAGACCGACCAGGGCATCGACTACCTGACCCAGGAGGACGCCGACCGGCTGGCCGGTGAAGACGGCGACTATCACCAGCGCGACCTGTTCACCTCGATCGAGGACGGCAACTTCCCGTCCTGGACGCTGCACGTGCAGATCATGCCGTTCGAGGACGCGAAGACCTACCGCTTCAACCCCTTCGACCTGACGAAGGTCTGGCCGCACAGCGACTACCCGCTGCAGCAGGTCGGGAAGATGACGTTGAACCGCAACGTCGTCGACTACCACGCGCAGATCGAGCAGGCGGCGTTCGAACCGAACAACATCGTGCCGGGTACCGGTCTGTCTCCGGACAAGATGCTTCTGGCGCGCGGCTTCTCGTACGCCGACGCGCACCGGCACCGCCTCGGGGTCAACTACAAGCAGATCCCCGTCAACGAACCCAAGGTGGAGGTGCGCGCCTACTCCAAGGACGGGCCGATGCGTATCCACAACGTCACCGACCCGGTCTATGCGCCCAATTCGATGGGCGGTCCCGAGGCCGATCCGCGGCGGGCGTCGGAGGTGCACTGGGCGTCCGACGGGGACATGGTGCGCGCCGCGTACGCCCTGCGCGCCGAGGACGACGACTGGGGTCAGGCCGGCACACTGGTGCGGGAGGTCCTCGACGACGACGCGCGAGACCGGTTGGTGCACAACATCGTCGGCCATGTGTCCGATGGCGTGAAGGAGCCGGTGCTGTCCCGGGTGTTCGAGTACTGGCGCAACGTCGATCCCGATCTGGGCAAGAAGGTCGAGGAAGGCGTGAGAGGCGCTTAATTCTGCCGCGAGTGCACGGTTTCTGACGAGAACCCCGAGAGGGCCCATCAGAAACCGTGCACTCGGCAACTAGCGCTGACCCGGGTAGGGCAGCAGCGCCATCTCGCGGGCGTTCTTGATCGCCGCCGCGACCTGCTTCTGCTGCTGCACCGTGACGCCGGTGACCGCACGCGAGCGGATCTTGCCGCGCTCGGACAGGAACTGCCGCAGCGTGGCGGTGTCTTTGTAATCGACGTCCTCGATCCCCAACGACGACAACAGGTTCCGCCGCTTCTTCGCGGGCTCGGCCACCCGCCTCGATCGCTTCACCAGCTCGACTTCCGCACGCCGGGCAGCTCGCCGCGGTGGGCGAGTTCACGCACCCGCACCCGCGAGAGCCCGAATTTGCGCAGATGGCCGCGGGGCCGGCCGTCGACGGCGTCGCGGTTGCGCAGCCGTACGGGGCTCGCATCGCGCGGCTGCCGGTTCAGCTCTGCTCGGGCGGCAGCCTTCTCGTCAGGTCCACCCGTACGGATGACCTCCTTCAGCTCGGCACGGCGCTCGGCGTAGCGGGCCACCACCTCACGGCGCCGGGCGTCGGCGACGATCTTGGATTTCTTGGCCATCAGCGCTCTTCGCGGAAGTCGACATGGCGACGCGCGACCGGATCGTACTTGCGCAACACGATGCGATCGGGATCGTTGCGCCGGTTCTTGCGGGTGACGTAGGTGTAGCCCGTGCCGGCTGTCGAGCGGAGCTTGACCACGGGGCGGACGTCAGTGGTTCGTGCCATCAGAGTCTTCCTTCCCGGCGGAGGCGGGCCACCACCGATTCGATGCCGTCGCGGTCGATGGTCTTGATGCCCTTTGCGCTGACGCGCAACGTGATTCGGCGACCTTCGGACGGCAGGTAATAGGTCTTGCGTTGGATGTTGGGGTCCCAGCGCCGGCGGGTGCGGCGGTGCGAATGCGACACCGCGTTGCCGAAGCCGGGCGCGCGGCCGGTGACCTGGCAGCGAGCTGCCATGGCGCCTCCCTATTGAAAATCGTTTTCGACAAGATGCGGAGTGGACTGTAGCGTGAACGCGTCGTTGTTGAAAATCATTCCCGATAAGGAGTCAGCCGATGCGCACCCCCGTCATCGTCGTGTCCGGCCAGGACGGCACCGCCGAGATCGCTCGAGTGCTCCTCGAGCGCCCCGGCACCACGGTGGTGGAGCACTACTTCGACGGGCACGTGGTGCACCGCACCACCGCCTCGGTGCAGCGCGGAGTCACCGTGAAAGCCGACGCCGTCCTGGAGCTGACGAACTGCTGCCTGGCCTGCACCGTGCGCGAGGATCTGCTGGCCCACCTGTGTCACCTGCACCGCCGAGGTGACCTCGAGCGCATCGTGGTGCGCCTCGCCGCGTGGCTGGAGCCCGAGCCCGTCTGCGCCGCGATCACGCACTCGGCCGCGGCCCGCGAGGTGTCCCTCGGCGCGGTGATCACGGCCGTCGACACGGGCAGCTGGCTGTCCCAGGCGCTCGGTGAGGACGAGCTGGCCGACGGGCGCACCGTGGCGCAGGTCGTGGTGGGGCAGGCCGAGTTCGCCGACGTCGCCGTCGTGACAGCTCCGGACCCCGAAACCCTCGCCGTGGTGCGCAGACTCGCGCCGCGGGCCCGCATCACCGTCGGCAGCGACCGGCTGGAACTCGCGCTCGCGCACCTCGAACCCGACGCGCGGCGCGGGCGCGGGCGCGATCCGCACGCCTCGCTCCTGGGTGGTCAACCACCGTTGGATCCCGACGGTCGCGTCGGGCTGGTCGAGTTCACCGCGCGGCGCCCGTTCCATCCCGAACGCCTGCACGACGCACTCGACGTGTTACTCGACGGCGTGGTGCGCAGCCGCGGGCGGCTCTGGTTGGCGAACCGGTCGGACAGGGTGATGTGGCTGGAGTCCGCGGGCGGAGGGCTGCGGGTCACCAACGCAGGAAAGTGGCTGGCGGCGATGACGTCTCGCGAGGTGGCCTACGTCGATCCGGAGCGCCGTGCGATGGCGGCTCTGATGTGGGACCTGCGCCACGGCGACCGGCACACCTCGCTGGCCGTGCTGACGTGCGGAGCCCACGACGGCGACATCACCCGCGCTCTGCGCGACGCCGTCCTGACCGACGACGAGATGAATGATGACGACGAATGGTCCGGTTACGCAGACCCTTTCGGGGACTGGCATGCCGACCCGTGCGGTGAGCAGGTGTCCACCGCGCTCCCGGATCGCGAAGGCCACGCCGGGGATTGACAGGTGGCTCAGCGCTCCGAGTCGAGTGCCGCCATGTGGGCCGCGGGATAGCGGTCGCCGGCCACCCGCTCTGCGGGTACCGCCGCCTCGATGCGGCCCAGTTGGGCGTCGGTCAGCTCGATGTCGACCGCCCCGAGCGCCTCGGTCAACCGGGTACGGGTGCGCGCGCCGATGAGCGCGACGACATCCGTGCCGCGGGCGATGACCCAGGCGATGGCGGCCTGCGCCACCGAGATACCGAGCTCGTCGGCCACCCGGCGGAGCGCTTCGGCCAGATCGAGGTTGTGCGTGAGGTTTTCGCCGGAAAACCTCGGACTGAGCGTCCGCATGTCACCATCGCCGATGCCGGCTGCGGTCCAGTGCCCGCCGAGGAGACCGCGGGCCAGCACGCCGTAGGCCGTGATGCCGATGCCGAGTTCCCGACAGGTTGCGAGGATGTCGCGTTCGACCCCGCGGGAGGCCAGCGAGTACTCGATCTGCAGATCGGAGATCGGCCGAACCGCGGCGGCGCGCCGCAGGGTGTCCGCGCCGACTTCGGAGAGTCCGATGTGCCGCACGTATCCGCCGTCGACGAGTTCGCCGATGGCGCCGACGGTTTCCTCGATCGGCACGGTCGGGTCGAGGCGCGCGGGCCGGTAGATGTCGATGTAATCGGTACCCAGCCTCTGCAGCGAATACGCCGCGGCGGCTTTCGCCGACGCCGGGCGCGCGTCGAACCCGACCCAGGAGCCGTCGGGGCCGAGTTGCCCCCCGAACTTCACGCTGAGTTGGTACTGCTCGCGTGGGATCGCACGCAGCGCCTCGGACAGCAACAGCTCGTTGTGCCCCGTGCCGTAGAAATCGCCGGTGTCCAGCAGGGTGATCCCGGCCTCGAGAGCCGCACGGACGGTCGCCACGCTCTCCGCCCGGTCGGCGTGGCCGTAGGCCCCCGACATACCCATGCACCCGAGCCCGAGTGCGGATGTGGTCAGTGATCCGAGTGTGGTCGTTTGCATGACCACACTGTCGACGGAATGCGACGGGACAACCACGGCGCGCTTCGCCGGGGACTCGGAGTCCCTGGCTACGCGGGGACGTGGTGACCACAATGGCTGGATGGATGGTCGGATGGACCGTGACGCCCTCGCCGGGTTCCTGCGCCGACGACGAGAGGCCATCACGCCCGCGGAGGTCGGCCTGCCTGAGGGCGCACGTCGACGCACGTCGGGGCTGCGGCGCGAGGAGGTGGCGCAGCTGGCCGGGATGTCGGCCGACTACTACGGACGGTTGGAGCAGGCGAGGAGCACGCAACCGTCCACTCAGATGGTGCGGGCGATGGCGCGGGCGTTGCGGCTCTCCGAGGACGAGACCGACCATCTGCACCACCTCGCGGGCCACGCGGCCCCCGATCGCGGCAACCGTTCGATGCACGTCGGACCCGCGTTGATGTTCGTCCTCGACCAGATGCGCGACGCCGCGGCGTTCGTCACCTCCGACACCTACGTCGTCCTGGCCCAGAACCAACTCGCCACCCTGCTGGTGGGCGATCTCGGAGCGCATGCGAGCACCGGGCCGTCGGCGAGCATGAGCTATCGGTGGTTCACCGACCCGCGGATGCGTGAGCGCGTACCGCCGCACGAGCGCGACGAGCACAGCCGGATCATGGTGGCCGATCTGCGGGCGGCGTGGGCGCGTCGGCGGGCCGACCCGGACATGCGGGAACTCATCGACACTCTGCTCCGGGAGAGCTCGGAATTCGCCGCACTGTGGACGCGCCACGAGGTGGCCGTCCGGAGGATGCAGCGAAAGACGTTCGTGACGGCGGTGGGCCCGCTGACCCTCGATTGCGAGGTCCTGGCGGCGACCCACGGGCAGAAGCTGGTGGTGCTCACACCGCCGCCCGGGTCCGCAGCGCTGGAGAACCTGCGGCTGCTCAGCGTTGTGGGACCGGCGCCGGCGGGCCTGGCATGATCGGCTCGGTGAGCACCGCGCGGATGATCGTTGCCGTGACCATGTCGGGAGTGGGAGTGGCTGTCGCGCTGGCCACCCCCGCCGCCGCCCGGCCGTCCGATCCCGGAGTGGTGAACTACGCCGTTCTGAACAAGGGGTCGGTGGGCAACATCGTGGGCGCGCGCCTCGGATTCGAGTCGACGTTCACGGCGCCGTTCCAGGCCTACTGGGTCGACGATCCGGTCTGCAACAACTGGGCCGACATCGGGTTGCCCGAGGTGTACCTCGATCCCGACCTCGCCGCGTTCAACGGTGCGACGGCCCAGGAATCCCCGACCGACATGACGCACTTCGTCAAACAGGCGGTCGGCGTCTTCGCCACGTCCGAGGCCGCCGGCCGGGCGTATCACCGCGTCGTCGACCGGACCGTCGGCTGCAACGGCCAGACCAGCGCGATGCACCTCGACAACGGCGCCACCCAGGTGTGGAGCTTCACGGGCGGGCCCGCCGGTGCCGACCAGGCCGACTGGGTCAAACAGGAAGTCGGAGCCGACCGGCGCTGCTTCGTCACCACCCGGCTGCGCGAGAACGTCCTGCTGCAGGCCAAGGTGTGCCAATCGGGCAACGGCGGACCCGCCGTCAACGTGCTCGCCGGCGCGATCCAGAACACCCTGGGCCAGTAACGCTGCGGGTCCCGGCGGGCACGTCATAGGTGTGTCACGCCGCGGACGGGGAAATTGTCGGTGCGTTCTGGAAGATAAAAGGGAAGACTCGTCTTCGCAGATCGTCAACGATGGAAAGAGGGCGGCTCATATGGCCCGCACCATGCCGTGCGACGTTTCCGCCGGCGACACCCTGGCCAGCGCCGAAGCCGCCGCCGAACGCCTCGTCGGCAGCTGTCTGGTCGACGGGCCCGTCGGCGGAGTCGGCCTCGAGGTCGAGGCGCACTGCTTCGTTCTGGCCGATCCCGCGCGCCGTCCCGGTTGGGATGAGCTGACTGCGACGATCGCGACTCTTCCCCGTCTGCCCGGCGGCAGCGTGGTCACCGTGGAGCCCGGCGGCGCGGTCGAGCTGTCAGGGCCGCCGGCGGCCGACCCCGCCGCCGCGATCGCGGCGATGCGTTCGGATCGCGCGGCGCTGCGCACGGCATTCCGCCGGGAGGGCCTGGGTCTGGTGCTCCTCGGTGCCGACCCGCTGCGGCCGCCCCAGCGGGTCAACCCCGGCGGCCGCTACCAGGCCATGGAGACGTTCTTCTCGACCAGCGGCACCGGGGAGGCGGGTGCGGCGATGATGACGTCGACGGCGTCGATCCAGGTCAACCTCGAGGCGGGTCCGCGTTCCCAGTGGGCGGACCGGGTCCGGCTGGCCCATGCGCTCGGTCCGACCATGGTCGCCGTCGCGGCGAATTCGCCGGTGCTGGCGGGCGCCTTCACCGGCTGGCAGTCCAGCCGTCAGCGGGTGTGGTCGCAGCTGGACTCGGCGCGCTGCGGGCCCGTGCTGGGCGCCAGCGGGGACGATCCGGCCAGCGACTGGGCGCGTTACGCCCTGCGGGCACCGGTCATGCTGGTGCACACCCCCGACCCGGAACCGGTCACCGAATGGGTGCCGTTCGCGGACTGGGCCGACGGTCGGGTGCTGCTCGGCGGCCGACGGCCCACCAAAGCCGACCTGGACTACCACCTGACCACGCTGTTTCCCCCGGTGCGTCCCCGCGGGTTCCTGGAGATCCGCTATCTGGACAGCGTGCCGGACGAACTGTGGCCCGCGGTGGCGTGGACACTTGCGACACTTCTCGACGATCCGATCGCGGCTGACATCGCGGCCGAAGCCACCGAGGAGGTCGCGACGGCGTGGGATCGCGCGGCCCGTGTGGGCCTGGCTGATCGTCATCTGCACGCGGCCGCGCTCACCTGTGTGACCGCCGCCGCCGAACGGGCGCCGTCGGAGGTGGCGGAGTCCGTGGAGATGCTGGTGCGTGCGGTCGAGCGAGGCCGCTGTGCCGCCGACGACGTCGCCGACCGCGTGGTGGCGACCGGCATCGCCGGAGCGATCACCCACCTGGCAGAAGGAGAACTGTGACCGCGCGCGAGGTGCTCGCCGAGGAATTGATCACCGCCCGCGACCGAACCCTGCGGTTGGTCGACTTCGACGACGCCGAGGTGCGCCGCCAGTACGACCCGTTGATGAGCCCGCTGGTCTGGGACCTCGCCCACATCGGCCAGCAGGAAGAGCTGTGGCTGCTGCGGGGCGGCAACCCCGACCGGCCGGGGATGCTGTCGCGCCAGGTCGACCAGCTCTATGACGCGTTCGTGCATTCCCGGGCCAGCCGGGTCGACCTGCCGCTGCTGCCGCCCGCCGACGCCCGCGCGTACTGCGCCACGGTGCGCAACAAGGTTCTCGACGCGCTGGATGCGCTGCCCGACGATCATCCCGAGGCCTTCACGTTCGCAATGGTGGCCAGCCACGAGAACCAGCACGACGAGACCATGCTGCAGGCGCTGAACCTGCGCTCAGGTGCGCCGCTGCTCGACCGTGGCTGCGCGCTGCCCGAAGGCCGCGCCGGGCTGGCCGGGACATGGGTCGAGGTGCCCGCGGGTGAGTTCGTGCTCGGCGTCGACCCGGCCACCGAGCCCTTCTCGCTGGACAACGAGCGGCCCGCGCACACCGTCGACGTTCCCGCGTTCCGCATCGGCCGGGTCCCCGTCACCAACGCCGAATGGCAACAGTTCATCGACGACGGCGGATACGACGAGCGTCGCTGGTGGACGGATGCCGGGTGGGCCCATCGGCAGCAGGCCGGGCTGACCGCGCCGCAATTCTGGAACACCGGCACTCTGGCCGGTACCCGCACCCGCTTCGGCCACGTCGAGGACATCCCCGCCGACGAGCCCGTTCAGCACGTCGACTTCCACGAAGCGCAGGCCTACGCGGCGTGGTCCGGTGCCCGCCTGCCCACGGAGGTCGAATGGGAGAAGGCGTGCGCATGGGACCCTGCGGCCGGTCGGCGCCGGCGCTACCCCTGGGGATCGCACGCGCCGTCTGCCGAGCGGGTCAACCTCGGGGGCACCGCGCTGCGGCCGGCTCCGGTCGGCGCATACCCCGGCGGTGCGTCGGCCTACGGCGCCGAACAGATGCTGGGTGACGTGTGGGAGTGGACCACCTCGACGTTGCGGCCGTGGCCGGGGTTCACGCCGATGGTGTACGAGCAGTACTCGTCCCCGTTCTTCGACGGGATCACCTCGGGGGAGTACCGCGTCCTGCGCGGCGGCTCCTGGGCGGTGGCGCCCGGAATCCTGCGGCCGAGCTTCCGCAACTGGGATCATCCGATCCGCCGACAGATCTTCTCGGGCGTGCGGTTGGCCTGGGATGTGTAGGCACCTGGCCTGGTTGGGCGGCCCGGTCACGCTGGCGTCGCTGATGCTCGACCCGCCGTCCGGGCTGCTGGTGCAGTCCTATGCGCCGCGCCGGCAGAAACACGGACTGATGAACGCAGACGGTTGGGGCGCAGGGTTTTTCGACGGTGGGCAGCCCCGACGGTGGCGCAGCGCCGCACCGCTGTGGGGTGATGCGTCGTTCGCGTCGGTGGCGCCTGCGCTGAGAAGTTCCTGCGTGGTCGCCGCGGTGCGCTCGGCCAGCGTCGGGATGCCGATCGAGCCCTCGGCGGCGGCGCCATTCACCGACGGCACCTGGCTGCTCTCGCACAACGGGGTGGTCGATCGCGCAGTCCTGCCGTTGTCCTCGCACGCCGAATCGACAAACGACAGCGCTCTGCTGGCCGCGCTGATCTTCGATCGGGGACTCGACCGGCTCGGCGACACCGTGGCCTCGGTGGCCGCCGACGATCCCAACGCCCGGTTGAACATCTTGGCCGGCAACGGTTCTGCCCTGCTGGCCACCACGTGGGGCGACACCCTGTCGGTACTGCGCCGCCCCGACGGCGTGGTGGTGGCCAGCGAACCCTACGACGACGACCCGGCGTGGCAGGAGATCCCCGATCGCCACCTCGTGTCGGTGACCGGCAACGGGATCGACGCTCGGGTCGACCTCACCCCGCTGAAAGGATCGTGATGACGTTCTCGCTGGAGAACTACCTGGCCGCCGACGCCGCCGAGGCGGCCTTGCGTCGCGATGTCCGCGACGGATTGACCGGTGCGCCGAAGTCGTTGCCGCCCAAGTGGTTCTACGACTCGGTGGGCAGCGACCTGTTCGACCAGATCACCCGGCTGCCCGAGTACTACCCGACGCGTGCGGAAGCGCAGATCCTCGCGGCGCGCGCCGCGGAGATCGCGGCCGCCTCCGGCGCCGACACCCTGGTCGAACTGGGCAGCGGCACGTCGGAGAAGACCCGCCGACTACTCGACGCGATGCGCGAGCGCGGCGCACTGCGCAGATTCATCCCGTTCGACGTCGACGCGACGGTGCTCGAGGCGGCGGGCGCCGCGATCGCCGACGAATACCCGGGCATCGAGATCGCCGCGGTGTGCGGGGATTTCGAGGAGCATCTGGGCAAGATCCCGGCCGCCGGCCGCCGCCTGATCGCGTTCCTGGGTTCCACCATCGGCAACCTCACCGCCGGCCCCCGTGCCGAATTCCTGTCGTCGGTGGCGGCGATGATGCAGCCGGGCGACACCCTGCTGCTGGGCACCGATCTGGTCAAGGACACCGAGCGGCTGGTGCGCGCCTACGACGACGCCGCCGGGGTGACGGCCCGGTTCAACCTGAACGTGCTCGCCGTCGTGAACCGGGAACTGGGTGCGGATTTCGACGCCACCGCATTCACCCATGTGGCCCGCTGGAACCCCGACGAGGAGCGCATCGAGATGTGGCTGCGGTCGGCTCGCGCGCAGCGCGTGAGCATCCCGGCGCTCGGCCTGACAGTCGACTTCGCCGACGGCGAGGAGATGCTCACCGAAGTGTCGTGCAAGTTCCGGCCCGCGGGCGTGGACGCCGAACTCCGCGCGGCCGGCCTGACCCGCACACAGTGGTGGACCGATGAGGCAGGCGACTTCGGCCTGTCGTTGGCGGTCAAGTGACACTCGCGCAGGAGTGGCGGGCCGCGCGCCCCCCGGCGGCCGGAGTGCACCTGGACAGCGCCGCATGCTCGCGTCAGAGTGTCGCGGCCCTCGAGGCGGCGGCACGACACGCGCAGCACGAAGCCGAGGTCGGCGGCTATGTCGCTGCCGTCGCGGCGGCCCCGGTGCTGGCCGCGGGCCGCGCCGCGGTGCGAGCGATGGCCGGGATGGCCGACGCCGAGGTGTTCTTCACCACGGGGTCCAACCACGCATTCGACATCCTGCTCGCGGACTGGACCGGTGACCGGGTGATCGCCTGCCTGACCGGCGAATACGGTCCCAACCTCGCGATCATGGCCCGCCACGGCTTCGAGATCCGGGACCTGCCCGTCGACGGTTTCGGTCGGCTCGACCTCGACGCCGTCGGCGCGGCGCTCTCCAACGATCCGCCCGCGCTGGTGCACCTGACGATGCTGGGCAGCCACAGCGGGGTGGTCCAGCCGGCGCTCGAACTGGCCGGTGCGTGCCGCAGCCAGGGGTTGCCGCTGATCGTGGACGCGGCACAAGGTTTCGCGCACCTCGACTGCACGGACATCGGCGCTGATGCGATCTACACGTCGTCGCGCAAATGGTCGGCCGGGCCGCGCGGCGTGGGTGTGCTGGCCACCCGCCCCGGGTTGCTGTCGGACGGCACGCAGCAGCGGATCGCGCACGCTGAAGCCAGCGTCGCCTCGCACGTCGGTTTGTCGGTGGCGCTCGGCGAGCACCTCGCCGCAGGCCCGGCGGACATCCAGGCCCGGCTGCGCGAGGTGGGGGCTCAGACCCGCCGCGCGCTGACCGACGTCGCGGGCTGGCACGTACGGGAGAACGTCGACGAACCGAGCGCGATCACGACGCTGACCCCGCCCGACGTCGTCGACGCCGCAGCGGTGCGGGAGGAGCTGATCGCCGAGCACCGCATCCTGACCACGTTCGTCGGCGTCGAGCGCGCGCCGAAGGAGTTGACCCGTCCCGCCCTGCGCGTCTCGCCGCACGTCGACGTGACCGACGACGACCTGGCGATCCTGGCCTCCGCATTGGCGGTCGTGACCAGGGTGTGACGCGGGGCACTTCTGGTTATCCCTGCTTCACCATCACTGGAGGGGGATGCCGAGCATGACCGCCACCGACGCCGACGAATCCGGACCGCAGAGAACAGAGAAGCCGGAGAAGAAGCGCGACCGCACGCACTGGCTCTACCTCATGGTGATCGCCGCGGTCATCGCCGGCGTCGTCGTCGGCCTGGTGGCGCCCGAGGTGGCCGGATCGCTCGGCGTGCTGGGGGAGCTGTTCGTCAAGCTGATCAAGATGATGATCGTCCCGGTCATCTTCTGCACCGTCGTCCTGGGCATCGGCAAGGTGAAGGCCGCGACCGCGGTGGGCAAGGTCGGCGGGCTCGCCATCGCCTACTTCTTGGTGATGTCCACGGTGGCGCTGGCCATCGGCCTCGTGGTCGGCAACATCATCAGTCCCGGCACCGGGCTCAATGTGCCCAACGACCCCGGCAAGGGTGTCGAGCTGGCCGGTGAGGCCGAATCTGCCGGCGGCACAATGGACTTCATCGCCAACATCATCCCGTCGACGTTGTTCTCGTCGGTGACCGAGGGCAACGTGCTGCAGGCGCTGTTCGTGGCGCTGCTCGTCGGTTTCGGTATCCAGTCGCTGGGCACCGCGGGGGAGCCGTTGCTGCGCGGCATCGAGGCGCTGCAGAAGCTGGTGTTCAAGATCCTGATCGGCGTGCTCTGGCTCGCGCCGATCGGTGCCTTCGGCGCGATCGCGGCCGTGGTGGGCGACACCGGCTTCGAGGCGGTGATCCAGCTGGGCGTGCTGATGGCGGCCTTCTACCTGACCTGCGTGATCTTCGTCTTCGGGGTGCTCGGCGCCCTGTTGTGGACCGTGGCGCGGGTGTCGGTGTTCAAGCTCGCCCGGTACCTGGCCCGCGAATATCTGCTGATCGTCGCGACGTCGTCGTCTGAATCGGCGCTGCCGCGGCTGATCGCGAAGATGGAGCACGCCGGGGTCAAACCCGCGACCGTCGGCATCGTCGTGCCCACCGGCTACTCCTTCAACCTCGACGGCACCGCGATCTACCTGACCATGGCGTCGCTGTTCATCGCCGACGCCCTGGGCGACCCGCTGTCCATCCCCGAACAACTCGGCTTGCTCGCGTTCATGATCGTCGCCTCCAAGGGTGCCGCCGGCGTCAGCGGCGCCGGGCTGGCCACGCTCGCGGCCGGGCTGCAGAGCCACCGACCCGAACTGCTCGACGGCGTCGGGATCATCGTCGGCATCGACCGGTTCATGTCCGAGGCGCGCGCGTTGACCAACTTCTCCGGCAACGCCGTCGCCACCCTGCTGGTCGGGCACTGGACGCACAGCGTCGACGAGGAGCGGCTGCGCGACGTCCTCGACGGCCACCGCCCGTTCGACGAATCCACGATGGTCGACGACCACGACACCAGCGACCGGCCCAAGGAGACCTCTCCGACCGGGTAGGTAGGGCCCTGCCCGCCCGTCCGCACTTGCGCTGCCCGACGATTCGGTTGTGCCCGGCAAGTGTTCTGTCGGTCACATCTGCCGTGCCATGGTGGTCCCCGACACCACCGGCAGCACCGCAGAGAGGACCCCGCCATGAAGGTCGAAGATCTTCTGAAGCCCTTCCCCATCAAGGAGTTTCACCCGTTCCCCCGCGCCATGATGGGGCCCGGCGCGCATGAGATGGTCGGCCCGGAGGCCCTCAAGATGGGTTTCAAGCGGGTCCTGCTGATGAGCTCGGGCCTGCGCGGCACCGACATCGTGCACAACATGGCCGAGTCGCTGAAATGGCACGGCCTCGAGGTCGTCGTCTACGACAAGGTGGAGTCCAACCCCAAGGACTACAACGTCATGGACTCGGTGAAGCTCTACCAGGAGAACGAGTGCGACAGCTTCATCTCCATCGGCGGCGGTTCCACCCACGACGCGTGCAAGGGCGCCCGCATCTCGATCGCCCATGACGGCCGCAACGTCAACGACTTCGAGGGCTTCAACAAGAGCGAGAACCCGAAGAACCCGCCGCACATCGCGATCTCCACCACCGCGGGCACCGGCTCGGAGACCTCGTGGGCCTACGTCATCACCGACACCACCACCGATCCCGACAACCCGCACAAGTACGTGGCATTCGACGATGCGTCGGTGGCGACGCTGGCCGTCGACGACCCGGTGCTGTACTACGAATGCCCGACCGACTACACCGCGCAGTGCGGCTTCGACGTGCTCGCGCACGCCTCGGAACCCTATGTGTCACGGCTCAACTTCGAACCGTCGCTGGGCAACGCGATCCGCGCGATCAAGCTGACCGCCGAGAACCTGCGCGAAGCCACCTGGAACGGAACGGATCTCAAGGGCCGTGAGGGCATGATGTACGCCCAGTACATCGCCGCGCAGGCGTTCAACTCCGGTGGCCTCGGCATCATCCACTCGATCTCGCACGCGGTGAGCGCGTTCTACGACACCCACCACGGCCTCAACAACGCGATCGCGCTGCCCCGGGTGTGGGCGTTCAACATGCCGGTGGCCTACAAGCGCTTCGCCGACATCGCCCAGGCGATGGGCGTGGACACCTACGGCATGACCGACGTGCAGGCCGCCGACGCCGCACTGGCCGCGGCGATCCGCCTGCTGCGCGACGTCAACATCATCGAGCGCTTCGTCGACGTCAAGCAGGACAGCTACTCGAAGAACCGGCTGGGCAAGGGCCCCACCAAGTTCTACGAGAACGCACCGGTGATCAAGGGCGACGAGGCCGACGTCGACCGCATCACCAACCACGTCCTCGGTGATGCCTGCACGCCGGGCAACGCCAAGGAGTGCACGTTCGACACCGTGCGCCCGGTGGTCGAGCACTGCATGACCGGCAGCCTCGACGAGCTGCTGCCGTAACGATGTTCGCGACCGTGGAGGAGGTGCGCGAGGCGCTCGCCGGGCAGGGTTACATCGCCGACGAGCGCCTGGCCACCACCGTGTTCTTGCAGATCCGCCTGGACAAGCCGCTGCTGATCGAGGGGCCCGCCGGGGTCGGCAAGACCGAATTGGCCAAGATGCTGGCGGCTGCGACTGGCCGCCGGCTGCTGCGCCTGCAGTGCTACGAAGGCCAGGACGAGACCAAGGCGCTCTACGAATGGGATTACGGCAAGCAGCTGCTGTACACCCAGATCCTTCGCGAGAAGATCGGGCAGCTGGTGGCCGATGCGACGGATCTCGACGAGGCCGTCGAGCGCATCGGTACCCAGGAGAGCGTGTTCTTCTCCGATCGCTTCCTGGCGCCGCGCCCCCTGCTGGAGGCGGTCCGGTCCGACGAACCGGTGGTACTGCTGATCGACGAGATCGACCGCGCCGACGAGGCATTGGAGGCGGTCCTGCTCGAACTGCTCGGCGAATATCAGGTTTCGGTTCCCGAACTGGGCACCTTCACCGCCACCCACGTGCCCTACGTGATCCTCACGTCGAACAACACCCGGGATCTCGCGGCAGCGCTCAAGAGGCGGTGCCTTCACCTGTTCCTCGACTATCCGGCCGCCGAGCGGGAACTGCAGATCGTGCAGTCGAAGAACACCGGCCTGTCCGACGCGCTGGCCACCCAGCTCGTCGATGTCGTGCGCGGGTTGCGGGACCTGGAACTTCGCAAGGCGCCCAGCATCTCCGAGACCATCGACTGGGCCCGCACGCTGGCCGTCCTGGGTGTCGACGAGCTGACCGCCCAGGTGCTCTCGGACACCGTGTCGGTGGTGGTCAAATACGACAAGGACGTCCGCAAGGCACTCGATGCGCTGCCGCGGCTGGTCGACCCGAACGCGAAAGTACCGGAGCACCATCACCATTCGCACGGTCATCCGCACGGGCACGACCACCGTCACGACCACGATCACCATGATCACGGCGGCGACGGTCGGACCGCCCGGCTGGCCAAGGACAAACCCGGCCGCTTCACGGACGGCTACTACGGCACGCCCAAGAAGTCGGAGCAGTCGGAGACGACCCTGCTGGGCCGACGCCGCGCCCTGTAGTCATGGAAGCCACGCTGCACCGCTTCGTCCGACTCCTACGCCTGGGCGGCGTACGGGTCTCGATCCCCGAGGCGACCGACGCGATGCGGTGCGCTGCGCAACCCGGGGTGCTGTCCTCCCGGGCCGTGCTGCGCACCGCACTGCGCGTCGCGCTGATCAAGGACGAGCGCGACGGGCCGGTCTTCGACGAGATCTTCGATGCGTTCTTCCACCTCGTGCGGGTGGGTGACGACGCCTCCGGGCACGGGCACTCCCACGCCCACGACGACCTCGTCGACACCGGCGAGCTCGAATCCTTCACGCTCTCAGAGCAACCCAGCGACACCCCGGAGCAGGGTCACGAGCACGGGAAGCCATCGAGCATCCGCGACTACTTCAAACAGGAGGACCTCGCCCAGCGCTACAACATGCACCAGGAGGCCAACAAGATCGACCTGGCCGCCTTGACCGACGAGATCGCGTTCAGCGATCAGGCCCGCACGGGCGCCGATGACGCCTACCGGGTGCAGCTGTCCACCGACCGGCTGAGCGGTGCGCCCACCGTCGGCACGCTCTCGACGTCGGCCGGTACCCCCGTGGACGCGGAGCTGACCATCGCCCAGCAGGAGGCCCTACTCGGTTGGCTGGACGGCGAATTCGGTACCCAGGACGGGGACCAAGGTGACGCCGCGGCGATGCGCAGGCGGCTGGCAGGGGTCCTGGAGAATCTGCCGCAGGCACTGAGGCGTCACCTGGAGGCGCTACTGGCGCTGGAAACCGCGATCGTCGAGACGCGGGAGCGGCGCGAAGCCCGGGTGGACCGGATCGGGGAGGCCGAACGCGCCGACCTCGAGGACTCGCTGCGCCGGCTCGCCCGCACCCTGCACGGCGCGCTGACCCACCGGCGCCGGATCGCGGCCGCGGGGCGCGTCGACTCCGGCCAGACCATGCGCCGCAACATGCGCTTCGACGGGGTGCCGTTCATGCCGGTGACCGTGCGGCGCGCCGAGGACCGGCCCCGGCTGGTCGTACTGGCCGACGTGAGCCTGTCGGTGCGAGCCACGTCGCGGTTCACCCTGAGCCTCGTGCACGGACTGCAGGACCTGTTCACCCAGGTCCGATCGTTCGTGTTCGTCGCCGACATCGCCGAGACCACAGAACTGTTCCGCGAGCTGCCCGACGATCGAGCCCTCGGGCAGATCTTCGGCGGCGATGTCGTCGACACGGCGGCGAACTCCGACTACGGCGCCGTGTTCGGCGAGTTCCTGGCCGAGCACTCGTCGGCCGTGACCCGGCGCACCACGGTGCTGGTGCTCGGAGACGGTCGCACCAACGGCCGCGATCCCAACCTGGCCGCGTTCGAGGAGATCACCCGCCGCGCGCGCGAAACCGTGTGGCTCACCCCGGAGCCGCGCTACTCGTGGGGTCTGGGCAGCTGCGATCTGCCCCGGTACGCCGAGTTCTGCGACCGGGTGCGGGTGGTGGCCGACCTGACGGGTCTGGAAAGCGCCGCCCACGATTTCGCGGCGGAAGCGGTCGGCAGGTGACCTGCGGGTCGTACCCTGGAAACGCCCGGTCACAGCACGTGACCGGCGCGAGGGTTGGCGAGGCGAGAAGGTGACGACAGGACACACGCACACGGCGGTGGAGTCACGCCTGCTGAAGTTCCACGCCCCGGAGATCGTGTTCGGGGTGTCCTCGATGGTCGAGGCCGCGCACGCGGCGATGCGGCTCGGGGCGATGCGGCCGATGCTGGTGACCGACCCCGGCCTCATCGAGGCCGGCTGGGCCGACGAGATGGTCGGACACCTCGCCGACCAGGGCATCGCGACCCGGCTGTGGCACGACCTGACGCCCAACCCCAAGGACCACGAGATCGCCGCGGGGTTCGAGCGCTACGCCGAGTCCGGCTGCGACGTGCTGGTGGCCGTCGGTGGCGGATCGGTGATAGACGCCGCCAAAGGCGTGGCGATCCTGGCCGCCAACGGCGGGAACATCCTCGACTACGAGGGTGTGGACAAGGCCGAGATGCCGATTCCGCCACTGGTGGTGGTGCCGTCCACGTCCGGCACCGGCGCCGACGTCTCGCAGTTCTGCATCGTCACAGACACCACCCGCAACACCAAGATCACGATCCTCGGCAGGGCGCTGGTGCCCGACATCACGGTGATCGATCCGCGGCTGCTCACCACGATGCCGGACTGGCTCAACGCGGCCACCGGTCTGGACGCCCTCACCCACGGCATCGAGGCGTTCGTCTCCCTGGGCCACAACCAGCTCACCGACCACCACGCGCTGCGCGCCGTGCAGATGGTGACCGACAACCTGGCCCACACCCTGGCGCGCCCGGACGAGATGCCGGCGCGTGTGCACATGGCCCAGGCCGCGCTGGAAGCGGGCCTGGCGTTCACCAACGCGATCCTCGGCGCCACGCACGCGATGAGCCATCAGGTGGGCGGGCTGCTCGACCTGCCGCACGGTGTCGTCAACGGTGTGCTGCTGCCGCACGTGATCCGGTTCAACGCCGAAACCGACCCCGAGCCGTACAAGACCATCGCGACGTTCCTCGGGGTGGCCGATCACGGCATGCCTGCCGCCGAAGCAGCACTCGCGCTGGCCGACCGCATCGACAGGCTGGCCCGCGACGTCGGAGTGCCCCGCGGGCTCGCCGAACTCGGTGTGCGGCACGAAGATCTGCCCCGGCTGGCGACGACCGCGCTGTCCGACGCGTGTATGAGCACCAATCCGCGGCCCGCGGATGTGGCGCAGATGCAGGCGTTGTTCCAGGCGGCGATGTGAGATGACGGCCGCCGACGCCGGCCAACCCGATCTGGCCAGGCTCACCGGCCTACGCTCGGGCAAGGGTCGCTTCTACTCCGAGTTGCGCGTCACCGCAGCGCGATTGGACCGGGTCATCGCGGCCCTGGACACCATCTCCCGCGCTCTGGTCCAGACGATCGACGGTCCGGAGAAGCTCGTGCGTGCGGTGGCCGAGGCGGCGCGAGCCACGCTGGACGCCGACTGGGTGCTGCTGGCCCTGGCCGACGGCGCGCTACCCGAAGCTAGTGTGCGACATCTGATCCTGGATTCCGCGGGCGTGGCCTACGCCTTCGAAGGCCTCTGCGACGCCACCGATCCGGGTGCGGCGCTGCCGGATGCGGTCCTCAACCGACTCAACGACATCCTGCGCGGACAGCTGGCCGCGTTCCGGTTGCCGGTGATGGAGAGCCGGCATGCCCACGTACCGATCGAGTTGGACGGCACGGTGATCGGGGCATTCGCGGCATGGACCTCGCCGCACCGGACCCTCGACGGCACCGATGCGATGGTGATGCGCATCCTCGCCGGTCAGACCGCGGTGGCGCTGCAGAATTCGGCGCTGTTCACCAAATCGGTGACGCTCTTGGAGCAGTCCGAGGCGCGCAACGCCGAACTGCTGGCCACCCAGCGCGAACTCGGAGCCGTCCAGCGCCACCAGGTCCTCAACTCCGAACGTCACCGTATCGCCCGCGAACTGCACGACAGCGTCGCGCAGACGGTGCTCTCGGCCGGAATGCAGATCGAAGTTTGCCGCAGTGAGATCGCCGAGCAGTCAACCGAACTCGCGGGGCGGCTCGATCTGGCCAAGGAGCTCACCCGCTCAGCCACCGAACAGCTGCGCTCGGCGATCTATGCGTTGAACCAGCCCGCCGACGCGCAGCGGTCCAGCCTGGCCGCAATGCTGGGGCAGCTCGCCACCGTGCACATGCCCGAGGATCTCCGGGTGAGCCTGCGCGTCGACGGGCACGCACGGGAGCTGCCCAGCGATGTCGAGCACGCCCTGCTGCGCATCGCGGGGGAGGCGCTGTTCAACACCGCGATGCACGGCAACGCCACCCGTGCCATCGTGCGGCTCACGTACCGCGCGGACGCGGTGTCACTCTCGATCGCCGACGACGGCACGGGCGATCCCCACAAGATCCGGCTCATGCTGAGGATGGCGGAGGCCGCCGATGTCGACGGCCGCCACCGCGGTCTGGCCAACATGGCCGCCCGCGCGACCGGACACGGCGGCGGCTTCGATGTGCACCGATCCCGCCTCGGCGGGGTCCGCGTCGTGGCTCGCATCCCGTATCGCGCAGCAGTTCTCGAAGAAAGTGGGATGCCATGACACCCATCAGGCTGGTCCTCGTCGACGACCACGCGATCCTGCGCCAAGGTCTGCGGTCGGTGCTCGAACGCGCCGACGACCTCGTGGTCGTCGGCGAGGCGGCCTCGGAGGCCGAGGCCGAAGCGGTTGTGCGCGCCACCTCGCCCGACGTCGTGCTGCTCGACCTCAAACTCTCGGCGGGCTCGGAGTTCGAAGGACTGACGCTGTGCGGCAAGCTCTCCGCCGCCTATCCCGGCCTGGGCCTGCTGATCCTCACCACATTCCTCGACGAGGACCTGGTGGTGCGCGCCGTCCATGCCGGCGCCCGCGGCTACGTCGTCAAGGACGTCGACACCACCGAGCTGGTCCGCGCGATCCGCGCGATCTCCGCCGGGGACAGCGCGTTCGACTCGCGCAGCGCCGCGGCGGTGGTCCGCTCCCTGTCGGGCCGCGGTGAACCCAAGGCGCAGCTGACCGACCGGGAGGTCGAGGTGTTGCGGCTGCTGGCGGCGGGGCTGTCCAACAACAAGATCGGCGAGAAGCTCTACATCTCTGCGACGACGGCGAAGTTCCACGTCAGCAACATCATGCGCAAGCTCGAGGTGAGCAGACGGGCCGAGGCGGTGTACGCCGCGAGCAAGCGGGGCCTGATCTAACGGTCGAGGATCAGCCAGCCGCCGTGGAACTCGAAGGTGCGTGCGGAGATTCCGCGATGGCGGCGCATCAGGTCGTCGGCCAGACCCTGCATGCGTGAGCGGTCGAAGCGCTGCAGGTGTCCGTAGCAGGCGCGTGGCTCGTCTTCGAAGGGGACGGCGATCACCACCCGGCGGCGCGCCAGGCGCAGCGCCTCGTCGCAGACCGCGATCATCACCGCGTCCGGGAGATGTTCGATCAGGTGCAGCACGGTGACGGTGTCTGCGCTGCCCGACGGCAGCGGCACGGCTGTCGCATCGCAGGCCAGCGTGGTCAGCGGACGCTGTAGCCGTGGGCTCACGGCGGCGAGGAGTCGCATGGTCGAGGCGCTGAGATCGGTTGCGGTGACCTCGATGTGGCGGGCCATGCGCAGGGGAAAGAAGCCGAAACACGATCCCAGATCGAGCAATCGGGTGCCGAGCACCTGCGCCTGCGCTTCGGCGTGGATGGGCCCGAAGGCAGTGGCACCGCGGTCGAGGGCAGCCAGCGAATTGCGATAGAACCGCAGCCAGGATGCCACGCTGCCGTCGACGGTCGAGCGGACCACCCCGGTGAAGACCAGCTCGAACTCCGCCTGTCCGCGCAGTACCTCGGTGTCGACGAGGTGCTCGGTCAGCAGCGAGGTCAGCGCGTCGGACAGCTCCGCGGGACCCAGATCGTGCTCGACACTGAGCAGTTCGTCACGCCGCTGCACACAGAACCTGCCCGCGCACACCGTTGCCGCGCTGCGGTGGGGTCGGTGCGGGCCCCGCCGGCGACTGACCCGGATGCCGTGGCTGCTCCACAGGCCCCGGGGCGACGGTGCTAGCGGATCGAGTTGAGCTGCTTGCATATTCGCTGACGCTAGGAGATGGTGGGCGGTGCTCGCGTGCCCCGATCGGGTGCGATGTGCGGGCCGCCCGGGTGGGTGGGTACTGTCCGATCGGCGAGTTCTGGCGCCTCGGTCGGGCTTCTACCGTGGACGGCACCGAGATGCAGAGGAGTCACCATGGCCGCCTGGTTCGAGACAGTCGCCGACGCGCAACGACGAGCCCGGAAGCGACTGCCACCCAGCGTGTACAGCGCACTCGTCGCCGGTTCCGAGAAGGGCGTCACGGTATCGGACAACACGGCGGCGTTCGCCGAGCTGGGATTCGCACCGCACGTGGCCGGCCTGTCCGGTAAGCGTGACGTGGCGACCACGGTGATGGGACAGGCGATCTCGCTTCCCGTGCTGATCTCTCCGACCGGCGTACAGGCGGTCCATCCGGACGGCGAGGTGGCGGTGGCCCGCGCGGCGGCCGCCCGCGGCACCGCGATCGGTCTGTCGTCGTTCGCGAGCAAGCCGATCGAGGAGGTCACGCTCGCCAACCCGGCCACGTTCTTCCAGATGTACTGGACCGGCGGCCGGGACAAGCTGCTGGCCCGCATGGAGCGAGCGCGCCGCGCGGGCGCGGCGGGCCTGATCATCACCACCGACTGGTCCTTCTCCAACGGCAGAGACTGGGGCAGCCCGGCCATCCCGGAACGGATGGACCTCAAGGCGATGCTGCGCTTCGCTCCCGAAGGGCTCCGCAGGCCGCGGTGGCTTCTCGAGTTCGCGAAGACGGGACGGGTGCCGGACCTGACCGCGCCCAACCTCGCCGACGGCGGCGCCGCGCCGACCTTCTTCGGCGCCTACGGCGAATGGATGCAGACGCCGCTGCCGACCTGGGACGACATCGCCTGGCTGCGGGAACAGTGGGGCGGGCCCTTCATGCTCAAGGGCGTGATGCGCGTCGACGACGCCCGGCGCGCCGTCGACGCCGGCGTCACCGCGATCTCGGTGTCCAACCACGGCGGCAACAACCTGGACGGCACCCCGGCAGCGATCCGTGCGCTGCCCGCCATCGCCGAGGCGGTCGGCGACCAGCTGGAGATCGTGCTCGACGGCGGCATCCGTCGCGGGTCCGACGTCGTCAAGGCCGTCGCCCTCGGCGCGCGGGCGGTGATGATCGGGCGCGCGTACCTGTGGGGGCTGGCCGCCGGCGGGCAGGCCGGCGTCGAGAACGTCCTCGACATCTTGCGCGGCGGAATCGATTCCGCGCTACTCGGCCTCGGGTTGTCGTCCATTCAAGAACTGCAGCCCGCCAGTGTCATTGTGCCAGAGGGCTTTCGGCGCGACCTCGGAGTGTAGCGGGGGTCTGCCGGAGACTACTGCGACTTGTGTGCGGTGAGCAGGAACGCGCTCATCTTCGCGCGTCCCTTGTCGTCACGCGCATGCGGCGGCAGGGGGACCTCGGCAGGCATCTTCGCGTGGATGAAGGCCGGTCGCACCTCGTCGATCTCCCAGTATCTGCCGACCACCTCGCGCAGCTCGTCCTCGGTGACCTCGTTGGGCTTCTGGTCGACGTCGGGCGGGAACGCACCCGCGGCGAACACCAGGATGAAGTAGTTCGCCCCCGGCGCTGCGGCGCGGTGCACCGATCGCACGTACCCGTCGCGGCCGTCGACGGGCAAGGAGTGGAACAGCGTCGAGTCCATCACCGTGGAGAACCGGCCGTCGAAGCCGGTGATGTTCGTGATGTCCGCGGCCAGGAACGTCGCCCCGGTCAGGCCGCGGTCCTGCGCCGCCGCCGTCGCAGCGGCGACCGCGGTCGGGGAGAGGTCGATCCCGGTCACGGTGTAGCCCTGGGCCGCCAGCGCCAGCGACAACTCGGCGTGCCCGCAGCCGGCGTCGAGCACCTCACTGCGGACCTTGCCCGCCGCGATCAGAGCGGCGAGTTCGGGCTGCGGTTCACCGATGTTCCAGGGCGGCTCGCCGCCGAAGTCGGTCTCGCCCCGATACGCGCTGTCCCAGTCCATGTTATGGAGGTTGTCGGCCATGAGCGCCAAGGTACGCGTCGTGCGGGAAGTTTCGACCGGCCTCGCGGCTTGAAGAAGGAGACAGGTTCACCGAATCCGGTTCACCGACGGACGGACACACCATGACGATCAGGCCCCTGAGCATCCCCCGCGGTTCCTTCGATCTCGCAGGACTGCTGCACCTGCCCGACGACCAGCGCCCGGGCCCGGCTGTCGTCCTGTCGACGCCCGGCAGCAGCGTGAAGGAACAGATCGGCGCCAATTATGCGTCCCGATTGGCGGCCAGGGGCGTCGCCGCCCTCGTGTTCGACCCGGCGTACCAGGGTGAGAGCGGTGGCACGCCGCGCGACCTCGAGGATCCGTACCGGCGCGGCGAGGACATCTCGTTCGCCATCGACGCGCTCCAGCAGGTGCCCGGCATCGATGCCGATCGCATCGGAGTGCTCGGCATCTGCGCCGGCGGCGGCTACGCCGTGCACACGGCCCGCACCGACCACCGCATCCGCGCGATCGGCACCGTGGTCGCCGGCAACATGGGCGACAGCTGGCGGTCGCCCGCATTCTCTCCCGACGGTCCGGCGGCGGCGCTGGACCGTCTGGCGGCGGAGCGCACCCGCGAAGTCCGGACCGGCCGCCTCGAGCGGCTCACCTGGCTGCCCGACACCGCGGAAGACGCTGTCGCCGCGGGCATCACCGACATCGACAACACCCAGGCGATCGAGTACTACCGGACGCCGCGGGGCGGTCACCCGCGGTCGACCAATCGACGGCTGGCCCGGGGCGACACCCTGCTGATCGGGTACGACGCGTTCCACCTCGTGGATCAGTTGCTGACCCAGCCGCTGCAGGTCATCCTGGCTGGACGCCGAGGCGTGACGGGGTCCTACGAGGCGGGCATGAAACTCTGGCAGCTCGCCCCGAATCCGGTCGACCTGATGGTGATCGAGGGCGCCGGCCACTACGAGATGTACGACGTGGCCGAATACGTCGATCAAGCGGTCGACCGGCTGGCCGACTTCTACCGCGAGCACCTACCCGCCACGTGACCTGCCCGAGCCGCTAGGTCGGCACCTCCCAGGTGTGCACCGGATCGTTGGTGTGCATGTGTTCGCAGTACAGGCGCAGCATCTCGGCCAGCGCCGCGGGCCGGCTCAGGCCGCGGTCCTGCAGCGCTGCCACCGCGGCGGTCTGCCAGACCGCGCCGTTGCGGCCCGACTTGGCGCGCCCCTCGATCACCCCGAGGTAGCGGTCCCGCACCTCGGCGGCCACCTCCCAGCGACGCAATCCCTCATCGGCCAACGGCAGCAGGTGGCGCAGCACCAGTTCGTCCGGGGTGACCTCGCCGGCGCCCGGCCAGTAGAGGCGGGCATCCAGCCCGTGCTGGGCGGCGGCCTCGAAATTCGCCCGGGCCGTGGCGAAACTGAGCTTGGTCCACAGGGGGCGATCCTCTTCGGACAGTGCTCGCAGCGCGCCGTAGTAGAACGCGGCGTTGGCCATCATGTCGACCACCGTGGGTCCCGCGGGCAGCACCCGGTTCTCGACCCGAAGGTGCGGACGACCCGCCACGACGTCGTAGACGGGGCGGTTCCAGCGGTAGATGGTGCCGTTGTGCAGCCGCAGCTCCGACAGCGTCGGCGTGCGGCCGGCGGCGAGTTCGGCAACCGGATCCTCGTCGGACAGCTCGGGCAGCAGCGACGGGAAGTACCTCACGTTCTCCTCGAACAGGTCGAATATCGAGGTGATCCAGCGTTCCCCGAACCACACCCGCGGCCGCACACCCTGGGTCTTCAACTCGTCGGGGCGCGTGTCGGTGGCCTGGGCGAAGAGTTCGATGCGCGTCTCGGCCCACAGCCGGTGGCCGAAGAAGAACGGTGAGTTGGCGCCCAGGGCGAGCTGCGGCCCGGCCAGCACCTGCGCGGCGTTCCAGTTGTCGGCGAAGTCGCCGGGGGAGACCTGCAGATGCAATTGCATGCTGGTGCAGGCGGATTCGGGTGCGATCGACGCGGTCTGCAGGCTCAGGCGTTCCGGACCGGCGATGTCGATGTCGATGTCCTCACCGCGCGCGGTGAAGATCGAGTCGTTGAGTGCCTGGTAGCGGGTCGACTCGCTCATCCAGTGGCCGGCCAGGTGCTGGGGCATCAACGTCGGCAGGATGCCGACCATCACGATGTGCGAGCCGTCGGTGTTGGCCTTGGCCTCCGCGGCGTTCAGGCTGGCCCGCACCTCGGCCTCCAGGTCGAGCCCGGCGCGGCCGGGCAGCCGGCGCGGCGGCACGTTGAACTCGATGTTGTAGGCGCCGAGTTCGGTCTGGTAGGCGGGATCGGCGATCGCGGCGAGCACCTCGGAGTTGGTCATCGCCGGCTGGTAGTCACCGTCGACCAGGTTGCACTCGATCTCCATGCCGGTCAGCGGCTTCTCGAAGTCGAAGCTGGACTGCGCCAGCATCGTCTCGAACACGTCGAGGCACAGCTGCACCTTGCGTCGGTACTCGCGGCGGTGCTCGCGAGTGAACTCGGTCTGTGTCAGTTCCTCGCCCACGACAGCCATTCAACGCCATCGCCGGCGGTCGGGCGGGACAGTTGGCCGGTAAGGTCGCTCCTGCGGCACAGGGGGAGGAATCGACGTCGGTGAGTTCGAGTGTCAGCTTCGCGCTGCTCGGGCCGTTCCACATGACCGTGGGAGGCGCGGCGGTCCCGCTGGGCACGCCGAAGCAGCGGGCCGTGCTGGCCGTCCTGGTGCTGCACCGCAATCGGGCCCTGCCCGCCGAGATGCTGATCGACGCCGTCTGGGGTGAGCAGGCCCCGGCCGAGGCCCGCGCCAGTCTGCACGCCTACGTCTCCAACCTGCGCCGTCTGCTGCGCACCTCCGGCGTGGACGACCGCCGGCTCCTGGAGAAGACCTCCGGGGGCTACCGGGTGCACGTCGACGATCGAGACGTGGATCTGGACCGGTTCATCGCGGCCCGGACGGCAGGTCTGGAGTCGGCCGCGGCGGGACAGTTCGAGGATGCGAGTGCGCACCTGTCGGACGCGCTGGCCCAGTGGCAGGGTGACTTCCTCGCCGACCTGCGGGGCTTCCCGTTCGTACAGACCTTCGAGGTGGCCCTGTCGGAAGACAGGATCTCGGCGCACACCGTCCGAGCCCAGTCCGAGATCGCTTGCGGCAGAGCCGAGTCGGTGATCGGTGAACTCGAGGAGTTGGTCGCCCGCCACCCCTACCGGGAGCCGCTGTGGGCCCAGTTGATGACGGCGTACTACCTCACGCAGCGTCAATCCGACGCCCTGGACGCGTATCGCCGGCTGAAAGCGGTGCTGGCCGAGGAACTCGGCATCGACCCGGCGCCCGAACTGCGCGATCTGCATGCCGTGATCCTGGCGCAGGGGCCCCTGAACGTGGGACCGTCGATCAGGAAGACCGCCGCCGACACCATGGTGGCCACCGTCAACCGCTTGATGTCGGCGTCGCAGGCCGGCGCCGCGCGGCTACGCACGCCGGCGGGCCGGACGTATCCGCTGACCCATGCCGTCACCCGGATCGGCCGGCATTCCGACAACGACATCGTGCTCGGCGACCCGCGCGTCAGCCGCCATCACGCGGTCATCATCGGCTCGGGCACCGGGTTCGTGATCATCGACGCCGGGTCGGCCAACGGGATCCACCGGAACGGAGGACGGGTCCAAGGCAGCGCGGAGCTCTCCGACGGCGACCGGCTCGGGATCGGCGACGGCGAGTTCGTCTTCGAACACGACACCTGAGATCACGCGACCGCCCGGCCGCCGGGTCGTCCCAAGATTTTTCCAAGCCCGTCCCGTGATCGTTGTCTCACTCGTCGCGGACACCGGGACGGCACGGTCGACAATCCGGCCGCGCCACCGATCGGGGGACGGCACGACCGGTGCCCGACGAGCAGGCCGCTGATGCGAGGGGACTCATGCGGCCGCCCGGCCGGGTCCGGGGTCTTCGGCGGAGTACGTGCGCCGAGACTCCGGGTCCGGCCACCCGGTCAGCCGAGGACGGCGCGCGCCCGTACCACGTCGGGCAGGGTGCAGTCCGCGGGAAGCCGGTTCAGTGCGTCGGCGAGCTGGGGACGGGCAGGCTCGCCGCGGAGGTCGACGTCGTCGAGGGCGGCCCGGAGCTCGTAGAGCGGCGCCCCCTGGTGTCGGGCGAGCGCCATCGCCACTCCCAGATCCGCGGCGCTGGTGTCGGGGTCGGTGTGCGTCTTGGCGCGCGCCCGCAACAACTCCGCGTCGAAGAAGTGCATCTGGGTGTCCTCGGCGATCTGCAGCGCTGCATCGATGCGGTCGCGGGCGTCGTCTAGCCGGCCGGCCGCGATCAGCAGTTGGCCGATCACGCAGTCGTATTGGGTTTGATAGGCGTACAGCCCGAGGGATCGCCAGAAGTCGGTGAACCCGGTGAGCGCATCGATCTGCGCCGACAGCTCGTGCGCGGGCCGGGCTGCGCGCAATGACATCTCGGCCGCGACGGTGGCCTGCCCCAGCGTCGAGCCCAGCGCGTGCCAGAAGTCGATGCCGTAGCGCTCGGCCCGCTCGACCATGTCGGACACCACCCGCTCGGCGCGATCGAGGTCGCCGCTCTCCCGGCGCAGCCAGATCTCGATGTGGTTGGCGTACGCCTGGTTGTAGGGACCCCACGGGAACGCCAGTTCGTCCCCCCGATTCTCGGCCTTCGCCATCGCGAGTTCCGCGGCCGCCTGCTCACCTCGCAGCACGTGGTAGATCGAGAGGTGCTCGTAGGCCAGCGCGACCACGTCCCAGGGGATGAACCACAGCTCCTGCATGCTGTTCTGACCCTCGGCGTCGAAGCCGGCGCTGGCCTCCTCGAAATACCTACGCGCCTGGTCGAATTCGCCGCGCAGGAACATCACCATGCCCTGCACGCAGGCGATGGCCGGGTTCCACACCCGGCGCCGCTCGTCGGGAGTCTCCTGCAGCGCCTCCGCCAGCTGGTGTGCGCGGCGCAGATCGGATTTGTTGATGTAGTAGCTGCTCACCGCGAGCAGCGTCCCGATCACCTGATCGTCGTGCAGATCCGAACCGACGATCTGCAGGCTTCGCTCCAGATCCTCAGCCACTGAAGGGCTTTGGTAACCCTCGGCGGTGGAGGTGAGGAACCCGCGCTCGAGCCGCGGCTCGATCTCCAGGCGGTCGCGATCACGCCCGGGCGGGCAGAGCTCCAGCTGGGCCAGCGACCGCGTCAGGTACGTGCGGGCTTCCTCCAGCGCACCGCGCCGGCGTGCGGTGGCCGACGCCTCGCGATACGCCCCGGCGGCGTCGGCGTGCCGCTCGGCCTGCTCGTAGTGCGCGGCGACCAGACGCCAGTCCGGCTCCCCGGCCGCGCCGGCGACCAGGACGTCGGCGGTCCGGCCGTGCAACGCCCGGCGCACGCTCGGCGGCGCCAGTTCAGCGGCCACCTCCCGCAGCAGCTCGTGGCGGAACTTCCACACGTCGGGCCCGTGCGGCTCGAACACCTTGGCGTCCTCGAGCTCGTCGATCACGTCGTCGACCTTGTCCTCGCTCAGCGCCGACACCGCGATGAGCAGGGAACGATCCACCTGTCTGCCGATCACCGCCGCCGCCTCGACGACCGGCACGACATCGGGGACGGCGAGCAGCCTGGCGAACAGCGGCTCGTAGAGAGAATCGGGCACGGTGGAAGCTGCTGCGCCCGAGTCGGATTCGAGTCCGTTGACCACCTGCTCGATGTAGTACGGCACACCGCCGCAGCGCGCCCGCACCGCCGCACACTGCTCGGGCGCGATCCGCGGATCGAGGGCCAACACCAGCTCGTCGGTCTGTTCGTCGGACAGCGGCGACAGGTCGAAGACCTTGGCGGGCCACTGCTCACCGAGCCAACTGCCTTCGCGACCGGTGATCACCACCAGCAGCCGGCCGTCGGTCGCCGCGAGCACACTGCCCAGCAGGTCGAGCGTGGACCTGTCGAACCAATGGACGTCCTCGGCCAGGAGCAGCCCGGGCCGGCCGCCGAACACGGCGAACAGATAGTTCTTCATGGCCGCCGCGATGAGTTCGGCCAGTTTGCGGCCCTCCGCTTGCGGTGGCGCATAGCCGAGAGCGGCATCGAGACCCAGAATCGGTGCGAGCAAACCGATCTCGGTCCCCGGGTCGAGGCCCAGCGCGAGCAGTTCGGCCTCCAGCAGGTGCAGGCGGCGGACCGGCTCGGTGACCCGGGTGATGCCGCAGCGGCGCTCCAGCAGCAGTCGCGCCGGATGCAGGCCCACGTCGGCGTGCACGGGGGAGCCGACGAGTTCGATGGCCGTGGCGTTGTCCCGGGTCACCAGCTCGGTGGCCGCCGCGGCGAGCCGGCTCTTGCCGATGCCCGCCTCGCCGCGGAACACCACAGCCGGCACCGTCAGCGTGCCCGCCTGTGCGCGCCGCCAACTCTTCTCCAACCGGCTGAACTCGCGGTCCCGTCCCACCAGCGGACCCATCGGTGCGGTCGTGGTGTAGGCGCGCTCGCCGAGGACGCGGAACGGATTGAGCACCTCCGCCGAGCCTGGCATCGCCGCCGACGGCATCCGTTCCAGATCGAACGCGTTGCGCACCAATGGTTCCACCGAGTGCGACACCGCCACCCCGCCGGTCGGCGCCAGGGCCGACACCTGCGCGGCGAGGCTGACCGCCAGGCCGTACACGTCGTCCTGGTCGCTGTCGAGATAGACCGGCCCGCGGTGCACACCGATGCGGACGTCGACACCCGCACCGAATCGGCGCCTCGCCTGCTCGCTGAGCCGTTCCACGTCGCGCGCGATGTCGAGCCCCGCCTGGACCGCGCGGCGCACGTCGTCGTCATGGGCGTTCGGATAACCGAACACCACCAGCAGGCCGTCGGCCTTGGAGGAGGCGACGTGACCCTCGTAGCGGTCGGCGACCTGCCGCACGAGGTCGCGGAAACGGCTGACCAGGAGGCGGTGGGTCTCCGGCTCCACACGCAGCGCCAGCTCGGTGGCATCGACGAGGTCGGCCGAGATCATGGTCAGGCGGCGGATCTCGCCCCGATCGGTGGGCGCTCGCAACAGGTCCTCGGCCTCGGCGTTGCGGTGGTCGACGGCCAGGACCTGGTCGGCCAGCGCGGACGCCTTGACCCGGTCACCGCTGTTGACGGCGGCGACCGCCCGGTCCAGGAGATCGTCGATGGAGTCGCCCGTGCGCGTGAGGTCCAGGCCGCCCTCGCTCGTCTCCTGCCCGCCGGGCTCACCGCCCAGAAGCGTCGCGGCCATGTCGCCGTCCGCGCCGGGCGGGTTCGCCGTCACCGACACCCGCACCGGGGTGGACGCGGCGCTGTCGAGCGCGCGGCTCGCCGCTTCGGCGAGCTCCAGCGCGGTCTGGTACCGATCGTCGGGGTTCTTGGCCATGCCTGTGGCGATGACGGCGTCGAACGCGGCCGGGATGTACGGGGTCATCGTCGACGGCATCGGCGGTGGCGCGGTCAGATGCGCCATCATCTGCTCCTCGACACTCTGGCCGGGGAACGGTGTCCTGCCCGTCAGGCATTGCGCCAGAACGCATGTCAGCGAGTACACATCGGACCGCACGTCGCTGATCCCGTTGCGGAACCGTTCGGGCGCCATGTACGGCAGGGTGCCGACGATGTGCGCGGAGTTGGTCAGGCCGGTGTCGGTCACGGCCCGTGCCACGCCGAAATCGATCAGGTAGGCGAAGTCGTAACGGGCGATGAGGATGTTGGACGGCTTGACGTCGCGGTGCACCAGCCCGGCCTGATGCGCGGCGTCGAGCGCCATCGCGACCTGCTCGACGATCACCACCGCCCGGCCCGGGACGAGCACCCCACTGCCGAGCAACGTCTGCAGGTCACAGCCGTCGATCAGCCGCATGTCCACGTACAGCCGACCGTCCACCTCGCCGTAGTTGTGGATCGGCACCACGTGGGGCTCGGTCAGTCGGGCGGCGGCGTGCGCCTCACGGCGGAAGCGCTGCAGGTAGAGCTCGTCCTCGGCCCACTGGGCGGGCAGCAGTTTGAGCGCCACCACGCGGTCGGTCACCGTGTCGTGGGCGCGCCACACCTCGCCCATGCCGCCACGGCCCAGCACCTCGATCAACCGGTACCGACCGAAGGGAGTCCCCTCCATCGAACCTCCCCCCGCACAACCAGCAACCCCCGCGATGCTGTCACATTATGCCGCCTCGGTCGGAGCGCGACCGGTTCGGCGCAGCTTGTCGAGGGCGTCGCGACCGTGGCTCAGGCGCCTGCCGACGGTCCTCGCGAGGCCAGCATCACCTGCGGGCTGAGGCAGCCGCCGCGCAGTTCCACACGCATGTCCGGATCGGCGTGACGGGCGAGTGCGCGCAGCGCCGACGGGCTGTAGGTCCGCAGCGAGCTGATCACGCCGTCGTGGGCGAACGGCAGGAACGGTGCCAGCGGCAGCATCGTCGCCAACCGGGCCAGGTGAAGCGGCGTCGGCGGGCGGGGCAGATCGATGATCAGCAGTGTGGTGGCCACGCGGGTGCCCTCGGCGAGGACCCTCGCGGCGGCGGTCGGCGGCAGGTGGTGGAACGCCAGAGCGAACACCGCGAGGTCGTAGGCGCCGTCGGCGGCGTCGAGCGCGGTGGCGTCCATCTGTGCGACGGTGGCGCGGGGGTGCGCGCCGAGCTCGGCTTCGATGGTCGCGACGGATTCGGGTTCGACGTCGGTGACGGTGACGCGGGCCGACGGATGCCATTCGAGCAGCCGGCGCGACAAGGCACCATGGCCCGCCCCCAGCTCGAGGATGCGCGGGTCGGGGACGTCGGCGACCTGCTCGAGCGCGATCGTGGCGAATCGGTCGTGATTGCCGAACACGTCGCCGGTCCAGTCCAGCGCGCGGATCACGCTGCGCTTGACCTTCGGGTCGACGTCATCGCGGTCCAGGTACTCCTGGCGGTCGGTCTCCAGCAGGCGGTCCAGGCAGGAGGCCTTCGGACCGCCGCGTGGCATGTTCACCAGGCCCGCCGGCGGGGCGGGGCGGTTCAGGGCCCCACCTGGAACGGCACGACAGGCGGCAGGCCGCCACCGGGCATGGTGAACAGTTCGGGCATCTGCGGGCGCTCCGTGGGAACCTTCGCGCCGTCGCGGTACACGAGCGTGCCGGTGTAGACGCCGTTGTCGTAATCGTCGTAGTAGAAGCTGCCTGCGATGATGTACTGGCATTCGGCACGGGTCGCGGTCACGGGCACGAAGACGCCGCCGTACTCGGGAGACTCGCACCCGGCCCGGGGATCGGCGGGTGGGGGAGCGGGCTGAGCGAGCGCGGGCCCGCTGAACAGGAGCGGCGCGGCCGCAGCGGTGGCGATGAGACCGGCGAAACCGTAGCGGCGGGATCGAGCGTTGATGAGCGGCACCTTTCCGTCGCGTCTTCGCACTCTAGCGCGACCCGGCGGGGCGTTCGGTCGATCAGCTCGGTCTGGTGGTCCATCATGGACCGATGGCCGACTTCGTCGCTGCAATCGACCAGGGCACCACCAGCACCCGGTGCATGATCTTCGACCATGACGGCGCCGAGGTGGGTCGTCACCAACTCGAACACGAACAGATCCTGCCCCGGGCCGGCTGGGTCGAACACAACCCCGTGGAGATCTGGGAGCGCACCGGCTCGGTGCTGGCGACGGCACTGAACAAGACGAACCTGTCGACCGGCGACCTCGCGGCGCTCGGGATCACCAACCAGCGTGAGACCTCACTGGTCTGGAACCGCAAAACAGGACGGCCTTACCACAATGCGATCGTCTGGCAGGACACCCGGACCGACCGCATCGCCTCGGCCATGGACCGCGACGAGCGCGGTGACATCATCCGCCGCAAGGCCGGGCTGCCGCCGGCCACCTACTTCGCCGGCGGCAAGGTGCAGTGGATCCTCGACAACGTCGACGGGGTGCGGGAGGACGCCGAGAAGGGCGACGCGATCTTCGGCACCACGGACACCTGGGTGCTGTGGAACCTCACCGGTGGGCACCGCGGCGGAGTGCACGTCACCGACGTCACCAACGCCAGTCGCACGATGCTGATGAACCTGGAGACACTCGACTGGGACGACGAGTTGCTGTCGTTCTTCGGGATTCCGCGTCAGATGCTGCCCGAGATCCGGCCGTCGTCGGTGACCGAACCGTTCGGCACCACCCGTGACACCGGCCCGGCCGACGGCGAGATCCCGATCACCGGCATCCTGGGCGACCAGCAGGCGGCGATGGTCGGGCAGGTCTGCCTCGCCGAAGGCGAAGCCAAGAACACCTATGGCACAGGCAATTTCCTGCTCCTCAACACCGGGGAGAAGATCGTCCGCTCCGACAACGGGCTACTGACCACGGTCTGCTACCAGTTCGGTGACTCGAAACCCGTGTACGCCCTGGAGGGTTCGATCGCGGTGACCGGTTCGGCCGTGCAGTGGCTGCGCGACCAACTCGGCATCATCAGCGGCGCCTCGCAGAGCGAGTCTCTCGCCCGTCAAGTCGAAGACAACGGTGGCGTGTACTTCGTGCCGGCGTTCTCGGGTCTCTTCGCGCCGTACTGGCGTTCGGATGCGCGCGGCGCGATCGTCGGGCTCTCCCGCTACAACACCAACGCACATGTGGCGCGCGCGACGCTCGAGGCGATCTGCTACCAGAGCCGCGACGTCGTCGACGCGATGGAGGCCGACTCCGGCGTGCACCTCGAGGTACTCAAGGTCGACGGCGGCATCACGGCCAACGACCTGTGCATGCAGATCCAGGCCGACGTGCTCGGCGTCGACGTCGTCAAGCCCGTCGTCGCCGAGACCACCGCGCTGGGCGCGGCCTATGCCGCCGGGCTGGGCGTCGGGTTCTGGGACGGCGCCGACGACCTGCGCGCGAATTGGCAAGAGGACAAGCGCTGGTCGCCGGACTGGTCCGACGACCAGCGCACCGAGGGATACGCGGGCTGGCAGAAGGCCGTCTCGCGCACACTGGACTGGGTGGACGTGGACTAGCTGCGCTAGTTGTCGCCGGCCGCGACCAGCGAGCGCAGCGTGACGTCCGGGTTCTCCCGCGCCACGTTCTCCAGCCGCCACTTCGTGGAGAACACCGCCAGCAGAACGCCGTCGGTGCGGGTGAACACCTCGACCGAGGCCAGCTTCTGCAGCACCTCGGCGCCCTCGTCGTCGGTGATTCGAGCGACCGTGTAGCTCAACGGTTCCAGCGTGATCGGGGCGCCGAATTCGGCGGCCATCCGGTGGCTTGCCACCTCGAACTGCATCGGCCCGACCGCGGCGAGCACCGGCGCCTGCTCGCCGCGCCGGTCCGAGCGCAGCACCTGCACCACGCCCTCCTGGTCCAGCTGCTCGATGCCTTTGCGGAACTGCTTGTGCTTGCTCGGATCCTTGCCGCGCGCGACCGAGAAATATTCGGGGGAGAAGCTCGGAATCGGCGGATACACCACGGGCACTTCGGAATACAGCGTGTCGCCGGGGCGCAGGGCTTGAGCGTTCGCGAGACCGATGACATCGCCGGGCCACGCGGTGTCCAGCGTGGAGCGCTGCTGACCGAACACCGTCTGCGCGTACTTGGTGACGAACGGCTTGCCCGTCGACGCGTGGGTGAGCACGTCACCGCGTTCGAAGGTGCCCGAACACACTCGCGCATAAGCGATCCGGTCCCGGTGCGCCGAATCCATGCCGGCCTGCACCTTGAACACGAACGCGCTGAACGGGGCCGTCGCCTCGCGCCGGTTGCCGTCGGCGTCGAGCGCGCCCGCCGGTGGCGGGGCGAGTTCGGACAGCACGTCGAGTAGCTGGTTCACCCCGAAATTGAGGGCCGCGGAGGTGAACAGCACCGGGCTCGACGTGCAGTCCCGGAAGGTCTCGGGATCGAAATCGGCGTCGTCGGCACTGAGCAGCTCCGACTCCTCGACCGCGGTGTCCCAGTCCACGCCCGCGGCGTCGTGCGCCTGCTCGGCGGCGATGTGCTCCTCAGGCGCGGCGGTCGCGCCGCCCGCGGTCCGGGTGAAGCGAATGTAGGTACCGGTGCGCCGGTCCAAGACACCCTTGAAGTCGCCGGCGATGCCGACGGGCCATGTCAGCGGCGTCGGCTTGAGTCCGATGCGGGTCTGGATCTCGTCGATCAACTCCAGTGCGTGCCGGCCCGGACGGTCCCACTTGTTGATCACCGTGATGATCGGGATGCGGCGGTGACGGCACACCTGGAACAGCTTGAGTGTCTGCGGTTCCAGACCCTTGGCCGCGTCGATCAGCATGACCGCCGAGTCGACGGCGGTCAGCACGCGGTAGGTGTCCTCGGAGAAGTCGGCGTGGCCCGGGGTGTCGAGCAGGTTGATCACGCAGGTGTCCCCGGTCTTGGTGACGTAGGGGAACTGCAGCGCCGTCGAGGTGATCGAGATGCCGCGTGCCTTCTCCATCTCCATCCAGTCCGAGACGGTGGAGCGGCGGCCGGCCTTGCCGTGGATGGCACCGGCCTCGGTGATGGCTTTGGCGTGCAGAACCAGCGCTTCGGTCAGGGTGGACTTGCCGGCGTCGGGGTGACTGATGACGGCGAAGGTCCGTCTGCGCTGCGCCTCCGCCGACAACTGGTCGGGTCGAGACCCGGCGGTACTGGTCGTCATGATGACGTCGATGGTATTGCCGCCGGCGGCGAAACGAAGAATCCCCGGCCCGGCCTCACACGGCGGCGTCGAGCGCCTGCTTGGTCTCCTCGTCGAGCTCGATGTCGGCGACCGCGGTGTTCTCCTCCAGGTGCGCCACCGACGAAGTCCCCGGGATCAGCAGAACGTTGGGGGCGACGCTCAGCGTCCAGGCCAATGCGATCTGCGCCGGGGTGCGGCCCAGCTTCTCCGCTTCGGCCCGCACCGCGGGATGCCCGAGCACGGGGTTGTCGGCGGTGAAAGCCGACCCCAGCGGGAAGAACGGTACGAACGAGATGCCCCGTTCGGTGCACAGGTCGAGCAGCGGCTGGGACGTGCGGTCGACGAGGTTGTAGGCGTTCTGCACGGTGACGATGTCGGTCTTGTCCAACGCGATCCGCAGGTGCTCTTCGGACACGCTGCTCAACCCGATGCCCTCGATCAGGCCCTCGTCGCGGGCGGCGATCATCGCGTCGAGCTGGCGGGGGAACAGCTCGGCGTCGACCGGTCCGACGCTGTTGGGATCCCCGGAGTGGATGCGCAGGTTGACCGCCGCGATGCGGTCGGTGCCCAGGGTCTCGAGATTCTGCTCGATGTCGGCACGCAGCTCGTCGGGCTGCTGGGCAGAGTTCCAGTTGCCCGCCTCGTCGCGGCGCGCGCCGACCTTGCTGACCAGGGCCAGGTTCTCCGGGTACGGGTGCAACGCCTCGCGGATCAGCTCGTTGGCGACCTTCGGACCGTAGAACTCGGCGGTGTCGATGTGGTTGATGCCCAGTTCCAAGGCGCGTCTGAGGACTCTGATCGCCTCGTCGTGGTCCCGGGGCGGGCCCATCACGCCCGGTCCGGGCAGCTGCATGGCACCGAATCCGACGCGGCCGACGACGTGGTGGGCGAGGCTGAAAGTCTGCATGGTGACTAGTGACGCAGAACCGGCGCGGTTTCATCCCGAGTTCGGGAAAGAAACCGCGCCGGTCTCGGCACTCAGATGGCGCGCTCAGTCCTCGCTGAGGACCTGATAGATCTCCCGGCGCGCATTGTTGACGATCTCGACGATGCGCTGCTGCTGCTCACCGGTGGCGGCGTGCGCTGACTGCGCGACCGCGCCCATCAGCTGGCCGATGGCGGTGCGCAGGCCCATCGCGGCCGGATCGGCACCCGAGGTGATCTCGTCCCACGGCGGGGTCTCGATCTTCTCGGCGGCCGCGCGACCCTCGTCGGTCAGCTCGAAGAGCTTCTTGCTGCCTTCGCTCTCGGTCGCCACCAGTAGACCTTCGTCGACCAGCAGCTGCAGCGTGGGATACACCGAACCGGGGCTCGGCTTCCACAGTTGCTGGCTGCGCGCGTCGATCTCCTGGATCATCTCGTAGCCGTGCATCGGCCGCTCCGCGAGCAGAGCGAGGATCGCCGCGCGCACATCGCCGCGTCGGCCGCGACCGCCACCGCGGCGTCCGCCGCCGCGCCCGCCGGCGCCGAAGCCGAACGGCCCCGGACCGAAACCCGGGCCGAAGCCCGGGCCGAACCCGGGGCCGGGGGCGAAGGGGCCGAATCCGAAGCCGGCCTGGCCCCGGTGATCACGCACGTGCTCGCGGAGGTGGTCACGGAACTCGCGTCGCGCCTGGCGCCGATGCTCGTGCAGCGCGCGGCGGTCGTGGGGACGGAACCCGAAATCAGGACCGAAACTCGGGCCGGGCTCGGGAGGGGTGAATGGGGTGTTCATGTCGTGTCCTTACGTCGTGGGGAGCGCGGTGGTGCGCTCCGATGCATTGACGATATATCGGAAACTATCGCGATGCAACGGTCACTTTCTGAGATGAGGTGGCAGGCTGGTCGGATGACCGACACCGACAGCGAGGCGCCCGTCGACGTGTTCCGCACCGGCAACTACGCGCCCGTGCCCGACGAACTCACCGCTTTCGACCTGCCCGTCGAGGGCGCCATTCCCCCTGAGCTGACGGGCTGGTACCTGCGCAACGGCCCCAACCCGCGCGCCGACGGCGGGCACTGGTTCACCGGGGACGGCATGGTGCACGGTGTGCGCATCGAAGGCGGCCGGGCGGCCTGGTATCGCAACCGCTGGGTGCGCACCGAGAGCTTCGAGGAGCCGTTCGGCGTCTACAACCCCGACGGCAGCCGCAACCTGCGCTCCAGCGTCGCCAACACCCACGTCGTCAACCACGCGGGCAAGACTCTGGCGCTCGTGGAATCCTCCCTGCCCTACGAGATCACCAACGACCTGCGCACCGTCGGCGCCTACGACTTCGGCGGCAAGCTCGTCGACGCGATGACCGCCCACCCGAAGATCTGCCCGACCACCGGCGAACTCCACTTCTTCGGCTACGGAAATCTGCTCGGCCCCAACGTGACCTACCACCGTGCCGACGCCTCCGGTGACCTGGTGATCAACCGCCCCGTCGAGGTGCCCGCGATGACGATGATGCACGACTTCGCGTTGACCGCCGATCACGTTGTCTTCATGGATCTTCCGGTGGTGTTCAATCTGGAAGCGGCGATGCGGGGCAGTATGCCGTTCCGCTGGGACGACGATTACGGAGCTCGGTTGGGTGTCCTGCGGCGTGACGATCCGTTCGGTCCGATCCGGTGGTTCGACATCGACCCGTGCTACGTGTTCCACGTCGTCAACGCCCACGACACCGCCGACGGACTGGTCCTGCAAGCGGTGAGATATGCCGAATTATGGCGCGAGAGCAGTGATTTCGGGCCGAAGGCGGTGATGTGGACGTGGACGATCGACATGCTGCGCGGCACCGTCACCGAGGCGCAGCTCGACGACAGGGCCGTGGAGTTCCCGCGGATCGACGACCGGCTGGTGACGCTGCCGGCCCGGTACTCGGTGACGGTGGCCGGGGCGAGCCTGGTCCGTCACGACCTCGTCACCGGCGCCGCGCAGGAGCACCGATTCGGCACCGCAGCCTCACCCGGAGGTCCGGGCGAGGCGGTGTTCGTGCCCGCCGACGGTCCGGCCGACGAGAGCAGCGGTTGGTACCTGGCCTATGTGTACGACGCCGAGCGAGACGGCAGTGATCTGGTCATCATCGACGCCGCCGACTTCACCGGTCAGCCGATCGCGAGAATTGGACTGCCGCAACGGGTTCCCCACGGATTCCACGGCAACTGGATCCCTGGCTGAGTCAGCTCGCGGCCGCGCGGTGCTGCTGCGGGCTCACACCGTGCACGCGCTTGAACGCGGTGCTCAGCGCGAACGGGCTGCCGTAGCCGACCTGGTGGGCCACCGCGGCGACCGTGGCGCCGGAGCGCAGCAGATCGGCGGCCAGTGCGAGCCGCCACCCGGTCAGAAACGCCATCGGTGGCTCGCCGACCAGATCGGTGAACCGGCGGGCGAACGCAGCCCGTGAACTCCCGACCGCGGTGGCCAATCGCGCGACCGTCCAGGGGTGAGAAGGGTTGCGGTACATCAATTTCAGGGCGGGCCCGATCATCGCGTCATGCTCGGCCCGCCACCACGTCGGCGCTGCGTCGCTGCGGTCGAACCAGGTGCGAACCGCGGAGATCAGCAGGAGATCGAGCAGCCGGTCCAGATACGCTTCCTGGCCGGGCCCGTCGCGTCCGGCCTCGTCCGAGAGCAACGTCACCAGCGACGCGTCGGCGGCCACCACGGCCACCGGTGGCAACGCGTCGAGCAGTCGGGCGCTGACCATGCTGTGGCCCTCGTAGGCTCCGATCACCGACCGGCAGGCGCCGGTGCCACTGTTGCCCCACGTGCGCACCCCCAGCGACATCTCGAAACGCAGGTCGTCCCCGGACACCGTCGTGCAGAGCTGGCCGGGATGGATGACGATCGTCGGCCGGGTGTCGGCGTCGTCGGCGAAGACGTAGGGCTGCGTGCCGCGGGTCAGTGCCAGGTGGCCGGCGGTCAGGTCGATCGGCCGGCAGTCGGCGGGGACGATCACCGCGCGGCCGTGCGTCTGGCAGACGACGGTCAACGGCGCCTCGTCGCACACGCGCATCGCCCACGGCGGGTCCAGCCGCATCCGCAGCACGAAGGCGCCTCGGGCGCGGATACCGTCCAGCAGGCCGGCGAGAGCGTCCATGGAGTCACGGTAGACGCGCGATGATGTTTCTGCGTGTTTCGGCTATGGATCGTCTTGCAGAAGTCGGGTGGACTGGACCCCATGACCATCAGTGCCCTGACCGTCGTCTCGTCCGCCTCCGCGCTGGCCAGCGCCGCGGCGGGCGGCATGATGCTCGTGTTCTCGACATTCGTGATGGCCGGCCTCGACCGCGCCGGCCCGCAGAACGCCGTCGCGGCGATGAGGGGCATCAACGGCGCGGCGCAGACCAGTGGGATGTTCCTTCTCTCGTACTTCGGTGCCGCGCTGCTGGCGCTCGCGATGGGGGTGACGGCGGTGGTGGCCTCGCCGCCCGGTCGTGGGTGGCTCGTGGCCGGTGCCGTGCTCGGGGTGGCGGGAGCGGTGGTCACGGTCGTGGCCAACGTGCCGTTGAACGACGGGCTCGACGCAGCCGCCGCCACGCCTGATGTGTGGCAGACCTACCTGGTGAGTTGGACCTCGTGGAATCACGTGCGCACGGTCACGAGCCTGGTGGCCGCGGTGCTGACGATGGTCGGCGTGGTGCGTCAGTAGGGGTTCGGCGCGGGCGGCTGCAGGCGCTGCACGGCCCGGCGATGCCGCTCGGCGAGCACCGCGGCGAGCACCTGGCCGGCCGGCGTGCCCGGCGGGGGCGGCGGGGAGACCTGTGCGACCACCTCACCGGTGATGCGGCCGGCCATCTCGTCGCGCACCCGGGGATCGAGCTGGTGCGCGCGACTCAGGTACTGCCTTGCCATCTCGGCGGTTTCGGGCCGCAGTGCGGACAGCTCGAGCGCCGACGCCCAGGGTGCGAGCTGCGGCGGCATCATCGGGGGCGGTGCCATCCGGGGGCCGCGTTCGGTGATCACGACCGTGCCGGCGAAGATGTCGCCGATCCGCTTGCCCTGCGGCGAGACCAGACTGCAGATCACCGCGGGTCCACCGGTCAGCATCCAGATTTCCAGCACTCCGGACAGCGCGCGAAACAACGCCTGGCGGAACCGTTCTGGACTGCCGTCGTCGCTAACCACGCGCAACCCCATCGCCATCTTGCCGAGCGACCTGCCCCGGGTCGCGGTCTCGAAGATCAACGGATACCCCACCAGGGTGAGCACGGTGAACACGATGAGCACCGCATCGGAGAGCGCGGAATCCCACTGCGAGAGCGTCAATGCCCACAGCAGTACACCGAGAACGTAGAAGATGACCACGACCACGACATCGATCACCGTCGACACGACGCGCACCGGCAAATGGGCGATCTGGATGTCGAGGACGACCGCGTCACCGGTCACCACCTGCGGGCTGGCCATGCTGCCACGCTACTAAAGTCGGCGGGGTGGATGTCGACGCGTTCGTGCTGGCGCACCGGCCGGCCTGGGATCGCCTCGACCATCTGGTGAAGCGGCGCAGGCGGCTCACCGGTGCCGAAGCCGACGAACTGGTGGAGCTCTACCAGCGGGTGTCGACGCACCTGTCGATGGTGCGGTCATCGTCGGCGGACGCGGTGCTCGTCGGCAAGCTCTCCAGCCTGGTGGCACGGGCACGCTCCGTCGTCACATCCGCGCACGCCCCGCTGTGGCGGGAGTTCGTGCGCTTCTGGACGGTGTCGTTCCCCGTCGTCGCGTATCGCTCCTGGCGGTGGTGGGCGGGTACCGCGATCGCGTTCTTCGCCGTGTCGGCGGTGTTGGCGGTATGGGTCGCCGGCACCCCCGAGGTGCAGGCCACGATCGGCACACCGCGGGAGATCGAGCAGCTGGTCAACACGGAGTTCGCGGCCTACTACAGCGAGCACCCGGCGGCGTCGTTCGCGTTCAGCGTCTGGACCAACAACGCGTGGATCGCCGCGCAGTGCGTGGTCGCGGCGATCCTGCTCGGAATCCCCATCCCGTACATCCTCTTTCAGAACGCGCTCAACTTCGGGGTGCTCGCGGGCGTGATGTTCGGCGCCGGCCGCGGCGACGTCTTCCTCGGGCTGATCACCCCGCACGGGTTGATCGAACTGACCGCGGTGTTCCTGGCGGCGGCCGCGGGCATGCGGCTGGGCTGGTCGGTGGTGGCGCCGGGGGACCGGCCGCGTGCGCAGGTGCTCGCCGAACAAGGCCGGGCGGTGATCTCGGTGGCGATCGGGCTGGTCGCGGTGCTGGCGATCGCGGGGCTGATCGAGGCCTTCGTCACGCCGTCGCCGCTGCCCACGTTCCTGCGGATCGCGATCGGGGTGGCCGCGGAGGCCTGCTTCCTCGGCTATGTCGGGTACTTCGGGCGTCGCGCTGTGCGCCGCGGCGAGACCGGGGACATCGACGACGCACCCGACTACGTCCCGACGGGCTGAGTGTGTTCCGGCGAGCAGACTTTGTTCCGGCGAGCAGACTTTGTTCCGGCGAGCAGACTTTGTTCCGGCGAGCAGACGCGAACTCGAGCTCTTTTGGGCGTGTCTCACGCGAGTTTGCGACTGTTCGCGGGGATGTGGCGGTCCAGATGTGCGGCGATCCGCTCGACGAGTTTCCGGGGATACATCCGCACGTCGGCGGCCACGATCGGAATGACCGTCCACCCGAGCTGTTGAATCGCGGCAAAACGTGCACGATCGCGGAGCATCTCGAGCCGTCCGGCGTGCCATTCGACACTCTCGTACTCCGCAACCACACCGGCGTCGGGCCAGGCGAAATCGACGCGCCAATTGTCGATCTGGTACTGCAACTCCGGCAGGGGGAGACTGCCGTCGATCATCACCAGGCGGGCCTCGCTCTCCATCGGCGATTCGGCGCGGCCGTCGGCGACGGGTGCCAGCGCGCGCACCGCGACGATGCCGCGGCGGCCTTTCTGCTCGGTGATCGCTTGCTCGATCTCGCGGGGCGTGCACCATCCCGAGTGCAGGGCCGCGTCGAGAGTGGCCAGTGCGCGGGGCCGGGGCAGCATGCGAGCGGTCTCGACCGCGGTCCATGCCGGAGCGGTCGCGAGCCTGCCGTCGACACGCTTCAGCGGTGCGCCTAGACGCTGGTGCACCATCAGACCGAGGGTCGGCCGCAGGCGAATGCCGGGGTCGAGCACATGCAGCGTCGTGGTGCCCTCGGTGTCGAAGCCGTAGAGCGCGGCCGCGGTCCCCAGGCATGCGACAGCGGGCTGACCCAGGTGGTGATCGAGTACGGCGAGTCGGCCCGCGCGGTCGGGGAGCGCCCTGCCGTACATGCCATGCCGAACGCGGATGAGTTCACCCCGCTTCGCCAGGTGATCGAGCCGGCCGCGGGTGATGACGGTGAGAAGCGTTGCGGTGTCGACGAAATCTCCGTGGCGAATGAACAGGTCCGCGAGCGCCGGTTGCATGCCGCGATCGTGCGGCCGGCACGACGGGGGTGTGGCGCACCAATCGGTGCATCTGGGGATGAATGCGTGTCTGGGGATGAATTTCTCCCGGCGAGCAGACACGAACTCGAGCCGACACGCCGCGGAAAAGCTCGAGTTTGTGTCTGCTCGCCGAAAGAGGGTGAGCCCTACAGGCGGCCGGTGGCCTTCATCGCCAGGTAGTGATCGGCCAGCGCCGGCGCCAGGTCCTCCGGCGGTGCGTCGACGACGTCGACACCGCGGCTGCGCAACCGCGATGCGATGTCGCGCCGCTCGCCTCGGGCCCGCTCGGCCGCCGCGGCGTCGTACACCTCGACCGCATCCGCCCGACCCGCCGCGAGCGCGTCGACCCGCGGGTCGGACACCGCAGCCAGCAGCACCTGATGCTTGGCCGTCAGCTGCCCGAGCACACCCATCAGCCCCTCGTCGATCGCGGCGGCGTTCAGATCCGTCAACAGCACGACCAGCGCCCGCCGCCGCACCCGCCGCAGCACCGCCGCCACCATCGCGCGCGCGTCGGACTCCACCAGCGCCGGCTCCAACGGCGCCATCGCCTCGACGAGCCGAGCCAGCAGCTCGCTGCGCGACGCGGTGAACACACCGGCCCGGGTGACGCGATCGTGTGCCAGGAAGTCGACATGATCACCTGCGCGAGACGCCAGCGCCGCCAGCAGCAGCGCGGCATCCATCGACCAGTCCAGCCGCGGCCAGCCGACCGGCTCGGCCGCCGCGGGATCGACACCGACGCGGCCCGCCGACGTCCGCCCGGTGTCCAGCACGATCACCACCCGCCGATCCCGCTCGGGACGCCACGTGCGCACCACCACGTCGGCGCGCCGGGCAGTCGCACGCCAGTCGATCGACCGGACGTCGTCGCCGACGACGTACTCGCGCAGCGAATCGAACTCGCTGCCCTGGCCGCGGATCAACGCCGGTGTCGCACCCTCGAGTTCGCGCAAGCGCGCGAGCCGCGACGGCAGATGCTTGCGTGAGAGGAACGGCGGCAGGACGCGGACGTCGCCCTCGACGCGGTGCGAGCCCTGCCGGCCCGCCAGCCCCAGCGGGCCGAGCGAGCGGGCGGTGACGGGACCGGACACCTGATCGCCGCGACGAACCGGGTTCAGCGTCGTGGTCACCGAAACCTGCGCTCCGACAGCAAGATCGATCGCGTGGGTGCGTGGTGTCGCGGCCGCGCTGGGCGCCCAGGCGTCCCGCACCACCCCCCGGAAGCGGGACCGCCCACGGTTGGTGATGCGCAGGGTCGTCTCGACCGGCTGGCCGAGCCGCGCCGATCGAGTCCCGCTGCGCATGAACTCGAGTGCGCGCGGGTTGCCCGCCAGCGCGACGTCGACGAGTACGGCGGCGCACAACAGAGCCGACAAGGCCACGAAAGTCAGTGCAGGAGAGGGTGACAACCCGACCGGCACTGCGCACACCGCCGCGACCAGCCCCGTGCGCCCGGTCAGGATCACCAGCGGGGTACCGGTACCGCGGAGAGGATGCCCTCGAGAACACCGTCGGCGCTGGCACCTTCCAGCTCGGCTTCCGGTCGCAGAGCCACCCGGTGCCGCAGCGTCGGGCGAGCCATCGCCTTCACGTCGTCGGGGGTCACGTAGCTGCGGCCCGACAGCCACGCCCAGGACCGGGCCGTGGCCATCAGCGCCGTGGCCCCGCGTGGCGACACCCCCAACTTCAACGACGGGGAATGCCTTGTGGCGCCGACGATGTCGACGATGTAGCCGAGCACCTCGTCGGCGACGAGCACTCGCCGGACCGCCTCCCGGCCCGCGGCCAACTCCGCCGGTCCCGCGACGGCCCGCACGGCGGACAGATCCCGCGGATCGAACCCGCGGGCGTGGCGATCCAGGATCGCGATCTCCTGATCCCGGGGCGGCAGCGGGATGTCGAGCTTGAGCAGGAACCGGTCCAGCTGCGCTTCGGGCAGTTGATAGGTGCCCTCGTACTCGATCGGGTTCTGTGTCGCGGCCACGATGAACGGGTCGGGCAGCGCTCGTGGATCGCCGTCGACGCTGACCTGGCGCTCCTCCATCGCCTCCAACAGGGCGGCCTGCGTCTTGGGTGGCGTGCGGTTGACCTCGTCGGCCAGAAGCAGATTCGTGAACACGGGACCGGCGCGGAAGGTGAACTCGGCCGTGCGGGCGTCGTAGACCAGCGAACCGGTGACGTCACCGGGCATCAGGTCCGGCGTGAACTGAACCCGCTTGAACTCCAGTTGCAACGCCGCCGCCAAGGTGCGCACCAGCAGCGTCTTCGCGACGCCAGGAACCCCCTCGAGCAGGACGTGGCCGCGGCACAGCAGCGCGACCACGAGACCGCTGACCACCGCGTCCTGGCCGACGACGACCTTGCCGATCTCGGTGCGCAGAGCCATCAGCGCAGCGCGGGCCCCCTGCTCGGAGTGGTCTGTGGTGCTCGGCTGTGTCACGACTGCGCGACCTGCCTTTCGATGTCGTCGAGTGCGCGGGCCAGAGCCACCAGCTCGGTGTCGTCCTCCGGTGGCTGCCCGTACAGGATATGGGCGAGGGCCTGCGGGTCCTGTCCGCAGCGTCGGGCCAGGGCCGCGACGACGGCCCCCGGGACGGCGTCGGGTCGCAGGCCCAGCCGGGGCAGCAGACGTTGTCGGGTCGAGGTGCGCAGCGCGTCGGCCGCGCGATCGCGTGCGCGCCGCGACCGATACAGCCGGCCACGGCCCTCCACGGTCTCCGAGGCGCGCACGACCACCGGCAGAGGTTCGGCCACCAACGGGCCCACGCGCCGGCCGCGCCACAGCGCCAACAGGGCGACGGCCACGACGAGCTGAAGCACCATCCAGACGACCTGATCGGGGATCAGGTCGATGATGTCGGCATCGCCCGTCGAGGCGGTGCCCTCGCCGCGTTGCGGCGCATACCAGATCACCGTGTTGCGCGTACCGGTCAGATTCATCGCCAGCGCGGCGTTGCCCTCCTCGAGCAGACCGGAATTCGTCAGGAAGCTCGCGTCGCCGAGCACGGTGACGGTTCGTCCCGCGTCGTCGTATCGGGCCAGCGCTCCGCCGTAACAGCGGGTCACCGGGGTGGGCCCGGTCGGTTCGAAGGTGTCGGACACCCCGAACTGGACGGACCCTGCGCGCTGCGCTTCGCGCAGATCGCATCCCGGTGTCAGGCCGCCGAATTCGGTCGCGTCACTGCTGCGCACCGCCGGCGCCAGCGCCTCGCGGGTCTTGCCGATCGGCGCCAGGAGAAGCCGGTCGCCGGGCAGAGCCGCGAGCCGGCGCAGCTGGTCGTCGTCGTAGAGCCAGAACGTCTGGCCTGCGACCAGCAGCGTGTCCGGGCGCGCGGCGCGCTCGACGTCGGCCACCGAGTCGGCGACGACGACGTCGATTCCGTTGTCGCGCAGCAGAGCGATCAACGCCCGGGTACCGTCGGGGGACGTCGACGTGGGCTCGAGGGGTCCGCCGGGACGAGGCGATGTCAGCCAGGTGCTCAGTGTCGCGATCGCGACGATGGCGACGAGCGCGAGCAGGACCCAGCGCCAGGTCTTCCATCGCTGCCCGAGCGTGGGGCCGATCGCGGTGGTCATCGCACCGGGGCCCAGGGAGGCTGCGCCGGAGGTGCCTGCGCCGCGGTGGCCGCCGGCCGCCGGCCCAGCGCATCGTCGAGGGCACTCACCATCCGATACTGCTCTTCGGTGCCGGCCACGTCACCGTAGCTGACGTCGTTGAAAACACCTGCGGCGGAATCGAAGTGGGAGGCCAATTCGGGTAGCGAGCGTCCCGCGGCCTGGGCCAGTTCGGTGGCCGTCCGGCCGGGTGCCGCGCCCAGCACCTCGTCGTCCTCCAGCTGCCGGGCCACCGCACGCAACCGGTGCTGGATCGCCGGGGTCCATTCACCGTGTGCCGCATGACGTTGCGCGGTGGCCCGGTGTTCGGCGGCGCTGAGGACGTGACCGGCGAACAGCGCGTCGGTCTCGGTTGTGCTGGTGCGCTTGGCTCGTCGCGCGATTCGGATCACGACCAGGACAGCGACGATGCTCAGCAGTACCAGGATCGTCACCGTCACCCAGCCACCCGGCAGCGATGCCGCTTCGGCGGTGATGCGGTACAGCAGGCGATCCAGCCAGGCGAGGAACTGGTCGGTCAGCGACGGCCGGGGATAGATCGCTTTTGACAGTTCGTTCTGTGCCGCGTCCCGGGCTGCGTCGCGGTCGATGTCGATCGGGGCCACGTCACCGCCGGCCGGTCAACCACAGATCGTCGGTGGAGTGCGGCGCTGTCGGCGTCTGCACGGCGCCGGTCTGCAGCACGAGGTCGAACGCCTCGGCGCGGATGCGGCGATCGGTGTACTGCAGCACCACGATTCCCGCGTTGAACGGGCCGGTGATGATCTGCCCGATCGCGCCGCCGACGGCGATGATGACCAGCGCGACCATCGCCGCGGACACGCTGCCCCCGGTGCTCAGCAGGACCTGCCCGCCGAAGCTGAACGGGATCGCGACGGCACCGGCGACCAGCTGCGCGACCAGGACCGCGAGCAGGCGGATGCCCAGCACGCGCCAGAAGTCACCGCGGATCAAGGCGAACGACCGCTTGACTGCCGAGACGATGTCGCGGCGCTCCAGCACGATGGCGGCCGGGGTGAACGACAGCATCGTCCCGACGTAGAAGAGCCCGGCCACCAGCGCCAGACCCAGCGGCACGGCGACCGCGAAGGCCGCCCACCCGTTGACGAACACCCCGACCGAGACGACGATCGCCACGACGATGCCGATGGCCACCACCGCGCCGATCGCCTCGAGCACCGTGAAGCCGAGCAAGGCCCACAACCTCGGCTTCAGCCGGTGCCATGCCTCGGCGATCGTGATGTCCGCGCCGAAGATCGCCCGGCCGATGACCACGGTGAGCAATCCGCTCAGCAGAATCGTCGAGAGCGCGGTCGCCACTGCAGCGGTGAAACTCGACAGCAGTGAGGCGATGCCCGCGCCGGTCTCGAACATCGTGGCGCCGGTGGCGGCGCTGTCGATCGCCTGCTCCACGTCGCCGCTCAGGGCCAGCGGCCACAACGACAGGATGAGGGCCACCACCTGCGCGGCGACCACCACGATCGTCGTCAATCCCAGCGTGGCCTTGGGGTTGGCCCGCATGTACGCGAATGCCCCGTTGAACATGTCCGACAGCGTCAGCGGCCGCAGCGGCACGATGCCCGGACGCAGCACGGGTGGCGGGCCCCAGCCCGACGGTCCGAAGCCCGGCGGCGGCCCGTAGCCCGGCGGGGGACCGTACCCGGGCGGCGGGCCGTAACCCGGCGGCGGGCCGTAACCCGGAGGTGGACCCCACCCCGGAGGGGGACCGTACCCGGGTGGTGGGCCGGCAGGAGTGTTCCAGCCCGGGGCCGCCCCGTAGCCGCCGGCGTCGTAGGTCATGATCACCATCTTGTCGAGCGTGCCGGGTCTTGACAACGCGGCCCCCCGCCCGCGCGGCTCGTTTCGGCACGGGCGTCCCGGGTACTCCCGCGGCATGACCCGTTTCGGCTACACCCTGATGACCGAGCAGAGTGGACCCAAAGACCTTGTCCGCTATGCAGTTTCGGCAGAGCAGGCCGGTTTCGACTTCGAAGTCTCCAGCGACCACTATTTCCCCTGGCTGGCCTCGCAGGGCCACGCGCCGTATGCCTGGACGGTGCTCGGCGCGGTGGCGCATGCGACCGAACGTGTCGAGTTGATGACGTATGTGACCTGTCCGACGATCCGGTATCACCCGGCGGTCGTCGCGCAGAAGGCTGCCACGCTGCAGATCCTGGCCGACGGCCGCTTCACCCTCGGCGTCGGCTCCGGGGAGAACCTCAACGAGCACATCGTCGGGCAGCGCTGGCCGACCGTCGCGCGCCGTCAGGACATGTTGCGCGAGGCGATCCAGATCATCCGGGAACTGCACACCGGTGAGCTCGTCGACTGGAAAGGCGAGTATTTCGAGGTCGATTCGGCTCGGATCTGGGATGTGCCCGAGGTACCGGTGCCGATCGCTGCGGCCGTCTCCGGAGACCGCTCGGTGGAGAACTTCGCCCCGCTGGCCGACCATCTGATCGCCGTCGAGCCGAACAAGGACCTCGTCGACGCCTGGCACGACGCCCGTCGCGCCACCGGATTGCCCGGCGACGTGCGGGTGATCGGACAGATCCCGATCAGCTGGGACCCCGACCGTGACGCCGCGATCGAACGGGCCCACGACCAGTTCCGCTGGTTCGCGGGCGGTTGGGCGGTCAACGCCGACCTGCCCACCACGATGGGCTTCGACGGGGCCACCCAGTTCGTCCGTCCGGAGGACACCGCGGACTCGATCCCGTGCGGACCCGACCTCGACGCGATCGTCGACGCCGTCTCCGAGTACTGGAAAGCCGGGTTCACCGACATCGCGCTGGTCCAGGTGGGCGGCGACACCCAGGACGCATTCCTGAGCGAGGCGGCGGGGCCCCTGCTCGAGAAACTGCGCACTGCGGCGGCGTGAGGAGGCAACGATGACACGCGGTAGCGGAATCTACGACGATGACGAGGGTTCGACGGCCGACCGGGCGCGCGACACCGAGAAGGACCCGGACCGCGACACTCCGGACGTCGACAAGGACAGCGGAGAGCCGACCGCCTAGCGCGTCGCGACAGGATCGTGGCGGCGTTTGGTCTCCAGCCGGTACCACGTCCACCAGAACAGCAACGCCGACCCGATCGACCCCGCCGCGGCCAGCCACTGCGAGCTGAGGAACAACCGCCACGCCGTCGGCTCGTCCTCGACGTGGGCTGCCACTGCGTGCAGCATCTGGACCCCGCCCAGCCCCAGGCAGGCTGCCCCGATGACGCCCACCGCGACGACGAACACGGTGCGCAGGACGAAGCGTTGCGGGCTGGGGGACACCACCGCGCGAATCCGGCCGGTGCGCGAGAGCAGCAGCGCGGCCAGGCACGCCACCGCCAGCGCCACCGCGTCCGCGGCCAGTGTGTCCGAGAGCCGGTGCGCCTGGATGATCACCGTGTAGGCCCCGATGCCGACCGCCCACGTCAACGTCAGGAACATCGCGATGCCGCGGAACCGGTAGGGCATCACGATCATCGTCGCGAACAACAGGCACATCGCGGCTGTGGTGTGCCCGCTGGGCAGCGTGTTCTCCGCGAATTGTCCGTCGATCGCGGTCAGGTCGGGCCGGGACAACACGTGGTACTTCAGGATCTGCGTGACCGCCTGGCCGCCGAGGATCACCCCCACCCCGGCCACCGCGAGCCACACCTGGCGACGCAGCAGGCCGATCGCGGCGACGAGCACGGTGGCGGCGATCTGCGAACCCACCGTGATGGTGTGAAACGCCCGCAGGGCGACCCGGTGCAGCTCGGGGTCGACCTGATCGGCACCGCGCAGCGCCGCGTCCTCGAGCCGCTGACCCAGCGTGGTCTGGACGGCCAGCAGATACACCGCGACGAGGACCAGGAGCGCCACGACCAGCACGACGGCCCACTGCCGGCGCGCCCGCCGCAGCCGGTCGTCGCCGACGTCGGCGATCCGCCGTCGTGCCCTCGTCACCGGCCATCCCCCTGTCGGCTCGACCCCAGAGACAGGAAACGCCCAAACCGGCAATCGGTTTGGGCGTCTTGCTGTCGGGGTGGCGGGATTCGAACCCACGACCTCTTCGTCCCGAACGAAGCACGCTACCAAGCTGCGCCACACCCCGTGTGAAGCCACGACAGCGTATCGCACGGCCCTGGGGTGAAGCCAAACGCATGACACGCCGCGGGATGGAATGGGTATGTCAGTGGCGTTGTGCACACTGACGAACAGCGACAATCGAAACGAGGCAGGTCATGACCGGATTGGGTGCATCGCTCTACCTGGGCTTCTTCGCGCTGGCAGCGCTGTGGCTGTTCCTGACCTCCGACGGGCCCCTGTCGCCGCTGTCGCGGCGGTCACAGGATCACGGCCAGCGGCCGGACCGTTCGAACTCGGCCAGCACCTCGGCGGGTTCCGACGGGTCGAGTCCGTGGCTGATGAGCCACTCGTCGCGAAAGTAGGTCTCGGCGTAGCGTTCGCCGCCGTCGCACAGAAGGGTCACGACCGAGCCCGACCGGCCGGCCTCGGCCATCTCACACAGCAGCTGGAAGGCACCCCAGACGTTCGTCCCCGTCGACGGGCCCACCCGGCGGTTCAGGACCCGGCTGACGTGGTGCGCGGTGGCCACCGATGCCGCGTCGGGCACCGTCATCATCCGGTCGACCACTCCCGGCAGGAACGACGGCTCCACCCGGGGCCGGCCGATGCCCTCGATGCGGGAGGACTTCTCGGTCACCACCTGCGGGTCGTCGCGCACGAATGACGGATAGAACGCGGAGTTCTCCGGATCGACGACGCACAGCCGGGTCGGATGCCGTCGGTAACGCAGGTAACGGCCGATCGTCGCACTGGTACCGCCCGTACCGGCCCCGACGACGATCCACTCCGGAATCGGGTGGGCTTCGCGCACCATCTGGTCGAAGATCGATTCGGCGATGTTGTTGTTGCCCCGCCAGTCGGTGGCTCGTTCGGCATTGGTGAACTGATCGAGGTAGTGCCCGCCGGTCTCCTCGGCCAACCGCTGCGCCTCGGCATAGACCTGTGCCGACTCGGTGACGAAATGGCAGTGGCCGCCCTGGGATTGGATCAGCGCGACCTTGGTCGCACTGGTGGACGCGGGCATCACCGCGATGAACGGCAGCCCGATCATCGACGCGAAATACGCCTCCGACACCGCCGTCGACCCGGACGAGGCCTCGATCACCGTCGTGCCCTCGCAGATCCACCCGTTGCACAGGGCGTAGAGGAACAGTGAGCGCGCCAGCCGGTGCTTCAGGCTGCCGGTGATGTGGGTGCTCTCGTCCTTCAGATAGAGCGCCAGATCGCAGTCCTGCCCCCACGTCGAGGGCAGCGGGTAGCGCAGCAGGTGGGTGTCAGCGCTGCGGCGGGCATCAGCCTCGATGAGCCGGACTGCGTTGTCGACCCATGAACGGGACCGGTCCTGCGCGGCCGACGAGGCCGGGTCGCTCACCGCGCCGATACGGTCGGATGCGACTGTCCGGCAACACGTCCCGCATCGGAGCCGCCCGTCGGCGCGGCCACCAGCGTCAGCAACGTCGCCTCCGGGCGGCAGCAGAACCGCAGCGGCGCGAACGGCGACGTACCGATGCCTGCCGACACGTGCAGCTGGGTCCGCGCACCCCACCGGGACGGGCCCTTGACCCGCGACCGATCCAGCTCGCAGTTGGTGACGATCGCGCCGTAGAACGGCAGGCACAACTGCCCGCCGTGGGTGTGGCCCGCCATGACGAGCTGGTACCCGTCGGCGGCGAAACGGTCGAGCACCCGCGGCTCAGGCGAGTGCGTCAACCCCAGCGTCAGGTTCGCCGTCGGATCGGCCGCCCCCTCGATGGTCGCGTAGCGGTCCCGCGACAGGTGGGGATCGTCGACGCCGGCCGCAGCGATCCGCAGACCCGCGACGTCGAGATCGCGCCGGGTGTGCGTCAGGTCGAACCAGCCCCGTTCGGTGAACGCGGCGCGCAGGTCCTGCCAGGGCAGCGGTTCGCCGTGGATGCGGTGCCCCGGCTTGGTCAGATAGTTCGCGGGGTTCTTCAGCCGCGGCGCGAAATAGTCGTTGCTGCCGAACACGAACACCCCCGGCACCGACAGCAGGTCACCGAGCGCCTGCACGACCGCCGGAACCGCCTTCGGATGGGCCAGGTTGTCACCCGTGTTGACCACCAGATCCGGCTCCAGACCCGCCAGCTCACGCAGCCAGGCCTGCTTGCGGCGCTGCGTGGGGCGCATGTGGATGTCGCTGATGTGCAACACCTTCAGCGGCGAGGAGCCGGGCGAGAGCACCGGCATCGTCGCCTCGCGCAGCACGAACGCGTTGCGTTCGATCACCGAGGCGTAGGCGATGCCGGCCACGAGCGTGCCGGCCGACACGAGCGTGGTGTTCTTCACGGCGGTCGTCACCTTCGAACCAGCAGAACCAGGCATCATTCCAGCCTACTGCCACCGGCTGTGCCGCGAGTGGTCCGCGCCGATCAGGGCGGTGGCGGCGGCGCGGGTGGCGGCGGAGGTCCGAGCACCGGCACGGTGATCGGCGGCAGACCCGGAATGTTGATCACCGTCTCTCCGACCGGCGGCGGTGGTGCGCCCGGCGGCACGGCCCCTGGCGGAGGCGGCGGCGGAGCCGGGGCGATGCCGTTGGAGATCTGGATCGTGATGATCGACCCCGGGACCGTCTGCCCGGTGGGCGACGTGCCGACGACGGTGCCGTAGGACGACGAGCTGTTCACCGGCGTCGCCTGATCGGCGACCTGGAAACCGGCCTCCCTCAGCCGCGCCCGCGCGGTGTCCTGGCTCATCCCGGCCACGCTGGGAACCCGTGAGCCCGGCGCGCCGTCGACATAGCGCGGATCGGTCGGGGGCAGCGCCACGTCTCCGAAGGTGGTGGCGATCGGTTGCATCGCGGTGAACCAGGTCCGGGCCGGCTCGTTGCCGCCGAACAGGTTGCCGTCCCCGCACTGCCGCAGCGGGAACGAGCACAGTTCACCGGGGCTGTTGGAGTCGTCGTAGATGTAGTTGGCTGCCGCGAGCTGGTTGGTGAACCCGAGGAACGCCGACGAGCGGTGCGCCTCGGTGGTTCCCGTCTTGCCCGACATCGGCAGATTCCAGCCGACCGATCCGGCGGCACCGGCCGCGGTGCCGTTGCCCTGGTCGTCATGGCTCATCGCGTTGGCCAGCGTGTTCGCCAGGCCCTCGGGCACCGCCTGCTCGCACGTCTCCGTCGTCACTGCGACCTCTTCGCCGTGGCGGTCGACGACCTGCGCGATCGGATTGGGCGGGCACCACGTGCCGCCCGACGACAACGTCGCGGCGACGTTGGACAACTCCAGCGCGTTCACCTCGATCGGGCCCAGCGTGAACGAGCCCAGGTTCTGCCGCTTGATGAAATCGGCGAGGCTCTCGTTGCTCTCCGGGTCGTAGTCGCGCGCGGTCCCGGGCAAGGCGTAGGAGCGCAACCCCAGCCGGACGGCCATGTCGACGGCGCGCTGCACTCCGACCTGGGCGATCAGCTTCGCGAACGCGGTGTTGGGCGACGTCGCCAATGCGTCGGTGACGCTCATCTGACCGCGGTAGTTGCCGGCGTTCTGCACGCACCACGTGGCGGGTGGGCAGCCGCGCGCGCCGCCGCTCCCCAGGCCCTTGGCCTCGAACCGCGACGGAGCGTCGAGTGTGGCGTTGATGCCCATCCCCATCTCCAGCGCCGCGGCCGTGGTGAAGACCTTGAACACCGAGCCGGCGCCGTCACCGACCAGCGAGAACGGCTGCGGTTGCATCGTCTCCCCGGCGTCGAGGTTGAGCCCGTAGGTCCGGTTGCTGGCCATCGCGAGCACCGGGTGGGACTCCTTGCCCGGCCGGATCACGCTCATCACGCTGGCCACGCCCTCCAGGTCGGGCGCGGCGATCCCGTCGATCGAGGACTTCACCGTGTTCTGGATGTCCGGGTCGAGCGTCGTCTTGATCAGATAGCCGCCCTTGGCCACCTGGTCCTTGCTGATCCCGGCGCGCGCCAGGTAGTCGAGGGCGTAGTCGCAGAAGAACGCCCGGTCGCCGGCGGCGATGCAGCCGCGGGGGAGCTCCTTGGGCGTCGGCAGGACGCCGAGAGGCTCCTGCTTGGCCGCACGCAGCTCGTCGGCGTGCTCGGGGATGTTCTCGATCATCGTGTCGAGCACCAGGTTGCGCCGCGCCAATGCGCCGTCGGGGTTGGTGTACGGGTTCAGCGTGCTCGTCGACTGGACCATGCCGGCCAGCAGCGCGGCCTGCTGCCAGTTCAACTCCGAGGCGTTGATGCCGAAGTAGGTCTGGGCGGCGTCCTGGATACCGAAGGCGCCGTTGCCGAAGGACACCAGGTTCAGGTAGCGGGTGAGGATCTCCGGTTTGGTGAACGTCTTGTCCAGCGTCAGGGCCATCCGGATCTCGCGCAGCTTGCGGGCCGGGGTGGTCTCGACGGCGGCCCGCTTCTCGGCGTCGGTCTGCGCGAGCACCAGCAGCTGGTAGTTCTTCACGTACTGCTGCTCGAGCGTCGATCCACCGCGGGTGTCGAGGTTGCCCGACAGATATCCCGAGAGCCCCGTCAGCGTGCCCTGCCAGTCCACGCCGTTGTGCTCGGCAAACCGCTTGTCCTCGATCGAGACGATGGCCAGCTTCATCGTGTTGGCGATCTGATCGCTGGGTACCTCGAAGCGCCGCTGGCTGTACAGCCACGCGATGACGTTGCCCTTCGCGTCGACCATGGTCGACACCTGTGGCACCTCGCCCTCGACCAGCTGAGCCGATCCGTTGGCCACCACATCCGAGGCGCGGTTCGACATCAGACCCACGCCGCCGACGACGGGGAACATCAGCCCCGCGGCGATCACGCTGGCCAGAAGTACGCACCAGGCGAGCTTGATCACCGTGACCGCACGCGGCGGCCCGGCCTTGTCCTCCTCCGGCATGGGTTACAGAGTAGCGACGCCCGTCCAGCACACCGAGTTCGAGCGCCTCCTCCTGACTCGTGGCAGGAGCTGACAAACGCCGAGGTCGGGCGCCAGGTCGGGCACTGTACCGGCGTGACGGCACGGTTGTCCCAAAAAAGTGGTCACGAACGTATTGCGCAAAACGCCGGTGACCACCTAAATTGAGCGCACAGTGCGATACAGGTCACACAAGGACCTCGCAGTGTGGCGTAGATCGCACTCAGGCGATCGACGTCGCAGTTTCAGCCGTCTGCGTTGTCGGGGCGCGGCCAGAACGAAGGGGATCGCTGGTGTCAGTTACCAAGCCCGCCGCTCGCAAGACCACGGTCAACACAACTAGCGATTCCATTCTGCACGGCGCAGAGGCAGAAGCCCGTATTGCGTGGGTTTCGCAAGCCCGGTGTCGCCAGACCGATCCCGACGAGCTGTTCGTCCGCGGCGCCGCTCAGCGCAAGGCCGCGGTCATCTGCCGGCATTGCCCGGTGATCGCCGAGTGCGGCGCCGACGCGCTGGACAACCGCGTGGAGTTCGGGGTGTGGGGTGGCATGACCGAGCGTCAGCGCCGCGCCCTGCTCAAGCAGCACCCCGACGTGGTGTCCTGGTCGGACTTCTTCGCCGCTCAGCGCAAACACCGCAGCGCCGGCTAGATCGCGCGGCTTTCAGCTACGTCAAAATTTGCTTTGCTGGTACTTGCCGGTTCAGCGGCCCGACGCCGTCAGGCCGCGGCGGTCTGCCCGGTGATCTGATCCGCGATCGCGCGCAGCGCCTCCAGGTCTGACACGTCGAACGGCAGCGACGGCACACCGACGATCGCCACGTGGGGGTTGGCGCCGGTGAACCGCGACAGCAGACGGACCTCCCGCTTGGCCGTCGAGGCCCGGTCGGCATGTACCCGCAGCACGGCAGCGGTCAACGATCCCGCCTCGGCGGCGTCCAACTCGTCGGCCGCCTTGGTCGCCGCATCGGCGTTCAGATCGCACAGCGTCGGGTGGGTGCGGTTGAGGATCAGACCGGCCAGCGGCATCCGCTCCGAGGACAGCCGGTCGACGAAGAACGACGCCTCCCGCAGCGCGTCGGGTTCGGCCGCGGAGACGACGACGAACTGCGTGCCGCGACGCTTGAGGAGCTCATAGGTCCGGTCGGCCTTCTCCCGGAACCCGCCGAACGTGGCATCCAGCGACTGCACGAATCCCGCTGCGTCAGAGAGCATCCGCGAGCCCAGGATCGTCGACATGCCCTTCATCGCCAGACCCACCGCGCCGGTCACCAGACGGCCGATGCCCCGCCCCGGCGCCAGCAGCAGCCGCCACAGCCGGCTGTCCATGAAGCTGCCCAGCCGCTTCGGCGCGTCGAGGAAGTCCAGCGCGTTGCGCGACGGTGGCGTGTCCACCACGATCAGATCCCACTTGTCCTCTGCCAGAAGCTGTCCCAGCTTCTCCATGGCCATGTACTCCTGCGTGCCCGCCAGCGACGTGGCCACCGTTTGGTAGAACTGGTTGTCCAGGATGGCGTCGGCGCGGTCGGGCCCCGAGTACTGGACGACCATCTCGTCGAACGTCCGACGCATGTCGAGCATCATCGCGTACAGCTCACCCGACACCTCGGGGGCCAGCGGGACCCGCTGGGGAACGTTGCCCAGATCTTTGATGCCGAGCGCCTGAGCGAGCCGCTTGGCCGGGTCGATGGTCAGGACCACGACGGTGCGACCGTACTCGGCGGCACGCAGCGCCATCGCGGCGGCGGTGGTGGTCTTGCCGACGCCGCCTGCGCCGCAGCACACGACGACGCGATTGGCCTTGTCGCGCAGTATCGATCCCATGTCCAGGGTCACCGGAGCGGTGCTCATCATCTGCCTCTCGTCACCGCACGCCCTGCTGGGCGAGCGCTTCGGCCAACTCGTACAGACTGCCCAGATCCACGCCATCGGCCAGGGCGGGGAGGTCGAGGCGCGGGACCTCGAGTTCGGTCAGCTGCTCCGCGCTCTCAGCGCGTGCCGCGATACGCGTCGCGTGCTCGATGGTCTCGGTCAGCAGGCCGGCGAAGTCGTTGTCGGACAACGCGATTCCGGCACTGCTCAATCCCGCGCGGATCGCGTCGGCGTCGATGTCGCCGTCGGCCGCCTTGGTCAGATCATCCGGCGGCAGGTACGCGGGGATGTTGCGGTTGATGATCACCGATCCGATCGGCAACTCCATCTCGCGCAGCTCGGCGATCGCCTCCAGGGTCTCCTGCACCGGCAACGCCTCCAGGAGCGTCACGAGATGGATCGCGGTCATGTCGGAGTGCAACAGCCGCACCACGCCGTCGGCCTGCGAGTGCACCGGCCCACCCTTGGCCAGATCCGACACCGCCTTGGTGACGTCGAGAAAGCGGGCGATCCGGCCCGTCGGCGGTGAGTCGACGACCACCGCGTCGTAGTAGCCGTACTTGCCCTTGGCTTCCTTCGGCGTGCGGGTGACGACCTCTTTGATCTTCCCGGTCAGCAGCACATCACGCAGGCCTGGCGCGATCGTCGTCGCGAACTCGACAGCCCCGATCCGGCGCATGGCCCGCCCCGCCAGCCCCAGGTTGTAGAACATGTCCAGGTACTCCAGGAACGCGGCCTCGGTGTCGATGGCCAGCGCGTTGACCTGACCGCCACCCTCCGCGGTCGCGATCTTGACCTCTTCGTACGGCAGCGGCGGGACATCGAAGAGTTGCGCGATACCTTGGCGCCCTTCGACTTCCACGAGAAGCACCTTGCGGCCGCCGGCGGCCAGCGCCAGCGCCAGGGCGGCGGCGATCGTCGATTTTCCGGTGCCACCTTTGCCACTGACGAAGTGCAGGCGCGCCTCGGCCAGCCGCGCCGGCCAGGTACCGCGGGGTGAGCCCTCTGGTGTGGTTGCCACCACTGCATGCTAGCCATAGCGGTCGGAGGCGCCCGATAAGCTCGGCCGCATGAGCGAATCGACCCGGTGGGAATACGCGACCGTTCCGTTGCTGACGCACGCGACCAAACAGATCCTCGATCAGTGGGGCGAAGACGGCTGGGAGCTGGTCTCGGTGTTGCCGGGCCCGACCGGCGAGCAGCACGTCGCGTATCTGAAGCGCGCCAAGTGAGCCAGCCGATCTGGTCCGAGCGGCTGGCCGAGCTGGGCATCGCCCTGCCCGAGGTCGTCGCGCCACTGGCCGCCTACGTGCCCGCGGTGCGCACGGGCAACCTCGTCTACACCGCGGGGCAGTTGCCCATCGCCGGCGGTGAGCTGGTCGAGACGGGCAAGGTGGGCGCCGAGGTGTCGGTCGAGGACGCCGCGCACCTGGCCCGCCGGTGCGCGCTGAACGCGCTCGCCGCCGTCGACGCCCTCGTCGGGATCGACGCGGTCGTGCGGGTGGTCAAGGTCGTCGGCTTCGTCGCATCCGCACCCGGCTTCGGTGGCCAACCCGTCGTCATCAACGGGGCGTCCGAGCTGTTCGGCGAGATCTTCGGTGACGCCGGTGCGCACGCCCGATCGGCGGTCGGGGTGTCGGAGCTGCCGCGCAATGCACCGGTGGAAGTGGAGCTCATCGTCGAGGTTGCCGAAGGCGACGATTAGGCCGAGGTTCAGTAGATGGAGCACCCCGCGTACGGAATGCTGCGGCCGGTCACCGAGACCGCGTCGGTGCTGCTGTGCGACAACCCGGGGCGCATGACGCTCGACGGCACCAACACATGGGTGCTGCGCGGGCACGGCAGTGACGAGATGGTGGTCGTCGACCCCGGACCCGACGACCGGGACGAACACATCGAACGGCTGGCGGCGCTGGGCCCGATCCCGCTCGTGCTGATCAGCCACCGGCACGAGGACCACACCGGTGGAATCGACCGGCTCGTCGACCTGACCGGCGCCGTGGTGAGGTCCGTCGGCAGCGGCTTCCAGCGCGGCCTCGGGGGAGCGCTGACCGACGGTGAGGTCATCGACGCGGCCGGAGTGCGCATCACGGTGCTGGCCACGCCGGGCCACACTGCGGATTCGCTGTCTTTCCTGCTCGACGACGCCGTGCTGACCGCCGACACCGTGCTGGGGCGCGGTACGACGGTGATCGACTCCGAGGACGGCGATCTCGGCGACTATCTGGAGTCGCTCCTGCGATTGCGTGGTCTCGGCCATCGCACGGTGCTGTCCGGGCACGGGCCCGACCTCGACGACCTGGCCGCGGTCGCCGACGGCTATCTGGCGCATCGACACGAGCGCCTGGAGCAGGTCCGCTGGGCGCTGCGGCATCTCGGGGAGGACGCCACCGCGCGTGCAGTGGTCGAACACGTCTACACCGACGTCGACGAAAAACTCTGGGACGCGGCCGAGTGGAGCGTGCAGGCGCAGCTGGATTACCTGCGCCGGTAGCCAGCTACCTCGCTCGGCGCGCCAGGCGCTCGCTGTCGCTGATCAGCACGCTCTTGCCCTCGAGGCGGATCCATCCGCGGTGCGCGAAGTCGGCGAGCGCCTTGTTCACGGTCTCGCGGGACGCGCCGACGAGCTGGGCGATCTCTTCTTGCGTCAGGTCGTGGGTGACGCGCAGCGCCCCACCTTCCTGCGTGCCGAAGCGCTGAGCCAGCTGCAGCAGCTGCTTGGCCACGCGGCCCGGGACGTCGGTGAAGATGAGGTCCGCCAGGTTGTTGTTGGTGCGGCGCAACCGACGGGCCAGCACCCGCAGGAGCTGCTCGGCGATCTCGGGGCGATCGGCGATCCACGCGCGCAGCGCCTCACGGTCCATCGAGACCGCGCGCACCTCGGTGATGGTGGTCGCGCTCGACGTGCGCGGGCCCGGGTCGAAGATCGACAGCTCACCGAACATGTCCGACGGGCCCATGATGGTCAGCAGATTCTCCCGGCCGTCCGGCGAGCGCCGGCCGATCTTCACCTTGCCGGTGATGATGATGTAGAGCCGGTCGCCGGGCTCGCCCTCGGCGAACACGGTGTGCCCGCGGGGGAAGTCGACAGGCTGGAGCTGCTTGGTCAGCGCGGAAACAGCGCTGGGTTCGACCCCTTGGAAGATTCCGGCCCTGGCCAGGATCTCGTCCACGTTGCCCCTCTTGTAGAAGAAGTTGGTAGTCAGACATGCACGCCGACGTCGGTGACGACGGCCGGATCAGTCTAGAGCCATGCCCTGTCGTGACCAGCCCACGCTACACAGGATTGGCATGTCGGGTCTGCTGAAACCCGTTATTGACGCGGCGCGGCAACGACGCGGTCATCGGCAAACCCGACACCGCCGCCGCCTGCACGGGTGCCGCCGCCACCTCGCGCTCCACGCGTCGCCGGTTCTGGTCGCTGATCGCGGTGTCCAGGCCGTCGCGCACCAGCGCGTCGACGTCGCTGGCCTCGGCCTGGCTCAGGAAATCGGCGACCTCGGCCGCCGAGATGGTCTGCTGGCGCAGCCCGGCCTCCACCTTCTCCAGCCCGAACGTCGCCAGCATCAACAACCCCGGTATCAGCGCGACGAGCAACCATGACACATGCGGAATTAAACACGGCCAATGTCTCGGAGGGATCACGAAAAGCCCTCGTTAACGACCTGACCGGAGCCGCCGTGCCCGTGGTTCTGTCGGGGCTGGTCAGTACGCTGGCGAGGTGACCGCGACCAAACGGGCCAGTGCTGGGGACACCGCCAAATCTGCCGCCAAGTGGGACAGAGAGACCCACCTGGGTCTGGTGCGGCGCGCCCGCCGGATGAACCGCACGCTGGCCGAGGCGTTTCCGCACGTGTACTGCGAGCTCGACTTCACCAATCCTCTCGAGCTCACGGTCGCCACCATCCTGTCCGCGCAGAGCACCGACAAGCGCGTCAACCTGACCACGCCGGCGCTGTTCTCGGTCTACCGCACCGCGCAGGACTACGCCCGAGCCGACCGCGCGCAGCTCGAGGAGCTGATCCGCCCCACCGGGTTCTTCCGCAACAAGGCGTCCGCCCTGATCCGGCTGGGCCAGGAGCTGGTCGAGCGGTTCGACGGCGAGGTGCCCGCCACCCTCGACGAACTGGTCACGCTGCCCGGGGTGGGCCGTAAGACGGCCAACGTCATCCTCGGCAACGCGTTCGACGTCCCCGGGATCACCGTCGACACCCACTTCGGCCGGCTCGCCCGGCGGTGGCGCTGGACCGCCGAACAGGATCCGGTCAAGGTCGAGCACGCGGTCGGCGAGCTGATCGAACGGCGTGAATGGACGCTGCTCAGCCACCGGGTGATCTTCCACGGCAGGCGCGTGTGCCATGCCCGTAAGCCTGCGTGCGGGGTGTGCGTGCTCGCCAAGGACTGCCCCTCCTACGGCACCGGCCCCACCGATCCGCTGGTGGCGGCTCCGCTGGTCAAGGGCCCGGAGACCGAGCACCTGCTGGCACTGGCCGGCCTGTAACGGCCCCGATGAGCACGTCCGCACGCTGGAGCGTCGTGGCGCTGGTGGTCCTCATCGCGCTCGGCGCCGCGCTGTTCAACGAGCTCGGAGACGACCCGACCGGTCCCGCAGCACCCGCGGCACCTGGTGCGGTGTCGCCGCGCGACAAGCGCGACGCCGACACTGCGGACGCGCTGGCGGCGCCGCGCGCGCGGGCCGCTCTCGCGCCCTGTCCCACCTCGGGCGCCGGGGCGGGACCGGAGGTGTTGCGCGGCATCGTCGTCGAATGCGCCGGTGACGGCACTCCGGTCGAGGTGGCCCGCGCCGTCGCGGGCCGGCCGACCGTGCTCAACCTGTGGGCGTACTGGTGCGGGCCGTGCGCCGACGAGCTACCGGCGATGGCGGAATACCAGCGCCGGGTCGGGTCGTCGGTGCAGGTGCTCACCGTCCATCAGGACGAGAACGAGACCGCGGGGTTGCTGCGGCTCGCCGAGCTCGGGGTGCACCTGCCGACGCTGCAGGACGGGCGGCGCCGGATCGCCGCTGCGCTGCAGGTTCCCAATGTCATGCCGGCGACGGTGGTCCTCCGCGGAGACGGTAGCGTGGCGCAGATCCTGCCTCGGTCGTTTGCCACCGCCGACGAGATCGCCGCCGCAGTGGACCCGACGATTGGAGTGAGGTGAGCTGGGAGATCGTCGACGGTGAGCTGACACCCGACGCCGCACCGCCCTGGCTGTCCCCGCTCGTCACGGACCCGGCCGCGATCAAGGACGCCTACCGGCAACGGGTGCCCGCCGGAGTCCTCGCGGCGCTGACCGCGGCGAACGCCACCGCAGCCGTCACCGGCGCCCGCCGCGACGCCGCCGTGCTGGTGTTGTTCTCCGGACCCGACCACGGCACCCCGGGTGAGCTGCCGCCCGACGCGGACCTGCTGGTCACCGTGCGAGCCTCGACGCTGCGCCACCACGCCGGCCAGGCCGCATTTCCCGGCGGCGCCGCCGACCCCGGCGACCGCAGCCCGGTGCACACCGCGCTGCGCGAAGCCACCGAGGAGACAGGGCTGGCGGCCTCCCGGCTGCAGACCCTGGCCACCCTGGACACGATGTTCATCCCGCCGTCGGGTTTCCAGGTGGTGCCGGTGCTCGCGTACTCCGCCGACCCCGGGCCGGTCGCGGTCGTCGACCCGTCCGAGACCGCCGTCGTCGCCCGGGTCCCGGTGCGCGCGTTCGTCAACCCGGACAACCGGCTCATGGTGTATCGCAAGGAGAACACCCGCCGTTCGGCCGGCCCGGCGTTCCTGCTCAACCAGATGCTGGTGTGGGGATTCACCGGTCACGTCATCGCCGCGATGCTCGATGTCGCCGGCTGGACGCAGCCCTGGGACGCCGACGCCGTCCACGAACTCGGCGATGCAATGGCGCGCCTGGAGGCCGCGGGCAGCTACGGTGAGGTCCAACGATGACATCGTCACAGTGGCTGGACATAGCCGTACTCGCCGTAGCGCTGATCGCCGCCATCTCGGGCTGGCGATCCGGCGCGCCCGGTTCTGTGCTCGCCCTGGTGGGCGTGGTGCTCGGCGCGGTCGCCGGCGTGCTGCTGGCCCCGCACGTGGTCGATCACATCGACGGGCCGCGCACCAAACTGTTCACGACGTTGTTCCTCATCCTCGCGCTGGTCGTGATCGGTGAGATCGCCGGCGTGGTGCTGGGCCGCGCGGTCCGCGGCGCGATCCGCAATCCCACGCTGCGCGTGGTGGACTCGGTGATCGGCGTGGCCGTGCAACTGGTCCTCGTGCTGACCGCCGCGTGGCTGCTCGGCACCGCGCTGGCCTCCTCGCCGCAGCCCAACCTCGCCGCCGCCGTGCAGGGCTCGCGGGTGATCGCCGAGGTCGATTCCGTCGCGCCGAACTGGTTGCGCTCGGTACCCGGCCGGCTGTCCGGGCTGTGGGACACCTCGGGGTTGCACGACGTCCTCAAGGATTTCGGTCCGACGCCGGTCGCTGCGGTCGACGCGCCGGACGCCTCGCTGGCCAACTCCGCGGTCGTCGGCACGACGCGGTCCAGTGTGGTCAAGGTGCGTGGCGTCGCCACCGGATGCCAGAAGGTGCTCGAGGGCAGCGGATTCGTCGTCGCACCCAACCGGGTGATGTCGAATGCCCACGTCGTCGCCGGATCGGAGAGCGTCACCGTCGACGTCGACGGCAAGGAGTACCCCGCCACGGTCGTCAGTTACGACCCCGACGCCGACATCTCGATTCTCGACGTGCCCGACCTGCCGTCCGCGCCACTGCAGTTCGTCGACACCGAGGCGCCCGCCGGCACCGACGGCATCGTGATGGGCTATCCCGGTGGTGGCGACTTCACCGCGACGCCCGCGCGGGTGCGCGAGGTGATCGAACTCAACGGGCCCGACATCTACCGGAAAACCACCGTGACGCGCGAGGTGTACACGATCCGCGGCACCGTGAAGCAGGGCAACTCGGGCGGCCCGATGATCAACCGGTCGGGCAAGGTGCTCGGCGTGGTGTTCGGCGCGGCCGTCGACGACGTCGACACCGGGTTCGTGCTGACCGCCCAGGAGGTGGCCCGGCAGATGGCCCGGGTCGGCAACGTCGCCCCGGTTGCGACGGGCGCCTGCATCAGCGGTTGATCAGCCGTACACCTGCCGAAGGAACCGCTCGAGCTGCGCGTTCACCGCTGCGGGCGCCTCTTCGTGCGCGAAATGCCCCGCGCCGTCGACAGATACGTAACGGCCGTGCGGCGCGAAGTTCTGTGTCCGGTACACCGGGTCGGCGAGCACATACGGATCGGTGTCGCCACGCAGATGCAGCACCGGCACGGCGATCGGCCGCTTCATCGAGCGCATGAACCGTCGACCCTCGCTGCGCAGCTGGCTGCGTACCGCCCACCGCTGATACTCCAGCGCCGAATGCGCGGCCGACGGAATCTGGATGGCCCGCCGCAACAGCGGCATGGTCTCGGCGAAGTCGTCGCCGGCCTGCCACCGCGCGCTGGACCGGGCACGCACGATGCGCTCGAGTTCGACACCGTCGTGCCGGGTCAGGACGCGTTCCGGCCACATCGGCAGTTGATAGCGCAGCATCGACGGCAGCAGCGCCCGCCCCTGATCGCGGCGGCGCACCGTCGAGGCCCGCAGCGCCGCCGGGTGCGGTGAGCTGACCACCGCTATCGCGTGCACCACGCGCGGATGCAGCACCGCCGTGGCCCAGCAGACCAGTCCGCCGTCGGCGTGGCCCACCAGCGTCGCGGTGTTGTGGCCCAGCGCGCGCACCAGACCCGCGGTGTCCCCGGCGAGTGTCCAGCCGTCGTATCCGCGCGGAGGTTTGTCGCTGCCGCCGTAGCCGCGGAGATCGACCGCCACCACCCGCGCTCCCGACAGGCCCCGCAATTGATGCCGCCAGGACCACCAGAACGAGCCGAAGCCGTGCAGCAGGATGACCAGGGGCCGGTCGGTCAGTGGCCGGGACTGGTCATCGGCACCCGCCTCCCGTTCGGCCTCGACGACGTGGAAGCGGATGCCGTTGGCGTGCACGTCGAGATGACGCCACGGTCCGCCGATGCGAACGACCGACGGATCGGGTGCGGCCATTACCAGCCGGAGGGGTCTGCCGCCGCAGGCTGCTTGCCGTTCGTGCCTGTGGTGACGGCCTTCTTGTCGGCGCCGCCGCCGAAGGCCTCGGGGATCTCCTTGACCGATTCGATGGTCTTGCGGGGACCGCGGATGCGCCGCACCTTCAGGAAGCCGACCAGTGCCAACACCGCGGTCACCACGACCATGATCCCGAAAACGATCAGGAACGCCGCCCAGCGCCACAACCACGTGTCGAGCAGCTCGGCGACGAAGAAGAAGAAAAAGAACGTGGAGTAGAACAGCACCACCAGCGCCAGGATGAAGAAGACGCTGCCCGTCAGGCCCTTCTTGACGTCGCGGGTGATCTCGGCCTTGGCGAGTTCGACCTCGGCGCGCACCAGTGTCGACACCTGGGCGGTCGCCTCCTTGACCAGATCGCCGATCGACGGGTCCGGCTTCGGCGCGTGCGGATCCACCAGCGGTATGGATGTCACCGTCGCCGGTGCGCCGTTACTGCGATCGCTCACAAGAGCTTCCTTCCCCGCATGTGATCTGGTCGCGGCTTATGTTGCCACGTGGCGTGAAACGAAACGATTCCGCGGTGCCGTTAGACTGCCTTGATTCCTTCTATGGCGGGTCGGGCCGTAGTCATCGGCATGTCGATTGGGTGTGAGCTGTGAAGACGAACGACCAGCCAGGACTTCTTTCTGCGATCTTCGCGGTGCTGACGCTGCTCGGTGCGGGTCTGATCGGCGTCACCGGTGTCGCACATGCGGCAGCTCCGGTCACCCTCGGCGGAGGTTCCGGTCTGGTCGTCAACGGCGACACGCTGTGCACGCTGACCGCGATCGGCACCGACCGCAGCGGCAATCTCATCGGTTTCACCTCCGCGCACTGCGGCGGGCCCGGCGCAGTCGTCGCCAGTGAGACCGAGCAGGATTCGGGCATCGTCGGGACCATGGTGGCCGGCAACGACGTGCTGGACTACGCGGTGATCAAGTTCGACCCGGCCAAGGTGCGTCCGGTCAACGAGGTCAACGGGTTCCGCATCGACGGCATCGGACCCGACCCCACGTTCGGCGAGGTGGCGTGCAAGCTGGGGCGGACCACCGGCTATTCGTGCGGTGTGACGTGGGGACCCGGACAGCAGCCCGGCACGATCGTCAACCAGGTGTGCGGACAGCCCGGCGACTCCGGCGCGCCCGTCACCGTCGGCAACAAGCTCGTCGGCATGATCCACGGCGCGTTCTCCGAAGACCTGCCCACCTGCGTGGTCAAGTTCATCCCGCTGCACACGCCTGCGGTGACGATGTCGATCAACACGCAGCTGGCCGACATCACGGCCAAGAACAGGCCGGGCAGCGGGTTCGTACCCGTCGGCCCGGCCTGACGTCACGTCCGGCGTGCTCAGCGCACCGCGCGGCGCAGCCGAATCGCTGCGCTGACGATCAGCGCGATCACCGCGCCGACACCCGCCGCGCCGAGCAGCGCGACACCCTGGGCGAGGTCGAAGTTCCAGCCGACGAAGTTGATCGTGGTGTGCACCGTGTTCTGCAGTACGAAGACCGCCAGCGCGACGACGAGCAGAAACGCGACGGTCAGCGAGAACTTCGCCGCGAAACCGGAACGACGGGCGGGGGTGTGGTCCGTGGTGCGGTGAGTGGTCATGGTCGATCCCTCTTTTCTGTGATCCGTTGTGTCACAGATAGAGACGGAAACCATGGGCACAACCGAACGTCGCGCGGACGTGACGCTGCACACCCGCGCGACGGGTTTACTTGCTGGCCCTGATCGCTTCGAAGACGCTGGGGTCGACCAGTGTGGAGGTGTCGCCGAGTTCACGGCCTTCGGCGACGTCGCGCAGGAGCCGGCGCATGATCTTGCCGCTGCGCGTCTTCGGGAGTTCGGGTACGACGTGGATCTCCCGCGGTTTGGCGATGGGGGAGATCTCCCGGGCGACCTCGGCACGCAACTCGTCGACCATGGACTCCTCTCCGCCGTGGGCGCTGGACTTCAGGATGACGAACGCGCAGATCGCCTGGCCGGTGTGCTCGTCGGACGCGCCGACGACCGCGGCCTCGGCCACCCCGGAGTGCCCGACGAGCGCCGACTCCACCTCGGCGGTGGAGATGCGGTGCCCGGAGATGTTCATGACGTCGTCGATGCGGCCCAGGACCCAGATCTCGCCGTCCTTGCCGTACCGGGCGCCGTCACCGGCGAAGTACCAGCCCTGCTCGGCGAAGCGCGACCAATAGGTCTCCTTGAACCGCTCCGGGTCCCCCCAGATGCCGCGCAGCATCGACGGCCACGGCTTGTCGAGCACCAGGTAGCCGCTGGCCTGCTCGCCGTGATCGGTGCCCGGCGCGAGCTCGTTGCCGTCGTCGTCGACGATCTTGGCCGAGATGCCCGGCAGTGCGCGCATCGCCGAGCCCGGCTTGCATTCCGTGACACCGGGCAGCGGGGAGATCATGATCGCGCCTGTCTCGGTCTGCCACCAGGTGTCCACGATCGGCGTCTTGTCCGCACCGAACGCCATCCGGTACCAGCGCCACGCCTCGGGGTTGATCGGCTCACCGACCGAGCCCAGCAGTCGTAGGCTCGACAGGTCGTGCTCGGCGGGGATCTGGCGACCCCACTTCATGAACGTGCGCACCAGCGTCGGGGCGGTGTAGTAGATGGTGACGCCGTACTTCTCGATGGTCTCGAAGTGGCGATGCTCGTTCGGCGACGCCGGCGTGCCCTCGTAGACCACCTGGGTGACGCCGTTGGACAGCGGCCCGTACACGATGTAGGTGTGGCCGGTCACCCAGCCGATGTCGGCGGTGCACCAGTAGACGTCGGTCTCGGGCTTGATGTCGAAGACGTTGAAATGGGTGTACGACGCCTGGGTCAGGTAGCCGCCCGAGGTGTGCATGATGCCTTTGGGCTTGCCGGTGGTGCCGGAGGTGTAGAGCAGGAACAGCGGATGCTCGGAGTCGAACGCTTCGGGGGTGTGGTCGGTGGAAGCCTTCGGCACCACCTCGTCCCACCACAGGTCACGTCCGTCGGTCCACGGGACGTCGATCCCGGTGCGGCGCACCACCAGCACGTGTTCGACCGGGCTCTGGTCGCCGAGGCCGTCGATGGCTTCGTCGACCCCGTCCTTGAGCGACACGGCCTGCCCGCGCCGGTATTGACCGTCGGTGGTGATGACGATCTTTGCTTGGGCGTCGTCGATGCGGGCTTTGAGCGCGCTGGCGGAGAATCCGGCGAACACGACCGAGTGCATGGCGCCGAGGCGGGCACACGCCAGCATCGCGATGATGGCCTCGGGCACCATCGGCATGTAGATCGCCACCCGGTCACCCGCGGCGAGGCCGAGCTCGGTAAGGGCGTTGGCCGCTTGGCACACTTCGTCTTTGAGCTCGGCGTAGGTGATGGAGCGGGAATGACCGACCGGTTCGCCCTCCCAGTGGATCGCGACGCGGTCGCCGTTGCCGGCCTCGACATGGCGGTCCACGCAGTTGTAGGCCACGTTGAGCGTGCCGCCGACGAACCACTTCGCGACCGGGGGCTCCGACCAGTCCAGGACCTCGCCGAACGGCGTCTCCCACGCCAGCCGCTGGGCCTGGGTGGCCCAGAACCCCAGCCGGTCCGCCTCGGCCTCCTCGTAGAGCGCCTCGGTCGCATTGGCCTGAGCGCTGAACTCGGGTGCGGGCGGGTACGAAGCCTGAACGTCAGCATGCGTCTCGGTCATGACTGTGAGGGTAGTCACCCAACGTTGCATCGACGTTGGCAACTCACAACCGCCGCTGCGGGCGGCGCCCGACGGGCGACGAACGTCGCAACCGGCGCGCCGATCGGTCGGCCGGAGATGGATTAGCGTGTGCGGGCGTGACCGATCCGCTTGCCCCGCTGACCACTCTGCCCGGCGTCGCCGAGGCGGGGGAGGAGGCGCGCGAGGCCCTGGGCCGGGCGCACCGGCACCGGACGAATCTGCGCGGCTGGCCCGGCACGGCCGCCGAGGCAGCACTGCGCGCGGCCCGCGCGTCGTCGGTGCTCGACGGTGGTCCGTTGCAGTTCTCGGCTGAGGGCACGGGCAGCGAGGACAGTGACCGCGACAGCGACAGGGACCCGGTGCTCGCCGGTGCGTTACGCGTTGCGGAGGCACTCGAAGGCGGTCAGGGCGCCCTCATCGGAGTGTGGCGGCGAGCTCCACTGCAGGCCATCGCGCGGTTGCATTCGTTGGCCGCAGCCGACCTCGTCGACGCAGATTCTCTCGGCCGTCCACGCACGAACCCCGACATCGGCCGCCGCCTGGAACTGCTCGCCGACCTCGCGACCGGCGGAACTCGGGTGCCCGCGACGGTCCTCGCTGCGGTGGCCCACGGGGAACTGCTGACGCTGGCACCCTTCGGCAGCGCCGACGGCGTGGTGGCGCGCGGGGTGTCCCGGCTGATCACGATCGCCAGCGGGCTGGATCCCCACGGTCTCGGGGTGCCGGAGATGCACTGGATGCGCCGATCGGGCGACTACACCGCGGCGGCACGGGGTTTCGCCTCTGGCACCCCGACCGGACTGGCGGCATGGCTGGTGCTCAGCAACGAGGCGCTGCATGCGGGTGCCCGCGAGGCATTGTCGATCGCGGCCTCAGCCTCGTCCTGAGATCTGCTCAGCAAAGCAAAAGCGGGCGGCGTTCCGAAGTAATTCGAAAAGTACTTCGGCGCGCCGCCCGCCAGCACGAGTCGCTGGTTACCATGCGTGCGTTGTGGGTTGCGTGGGTGGCCTCGGCGCTGCGCGATCCGTTACGGCTGCGACCCCACCCAAAGGATCGTCGTGGCCGTCCGGTCTTCGCACTTACGCAGGCCCGCAACACTTTTGCCTGTTCCGCGGCATGTGCGCCGCGTGGGTTCCGGGACTCGTGCTGGGGAGCCGAGGTCGGGAGATCGAGCCTTCTCTTCCGGCTCGACCTTGGCCTCGCCCGGCTTCCGTGGTTCCTTTGTACTACGTGACTGCGGTCACATCAAGGCCCAAATGCGTCGGTTTCCCGATTCGTTACGCGGACCGTTCAGCTACGTATAGGAGGCAGATCAGAAGGCGAACCGACGCAACAGTGTGTAGGTCAGGGCTCCTGCCGCGAGCGCACTGACGCCGACGGCCGCCGTGGTCGCCACCGCCGCTCCGGACGGCGCAGGCAGCCGGTCGCGCAGCGACACCGGATTGGTGAACGACCGGATCGGCCAGTCGTGGGCGGCGGCCTCCTTGCGCAGCGCACGATCGGGGTTGACGACGGTCGGGTGTCCGACCGTCGTCAGCATCGGGAGGTCGGTGATGGAGTCGGAGTAGGCGTAGCAGTGCTCGAGCGCGTACCCCTCGCGAGCGGCCAACGCGCGGATCGCCTCCGCCTTGCCCTCTCCGTAGCAGTAGAACGCGATGTCACCGGTGTAGCGGCCGTCTTCGACGACCATCCGGGTCGCCATCGCGTGTGTTGCGCCCAGGGCCCGTGCGATGGGACCGACGATCTCCTCGCCCGAGGCGGAGACGACGACCACGTCGCGACCGCACAGTTTGTGGTCGGAGATCAACTCCGCAGCTTCGGCGAACACCAGCGGGTCGACGATGTCGTGCAGCGCCTCACCGACCACCGACTTGACCTGCTCGACGTCCCAGCCGGCGCACATCGTCGTGATGTGGGCGCGCATCCGGTCCATCTGATCGTGATCGGCGCCGGACATGGTGAACAAGAATTGCGCATAGGCGGATTTGAGGACCGTTCGCCGGTTCATTAGCCCTTGGCTGAAGAACGGTTTGCTGAAAGCCAAAGTGCTGGATTTCGCGATGACGGTTTTGTCGAGATCGAAGAACGCCGCGGTCCGCACGGGGTGCTCGCCGGACGGCGTCCCGGAGGCCGCTTCGGCACCCGTCGCCGGGTCGGAGGGGTTCACGCTGTCAGCATAAGACGCGCTCGCGTGACAAATAGCGGCAGATCGTACAAATTGGCAGTTCACGACACGTGGCTGCGTCTGCAGCGATTTCAAGATCTGCGTCGACTTCTCTCCGGCGCGGTCTTGCGCCAGTCCGCTCGCGCGTGTGTATAGTGGGCATCACTCGGCTTATGCCGGGTGTGCATCAGCCCGACCCCCCGGGGCTGATACACGACGACCTCCGCCTCCTCCCCCCCTGGCGGGGGTCGTCCCTTTTCTGGACCAATTCGCAATGCGGATAGTTCACGGTCCACCCCAATAGTTGCGGAACGTCATTTTCGGCGACCGCGCAAGTCTCCAGATGCGCGGACCTGTGGACAGGTCCGCGGTCATCCACAGGACGCCGCGGCGCCCTGGCGGCGGGCATCGGACGCCGCGCAGTCTGAGCTACGTGACCGCTGCCGCCGTTCTGATCGTCGTCTCCGATCCCGTCCTGCGCGGGCTGATCGACCGCGTGGTCGCCGCGTCCGGTGTGCACGCCGTCCGCAGCGCCGATGCCGCGGACCGACGCGCGTGGTCCGGTGCGGCGGCCGTTCTGCTCGACACCGCGGCGGCTCGCGCGTGCGTCGACGGCGCTCTTCCCCGGCGGGCGGGCGTGGCGTTGATCTGCACGTCTGGCCCCGACGCGACCCACTGGGAGGCTGCCGTCGCGGTCGGCGCCCACCACGTCCTCGCGCTGCCCGCCCAGGAGGCCGACCTCATGGCGGTGCTGACCGAAGCTGCCGACGGTTCACCTGACGGCGGGCGCCGAGGTTCGGTGGTCGCGGTGATGTCAGGTCGCGGTGGGGGTGGTGCGTCCGTGTTCTCGGTGGCGTTGGCCCGGACGGCCGGCGAGGCTCTGCTCATCGACGCAGACCCGTGGGGCGGCGGTCTCGATCTGGTCCTGGGCAGTGAAACCGTGCCGGGTTTGCGGTGGCCGGACCTGACGCTGGCCGGCGGGCGCCTGGCCTACTCGGCTCTGCGCGCTGCGCTGCCCCGGTCCCACGGCGTCGCGATCCTGGCGGGCAGCCGAGTGCTGGCCGGCGAACGACCCGCTGCGGAGCTCGACCCGCGAGCGCTGGGCGCGGTGGTCGACGCCGGCAGCCGGGCGGCCGTGACAGTGGTCTCCGATGTCGCCCGCCGCCCCTGCGCGGCCACCGACACAGCCGTGACCGCAGCAGATCTCGTGGTGTTGGTCACACCCGCCGACGTACGGTCCTGCGCAGCCGCGGCCGCAACGGCGCAGTGGGTGCTCGCCAGCAACCCCAACACCGGGCTGCTCGTGCGCGGCCCGTCCCCCGGCGGACTGCGGCCCATCGATGTCGCGCGCATCGTCGGACTGCCGCTGCTGGCGACCATGCGTCCGCAACCGGGTGTGGATCAGCAACTCGAGCGCGGTGGTGTGCGGATGCGGGGGAGTTCGCCGCTGGCCGTCGCCGCTCGCACCGTGCTGGCCGTGCTGCAGACCCAGGGCGACTCAGCGAGAGGCGTCGCTGCGTGAACGCGCCTCTGCTCGATCGGGTCCGCGAGCGTCTCGCCGCCGACGGTGCAGCGCTGCGGCCGAGTGTCGTGGCCGCAGCGATCCGCGCCGAGTCGGGAGGCGTGCTCGGGGACACCGAGGTGCTCTCCAGCCTGCGTGAACTGCAGACCGAACTCGTCGGAGCGGGCATCCTCGAGCCGCTGCTCACCGCGCCCGGCACCACCGACGTGCTCGTCACGGCGCCGGACGCGGTGTGGGTCGACGACGGGACGGGTTTGCGACGCAGTGGTGTGAGGTTCGCTGACGACGCCGCGGTGCGGCGCCTCGCGCAGCGGCTCGCGCTGGCGGCGGGCCGGCGCCTCGACGACGCCCAACCGTGGGTCGATGGCCACCTCACCGACCTGGGGAGATCGGCGGGGGCTCCGATGAGTGTGCGGCTGCACGCCATGTTGTCGCCGATCGCCGCGGGCGGCACCTGTCTGTCCCTGCGCGTGCTGCGCCCCGCCACCCAGGACCTGGATGCGCTGGCAGCCACCGGCACCATTCCCGCCGAGGCGGCTGCGTTGTTGCGTGGCATCATCGCGGCCCGGCTCGCCTTCGTGGTGTCGGGCGGCACGGGTAGTGGCAAGACGACGATGCTGGCCGCGCTGCTCGGTGCAGTGCCCGCCGACGAACGGATCCTCTGCGTCGAGGACGCCGCGGAGCTGGCACCGCCTCATCCGCACCTGGTCTCGCTGGTCGCCCGCGCAGCCAATGTGGAGGGCGTCGGCGAAGTCACCGTGCGCGACCTGGTTCGGCAGGCGCTGCGGATGCGGCCCGACCGCATCGTCGTCGGCGAGGTACGCGGCGCCGAGGTGGTGGACCTGCTCACCGCGCTGAACACCGGTCATGACGGCGGCGCGGGCACGGTGCACGCGAACAGCCCGGCAGAGATCCCCGCTCGATTCGAGGCGCTCGCCGCCCTCGGCGGGCTGGACCGCGCGGCGCTGCACAGTCAGCTCGGCGCCGCGATCCAGGTGGTCGTGCACATGTCACGGACCAGGACGGGCCAGCGCCGGGTCACCGAAATCGGGGTGCTCGAGCGCGAGCGCGACGGCGCGGTGACGGTGGTGCCGGGCTGGGATGCCGACACCGGGCAGCGAGAGGGCGCGGACACGCTGCGGCGTCTCATCGAGCGTAGGACTGGGTCGTGACAGTGGCAGTAGTCGCGTTGGCGCTGGCGCTGCTGGCGTGGGCACCGACGACACGGGCGCCTGCCCGGCCGACGGCGGCCCGGCCGCGTCGGCGGCCGCCGACGCTGCTGGTCGCCCTTCTCGCCGGCACGGTGTCGGCCTGCATTCTTCCGCTGACCCTGGTGCTTGCGGCCGCGACGATGGTGACGGTGGTGGCGGTGCGCCATCGGTGCCGTGCCAGGCGGCGCGTGGGCATCGACGAGGCGAACGCGCTGCACGGTGCGCTCGAAGTCCTGGTCTCCGAACTGCGGGTCGGGGCGCATCCCGTCGCCGCGATCGACACCGCTGCCCGGGAGATCGCGGGGCCCGTCGGCACGTCGTTCGCCGCCGTCGCGGCCCGTGCGGTTCTCGGTGCCGACGTTGTGGCCGGACTGCGGGCAGAGTCGCACCGCTCACTGGTGCCGGGGCACTGGGAACGGTTGGCGGTGTGCTGGCAGCTCGCTGCGCGGCACGGACTCGCGATCGCATCACTGATGCAGGCCGCGCAGCGCGACCTGGCTGAACGCGAACGCTTCCGGTCCCGAGTGGACGCGGGGATGGCGGGCGCGCGCACCACGGGCACGCTGCTGGCCGGGTTACCGGTGCTGGGCGTGCTGCTCGGGTGCGCGATCGGTGCCGATCCGCTGGGTTTCCTGATGTCCGGCGGCATCGGTGGGTGGCTGATGTGTATCGGCACTGCGCTCATCGGGGCCGGTCTGCTGTGGTCGGACCGCATCACGGCCTCGGTGCTGATATGACGTCGGCCGCGCTGTTCCTCGCGCTCGCAGTGCTCACGCTCCCGCAGGTGTCCACGGCGCGAAGGGCGACAGGCCGGCACGCGCCGTCGCAGATGAGGCCACCGGCGCCGGCGGACGGGCCGCTCGCGGTGGCGGCAGCGCTGGACGCGTTCGCGGCGTGCCTGCGCGCGGGGATGGCGGTGTCGAGTGCGGCGGCAGCGGTCGCCGAGGCGGCGCCGTCCCGGCTGGCGGCTGTCTTGCGGCGTGGCGCCGATCTGCTGGCGCTGGGCGCGGATGCCGGCCGGGCCTGGGCGGACCCGGCAGACGAAGCCGACATGCATGTGCGCGCCTATCTGCGGCTGGCGCGCCGATCGGCGGCATCGGGCGCCGCGCTGGCGCAGGGCGTCGAGGATCTCGCGACCACGCTGCGAGCCGAGGCCGCTGATGCTGCCGGAGCCCGAGCCGAGCGCGCCGCCGTCCTGATCGCAGGCCCGCTGGGGCTCTGCTACCTGCCGGCGTTCATCTGCCTGGGCATCGTGCCGGTCATCGCGGGGCTGGCCGGAGATGTCCTGCGCTCAGGAATGTTGTGACAACCAACGAGGAGGATCTGCATGCTCAATCAACGAGTCGCTGCACTGCGGGCGCGTCTGCTGCTGTTCGCGGTGGCCGACGACGGAATGTCCACCGTCGAGTACGCGATCGGCACCATCGCTGCCGCGGCCTTCGGCGCGATCCTGTACACGGTCGTGACGGGGGATTCGATCGTCGGTGCGCTGACCAACATCATCACGCGCGCCCTGAACACGAACATCTAGATGCCGGTTTCGCGACCGTGGAGGCGGCGTTCGCCATCCTCACGCTCGCGGCGATCCTGGCGGTCTGCCTGGCCGGGCTCACCGCGATCACCATGCAGGTGCGGTGTGTCGATGCCGCCAGGGAAGCCGCCCGCCTCGCCGCTCGCGGTGACGAGAACGCCGCCACCGCGACCGCCCGCCAGATCGCGCCGCCGCACGCCGGCATCGAACTGCGGCGCGACGGCGGGTTCGCGGTCGCGACCGTCACATCGCGGGCGGCGCTGCTGCCGGGCGTCGCGATCACCGCCCGTGCCGTCTCGGCGCTGGAGCCGGGCGTCTGACGACACGGGCGCGGCCACCGTCCTCGCGGCGTTCCTCATCACCGCCGTGGTGGCCGTCGCGTCGGGCGCTGCCGTGCTCGGCTCGGTCGTGATCGCCCGGCATCGCGCGGCCGCGGCGGCGGATCTCGCCGCGTTGAGTGCTGCGGCCGCACTGCCCGGCGGCAGAGAGGCGGCGTGCACGACGGCGGCTTCCGTGGCACGGGCGATGGCCTCTACGGTGACCGGGTGCGAGGTCGACGGGCTGGACGTGCTGGTGACCGCCGAGGTGGTGCCGGCGATCGGCGCGGCTCTGGTCGGCGCGGCAACAGCGGCCGCCCGCGCGGGCCCGCTCGAAGCGGCAGGGTTTACGTGGCCGTAAGCCTGGATACGCACCCGTCATGACCGGCCGCGAACTGCTCGCCGGCCGCTACGAACTGCGCGGCCTGCTCGGTCGCGGCGGGATGGCCGAGGTCCGCGACGGCTGGGACACCCGGCTGTGCCGGCCGGTGGCCGTCAAGGTGCTGCATCCGCACATGGCCGACGATCCCGAGCTGCGCCGTCGATTCGAGGTCGAGGCGAAGGCGGCGGCAGCCCTCGAGCATCCCAACGTGGTCGCCGTCCACGATTTCGGCGAGCATGACGGAGCGCCGTTCATCGTGATGGAGCGGCTCCCCGGCCGCACGCTGCACGACATGATGGGCGCGGGTCCGATGGCTCCCCACCAGGTTCGCGCCATCCTCGACGACGTCCTCGCCGGCCTGAACGTTGCTCACGCCGCCGGCGTGCTGCACCGCGACGTCAAACCGGGCAACGTCCTGGTCTCGTCGTCCGGAGATCGGATGAAGGTCGCCGACTTCGGCATCGCCAAGACCGGCGGCGGCGCCGAAACCAAGACGGGCCAGATCATCGGGACCCTGTGCTACATGAGCCCGGAGCGGGTCACCGGAGCTCCCGCGTCGGTCGCCGACGACCTCTACGCCGTCGCCGTCATCGGATACGAGGCGCTGGTCGGGCACCGCGCCTTCCCGCACGACAACCCGGTCGCCCTGGCCCGCGCGATCATCGACACACCGCCGCCTCCGCTGAGCCAGATGCGCACCGACATCGATCCCGCGCTGGCGGCCGTGATCACCCGCGGGATGGCCCGCGATCCCGCTCACCGCTTCGGCGGCGCGGACCACATGCGCGCCGCACTGGCCGGTGACCCCGCTGCTCTGGCCGCTCCACGACCCGTCGCCGCCGCGCCGCGACCCGCCACGCGGGTGATGGCGACCCCGCTACCACCGACCGCGGGGTACCCGCCGCCCCCGCCGGTGCGCGCGACCCGAGGGCGGCGGAATCCGCGCCGCGTCATCCTCGCGGGGGCCGCCATCGCCGCCGCGTTCGTCGTCTCGGCGCTGGCGCTCGCACTCGATCCCTTCAGCTCGTCACCCTCGCCGGCGTCGGTCACCACCAGCACCAGCGTGACCCCGCCGCCCACCCCGCCTCCCACCGAGCCGAGCAGTGCGACCCCGGTGACGTCGGCACCACCGCCGGCCGTGGCACCGGCCCCGGCCCCCGAACCGCGGGGAGGCGGACCGGGGCCCGGCCACGGCAACGGCAACGGCCACGGAAACGGCAAGAAGGACAAGCCCTAGCCCGGCACCTGAGCGATTCAGCGCTCCTCGAGCCGGGCCTCGGAGAGTTCGTCGTCGGTCGGAAGACGCAATTCGGCGAGTCCAGCGATCACCCCGTCGTGCAACTCGATGCGGTGAACCGTCACGTGCACCGGCGTCCAGCCGCCGTCGCGGGCGATCACCCGCAGCACGCCCGACACCGACCCCTCCCCGAAACCCGCGGCCATCTCGGCGACCGCGGGGCGATCGTGCGGGTGAATGGCCTGCTCGCTCGACATCCCGGCCCGCCAGTCGAAGAACGGTGCCGGATCGTCGAGCCATTTGACGAGCATCCAGTGAGCGGGATCGACCAGCGCCCGGTGGATGCCCGGCCTGGCCAGGCTGGCCAGGATCCGCTCGGCCAGGGAGGCCTCGCTGTCAGGCTTGCCCTCGTGCACGCTGCGCCAGGTCATCGCTCGGCACACCAACCGCGGCGCCCCGTCGTCATCGCCGTCGTCGTCGACCTCCTCGAGCGAGCGCGCCACGAAGCCGATGGTGATCTGCTCCCCGCGGTGATCGGTGACCTCCCACGTCGTACAGATCGTCACACCGGGCCGCGGCTTGATCAGCATGCTGATCACCTCCGCCTCGCGCGGATTCAGATCGCGACGAGGGAGGTCGTCGGCGAACGCGCGGCCCTGCGTCGGTTGCGTCGCCGGATCCCATCCGCCGATCTTGAGGGATTCGACCGTGTCGGTGGCGGTGCCGTTGGTGAGGTCCCACAGCAGGCAACCCACCTCCGGGCGTGGTGGCGGGTCCTCATGGGCCGCACCGATCCACATCTGCACCCCGTGGATGCGGCCGTCCGACATTGCGACCACCTCGGTGCGGATCACGCAGTCGTTCTTCGGGGTGATGCTGCTCAACCCGGTCCGGCCGCGCACCGTCTCACTGATCGCGGTCTGGATCGCCATCAGGTGAGGGTTGCGCCGAAGCAGAGACGAGATCGGGATCAAGTTCTTGGTGTGGGCCCCCTGAGCGACCACGGTCGGTTCGCTCCCCAGCGTCTCCACGAGCATCCAGTCGTGGCTCATGACGTGATCCTACCGAGCCGTCTGCTGCGAGATCCGCATCCAGACCCCCCTCGGGAATGTCGATATGCCCAGTGAAGAGCAAATTTGTCTTGCCTCGGTGCACCTCCCCCGGTAGGTTCCCAGCTACTGGGGCGGGTACGGATTCCGTCGTCGGGTCCGCGGCGATCGTCGAGGGGTCGGTCGCTCCGCCCGTCAGCGGGCATCGACGCGCGACACTGCGGCGAGCACCAGACGCAACACCCGGACCGCACCGTCCTTGTCGAGTGGATCGTTGCCGTTGCCGCATTTCGGCGACTGCACGCACGACGGACACCCCGCCGGGCACTCGCACGACTCGATCGCCGAGGCCGTGGCCGCCCACCACCGCGTGATCGCGCCGAATCCCCGAGCCGCGAAGCCGGCGCCGCCGGGATAGCCGTCGTAGACGAAGATCGTCGGTAGCCCGTCCACCGGGCCGACGGCGGTGGACACGCCGCCGATGTCCCCCCGGTCGCAGCTGGCGATCAGCGGGAGCAGCCCGATGGCAGCGTGTTCGGCCGCATGCAGCGACCCGGGGGTGCGCAAGGGGTCGATTCCGCTGTCGGACAGTGCTTCCGGGGTGATGGTGCACATCACCGCCATGGTCTCCAGCGTGCGCGTGGGCATGTCGAGTTCGCAGAAGTCGATGACCTCGCCGTCGAGGCGCCGCCGCAGATATCCGGTGACGGTGTTGCTCACGCACACGGGCACCAGGCCGATCGTCACGGGACCGTACGTCGCGCGGTCACCCGGGCCGGTGACCGTGATGTCGGTGACTTCCCGGGCGAAGGTGGTGTACCCGGGGTCCTCGGCGTGCACGAAAGCGATACCGTCCTCGAAGTCCAGCGAATCCACCACGTAGCTCTCGCCTTGGTGGAGGTAGACCGCGCCAGGGTGCACCGAAGCGGCGGCCTGTCCGGCACCGGTGCTGCCCAGCATCCGGCCGGTACCCGCTTCGAGGATCGCGACCTGACCGCCGATCGATCCCCGGATGTCCACGGCCGGATGGGGATCGAGCCCGGGGGCGGGGAAATAGCCGCTGGGCCGGCGACGCAACAGACCGTCGTCGACCAGAGTGCCCGCCACCGCCTCGGCGTCCCACATCCGCACCTCGGCGTCGGTCAGCGGCAATTCGGTGGCCGCGCACAGCAGTTGGGGGCCCAGCACATAGGGGTTGGCCGGATCGATCACGACCCGCTCGATCGGCTTGTCCAGCAGCGCAGCCGGATGATGCACCAGATACGTGTCCAGGGGGTCGTCGCGTGCGATGAGTACCACCAGCGCTCCCTGACCGCGCCGGCCCGCCCGCCCGGCTTGCTGCCAGAACGACGCGACCGTACCCGGAAAGCCCGCCAGGACAACGGCGTCGAGCCCGGCGATGTCGACGCCGAGTTCGAGCGCGTTCGTCGTCGCCATGCCACGCAGCCGTCCGTCGGCGAGCGCGCGCTCCAGCTCGCGGCGATCCTCGGCCAGGTACCCCGCCCGGTACGACGCGACCTGCTCGGCCAATTCCGGTGTCGTCTCGGCCAACCGGGTTCTGGCCCCGAGGGCCGTCAGCTCTGCTCCGCGTCGGGAGCGCACGAACGTCAGAGTCCGTGCGCCCTCGGTGATCAGGTCGGCCATCACGCGTGACGCCTCCGCACCGGCCGAGCGGCGCACCGGCGCACCGTTCTCTCCGACGAGATCGGTGAGCAGGGCCGGCTCCCACAGCGCCACCGTGCGCGCGCCCTGCGGTGAGCCGTCCTCGGTGACCTCGATGACGGTCTGCCCGATCAGCTCGGCCGCGGTGATAGCGGGCTCGGCGGTCGTGGCACTGGCGAAGATCACCGTCGGCATCTGCCCGTCGGGGGAGTAGCGCGCGCACAGACGGAGCAGCCGACGCAGCACCATCGCCACGTTGGAGCCGAAAATGCCTCGGTAGTAATGGCATTCGTCGACGACCACGAACTTCAGGTGGCGCAGGAAGACCGCCCAGCGGGCATGGTTGCGCAACATCGACAGGTGGATCATGTCGGGGTTGGAGAAGATCCAGCGGGAACGCTCGCGGGCGAATCGCCGGACATCGGCCGAGGTGTCGCCGTCGTAGGACGTCGGGGCGACGTCATCGAGTCCGGCCGCAGCGGTCAACGACGCGACGGCGCGCAACTGATCGTGTCCGAGGGCCTTGGTGGGCGAGAGGTACAGCGTCCGTGAGCGCGGGTTGTCCTTCAGCTCCGTCAGTATGGGCAGCTGATAGGCCAGCGATTTGCCCGACGCGGTGCCAGTGCTGAGGACGACGTGGCGGCCCGCATGGGCATGCTCGGCGGCGGTGAGCTGATGTGACCACAGGCTGCTGATCCCGTGATCGACGAACGCCCGCACCACATCTGAGGGCGCCCAGGACGGCCAGTGCCGGCTGTGCGCGGGGCGAGGCGGGAGGTCGGCGACATGACGCAACGGATGCTCGTCCGGCGCGGTGCCGTCGACCGCGCAGGCGAGCAGCGCGCGGCCGAATCCCTGCGCCGGATCGGGCACCTCGGAGCCTCTCACCCATCCCCTACATCGTGTCGTATGTGAATTGTGGACTACATGATGCTGTGCAAGAGCTTGTCGGACTGTCGCGGCAGCGCTGTTCATGGTTGACTTACCGCGGTCGCAGCTTCTGTGTTCGTGTATACGCACTCGCAGGAACAACGTTGCGATCGCGGTTCCTGCGAGGGTTGTAGGTCGGGTCGAGTTCCGAGCACTCCACGAAGGTATGGCGGTCGGAACGGGCCCGGTCTGCCGAAAGACGGCGGGCCGCACCCGGTGAAACACAGAGAAGGAAATTACGAAAGATGCCACAGGGAACTGTGAAGTGGTTCAACGCGGAGAAGGGCTTCGGCTTCATCGCCCCCGAGGACGGCTCCGCTGACGTTTTTGTCCACTACACGGAGATCCAGGGTTCCGGCTTCCGCACCCTGGAAGAGAATCAGAAGGTCGAGTTCGAGGTCGGCCAGAGCCCCAAGGGGCCGCAGGCCACCGGCGTTCGCGCCGTCTGAGTCACCTTAAGACCTGGCACCCCCGCGTCACCGCCCGCCGGCGGCGCGGGGGTGTTTTCGCATCAGGTCATCACCGCGGCGCCGCGTCCCCGCCGGCATCCGCGGTGATGCTGCCTGGCTGGCCTACTGTCATCTGTGTGAGCCAGCTGTCCTTCTTCTCGGCTGAGTCGGTGCCACCGGCCATCGCCGACCTGACGGGGATGCTGGCCGGACCGGGTCAGGCCGTACTGGTCGCCGGCGCGCAGGGGCAGGCCGCGCGCCTGTCGGTGGTCGTGGACCGGCCGTGGCGCGCCGAGGCGCTGGCCGAGATGATCGCCGACGCGGGCCTGTCGCCCGAGATCTCCCGCACCGACGAGAACACGCCTCTGGTCCGGACCGCGGTCGATGCCCGGTTGACTCCGATCGCGCTGGAGTGGACGCGCGGTGCGGTCAAGACGGTGCCGCCGCAATGGCTGCCCGGGCCGCGCGAGCTGCGCGCGTGGACGCTGGCAGCGGGTACTCCGGAAGCCGATGACCGTTATCTGCTCGGGTTGGATCCGCACGCGCCGGACACGCATTCGGTGCTCGCGTCGGCGATGATGCGGGTCGGGATTGCGCCGACGCTGATCGGGACCCGGGGTTCGCGGCCGGCGCTGCGGATCAGCGGCCGACGCCGGCTGTCGCGCCTGGTAGAGAACGTGGGGGAACCTCCGGAGGACGCCCAGGCGTTGGCGTCATGGCCACGGATCTGACGGCCGGCGGACGCTCGTCCGGCGGGGAGCCGGTTTGCGTCGGCACGCGCAGGGTGCGAAATTGATCGGTGCCGGGGCCGGGTGGCGCAGCGATGTGTGAGCCTGCCGGCGGTACAGAGAAGAAGTAGTAGGAGTCGAGATAGTGAACGGGATAGGTGGCTGACGGAGACCGCGACCGCGGTGGAAACGGCAGAGTTAGGCGGCTCGTCATTGTCGAGTCGCCCACCAAGGCGCGCAAAATCGCCGGCTATCTCGGGTCGAACTACATCGTCGAGTCGTCCCGTGGACACATCCGCGACCTGCCGCGCAACGCCGCGGACGTCCCGGCGAAGTACAAGTCGGAGCCGTGGGCCCGGCTCGGGGTGAACGTCGACGAGAACTTCGAGCCGCTCTACATCATCAGCCCGGAGAAGAAGAGCACGGTCGCCGAGCTGAAAGACCTGCTCAAAGGCGTCGACGAGCTCTATCTCGCCACGGACGGTGATCGCGAAGGCGAGGCCATCGCCTGGCACCTGCTGGAGACCCTGAAGCCGCGCATCCCGGTCAAGCGCATGGTGTTCCACGAGATCACCGAGCCGGCGATCCGCGCCGCCGCGGAAGATCCACGCGACCTGGACAACGCGCTGGTCGACGCCCAGGAGACCCGCCGCATCCTCGACCGCCTCTACGGCTACGAGGTCAGCCCCGTGCTGTGGAAGAAGGTCGCCCCCAAGCTCTCGGCCGGCCGGGTGCAGTCCGTCGCGACCCGCATCATCGTGCAGCGCGAGCGCGAGCGCATGGCGTTCCGCAGCGCCGGCTACTGGGATGTCTCCGCCGAGCTCGACGCCAGCGTCTCCGACGCGAACGCCACGCCTCCGACGTTCACCGCCAAGCTCAACACCGTCAACGGAAGGCGCGTGGCGACCGGCCGCGATTTCGACTCCCTCGGTGGGCTGAAGAAGCCCGACGAGGTGCTCGTTCTCGACGAATCCGCCGCGAATGCGCTGGCCGGCGGCTTGCGCGGGGCCCAGCTGCAGGTGTCCTCGGTCGAGCAGAAGCCCTACACCCGCCGCCCCTACCCACCGTTCATGACCTCGACGCTGCAGCAGGAGGCCGGCCGCAAGCTGCGGTTCTCCTCCGAGCGCACGATGAGCATCGCCCAGCGGCTGTACGAGAACGGCTACATCACCTACATGCGTACCGACTCGACCACGCTGTCGCAGTCGGCCATCAACGCGGCCCGCACGCAGGCCCAGCAGCTCTACGGCGAGGAGTACGTACATCCGTCGCCGCGCCAGTACACCCGCAAGGTGAAGAACGCCCAGGAAGCGCACGAGGCCATCCGGCCCGCCGGCGACGTGTTCGCCACGCCGGGGCAGCTGCACGCCGCGCTGGACACCGACGAGTTCCGGCTCTACGAGCTGATCTGGCAGCGCACCGTGGCTTCCCAGATGGCCGATGCGCGCGGCACCACGCTGAGCCTGCGGATCGCGGGGCAGGCCTCCGGCGGCGAACAGGTCGTCTTCAACGCCAGCGGCCGCACGATCACGTTCCCGGGCTTCCTCAAGGCCTACGTGGAGAGCCTCGACGAGCAGGCCGGCGGTGAGGCCGACGACGCCGAGAGCCGGCTGCCGAACCTGACCCAGGGCCAGCGCGTCGACGCCAAGGACCTGACCGCCGACGGGCACACGACCAGCCCGCCGGCCCGCTACACCGAGGCGTCGCTGATCAAGGCGCTCGAAGACCTCGGCATCGGCCGGCCGTCGACGTACAGCTCGATCATCAAGACCATCCAGGACCGCGGCTACGTGCACAAAAAGGGCAGCGCGCTGGTGCCGTCGTGGGTGGCGTTCGCCGTCATCGGCCTGCTCGAGCAGCATTTCGCGCGGCTGGTCGACTACGACTTCACCGCGGCGATGGAGGACGAGCTCGACGAGATCGCGGCGGGTAACGAGCGAAGGACCAACTGGCTCAGCAACTTTTACTTCGGCGGCGAGCACGGCGTGGACGGCTCGATCGCGCGCGCCGGCGGTCTGAAGAAGCTGGTGGGCGGCAACCTCGAGGACATCGACGCGCGACTCGTCAACTCCATCAAGCTGTTCGACGACGCCGAGGGTCGCGCGGTCAACGTCCGAGTCGGCCGCAACGGCCCGTACCTCGAGCGCATGGTGGACGATCCGGACAACCCGGGGGAGCTCAAGCCGCAGCGCGCCAACCTCAACGACGATCTCACCCCGGACGAGCTGACTCTCGAGCTGGCCGAAAAGCTTTTCGCCACACCGCAAGAGGGCCGATCACTGGGAATCGACCCCGAGACGGGCCACGAGATCGTGGCCAAGGACGGCCGGTACGGGCCGTACGTCACCGAGGTGCTGCCGGAACCACCCGACGATCCGGACGCCGGGTCGACGGCGAAGAAGGGCAAGAAGCCGACGGGTCCGAAGCCGCGCACCGGATCGTTGTTGCGCTCCATGGATCTGGAGACGGTGACGCTCCAGGACGCCTTGAAGCTGCTGTCGCTGCCGCGGGTGGTGGGCGTCGATCCGGCGACCGGTGATGAGATCACCGCGCAGAACGGCCGCTACGGCCCGTATCTGAAGAAGGGCACCGACTCTCGGTCGCTGGCCACCGAGGAGCAGATGTTCGACATCACCCTCGACGAGGCGTTGAAGATCTATTCCGAGCCGAAGCGCCGCGGCCGTCAGGGCGCGGCGACGCCGCCGCTGCGTGAACTGGGCAACGACGCGGCATCGGGCAAACCGATGGTGATCAAGGACGGCCGCTTCGGCCCCTACGTCACCGACGGCGAAACCAACGCCAGCCTGCGCAAGGGCGACGACGTCATGTCGATCACCGACGAGCGGGCATCGGAGTTGTTGGCCGACAGGCGCGCTCGCGGACCGGTCAAGAAGAAGGCAGCCAAGAAGGCGCCCGCGAAGAAGGCAGCCAAGAAGGCGCCGGCCAAGAAGGCCGCGAAGAAAGCCTGACGACGATCAAGCGGCGAGGGACGAGCCGCGATGAGAAGTCGGGCAATAAGAGAAAGCCTGACGACGATCAAGCGGCGAGGGACGAGCCGCGATGAGAAGTCGGGCAATAAGAGAAGGCCTGAGTCAGCGCGAGGACTTCGACACGTCGCCGGTGACCTCCACCTCGGGCGGGCTGACCAGCCCCACCGGCCGGGCCAGCTGCGTCGGGGCGGTACGGCCGCGCAGGTTCACCGTCTCACCGACGTCCCAGCACAGGGCCTCGGAGTCCAGGGCCTCGCTGACCGCGATGGCCGACGCCAGCACGTGCCCTTTCTCCAGCTTCGCCAGCTCGGTCAGGCGCGCCGCCTCGTTGACGGGGTCGCCGATCACGGTGTACTCGAAGCGGGCCTGCGCACCGATGTGGCCGGCGATCGCCCGCCCGGCGGACACCCCGATGCCGAACTCGGTCTCGCCCAGCACTTCGATGAGCTCGTCGTGGAGCTCGCGGGAGGCCGCCAACGCGGCTCCGGACGCGTCGGGGTGTTCGATGGGTGCACCGAAGATCGCCAGCGCGGCGTCGCCCTGGAACTTGTTGACGAACCCGCCGTGCCGGTTGACGGTGTCGACGACGACGCGGAAGAAGTCGTTGAGCAGGCTGACCACGTCGGCGGCCGGGATGGTGGCCGCGAGGTGCGTCGAGCCGACCAGGTCGACGAACAGCACAGCGACGTCGCGTTCCTGCCCGCCCAACTCGGTACCCCGCTCGAGCGCCCGGCGGGCCACGTCCTCGCCGACGTAGCGGCCGAACAGATCCCGCAGCCGCTGCCGTTCGGCCAGATCGCGGACCATGTCGTTGAACCCGGCCTGCAGCAGGCCCAACTCGCTGGCGTCGTAGATCTGCATGTGGGCGTTGTAGTTGCCGCGCTGCACCTCGCCCAGCGCCCAGCGCAGCTGACGTAGCGGGTCGGCGATCGACATGGCCACCAGCACGGTGCTGGACAGCCCGATGACCAGCGCGACGATCGCCAGCAGCAGGATCGTCGTGATCACCCGGTCCGCAGGTGCGGTGAGGATCTCGAATTTGCTCGCGACCAGGGCGAGCAGGATGGCCACCAGCGGCACTCCGGTGGACAGCACCCACGTCAGGACCTGCCGCAGGATGACGCCGGGGGCGTGGAACTTCTCCGGCACCCCGCCCCGCAGCGCCGCCACCGCGACGGGCCGCAGCACGCGTTCGGACTGCAGGTAGCCGATGATCGCGGTCGCGGTGGCGCCCAGACCGGTGGCCACGGCGACGACGGGAGCGGACTTGCTGGCCACCGGCCAGCTGGCCACGATGAACACCACCGAGCCGAGCAGCCAGTTGGTCGCGCTGATCACCGAGCGGTAGAACGGCATCCGCAGCGCCCGCATGCGGGCGACCTCGGTGTCGGCGGGGTCGCGGTCGCCGAGCAGCATGTCGCGGCGCTGCCAGCGCATCACCGGGATCAGCATGCGCAGCGTCAGGTAGGACGCCACGGTGAACGACACGAACAGATAACCCAGGAAGATCGCCAGGTTGGAGGTGGGCAGGTCCTGCAGCTGGATGCGGTCCTCGGGCGGGAGCCCGAATCGCAGGAAGCCGAGCACCAGAAGGGCGCCGATGATGTCGGCCTGCAGCATGCCGAGGGTGAACACCGGCCAGGGGGTGCGCGCGACCCAGCGGACGAATGCGCTGATTCGCCCCACCTCGATCGCTTCGGCAGCCACGCAATCACCGTATCGGGCGGAGCTGACGGGCACGGGGCCTCTGGGACGGACGTGTCGGTTCGCAGCACTACTGTTATCGGCGATGACTGGTGTTTTTTCGCGTCTGGTGGGCCAAGACGCTGTGGAGGCGGAGCTGACGGCCGCCGCCCGGGCCGCGCGCGGTGATTCCGCTCACAACGGCGCAGGCGAGGTGGGCACGATGACCCATGCCTGGCTGATCACCGGCCCGCCGGGGTCCGGCCGGTCGGTGGCTGCGCTGTGTTTCGCGGCGGCACTGCAATGCACCTCCGCCGGCGTTCCGGGCTGCGGGGAGTGCCGCGCGTGCAGCACCACGATCGCAGGCACCCATGCCGATGTACGCAGGATCATCCCGGAGGGGCTGTCCATCGGCGTGGACGCGATGCGCACGATCGTGCAGATAGCGTCCCGGCGGCCGGGGACCGGCCGGTGGCAGATCGTCGTCATCGAAGATGCCGACCGGCTGACCGAGGGCGCCGCCAACGCCCTGCTCAAGGTGGTGGAGGAGCCGCCGCCGTCGACGGTGTTCCTGCTGTGCGCGCCGTCGGTGGACCCGGAGGACATCGCGATCACGCTGCGCTCCCGGTGCCGGCACATCGCGCTGGTCACCCCGGGGGTCGACGCGATCGCGAAGGTGCTGGTGGAGCGCGACGGGCTGCCGGAGGCCGAGGCGGCCTGGGCGGCGTCGGTGAGCGGCGGGCACGTCGGCCGGGCCCGCCGGCTGGCGACGGACGAGCAGGCCCGGGAGCGGCGCCGACGGGCACTGGGTCTCGCGCGGGAAGCGGCGACCCCGTCGCGGGCGTACGCCGCGGCCGAGGAGTTGGTGCTCACCGCCGAGGCGGAGGCCAAGGCGCTGACCGTGGACCGCAATGAGGAAGAGGTCGAGGAGTTGCGCACCGCACTGGGCGCGGGCGGCACCGGGAAAGGCACCGCGGGCACGATGCGCGGCGCGGCCGGCGCACTCAAGGATCTGGAGAAGCGGCAAAAGTCCCGCCAGACCCGCGCGTCGCGGGACGCTCTGGATCGGGCGCTGATCGATCTCGCCACGTACTTCCGGGACGCGCTGCTGATCGCCTCGGGCGCCTCGGACATCGCGCCCAATCACCCCGACATGGCGGAGAAGGTGGCCGCGATGGCGGCGCACGCGTCTCCCTCGGCGCTGCTGCGCTGCATCGAGGCGGTGCTGGAGTGCCGGGAGGCGCTGGCGGTCAACGTCAAGCCGAAATTCGCCGTCGACGCCATGGTGGGCACCGTCGGGCAGGCACTACGGGGCTGACCCGGTGTAGGTGAATTGGGTGCACGCCATGCCCTGCCGTAGACTCGTCCCGCCCGACCAGGCCGCCTTAGCTCAGTCGGTAGAGCGATTCACTCGTAATGAATAGGTCGGGGGTTCGATTCCCCCAGGCGGCTCCACATGTCCCCGTCTTCGGACGGCCCGGCCCGAGATCCTCAGTCCAATGCTGCCAGGATCTCCGGAATGGGTCGCAGGTGTTCGTTGAGCAGGGTGGTGATCAGCTCGGTGTCGTTGTCGGCCAGCGCCGCAACGATGGCGCGGTGCTGAGCGTCGATGTCGGGGACGCGCTGCGGACGAATCTGCAACGCGCGCACGGCGACCCGCTCTTGGCGTGACCGCAGGGCGTCGTAGAGTTCGACCAACACCGAGTTGCCGTGCGCGTCGACGATCGCGCGGTGGAACTCTCGATCCAGCTTGGCGACGGTGAACCAGTCCCGCTCGCGACCGGCGTCCTCCATGGCCGTCGCCAGTGCCGGCAGCTTCACCGGGGCGCCGCCGCCGGCGGCGCAGAGCGCACGTGCGGCGTGGCCTTCGATGAGCCGCCGGGATGCATAGACCTCTTCGAGCTCGCGGGTGGTGACGCTGCGGACCTGCGCGCCGCGCCGGGGCAGCAGGTCGATGAAGCGTTCGGAGTTGAGCCGGTGGAACGCTTCTCGCACAGGGGTGCGGGAGGTGCCTACGGATTCGGAGATCCACGCCTCGTCGAGGAAACGTCCGGCGGGCAGGGTGCCGCGGATGATCTGGTCGCGGACCCATTCGTAGGCGCGATCACGCGCGGACTGGTTCGAGCTGGGCTCGCTGACTGTCATCGACACCGAAAACCTCCTCGTAATCGTCCACTCTAATGGACACACGTTGTATATCTGTGTATACAACAGATGTACGAAACGCTGTCGACCGCCGCGGCGGCTGTCAAGAGGAGGCCCTTTCCCATGCTTCAAACGACGCGACCAAACCGCCGTTATGCCGTGTGGTTGTCCGGTCCCAATACCGCCGCGGCGGAAATCGCCAGGCAGGTGGGGTACGGGGCGGCGGTGCTCGACATCGAGCACGGCACGTTCGACCTCGCCGCCCTCGAACGGTTCATTCCGCTTTGCAAGGCGATCGGCCTCGAAGTGATCGCCAAGGTTCTCGGCCCGGAACGCGGCCCGATCCAACAGGCACTCGACTTCGGTGCGGACGTGGTCGCGATCCCCCACATCGAGAACGCGGACCATGCCCGGGCGATCACCGCGTTCGCCAAATTTCCGCCCCTGGGCGACCGCAGTTTCGCCGGCGGCCGTACGTCAACATACGGTGGGTTCACCGACGACTGGGTACGTGAGCAGGACTCACGCACCCGGTGCTACCCAATGATCGAGGACGCGGGAGCCATCGAGCAGATCGCCGACATCCTGGCACTGGACACCGTCGACGGCGTCTTCATCGGCCCGTCGGATCTCTCGCTGCGTCGCGGCCGAGGCGCCTACACCCGCGACGACGGTGACTTCGCCGACCTGACCGCCGTGGCGGCAGCCGCGAATGCGGCGGGCAAGCCGTGGCTGCTGCCGGCATGGTCGTCGGCCGAGAAGCAGTTCGCCGTCGAGCGCGGCGCCGACCAGTTGGTGCTGACCATGGAACACGGTGCGCTGCTGGCCGGCTTCACGGCCGCGCACGCCGAGGTGACCGACCTCGACCGGATGCCGAGCCTGAGCGGGACGGCGCGATGACCGAGATCCGGGAAACGACTTCTGCGACCGCCGCTCCGTCCGGCATCGGCCGCACTCGCTGGTACATCGGCGGCCTGCTCGGCGCCGGGATGTTCGTCAACTACATCGACCGGGTCAACCTGTCGGTCGCGACTCCCGCGATCATGGCCGACTTCGACATCTCGGCCGCGCAGATGGGAGTCGTCGCGTCGGCGTTCCTCTGGACGTACGCGATGCTGCAGATGCCCATCGGCTCGATCATCGACCGAATCGGCGTGCCCTGGGTGAATCGTGTCGGTGTCTTCCTCTGGGCGCTGGCATCGTTTCTCTCCGCGGCCGCCGGCGGTCTGGGCCTGCTCATCGTGGCGCGGCTTCTGCTCGGCGTCGGTGAGGCGCCTGCGGTGCCGGCCGGCTGGAAGGCGATCGGCCAGTGGTTCCCGAAGCAAGAAAGGGGCACGGCCACAGCAATTTTCGATGGCTGCGCGAAGCTCTCCAACGTCGTCGGCATCCCGATCATGGCCCTCCTAGTCTCGACATGGAGCTGGCACGCGGCGTTTTTGTTCACCGGTGTCCTCAGCGTCGTGTACCTGATCGCGTGGTGGCTGCTGTATCGCTCACCGGCTGTCGCGGTCGCCGAGGGGAAGATGTCAGCGGCGGAGTTGGAGCACCTGCGTGCAGGTGAGGCCGAGGACGAGAACGCCGCAGGCGCCGGCTCGCTGCGCGGCGTCGGGCACCTGCTGCGGCACCGCAAGACCTGGGGGCTGGCCCTGGGATATGCGTCCTACACCTACGCCTACTACGTGCTGCTGACCTGGCTGCCGGGCTACCTCGAAAAGGAATTCGGGGTGAACCTGCTGAAAGGCGGGATCTACAGCATGATTCCGTGGTTGGTCGCCGTCATCGCGCAGTTCCTGATCGCGGGAGTGCTGATGGACCGGTGGACGCGGCGGACGGGTGACATCACCAGGGTGCGGCGGATCGTGCTGGTGACGAGCATGCTGGCCTCGCTGGCCGTCACCGGCGCGGCCTATGCCGACACGATCGAGGTCGCGGTGGCCTTCCTGTCGATCGGGGCCGCCGGTCTGGCGGTCTCGGTTCCCGCGGGGTCGAGCATCGTGTCCCTGATAGCGCCGCACGGGTACACCGGATCGCTGGCGGGAATCGTCAACTTCGTCGCCAACCTGATCGGCATCTCGGCGCCTATCGTCACGGGTATGGTCGTCGACCGCACCGGTTCGTTCGCCGGCGCCTTCATCGCCACCGGGGTGATCCTCGTCGGTGGGATTTTCTGTTACACCGTGGTTCTCGGGCGCATGGACCGCATGTCCGCGCCCGAGGAGGCAAGGAGTGAGACATGACGACGGTTGCCGTTGCGCAGTTCGCGCCTGGTGAGGACAAGGACGCCAACCTCGAGGTGATCAGCGGCTACGTGACCGAGGCCGCGAGGCAGGGCGCGGAACTCGTGGTGTTCCCCGAGTACTCGATGTTCACCGCACCGGCCATGGACGAGCGGTTCCTCGCCTCGGCCGAATCGCTGGACGGTCCCTTCGTCTCGGCGCTGCGGGAGCTGGCCCGGCGTGCGGCGGTGACGGTCGTCGCCGGCATGAACGAGACCACCGACAGTGCCGAGCAGATCCACAACACGCTGCTGGCCATCGACAACGACGGCAAGGTCACCGCCACCTACCGCAAGGTGCACCTCTACGACGCCTTCGGCTACGCCGAATCCCGTGTCGTGCGGGCCGGAAGCATCGACATCCCGGAGACGTTCACCGTCGGCGCGCTCACCTTCGGCATGCAGACCTGCTACGACCTCCGGTTCCCCGAAGTGACCCGGCGCCTGGTCGACGCCGGCGCCGACGCCGTGCTGACCCCCGCGGAGTGGGTGCCGGGCCCGCTGAAGGAGAACCACTGGACCACGCTGGTGCGGGCGCGGGCCATCGAGAACACCGTCTACGTCGCCGCGGCCGACCAGTGCGGCACGCATGGCGCCGGCAACAGCATGATCGTCGACCCGATGGGTGTCGTGCTGGCCTCGCTCGGCGAGGAGGCCGGCGTGGTGTCGGCACAGCTGACTGCCGACCGCATCGAGCGGGTGCGCGAGAAGAACCCGGCGTTGAGGTTGCGCCGCTTCAGCGTGGTCGAACGCTGAGGGTCAGCGCGGGGCGAGGAAGCCGACGGGGCCGGAGGCCACGCACACCGACAAGGCGGCGGTGTTGGCGCGCACGGTGATCGCGTCGCCGGCACCGGGCAGCCGGACGAACACCCGGTTCAGCCCGGGCCGCACCGGCACCTTGACCTCGTCTCCCTCGCTGAGCCGCACCAGGATCGAACCATCGGAATTGGCAAGGTAATTGAGCTCCACCGTCCAGTCCGCGGGTAGCAGCGGTCCGTCGAGCGGCATGCGGGCGGGGAAGTCGGGCTGCACCAGGTAGCCGCAGCGGGGGTCGGGGCCGGGCCGGATGCTGCGCACCCAGGTGACGAGCGCGTCGACGATCCGTCCCGACGAATCGAGCATTCTCGGATCTGTTGTCGCCGAGCTGAATTCGGGACGGTCCGGCAGCAGTGCGAACATGTGCGAGGCCAGGTTCTCCGGCCACGCCACCCGCTGCAGCACCAGCGGATCGACCTCCTGGTCCAACATCGGTGCGCTCGAGGCGGCCCGGGCCGCCGCCAGTCCGGCACGGGCATTGACCAGATACCCGCGGGTCGGATTGTCGCGCCAGCTGGTCAGGAACGTCGACGTCGAGTACAGGCTGCCGGCCATGAAAAGCAGTGCGCCGCAGGCGACGAGAGGACGCGACCACCGGGGGGAGTCATGCCGCGCCGGTGCCAGGACCCCGATCGCGGCGAGCAGCGTCAGCACCACCACCAGGTCGGGCAGATAGCGCAGCGTCTGCGCGAGTTCGAGCGCGGTGAACCGAGACGATCGCATCAGATAGATGGGAACCTGGCAGGCCACCGCGTAACCCAGGGCAACCGCCCACACCGGGCCCAGCCTGCGGCGACGGCGCACGGTCAGCACCGCCACCGTCGCGAGCGCCACCCACCCGAGCACCATGACGGCCACCGGCGGGGTGGCCCACGGCGAGGCCGGCGCCCAGCGTTGCCATTCCCACGGCCCGCCGACCAGTCCCGGCACGATGCCGTGGGTCACCGACCGCCACAGCAGATCCCAGGTCATCGCCAGGTCGAAGCTCCACCGCTGCTGGTCGACCACCGCGATGTACACCCCGACCCACGCCACGGTCAGCGCCAGGCAGGCCAGCCACAGGTGTCGGCCGCGGCGCCACACCTGCGGGACAGTCGCTTCGGCGGTCACGTGTCCGTACACCGCGGTGATCGCGAACGCCGCGAACGGGATGATCGCCGCCTTCTCGAAGAACAGCAGCCCGCCGAAGAACACCGCTGTCCCGGTGACCGCGTAGCGGACGGCGCCCGTCCGCACCAGCTGGATCGCATCGGCGCACACCCACGCCAGCGCCGCGACCATCGGCAGCGAATTCAGCCCGGCCGCCCACCACGCGAAACTGGGCACCGCCAACGGGGTGAACAGCGCGAACGTCAACGGAACCAGCAGCGCCGGCCGCCATCCGAGGATCACGTGCAGTGCGCGCAGCAGCGCCACCGACGCCACCAGCGCCAGCACCAGCAGGCTGATGGCCGGGCCGATCCAGTTCAGCGGCGCGACCCGGGTGATCAGACCGGCCACCAGGAACGCACCCGGCATGACGTGCCCGTCGTGGTCGTCGAACAGGTAGCCCGGCGACAGCAGCGGCTGGGTGCCGGCGCGGCCCACGAGGATCAGATCGTCCCAGTAGAAGTAGCCGCCGAACGCGAGCACCGCCCGCACGGCCAGGTGCAGCGCGATGACGGCGACGGCGGCGCGCGCGACCCATCTCATGTCGCCTGCGACTGTACGGATGCGCGGAAACCGCGGACGCCGCCGGTATGGTGACCCGATGCGCACACTGGTCACCGGGGCGGCGGGTTTCATCGGATCGACACTGGTCGACAGGTTGTTGGCCGAAGGGCACTCGGTGGTCGGACTCGACGATCTGAGCTCGGGCCGCAGTGAGAACCTTGGCCCGGCCGAGCGGCACGACACCTTCGACTTCGTCAAGGCCGACATCGTCGACGCCGACCTGGTGGCACTGCTGGCCGACGTCAAGCCGGAGGTCGTCTTCCACCTGGCCGCCCAGATCTCGGTGAGCCGCTCGGTCACCGAGCCGGTGTTCGATTCCAGTGTCAACGTCGTCGGGACGGTGCGCCTCGCCGAGGCGGCCCGGCTGGCCGGCGTCCGCAAGATCGTGCACACCTCATCGGGTGGGTCGGTCTACGGCGCCACGCCCCGCTATCCCACCGACGAGAACAACCCTCTCGACCCCGCATCGCCCTATGCGGCCAGCAAGGTCTGCGGTGAGGTGTACTTCGGCATGTTCCGCAACCTCTACGGCCTGGACTGCAGCCACATCGCGCCCGCCAACGTGTACGGGCCGCGCCAGGATCCGCACGGCGAGGCCGGCGTCGTCGCGATCTTCTCCCGAGCGTTGCTCGCCGGGCGGCCGACCAAGATCTTCGGGGACGGCACCGACACGCGCGACTACGTGTTCGTCGACGACGTCGTCGACGCGTTCGTGCGCGCCTCGGGGGAGGCCGGCAGCGGGCAGCGGTTCAACATCGGCACCGGTGTGGAGACCTCCACGCGGCAGCTGCACACCGAGATCGCGCGCGCCGCGGGAGCATCCGACGAGCCCGAGTTCCTCCCGCCGCGGCTGGGCGACGTGCGCCGGTCCTGCCTGGACAACGGCCGCGCGGGCGCGGTGCTCGGCTGGCAGCCGCAGGTTCGGCTGCGCGACGGGGTCGCCCGTACCGTGGACTACTTCCGTGAGGAGATCTGACCCTCACCGGGGTTCGCGTGCGTTCTGCAGCGCGACCGCGCGGGCGAGCCGGGTGTACTTGGCCTCGATGTCCTTGAAGCGCATGTAGGTCGACAGCGTCGTGAAGGCGAACGCGATGATCAGCACGTACTCCAGCAGATCGGTGCCGCGGTCCACGCCGAGCCAGTTGGCGACGACGGTGGTGTCGTCGGGGCGCAGGATCGCGTAGATGCCGGCGATCACGAACAGCACGTAGCCGACCTTCACCCACGCCTTCGAGCGGGCGCTGGAGCGCGAGCGCAACAGGTAGACCAGCAGCGCGAGCACCGACGCGATCAGCAGAACCTGAATCCAGTTCACCGGGTCGTCCTCCTGCGCAGCAGGCCGTCGAACACGATGTTGACCCCGTTGAGCAACGGTTGGCCCTTGGCCTTCGAGTAGTCCGTGTAGCGGATGTCGACGGGGACCTCGGCCACCCGCCATCCTTTTTCGTCGGCCAGCGCGATGAATTCGCCGGCGTGCCCCATGCCGCTGATCGTCAGGTCGAGATCGTCGGCGACGCGCCGGTTGAACACCCGCAGCCCGTTGTGGGCGTCGGTCAGCCCCAGCCTGCGGTTGCGGCGGCTCAGGGTGGCCACCGCCTTCAGGATCATGCGCTTGAGCAGCGGGGTCTGCGTCGGGCCGCCGGTGAAGCGGCTGCCCAGGACCAGGTCGGCGTCACCGGCGCGCAGGTGGTCGATCATCGCGACGACGTCGTCGACCCGGTGCTGCCCGTCCGCGTCGAACGTCGCGAACAGCGCGGCTCCGGGCCGGGCGCGGGCGTATTCGACGCCGGTCTGGATGGCCGCGCCCTGACCGAGATTGACCGGGTGGGTGACGACGTGGGCGCCGGCGCGCAACGCGAGGTCCCCGGTGCCGTCGGTACTGCCGTCGTCGACGCAGACCACGTTGGCGAACACCGCGAGCACGTCACCGATGACCTGCTCGATCACGGTCGCTTCACGGTAGGCGGGGATCACGATCCACACGTCGCGGGAGCGCTGGTCCGTGCCGTTCGAAGAGGGGTCCGAGGTGACGATGGGCAACAAAGTACACCGCCTACCGTGGCGGAACCTTGGCAAGTGCGACCAGGTGCACGGCGATGCCCAGCAGCGGGCCGCACAGCAGCGCCACCACGGTCCGTACCTCGAGTTCCAGCGGCAGCGCCAGCAGCGTCGCGGCGGCGACGGTCGCCGACATCCAGCCGACGGCGTAGGCGCGGTGCAGCGCGGCGGCGACGGCGGCGGCGCCGGTCAGCGTCAGCAACGCGATCATCACCGCCGCCGCGGTGAGCCAGCCCAGCAGCACTCCGTCGGCCACGTACTCGGGGCCGAACGCCTCGCGCAGCAGCCACGGCCCGAAAACGGCCGCAGCGGTCACCCCGACGGCGCCCAGCACCAGCACGACGACGGCCGGAATGATCAACGCCCGCAGGCGATGTGCGCGCTGATCCACGAAGTGGGCGATCAGATTGCCCTGCATTGCGGTCAACGGCACCAGCAGCGGCGCGCGCGTCAAGGTGACGGCGAGGATGACCACGCCGCCGGCGGCACCGAGATCGCCGGAGGTGGCCTTCAGCAGCACCGGAAAGCCCATCACGAGCACCGCACTGGCCCCTGCCGCGGCGATCGAGTGGCCGGCCCCCCGCAGGAACGTCGCTGTGGTGCCCGGGGTGTAGAGCCGTGCCGCGGCGCGGGTCACCGGGGAGGTGAGCAGCATCAGCAGCCAGCCCACCGCGCCCGCCACCGTCGCCCACAGGTAGCCGCCCAGCCCCCAGCCGAGGACGAAGCTGCCCGCGGCGACCGCGACGCGCAGCAGGGCGTCGGCGACCATCAGCGCGCCGTACTCGGACCAGTGGTCGAGCCCGGCCAACAGGCCCAGCAGCGTGGTGTGGATGCAGAACCCGGCCAGCCCCGCGGCCAGCAGCGCGACGCTGAGCAGTGTCGCGTCGGCGAACACGTGTCCGGCCCACAGCGGTGCGGTGATCGCGATCGCGGCCGCGGAGCCCAGTCCCACCCCGATGCCGATCCGCACCGGACGGGTGCGCTCCCCGCCAGGGGCGACCGCGGTTGCCTGCCTGACCTCCCGGGTGGTTTCCTGCAGCAGCCCGAACGCGGCGCCGCTGGCGAGGCCGAACGCGCCCCAGAACACCCCGAAGACCGAGAATCCGGCGGGCTCGAGATCTCGGGCGGCCAGATAGAGGACGGCGTATCCGCACAGCGCGGACACCGCGGTCGCGGCCCCGACACGCACCATGCTGCCGCGCGTGACGGCGCCCGGGCCGACGGTCGCGTCGGTCACTGGTCCAGGGGCGGAACGTCGGTCGCGTATAGCCACGCCTCCCACAGGGGGCGCAAGGAGTCGTCACTGTAGCGGGCGGCCAGTCCGATGAAGTCGTCGGTGACCACGCTGGCGTGCCGGTACCGCGTCGTCCAGTCCTTGAGGAGGGCGAAGAAACTCTTGTCGCCCAGCCTGTTTCGCAGCGTGTGCAGGGTGAGCGCGCCGCGTTTGTAGACGCGGTCGTCGAACATGTCGCGGGGTCCGGGGTCGGCGAGGACGAGATCCTGGGAAGAGTGGGTCAGCCGGTGGTGGTAGTGCCGGGCCCAGTCGTCGGCGCTGCGCTGCCCGCAATGTTCGGACCACAACCATTCGGCGTAGCAGGCGAAGCCCTCGTGCAGCCAGATGTGGCGCCACCGCTGCACGGTGACCGAATTGCCGAACCACTGGTGGGCGAGCTCATGGGCGATCAACCGTTCGGCACCGCGCTGCCCGTCGCAGTGGTTGGCGCCGAAGATCGAGATGCCTTGTGCCTCCAGCGGGATCTCGAGGTCGTCGTCGGTGATCACCACCGTGTAGCCGGTGTCGAGCGGGTAGGGGCCGAAGAGCTTGGTGAACAGCTTCATCATCTGGCCCTGCCGGCCGAAGTCGTGGGCCACCTCGTCGCGCAGCCGCTCGGGAGCGACGGCGTGGATCGCCGTGCCGTTCTTGGCGATGCGGTGCCGTTCGTAGACCCCGATCTGCAGGGTGATCAGGTACGTCGACGTGGGTTCGGCCTGCTCGTAGGTCCACGTGGTCATCGCGGCCCGCACCCGCTTGTGGAGCAGCTTCCCGTTGGCCAACGCGAAATACGGGCTCTCCGTGCTGATCTGGATGCCGTAGCTGGCCTTGGCGGCGGGATGGTCGTCGCACGGAAACCACGACGACGCCCCGTTGGGCTGACCCGCCACCAGGGCGCCCTCGGTGAGTTCTTCGAAACCGACCTCGCCCCACAGCGTTCGGACCGGGCGAGGGGTGCCGCCGTAGCGCACGACGATCGTCATCGCCGCGCCGGCGGGCAGCCGGTCGGTCAGGCTGATGTGCAGCTTGCTGTTCGAGGTGCGGAAGTTGTTCGGCCGCTTGCCGTTCACCGTCACCTTCGACACCGACAGCGCCGCGGACAGATCCAGCGTGAAGGTCTGCAGTTCGGCGAGCGTGACCGCGGTGATCGTGGCGGTCCCGGCGAGCCGGTTGATCGCGACCTTGTACTCGAGGTCGAGCTCGTAGCGCGACACCCGGTAGCCGAAGTTGCCGGTGCCGGGCAGGTAGGGGTCGATGACCGGCGGCGTTCCCTTTTTGGCGACCTGTTTGCGTGCCCTCACGCGGCCGCCGACTTCTTCGCCTTGCCGCCGTCGTCCGCGCGTTTCTTGCGCGGCGGCAGCCACGGCGCGATCGGGTTGCCCTGCCAGCGGGTCGACGGCGGGACCTCGTCACCGCGCACGACCAGCGACGCCGGACCGACGGTGGCACCGGCGCCCAGCCGCGCGGCGGGCAACGCCACGCAGTGCGGGCCGAGCGTCGCACCGGCGTCCAGCACCACGGTGTCCATCCGCATGATGCGGTCGTGGAACAGGTGCGTCTGCACCACGCAGCCGCGGTTCACCGTCGCGCCGTCGCCGAGGGTCACCAGATCGGCCTCGGGCAGCCAGTACGTCTCACACCACACTCCGCGTCCGATCGTCGCGCCCAGTGCGCGCAGCCATACGTTCATCACCGGTGTACCCGAGGCGGCCCGGGCGAACCACGGCGCCGCGACGGTCTCGACGAAGGTGTCCGAGACCTCGTTGCGCCAGACGAACGACGACCACAGTGGATGTTCGATCGCGGTGATGCGGCCCACCAGAAGCCATTTCGCCGCGACGGCGATCCCACCGGCCGCTGCGCCGGCGACCAGCAGCACCAGGCCGGTCAGCAGCGCGGCACCCAGCCACCCGACTGCCAGCACCAGCGATTGCCCGGCCAGCAGCACCCCGAGGCCGATCGCGAACGTGACGACGACGGGCACGAACCGGAACATCTCGACCACCGCGCGCAGCACGCGCAACCGCGGCGACGGATGGAAGGTGCGCAGCGCGTCCGCCGCGGTCGGCTTGCGGCGCAGCCGCATCGGCGGACTGCCCAGCCACGACGAACCGGCCTTCGCCTTGTGCGGAGTCGCCGACAGCACCGCGACCAGACCGTCGTCGGGCACGCGCCGGCCGGGCTGGGTGATGCCGGAGTTGCCCAGGAACGCGCGCTTGCCGACGGTGGCGCGGGCCACGTGGATCCAGCCGCCCCCCAACTCGTAGGAGGCGACCATCGTGTCGTCGGCGAGGAACGCGCCGTCCTCGACGACGGTGAACTTCGGGATCAGCAGCGCGGTCGAGATCTCGGTGCCCCTGCCGATCTTCGCGCCGAGCAGGCGCAGCCACCACGGTGTCGCCAGCCCGGCGTAGATCGGGAACAGGTAGGTGCGCGCGCCGTCCATCAGCCGTTCGGTCGCCCACAGCTGCCACCCCGACCGGCTGCGCACCGGGTGGTAGCCCTCGTGCAGGCCGACGGCGAGCAGGCGCACCCCTATCACTGTCAGCGCGGCGTAGACGAGCATCGCCGCTGCGGTGGCCGGCACCGTCCACGCCAGCACGGGCAGCAGCGCATCGCGCAGGGTCGCGGTGCCGCGGACGGCCCAGCCGATCACGGCGAGCCCGGCGGCCAGCGCCGCGAGTGGCAGCGCGCCGAGCAGCATCGAGGTCACGCCGTACACCGCCACCCACACCGGAGCGCGTGGCGGCCGGTGATCGGGCCACGGATGCTTGGCCTTGCCGGACTTCACCGCCGGCGAGCCCTTCCAGTACTGCCCGTTCTTGACCTTGCCTACGACACCGGATCCCGGTGCCACATCGGCGTTCTTGCCGACGACCGCGCCGGGCAGCAGTGCGGTGCGCGCGCCGATGGTGGAGTCGTTGCCGATGGTGATGGGCCCGACGTGGAACAGATCGCCGTCGATCCAGTGCCCGGTCAGGTCCACCTCCGGCTCGATCGAGCAGCGGTGCCCGATCCGCAGCATTCCGGTGACCGGCGGCGCGGAATGCAGGTCGACCCCGCTGCCCACCGAGTTGCCCAGCGCGCGTGCGTAATACACCAGCCAAGGTGCGCCGGCCATGTTCTCCGCGCCGCTGGCGTCGGCGAGCCGCTCGGCCAGCCAGATCCGCAGGTGCACCGATCCGCCGCGCCGGTAGGTGCCCGGTTGCAGCGTGCCGACGAGGATGCGTGCGCCGAGCACCGCGATGCCCATCCGCCCGGGCGGTGAGACGAACAGCAGTAAGCCGGCGAGAATCCACCACCAGCTGACGGGCCGCGCCCACGGCACCAGGTCGATCGCGGCGGCGAGGTTGTTGGCGACGGCCAGCCACACCACCCACTGCATACCGGTGAGCGTGGCCAACGGCACCGTCAGCGCCACCTGGACAGCCTGGGTCAGCCGCGACACGGGACGCACGGTCCGGGTCTCGACAGCCGGCGGCGGCTCCAGCTCGTCGAGATACCCGGCGAGCGAGCCCAGCCGGGGATGGTCGTAGAGGTCGGCGACGGTCACCTGCGGGTAACGCTGCCGCAGCACCGCGATCAACTGGGCGGCCGACAGCGAGCCGCCGCCGAGGGCGAAGAAGTCGGCGCTCGGACCGTCGATCGGGGCGGCGAGCACGTCGCGCCACAGTCCGGCCAGCCAGCCGAGCGTGCCGCCGAGATCTGCCGCGGTTTCGTCGGGATCGTTGCCGCCCCCGGTCACCGGCCAGGGCAACGCGGCGCGATCCACCTTGCCCGACGTGCGGGTGGGGAGTTCGTCGACGACCACCAGTCGCGGCACCAACGCCGCGGGCAGCGACTCGGCCAGCCGCGCGCGGGCGGACGCCAGGTCGAACGCGCCGCCGGGGGCGGCGACCACGTAGCCGACCAGCAGCGGGGTGCCGCTCGCGGTGCGGCGCACGGCCGCCGCGCCACCGCTGACGCCGGGCAGGTGCACCAGCGCGGTGTCGACCTCGCCGAGCTCGATGCGGCGGCCGCCGACCTTGACCTGGTCGTCGGCCCGGCCCATGAAGTAGAGCCCGTCGGCTTCGAGCCGCACCAGGTCGCCGCTGCGGTAGGCGCGGCTCCACGCCAGCGTCGGGGCCGCGGCGTACTTCTCGGCGTCCTTGTCGGGGTCGAGGTAGCGCGCCAGCCCGACGCCGCCGATCACCAGCTCGCCGACCTCCCCGATGCCGACCGGATTGCCTGCGGCGTCGACGACGGCCAGGTCCCAGCCCGGCAGCGGCAACCCGATGCTGACAGGCCCGGTCCCGGTCAACTGAGCGGCACACGCCACCACCGTCGCTTCGGTGGGACCGTAGGTGTTCCACACCTCCCGGCCCTCGACCGCCAGGCGCGCGGCCAGCTCCGGCGGACACGCCTCGCCGCCGAAGATCAGCAGCCGCACCGCCTCGAGCGCCTCGGCCGGCCACAGCGAGGCCAGCGTCGGGACCGTGGACACCACGGTGATGTCACGCGACACCAGCCACGGACCCAGGTCCATGCCGCTGCGCACCAGCGAGCGCGGCGCGGGCACCAGGCACGCGCCGTGCCGCCAGGCCAGCCACATCTCCTCGCACGACGCGTCGAACGCCACCGACAGTCCGGCCAGCACCCGGTCACCCGGGCCCAGCGGGTTGTCCTGCAGGAACATCTGCGCTTCGGCGTCGACGAACGCCGCGGCGTTGCGGTGGGTGACCGCGACGCCCTTGGGCGTGCCGGTGGAACCCGAGGTGAAGATGATCCACGCGTCGTCGCGGCTCAGTGGTGCCGTCGCGCGCCAGCCGCGGGATGCGCCGGGGCCCCGGATCAGGCCGCGCTCGGTGATCACTCCCACGACGTCGGCCTCGGTGAACACCAGTTCGGCCCGCTCCGGCGGATCGTCGGCGTCGACGGGCACATACGCCGCACCCGCGGCGAGGGTGGCCAGGATCGCGACGTAGAGCGCATAGCTGCCCGACGGCATCCGGATGCCGATCCGGTCGCCGCGGCCGATGCCGCGCGCCGCCAGCCACGCCACGCTGTCCTCGACGTCGGCGATCAGTTCGGAGTAGGTGAGCTGCACGGTGCCGTCGTCCAGGGCGGTCGCGTCCGGGTGGCGACGCGCGGTGTCGTAGAGGATGTCGATCAGCGTGCGCGCCGCCGGTGCCTGCGCCGACAGCAGGTACTGCGGCGGGATCGCCGAGGTTGGATCCGGTGCTGTCACGGGTACAAAGTACTCACTGCGGATGGCCGCTTCTCGCCGTCGGGCGGCCGCTGATTCGCGTGTCGACGGCGCGCCTGGCAGAATCGCCCGCTTGGAGGGGAGTATTCCTTCGCCACAGTGTCGTCATCACGTCGCCCGCATCCGGGGGACCGGTGCTGCGGGCCGGATGCCGGAAGCGGTGGCGGTGGAAGAGACCTCCGGCGTTGGAACGACGACCGGAGGTTAGATGAACGTCAGTGCTCTCGAGTGGGGGATCACGCTCAGCGTGACCATCGCGATCCTGCTCTTCGATGTGGTTGTGATCGGGCGCCGTCCGCACGAGCCGTCCAAGCGGGAAACCGGCACCGCGCTGGGTATCTATGTCGGACTCGCGATCGCGTTCGGCGTGTGGATCTGGTTCTTCCACGGCAGCCAGTACGGTGTCGAGTTCTTCGCCGGCTGGCTCACCGAGTACAGCCTGTCGGTGGACAACCTGTTCATCTTCTTGATCATCATGGCCAGCTTCAAGGTGCCGCGGATCTATCAGCAGCAGGCCCTGCTCGTGGGCATCATCCTGGCGCTGATCTTCCGCGGCATCTTCATTGCCCTCGGCGCCGTCGCGATCGAGCAGTTCTCCTGGGTCTTCTACCTGTTCGGCGCCTTCCTGGTGTACACCGCGATCAAGCTGGTGCGTGACACCGACCACGACGACGACGGTGAGAACGGTGTGGTGCGCTTCGCGCAGAAGCGCTTGAAGTTCACCGACACCTGGGACGGCCTGAAGCTGTGGGTGAAGGAGAACGGCTCCGGACGGTTGATGACGCCGATGTTCCTGGTGATCATCGCGCTCGGTACCACCGACCTGTTGTTCGCGCTGGACTCGATTCCCGCGATCTACGGCCTGACCCGCGAGCCGTACCTGGTGTTCGCCGCCAACGTGTTCGCGCTGATGGGCTTGCGGCAGCTGTACTTCCTGCTCGGCGATCTGCTCAAGCGGCTGGTCTACCTGTCGCAGGGGTTGGCGTTCATCCTGGGCTTCATCGGGGTGAAGCTGCTGCTGCATGCGCTGCACGAGAACGAGGTGCCGTTCATCAACGGTGGCGAGCCCGTGAAGGTGCCGGAGATCCCGACGTTGGCCAGCCTGGGCGTCATCGTCGTCACGCTGCTGATCACGACCGCGGCGAGCCTGTACAAGACGCGAGTGCACGACGTCCGGAAGAACGGCGAGGCGGCCTCCGAGACCGCAGAGGAGAGCACCGACCCCGCGAGGGACACCACCCGCTAGGCGGTTGCGCTCGCGCTGATCTCAACGGGGGCGCGAGTGTGCGAGTGCGGTTACCGTGCCGGGTGTGCGGATTTTTGTCAGCGACGACGCCGGGGTGCGGGAACTGACCGACAGCGAGCAACCCGTCATCCGGGTGTCGGCTCCTGACCTGCAGCGCGCCCGTCAGGTGCGCTCACGGATCCGGTCTGGTCCGGGGAACGCGGCGGTGATTCTGGACGTCACGGTCGCGGTCGCGCGTGACTTCCGGGCCGCCCGTGCGGCCTTCGGCGACCAGTCGGCCGACACGATCCGCTACGCGGGCACCGTCGCCGGGTTGGCAGGTCTGCTCGCCGACATCTCATCGGCCGGGGTCGCCGACGGGGTCACGCTGATCGGCGCGTCGGGCGGCCAGGATCTCGAACGCATCGGTCGGGACGCACTGGCCGAGTTGGCCGCGCGCAATCAGCCTCGGGCGTCCTGAAGCGCTTCGTCGATCAGCCGGGAATAGCGCAACGCGCGGGCTGAGCCCGTCGTCCCCGCGCCCATCTTGTTCATCACGTAGGCGAAGGTGGCCCGCCGGTCGAGGTCCATCACGACCAGCGACCCACCCCAGCCGCCCCACCAGCAGACCCGGCCGGCGCGGACGGCGGGCACGCTCTCAGGCGACGGCAGGCCGAAACCGATCCCGAAGCGGAGGGGAATGCCGAGCACCAGGTCGGTGCCGTGCGACTGCTCGATGAAGATCGTGTCGATGGTGGCGGGGGACAGCACCTTCGTGCCGTCGACGGTGCCGCCCAGCGATATCGCGCGCAGCGCGCGGACCAACCCGCGGGCGTTGCCGTGGCCGTTGGCGCCGCCGATGTCGGCCCGCCGCCACGGTGTGGTCTCGGCGACCGCGACACCGTAGGCGCCGGGCGGGAACGCCGCGAACGTCTTGACCGCCGGGTGGTCGGGGGCGAGCCGGTCCAGGGCGCGGTCGCGCGGCGGGGGAGCGACCAGTTCGGCGATGCGCGGCTCGTCGCCGGCCTGCGCGCCGATCTGGACGTCAGCGTCCAGACGGACGGAAACGTGCTCTCGGACGAAGTCTTTGAGCGTGCTGCCGGTGACGCGACGGACCAGCTCACCGATCAGGTGCCCGTAGTTCATCGCGTGGTAGCCCGACGCGGTGCCCGGTTCCCACCACGGGGTCTGATTCGCCAGGTGGGCGGTGGCGCGCTCCCAGTCGTAGATGTGCTCGACCTCGAACGGCACCTGCCAGCCCGACACACCCGAGGTGTGGGCGAGCAGGTGGCGCACCTCGATGCCGGCCTTGCCGTTGGCCCCGAATTCCGGCCAGTACCTCGCGACCGGCGCGAACGGGTCGAGGTGGCCCGCGTCGACCAGCAGCAGCGCGGCCAGCGCGGTCAGCGTCTTGGTGCACGACCAGAAGTTGACGATCGTATCCTGCTGCCAGGCAACGGTTTTCGCGCGATCGGCGTAGCCGCCCCACAGGTCGGCGACGAGTTCGCCGTCGACGTCGACCGTCAGCGACGCGCCGAGCTCCTCACCCGCGGAGATCTCCTCGGCCAGAGCGGCGGCGAGGCGGTCGAAGCGGGGTTCCCAGTGACCGTGCACCGCGCCATGCATGGAGGCGAGCCTAGAGCCACCCCGCGGTCACCAGTTGTCGTAACCGCCCTCCGGGCCCAGCATGCGTTCCAGCCGGGTGCGGTTGATCTTGGCCAGTTCGTTGCGCACGATCTTGCGCTCGGTCTCGTGATCGTTGAGCAGGCGGTCGGCCATGGTGGCCAGCACGGTGTCGGCGCTGTAGCCGTTGACGTACATCACGAAGCCGAAACCGAAATGCTCGAGGTAGGTCTTCGAGGCGTCGGCCAGTCGCGCCATCATCTCGGGGCGTGCGTCTTTGACGGCGCACTGTTCGGCTGCCGACTTCTCGCTGCCGGGCCGCCGACCCACGTCCGGGTAGGCCTGCAGGATCGAGTCGATCGAGTCCTCACCGAGCGCGAACAGCAGCCCGTCGGCGCAGCGGAACAGCTGGTCGTGGGAGGTGAAGGGGCGTTGCCGGGCCAGGTCGGCGGCCAGCGGCACGCTGAAGCAACATTCGTAGACGGCGTGCACGGCGCGGCGCATCGGCAGCGCGTTGAACGCCTCCAGTCCGATCCCCTGATGCAGCAACACACCGTCATGATCGGACGCGGAAACGGCGCGGACGTAACGCCGTGTTACGGGCAGGTCAAATCCGCGAACAGACGCAATCTCGAGTGTTCTTGCGGCGTGTCCGCTCGAGTTCGCGTCTGTTCGCGGGGAAAAACTAGTGGCCCTCGGTCGTGAACCGCTCGATCGAGCGGTTCACCTCGGCCTCGGCTTCCTCGCGGCCCACCCAGTCCGCGGCGTGCACGAACTTGCCCGGCTCCAGGTCCTTGTAGTGCACGAAGAAGTGCTTGATCGCGTCGAGCTCGAACTCCGACACGTCGCCGATGTCCTGGATGTGGTCCCACCGCGGGTCGGCGAGCACGCACAGCACCTTGTCGTCGCCGCCCTTCTCGTCGGTCATGCGGAACATGCCGACGGGGCGGGCCTCGACGATGCACCCGGGGAACACCGGCTCGGGCAGCAGCACCAGCGCATCCAGCGGATCGCCGTCCTCGCCGAGGGTGTCCTCGATGTAGCCGTAGTCGGTCGGATAGCCGAACGCGGTGAACAGGTAGCGGTCCAGCTTCACCTTGCCGCTGTCGTGATCGACCTCGTACTTGTTGCGTGAACCCTTCGGGATCTCGATGAGAACGTCGAACTGCACCGGGGAGGCTCCTTCGCATGACGGGCGATCAACAGGCCGGAACCACCTTAGTGCGGAGCGATACCCTGCACTACGGGGGTGGCTTTCCGACTCATCGAGCGACAGGGGAACTATGCGGCCGACTCGATGGCGAAGGTCCACCTATGTGTTGGTCGGCCTCGCCGTGGTGGTCGTGGTGGCGGGGCTCGTCGCCACGGCCGCACTGATCGCCGGCCGGCACACCTCCGACGCGGTGGCCGTCAAGGCCGCGCCGGCGCCCGCGACCGCTGATCCCGGCGTCGTTCCGGTGCCCGAGACCGCCGATATGCCGACACCCGCCGGGCTCGCCGCGGCGCTGCGTGTCGTGGTGGCCGATCCGAACCTGGGGCAGTTCACCGGGCGCATCACCGACGCGATGACCGGTGACGAGCTGTGGGCGCAGAGCCCGCGCGTGCCGATGCAGCCCGCGTCGGTCAACAAGCTGCTCACCACCGCCGCGGCGCTGCTGACCCTCGATCGCGAGGCCCGGTTGACGACGCGGGTGGTGGCCACCTCGCCCGGGACCGTGGTGCTCGTCGGGGGCGGCGATCCGACGCTGTCGGCCGCGCCGCGGGGCACCGACACGTGGTATCGCGACGCCGCGCGGATCGTCGACCTCGCCGACCAGGTCCGCCGCAGCGGGGTGACCGCGCGCAGCGTCGCGGTCGACGTCAGCGCCTACAGCGGCCCGACGATGGCGCCCGGGTGGGATCCGCTGGACATCGACGGCGGCGACATCGCCCCGATGGAAGCGGTCATGCTCGACGGTGGCCGCACCCAGCCCGTGACTGTGAATTCGGCACGCTCGCGCACCCCCGCACTCGACGCCGGTCGCGCGCTGGCCGTCGCGCTCGGCGTCGATCCGCAGACGGTGACCGTGCTGCCGTCGGCCGCCCGTGGCCGCGAGATCGCCTCGGTCCAGTCGCCGCCGCTGATCCAGCGGTTGCGCGACATGATGAACGCCTCGGACAACGTGATGGCCGAGTCGACGGGCCGGGAGGTCGCCGCGGAAACGGGCCGGCCGCGGAGTTTCACCGGCGCGGTCAGCGCCGTGCTCGCCGCGCTCGACGACGCCGGGATCGACACCAGTGGGGCGCGGTTGCTGGACTCCAGCGGGCTGTCGGTCGACGACCGGCTTACCGCCGAGACACTCGACGAGGTCGTGGGGGCGGCGGCCGGTGACGACCACCCCCGGCTGCGTCCGCTGCTGGACCTGCTGCCGATCGCCGGCGGCAGCGGCACGCTGTCCAACCGCTACCTCGACACCCCGCCCGGCCGCGATGCCGCCGGGTATCTGCGCGCCAAGACCGGTTCGCTGACCGCCACCAATTCCCTGGCCGGCATCGTGACCGATTCCAACGGGCGGGTGTTGACGTTCGCGCTGCTGTCCAACCGGGCCGGCCCCAGCGGGCGCACCGCGCTCGACGCGTTCGCCGCAACGCTGCGATCGTGCGGGTGCCGCTCATGAGCCAGACCTTCTCCGTCGGCAGCGCGGTGGACTGGAACCTGGCCGCGTCGTTCGGTGGCAAGCTGGCCCGTCCCGAGCCGCCGGCCACCGACTACACGCGCCGACAGGTGATTGCGCAGCTGGCGGATGCGGCGCGCGCCGCAGAGGTGCCGGTGCGCGAGGTGACCGGTCTGGCCGAGGGCGCGGACATCCCGGAAGCCCGAATCGTCGACCGGCCGCAGTGGATCCGCGCGGCCGCCGGGTCCATGCGGGCGATGACCGGCGGCAGCGACGGCGTCAAGCCCCGCGCGATCAGCGGGCGGATCGCCGGCGTGCAGACGGGCGCGGTGCTGGCGTTCGTGTCGTCGGGGATTCTGGGGCAATACGATCCGTTCGCCCCGAACGGCGGGGAGCTGCTGCTGGTGTATCCGAACGTCATCGCGGTGGAGCGCCAGCTGCACGTACAGCCGGCCGACTTCCGCATGTGGGTCTGCCTGCACGAGGTCACCCACCGCGTGCAGTTCCGCGCCAACCCGTGGCTGGCCGGCCACATGTCCGATGCGCTCGGCGTGCTGACCTCCGACACCGGCGAGGACGTGACCCAGGTGATCGGGCGGCTGGCCGACTTCGTCCGGCAACGGCGTTCCGGTGAGTCGGCAGAAGCGAATTCGGCCGGCATCCTGGGTCTGGTGCGGGCCGTGCAGTCCGAGGCCCAACGTGAGGCGCTGGATCGGCTGCTGGTGTTGGGCACGTTGCTCGAAGGTCACGCCGATCACGTGATGGACGCCGTGGGGCCTGCGGTGGTGCCGTCGGTGGCCACCATCCGCCGCCGGTTCGACCAGCGCAGGCATCGGCGCCAGCCGCCGGTGCAGCGGCTGCTGCGGGCGCTGCTCGGCATCGACGCGAAGATGGACCAGTACACGCGCGGCAAGGCGTTCGTCGACGCCGTGGTGTCGACGGTGGGCATGGCGCGGTTCAACACGATCTGGACCGGCCCGCACACCCTGCCGCTGCCCGACGAGATCGACGAGCCGCAGCGATGGATCGACCGGGTGCTGTAGCGCAGCTGCGCGCGGCGCTGCGCCGGTTCTCCGCCGAGTACGGGCTGGACCGGCCCTGGTGCGTCGCGCTGTCCGGCGGGCCCGACTCGCTGGCACTGACCGCGGCGGCCGCAGAGCTCCGGCCGACGACGGCGTTGATCGTCGACCACGGGCTCCAGGCGGGCTCCGACACCGTCGCCGCGACGGCACGTGACCAGGCGCTGAACCTGGGTTGCGTTGCTGCGCAGGTGCTTTCGGTCTCGGTCGGCGCCGACGGCGGGCCGGAGGCTGCGGCGCGCACCGCGCGGTACGCGGCGCTGGAGCAGGCCAGCGCGGGGATGCCGGTGCTGTTGGGGCACACGCTCGACGATCAGGCGGAGACGGTGCTGCTGGGCCTGGGCCGCGGCTCGGGTGCCCGCTCGATCGCCGGGATGGTGGCCTACGACGCACCGTGGTGCCGGCCGCTGCTGGGGGTGCGGCGCAGCGTCACCGAGGCCGCGTGTGCCGAGTTGGCGCTGACGCCGTGGCGGGATCCCCACAACGACGACCGTCGCTTCACCCGGGTGCGGCTGCGCCGCGAGGTGCTGCCGTTGCTCGAGGACGTGCTGGCCGGTGGCGTGGCCGAGGCGCTGGCCCGCACCGCCACCGCGCTACGCGAGGACTGCGACGCGCTCGACGCGCTCGCCGCCGGCATCGCCGTAGAAACCGATCTGCCGATCGCGACGGTGACGGCGCTACCGGCCGCGCTGCGCCGCCGGGTGATCCGGCGCTGGCTGCTCGACGGCGGTGCCGCCGGCCTGACCGACGCGCAGATCCGCGCCGTCGATGCCCTGGTCACGGCCTGGCGCGGGCAGGGCGGAGTCGCGGTCCCGAGCGCGATGACACGGCGTCGGCTGTTCGCGGGCCGGCGTGGTGAGGTGCTGACGCTCTACCGCGAGCCGGTCGCCGAGTGAGCACCGCTACGCTCTAGGCGTGCCTGCGCATGGCGAGTTGTATCCCGGGGACATCAAGTCGGTGTTGCTGTCGGAGGAGCAGATCCGCGCCAAGACCGCGGAACTCGCCGATCTGATCGCCGCCGATTACCCGACGCCGGGGGAGGGGCAGCAGGACCTGCTGCTGATCACGGTGCTCAAGGGTGCGGTCATGTTCGTCACCGACCTGGCCCGGGCGATCCCGCTGCCCACGCAATTGGAGTTCATGGCGGTCAGCTCGTACGGCTCGTCGACGTCGTCGTCGGGTGTGGTGCGCATCCTCAAGGACCTCGACCGCGACATCAACGACCGCGATGTGCTGATCGTCGAGGACATCGTCGACTCCGGCCTGACGCTGTCGTGGCTGCTGCGTAACCTGGCCACCCGGCGGCCGCGTTCGCTGCGGGTGTGTACGCTGCTGCGCAAGCCCGATGCGGTGCGCGCCGACGTCGACATCGAATACATCGGCTTCGACATCCCCAACGAGTTCGTGGTCGGCTACGGCCTCGACTACGCCGAGCGCTACCGCGATCTGCCGTTCATCGGCACGCTCGACCCGAAGGTCTACACGGACTGACCCCACCCCCGCCCAAACCGACGTTCGGGCGGGAAAGCGCGAGAAGTTCTCGCCATTTCGTCGATGTGGACGCAGGATCGAAGCCATGACCGACACCGCGCTGCGCATCTGCCCGTTCTGCGAGGCCACCTGCGGCCTGACGCTGACCATCGACGAGGGCCGCGTCATCGGCGCCCGGGGTGATCGCGACGACGTGTTCAGCCACGGATTCATCTGCCCGAAAGGTGCCAGCTTCGCCGAGCTCGACAACGATCCCGATCGGTTGCGGGCGCCGCTGGTTCGTCGCGACGGCGTGCTCACCGAGGCCTCGTGGGAGGAGGCGTTCGCCACGGCCGCCGACGGTCTGAGCGCGGTGATCCGCGAGAACGGCGGCGCCTCCGTCGGGCTGTATCTCGGAAACCCCAACGCGCACACGGTCGCCGGCGCACTGTATCCGCCGCTGCTCATCCGCGGCCTTGGCACCCGGCAGGTGTTCTCGGCGAGCACGTTGGACCAGATGCCCAAGCACGTGTCGCTGGGCCTGATGTTCGGCAGCCCGGTCGCGTTCACGGTGCCCGACCTCGACCGCACCGACTATCTCGTGATCATCGGGGCCAACCCCCTGGTGTCCAACGGCAGCGTGACCACCGCACCCGACTTCGGCGGCAAGATGCGCGACATCCGCAAGCGGGGCGGCCGCATCGTCGTCATCGACCCGGCCCGCACCCGCACCGCCGAACTCGCCGATCGCCACCTCGCGCCGCGCCCCGGCACCGACGCGGCGCTGCTGTTCGCGGTGGTGCACGTGCTGTTCGACGAGGACCTGGTGACTCTCGGGGAAGTCGGAGACCACGTCGCCGGACTCGATGACGTGCGGGCGGCCGCACGGGACTTCGCCCCCGACGCCGTCGCCGAGTACTGCGGCGTAGACGCCGACGAGATCCGCACGCTGGCACGCGAACTCGCCGCGGCGCCCAGCGCGGCCGTCTACGGCCGGATCGGCACATCGACCGTCGAGTTCGGCACCCTCGGCAGCTGGCTCGTCGACGTCGTCAACGTCCTCACCGGCAATCTGGACCGGCCCGGCGGCGCGATGTTCCCCTGCTCGGCGGTGGCGCCGGCGCCGCGCGGGCACCGGCCCGGCAAGGGGTTCCGCACCGGTCGCTGGCACAGCCGGGTGTCGGGCCGTCCCGAGGTGCTCTCCGAACTGCCCACCCCTGTCCTCGCCGAGGAGATCGAGACGCCGGGCGACGGTCAGATCCGCGCGATGATCACGGTCGCGGGTAACCCGGTGCTGTCCGCCCCCGACGGCGACCGGCTCGACAAAGCACTGGAGCGCGTCACGTTCATGGTCAGCGTCGACCCCTACCTGAACGAGACGACCCGCCACGCCGACGTCATCCTGCCCCCACCCCCGCCGTCGCGCGCCCCGCACTTCGACGTCGCGCTCAACGCTCTCGCGATCCGGAACAACGCCCGCTACTCACCGCCGGTGCTGCCGCTCGACGGCCGGCCCAGCGAGGCCGAGATCCTGTCGCGGCTCGCGCTGGTAGTGTACGGCCTGGGCCAGGACGCCGACCCGGCGCTGGTCGATGAGCAGGTCATCGCCACCACCCTGGCCAAGGAGACCGCGGATCCCGATTCGCCGGTCGCCGGCCGCGCGGTCGACGAGCTGACCGCGATGCTGCCCCAAGGCCCCGGCTATGAGCGCCGGCTCGACATGATGCTGCGCCTGGGCGCCTACGGCGACGCGTTCGGCGCTCGCCCGGACGGCCTCACGCTGCAGCGGCTCAGGGACGCACCGCACGGTGTCGATCTGGGCCCGCTGCAGCCGCGGCTGCTCGACGTGCTGCGTACGCCGTCAGGTCGGGTCGAGCTTGCGCCGCCCGCCCTGATCGAGGACGCGGCCCGGCTGCGCGAGGCGATGGCGCGTCCCGCCCAGGGCTTCGTGCTGATCGGGCGCAGGCACCTGCGCAGCAACAACAGCTGGATGCACAACCTGCCCGCACTCGCGGGCGGCACCAACCGCTGCACGCTGCGGATGCACCCCGACGACGCCGCCGACCTCGGCGTCACCGACACCGCCGTGGTCAAGGGTGCCGGCGGCGAGCTGGTGGTGCCCGTCGAGCTCACCGACGGCATCCGCCGCGGCGTGCTGTCGCTGCCGCACGGGTGGGGGCACGACCGCCCGGGTACCGGACAGCAGCTGGCCGCCGGTCAGCCGGGCGTCAACGTCAACCAGCTCAACGACGGGTCGCTGCTCGATCCGCTCTCGGGCACCGCGGTGCTCAACGGGCTCCCCGTCACCGTCGGGCCTTCTAGCTGAGCTGCCACACGACCGTCACCGAGAAGCCGACGGTCTGCTGACCCGGCTCCAGCGGCACCGCGGCTTCCATCGCACGCGGCATCGCAGGCATCGGCACCGGCGGGGTGGGCGCGGCCGACTCGGAGATCGAGATGACGTCCCCGAGGTCGAGCCCCGACAGCTGCGCGTACTGATTGGCGCGGTCCTTGGCGTCGTTGAACGCGCGGGCGCGGGCGTCACGGACCAGCTGTGAGTCGTCGTCGATGGAGTAGTTGATCGAGTTGATGCGCGCGGCGTTACCGCCGGTGCTGACGATCAGACCGATCGCGTCCGATGCCTTGGCCAGATCGCGGATCGTGACGGTGATCGAGTTGGTGGCGCGGTACGCGGAGATCGTGGTGCTGTCGCTGCCGTACTGCGGCTGCAGATCCGCTGCGGTGGTGGCGATGTCCTTGCGGTCGATCCCGGCGCCGACCAGTGCGTCGATGACGGCCTGCTGGCGCTCGTTGGTCTGGCTCATCGCGCCGGTGGCGTCCGCGGCCTGGAACTCCATGGATGCGTTGACCGTCAACGTGTCCGGGGTGCCTTTGACCTGACCTTCGCCGACGACGGTGACCTGCCGGGCGTCGGTGCCGGGCGACGCGGCCGGTCCGGACTGCGTGTCGCAGGCGGCCGCCGAAGCCGCGACGACGCCGGCGGCGGCGACGGTCAGAGCGATCCGGGTGACGGGTCTGCGGGCTGTGTGCGACATGGCTGGCACAGTAACGCGCCGAGCTCGGCATCGGTGCGTCACTCGGCGCGGTGGCGTCCCCAACCCTTGTGGGTCTTCTTCGCGGGCTTGGGCGTGCTCGCCGCGGCGCTGTCGCTGGCAGGCGGGGCGGTGACGGACGGCGTGTCGTCGGTGCTCTGCGTGCTGTCGTCGTCGGACCGGCGCGGTGTCCGCGCGGGGGAGTCATCCGAAACATTATCGGCGACAGCGCGTTTGGCGAACAGCGTGCGACGAGCGGGTGCGGCTCGCTCGGTGTCGTCGGTGGTCGATGACTCGGCCGCGAGGACCGTCTTCTCGGGTTCCGGTGCGACGACCGGCGCAGGCTGCGGCGCGTCCAGATACGGCCGGTCGTAGGCCTTTTCGATGATGTCGGTGAGCGGGCCGTTCAATTTCGCGGCCAGCTCGTCGAACCCCAGGGCGCGCAACGGTTTCAGCAGCGGTAGCTCCGTCGTCGGGACGAACACGTAGGTGGTGTTGCCCTCGGTCCACACCACGTTGGCCGGATCGTCGAGGTCCACCCCGCGGTAGTCCAGGTGCATCGGGGAGAGCATGCCTGCCGCGACGTTGGCCAGCGCCAACAGGTTCAGCGGCCGGTCCGGAAAGTCGGCCATCGGGTCGTACTGCCGGACCACGTCGATGACGTGATAGTCGGTGGGCTCGATCGGTGGCATGAGACCGCCGTGGGCCCGCCGCGGATTGCCGATAAGGACGAAGGACACCTCGTCGGGCGAGGGCGCGCCGGCCACCCCGGAGTGCTGGGCCATCCACTCCTCGGCCACGCCGGCGCCGTTGCTGAAGCCCAGCACGACGGTCGGGCCGTCGCCGATGGCCTGCGACGGCGACGCCGTCAGTTGCGAGAGCTGCCGGTCCAGGGCGCGTACCCCGTTACCCGTCGCGAACGGAACATAGTCCAGCCGGGAACACGTGGCGGTGGCGCACAGCGACCCCTGCAGGGCGGTGTCCAGAGACCACACCGGCCACAGCGGGCTGATCGTCACCACGGAGCTCGCCGGGGGCGGGTCTACGGCGGCAGCGGATGACGGGGGCGCCATGCCCAGAGACAACACCGCGCTCGCCGCGACGACCGGCGGGACCACGTACCGCGCCGACAGCTGCGGAAGGCCGAGTGACGGCCGGACCGCCGGTTCGGGCTCGCGCAGTGACTCGCCGAGGTCGTCGAGGACGGCGACGAGGAGACCGTCGCGGTCGCCGAAGTGGCCGTAGAGCACGTCCGTGCTGACGCCTGCCGCCTCGGCGACGTCGGCCATGCTGGCCGCAGGCCCGAGGTCGGCGAACGTGTGACGCGCCGAGGTGACCAGGGCGGCGCGGTCAGACCGGCCCACAGACACACGGCGTCGCTTTGCTGTGAAGTTCACGTCAATTTCCCCCCGGTGGCATGCCGCCCCAACCCGCAGCAAACATACCCGCCGGTGGTGGATATCACACCTCAAACCACGAGGAACTCGAACAACAATCGGCTCAGCTCATCCGGCCGCTCCACGGTCAGCCAATGCCCTGCCCACTCGACCTCGACCTCCCGACACGGTCCGCTCACCACTTCGCTGGAGCGGTGTCGCGGAATGCAGGCCAGCTCCGGTTACCCGGCCTCGGCCACCTGCAGCGTCACCACGTTGGTGTGGACTCGCCGTGTGCGCGCGGCGTCGAGTGTGAGTCTGGATCGCGAGTCCGGCGCAGATTCCGATCTGTGTGCACACCAGCGGCGGGAACTCCAGAGGCTGCCGAACGTTGGTCTAGCGGTAGCCTTGAGGTTTCCAGCTGGCGTTCTTGGAAGGATTTTGGCCGGGGTTCTTTCACCCTGGCCGCACACATCGATGAACCGGACCAACGCATGAACCGTAAAAATGTGATCCGCACGCTCACGGTGATCGCCGTGGTCCTGTTGCTGGGGTGGTCCTTCTTCTACTTCAGTGACGACACCCGCGGATACAAGCCCGTCGACACCTCGGTCGCGATGTCGCAGATCACCAGCGGCAACGTCACCAGCGCGCAGATCGACGACCGTGAGCAGCAGCTGCGGCTGGAGCTCAAAGACGGCAACGGGGACACCGAGAACAGCGACAAGATCATCACCAAGTACCCGACCGGGTACGGCGTGACGCTGTTCGAGGCGCTGCAGGGCAAGAACGTCAAGACGAACACGGTGGTCAATCAGTCCAGCGTGCTGGGCTCGCTGCTGATCTACATGCTGCCGCTGCTGCTGCTGGTCGGCCTGTTCGTGCTGTTCTCCCGCATGCAGACAGGCGGCCGGATGGGCTTCGGCTTCGGCAAATCGCGGGCCAAGCAGCTGTCCAAGGACATGCCCAAGACCACGTTCGCCGACGTCGCGGGCGTCGACGAGGCGGTCGAGGAGCTCTACGAGATCAAGGACTTCCTTCAGAACCCGAGCCGCTACCAGGCGCTCGGCGCCAAGATCCCCAAGGGCGTGCTGCTCTACGGCCCGCCCGGCACCGGCAAGACGCTGCTGGCCCGCGCCGTGGCCGGGGAGGCCGGGGTGCCGTTCTTCACGATCTCGGGCTCTGACTTCGTCGAGATGTTCGTCGGCGTCGGCGCCTCCCGCGTGCGCGACCTCTTCGAGCAGGCCAAGCAGAACAGCCCGTGCATCATCTTCGTCGACGAGATCGACGCGGTCGGCCGCCAGCGCGGCGCCGGCCTCGGCGGCGGTCACGACGAACGCGAGCAGACGCTGAACCAGCTGCTCGTCGAGATGGACGGCTTCGGCGACCGCCAGGGCGTCATCCTGATCGCCGCCACCAACCGGCCCGACATCCTCGATCCCGCGCTGCTGCGGCCGGGCCGCTTCGACCGCCAGATCCCGGTCTCCAGCCCCGATCTCGCCGGCCGTCGCGCCGTGCTGAAGGTGCACTCGCAGGGCAAGCCGATCGCCCCCGACGCCGACCTCGAGGGTCTGGCCAAGCGCACCGTCGGCATGTCCGGCGCCGACCTGGCCAACGTCATCAACGAGGCCGCGCTGCTGACCGCGCGCGAGAACGGCACCGTCATCACCGGCCCGGCGCTCGAAGAGGCGGTGGACCGCGTGGTCGGCGGGCCGCGCCGCAAGAGCCGGCTGATCAGCGAGCACGAGAAGAAGATCACCGCCTACCACGAGGGCGGGCACACGCTGGCCGCCTGGGCGATGCCCGACATCGAGCCCATCTACAAGGTGACGATCCTGGCCCGCGGGCGCACCGGTGGTCACGCGATGGCCGTGCCGGAGGACGACAAGGGATTGATGACGCGCTCGGAGATGATCGCGCGCCTGGTGTTCGCGATGGGCGGGCGCGCCGCCGAGGAGCTCGTGTTCCGGGAGCCGACCACCGGCGCGTCCTCGGACATCGACCAGGCCACCAAGATCGCCCGCGCGATGGTCACCGAGTACGGCATGAGCTCCAAGCTGGGCGCGGTGCGCTACGGCACCGAGCACGGCGACCCGTTCCTCGGCCGCACGATGGGCAACCAGGCCGACTACAGCCACGAGGTCGCCCAGATCATCGACGACGAGATCCGCAAGCTCATCGAGGCCGCGCACACCGAGGCCTGGGAGATCCTCACCGAGTACCGCGACGTCCTCGACGTGCTGGCCGGTGAGCTGCTGGAGAAGGAGACGCTGCACCGCAAGGAGCTGGAGCAGATCTTCGGTGACGTGAAGAAGCGCCCGCGGTTGACGATGTTCGACGACTTCGGTGGCCGGGTGCCGTCGGACAAGCCGCCGATCAAGACCCCGGGCGAGCTCGCCATCGAACGGGGCGAGCCGTGGCCCAAGCCGGTACCGGAGCCCGCGTTCAAGACCGCGATCGCCCAGGCGTCCAAGGCTGCCGCCGAGGCGGCGCACCGCAACGGCGGGAATGGGACCAACGGCGCGCATGGTGCGCAGGGCGGCCAGACCCAGCCCGACTACGGCGCCCCGGCCGGGTGGCATGCCCCCGGCTGGCCGCCCCCGCCGCAGCAGCAGGGCGGTGCTCCGCAGCAGCATCCGCAGCCTGGCTACTGGTATCCGCCGTCGAGATATCAGGGTGCACCGGCTCATCCCCAGCCGCCGTACTATCCGCCCTACCAGCAGCCGTATCCGCAGCCCGCACCGCCGGAACAGGACGGTGGTCAGGGCGGCCACGACAACGGCCGCGGTGAGAACGGGCGCGGCACCCCGCCGGGCAACGGGTAACGGAGGAGACCTCGATGACGCGGTCGCAGGAAATTTCGGCCACGCTCACCACCCGGGAATTCGATCAGGCTCGTGCGGAGGCCGCTGTGCGCGAGCTCCTGCTCGCCGTCGGTGAGGATCCCGACCGGCACGGCCTGATCGACACCCCGGCGCGCGTGGCACGGGCCTACCGGGAGATGTTCGCGGGCCTCTACACCGATCCCGACGACGTCCTCAACACCACGTTCGACGAGCAGCACGACGAGCTCGTGCTGGTCAAGGACATCCCGATGTACTCGACGTGCGAGCACCACCTGGTGTCCTTCCACGGCGTCGCGCACGTCGGCTACATCCCGGGCAAGGACGGCCGCGTGACGGGCCTGTCGAAGCTGGCCCGCGTCGTCGATCTCTACGCCAAGCGGCCGCAGGTGCAGGAGCGGCTCACCTGCCAGGTGGCCGACGCGCTGATGCGCAAACTGGATCCGCGCGGGGCGATCGTGGTGATCGAAGCCGAGCACCTGTGCATGGCGATGCGTGGCATCCGCAAGCCCGGGGCCCGCACCACCACGTCGGCGGTGCGCGGGGTGTTCAAGACCAACACGGCCTCCCGCGCCGAAGCTCTGGACCTGATCCTGCGGAAGTGATCATCGCCGACCTGTCGTCCACTGCGGCGCCCGTGGCCGTCATGGGCGTCGTCAACGTCACCGACGACTCGTTCTCCGACGGCGGCTTGTTCCTGGACCGGGATCGCGCCGTCGCGCACGGGGTCGAGCTGGTGGCACACGGCGCGGCGATCATCGATGTCGGCGGCGAATCCACCCGGCCCGGCGCAACGCGCATCGACCCCGCGGTGGAGACCGCCCGCATCCTTCCGGTCATCGCCGAACTCGCCGCCCGCGGCATCACGGTCAGCGTCGACACCATGCACGCCGGGGTGGCCCGCGCGGCGTTGGAGCACGGGGCCCGCATCGTCAACGACGTCTCGGGCGGCAGGGCGGATCCGGACATGGTGCGCGTGATCGCCGACGCGGGCGTGCCGTGGGTGCTGATGCACTGGCGCTCGGTCGACAGCGCGCGGCCGCACGACCCCCCGGTCTACGGCGACGTCGTGGCCGAGGTGCGCGACGAGTTGATGGCCTGCGTCGACGCCGCCGTCGCGGCCGGCGTGGATCCCGGGCGGCTGATCCTTGATCCCGGGCTCGGTTTCGCGAAGACCGCGCACCACAACTGGGCGTTGCTGGCCGCGCTGCCGGAGTTCGTCGCCACCGGTATCCCGATCCTCGTCGGCGCGTCGCGCAAACGATTCCTCGGCACATTGCTGGCCGGCGCCGACGGGACCCCGCGACCGCCCGGAGGACGGGAGACGGCGACGGCGGCGATCTCGGCGCTGGCGGCCTGGCATGGGGCGTGGGGGGTGCGGGTGCACGACGTGCGCGCCTCAGTGGATGCGCTTGCGGTGGTGTCGGCCTGGCGCAACGCGGGTGAGGAGGCCCAGCCGAATGGCTGACCGGATCGAGTTGCGCGGCCTGCGGGTGCGCGGCAATCACGGGGTGTTCGACCACGAGCGCCGCGACGGGCAGGACTTCGTCGTCGACATCACGGTGTGGATCGACCTGGCCGCCGCTGCCGCGAGCGACGATCTCGCCGACACCCTGGACTACGGAGCGCTCGCCCAGCGCGCCGCCGACATCGTCGCCGGCCCGCCGCGGCAGCTGATCGAGACCGTGGCCGGTGAGATCGCCGACGACGTCATGGCCGACGAGCGCGTGCACGCCGTCGAAGTGGTCGTGCACAAGCCGGCCGCCCCGATCCCGCTGGACTTCGCCGACGTCGCGGTGGTCGCCCGAGATC
>NZ_JAKRFN010000064.1 GCF_022348085.1 Mycobacterium sp. PSTR-4-N | reverse complement strand
CCTGTTGAGTCACTTGGTAGGTAACTCACTGACCACTACGCGATGGCCCACCCCAACAGCGTCAACGACACACCCAGCACCGTCGTCCCCGCCCCCCGAAACTCCACCACGCTAGGGGACTTATCCAGCGTGAATTGCGAGATGGAGGTTCTACGTGACACATCCGTCGGGTATTCCGGTGTTCGAGCGCTTCTTTCGTGCCGTCGCGAGCGTCGATATCGACAAGAACGACATCCGTCGCTTCCAGAGTTTCATCGATGAGTTGGTAGACGACCTGGCCATCAGCGGGCGCAATTCGGCGAAGATGAACGGCCGCGACGTCGTTGCAGCGCAGGACCTTCCGATAACAAAGGGCCTTCAAGAGCGAATGCGCGAATTCGACAAGCTGGACGAAGCTGAGGAGATCCGAGAGCTGCTTCGCTAGGTGGTGCGACAGCCACCCGCCGAGGTCACTTTCGCGCAGGAGGCGGAGCAGCTCCTACCGGAGGTATTCGGCGGCCTCGCCGTGGCGCTGGCCCGCACGTTATGCCTGGTGGACGCGACGGTGTCGAATCCGTCCAGCGAGGATTGGAACCGAGTGTTCACCACATTCCGACTCGTCTTCTGACGGTGGCGTCTCGTCTGCTGATGTTGACTTTTGGTATGCGAATTCGACCCCGCAGATGGAGGCGCGACAATCGCGAATTCACCATCATGGCAACGGAACACACGAGAAATGACAAGGAGAAACAATGCAATACGACGAGTTCATCACCCGCGTAGCCATGTCTGCCGACCTGCCACAGGAGCAAGCAGCAAGTCTGATTCGCGCCACGTTGGCCACTCTCGCGGACCGCATCAGCGGCGGCGAGGCGCAGGACCTCGCGGCTCAGTTGCCGGCGCCCCTGCAGTCGGCTTTGGCCAGTACCCAGGAAAACGCTCAGGCGTTCAGCTTCGAGGAATTCGTTGAGCGTGTGGCTCAGGCGGCTGACACGGATCGAGACACTGCTGAACGAGGCGTCGACGCCGTGTTCATCACTCTGAGGGACGCAGTGACGCCCGGGGAGTTCGACGATGTGCTGAGTCAGCTGCCTTCGGACTTCCAGCGGCTGGTGTCCGTTCTCATTGAATCTGGGGCACATTTACTAGTCTGACCTGCATTGCCCCAGATTGGATGAGAATTTCGATCGCGACGTTTCTCATTGAATCTGGGGCTACCCTGCTTCCGCGCCCGGCTGCG
>NZ_JAKRFN010000063.1 GCF_022348085.1 Mycobacterium sp. PSTR-4-N | reverse complement strand
TCAGCCGGACTCAGACCCGCCCGGACATGCTCCCAGAACGTCGGCATCCGCGACCACAACGGGACTCGACCCATCGCAACACTCCTCAATCACACGGGGTGTTGCATCGATCGCTTGAATCCGCCCGCAGGAGGGCGTATGGGGATCCACACTCACGACATCGCTAAGCAGCCGCGCGTCCGCAATGCGGCCCGGACACGGTCGAGGAAGACGGCAGGGCGGCGCAGCATCACCGAGCTGACGCGGATCACCGACCACTCGGCGGCCTCGAGTGCGGCCCACCGCTCGATGTCCCATGCCCGCTGCCCCGCGTCGGTCCAGTGCTGAACTCCGTCGTACTCGACGGCGACATGCCATTCATCCCAGCCCATGTCCAACCGCGCGAACACCCGGCCGTAGACGTCACGCACCTCGATCTGCGTCTCGAGCGTTGGAAACCCGTTGCGCAGCAGGGTCAGTCGCGTCAGCGTCTCGTACGGCGATTCCGCGCCGGCGTCGACCAGCGGCAGCACCCGGCGCAGCCGACGTTGCCCGCGCGCGCCGGGGTGCAGACGCGCGACGTCCATGACGTCGGCGGGCTTGACGTCGACGGCGTTCATCAGCGCATCGATCCGCTGGACGGCCTCGGTGTGCGGCAACCGCCTCCCCAGGTCGAAAGCGGTTCGCGCCGGCGTCGTGACAGGAAGCCCGTGCACCTGGGTGATCTCCGTCGCGTCGAGCGTGTCGGTGTGCACGACGATCCCGGCGGGCGGTCTGCGGTTGTCATGCACCACCACCGCCGGTCGGTCGCCCTCCACCCACTTGGCGCCCAGCACCGCGGCCGCCGACGTCTCCGCCATCACGCCACGGCGCCCCGACCACAGCCACGCGGCGCGGGCGCGGACGACGGCGTCGAGCTCGGCGCCCCGCGGAATCCACACGCCGGGATACACCGCCTCGTGGTGACGGCGGAGTTGACGCAGGGTCAACTCACCCGCGGCCATGGCCTCCGATGCGATGAACGGCCAGTCGATCTCGGTCATGCCGGCCAGCGTGTGCGCGGCCGCCGACAGAACTGAGGCTCAGAGCCCGGTTATCCACAGCCTGTCGCGCCGAGAGTGGATCCTCATCCGCCCGCCGCGGGGCGGATTCAAGCGATCGATGCAACACCCCGTGTGATTGAGGAGTGTTGCGATGGGTCGAGTCCCGTTGTGGTCGCGGATGCCGACGTTCTGGGAGCATGTCCGGGCGGGTCTGAGTCCGGCTGAG
>NZ_JAKRFN010000062.1 GCF_022348085.1 Mycobacterium sp. PSTR-4-N | reverse complement strand
CTTGAGTTCAAGGGGTCGATGCAACAGTTGGCGGTTTGGACAGTAGTTGGTTAAGGGCTTCGGCTGGGGTTTTCCAGTCGAGGGTTTTGCGGGGTCGGCCGTTGAGTTCGGCGGCGACGTTGTCGAGGTAGCCGGGCCCCCACAGCGATAAGTCGGTGCTTTTGGGGAAGTACTGGCGCAGAAGCCCGTTGGTGTTCTCGTTCGTGCCGCGTTGCCAAGGCGAGTGGGGATCGCAGAAGTAGATGTCGAGATCGGCGGCCGCGGCGATCGCTGCGTGATTGGCCATTTCGCTGCCCTGGTCCCAGGTCAGCGAGCGACGCAAGTGCTCGGGCAGCTCGCTCATCTTGGCCACGATCGCGTTCTGCACGCTCAGCGCCGTGTGATCCTCGGGAAGGTGCAACAGCATGACGAACCGGGTGCTGCGCTCGACGAGAGTGCCGATCGCCGAGGCTGAGGCGGTCGACCCCAAAATCAGATCGCCTTCCCAGTGCCCGGGAACCGCTCGGTCGGCGACCTCGGCGGGACGCTGGCTGATGTTGATCATGCCGGGGATACGACCACGACGGGCTCCTGCAGGGCGCTGAGGGTGTCGGATCGCGCGCTTGGTGCGTAGGCAGCGGTGCAGCTCTTGCCGTAGCGACCCACGCCCTTGCACGTAGATGGCCTGGTAGACCGCCTCGTGTGACACCCACATCTCCGGATCGTCGGGAAAATCGCTGCGCAGCCGCCTCGCGATCTGTTGAGGACTGTGGTGCAGCTCCAGTCGAGTCTGCACCTCCTGGCGCAGGGTGTCATCGCAGGCCAGTCGGCGCTGCTTGGGCCGACGGGCGCGTTCGGCCGAGCGGTCGTGAGCAGCTGTGGCCAGATAACGCACCGACGAGGCATTGCCGCTCTGGCGGGCACCGAAGGCGTGTTTGCGTCGATACCCCGATTTACGGCCCTGGTGGCGGTTCCGCAGCTCGCTGTTGTTGTCGATTTCGCGTTTGATCGTCGATGCTGGCCGACCTAATCGTCGGCCGATGGATCGCAACGACTCACCGGTGCACACACCCACCTGAATTTCGATGCGATCGTCCAACGTCAGCCGCCGACGAGGGCCACTCGGTTTCGCTTGGGATGTGGCTGGTTTCACGCCGCCAGCCTCACGGAACCACCGCTTCCCACAGCCGTCGGACACGCCGACAGCCACACCGGCCTCAGCCGGACTCAGACCCGCCCGGACATGCTCCCAGAACGTCGGCATCCGCGACCACAACGGGACTCGACCCATCGCAACACTCCTCAATCACACGGGGTGTTGCATCGATCGCTTGAATCCGCCC
>NZ_JAKRFN010000061.1 GCF_022348085.1 Mycobacterium sp. PSTR-4-N | reverse complement strand
TGTCTTGAGTCAAGAAAGTGGCAGGTTTTTGTTGGCGAGGTAGGCCTGTTTGGGGGTGTGGTCGGCCAGTGCTTGGTGGGGTCGGATGGTGTTGTAGATGATGCGGAAGCGGTGAACTTCCATGTCGAGGGCGTCGCCGTCGCCGATGTAGCCGCGGAACAGGTGCTCGTATTTCAGCGTGCCGAAGAACCGTTCGATGACGCCGTTGGTCTGTGGTGACTTGATTCGGGTGCGGATGTGGCGCAGGACGGGGTCGTGGCCGGCGAAGATGGTTTGGAAGTCTTTTCCGCGGTAGCAGGGCCCGTTGTCGGAGACCAAAGCGATGGGGGCTGGTGCTCGGCCGATGACGTTTTCGTCGGCGTCGAGGACATCCATCTCGCCTCGGTCCTGGCGCAGATCGGCCAGGTTGAGAACGCAGGTGGCTTCCTCGACGGCCAGGCGTACACAGTGCACGGCGTCGCGGCCCCGACCGGTCGGGGTCACGGTGATGGCAAGGCAGTATTTGGTGACATAGTCGATGACAGCGCTGATGCGCCAGATCCCACCGTGGGCGGTTTCGAATTCGGAGAAGTCGGTCTGCCAGACCCGGTTACGTTCGGTGGGCGGGTCGTGAAAGACGCGTCGACGCAGTGCTGCCCAGGATTTGCGATCGGCACGGAAGCCCTGGGGTAGCAGCAGGCCTCGACGGCGTAACGCTCGCTGGACTGAGGAGTTGGTGACCTCGTATCCGTCAGCCCGCATCAGAGCCGCGACCTTGCGGTAGCCCCACGCTGGCCATTCTTCGGCGTACTTCGCTGCTCTGGCCTCGATCTGATCGACCACAGGCGCCGGCCACGGGCCTTTATCGGGGCTTCCGGCTCTCAAGCGCGCCAGCCGGCGTCGATAGGTCCGCTCCGGGATGCCGGCTAACGGCGCGAACCTCGAAACCGGCAGTTGCGCTGCTTCTCTTAGGGTTTCGAGGTCTTGGAAGGGACCTGGTCGGCCAGGGCTGCCCCGCGTTGCCAGATCCGCAACTGAACCGTCGCCTCGGCCAGGGCGAGCTTGAGCTCGTCGTTCTCCAGGCGCAGCCGCCGTTGCTCGGGGCTTCCAGCCCCGTGCGCGGCGCCGCTGGGGACCTCCTGCATCCGCTCGGCACCCGCCTCGAGGAACTGGTATTTCCATTTGAGTACCTGCCCCGGTGACACTCCGCATCGCCGGGCCGCTTCGGCACCCGACATCTCGCCCGCCAACACCGCCAGAACCAAACGGGTCTTCTCCTCGGCGCTGACCTTCACCTTCCGCGATCTCGACATCTGACACTCCCTCTGGACGTGTCACCATCATTCTCCGGCGACCCTGCCAGAAAGTTTGAGTCAGTGGA
>NZ_JAKRFN010000060.1 GCF_022348085.1 Mycobacterium sp. PSTR-4-N | reverse complement strand
TTCATGCTGGTCAGCAAGGTTTTGCGGTGCGATACAACGGGATCGGCGTTCCTTGGGTGAATTGAGGGACGCGCACGCGGTGTGCCTCTAGGTTTCGGGGTTACCACACCAACCGCAACCACAAGGAACGATCCGCGTGCGCGTCAGTACTGCATTTAACCGTCTGCTGGCCATTCCCGGAGCCACCGTCACCGACGTCGTGATCGGCGATGGCGACATCGAGGTCATGCTTCGGCCCCGAGCCCGGCTGATGACCTGTCCGTGCGGCAAACGGTGGCCCACCGCATACGATCGGCGCCGCCGGCGGTGGCGACATCTTGACCTGGCGCGTTGCCGGCTCTGGCTGGTCTATGACATTCGGCGAGTGAACTGCCCCAAGTGTGGAGTGACCACCGAAGCGGTGCCCTGGGCCCGACCCCTAGCCCGCCATACCCGCGACTTCGAAGACATGGTGCTGTGGCTGGCTCAACGCACCGACCGCACCTCTGTATCGACGTTGATGCGCTGCGCCTGGGAGACGGTGACCGCGATCATCCACCGAGGCGTCGCCGAATTGCTCGACCAACGCCGACTCGACACGCTCTACCGTATCGGCGTCGATGAGATCTGCTACCGCCACCCGCACCGCTACCTGACGATCATCGGCGACCACGACACCGGCACCGTCATCGATATCCAGCCCGGACGAAGCAAGGAGTCCTTAACGAACTTCTATGACAGTCAACCTGATTCGATCCTCGACCAGATCGAAGCAGTCAGCATGGACGTCTCAAGCATCTACACCAGCGCCACGAAAGAACATCTCCCCAAGGCGGTCATCTGCTACGACGGCTTCCACCTGATGCAATGGGTCAACCGCGCCCTAGACCGCGTCTACGCCGAATCGATGACCGGACCCGGCCGGACCGCAATGAGCACCGCAGACTGGAAAACCGGACGCTGGGCGCTGCGCACCGGAGAGAACAAACTCAGCGACACCAAACGCGACCTGGTCAACCACATCACCCGCACCAACCGACGCATCGGACGGGCCTGGACCCTCAAAGAACAAGCCCGCGACCTCTACCGCTACGACCATCCACCCGGGGTCGCCCGCCAACGACTCAAAGCCTGGATCACCGCCGCCAAACGCTCCCGCATCCCCGTCTTCATCTCCCTCGGCAAACGCTTCCAGACCTACTTCGAGCCCATTCTGGCCGCCATCGAACTCCGCATCTCCAACGCCCTCCTCGAAGGCATCAACGCCACCACCAGGCTCGTCAACGCCCGCGGCTACGGCCACCACTCCGCCCAAACACTGGCCGCAATGATCTACCTCTGCCGCGGCGGACTACACCCCCAGCTACCCACAAAAACATGAGGAG
>NZ_JAKRFN010000005.1 GCF_022348085.1 Mycobacterium sp. PSTR-4-N | reverse complement strand
GCCAGAACCAAACGGGTCTTCTCCTCGGCGCTGACCTTCACCTTCCGCGATCTCGACATCTGACACTCCCTCTGGACGTGTCACCATCATTCTCCGGCGACCCTGCCAGAAAGTTTGAGTCAGTGGATCCGACATACTTCGAACATACATTCGACCACCGACAAATTCTCTTGCCTCCCGTGGCCATAGCAGGCGGCCAGGAACACCGACTACGGTTTACCCGTGGCCAATCCGACCTTGCATGAATCGACGTTGCCCAACGGCCTGACCGCCGACGAAGCCCGCGCCGAGGCCGTCCGCGCCTACGAGCTCGACCGTGCCCACGTGTTCCACTCGTGGTCGGCACAGGCCGAGATCGCGCCGATGACGATCACCGCGTCGGAGGGCTGCCACGTGTGGGACGGCGACGGCCACCGGCTCCTCGACTTCTCCTCGATGCTGGTCAACACCAACATCGGTCATCAGCACCCCAAAGTCGTTGCCGCCATTGCCGAGCAGGCCGCGAAGCTGTGCACGGTCGCGCCGCAGCACGCGAACGCCGCCCGCTCCGAGGCCGCCCGCCTGGTCGCCGAGCGCACCCCGGGCGAGCTGAACAAGATCTTCTTCACCAACGGCGGCGCCGACGCCGTCGAGCACGCGGTACGCATGGCCCGCCTGCACACCGGTCGGTACAAGGTGCTCTCCCGTTATCGCTCCTACCACGGCGGTACCGAGACCGCGATCAACCTGACCGGCGACCCGCGCCGCTGGCCCAACGACCACGGCAACGCCGGCATCGTGCACTTCTTCGGGCCCTTCCTGTACCGCTCGCAGTTCCACGCCACCACGGAGGAAGAGGAATCCGAGCGCGCGCTGGCGCACCTTCGCGACATCATCCGCATGGAGGGTCCGTCGACGATCGCCGCGATCATCCTGGAGTCCATCCCCGGCACCGCCGGCATCATGGTGCCCCCGCCCGGCTACCTCGCCGGCGTCCGCGCCCTGTGCGACGAATACGGCATCGTCTACATCGCCGACGAGGTGATGTCGGGCTTCGGCCGAAGCGGAAAGTGGTTCGCCATCGACCATTTCGACGTCGTGCCCGATCTGCTGACCTTCGCCAAAGGCGTCAACTCCGGCTACGTGCCCCTCGGCGGGGTCGCGATCTCCCCGCACATCGCCGAGACGTTCGCCCACCGCGCCTACCCCGGCGGGCTCACCTACTCCGGCCATCCGCTGGCGACCGCCGCCGCCGTCGCGACCATCACCGCGATGGCTGACGAGTGCATCGTCGACAACGCCGCGCGTATCGGCACCGAAGTCCTCGGGCCTGCCCTGCGCGACGTCGCGGCGCGGCATCGCAGTGTCGGCGAAGTCCGAGGCACCGGTGTGTTCTGGGCCGTCGAACTCGTCGTCGATCAGGACACCCGCGAGCCGTTGGCGCCCTACGGAAGCTCCAGCACGGCAATGAATTCCGTCATCGCCGAATGCAAGAAGCTCGGCATGCTGCCGTTCGCCAACTACAACCGGATCCACGTCGTGCCGCCCTGCATCATCACCGAGGACCTGGCACGCGAAGGTGTGGCGATCCTCGACCGGGCGCTCGACGTCGCCGATGCTGCTGTCGGCTAATCACCGAGCTCACCGCTGATCCCGCGTTCCAACTCGTGGCGGGCACGCTCCGGCAGCACGAGCAGTCCGTCGAGTTCGCGCTGCGCCAGCCGGTAGGCGCGCTCGCGCTCCTGCGGGGTGGCGGCGGTGTCGGCAGCGACCCGGAGTAGTCGTTGTGCGCGCGTCAGGCGGTCCTGCTCATCCGTGCTGAAGGCGGCTCGTTTGCGCCGCCGCGCTTCGGCTTCGGCGATGTCGAACGCCGTCGCGTACTCACCGACCGCATCGACATAGCTGCGCAGCGCTTCGCGATCCTCCAGTAGATCGCCGATGTCGGCGGGCCGGAGAAAATCAGCGCGCAGCTTGGCTCGGTGGAACCGTTCGGTGAGGGGATCGCGCAGGTCGGTCATCAACGGGTAGTCGAGCACCTTCGCGGCGTCCAGTTCGTATTCCAGCCACCGGGTGTCGGTGCGGTCATGCTGTTCCACCGTCCGCAGCACGGTGCGACGCTGGGCTGCGGTGGCGGACCGCGCAGGAGGCGCCGGAGGCAGCTCCGGGTCGCGTTGACGGCGCGTCGCGGCGATGCCGCGGTAGGTCGCGTACGCGACGCCGACCACCGGCAAGAGCACCACCAGCAGCTCGGCCAGCCGAAAGATCAGACCCATCCCGCCAGGATGCCACCATCGGCTGGTTTCGATTCTGCAGCAATCGGGCAACTACTTAGCCATGCGACACAAGACACTGAATCTAGGTTCCTTGATCTTCGCGGGCGCGGCGGCGACTGCAATCGCAACGGCGCCCCTGACTTTCGCTCAGCCGGCTCCGCCGCCCTGCTTCAATCCCGACGGCACTCCCTGCGCCTCGGTGGGCACCGCGGGTCCCGGCGGCGCCACGGGTGGCATTCCCGGCGGCCCCGCGGGCACGGCAGGCCCCGGTGGCGCGAGCGGTTCCACCAACCCCGGCGGCGTCGCCGGAGCGGCCGGACCTGAGGGTGCCAGCGGGTCGATCCCCGGCGGCCCGTCCGGTGCGGCAGGCCCCGGTGGCGCCAGCGGCTCGACCAACCCCGGCGGTGTCGGCGGTTCGGCCGGACCCGGTGGCGTCTCGGGCTGCATCCCCGGCGTCGGCTGCGCTTCCATCCCAGTTTCGTAAACACTGACCACCGAACCCCAGCCGGGCCCGCAATGCGGGTCCGGCTTTTCGGTGTCCGCTTCTGGGTGTCTGTCACCGGCTAGCGTGAGCGCCATGCCCCTGCTGATCAAGAACGTGCGGATTTTCGACGGGCTCTCCGATCGGACGACCGACGGGCACGTGCTGATCCAGGGCCGCACGATCGCCGCAGTGGAACGGTCACCCATCGCCGAGAACGACCACACCGTCGTGATAGACGGCGCCGGACGCACCCTTATGCCCGGCATGATCGACGCGCACGTGCACCTGGTGGGCATGTCGAACTCGCTGCTGAACCTCGCCATGGGCTCGCAGACACTGCTCGCCGCCACGGCGCTGGCCGGCGCCACCGACACCCTGATGCGCGGCTTCACCACGGTGCGCGACATGGCCGGCGACACCGCAGGCCTCAAGGCGGTGATCGACGCCCGTCCTGCGCTGGGGCCGCGCATCTATCCCAGCCAGGCTGCGCTGTCGCAGACCGGCGGCCACGGGGATTTCGGTTTCGTCTACGAACGGCCGACTGCGCTGGGCGGCAATGAATCCCGCGCCGAGCAGATCGGCTTCATGCGCGTGGCCGACGGGCCTGACCGCGTACTGGCCGCGGTGCGCGAACAGCTCAAGCTCGGGGCCAGCCAGATCAAACTGATGGTCGGCGGCGGCGCGGCCTCGCTGTACGACCCGCTCTACACGGTGCAGTTCACACCTGCCGAGATCCGGGCCGCGGTGCAGGCCGCCGCGGACTACGGCACCTACGTCGCCACGCACGTCTACAACGTCACCGGGATCCGCCGCGCCGTCGAGGCGGGGGTGAAGTCGATCGAGCATGGCCACCTCGCTGACGAACCCACCATCGCGATGCTCGCCGAACGTGAGGTGTGGCTGTCCACCCAGCCCTTCGCCGAACACGATCACACGTTCGCGAACCCGGACAGCGCCGAGAAAAACCGCGAGATCTGCGCCGGCACCGACCAGCTCTTCGGCTGGGCCGCCACCCAAGGTGTGCGGCTCGCCTGGGGTACCGACCTGCTGTTCGAGCCCGAGCACGTCGGTCTCCAGAGCGCGATGCTGGTACGGCTCGGCGAGTACATGAGCGCCGTCACCGCCCTCAAGCTCGTCACGTCAGGCAATGCCGCGCTCCTTCGCATGGCCGGTGACCGGGACCCCTACCGGTCGGCCCGGCTCGGTGAGATCACCGTCGGCGCATGGGCCGACGTGCTGCTGGTCGACGGAGACCCGACGACCGATCTGACTCTGCTGGGTGATCCGGCGGCGAACCTGCACACCATCGTCAGGGACGGAGTGATCGTGAAGGGAGAGCCGGCATGACGGAACTTGCCGGACGGGCCGTCATCGTCACGGGCGCCGCCCGCGGCGTCGGCAAGGGCATCGCCAGGGCGCTGACCACGCGCGGCGCGTCGGTGCTGCTGGTGGACCGCGACGAGGAGCTGCTGCGCGCGACGGCCGCGGAGCTGTCCGAGGGTTCCGTCAATTCGCTGGCCGTGGACTTGCGCGAGAGCGACGCCGCCGAGCGCATCGTGGCGGCGGCCGTCGACGCCTTCGGCACGGTGCACGCCCTGGTGAACAACGCGATTGCGACCAACGAGCCCAAGGTTTTTCAGGACATCACCGAGCAGGACTACGACCTCGTGTTCGACGTCGGGCCGCGAGCCACCTTCAGGCTGATGCAGGCGGTCTACCCCGTGTTCGTGAGCAACGGCGGCGGCAGCATCGTCAACCTCGGCTCGGGGTCGGGGACCCAGGGCCTGCCGCGGTTCGGCGCCTACGGCGCGGCGAAGGAAGCCATCCGGGGGATGTCGAAGGTCGCAGCGCTGGAATGGGGGCGTCACCGGATCCGCGTCAACGTGGTCTGCCCGTACGCCGAGACCGAGAGCATCAGGGCATGGCGGGAGATGGACCCGCAGACCTATGAGCGCACCGTGCGCGCAGTGCCGCTCGGCCGGCTCGGCGACGTGGCGACCGACATCGGGCCGGTGGTGTGTTTCCTGCTGAGCGACGATGCCGCGTTCGTCACCGGTCAGACCCTGATGGCCGACGGCGGCTCGGCTGGTTTCCGCTGACGCGAGTGACGCAATACGCGGCGAGAACCCTTGCCAGCGGCGCTATCTCGGCGAGATCGGTATACCCGTCGTGGGAATAGATCTCCAACAGATAGCCGGTGTCCCCGGCGGGCACGCCGATGCCGAGCACCGCCCGGTACCCCAGCTCGCGCAGGAGGGCGATCTCGTCGGGATCGGCGGATTCCATCCCCACCGCCGCCAGAAACGTCGAACCGTCGGCGATGGCACGCGCCGACGCGGGGTAGTCCGCGAGGGCATAATTCGGCGGTCCGAAATCGACGAGCACGGTCAGCCCCGCCTCCCGTTTGCGCACACTGGCGACGTTGCTGACCAGCCGCAGCATCGTCCCTCCCCCGGCGGTCTCCGAGATCGCCCACGCTGCCGCGTCGAGAGCCTGCGCGAGGGCGACGGCCAACGCCTCCAACGCGGAAGCAAGCGTCATGTCGGGCTGTTCGTCGAGCATGCGCACCACATCGGAGGCCAGCCGGTCGACGGCGCGCCGCGGACCGGAGCGCCGGTCCCATGTGGTGAGATCTCGCGCATCCGGTGACGGGGATGCACCGGTGCTGTAGCGGGCCGGTCCCTGCCGCTTGGCATGTAGCAGCGCGGCGTCGGCAGCGGCCAGCAACTCTGCGGCGCTGCGCACGTTCGGGCCCGTCGTCGCGGCGCCCCAGCACAGACTCACCTCGCGATCGACGACGTCGTGCAGCGCACGGGTGGCATCGGTGGCGAAGACCTGCGCCGAGGCCAACGTCGCATCGGGAAGCACGATGCAGAACTCGTCACCACCCAGCCGGGCGGCGATGGCACCCTCGACGGTGTCGGCCTGACTGCCGAGCACTGCTGCGACATCACGCAGCAGCTGGTCCCCCGCGGGATGTCCGTCCCGGTCGTTGATCCGCTTGAAGCCGTCCAGATCACACAGCATCACCACGGGAGTCGATGTCTCCCAGTCCAATTCGGCGAATCGCTGATCGACTGCGCGTCGGTTGGCGATGCCGGTGAGTGGGTCCTGCATCGCGTAGCCCCACACGGTGTTCAGCGTCTCGGAGCGGTTGAGCGCCACCGTGATGTACGCGGCGATGGCCGACAGCAGCTGCGCGTCACCGAGGTCGAAGCGTCGGCCGTCGTCACCGGAGGCCCAGATCTCGCCCCACATCGAGTCGCCGCTCATGATCGGCACGGCGATCTCGCTCTCCTTGCCGATCTGCTCCAGCCAGGCGACGCAGTGCGGCGGGCAGTCGGGCTCGTCGAGGGCGTTGAGATAGGGGCGGCCGTGTAGCAGCAACTCCGCCACGTGCGGGTCGCCGCCCATCGGGTAGTACTCGTCGGTGGGCCAGCGGGTCTCGCCGGGGGCCAGATCGCCGACGTTGATGATCGTCCGCAGCGATGCGAGGTCGGCCTCCCAGCGGCTGATCGACAGCGAGGACGCCCGCACGGCGGCGAGCGCCTGCTCGGCAATCACCTCGAGGGCCTCGTCGAACGCGTCGGCCCGGGCCACCGCCTCGGCGATACGCAGCAGGGCCCGAAGCACCTGCAGGTCAGAGGCGGCATCGGGGAGCGACGGCTCATCGGCCGTGCCACCGTACATATCGCCGCGCACCCGTTCCACCCCACGATCCGCGCTCACGGCGCGGACGCTGATGCTACCGGCGAATCCTGGACGCCGTCATTTCTTCCCGCCACCCCGGTAGCCTGCCCAGCTGTGCAACCGATCCCCGTCATCGCGCTGACCGGTTATCTCGGCGCCGGCAAGACGACGTTGCTCAACCACGTGCTGCGCAGCCCCGACGCTCGAATCGGCGTGGTGATCAACGACTTCGGCGAGCTCAACGTCGACGCCGGCCTGGTCACCGGCCAGGTCGACGAACCCGCATCGATCGCGGGCGGGTGCATCTGCTGCCTGCCTGATGACGGCGGTCTCGACGTGGCGCTGACCCGGCTGGCCGATCCGCGGCTGCGCCTCGACGCGATCATCGTGGAGGCGAGCGGACTGGCCGACCCGGTGGCGATCTCCCGCATCATCCGGTTCAGCGGCGTCGACGGGATCCGCTCGGGCGGCGTGGTCGATGTGCTGGATGCGGTCACCCACTTCGACACCGTCGACAGGGACGCCGCCCCGCCGGCACGCTACGGGGCCGCGACGCTGGTCGTGGTCAACAAGCTCGACCGAGTCGCCGATCCGGACGCCGCGCTGCGACGCGTGGCCGAGCGCGTGCGCGGGACCAACCCGCATGCGCAGATCGTGGGCGCCACGGCCGGGCGGATCGACCCCGCGCTGCTGTTCGACGTGGCCGCCGACGAGCAGATGGGGCAACTGAGCTTCCAGGAGCTGTTGAAGGCCGGCGAGGACGACCGCCCGCACGACCACACGCATGCCGACTCGGTGACCGTGCTCAGCGACGGGTGTGTGGACCCCGGCGCGGTGTTGGATCTGCTCGAGGAACCGCCGGCGGGCGTGTACCGGATGAAGGGCACGGTCGCGGTCCGGTTCCGCGGCGCGGTGCGCCGCTACGTGGTGAATGTCGTCGGTGCGTCCGTGCACGTGGCACCCGCCCCCGCGCAAGCTCCCGCCAACTCCCTGGTCGCGATCGGCATGCACCTCGACACCGAGAGCGTGCACGCTGCCGTGTCGGCCGCGCTGGCGCCGAAGGACGGGACCGCGCCGGCGCCTGCCATCCGGCGGCTGCAGCGCTACCGCCGACTCAGCATCTGACACCTAGGCTGAGTCCGTGGCAGATCTCAATGTGCTCGGCGAGCCGCTGGACCCCTGCGGCACCGAACCTCTGACCGGGTTCTATCGCGACGGCTGTTGCAGCACCGGCGACGACGATGCCGGCCTGCACACCATCTGCGCCGTCGTGACCGCGGAGTTCCTGGCTCATCAGCGGTCCATCGGCAACGATTTGAGCACACCGATGCCCGCCTACCGGTTTCCCGGCCTCGTGCCCGGTGACCGCTGGTGCGTGACGGCACGCAACTGGCTGCGGGCACACCAGGACGGGCAGGCCTGCCCCGTGGTGCTGGCCTCGACGCACGAACGCACCCTCGACGCCGTTCCGCTCGAGGTGCTGGCGACCTACGCCGTCGACGTTCCCGACGATCTGGCGGACCTGTGATGGCCTCGGTGTTGACGGTGAACACGGCGCCCGTGCCCACCGATTTGGGCGAGCTACGCACCGGAATCGACAAGCGGCCGAGTGCCGAGGCTCTCGAGGTGCGGGCTCCCGGGCCGCGCAAGGACGGCTTGGGCAGCGGCGTCGTCGGGGACTCGATCTGCAATCGCCGCTACCACGGCGGCGACGACCAGGCGGTGTACGCCTATGCGCGTGAGGACCTCGACCGGTGGGCGGCTGAACTCGACCGCGAGCTGACCAACGGGATGTTCGGCGAGAACCTCACCACGAGCGGCGTCGACGTGACCGGCGCACTGGTGGGTGAGCGGTGGGTGATCGGCTCGGACGGCCTGGTTCTCGAAGTCACCAGCCCCCGCACGCCGTGCCGGACGTTCACCACCTGGCTGGGCATCCGCGGGTGGATGAAGACGTTCACCGCCGCCGCGCTACCCGGCGCGTACTTCCGCGTCATCACCCCCGGAACGGTGCGCGCCGGCGACCCGATCGAGATCGTCTCGCGTCCCGATCACGACGTCACGATCGAGCTCGTGTTCCGGGCGTTGATGACCGAGCCGGAGCTGCTCCCCCGACTCGCGGCGGCCGATGCCCTGCCGGACAAGATCAAACGCCAGGTCGCCAAGCGTGTGAATTGAATCGCAATCACCCGACAGATTGCGTGACGTTGTTTTGCACTGCCCCGAAGCCGGGAACGCGACGGGTGCGCCGCCGATGTCGATGACGATGTCTTTCCGGCGCCGTGTCGCGGCGTCGTTTCCGGCGTTCCCGCGTTTCCACCCCGATCCCGAGGAGTCCGACTTCCTGTGGACGATGCAAACTTCGCGCCCGCAACACACTTCGCCACCACTGCGGCATGGGTGGCCGGCGCCGTCGCCGTCGCGTACGTGCTGGGACTCGCGGTGTCCTGGCTGCTGCAACGGCTGGGCCGGCGCAGCCGCGTGCTACACGACATCGCTGAGCTGACCCGCATGCCGCTGCGAGCGACGCTGGTGGTGATCGCCGCCACCGCGACCATCAAACGCACCTCCGACGACCAGTCATCGTGGCGGGGCTGGTTGGACCATCTCCTGCTGATCGCGTTGATCGGTGCCATGACCTGGATGGTGGCCAGCCTCGTGACAGTGGCCGAACGGCAGATCATCGACCGGTTCGCCGGCGGGGACACCGGCCTGACCGACGCCGACCGGCACCGCCGCAAGATCCGCACCCAGGTCACCACGCTGCGCCGCCTGGCGGTCGCGATCATCGTGGTGCTGGGCGTAGCGGCGGCCCTGATGACATTCCCGTCGTTCAGCGACATCGGTCGAACGGTGTTCGCCTCGGCCGGAGTGTTGACCGTGGTCGCCGGTCTGGCCGCGCAGACCTCGCTGGGGTCGGTGTTCGCCGGGATCCAGATCGCGTTCTCCGACGCCATCAGGGTCGGCGACGTCGTGGTCCTCGAAGAGGAATGGGGCCGGATCGAGGAGATCACCCTGACCTACGTCGTGGTCCATCTGTGGGACGAGCGCCGGCTGGTGCTTCCGTGCACGTACTTCACCACGACCCCGTTCCAGAACTGGACCCGTAACGCGACCCAGCTGCTGGGCACCGCGGAACTCGACGTCGATTTCACCGTCCCGTTCGATGCGATGCGCGCCGAGCTGGACCGGTTGTTGCGGGCCAACGAGAAGTGGGACGGGCGCGTCGGAGTGCTGCAGGTGACCGACGCCGTCGACGGAGTCGTGCGGGTTCGCATGCTGGTCAGCGCCTCCAATGCGGGACAGCTGTTCGACCTGCGCTGCGATGTTCGCGAGGGAATGGTGGCCTGGCTGCAGCGCAGCAACCCCGGTGCGTTGCCGGTGCGGCGCATCGAGCACCAAACCGACAGCGACCGGGCAGGCCTTCGGAACAACGGGTACCACCATGGCCCACAGGCAGATTCGGGCCTGTTCAGCGGCAGCGCGGATGCCGAGCGCCGTAATCGGGCTTTCGAGAAGACCGGTTAGGCGAGCGGCGTGACCGTGGTGCTGTTGCCGGAGCCCGTCGTCAGATACGGCGTGCCATCGGCGCCGATCACGACGGCGTAGACGGGCATGCCGGCGGCAAACGGGATGTCGAGCAGCTTGTTCACCCCCGACGTCGACAGCGCGTACACGGCACCGCCGCTCGGACCGTAGTCGACGACGTAGCCCGTGCCGTCCGGGGCGAACACCAGGGGTTTCGTGCCGTCGACCGTGAGCGGGTCGGCCAGTGTCAGGCTCGTGCCCGTCGCGCCCTGCGCGTCGAAGCCGGTGACCGTGATGCTGCTCGGCGAACCCGCCCTCGTCAGGAGGTAACCGGTTCCGTCGGGCGCGAACTGGATGTCGACGAAGCCCGGGTTGCGTCCGTCGGGTACAGGCGGGGTCGGGGTGTCTGTCGACAGAGACAGGACCTGGGTGGCCAACGTGCCCGGGGGCAGGGTGCCGGCGGGGTACCTCACCACGGCATAGGGCGTGCCGTCGGGCCCGAAGATCACCGGACCGTCGACGGTTGCCCCCGCCGGCAGGTCGACGGTCCGCACCACGGTCCCGTCGGCGCCCAGGACTGCGACATGGTCGGCACCGCCTGCGGAGTACCTGACGTAACCGAACTCGTCGGCATGCGGGCCGGCGCCGATTGCCTGAACGAATCCGGGGTCGGCGGGCGTCGTGCCGGGCAGGACGATCGTCGTGCGGTTGCCGGCGGAGTCGAACACCGCAACGGCAGTGGTGTCCGCGGTCGGATCCACGATGGGGGCGTACACGGCTCCCGCCGGCGTCACCTGGAAGCCTGTCAGCGTCGAGATGCGGCCGTCGATCGGGTCGAGGGTGTCGATGCTGGTCCGGGTGAGCTTCGAGATGTAGGTGGTCCCGTCGACCCCGTTGTCCTTGGCACCGTCGAAGGTGTGCGTCTCGAGGTAGACGCCGTCGTCGGTCACCACGGTGACCCCTGCCAACCCCGACAGGGTTCGCACACTGCTCGAGGTGCCGTTGACCGTGTACAGCCGGGTGGTCTGGCTGCCGAACAGTCGGACGTCGGCGGTCAGATAGAGCGTGCCGTCCGGACCGAGCACCGGCTCGCCCAGCGCGGAGGCCGAGTAGGGCACGAAGATCGCTTTCGACTTCCCGGCGGTGTCGAATGCCCGCAGCGTGGAGCTTCCGAAGCCGCTCGACAGCAGGTAGGCGGTGCCGTCCTCGGCCAGCGTCAACGAGGTGCGGGGCGGCAGTGACCGCACGGTGTCATCAGGCGAGATCCGGACGAAGCGGTAGGAGTACGAGCCGTAGGGGATGAAGGGCACGGTGATCGTGGTCTCGGTATACACCGACCCGTCCGCACCCACGGTCAGGCCACCCGCGCCGCCGACGAGACGTGCAACGGTGGTGACCTCGCCCTGGTTGTCGACCGCCGAGATGGTCGACCGGTTTCTCAGGCCGCCGTTGACCGTCGACACGAGCAGCGTGCCGTCTGGCCGAGCCGCGATCGAGTCGACACGCGAGTTCGCCGTCCCGCCCGGCAGATAACCCGTGGTGGTGACGACGTTCCCGTCGCTGTCGAGGATGCTGACCCGTGTTCCTGTGGCGTCGGAGGTGACCTGATACAGGGTTCCGTCGGCGCCGACGACGACCGGACCGTTCGGTCGGCCCGGGACGGCCACCGATGCAGCCTCCGCGGCCAACGTCTGGGAGGTGCTGGTCTGCGGGCCGGTGGTCCCGACGTCACTGCCCTCGGCGACCTGCCGTCGGGCTTGGGCGAGCATCGTCCAGATCAGCGGCGCAGCAGCCGGGGCGTCGGGCTCGTCGGAACCGTGTGCGGGGGTGTGCGGCGCGAACAGCGACCTCAACACCGTGACGCCGGGATGTGCCTGTGCAGCGGGGCCGGTCGAGTCCGGTACCGAGGACGAACTCGCAGGCGCACTCGAGGAGATGGGCAAACTGGCGGCGACCGATCGCCGCGGCGTGGGCCCAGGTGCTGCGTCGTCGCGGTCGGAGGTGCCTTCGACCCCGTGGTCGGCCTCCGGAGTGGCCCGCCGAGTGGCCTTGGGACGATGTGCGCGCCGGGTGACGGTGCCCTCGGCGGCGGGGTCGCCGGATTCTGCGGTGGGATGTTCGGATTCTGCCGTTCCGCTGCCGGCATCGGTTTTTGACGGCCGCGCAGGCTTTTTCGGGCCGCGCTCACGCAGAGGGTGTGCGACACGGTTGGTCGTGCCGTCAGAAGCGGCGGACGTGCCTGCCCCACTGCTCGTGTCGGGTGCCGCCCACGCCACTCCCGATGAGGCCGCGACCGCGTACCCGATGCCGAGAGCGACCGCCAGCGCCCCTACCCGACCGATGTGCTCACCCGATGCCATTGCCAGACTCCCCCCGGTGTTGTCTGGCAAACATAACGCCTCCCGGGGCCGAACACCCGCACATCGCGAAGGTCGGCTAACGGATCGTGTAGCCGCCGTCGATGAGCAGGTCTGCGCCGGTGATCATCGCCGCCGCGTCGGAAGCGAGAAAGACTGCGGCAGCAGCGATTTCGTCGGGATAGGCGAATCGACCGGCGGGAATCTGCTTTTTCAGCTCGTCCCCGCGCGGGCCGTCCCAGGCCTTGCGGCCGAGTTCGGTGAGCACCACCGTCGGTGAGATCGTGTTCACCCGCACCCCGCGCGGGCCCCATTCGGAGGCCAGCACCTTCGACATCCCGACGACGCCGAACTTCGACGCGCAGTACGCGACGTGCTGGTCGAGCGCCACCGTCGCGGCCTGCGACGCCATGTTCACGATGGCGCCCCCGCCCGCCGCGAGCATGTGCTGCCCGACGGCCTGGCTGACCAGGAACGTGCCGGTGAGGTTGACCGCGATGGTCTTGGTCCACGCGTCGAGGCCGAGATCCTCGGCGGGGGCCAGCATCACGATGCCGGCGCTGTTGACCAGGATGTCGATGCGGCCGAACGCGGCGACGACGTCGTCGACGGCCGCGGTGACCGATGCCGGGTCGGCGACGTCGGCGGCGAATCCGCGGCTGTCGCCGCCGAGGTCGGTCGCCCGCGCCCGGGCCGCGTCCCCGTCGAGGTCGACGACCGCGACGCGGGCACCCTTGGCCGCGAACGCGGCGGCGATGGCTGCGCCGATGCCCGACGCACCTCCGGTCACCATCGCGGTCTTACCGGTCAACGGGAAGTTCAGGTCGACTACCGGCTCGGTCATGGTGAAAGTCCTTTCGCTGTGAGGGACGGGTCCTCATCCAGGACCGCGGCCGCGATCTCGGCGTCGGTCACCAGGCCGGAGATCAATCCGGAGCGCAGGACGGCGCGGGTGGCGACGATCTTCTCGGCTCCGGCGCAGATCGCGATGACGGTCGGGATGGCGCGCAGACCCGCTTCGGTGATGCCCATGCGGCGCTCGTCGAGACCGGCGATGCGCCTGCCGTTCTCGTCGAGCAACAACCCGCAGGTTTCGGCGCGCACGCCGGCCTCGTACAGCGCGGCGGCCTCGTCGTCGGGCACCGAGGTGTACACCTGCGACGCCTCGGCGGTCCAGCCACCGACGGAGACGAGCGCGCAGGTCACCCGTGAGTGGTTGGCGAACGCGTCCTTGATCGGCGAGGTGCTCGCCAGACTGCGAGCCGTGCGGGCGTCGGCGACGACGTAGGGGGCGTAGAGCGGCCACGACTTGCCACCGGTGACCTCGGTGATGCGCCGGGTCAGGTCGGCGCCGTTGGAGGTGAGCCCACCGGCCAGGCCGGTCAGCTGCACGACGTCGCACCGCGGTAGATCGTGCAGGTAGGGGGCGATGCGGGTCATCGTGCGGCCACAGTCGATGCCGATCACATCGCCTTTGCGCAGCACGGACTGCAGCAGGTCGGCCATCGCCTTCGCGACCGCTTCGACCCGGTCGGCGGTGTTCTTCGACTGACCCACGACGGCGTAGGCGTGCTGCAGCGAGTAGCGCTTCTGCAGAGCGGTGGACAGCTCGACGTCGATCGCACCCGGATCGTGGATCGTGATCTCGACCATTCCGGATTCCAGCGCCTCTTCCAGCATGCGGGCGACTTTGAAGCGGGACAGCCCGAATTCCTCGGCAATCTCGACGCGGGTGCGTCCCTCCAGGTAGTAGCGGCGGGCGATGACGGCGCGCTGGAACAGCTCGTCCGGTCCCATCTCGCCTCCCTGCCCACCCGATCATCAACACTGCTCATATGAGCACAGCCGCTTGACATGTGAGCATAGCCCAGAGAATGATCCACATCACAAGCATCAAATGAGCGGTTTGTGTAACAGATGAGCGCGAGGGAGTGCGATGTGACCGTGGCCAGTTCCGGGACCGTCGAATCGACCCCGGCCACCATGCGGGCCAGTGTCATGACCGGCGTCGGCGCCCTGCAGATCGAGGACAGACCGGTACCCACACCGGGCGATCACCAGGTTCTCGTCGAGGTCGCAGCCGTCGGCGTGTGCGGCTCGGACGTGCACTACTACCGGCACGGGCGCATCGGCGACTTCGTCGTCGAGCAGCCCATGATCCTGGGTCACGAGCTCTCCGGGCGCATCGCCGCGGTGGGCGCGGGAGTCGACCCGACCCGCGTCGGCCAGCGCGTCGCGGTCGAACCGCAGCACCCGTGCCGGCGGTGTGAACAGTGCCGGGCGGGCCGCTACAACCTGTGCCGTCACATCGAGTTCTACGCCACCCCGCCGATCGACGGAGCCTTCTGCCGGTACGTGCTCACCGACGATGACATGGCCCACCCGGTGCCCGATTCGATGTCCGACGATGCCGCCGCGCTGCTCGAGCCGCTGTCGGTCGCCATCGCGACCATGCGCAAGGCGCACGTGGCGCCCGGCACCTCGATCCTGATCGCCGGTGCCGGACCGATCGGTGTCATCTGCGCGCAGACCGCCCGCGCGTTCGGGGCCGCCCGCATCGTCGTCACCGACCTCGTCGCCTCCCGCCGGGAGAAGGCGCTGCAGTTCGGCGCGACCGAGGTGCTCGATCCCACCGCGGTCGACGTCGCGGCGATCGAGCCGGTGGACGCGTTCGTCGACGCCACCGGCGTGCCGGCCGCCGTGGTCAGCGGCATCAAGGCCGTCGGTCCGGCCGGCCACGTCGTACTCGTCGGCATGGGCGCCGACGAATACCCGCTGCCCGTAGCGCACATCGCGAACAACGAGATCAACCTCACCGGCGTGTTCCGCTACACCGACACCTGGCCTGCGGCCATCCACCTGGTCTCCAGCGGCGCCGTCGACCTCGACGCGATGGTGACCGGCCGCTACGACCTCGAGCACGTGGGCGAGGCGCTCGACAGCGATTCCGACCCGGCCAGCCTGAAGTCGATCGTGGAGCCCCGATGAGCACCACCGGGAAAGCACTGTTGCGCTGCACGGACATTCGCAAGGGCTTCGGCGGAGTGCCTGTGCTGCAGGGCATCACACTCGATCTGCAGCCGGGCACGGTCACCGCACTGGCCGGGGAGAACGGTGCCGGCAAGTCCACGCTGATGAAGATCATCAGCGGGCAGTACAGCGCCGATCACGGCACCGTCACCGTCGGCGACGCCACGCTGGCACCGGGCAACACCCGCGATGCGGTGCGCCACGGTGTGGCGATCGTGCCGCAGGAGCTGGCCTCGATCGAGAACATGTCGGTCTACGAGAACCTCTTCGTGGGGCGCGAACTCACCGTCGGCCCGTTCCTGAACCGGCGCGCGATGATCGACCAGGCACGCGACGCGCTGGCCGTCTTCGGCGTCGCGATCGACCCGTCCGCACGGATGGGGAGCCTGCCAGTGGGGTTGCGGCAGATCGTCGAGATCGTCAAGGCCGCCAGCACAGGCGCGCAGGTAGTCATGCTCGACGAACCGACCTCGGCGATCTCCGAACGCGAGGTCGAAGGCCTGTACAAGGTGGTGCGGCGGCTCCGCGAGCACGGGGTGGCGATGGTCTACACCACCCACAAGATGGCCGAGATCCGTGCGATCGCCGACCGGGTCGTGGTGCTGCGCGACGGCGGGCTGATCCTCGACAAGCCGATCGGCGACGTCAGCGACGACGACATCGTCACCGCGATGATCGGCCGCGAACTCGACGCTCTTTTTCCGGACCGCCCGACACCGGGCACCGACCCTGTGCTCGAGGTGCGCGACCTGCAGGTCGAGGGCGCCTCGGGACCGGTGTCGTTCACAGTGCACGCCGGCGAGATCGTGGGTTTGGCCGGTCTCGTCGGCGCAGGCCGCACCGAGTTGCTGGAGGCGATCTTCGGCGCCCGGTCCAGCAGCGCCGGTCAGATCACCGTGCGCGGCAAGACCGTCAAGCGCAATCAGCCCGCGGCGGCCATCAGCGCCGGCATGGCGATGGTGCCCGAAGACCGCAAGCTCTCCGGGGTGGTGCTCTCGATGAGCGTGCTCGACAACGGCACCCTGCCCCGGCTCTCGTCGTTCTCTCTGGCCGGCTGGCTGCGCGCCCGGGCCCGCAACAAAGCGGTGTCCGACGTGATGTCGTCGGTGCGGCTCAAGACGCACGGGCTGAGCCAGGAAGTCGGCACGCTCTCGGGCGGCAATCAGCAGAAGGTGGTGTTGGCGCGCTGGCTCACCGGCGACGTCAACGTCCTGCTGCTCGACGAGCCGACCCGCGGCGTCGACGTCGGTGCGCGTAGCGAGATCTACCGCATCGTCACCGAATTCGCGGCGAACGGGATGGCGGTGCTGATGGCGTCGTCGGACATGCCGGAGATCGTCGGGCTCTCGCACCGCGCATTCGTCATGCGCGACGGCAGGTTCGTCGGCGAACTCGACCGCGACGCGCTCGACCACCCCGAGGTCCAGGAATCGGTCTTCCGCCTGGCCACCGCCCTCGACACCCGATCAACGACGACCCCGAAGCAGGAGGCTTCATGAGTACCGACGTCGACAGCAGCGCGCAGCCGCCCGGCCCGTCGGCTGCCCCGACCGTCGTCTCGCCGATCACCGGCGAGCCGGTGAAATTGTTTTCGCGGCAATGGATCTCGGGCATGCTGCTGCGCTACTCGATGGTGATCGTGGTGCTGCTGGTGATCGCCTACTTCAGCTACCGCAGTGCCCGCTTCTCCACCCCCGACAACCTGGTGACCATCCTGGTCGCCGCGGCGCCGTTCGCGTTGATCGCGCTCGGTCAGACGCTGGTGATCCTCACCGGCGGGATCGATCTCTCGGTGGGCAGCGTGATCGCGGTGTCGGCGATGTCGGCCGCGGCGACAGCCAAGGCCAACCCCGGCCAGGTCTGGCTGACCGTGCTGGTCGCCGTGCTGGTCGGCCTGGCCGTCGGCTGTGTGAACGGAATCCTGGTCTCGCGCATCAACGTGCCCCCGTTCATCGCCACCCTGGGCACTCTGACGGCGGGCTCGGGTCTCGCGTACGTGATCGGCGGCGGCGCACCGATCAACGGGCTGCCCTCCGAATTCGGCTCGATCGCCAACACCAAGATCCTCGGCCTGCAGATCCCCGTGCTGTTGATGATCATCGGCATCATCGCGCTGGCGATCATCATGAAGCGCACCACCTACGGCATGCGGGTGTACGCGGTCGGCGGCAACCGCAATGCCGCGGAGATCGCCGGCATCAACGCCAAGAACGTGCTGTTCAGTGTGTACGCGATATCCGGGCTGCTGGCCGGACTCTCGGGTGTCATGCTCGCCTCCCGCGTGATCTCCGGGCCGCCGAACCTGGGCCAGGGCTACGAACTCGATGCCATCGCGGCCGTCGTGATCGGCGGTGCCAGCCTGATGGGCGGGCGCGGCAGCATCTGGGGTACCGCGCTGGGCCTGTTCATGATCATGACCCTCAACAACGGCCTCGACATCCTGGTGGTGCCCGCCTACTGGCAGGACGTGATCAAGGGCGTGCTGATCGTCGCCGCGGTCGCGGTCGACGTCTGGTCCTCCAGGAGGCGTACCTGAGGCGAGCCGAATCACCCATCTCCGCACCACGTTTCACTGTCGAAATCGAAAGAAGAGAGAACCCATGAGATTGATCACCAAGATCGCGGCGATGGCGTCGGCGGGCGTACTCGGCGCCTCACTGACCGCCTGCGGGGCCGGCGACACCACGTCCAACGCGGACACCAAGCGTATCGGCGTCACGGTGTACGACATGAGCTCGTTCATCACCGCGGGCAAAGAGGGCATGGAGGCCTACGCCAAGGACAACAACATCGAATTGGTCTGGAACTCCGCCAATCTCGACGTCTCCACGCAGGCCAGCCAGGTCGACTCGATGGTCAATCAGGGTGTCGACGCCATCATCGTGGTGCCGATCCAGGCGGATTCGCTCGCTCCCCAGGTCGCCAGCGCGAAGGCCAAGGGCATCCCGCTGGTGGCCGTCAACGCCGCGCTGAACAACCCCGACGTCGCGGGCAGCGTACAGCCCGACGACGTGGCCGCCGGTGAGCAGGAGATGCAGATGATGGCCGACCACCTCGGTGGTAAGGGCAACATCGTGATCCTGCAGGGTCCGCTGGGCCAGTCCGGCGAGCTCGACCGCACCAAGGGCATCAACAACGTGCTGGCCAAGTACCCGGACATCAAGGTGCTCGCCAAGGACACGGCCAACTGGAAGCGCGACGAAGCCGTCAACAAGATGAAGAACTGGATCTCCGGCTTCGGCCCGCAGATCAACGCCGTCGTCTCCGAGAACGACGACATGGGTCTCGGTGCGTTGCAGGCACTCAAGGAGTCCGGCCGCAACGACGTGCCCATCGTCGGTATCGACGGCATCGAGGACGGCCTCAACGCGGTCAAGAGCGGTGAGTTCATCGGCACCTCGCTGCAGAACGGCACCGTGGAGCTGTCCGCCGGCCTGGCCGTCGCGAATGCGCTCGCCAAGAAGGAAGAGGTGAACACCAAGCCGGTGTACGTGATGCCGGCGATCACCAAGGACAACGTCGACGTCGCGATCCAGCACGTGGTGACCGATCGGCAGAAGTTCCTCGACGGGCTCTCGGAGCTGACCGCCCAGAACCTCAAGACCGGCGACATCGCCTACGAGGGAATCCCGGGTCAGAAGCAGCCCTGACACACCACCCGAAGTGGGGCCGGTCGCACTGCGACCGGCCCCTCTTTCGTCAGTCCTTCCCGGACGCCTGTTGCCCGTAGCCGGACAGCAGCCTCCCGACCTCGGCGATCTCGGCGTCGTCGAGGATCCGCACCGGCGCCCCGGTCGCCATCGCCCGCAGCTGCACGTCGCACACGTACTCGAGGTAGGGCACCAGATTCAGCACCTTGGGCAGTGCCGCACCGGCCAGCACGGCGCCGTGGTTGCCCATCAGCGCTGCGGTGCGGTCCCGCAGTGCGGCGATGACGTTGCCGGCCAGCCGCTGGGTGCCGAAGGTCGCGTACGGGGCGACGCGGACCGGGCCACCGAACAGCGCCGAATAGTAGTGCGACGCAGGGACTTCGTCGACGACGGTGGACAGCGCCGTCGACGCCGGCGCGTGGGTGTGCACGACGGCCGTGTGCGCCGATGAGCGGTACACCGCCAGGTGCAGGGCCAGCTCGCTCGACGGCGCGAGCACGGCGTCCACGGCGTTGCCGTCCAGGTCGTGGATGCCGACATCGCGCGCCGACATCGCCTCGTAGTCGACCCCGCTGGGCGAGATGACCACGAGGTCGTCGACCCGGATCGACACGTTTCCTGCGGTGCCGACGACCAGGCCCGAGCGGCTGAGGTACTGGCAGGCGTCGACGACCTGCTGCCGCTGCTCTTCGAGTTTCACGGTTCGAGAATGTATTTCGATCCGCGGCCGGCGGCCATGTCCTCCAGGCTGGGCACCAGGTCCGACAGCGGCCGACGCTCGGTCACCAGCATCGAGCCGTCCACCTTGCGGCTGGAGAGCAACTCGACGGCGGTACGGACGTAGTTTGGCGTGTGGTGGAAGACTCCCTTGAGGGTGTATTCCTCGTAGTGCATGGCGCTGGAGTCGACGGAAAACGCTGCGCCAGCCGGTGTTCCGCCGAACAGCACCGCTGTCGCACCGGGCCGCAGCGTACGCACGGTCTGCTCCCACACCTGAGGCAGGCCGACGGCTTCGATGCCGACGTCGGCGCCGCGGCCATGGGGGGTGTGTCGTTTGATCAGCGCGACGCGGTCCTCGAAGTCGGTCACCTCGGACAGGTCGATGGTGTCGACGGCGCCGGCCCGCAGCGCCTGTTGCAGCCGCCACGGCGACTGGTCGACGGAGATGACGTTGGCCCCCCGCAGTGTGGCCAGTCGCACGAACATCAGCCCGATCGGGCCCGCCCCGTGCACCACGACCGTGTCGCCGAGTTCGATCCCCGTTTCGGCCATCCCGTGCACCACCGTGGCCAGCGGCTCGAGTGGCGCCGCGTCGGCGAAATCGAGATCGTCGGGCAGCGTGTAGGTGTTCCTGGCCACGATCGCGGCCGGGATCACCACTTCCTCGGCGAAGGCGCCGTTGAGGAATTCCAGGTTCTCGCAGAGGCTTTCGCGATGGCGGATACACGCCCAGCAGTAACCGCACGGCACGGTGTTGGCGGCGGTGACGCGGTCGCCGACCGCGAAAGTGTCGACACCGTCACCGACCGCCGTGACGACGCCGGCGAACTCATGGCCGAACCGCGACGGCAGGGTCGGGAACAGCTTGGGGTGGCCACGGCGGTACGACTTGAGGTCGGTGCCGCACGTCGCGGCGGCGCGCACCTCGACGAGGATCTCTCCCGGTCCGGGCTCGGTGGAGCCGATGTCCTCCAGCCTCAACTCGCCGGGACCGTAGAACATGGCGGCTCTCACGCGGGATTCTCCTTCGACAGCTGGTGCAGAGGTGTTTCGTGCAAGGTGTGCAACAGATCTCGGGTCTGCTGGTAGATCCGCTCATAGAGGGTGCGCAGCCGGCGGTAGGCAGCGGCCGCGTCCGGGCGCGGCGCCACCACGGCGTCGGTGACGCTCACCGCCGCCGCGGCTGCCGGCAGCGTCTCGTAGGCGCCGACCGCCGTCAGCGCGATCGCGGCCGCGCCGAGCGCACTGACCTCGCCGGTCGCGCACACCTGCAGCGGCCGATCGAAGACGTCCGCCAGTATCTGCGTCCACAGCGGACTGCGCGCCCCGCCGCCGGTCGCCCGGATCACCTCGACGCGTTCGCCGCGCGCGGCCTCGAGTCCATCGAGCTGCAGGCGCAGTTCGAGTGCGATGCCCTCCAGCAGGGAGCGATAGAAGTGCGCGCGGGTGTGACATCCCTGCCAGCCCAACGTCACTCCCGAGGCCTGCCCGTCCCAGTGCGGAGTCTGCGCGCCGTTCCAGTACGGCAGCGTGACCAGCCGTTCACTGCCGATCGGCAGCGCCGCGGCCGCCTGCTCGAGCGCGGGATCCGGTGCGCCGACCAGACCGGGGTCACCGAACTCACGGCGGAACCAGGTCGACAGGTAGGTGCCCGAGGAGCTGAATGTCTCCACGGTGCACTGCCCCGGCATCGCCGAGATCATCGATCGGTAGGCCCGTGCCGGAACGTAGGACATCGTCTCGCTGCCGATCACGACGGCCGTCCCGAGCACCAGGTAGGCCGCCCCCGGATCGGTCACCCCGAGGCCGATGCCGCCGGCCTGACCGTCGCCGGTGCCCGCGATCACCGCGACGTCGCGGCGCACGCCCCACCTGTCGGCGATGTCCGGGAGCACTATGGCGATCGTGGTTCCGCTCGTGACCAATTCGGGCATCTGATCCCGCCGCACCCCCGCGACATCGAGCAGCTCGTCGCTGTAGTCGCCGGTGCTCTGGTCGATCACGGCCAGCGGATCGACCGACGCGGTGCTGGACACCCAGCGACCGGTCATGGCGTGCACCAGATAGGTGTGCACGTCGGCGACGCGGTGACAGCGCGCCATCGTGTCGGGTTCGTGGTCGCGCAGCCACAGCAGCTTGTAGAGCCCCGGGGTGATGTCGGCGGGCTTGCCCGACAACAGTTCCACGCGCTCGGTGCCGTAGGCACGGACCTCGGCCTCGGCGCGGCCGTCGAGCCACAGGATGGCCGGCCGTATCGGCACGCCGGCGCTGTCGAGGCAGACGAAGCTCTCCCGCTGATGGGTCACGCAGATCGCTGCCACCGTGCTGCGATCCGAAATCTGTTGCAGCGCAGCTGTGATCGCCGCATCGGTGGCAGTCCACCATTGGCGGCTGTCCTGCTCGAACCAGTGCGGGACGGGGCTGCGCGTATCCAGCGCCTGGCTCGCCGAACCCACCACCCGGCCCGTGGCGTCCACCACGATCGCCTTCGCGGCGGTGGTCGAGCAATCGACCGCGATGACCAGCGGCGCCGTCGGGGAACTCACGGCCGGGCCACCAGGACGTTCACTCCGGCGTCGGCGAGACGACGGTGCTCGTCGGGGTCGATTCCGGCGTCGACGACGACGACGTCGAAGTCCGTCAGGTCGCAGACCCGGTGAATGGCGCGGCGGGCGAATTTGGTGTGGTCGACCAGCAGCACGCGCAGCTCGGCGCCGTCCATGAAGGCGCGCTTGAGTTGCGCTGCGGCGCTGGAGGGATGAAAGCACCTGCCGCGCGAGAGCGCAGGCACCGACATGAACAGCACGTCGTAGTGCACGTCGTTCAACGCCCTGGTGGCCTGCGGGCCGAGGAAGGAGGAGAACTCGGGGACGAAGTCGCCGCCGATCGCGTTCAGATGGACCCGCGGGTCGGTCGAGAGGTCGTTGATCGCGGGCAGGAAGTTCGTGAACACGGTGAGCGGCAGGTGCGGGGCGAGCAACGGCACGACGTGCAGTGCGGTGGTGCTGTCGTCGAGTGCCACGGCCGTCATGTCGACACGGTCGGTGGCCCAGCCCACGGCGGCTCTGGCCACCGCCTGCTTCTCGTCGAGGTTCAGCATTCGGCGGAGCCCGACGTTGCGTTCGAACGCCTCACTGGGCGGCGCCTCGGCTCCCGAACGCACCTTGCGCACCATGCCGACCTGGTGGAGGTGGTCGAGGTCGCGGTAGATGGTCATGGTGCTGACGCCGAATTGGTCAGCCAGCTCGTCGATCCGGGCCGTGCCCTTGGCGCGGACGAACTGAGCGATCTCGGCGCGGCGGGAGGCGTTGCCGGTGGCGCGCGCAGGCGGCATCGCTGTCACCGCACCTCCTCGCACGCCACGACTTCTCAGGAAACATCACAAAGTTAACAACGATGTTGTGACATCTGCAAGGAGGTGGCAGCTCGTCAGTTCGGTAGCTGATAGTCCATCGGCGGACCGCCGCCGTTCGCCGAGTCGCGATCGGCGATCGCGGTGGCCACCAACACGCCGTCGCGGACGGCACCGACCACGACGACGTGCTGGGCGGGTCGCACCGTCGTCGAACCCGGGGGAAGCACGCGTGCGGTGTCCGGCGTGATGGCGAACGTCGTGGTCTTCCCGTCGGCATCCACGGTGGTCAGCGAGTGAGGTGACACGGCGGTCACCTGCCCGGCACGCTGGACGTCCTGGGTGACGGCAACGGGCGCCACCGGGTGCGGCATCGTCACGGTGGCCGGCTGTGCGCCGTCCGGCCCGGCGACGGCGAGCAGCCATCCCGCCATTCCACCGGCCACGATCATCGAGAGTAGGCCCCACCGCGGACCGGCGTGCGCCGGTGCGGTGGAGCGTCGATGCCTGCCGTGCAGGTGTGTCGTGACCATCGAGCACCGGCTACCCGGCGCGCCCCCGGCAGAAACACCGGCGTCGGCTCATCGCCACGCGAACACGGGCTGTTCCAGCTGGTCGACGGGATCGGCCCGGCCTTCCAGCCCCAGCCACCGCAGCTGCAGCAGCACGGCTCCGGTCGGGGCGTGGATCAGGTCGTTGCCCAGCGGGATCTGTACCACCGGGCGCGGGCTCTCCGGGATCGTCACGAACCGCGGCGAGTCTGCTCGCAACAGCTGGTGAAGTCCCACCCGATACACCGCGACCACCTCGTCGGGCGCCGGGCGCAGGTCGAGCCGGCCACCGCCCCAGACCACGACGGGGGTGATGACGTACCCCGAGCGGGTCGGATAGTCGTCGAGCAGTCCGAGCACCGCGTCGTCCGGCAGCGCAACGCCGACCTCCTCGTCGAGCTCGCGCAACGCCGCGTCGATCGCCGTCTCCCCCGGGTCCAACCGACCTCCGGGCAACGCCCACTGAGCGGCATGAGTCGACAGACGAGATGCCCTGCGGCACAGCAGGAAAGCCGCACCGCCGGACACATCGACCATGCGGCCGTCCAAGTTCTCGGGCATCGGCCGCCCGGCGATCCAGTCGTCCACCGGAGCCGGATCCACCCGGTCCTCTCCGACCACGGAGTCGACCAGCACCACGGCCACGGCAGCGCGGCGCTTGTCAGGATCGGTGACGATGCGCCGCCGATGCCCGATCAGGTTGTCCCTGATGCGGTCCCGCAGCGCGTCGTCATAGCCCAGGGTCACCGCTCGACAGTAGCCCCGGCGACGGTTGAGGCCGGTGGTGACGGGTATGTCGGCCGACCATGACCAGTGTCCCGACCCGACAGAAGCGTGACCACACCGAACTCGATCGACTACTGCACGAGATCGAAGCCGCCTCGGGAGCGGACCGGCAGAACGCGCTGAATCGACTGTGCCGGCTGGCCCGCGGCGAGGATCCCAGCACGGAGGCATCTCGATGACCGCCACCGACCAGGCCCAGTTCGACCGTCTCGCAGCGCAATTCGCCGAACAACTCGCCGCGGTGCAGGATTGCACGACCACCCGCTACGTGCGAGCCGACTGGGCACAGCGCAACGCGGACCTGGCCCGCTTCCTGCTGCCGGTACCACCGTGGGATTTTCTGCGTCACCCGGCCATCCGCTATCAGATGTTCGTCGGCGAACGCCTCCTCCCCGAGGAACTCCCCTACGTTCTGGCACATCTCGACGATGTGGAGCTGCTGGCCGAGGACCCGGTGGGCATGCCGCCGACGGTGGCTGTGCCGGACACCTCTGTCCTGACGTCGTCGAACACCGTCCACCAATTGCATCACCTGGCGCGCTATCAGGGGACCACCGGCCGAAGCCTCCGCGACGTGGACACCGTCGTCGAATGGGGTGGAGGATTCGGCAGCCTGGCCCGTCTGCTGGTCCGCTGGCATGGCAGCGGACCGACCGTGGTGTTGATCGACACGCCGGTCTTCTCCGCGCTGCAGTGGCTCTACTTGAGCGCCACCGTCGGCGCGGACCGGGTTGTGCTGCATCAGAGTGCCCCGGTCGCTCTGAGCCGCGGCAAGGTCAACGTGGTCCCGATCGGCCTGGTGCCCGACGTGGACGTCACTGCCGATCTGTTCATCTCGATGTGGGCCTTGAACGAGAGCACGTCCGCAGCGCAGCGCGACGTCGTCCAGCGCGAGTGGTTCAGCGCCGAACACCTGCTCCTGGCGATGCACGCCGGGGACCCGTTCGCCGAGACCGTGCGCTCCCACGGGGCCCGCGACGAGTTGCTGGGCACGTTCATGCCCGGTCAGGAGTACCTGATCAGGTAGGGCTACCGCCCGAAGACCAGCGACACGTTGTGACCGCCGAATCCCAGCGTGTTGGACACCGCGTAGCGGTAGTCGCCGGAGCGGCGTTCACCGGCGACCACATCCAGATCGATGTCGGGGTCGGGAGTGTCGTGGTTCAACGTCGGAGCCAAAACCCCGTCCCGCAGCGACTGCACGGCCAGTGCAGCGGCCACCGCGCCCGAGGCGCCCATCGAGTGGCCGAGTGCGGCCTTGGGGGCGGTCACGGCGGGCCTGTGGTTTCCCAGGACGGCGTGCAGCGCGCGGGCCTCGGCGAGGTCACCGACGCGCGTGCCGGCAGCGTGGGCGATCACCGCGTCCACATCGCCCGGGTCAACGCCGGCGAGCTCCAGCGCCCGGCTCAACGCCGCGGCGGCCAGCTGCCCGTGGGGTTCCGGCTCGATCAGGTCGACGGTGTCCGAGGTGGTGCCCACGCCGAGCAGCCGACCCAGGATGGTCGCCCCGCGTGCCCTGGCGTGCTCCTCGGTTTCGAGCAGCAGCAGCGCCCCGCCCTCACCGAACACCATGCCGTCGCGGTCCTTGTCGAACGGGCGGCACGCGCCCCCCGGGTCGTCGTTGCGATGCGACAGCAGGCCCATGTTGTCGAAGGCGGCGATGGGCAGCGGTTCGATCCGCTGCTCCACCCCGCCACAGATCGCGACGTCGGCCTCGCCCAGCGTGATCAGCCGCCAGGCCTCGGCGATGGCTGCCGCCCCAGACGCATCGCCGCTGGTGGGGGCGATGACGCCGGCCTTGGCGTGCCGGTCCAGGCCCACGGCGGCAGCCGGCGCGTTGGGCATGTGCATCTGGACCGCCAGCGGAGAGATCGCGCGAAGTCCGCGAGACTTGAACTCCTCGTATCCCGTCCACAGGTCCATCGTCGAGCCGTACGCGTGGCTCACCGACACCAGCAGGCGCCGGGTGTCGACCTCGGGTGCACCCGCGGCCTCCCAGAGCCGGCGGCTCAGCAGCAGGGCCATCTTCTGCGTGTAGGACAGGCGGCGGACCTCCACCCGGCTGAGCTGAGGATCGAGCTCCTCGCGGATCAACCCACCGATGGTCACCGGCAACGGGAACTCGTCGATGAGACGGTCGGCGATGGAGCCGATCCCGCTCTTGCCGTTGAGCAGCGCGGCCCACGATTCCTCGGCGTCAGCGGCCAGCGCCGTCGTCGCGGCCAACGCCGTCACCACGACGGCCGGCCGGTGAGCTGTGGCTGTCATCTCGTCCGATTCCCCTCGACCCGTCGGAATGTCACCAAAGATTCTCTAACGAGACGTGCAGGCAACGTCAAGGCAGCCCCTGCCGAAGGGCGTGCGCGACTGGTGAGACGCCGCCGGCGCGACACCCTGTGGGGGTCGCGCCGACGGGTTGCAAGCGTGCGTGATCAGCTGATGCCGACCACGTCCTGAGCGATGGCGGCCAGGCGGGTCTGCGCGGCGGACACGACGCGCTGACGATTCTTGTGCGCCTCCTCGTAGGCCACGATCACGCGGATGTCGGAGGCCTCGGTCAGCTCCTTGACCGCGGCCACCGCATCGGTCTGGTTGAGCTCGTCGTACTCGGCGATCGGCAACTCGTCGCTGTCCAGGACACCGGCGGCGCCGCGCGCGGCGTGGATCACGTCGGCGACGTCCTGCGCACCCTGCTCACGCGTGATGCGCTCGGCGGCCTCCAGTGCGGAGTTCCGTGCTCCGGCGAACGCCTTCGCGGCGATCTCGCCGCTGCGGGCCCCGCGGTCGACGATGCCGCCAACCGCCGGACGCACAGAGCGCACCGCTTCCACGGCCCGGTCGGCACGTTCCACCGACCAGGTGAACGGCAGGTTCAGCAGCTTGACCGTCAGCCCCGCCGCGGCCTGCAGGGGGGTGCGGCGCAGCGCCGCCGGACCGCCGAGCGCATCCTCGGCGAGCACGGTGGTCAGCCAGTCGACGGTCGCCGAGTGGGCGGTGATCAGGCGGTCAGCCAGCTCCTCGACGTCCTTGTGCTTGGCGGCGACGGCCAGGGCCTTGACGTAACGAGAGCGGTCCAGGAGCTGGTCCTCGAGCGCGAGGTCGCCCAGCAGCGCCTCGTCGAACGGCTCCGCCTGCTCGGTGAGCGCCTTCACCGCGGCAGCGGCGCGGCCCAGGAACGGCCCGATGACATCGGGGAAGCCGCCGAGGTCGCGGATCGCGGCCTCGATCTGCTCGGCGCGCGCCCGGCCGTTCTCGGCGTTCTGCGTCAGCTCGCGTCGCACCGCGTCGGTGCGCGCCTGCACGATGCGGGTCTCGGCGACCTGGATCTCGGTGTTCGTCAGATCGAGCAGCGTACGAAGCTGGGCGATCAGCGTGGCGGTGATGGATTCGGTGGTGGCGGTGGTGGCCATGTGTCGTACACACTCCTTCGGGAGTCGGCTTCTTCTTCGGTCGCTGGCACTGGTGTGCGCCTGTTCCGTGGGCTACCCAGCGATCGGGGGGTCTGACAGCTGCGCTGCCGAAATGTGAAAAAGGCAGCATCCAGGTGTGATCAAGACCCCCAAGTGGGTACGCGCGCACACCGTTTGGCGCGATGCCGGCGGGGTATGTCGCAGCCGTGATGCCGACGATGGTTCAACCCCTGCTGCCCGAACCGCGCGGGCCGATCTCGCTGTCCGTGATCGAGCTGCTGGCCGAGCGGGCACCCCTGCGCTACCTGACGAAAGTCGAGACCTCGCTGGCCGACGCCGATCCCGCGGGCATCGATCTGCAGCTGGCGCTCTACCTCTGCTATGAACTGCACTACCGAGGGTTCGCGGGAGTGGACGCCGGATGGGAGTGGAACCCCGGGCTGCTGTATCTCCGCGGTCGCCTGGAGGATCTCTTCCTGTCCGACGTCCACCGCGGCGTCGAAGACATCGAGCCCGGAACCAGCGCGCTCGCTGAGCTGGACGCTCTCTGCACCGAACCCGTCGGTGGCACGGGCCCGTCCTACTATCTGCGTGACAGCGGCACCTGGGATCAGATGCGGGAGTACTTCGCTCACCGCTCGCTGTACCACCTCAAAGAAGGCGATCCGCATGCGTGGGCGATCCCACGCCTGACCGGACAGGCCAAGGCGTCGTTCGTGGCCGTCGAGTTCGACGAGTTCGGTGCGGGCAAGGGGACCAGATTGCATCAGCAGCTGTTCGCCGACCTGATGGCGGCCGCCGGGCTGGACACGACCTACCTCGGCTACCTCGCCGACGTCCCGGCGCAATCGCTGGCCGTGGTGAATCTGATGTCGATGTTCGGCCTGCACCGACGGTGGCGCGGCGCTGCCGTCGGCCACTTCGCTGCCACGGAGGTGACGTCGCCCCCCGGGTCCAAGCGCATGGTGGCCGCGCTGGAGCGCATGGGCGCACCCGAAGAGTGCGCGGCCTTCTACCGCGAACACATCGAAGCCGACGCGGTACACGAACAGGTCGTCCGCACCGATGTGGTCGGTGACCTGGTGGCCCGCGAGCCCGAGCTGGACGCGGACGTGGTCTTCGGCATCCGGGCCTTCGACCTCGTCGAGGGCCGCCTCGCCGATCACCTCATGGAAAGCTGGACCGCGGGGCGGAGCTCACTCCGCCGCGCCCTGGACTGAATCCGCCTCCGCCGCCGCCGGGCGTTGCCGGCGGCGGTGGCTGGTGTCGCAGAGTGGATACGTCTTCGACCGCCGGCAGGCGCAGATGGCCACCATGAATCTGTCCGATTCCACCACCGCACCGTCCGGGAGTTCCACGCGCAGAGGGCCTTCGATCATCACGGGCCCACCCGGCACGACGCGTACGGTACGCGGGGTCTGGTCACTCACGGTGCATCCGCGCGGATCACGACGATGCGTTCCATCGTGCAGCCCTGCGGGAGCAGGCCCACACCCATCAGCCACTGCGCACGCGCGGTCATCACCGGACCGAACGGAATGAGTTGCTGCGCAACGATGTCCGCCGTCATGCCCTGATGGCGCAGCGCGGCGAGCGTCCGATCGGCGTCCGAGCACTCCGAGTGCACGATGAGCATCGTGCCACCCTCGGCGAGCAGCAGCGGCGCTGCGGCGCACATGGGGTCGAGCACCAGACGCCCGTCGGCGCCGGCGTTCCATGCCTGCGCAGGTCCGGCGTCCACCGGGATCTCGTCTGTGTCGTCGATCGGTGCCTGCGGAACGTAGGGCGGATTGGCCAGCACCAGGTCGAAGGGGCCGAATTCGACTGCGCGCGCCCAGGACCCGCGATGGACCGACAGCTCGGCACCCGCGGTCAGCGCGCTGCGTCGTGCGTGGTCGACGGCTTTCGGGCAGATGTCGAACGCCGTCACCTCGGCCGCACCGGCTGCGGCGGCGGCCAGAGCGACGACACCGCTGCCGGTGCACAGATCGGCCACCTTGGCGCCGGGGGCAAGCCCGGCCGCCACCATCGCGTCGATCAGCAGCTGCGAATCTTCCTGTGGCGGATAAACTCCGGTCGGGGTGGCGCCTAAATCCGTGTATGCGGTGGTCACGTGTCCCTGATGCCCCGTCTCCAACCGGCCAAACCCCTGTTTGTCTGACCACGCCGCGGGAATCCCGCCCGCGGCGGTCGATCCGGCCGGCCCCTACCACCTCAGAGAGGCTCCCCATGACCATCTGCGCGACGTGCGGCAACGACTACGACAAGGCATTCACGGTGACCTGGCCGGACGGCCGGTCTGCGACGTTCGACAGCGTCGAATGCGCCGCGATGCAACTCGCGCCGGAATGCGGACATTGCGGGTGCCGAATCCTCGGTCATGGCATCGAGACCGACGAGGGCATCTTCTGCTGCGCCCACTGCGCCCGCAAAGACACCAACGCCGACGTCAACGACCGCTATCCGGTGCCTGCGGGGGCGTGAGGCGTCAGAGCCGACCCACGGCGTACGCCGCTCCCTCGTTGACCATCCCGTTGACCGGGTACAGGGCGTGCGCCACGGTCGGGCCACCGTCAGGCGCGCCGGAGCAGATCGTGTCACCCTGCGCGCACAGCTGGAGGGTCTTGTCCGCATACCGCGGACCGATCGTGATGGCAGGTGCGCCGTAGCGCTCCAGGAACGGCCCTGAGGGCGTGCCGAACAGCACGACGGCGGCGACATGGTCGGCCACCTCCGGTGGCATCGGGCGCGGCGCGATGGCGGTGGGCACCATGTCGGGCACGACATCGGATGTCGTGAAGCCGGTCACCAGAGCGCCCTGGGAGTAGCCACCGAGCACCATCCGGGTGTTCGGGCAGTTCGCCGCCATCGACTCCACGTGGTCGGCTTCGTCGCGGATGCCGTCGATCACGGTCTGCGCGATCTCGGTGCGCGCTGCGAAATTGTTCGACGCGGCGTAGTCCACCGCGTACACGCCCACCGTCCGAGGTGCCGCCTGCGCGCGCACCGCGTCCACGAAGGCCTGCCCGACGCCCCCGACACCGGGTTGCTCACTGGTCCCGCGCGCGAACACCACCTCGACGTCCGGACATCCTTGGGCGGCTGCGGTGGGTGCGGCGGCGCCGGCGGACACCGCGGCGGCACCCGCGATCAACGAGGCGGCGACTCGCGCCAGCCGGCGTCTTTGGGTGGAGGGTGTCATGGGGGCTTCCTCTCTCGGGCTGACGCGCGGAGAGCAGCGCCAGTCCATCAGTACCCCCGCGTTTGCTGCCCAAACGATCGGGTGCGGGACGCACACTCGCGTCGGTTACCGTCGACCCATGTCTGACACATCGGCCGACCCGACCTCTGAGGACCGCATCGACGACGTCGCCCCCGGTGACATCATCACCGCCGATCGTGGAGACGGGGAGCGGCAGTACAAGGTCGTCCACGTCGCCGCCGGCGACACCGGGTACGTGGTCACGCTCGAAGACGACGGCGACGGCGAGACGTTCCAGCTCGAGTTCGCCGCGGGCACCCGCGTCACCCGGTCTCTGGAGTCCAAGTGGGAGTCGGCGCAGAGCCCGACCCCGCACACCGACGGGACCGAGTCGGCCTGAGCCACTCGGGGGTTCGATCGTCGGGCACTGGGTAACCGCCAGCGGAGCCGACGAAAGGATGCCACTATGCCGAACGAACTCCAGGGTCGCAGGATCGCCTTCCTGGCCACCGATGGCGTGGAGAAGGTCGAACTCGAGCGGCCCCGCGATGCGGTCACCGAGGCCGGCGGTCGCGTCGAACTCCTGTCGATCACAGAGGGCGAGATCGACGCGCGCAATCACGATCTCGAACCGGCGGGCACCTTCTCGGTCGACCGGCTGGTGAGCGACGCCGGCGTCGATGAGTACGACGCGCTGGTCATTCCCGGCGGCACGGTCAACGGTGACAAGCTGCGCCTCGACGATGCGGCCGTCGCATTCGTCGGTCAGTTCGTCCGCTCCGGCAAGCCGGTCGCCGCGATCTGTCACGGACCGTGGGTCCTGCTGGAAGCCGGCGTCGCCAAGGACCGCACGCTCACCTCGTATCCCAGCTTGCGCACCGATCTGCGCAACGCAGGCGCGACGGTCGTCGACCAGGAGGTCTGCATCGACGGCAACCTGATCACCAGCCGGTCCCCCGACGACCTGCCCGCGTTCTGCCAGGCCATCACCGACCAGTTCGCGGCGACGCCCGCCCACACCTGAGGCGGGGTGACCGCGCCGCAGGCACTCGGGCACTCTGCGTAGTCTCGCGGTCGTGGCGCGTGAGCTCATCGTCCTCGGCACCGCCAGCCAGGTGCCGACCCGGCGGCGAAACCACAACGGTTATCTCCTGCGCTGGGACGACGAGAGCATTCTCTTCGACCCGGGCGAGGGAACGCAGCGGCAGATGGTGTACGCAGGAGTCTCAGTGAGCCGTCTGACTCGCCTGTGTCTCAGCCACTTTCACGGCGATCACTGCCTGGGTTTACCGGGGGTCGTCGCGCGTCTCTCGCTGGACGGCGTGCGCAGCCCCGTCGACGCCCACTTCCCGGCATCGGGCAGTCGGTTCTTCGACCGGCTACGGCACGCCAGTGAGTTCCATGACGTCACCGACATCCGGCCACACCCGATCGATGCCGACGGGCTGATAGCGAGCGGATCGTTCGGGGAGCTGCACGCCCACCGGCTGGATCACTCGGTCGATGCGTTCGGTTATCGGCTCGTCGAGCCCGACGGGTATCGCTTCGATCGGACGGCGTTGAGCGCGTACGGGATCGGTGGTCCCGCGGTCGGCGAACTGCAGCGTGCCGGAGTGCTCGGGGTGGCCGGCCGAACCGTCCGACTGTCCGACGTCACGGCGCCCCGCCGGGGACAGCGGTTCGCCTTCGTGATGGACACTCGGCTCTGCGACGCGGTCTATGGGCTCGCCGAGGGTGCCGACCTGTTGGTCATGGAGGCGACGTTCCTCGACAGCGACGCCCGGCTGGCCCGCGACTACGGACACCTGACCGCCCGGCAGGCCGCGACAGTGGCCGCCGAGTGCGGGGTGCGGCGGCTTGTGCTCACGCATTTCTCGCAGCGGTATCCCGACACCGAACGACATCGCGCCGAGGCGGCCGAGGTCTACTCCGGTGATCTGGTGATCGCGCAGGACCTGATGAAGGTCGATGTGCCCCGGCGACAGTCCATGTCGGAACCGTGACCTCTTGATCCCCGCGCGCATGGCTCACCCCCGCGCGGGTAGGCCGAACTCATGCATGAGCTGACGAAACACTTCATCGACGCGCTGGGCCGTCTCCACGAAGGCCGTGATGTGGAGCCATTGGTCGAGTTGTTCTCCGACGACGCGACCCTGACCAAGGCGGGTCTCCCCCACCAACAACGCGGCGCCGATGGTGCGCGCACTTTCTGGACGCAATACCGCGACGTGTTCGGCGACCTGTCGTCGGACTTCTCCCATACCGTCACCGATGACGGCATCGCCTACCTGGAGTGGAGCTCGACCGGGACGCTGCGCGACGGTACCGACTTCAGCTACGACGGGGTGAGCGTGCTCGAGGGCGACGACCAGACCATCACCGCGTTCCGCACCTACTACGACACGGCGGCGTTCCTGCACGCGGAGAAGCGCGGGGAGTGAGCCTTACAGTGGCGCCATGAGCCTGGTCACCTACGAGCTCGACGATCACGTCGCCACGATCACGCTGAACCGCCCGGAGGCGGGCAACGCCATCAACGGTGCACTCCGACAAGAACTCAATGCGGCGTGGAACCGGTTTCGCGACGACGAGGACGCCTGGGTGGGCATTTTGACCGCCACCGGCCGGGTGTTCTGCGCCGGAGCCGACCTCAAGGACGGCGAGGGTGCAGTGGGGACGTTCGGCGGCACGTTCTGGGAGAAGCCGACCATCAACTCCTTCGAGAGCGGCATGGAGCTGTTCAAACCGACGATCGCGGCGGTTCAGGGACCGTGCGTGGGTTACGGTCTCACCGGAGTTCTGTTCTGCGACTTCGTGATCGCGAGCACCGGAGCGACATTCGCGTTTCCCGAGGTGACGATCGGCGTGCCCACGATCGTCGGTGCCATCCGGCTTCCGCAACGGCTGCGGTGGGCCGATGCGATGGAGCTGCTGCTGACGGGCAAGCCGATGACGGCCGAGCGGGCCAAGGACGTGGGGCTGGTGTGGAAGCTGGTGGAGCCCGACGAGTTGCTTCCCGCGGCACGGGAGTGGGCTCACACCCTGACTGCGGCTGCGCCGCTGGCGCAGCGGGCCACCAAGGAAGTGGCCTGGCGCACCGCCGACATGGGGTGGATCGAATCCGTGCGCTTCGGGGAGGTGATGCGGAAGGTGGCGGGTGCGACAGCGGATGTGGCAGAAGGCATTTCGGCGTGGCGCGAGAAGCGCCGCCCGCAGTGGAAGGCCCGCTGAAAGGTCAGGACGGGCGCATCAGGACGGGCGGGGCCGGCCGGTCAGATTTCGGATCGTCGCGATCTCAGCCGGCCGGTAGGGCGCTCCGTCACGGGTGAGCAGATCGTGGAACCATGGCGTCGGTTCGGTGGTGTACGGCCGATCCCACGAATCCCACGGGTAGTAGGTCTGCGTCTTACCCGCCATTAGACCCCATGCGAACGCTCCGACGTTGCGACGCTTGGTGATCGGCAGGATGTTCTCGACCGTGCAGTCCAGCGATCTCGCCATGTACTCGGTGCACAACAGCGGGCGACGGGTGAACGCGAGCTCGCTGATGCGGGCGTCGAACCCGGCCGGGTCGTCGTAGCTGTGGAACGAGACGACGTCGGACTGATCGAGCTGGATGCTCGCGATCTCACTGCGCAGCCGGGCGTCCGCCCACGGCCCGTCCCACACGCCGCTGGTCAGCGGATGGATGGTCCCGACAGAACGTGCCCACCGGAACACCTGGGGCAGCAGGTCGGCGACGAGTGCGACTTTGTCGGCGCGTTCGGTGTCCCGGTACTGCTTGGCGGGGTTGTCGGGTTCGTTCCACAGATCCCACCCGAGGATGCGACGGTCGCCGCGGAAGCGGGTGAGCACACCGACGACGTAGTCGTGGAGCACGCGCTTGTAGCGCCGGTCGTCGAGATTCTCCGCCCCGGGGCTCTGCACCCAGCGGGAGTTGTGAATGCCGGGTCGTGGGGCGGCCTGCCTGCCGAGGGCGGGCAGCGGATCCCAGCAGGAGTCGAACAGGACGAACAGCGGCCGTATGCCGTTGCGTGAGGCGATGTCGACGACGTGACCGATGCGCCGCAGGAAGCCGGTCGGATCCTGTATCCACAGGAGGTCGTGCAGGAACACCCGCACGGTGTTCATCCCGGCCAGCCGCGCCAGCCGTAGCTCGGCGTCGATGCGCAGCGGATCGAACGTCCCGGGCTGGAACATCTCCAACTGGTTGACCGCGTTGCCGGCGATGTAGTTGGCGCCCACCAGCCAGTCCTGTTCCTGATACCAGCGGCCGGCCCGGTCGAGCGACCAGGGCCCGTCGTCGGCCGACGCACGGGGCACCGGCGTCAGTGTCATCGCCGCCGCAGCGACGACGGAGGCCTTGAGCGCGGTGCGGCGCCCCAGGGCACCTCCGGGGGCGGAGCTGACCTGTGCGGTCGGGCGGGTCAACGCATCATCCTTCGACAGGGGATTGGACCAGGAACAAGAACGGAGCCGAACACGGACCGGCCGCCCAGTGTATCGATCCGAGCCGACCGCCTGTTACGCCGAAAACCATGCCGCACTGGCGATTTCGCTCACTGGACAGGATGGGCGGTCGATGCTGGTGACGCGCCTGTGCTATGCAGATCGGGTGACGCTCGCGCGCGATGACCCCAAGAGAGACGACGCGGCGGGCCGGCGCGCCCGCGGCGCGCTGGGGCTGATGTTCGACCGTGTCTTCGGCGCGCTGTTCTGGGGGAAGATCTTCTCGGTCGTCGCGGTGTGGACGCACGGCATCGTCGCGGCGATCGTCGTCTACGACGCCACCGGCTCGGCGCTGATGGTCGGCATGGTGGGCGTCGCACAGTTCGGGCCGCAGCTTCTGCTCACCCCGACCAGCGGAAAATGGGCCGACACCGGGAATCCGATTCGCCAGATCCTGCTCGGGCGGCTGTTCTGCGCAGCGGGCTCCGGTGTGGTGGCTGCGTGGCTGTTCACCGCGCCGTCGGCACGCGACATGTCAGCGGCGGTCGCCGTGCTGCTGGGCTCGCTACTCGTCGGTTTCGGATTCGCCGTCGGTGGGCCGGCGATGCAGTCGATCGTGCCCAGCCTGATCCGGGAGGGCGAACTGTCCACGGCCATGGCTCTCAACAGCATGCCGATGACGATCGGCCGCATACTGGGTCCCGCCGCCGGCGCCTACCTGGCCGCTCACCTGGGGCCGGCGTCCGCCTTCGCGGCGAGCGCGGGTCTGCATCTCGTGTTCGCGGCGCTTCTGATCGTGGTGCGGTTCCCGGTCCCGCCTGCGCGCCGCTCGGGCGCCGACTACCGGGTACGGGTCGCGGTCCGCTACGTCTGGGGTGATCGCCGGTTGCTGCTGGCACTCCTCGCGGTGACGGTGGTCGGCGTTGCGTCGGACTCGTCGATCACCCTCACCCCGTCGGTGGCCGCTTCGCTCGGCGGGGACGCCCGGATGGTCGGCATGCTGTCGGCGGTGTTCGGGGTCGGCGCCGCGGTCGGGATGGCACTGCTGGCGGTGCTGCGTGGCCGCATCGGTGCCGATCTCGTGTCCTGGCTCGGCCTGTGGGCTCTGACGGCCGGCTGCGCGGTGTTGGCGCTCGGCTCCGTGTTCGTCGTGGCCGTGGCCGGGTTCGCGCTGGCAGGCATCGGCTTCGGGTGGGCCATGACCGGGCTCGGCACAGTCGTACAGGAGCAGGCCCCCGAAGAGCTGCGCGGCCGCATCATGGCCCTGTGGCTGGTGGGTTTCCTCGGCTCACGCCCCTTGGCGGCCGCCGTGCTGGGCGGCACCGCCGACGCGGTCGGTGTCTACGCCGCGTTCGGGGTCGCCGCCGTGCTGTGCGGCGTCGTCGTCGTGCTGTGCAGGCCCGGTTGCATGGCCGACCAGCCGCAGGGCGACAGCTAGCCGCAGCGGGCGCGGAAGTCGACCGAGGGTTGCCGGATCGCGCGCAACGAGTCGCCGACGTCCGGTCGGCCGGCGATGTAGCTCTCGACCGCCGTCTTCATCTCGTCGCGGCTCTTGCCCCGCAAGCTGGTGAAGAAGTCGTTCACGTCCGGGTGGGTGAACAGGTAGGCAGACGTCGAAGCGGTGACCCCGGCCATCACGCCGGCCAGATCGGCGGCCGTGCAATTCGGCGGGGGTGGCGGGGCGGGTTGTGCGGACGCCGGGACCGCGACGGTCAGCAGTGCCGCTGCCGGCGCGATCGCCGCGAGGGCGGCACGGGTGAGGAGAGTGCTCATGGTGCTCCTGTCGTTGTCAGTTGCGGCCGGGCGTGAAGATGATCGAGAGCCCGCCGTCGTTGCAGTACCAGTCGTATTCGCAGGGGTACGGCCACGCGGGTCCGGTGTCGAGCGTCCCAGGACCCTGCCCGTTGTCGGTGCCGCGCACGCTGCCCTGCGAGCAGACCGTGGTGCCGTTGGAGCTCACACACTCCGCAGCGGCCGGCGCTGCGACCGCCAGCGCACCCGCGACCATGGCCGTCGGCCCGCACAACAGCGCGGCCGATCGCCGCCTAGACACAGCCGCTCACGGTGACCCGACGGCCGACGCTGGCGCAGACGTTGACGTTCGGCGGCGGGGGCGGCGGGGGCGGGGGCGCCGCGTAGTCCTCGGGCAGCGGCGCGTAGGCCCCGGGTGGCGGTACCCACGGTGCGACCGCGTCGGCGACGTTGCCGCAACCGCTCACCGAGACGAAACGGCCGCCGACGCTGCCGCACACGTCGGCCGACGCAGCAGGCGCACAGACCACGCCGCTCAGCAACGTCGCACCCAGTCCGGCCAACACGCCGACGCGGCGATGACTCAGCAGGCAGTTCATACGTGAGATTCTGACGCTGCTGTCAGCCTTCGTCCACGTTTCGCGCGCATCGGTGACGTAGTGCCCTTCGGCTACCGTGCGGATGGCAGACATGCGCACCGGGAGGGTCGATGACCGAGTCCACCACCGCGGACGCCGCCCCGTCGCGCGACGGCGCACTCGACCTGTATCGGTCCGCGGCGGTGCTGCTCGTCGTGATCGGGCACTGGCTGCTGTCGGTGATGACGTACCGCGACGGCTCCTTCGGTCGGGACAACCCGCTCGTGCTGATGCCGTTCACCCAGTGGATCACGTGGTTCTTCCAGGTGGTTCCCGTGTTCTTCGCCGTCGCCGGATACGCCAGTGCGGCATCGTGGGAGAGACTGCCCGGGCAGGCGGGCACCGCGGCCAGGCAACAGTGGATCCGTCGCCGGGTGGCCCGCACGTTGGGGCCCACCGGCGTCTACGCGGGATTCATCGTGGTGGTGATGGCGATCCTGCTGGCGCTGGGCATCAGCGGCTCCGTGCTGGAGCTGGGCGGGTGGGCCGTCGCGATGCACCTGTGGTTTCTCGCCGTGTACCTGATGGTGGTCGCGCTGACCCCGGTGGCGGTCGCCGCGCACCGGCGTTGGGGGTTGCGGGTGCCGCTGGTCCTCGGGATCTGCCTGGTGCTGGTCGACATCGTGGGCATCGCGACCGACCACGCCGAGGTCCGGATGGCGAACTATTTCTTCTGCTGGGCAGCGATCTACCAGCTCGGCATCGCTTTCCACGATGGCCGACTGAGCAGGCGCGTGCTGCTCGGCACCGCGGCGATCGCCGCACTGGCCCTGCCCGCGCTGGTGACCTGGGGCCCCTATCCGACCGCGATGATCGGCGTGCCGGGTGATCGCGTGGAGAACAGCGCGCCGCCGTCGGCCGCCCTGCTGGCCTTGGCCCTGGTCCAGATCGGCGTGCTGTTCGCTCTCGTGCCGGTTCTGAACCGGGTGCTGGCACGCGGGGTATGGCCGCGCGTGATCGCCGTCGCCAACCAGAACGTGATGGCGCTGTACCTGTGGCACATGCTGCCCGTGATCATCGTGACCCTCGTCGGCTACCCCAGCGGGCTGCTGCCGCAACCGCCGCTCGGTTCGGGCGCGTGGTGGCTGGCTCGTCTGGAATGGGAAGTGGTGCTCGCAGTGGTGGCCGCTGCTCTGCTCGCGTTGTTGCACTGGCAACGCCGGTTCGTCGCGGCCGCGCTGCCGACGGTCACGGTCCCGGTGCCGGGCGCGCTCGCGGAGGCGACGCTGTACGCGGGGACTGCGGCGTGCGCGGTGGCCCTGGCGTTGCTGTCTGCACAGGGCTTCGCGCCCGGTGGTCGCCTCCCGGTGACGGCCGCGGCGCTGTTCGTCGGGGGCGCACTGCTGGTGGCCGTGCGCCCCCGCGACCGGATTCAGTCCCGGTCGGCGTCGGGCAGCCCCTCCGGCGGCGGTGTCGCGTAGGCGGGGTTGGCCGGCGGCACGTCGTGCTCGGAATCGGGTCCGGCGTCGCTCGGGTCGTCGGGCGTGGTCATCGCTGCTGCTCCTGATCTTCGGCCACCACGTCGCGCTCGTGCTGGGTGCGCCGGGCCAATTCGTCGTCGTCGAGATGTTTGGGCGTCTTGGCGTGTTCGCGGCGATCGGGATGAGCCTCCTCGGTGGGCGTCAGAACGGCGTCGAGGTCCTCGGGGTCACCAGTGCTGGATGTCATGGCCAACGCGGTACCCGCTTTCGCCCGAGCCACGCCTGCGGTGACGGCGCTCACTGTTCGCGAACTCACACGTCAGCGAGTTGATTTACGTGGAATTAACACGGGAGCATGTCGAGTTGTGCCTGCTGGGCGGGCGATCCTCGCCCACAGGCCACACCCCCAGCACCCCGGCACCCCGGGGAACCGAAAAAGGAGTACACGCACCATGTCTGTCGCGCAGTTCCGCGCCAACCTCAAGCTCGCCAGGGATCGGCGTCGCCTGTACGCGCGGATCCGTTCACTGCCGGATTCGTCCATCCGCGACGAACTGGTGGCCGTCGCCGAACGGTACGAATCCGCTCAGAGCTGACGCCCGCAGAGCAAAGCCGGTGACCTCGGGGTCACCGGCTTTTTTGGTGGTCGTCCATGGTGACGTCCCTGGCCGCCCACAGTGCCGAGACGGCCTGCGGAACCAGCGCCAGCGCAAGCACGGTCATCGCCACCGTCCATGACCCGGTCACGTCGTGCAAGGCACCGATGGCGACCGGGCCGACCGCCGCCACGCCGTAGCCGACGCTCTGTGCCATGCCCGACACCTGGCTGGTCTGGTCGGTCGAGGTGCTGCGCAGCACCATGAACAGCAGCGCGAGGCTGATCGAAGCACCTGGTCCGGCCATCACCAGCATCGTCCACAGCGTCGGCGCCGACGTCGTCGTCAACAGGCCGACGAAGCCCACGGCGGTCAGCCCCAGCGCGCCCAGGGTGACCGCCCGCTGATCGGTAAACCTGCCCGCCACGATCGGCGCCAGCAGGGACATCACCAGCCCGGCCACCTGACCGAGGGCCAGCACGGCGCCGGCGCTGCTGGCGGTCATGCCTCGGTCCACCAGGAACTCCGGCAGCCAGGCGGTGAAGGTGTAGAAGATCAACGACTGCGCCGCCATGAATGCGGTGACAGCCCATGCGATCGGGTTGCGCCACAGCGACGTGGCCGGACGCCCGGCGCGGATCCGGTGCACGCGGCGCAGTTGCGGTGTCCAGATGACCAGGGCAACCGCCGCGAACACACCCCAACTGGCGAGCGCGAGCCGCCAGTTGCCACCCAGCGCTCCGTCGATGGGAATGGTCAGTGCCGCGGCCGCCGCGGCGCCACCCGACAGCGTCATCGAGTACAGGCCGGTCATCAGCCCGGAGTGGTGCACGAAGTCACGCTTGATCAACGACGGCAGCACGACGTTGCAGACGCCGATGCCCACACCCGCCAACGCCGAACCGGCGAACAACGCCCCCGGGGTGGGCACCAGCCGAACCGCGCTGGCGGCGACCAGGACCGCCATCGCCGCGAAGACGGTGCGTTCGATACCGAAGCGCGCCGCGCACCGGGGTGCGAGCGGCGAGACGAGGCCGAACACCAGCACGGGCAGGGTCGTGAGGAGGCCCGTGACCCCGCTTCCCCATCCGGTTGCCGCCTTGATGTCCCCGACCAGCGGCGCCACCGCCACCACGGCCGGCCGCAGATTCGCCGCGACGAGCATGATCGCGAGAGCGGACAGAATCGTCACAAGTCCCGATCGCGGCCGATGATGCGTTACCGTCGAAGACACAGCTGTCGTGCCGGGGGCCGTGCTCACTTCTTCGAGGCTCACTTCGTCCAGAGTGGTCCGACCGCTGCAGCCAAGGCAAATCGCTGAACCGCCGAACCGGCGTAGAGTGACCAACGACATCGAATGGGGGTTGACGTGCGTGAGAACGCTACCCCCGAGCTGGATGCCGTTGCTGCCGAGCTCACCTGGTCCACCACCTGGGACCACGTTCCCCATCCTGTGATCGTGGTGAACGCCGAGGGCACGGTGCGTGCCTGCAGTCCCGCGGCGCTGGCACTCCTGCCCGCCGCGATGCCCGGCGCAGCGCTTCCCGACTGCGTCCCCGGCTGGCTGGCTGCCGCACACCTCGAGCTGCCTCTCACCGCCACCGGCGACGTCGCCGGCTGTGACGTGGAGGCGCGTCCGACGAAGCTGCCCGACGGCGCCGTCGCCTGGTGGTTGTTCACCGACAACGACCGGGCCCTGCGGCAGGCCCAGGACGCGGTCGGCCGCGAACGCGACCGGGCCGCATTTCTCGACGAGGCCTCCACCGAGCTGATGGCGTCGCTGAACGTCGAACGCTGCATGGAAGCGACGGTGCGGATGGCGGCGCGCCACCTCGCCGACGCCGCGGTGGTCGTGGCGCCCGCGACACGTCGACAGATCTCGCTGGTGTGCGCAGGCCCCGACGGCGCCGTCGTCCGGCGCACCGTCGACGGCGGGCCCGAGCTCGTTCCCGGCCTCGCGGAGGCTCTGCGCGGCTTCCCGCCGGTGCCGTCGCGGTGGATCGATCCGGCCACGGTGCCCGACTGGCTCATTCCGGCGGGCTTCTCCGGTCCCGTCGGCTCGATCGTGATCACCCCGCTGCCCGGCCACGGCGTGCCGGCAGGCGCGCTGGTGCTGCTGCGGCAGACCTCGCAGATGGCGTTCAGTGACGGCGAGGAGGTGTTCGCTCGCCTCTTCGCCGCCCGCGCCGGTACAGCCCTGTCCGCCGCCCGCCTGTACGGCGAGCAGGCTGCGATCACCCGCACCCTGATGCGTGACCTGCTGCCCCCGCAACTGCACCGCTTCCACGGCATCGAGTTGGCAGGCGGCTACCGCGCCTCGGAGGACGACCACCTCATCAGCGGTGACTTCTACGACGTCCACCCCGCGGCGAACCCGGAGGACGAGACGCTGGTCGTGCTCGGCGACGTCTGCGACAAGGGTCTGGAGGCCGCACTGGTCACCGGCAAGATCCGCAACACCCTGCAGGCTCTCGCGCCGCTGGCCGACGACCACGCCGGCGTGCTGCGGTTGCTCAACAGCGCGCTGCTGTCCGCCGAGCACACGAAGTTCGCGACGTTGGTGCTGGCGTCGGTGAGCCGCCGCGACGGGCAGGTGGCCCTGCGCCTGACCAGCGCGGGACACCTGGCGCCGCTGATCGTGCGCGCCGACGGGCGGGTGGAGGAGGCCGATACGCGCGGCACGCTGGTCGGCGCGCTGCCAGAGATCAAGTCGTCCACCTTTCTGACCACTCTGGCGCCGGGTGAGACCTGTCTGCTCTTCACCGACGGGGTGACAGAGGCACACGGCGGGCCGACCGGTACGGAGATGTTCGGGGAGCCGCGGCTGACCGCCGCCCTGCGCGAGTGCGCCGGCATGCCCGCCGAGGCCGTCGTCGAGCGCATCATGATGCTCACCTCCCAGTGGGTGAAGGGCCGCCCCCACGACGACATCGCCGTGGTGGCGATCACCTCGCCCCGCCGCACCCACCTCAGTGCGGTCGACGGGCACACCGCGGGCAGGTACACGGCGTCCGCATGAGCACCACCATCGACAGGCTCTGGGCCGCACTCCTCGACGGTGACGAATACGCCGCCGCCACAACGATTCTCGAGGCCGCCGACGCGGGTGTGCCCTGCGAGGAGCTCCTGCTCGAGGTGATCGCGCCCGTGCAGCGGCGAGTGGGCACGGAGTGGGCGGCCAACCGGATCACCGTGGTGCAGGAGCACGTCGCCACCGCGATCAACGACCGGGTGATCGCGGCCCTGGCCCACCACGCCGCATGCCGGTCGACGGAGACGACGATGGGCCGGGTGACCGTCGCGTGCGTGGACGGCGAGTGGCACGCGCTGCCTGCCCGGCTGCTCGCCGAGGTGCTGCGCCTGCGCGGCTGGCAGGTCGACTTCCTCGGCGCCCAGGTGCCCACCCCCCATCTGATCGCGCATCTGCACCAGCACGGTCCCGACGCGGTGGCGCTGTCCTGCATGATCCCGACCCGCCTGCCCACCGCGCATGCCGCGATCACGGCATGCCAGGCCGCGGGGGTTCCGGTCCTCGCCGGTGGCGCCGGCTTCGGCACGGACGGTCGCTTCGCATCGCAGTTGGGGGCCGACGCATGGGCACCCGATGCCAGGACCGCGGCCGTGCTGCTGGCCGACGGCGTCCCGCGCCGCACGCCGTGCGCGCCACATCAACCCATCGACGATCTGCCGCACCTGGCCGACCAGGAGTACACGATGGTCAGCACCACGGCCGGCAACCTGGTCGCGACGACGGTGACCGAGCTGGAGACCCGGTTTCCCGCAATGCGCGACTACAACGAGCAGCAGCGGCAGCACACCACCGAGGACATCGCGCACATCGTCGACTTCCTGGCGACCGCGCTGTACCTCGACGACGATGCCCTGTTCACCGATTTCGTCACCTGGACCGCCGAGATCCTGACCGCCCGTGGGGTGCCCGCGGCGTCGCTGCATCCCGCACTCGACGCACTGGCCGCCCACCTGTCCGAGTTCCCCCGTACCCAGCGCCTCCTCGCCGCGGCACACCGTGCCCTCGGCAGGGCCCCGATCGACCAGGCAGCATCTGCATGAACCTCACGCTGAGCACCGACATCGACGGCACCTCCGCCAGGTTGACCGTGACCGGCGACCTCGACTACGGGAGCACGGCCACGCTCGTGTCGGCCGTGTGCGATGTGCTGGCCGGTTCATCCGTGGTCACCGACCTGCGCCTCGACTTCGCCGGTCTGACGTTCTGCGATTCCGCCGGACTGTCCGGGCTGCTGCTCGTGCACCGCAAGACCTCCGCCGCCGGGGTGCAGCTGCACCTCGACCACCGCCCAGCCCAACTGCAGCGGCTGTTGGACATCACCGGTGTGCTCGACCACCTCACCACCCGGCCCACCCGCGAGGCGGCGAGCGAATCCCGCAGCGTCTGAGACCGCGTGCCCGAGGGTGACACCGTCTACGCGCTGGCCCGCCGGCTCGACGCCGCCCTGAGAGACCGGACACTGGTCCGCGGAGAGCTGCGCGTGCCGGCGCACGCCACCGACGACCTCGCCGGCCGTACCGTGATCGCCCATGTGACCCACGGCAAGCATCTGCTGACCCGGTTGTCGGGTGCCGTCACCCTGCACACGCACCTGCGGATGTCGGGGTCGTGGACGGTGTCGAACGCCGGGCGGTGGCTGCCGCGGTCGGTGATGCCCGACGTCCGGGTGCTGCTCCGTACCGACGGGCCGGCCGCCTACGGCGTGAAGCTCCCCGTGGTCGAGCTGGTTCGCACTGCCGACGAGGCGCGGTGTATCGGTCATCTCGGACCCGACCCGCTGCGTGAGGACTGGGATCTCGGCGAGGCGGTGCGTCGCCTCGGCGCAGATCGGCAGCGACCGCTCGTCGCCGCACTGTTGGATCAGCGGTGCGTCGCCGGGTTCGGCAATCTGTGGGCCAACGAGCTGTGCTTCCTGCGTGGTCATGATCCGTGGACCCCGGTCGGTCGGGTCGACACCACCGCGTTGCTCGAGCTCGGGGCGCGAGCGCTGCGCCACTCCGCGACCGTGCCGGGCGCGATGCAGGTTACGACCGGGGTGCGACGCAAAGGGGAGCAGCACTGGGTGGCCGGCCGGGCGGGTCGGCCCTGCCTGCGCTGCGGGACGACGATCCGGGTGGTCGCCGAAGTGGCGAACGACCCCGAGCGCCGCCGCACCTGGTGGTGCCCGACCTGTCAGCGATGAGTCGTTTGCGCCGAGGTGGGCACCCGGAGGGGATGGAGACCATCGAGTACGCACCCGGCCGCCAGGCTGACGTCTACGGCGAGCCGGGCGATACGCCCCTGCTGCTGTGGCACGGCACCCAGACCGACGCCCGCGCCACCGTCGGACGGCTGGCCACAGCGCTGGCCGAGCGGGGTTTCGGTGTGGTGGCGCCCGACTGGGATTCGCACGCGGCTGATCACGGACGGTCGGATCTGCTCGCGTCGGTCGACTGGGTGCGCAGCCGGACGGCCGATGCCGTCACGCTCGTCGGCTGGTCGCTGGGTGGTACCGCCGCCGCGGGCCTGACGTTGCACGCCGACGACCTGGACGTGCCGCTGGCGCACACGGTGTGTCTGGCCGGGGCGTTCATGGTGGCCGACCCGATCAGCGGGGCGCCGCCCGCCGATGCGCTGCCGCGCACCGGAACGGGCACACCGTTCACGCTGCTGCACGGCCGCGCCGATGACGTGGTGCCCCTACAGGCCAGCCGGGCGTTCGCGCAGGAGCTCACGTCGGCCGGGTGGCCGGTGCGGGTGGTGGAACTCGACGCCGACCACGGCAGCATTGCCGGCGCGCGCTACGACGAAGCAGCCGACCGCTACGCACCCTCTGACGACCCGGCCGCGCTGCACGACGCACGCCAGGTCGCTGATCTCATTGCGGCTGTGCGGCAATAGTTTCCAGCGCGGCGCGGATGGGGTCGGGGATCGGTACCGCCCTGCGCTGCTCGCGGTCGACGAAGACGTGCACGAAGCGGCCGTGGGCCAGCGGCTCGGCGTCGTCCGCGCCGAAGATCGCCACGCCCCAGGTGACCGAGCGCCGGGACAACACGTCGACGCGCAGACCGGCGCGCAACTGGTCGGGATAGGCGGCCGGGGCACGGTAGGTGCACGACGACTCGACGACCAGCGCGATGACCGGCGAGGTGTGGATGTCGAGGCCGCCCTCGGTGATCAGGAAGTGGTTGGCGATTGTGTCGAAGTAGCTGTAATAGGTCACGTTGTTGACGTGGCCGTACACGTCGTTGTCCATCCACCGGGTGGTGATGGGCAGGACGTAGCCGTAACCGTCGATGCCGGCCTCGGGCATGGGCTCAGGCATAGCTCAGAGCACCGCGGAAGATGGTGGCCAACAACGCTTCATCGACGTCGATCGGGGCGTTGCCCAGGAGCCGCTGCTGCGGAAACGCCCCCGCCGCCAACGACTCGACATCGCCGTCGCCGTACCCGACATCGGCGAGCCCGGCGGGCATCCCGACCGCGGCCATGATGCCGACGAGATGCTCCGCGAGCACCTCCCCCGCATCGGCCGCGGCGGCACCCCCGACGTCGGCGCCGAGGTGCCCGGCGGCGGCGAGATGACGGGCCGGGTCGGACGGCGCGGTGATCCGGAACGCGGCCGGCGCATTGAGTATCACTGACATCCCATGCGGCACAAGCGGTTTATCACCGGGATAGCCGGAGGGACGGAACTCGCGAACCTGACCGGCCACCGCGTAGGCCATCGCGTGGGGAATGTGCACGCCGGCGTTGCCGAACGCGATACCGGCCAGCGTCGCCGCCCACATCGTCTGCTCGCGGGCCTCCCGGTCCGACGCGTCGGTCACCGCGCGCACCAGATAGCGGCCGAGCAGCGCCAGGGCTTCGCGGCTGCCGAGGTCACTCCACGGGTTGGCGCCCTGGCTCATGGGCCGGACACTCGCCCGCGACGGCGCCGCCCGCCGGGTGAAGGGCCGCGCGGTGTAGGACTCCAGCGCGTGGGAGAGCACGTCGAGTCCGCTGCAGGCGACCACCTCGCTGGGCAGCGTGTCGGTGCTGTCGGGGTCGACGAGCGCTTCACTGGGCCGCAGCGCCGGGCCGGCGATACCGGTCTTGGCGTGCATCTCGAGGAAATCGAAGATCGCGATGCCGGTGACCTCGCTGCCGGTGCCCGACGTCGTCGGGCACGCGATGTGGGGTGCCAGCGGCCCCGGCACCGGGCGGCCTTCTCCGACGGGTGCATTGACGTACGCCGCGAAGTCGGCGGGGTGGGTGGCATAGAGGTTGGCGGCCTTGGCGGTGTCGATGACCGATCCGCCGCCGACCGAGACATACCCGTCGGGACGGGTGTCCGTGGCGAAAGCAGCTGCAGCGCGGAATGATTCGTCGGTGGGTTCGACGGAGGCCTCGGCGTAGGTCACCACGTCGAGCCCGGCGTCGGAGAGCGCGCGCCGGGCGGTGTCGAACAGCTCGAGCGCGGCCACCGACGGATCGGTGAACAGTGCGACCCGCCGCATGCCCAGCGCGGCCGCCCGGTCCCCCACCTCGCGAATGCATCCGCGACCGAACGTGATGCGGGAGGCATCGACGGTGAACGCGGTGTCGAATCCGTTGGCGTGCTGACAGCTCATGGCTCGATTGTGCCGCCGTCGCCGGTGCTGCCGCGGGCGGCCCGGGCACTGACCGCCAGAGCGGCCATCACCGCGGCGATGCCTGCGGCCTCGGCGGCGGTCGGCCGCTGCGCGAGAGCGACGGCGCCGACGACTGCCGCCGTGGCGGGCAGCAATGCCAGGAGCAGTGCGAACCGGGCTCTGCCGATCGTGGCCAGCACCGGCTGATCCAACGCGTAGGGGATGGCACTGGAGAGCAGCCCGATGCCCGCGCCCCACAGCCAGGTCCGCGGCTCCGCGAGCACGGACACATCGACGGTGGCCTGCGCCCCGAGCAACACCGGTGCGCTCACCGCCGCGGCGACAGCCATGCCCACCGCCAACGAGTCCAGCCCCGTCCCCGCGTCGGCGACCCGCTTGCCGAGCACGATGTACCCCGCCCACAGCACGGCGGCGAGCACCGCGAAGGCCACGCCCGCCACGTCGACGCCGGACTGCACCCCGGCCAGCAGATACACCCCCGTCCCGACCAGTGCCGCGGCCAGGTAATCGAGGGGGCGACGGGAACCGAGGAGGGACACCGCGATCGGGCCGGTGAACTCGATGGCGACCGCGGTGCCCAGCGGGATGCGCGCGATCGCCTCGTAGAACGCGACGTTCATCGCGACGGTGACGGCGCCGAACGCGGCGGCCGTACCCACACTGCGTCTCGTCCAGCGCGATCTCCACGGCCTTCTCCATGGCCGTCGCCACGCGAGCAGGACCAGCGCGGCGCCGACCGCGCGCAGCCACGCCACGGTTGCGGGCTCGGTGGTCGCGAACAGCCACACACCGATCGCCGCGCCGACATACTGGGAGACCGCGCCGACGACGAAGAACAGCGGCACCGACCAGGCCGGGATCGGACGCACCGGCATCGACGACACGGCTGCGAGTACAGCAGACTCAGGCTTCGACGAGATCCTTGAGGCGGCGCAGGGTCTCGTCCATCGTGCGGCTCACCTGGCTGGCGGCGACGCGGTCGGCGATCAGGCCCAGCAGCCCCCCGGGGGCCTCGTAGGCCAACCGGAACGTCACCTTCGTGCGGCCGTCACCGGCGTCGCGCATCCGGAACCGGCCCCGCAGCGTGATGCCGGTGATGCCGATCCATGCCAGGTCGCGCGGCTCGTCGAATTCGGACACCTCGATGACACCGCCGATGGGGACGGAGCCCACCTTCCAGTGCACGGTGTACCGCGCACCCACGCCGGCAGGGGTGTCGGTGACGGTTTCCCATCGCTCGAGGTTGGCCATGAACTCGGGATAGCACCCGGGATCGCTGATGTGTTTCCACACCAGGTGCGGTTCGACGTCGACGACGATGCTGCGGGACAGTCGCATCGCTCCCCCTATCCGATCACCGGGAAGCGGCGCTCGGCGCCCAGCCGATCGACTGCGCCCCGCAGGCTCGCCAGCACCCGGTCGTTGATGGCGTCGTCGTCGGCGTCGGCGATCTCGGCGGCCGCGATGGGTTCCTGGACTTCGATGACGACCTTGGTGGGCAGTGGCAGTCGCGGCACGAAGTCGCTGACCGTCAGCCCCCACGGCGGGGCCAACAGGATCGGCACGCTCTTGAGCCGGGCGATCCTGTCGACCATCAGCAGCTTCGCCAGCCACTGCCCGCGGTCGAGGAACAGCGCTGCCTCCTGGCCGCCGACGCTGGCGATGGGCACGATCGGCACACCCGCTTCCCGGGCGAGCTTCACATATCCCTTCCGACCGCCGAAGTCGACGTCGTGACGCTCCCAGGACGGCCGGAACACCTCGTAGTCGCCGCCGGGGTAGACCAGCAGTGCGGCACCGGATTTCAGCGCGAGCGTGGCGTTGTCGTGGTTGGCGGCGACGGTGCCGAACTTGCGCAGCGCGCCCAGCCCCGGCATGGAGACGACGAGGTTGTGCGCGAGTTGGTAGAACGGTCGCTCGACGCCGAAATACGAGCAGAACGCCAGCGTGAACACGAAGGTGTCCGGCGGCAGGTTGCCGCCGCTGTGGTTGCCGACCATCAGCACGGGACCGTTGGCGGGGATGCGGTCCAGGCCACGCACGTCGGCACGGAAGTACAGCGATGCCAGCAACCACAACCCGGGCAGTTGCTCGAGGATGTAGTCGGCGTCGCGCTGGTCCAGATCGGCTTTCGGTACACGCGCCGAGATCTCGTGTTTGAGCCATTCCAGCGCATCACCGAACCCGGGCATGGCAGTGAGATTGACCACCATGGACCGCGGGTAAACCTGCCGCCCGTCCGGCGGCCTGGCGAACGTCGGGCAAGATCGCCGGCATGGGCTCATCCCCGACCTCCTCGCTCGCCGACGTGCTCGCCTCGCTGGAGCTGACCCGCATCGAGCCCCGCTCCTTCAGCGGCGAGCAGCTGCCGGCACCCGCCAACCACATCCTCGGCGGGCACATCTCCGCACAGGCGCTGCTGGCCGCGAGCCTGACCGCACCCGGCCGTGCCCCGCACAGCGTGCACACGTATTTCCTGCGGCCCGGCGACGCGCGCCGGCCGGTCCGGTTCGACGTCGTCGATCTGCAGGAAGGCCGCACCTTCTCCGCGCGCCGGGTGACCGCCCGCCAGGACGATCAGATCCTGCTCGAGGCCATGTCGTCGTTCTCCGCGCTGGACTCGCAGGCGGGCGGCTATCAGCCGACGTGTCCGACGGTGCCGGCCCCGGAGTCGCTACCGGTGGTGCCGCCACACGTGGCGGAGTCCTCGGCGGCGACGGCCGGGCAGTGGGCCAGCCTGCGCTGGTTCGAACGGCGGATCGTCGACACCGGGGCCCCCGATGCGACGCCGCCGGCGCGCAGTCTCATGTGGTGGCGGCCGGACGGCCCGTTGCCCGACCAGGATCCGGTGCGCACGGCGGCGCTGGTCGCGTACCTGTCGGCGGTGACGCTCACCGAGCCGGTGTACCGAGCCCGGGGCCGGATCGGAACCTCACTGCAGCGCGACCACTCGGTGTGGTTCCACGCCCCGGCCGATCTGTCCGACTGGCTCCTCTACGACCAGTGCTCACCCAGCAGCACCGCAGCCCTGGCGCTGGGCACCGGCTCGATGTTCAACCGCGACGGCCGACTGGTGTGCACGGTGAGTCAGGAGCTGTTCTTCGCACCGCCACGAGAGTGAGACCGCAGGATATCGGCGGGCTCTGAGCGGGTACTCGCGCGCGATGGACACCGACCAGCGCAAACTCGGCGACTCCGACAGCCCGATCGAGGACGCCCTCGAGCAGGCTTTCAATCGGATGGTCGACGAGGGCACCCAGCGTATGCACAGAAGTGTCCGCGAGGTACTCGTCACCGGGTTCTTCGGCGGCACCGAGGTGGCGATGGGTGTGCTCGCCTACCTGTCGGTGCTGCTGGCCACCGGCAATCCGCTGCTGGCCGGGCTGGCCTTCTCAGTCGGCTTCCTGGCGCTGCTGCTGGGCCGCAGCGAGCTGTTCACCGAGGGCTTCCTGGTGCCGGTCACCACCGTGGCGGCCAAACGTGCGAGCGTCGGCCAGCTGTTCAAGCTGTGGGGTGGCACGCTCGCGGCGAATCTGGTCGGCGGCTGGCTGATCATGTGGCTGGTCATGACGGCGTTCCCCAAACTAAACGAGCAGACCATCGAGTCGGCGCAGCACTTCGTGGACGCCCCGCTGAACGCCGAGGCCGTCGCGCTCTCCCTGCTGGGCGGCATGGTGATCACGTTGATGACCCGCATGCAGCACGGCACCGACTCGATGCCGGCCAAGATCGCCGCGGCGGTCGCCGGTGCGTTCCTGCTGGCCGGCCTGCAGCTGTTCCACTCGATCCTGGATTCGCTGCTGATCTTCGGCGCGCTGATCGCCGGCGGCACCTCGTTCGGCTATCTGGATTGGCTGTCCTGGTTCGGCTACACCCTGCTCGGGAACATCGTCGGCGGGCTGGGGCTCGTCACTCTGCTGCGCCTGATTCGCAGCAAGGACCGGCTCAAGCAGGAACGCCGCGAGGCCGAGTCGCCAGGGGGCGAGGAACGCTAGAGGGCAGGCACGCGGTCGAACCAGGGCGCGGCACGCTCCAGCTGTGCGGCGAGGCGCAGCAGCAGCGACTCCCCGGCAAGCGGCGCCACGAACTGGACCCCGAGCGGCAGTCCATCCGCGGTCCAGTGCAGCGGCACCGACATCGCCGGGCGGCCGGTGAGGTTCGCCAGCTGGGTGTAAGGCACCCAGCCGAGGTTGTCGTCGACCATGTCGTCGACGATCGTGGTGAACCGCAGCATCTTCGCGGTCCGGGTCTTCAGCAGCACGTCGGCGCCGCGGGCCAGCGCCGCGGGCAGGTCGAACGCGCCGATCACGGGTGGCGGACTGGCCAGGGTCGGTGTCAGCAGTAGGTCGTGGGTCGAGAAGAAGTCGGTGAGCCGGCGGGTGTGAACGTGGCGGCGGGCCACGGCGTCGACGTAATCCACGGCGCCGGTGGCCCGGCCCAGCGCCGCCATGATCAGCGTGTCGCGCTCGAAGGACCCGTCAGTGGCGCCGGTCAGCTTCTTCGCCTCGTCGACCTCGTAGGCCAGCGAGACGAACCAGGTCAGCAGGAAGTCGCGGGCCAGCGCCGCGTCGTCGAAGGGTGCCTCGGGCAGCTCCTCGACGTGGTGGCCCAACTCGGTCAGCAAGCGGACGGCGTTCTCGACGGCGGCGTAGGCCTCCGGGTGCGGCGACGGGGTGATCGACGACGGGACGCGCACGCCGATCCGCAGCGGCGCGGGTTCGGCGTCCAGGCCTGCCGCGAACGGCTCGGCGGGTATCGCGGGCTGGTAGGGCGCGCCGGGCTCGCCACCGCGCAGCACGTCGAGCATGGTCGCGGTGTCGCGCACGGACCGGGACACGACACCGTTGACCGCGGCGCCGTGCATCGGTTCGCCGGCCGCAGGGCCGGACGGCACGAGACCCCGGCCGGGTTTCAGTCCGAACAGTCCACAGCAGCCCGCGGGGATGCGGATCGACCCGCCGCCGTCGCTGGCGCCCGCGCACGGGACGATGCCGGCGGCGACGGCCGCCGCCGACCCGCCCGAGGAGCCGCCGGGGCTGTGCGCGAGGTTCCACGGATTGCGCGTCGCACCGTTCGCGACGGGTTCGGTGATCCCCTTCGCTCCGAACTCGGGTGTGTTGGTCTGTCCGAAGATCACCAGGCCGGCATCGAGCCAGCGGCGCACGACCGTGGAGTGCTCGGTGGCCGGTCGCGACGCCAGCGCGCGCGAGCCCGACCCCGTGGGCATTCCCGCGAAGTCCTGGCCCAGATCCTTGATCAGGAACGGCACCCCACTCAGCGGGCCGTCGGCCGGCGCGGGAGCGGGCACGTCGCGCACGATCGCGTTGATCCGCGGATCGACGGCAGCGGCGCGCTCCCTGGCGACCGACAGCAGCTCCTCCGGAGACACCTCCTTCGAGGCCACCAGCTCGGCCAGCCCCACGGCGTCGTACGTCCGGTACTCGGCGAAGTCCATCACGCGACCGTATCGCGGGCGGGGAATGTTTCGATCGTTATCAAGGTTTGTCCCAATTGTCACACGGGTAACTCCAGTAACGACGCGTTGCACGTGTCACCCACCACCGAGAAAGTGACGAATGGATCATCGGAATGAACACAATCCTGTACTTCAGCACCAAGGGCCTGGTTTATGAGACACGGGCCTACACCCGGGCCGACATCGACCGTCTCATCCACGACCGAGGCCTGCAGTCGCTGAGCAGCGCCGACCGTCACATCGACTTCTGGTTCAGTTCCTCAGCGGGGCGGTGCCAGCGCCGCGTCAACCGCCATGCAACCGAATTACTGCTGGCGACAACCAATTTCACCGCCAAGAACGTGCCGCTCCTGCGTGGCGCCGTCGTCGTGGCGACCCACGACGCAGATGGCGACCTCGACGGGCTGAGTTGGCAGCAGCTCGACATCCTGGCCCAGCGCATGCGATCCATCAGTGATCGCGACGAGCGCCAACTGACCCGGCGGATCGTGCGCGATGCACGGCGCCGCCGCCGCGTGGCCACGCCCGCGGCCACCCCGACGCTGCCGGCGGAAGCACCCCGGCGCATCGCCGCCGCTCACTGAGCTACCCGAACTGCGCCACCCTGTCGGCCAACTGGTCGAGGATGCGCAGCGAGTCGTCGAGCGGCTTGGTCGGCAGTAGCAGCCCCGCTTCTTCGAAGCCGAGCTCCGCTGCCCCCTGCCAGTAGTCGGGGTCGTTCGGCGCCGAGAACAACCTCAGCGGCACGTCGTGGTCGGCACGGTCGCGGATCTGCGCCACGCGCTCACCCAGCTCGGGCAGCGGAATCGGGTTGGCCAACCAGCCCGCCCGGTGCCGGACGATCCGGGTCACCGTGGCCGCCGAGTTCCCGCCGATGAACACCGGGGGGTGCGGCGTGCGTACGGGTTTGGGCCGTAGGTAAGACGGTTCGATGTGCACGTGACGGCCGTGGTACTCCGCGGGTTCGGTGGTCCACAGCGCGATGATCGCCTCGATGCGTTCGTCGAGCAGCGCGCCCCTGGTCGCGGGGTCGGTGCCGTGCTGACGCATCTCCTCGAGGTTCCACCCCGCGCCGACGCCGAAGACGAACCGCCCGCCGGAGATCAGGTCGACGCTGGCCGCCTCCTTGGCGGTGATGATGGGGTCACGCTGGATCAGCAGCGCGATCCCGGTGATCAACTCGATGGACGAGGTCACCGCCGCCGCGGCGGCCAGGGTGACGAACGGGTCCAGCGTGCGGTAGTACACCGACGGCAGATCGCCGCCGCCGGGATACGGTGTGTCCCGGCTCGCCGGGATGTGGGTGTGCTCGGCGATGCCCAGCGACGTGAAGCCGCGTTCCTCCACGGCGCGCGCCAACGAGACGGTGTCGATGGTGTCGTCGTTGACGAACGTGGCGATGCCGAACCTCATGTCCGCGAGCGTAGCCCCTCGTTTGGGCAGGCTAGGTTTGCTGGTGGCGGACTGGCGTTCTCGCTACGGTGGCCCGGTGAGCACCGACCCCCACCCTGACGAACCACATCTCGGTTCCGTTGCCGCCAAGCTGAATTGGTTGCGTGCAGGCGTCTTGGGAGCCAACGACGGGATCGTGTCGACCGCAGGCCTGGTGGTCGGCGTCGCCGCGGCGACGGCGGAGCGCGGCCCGATCCTGACCGCCGGCATCGCCGGGCTGGCCGCCGGCGCGGTGTCGATGGCGCTGGGCGAATACGTCTCGGTGAGCACGCAGCGCGACACCGAGAAGGCCCTCCTGAACAAGGAGCGCCGCGAGTTGCGCGACGATCCCGCGGCCGAACTGGACGAACTCGCCGCCCTGTACGAGGCGAAGGGGCTCCACCCCGCCACCGCACGCACCGTCGCCGAGGAACTCACCTCCCATGACGCCTTCACCGCACACGCCGAGGCCGAATTGGGGATCACGCCTGGGGAATTCACCAATCCGTGGCAGGCTGCGCTGTCCTCGGCCCTGTCCTTCACCATCGGTGCGCTGCTCCCCATCATCGCGATCCTGGCACCTCCCACCACGTGGCGCGTGCCGGTCACCGTGGTGGCCGTCCTCGCCGCTCTTCTGCTCACCGGCGCGGTGTCGGCCGCCCTCGGCGGCGCGCCCAAGCAACGCGCGATGGCCCGTAACGTGATCGGTGGCGGTCTCGCACTGCTGATCACCTATGGGATCGGGCACCTCGTCGGCGCGGCAGTGTAGAGATCTGCGCGCGGGGTATAGAGCCGCGGTGAGCCCCGATCTCCCGCCCGTGCCTGATGACCTGCGCCGGTTGGCCGACGCGCACGGCGTCGCGACCTCCTACCGCAACGAGCGTCGAGAACCGGTGAACGTCGATGCCGAGGTCGTGATCCGCGTGCTCGGACTTCTCGACGTGGAGGCCGGTACCGAGGCGCAGCGCCGCGCCGAGTTGGCCCGCCTCGAGGAGCGTGAGCGCGCCGGGGTGCTGCCACCGACCCTCGCCGTGCGGTTGACCGGTCGGGCGCGGCCGGTTCCCGGGGCGACACTGCTGGTCGCCGAAGACGGCGTCCACATCGACGTGCACGACGAGATCCCAGCCGATCTGGCGCCCGGGTGGTATCGGCTGCACACCCGCGACGGCCAGGAGGTCACACTCGTCGCGGCGCCACCCACGGTGCCCACGGCCCCGGACACGTGGGGCTGGATGCTGCAGCTCTACGCGCTGCGTTCCGAACGCTCCTGGGGTATCGGCGACCTCGGCGATCTGACCGAATTCATCCGCTGGACGGCAGCCGAACACGGTTGCGGGGCGGTGCTTCTCAATCCGCTGCACGCACCCGGCCCGACCCACCCGGTGCAGCCCTCGCCGTACACGCCGTCGAGCCGCCGGTTCGCCAACCCCTTGGCGTTGCGTATCGAGGACCTGCCCGCCTATGCGCACGCCGACCCCACCACCCGTGCCGACGTCGACGCGCTCCGCGTCTCGGCGACCATGCCGCGCATCGACCACGATCTGGTGTGGGCGGCGAAGCGTTCGGCGCTGGAGCTGCTGTGGCACTCGGCCGGACGACCCGATCCGCTGGCCGGCGATGCGTCCGACGGCCTGCGCGACTGGGCCACCTACTGTGCGCTCGCCGAACGGCACGGCGGCCGGTGGAGCCGGTGGCCCGCACCGCTGCGCGAGGTGTCCAGCGAGGCCGTCACCGCGGCCCGGCGAGAGTTGGCTCCGCGGTTGGCCTTTCATTCGTGGGTTCAGGAGCAGTGCGCTGCGCAGCTCAGTGCGACGCGGGATGCGGCGAAGTCCTCGGGAATGGCGTTGGGGGTGCTTCACGACCTCGCGGTCGGCGTCGACGCGGACGGCGCCGACGCGTGGGCACTGGCCGATGTACTGGCGACCGGGGTCAGCATCGGCGCGCCGCCGGACAACTTCACGCCGCGCGGCCAGGACTGGGGGCTGCCACCATGGCGGCCCGACCGGCTGGCTGAGAGTGGATACGCACCGTTGCGCGACATGTTGCGCGCCGCGCTCTCCCACGCCGACGGGCTGCGCATCGACCACGTCGCCGGGTTGTGGCGGCTGTGGTGGATACCGCCGGGCGACGGTCCCGACCGCGGCACCTACGTGCACTACGACGCCGAGGCGATGCTGGCGGTGCTGGCGCTGGAGGCCCACCGTGCCAACGCCACCGTCGTCGGCGAGGACCTGGGCACCGTCGAGCCCGAGGTGACGCAGGCCCTGGCGGACAACGAGATGCTCGGCTGCGCGGTCGCGTGGTTCACCCGCGACCTGGACGAGCCGGAAGAGCCGCTACTGCCCCCGGCACGATGGCCGGAGCGGGCGGCCGCGAGCATCTCGACCCACGACCTGCCGACCGCCGCGGGGTTCCTGGCGGGTGAGCACGTTCGGGCTCGCGCCGACCTCGGCCTGCTCGACGACGTACCGGCCGAGCAGGCGAATGCCGACGCTGAACGGGCGGAGTGGCTGGCGCTGTTGCGTTCCGAAGGGTTCCTCGGAGCCGACGAGACCGACGACGACGCCATCGTTCTCGCGATGCACCGGCTCCTGGCCCGCACCCCGAGCAGACTCAGGTTGATCTCGCCCTACGACGTCATCGGCGAGGTACATCAGCCGAATCTGCCCGGCACCGTGGACGAGTATCCGAATTGGCGGCTTCCGCTGCCGGAAACCCTGGAGGAGCTGCGGGCCGATCCGCGGGTCGCCGCGATCACCGAGGCGATGCGGCGGTCCTGACTGCGCCCAAACCGACGTTCGGGTGCGAAATCACGGCCATTTCCCGCCCGAACGTCGGTTTGGGCGGGGTTCGATGCCAGCCGAGCCGAGCCGCGTCAGCTGAACTGCGGCAGCACGTCCTGCTGCCAGCTGGTGAAGAATCCGTCGAGGTCCGGACCGATCTGCTGCACGTAGACCTCGTCGACCCCGGCGTCGACGTACTGGCGCACCTGGGCAGCGTGGGCATCGGCATCCGGGCCGCACGCCACCGACTCGGCCACCATGTCACGCGGGACCAGAGTCGACGCTGCCATGAAGTCACGCGGCCGCGGCAGCGTCTGCGCCAGCTGGCCGGGCAGTGCCTCGTTGGCCCACAGCCGATGCGCGGCATCGAGCCCGGTGTCGGCATCGCGATCCCAGCTCACCTTCGTGCCCGCCTGCACCGGCTTGTCGCCACCACCGGAATCGCGGAACGTCGTGATCAGCTCGGCGTCGGGCATCGTCGTGCAGAACCCGTCCCCGAGCCGTCCGGCGAATTCGGCTGCCTGCGGGCCGAATCCGGACACATAGATGGGCACCGGCTGCTCGGGGCGGGTGTAGATGCGCGCCTCCTGCACCTCGTAGTGTTCGCCGTGGTGGCTGACCTCGTCGCCGCGGTGCAACAAGCGGATCACGTCGATCGCCTCTTCGAGCATCTCCAGCCGGACGCCCACCGATGGCCACGGATCGCCGAAGATGTGCTCGTTGAGCAGTTCTCCGCTGCCCACCCCGAGCACGAACCTGCCGTCGAGCTGCACAGCCGCCGTCGCGGCCGCCTGCGCGATGATCGCCGGGTGAATCCGCATCGTCGGACACGTCACCGCCGTGCTCACCGGCAGCGACGTGACCTGAGACAGCGCTCCGATCACGCCCCACACGAAGGGGCTCTGGCCCTGCTCGTCGTTCCACGGATGGAAGTGATCGGAGATCCACAGCGCCTCGAACCCGGCGTCCTCGGCGCGTTTGGCCTGCTCGATCAGACTCGCAGGGGTGTACTGCTCACAGGACAGGAAGTAGCCGATCTTCGCCATGCGGGCGCGGTTACCCCGTGCCGGTGTCACTATGCATCGACATCGTGGAACGTGATTGGACGGGCGGCCACGGGGTAGTGCCCCGGCATGAATGCGCATGAGATCCTCGCCGGTGTCGACCGTTTCGATTCGCTCGATGGCACGGCCGGGGTCGCAGCGGACGTCGCGGACCGGATCGTCACCCGTACCGGGCTCGCGCGATTGCTGCGCGGCTCGTGGCTGGGGCACCCGGTTCATCCGCTGCTGGTCACGATCCCGATCGGGCCGTGGTCGGCCTCGATCCTGTTCGACGTCGTGTTCGACGATCCGGAGGCCGCGCGCAGGCTTCTCGGCGTCGGTCTCGCCGCTGTTCCACCGACGGTGCTCGCCGGCTGGGCCGATTTCCCGTTGTTGAACCGCCGGCAGCAGCGGGTGGGTCTGGTGCATGCGGGGTCGAATGCGGTGGCCGTCGGGCTGTTCTCGCTGGCCTACCGCGCGTACCGACGCGAAAAGCCGGCTGTCGCGCGCCGCTACTCCATCCTCGGGCTGCTGGCGATGGGAATCGGCGGCGCGCTCGGCGGCCATCTGTCCTACGCCCAGGGCGCGGGGATGTTCCGGTGGCAGTCGCCGCTACAGATCCAGCGCCAGCGGCTCGACGGGTGACGCGCAACAGATGAGCACGTTCCCGTCGGCGGGCGGTTCCAGCGGCTCGGGGTCGTAGCGCACCGACCCGGACAGCACGGCCGTCTCGCAGTTGTGACACACGCCGGTACGGCACGACCACCGGGTCGGCACGTCGCACGCCTCGGCGAGTTCGAGCAGGCTCATCCGATCGGGCCCCCACTGCACGGCGAGCCCGCTGCGGACGAACTGCACCTCGGGCCCCGGTCCCGGGTCGCCGTCGGGTTGATGCGGAGCGACGGTGGTGGCGGCGATACCGGGCGTGAGGGCCGGGCCCGCACCGAAGATCTCGGTGTGCACCCGTGACGGGTTCAGGCCGTGCTCGAGCAGCGCCGCTTCCATCGCGGTCATGAACGGCTGCGGTCCGCACACATAGGCGCTGGCCTCGCGGGGGATGTTCAACACCTCGAGCGTCGCCGCCGACAGCCGACCCGACGCGCTGAAGTCGACCCCCACGCGGTCTGTCGACGCGGGCCGGCTGTAGACAACGTGAGACGTGCTGTGCGGCAGTGCTTTCAGTGCCTCATGGACTTCGGCCGCGAAGGCGTGGTCGGCGCCGTTGCGCGCGCCGTGCAGCCACCACACCGGCCGGGTGGACGCGGTGGCCACCAGAGCGGCCAGCATCGACAACACCGGCGTGACCCCGACCCCGGCGGAGACGAGGACGACCGGTGACTCGTCGTCGGCCAACCAGAACGTGCCGCGCGGCGCGGCGACGTCGAGCGAGTCCCCGGGTCGCAGCCGTGTGTGCAGGTATTCGCTTGCGGCGCCGTGCGGTTCGCGCTTGACACCGATGCGGTAGGAGGGACTGCCCGGCGCGTTGCACAGCGAATAGGTACGGATCAGGGCGGGCGCTTCGCCGCTGCGCGGCAACCGGAGCGTGACCGATTGGCCGGCAAGCCATTTCGGTAACGGCGCGTCAGCCGGATCGGCGAGGACCACCGACCGTACCGACCGGCTCTCCTCGACGACGTCGCGTACGACAAGCGAGCGAAAGCCGGTCCAGGCGGGCGGCGGACCGGCGGCGGCCAGGCCGGGGTTGCCGGAGGCTGCGGCGTCGTGTTCGGCAAGCGCCCGCAGGGAGCCCTGCCAGCCCGGGCTGAGGGCGGGGATGCGCAGCGCCCGGGTGAGTCCGTCGCGCGGGTGGCCGGGAAGGTAGAGCAGCGCGTCGATCTCGGCGACGGTCATCTGCTCGGGACCATCGGCGATCTTGACGATCTCCTGACCGGCTTCGACGTCGCCCTCCATGATCACCCGGCAGTAGAACCCCGGCCGCCGATGGGCGACCAGCAGCGCGGCCATCCGCGGCTCCCCGATCCGCATCCCGGCGCGGTAGCAGGTGACCCTCGGCTGGGTCACCTCGAGGACCGCGTCGCCCACGCGGTAGCGGTCACCGATACAGACTTCGTCATCAGGGAGCCCCTCCACCGTGAGGTTCTCCCCCAGCAGTCCGGGCACGAGGTCGTCGCGCCCGAACTCGCGGGCCCAGTGCCGGTAGGAATCCATCTGGTACACCAGCACGGCGCGATTCTCCCCGCCGTGGCCGCCGAGGTCGCCCTGCCCGTCGCCGTCGATGTTGAGCCGACGTACCCGCCGCGGTCCGGAGACGGGATCTTTCCAGGCCCCCGTGAAAACGGTGCGATCGTTCCACGACACGTCGCGGGGCAGCCCCACGTTCACAGACATCAGGGTGGCCACCCGGCCATCCTCCCTCTCCCGCTGTCACAGCGCAGGGGAAACCGGCCGACGGGCGCATGACGGACGCGGTGTGGGGTAAAAGCCCGTGATGACCGCTCCCCAGCCGCAGCCCGACACGGAGTTGGCCGGCATCTTCGCCAGCCTGGCCGGCATCTTGCTGACCGAGGACACCGTCACCACAGCGCTGGCCACCATGACGTCGGTCGCCGCCGACACCATCGGTCACAGCACCGGAGCCGGTCTGTCTCTGCTGGATTCGGACGGCAGGCGTATCACATCCGCCGCCACCGACCCGCTCGCAGAGCTGCTCGATGATCTGCAGTATCAGCTCGACGAGGGGCCGTGCCTGACTGCGTGGCGCGAAGGCCGCTTCATCCGGTCGGAGCCGGATGCAGACGAACAACGATGGCCGTCGTGGACGGGCGCGGCACGTGCAGAGGGAATGCGGTCCTTCATGAGTGCTGCCCTGCTCGTGGGTGAGCGTTCCCTGGGGGCCCTGAAGGTGTACTCCACAGCGGCAGACGCATACTCCGACAAAGACGCAGACCTGTTGCGTCGCTTCGCACGTCAGGCGGCGATCTTCGTCGGCAATGTCCTGACGGTGCAGGCCGCGGAACAGATGAGCGACACCCTCAAAGACACGTTGCGCAACCGCGACGTCATCGCGATGGCCCGAGGGATCATGATGGCGCGCAACCAGATCGGTCCCGACGAGGCGTTTCGACAGCTCGTCCTGGAGTCCCATGGCAGCCGCCGCATCCTGATTCAGGTCGCCGAGCGGGTCGTCGCCTCGGCGACAGAAGGGTGATCAGACAGATGGTCAGTCAGGGCGACGTACAACAACGATTCCGGCAGGCGTTCGAATCCGCAGGCCTCACGACTGCCGAACTGTGGTTGCGCTACTTCGCGTACGGCGGGATCGCGAGCCGGTTCGAACTCGACGCCTATCTCAACGGTGCGTTGGCGCTGCCTCCGTTGCAGCACGACATCGTGGCGCAGGCGATCAACGAACGACTCGATGAGATCTCGCCGCCACGTGCCCCGTACAGCGTCGAATTCACCGAGGCCGAGGGCACGCTCGCGGACGACGATCCGCAGGAAGGGTGAGCAGAGCCACCGAACGCCGGACCGTGGCAGCCACCCTGCGCTAAGACAGACAGATGCCCGACACCGCACGCCCGCCCGCGGCACCGACTGCGTTCCGCTACCCCGAGGTGGGCGTCCGCCGCGCCCGGCTGCGTCACGGCCTCCGGCGGCTGACAGGAGTGGACCCGTTTCCGTCCGACACGGTGGCCCGAGCCTTCATCGCGGGTCTCACCGAGGGTGACCCGGTGGCCGAGCGCTTCGTCGCCGAGACCTACCACGGGCACATGGGCGCCCGGCGCGCGCGAGATCTGGTGGAGGAGGCCCAGCTCCGCGGCATCGACAGTCTCCCCGAGGCGCCTGAGTCGATGCGGGCGCTGTTCGCGGAGTTCGAGGAGATGCCCGACTGGCTGGACCCCGAGCTGGTCGAGCAGGGCGCCGCGGTCTGGCGACGATGGGCGTATGCGCTGGGCGCCCTCGGCAACGCCGGCACCACCGACACCTACACCGAGGCCTGGCTCGCGGTGCCGCTGTCCCTCTCGGGCGGGTACGCCGGCCAGCGCGCGCTGCACCGCTACCTCGAGACGTCGCGCTGGTGGATCGAGGTGTGCCGTCCGGGTGCGCTGTTGACCCCCGGCTCACTCGGTCGGCGCATCTCGCTGCACGTGCGCATCATGCACGTCAGCGTCCGGCAGCGGGTGCGGGAACACCCGGAGTGGGACGCTGCGCGCTGGGGCCTGCCGATCAGCCAGTCCGCGATGTTGCTCACGCTGCTCGGCGGCAGCGTGGCACCAGCGTTGGGGCTGTTCGCCCTCGGCCACCTCACCTCTCCCGCCGAGATGCGTGCGGTGCTGCACTTCAACCGGTATTGCGGGCATCTCGTCGGCGTGCGGTGCGACGGTTATTTTCCCGAGACCGTCGCCGACGCGTGGCGGATCCTGCTGATGGCCGACTCCGCCCGCAGCCACGACAGCGGCGACAGCGGACGCGAACTCGTCGAATCGTTCGTGCCGGCCTTCGCCCCGACGGCCTCGCACCGCGGTCTGCGCCGGCTGCGCGCCGAGTACCACTACCGGGTGCAGGCGGGTTATCTCGGCCTGTACATGCTGCCGTGGAATCGCCGCCGCTACCGGCTGCCGTCGGCGCTGCCCGGCATCGCGCTCCTGCTGGCCCGCGCACCGGTGATCACGGCGCTGGAGATCGGGCGCCGGGTCAGCCCGCCCCTGGACCGGTGGTGGCAGCAGACGAATCTGCACCGCTGGGAGCGGTGGCTCTCCTGGCAATCCGCCGGCAAGGCGGCTCACTTCGAGGCCGCGGTCCCGCTACGACGCTGACCCTCATGGACACCCGGGCCGCACGCCTACGATGAACAGATGGCCGAGCAGTTCGCGATCACCGACGTTCCGTTCACCCACGACCCCTGGGTGGCCTCGGCCCAGCGGTACAGCGAGATGCCCTACCGGAGGGTGGGCACCTCGGGGCTGCTGCTCCCCGCGATCTCGCTGGGGCTCTGGTACAACTTCGGCGACAACCGGCCGTTCGATACGCAGCGAGAAGTGTTGCGGCACGCCTTCGATCGCGGCATCACGCATTTCGACCTCGCCAACAACTACGGCCCGCCGTACGGTTCGGCGGAGGAGAACTTCGGCCGCATGCTGCGCCGAGACTTCAAGCCGTACCGCAACGAGTTGCTGATCTCCACCAAGGCCGGCTGGGACATGTGGCCCGGCCCGTACGGTCAGCTCGGCGGCCGCACCTATGTGTTGAACAGCCTCGACGAGTCCCTCGATCGCCTCGGCCTGGACTACGTCGACATCTTCTACTCCCATCGCATCGATGCGAACACTCCGCTGGAGGAGACGATCGGCGCGCTCGACACGGCGGTCCGCATGGGCAAGACCCGCTACGTCGGCATCTCGTCGTACTCGCAATCCAAGACGGCAGAGGCGTCGGCGATCGCGCGCCGGCTGGGCACGCCCCTGGTCATCCATCAGCCGTCGTACTCGCTTCTGAACCGCTGGATCGAGGACGGTCTGGCCGCCGAGCTGAACACGGCGGGCATGGGCGCGATCGCGTTCACCGCGCTGGCGCAGGGCCTGCTCACCGACCGCTATCTCACCCAGCCCGCCGACGGCGTGGAGCGTGCGACGGCGCGGCCGACCTTCGATGACGAGCAGGTCACCGACGACGTGCTGGAGCGGCTGCGGGGCCTGGCCGCCATCGCCGAACGTCGCGGTCAGTCGCTGGCCCAGCTGGCGCTGGCCTGGGTCCTGCGGGAGCCGACGGTGGCGTCGACGTTGATCGGCGCGTCGAGCGTGGCCCAGCTCGACGAGAACCTGGGCGCGTTGAAGAATCTGGACTTCACCGACGAGGAACTCGCCGAGATCGACCGGTACGCCATCGAATCCGGCATCGACCTGTGGCGGGAGAGCTCCGACGTCTGACCGGGTCTCGCTCGAGACGCTGGGCTCGTGGGTGATCAAGGCCAATCCGCGCCACACGCCGGTCGAGCCCATGGTCGCGGCCGGACACACTGCGCCGCAGTGGTGTGTGGCCGACAACTACCGAACGCGGTTGATGCAGCCCGGCCAGCGGGTGCTGCTGTGGGTGACGACGCGGCCGGACCGCGGCATCTGGGGTCTGGGACGGATCACCGGCGACGTGGTGATCGCCGACGGCCGCCACCGGGTACCGGTGCACATCCCGCTGCTCTCCACGCCGCTGACGGCGGCACACCTGCGGACGGTTCCGGAGTTGGCCGAGCTCGAGGTGTTTCGCGTTCCGATGCAGTCGAATCCATCGTGGGCGAGCGCCGCTGAGATGAGGGTCATCGACGCAGTGCTGCACGCGTCAGGGCAGTGACACCTCGTCACCGCCGATGCCTGCCATTCCCGACACCGCACCGACTGCCCTGCCGAGCGGGCCGGCCGCGACGCGCCCGACGGCGTGCACGGCGCGCACCCCGGCCTGCGAGCGTGGATTGGCCAGCCGCAGCGTGTCTTCACGGACGGTGGGCGCGGTCGCGACGAACGGTTGCATGACTCGCTGGTAGCGGCGCAGCGCGCCGCCGGGATCGTCACCGTCGGCGAGTTCGCGGGCCAACAGATGGCCGCCGATCAGCGCGAGGCTGGTGCCGGCACCGCCGAACGTCGCGTTGCAGAACGCGCTGTCGCCGAGCAGCCCGATGCGTCCCTTGCTCCAGACCGGCGGATGCACCTGCCCGACGGCGGAGAAGTACATCGGTGCTCCGTCGTCGAGGGCATCGAGGATGCGCGGCGCGGCGCCCCCGACGTCGGCGAACGTGCGACGCAGCAGCGTGATCTGGTCCCCGCTGCTGAGTTCCTCGAGGCCCCGCACGTCGGACATGAACGTCAGCAATGCCCGGGTGGTGCCGAGGTTGTCAGGTCGAAGGTGCACGCTGCGAGACCTGGTGGCGTGCTGCCAGTTCCACCATCGGTCGTCGGTGTGCTCCCGCGGCAGCGTGGCATAGGCGCAGTACATCCCCAGGGTGTGAACGGCGACGGGGGTGACGAACCGGCGCGACCGCGAGTACAGCCCCTCGGCGATGACGAGAACGTCCGCGTCCAACGTCGAGCCGTCGCTCAGAGCCGCGGTCACCCGGTCGCCGTGGTCGGTGACGTCGCAGAGCTGGGTGTCGAAACGGTAGTCGGTCTGCTGTTCGGTGTGTTCGACGAGGATGCGGGACAGTTCACCGCGCAGGATTTCCAGTTCGGCGGTGGGTCCGTCGGAGCGGCCCCCGCTGCCGACCGGGAACGAGGCCGCGGCTCGCCCGTCGGCGGTGACGAAACGGGTTCCGATCTCGGTGGTGTTCGCCGCGCGCACGTCGGCGTCGATACCCATGCGCCGGATGACCTCACGTGCGGCGCCGCGGATGTCGACGTTCTGTCCCTCGTCGCGACGCTGCGGGTAACGCTCGAGAACGGTGGTGCGCCAGCCGCGCGCGGTGAGTTGGTGGGCCAGGGCAGGACCGGCGATGCCGGCGCCGGAGATGATCGCATGTGAGGGCACGATCCATTGTGCCTGCGGTGACGCGACGACGGATTTCGTAGCACTTCCGCGTCAGATCAGCCTGAGCGTCAATTTTCAGGCGATGCGCAGACACAGACGCGCTGCTGAGAGGCGTCTGTCAAGAATGCGAACGAACCTTTCGCTCAAACGAAATCCGTACTATCTTGACTTTGGTTGAGCTTGCAGCCCGCGGAGTGTCCACGAGTTCGACCGATCCGAGGTGCCAACACCATGACCACCGTCGAGAAGCAGCGCGGCTTCTCCATGCAGTACAGCTCGGACTACGAGCAACAGCGTTGCGGCCCAGCCGTTTTCGAGGCCCGGCACTGCTCGTCCACCCGGGTCGCCATCGCGGTCGTCGGTGAGATCGACGCTCTCAACGGCCGGGAATTCGGCCGCTACGTACAGCGCCACACACGGATCTCGAAGCAACTCGTGCTCGACTTGCGCGCCGTCGAATTCTTCGGCACCGCCGGTTTCACGGCGCTGTATTACATCAGCGTGCACTGCACGCGCATCGACGTGGACTGGATGATCGTGGGCGGCGACCCGGTGCGCCGGATGCTGTCGATCTGCGACCCGGACGGCGAGCTTCCGCTCGCCGCCGATCTGGCGTCGGCGCTTGCCCGTCTGGACCGCCTCGGGCACGGTCTCGCCCACGTCATCTGGACGGCGCAGTCGGGATGGCACCGGCCGCAGCGCCGATCAACGCCACCGCAGCGGATGCGCCGCTGACCCCCGCGCCACTAATCCCCGGATACCGACCACGTCGTCGTCTCGGCCAGCGGCCGCCGGGCGACGGGCGGCACATCCGGCGCATCGGGCGGTGGTGTGCCGATGCGGATCAGCATCTGGGGGTGCCGGGTGCCGTCGAACACCTCACACGCCACCGCGACGCGGTCCCGCGCCGAGCGCAGCGGCTCGGTCAACGGACAGGTCGCCAAACCCAGCGCCGTCGCCGACAGGAGAACGCGGCTGGCCACTTCCCCGGCGCGCAGCCGTGCCGCATCGGAGTCGTCCTCGGTGCCGAGCATGAGCAGCGCGCCGTCGGCAGGGGTTGCGGTCGGGCCGGCGTGGACCGCGTCGCCGAAGTGGAGATGCACCTGCCCGGAGTCGTCGCGGTGCCAGCGGGCGGTCGGCACCACCGCCAGATCCACACCGCGGCGCGCAGCACGCACCAGCAGCGTTTCGATCGTCGCGTCGGGAAGGGCAGCGGTGCCGTAGCCACGCCGGTCGGACCGGCGGCGGCGGATGACACCGGCGAGCTCGCGCGCGGCGGGCGCGGGAACCGATTCGATCATCTCGAAGGTCGCCAGGCGCACAGGATCCAGACCGGGATCGAGCACGGCGCCGCCGGGAAAGCGGTGGATGCGGGTGGCCCAGCCCGCAGCGCCCAGCGCGATCGCGCAGTGATCGAGCACGGCTCCGCAGGCGAGCAGGACGTCACGTCGGTCGAAGGGTGACCCGCCGAGCCGGCGACTCCAGTCGGCGTCCAAATGCAGGGCGTCGGGGTCGACCTGCCACTGCCACGGTTGCGTGTTCTGTGCCGATGGCGCCCAACCGGCCGCCTCCAGCACCCGCTTCAGCGTCGCGGTATCGGGTCCGCTCGCCACCGTGTGTCCTTCCGCCCGGGGTTCTGCGGAAGAAATCCTACGCGCGCGGGATGCTCACCAGCCGGCGTTGCGGGCCAGGTCGATGGCGTACTGGTTGACGAAGGTGCCGGCGCCCGGCTCGCCGCGGCCGCACGAACCGTCGGATTCGCCGGGCCGCTTGACCCACAGGAAGGCGTCCACCTGCGGGTTGCCGGTGTTGGCGGTGGGCGCCACGCCGAGGGCACGTCCTTCGGGGTTGCACCAGTACAGCGGGTCACCCTCGACCGGGCCGGCGCCGTTGCGCGAGGTGTCGATGACGAACGGCTTACCGCCGGTCATGCCGGAGATCGCCGAGCCGTAGCCGATCTCTTCCTCGGTGGTGAAGAAGTTCGCGGTGTTGAGGCTGAAGCCGCGAGCCTTGGCGACACCGACCTGGTTGAGCCGGTTCGCCATCTCCTCGGCGCTGACCCACCGGGAGTGGCCGGCGTCGACGTAGACGGCGGTGCCGGGGTTGCGCGTCAACGTGTCCACCGCATACGAGATCAGATCGAACCGCTCCTGACGTTGATCGCCCGAGAGGCAGTCGGCCATCGCGAGGGCGTCGGGCTCGAGGATCACGGTGGCAGGTCCGCCGCCGATCGCGCCCGCGACACCGTCGATCCAGTTGCGGTAGGCGCCCGCGGATCCGAAGCCGCCCGCGGCGAAGCTGCCGCAGTCGCGGTGCGGGATGCCGTAGAGGGCGAGGATCGGCATGGTGCCTGCAGCCTGTGCGGTCGCGATGTACTTCGCGTCGACCGCCGGAGTGGACAGCTGGTCCATCCAGTACGCGGTGGGCGTGTTGACCACTCGGTCCAGCGTCGGATTGCCGGCGCCGCGAGCCGCCCTGATGCCCTTGGAATCGGGGTTGACGTAGAAGGGCAATCCCGCCAGCGGGTTGGCGTCGGCCGCGAGGCGGATCGCCGGTGCAGGAGTGACCGGAGCCGAGACGAGTCCAGCGACGGTGAGCACGGCCAGGAGCGGAACGGTCCAGCGCGCGATGACGCGCGCAGCGCGGGAAATCACCCAGAGAAACCTAGTGCCGGTCGCCGACCGCGCGCCAATCCACACCTGGAATAGGTGACATGTCACCTACGTTGAAGCGCGTATCCACCAAGAGAAGGGAAGCATCATGGGACAGCTGGACGGCAAGACCGCACTCGTCACCGGCGGCACCTCAGGGATCGGACTGGCCACCGCGCAGCGCCTGGCCGCCGAGGGCGCTCATGTCGTGATCACCGGTCGTCGGCAGGATGCGCTGGACGCAGCCGTCGCGTCGATCGGCGATGCGGCGACGGGGGTCCGCAGCGACGTGTCGAAGCCGGAGGAACTCACGGCGGTCGTCGACGCCATCGCGGCCCGGGGCAAGGGCTTGGACGTGGTGTTCACCAACGCCGGCGGCGGCGAGTTCGCCGCACTGCCCGACATCACCGTCGAGCACTTCACCTCGACGTTCACCACCAACGTGGGCGGCACTCTGTTCACCGTGCAGAAGGTGCTGCCTCTGCTCAATCGCGGCGCCTCGATCGTCCTCGCGGGCTCCACGGCGGCCTCCAACGGCACGCCGTCGTTCAGTGTGTACGCGGCCACCAAGGCGGCGATCCGCTCCTTCGGCCGCACCTGGGCTGCCGAATTGGCGCCCAGCGGCATCCGGGTCAACACCGTGGTGCCCGGCCCGATCGAGACACCGGGACTGGTCGGGCTGGCCCCGGGTGCCGAGCAGGAGCTGTTGGACTCCGAGGCGGCGAAGGTCCCGTTGGGCCGGGTCGGCCGGCCGGAGGAGATCGCGGCTGCGGTGCTGTTCCTGGCGTCGGATCAGAGCAGCTTCATGACGGGGGCAGAGGTGTTCGTCGACGGTGGCACAGAACAGGTGTGACTAGTCGGCCGGCGGCCCGAATCCCGGAGGCGGGAGCGTGCCCGCGCGCAGGAGTGAGTCGTGGACCGTGGTCAGGACGTCGGCCAGCGCCGTCTCCTGGCCACGGTCGGTGTCGGAGAACACCGTCTCGCTCACCCAGGCGGCATGCACCGGGGCGGCTTCCCGGAACCGGCGGGCGCCGTCGTCGGCGAGCGTGATGTCGGTGGCGCGGCGGTCGGCGGTCGAGGGCAGCCGGTCGATCAGCCCGCGCGTGGCCATGCGCTTCAGGTGGTGCGAGAGCCGGCTGCGCTCCCATCCGATGACGGTGGCCAAGCTGGACAGTTGGGCACTGCGCCCCGGCGCGTTGTAGAGCGCGTTGAGCACCGTGTAGTCCGCAAGTGACATCCCGCAGTCGCGCTGCAGGTGCCGGTTCATCTCGTACTCGAGCCGGTGGTACACCCGCATGTAGGCGACCCACGCCCGCTGCTGAGAGGCGGTGAGTCCGTCGCCCGCCACTAGAGGTAGGCGACGTGCACGCGGTCGATGTGTCCCTCGAAGGGGAACGGAGCCCGTTCGCGATAGTCCCGTGACACGGGCGAGCCCAGGCAGGTGCCGATGTCGAGGCAGTCGTTGGCGGTGAACAGCAACGGTGCGCTGATGGGAACCCGGCCCGCCGCGACGTCGTCTCCGTCGACCGTCACGGTGACGTCGAGCGGTCCGGCGGGTCGACGTTCCGCATAGCGCGTCGTCACGACGATCTGCGACCGGCCCGGGTTGATGCGCCCTTCCGAGCGGATCACGGTGCGGGACAGGATGAACAAGTTGTACTCGTAGCAGAGGTAGCCGTCGTCGAAGTAGCAGGTGAGCCCGCCGGCCGCGCCGCCGAGGGCATACAGCACCCCGTTGGCGTTCGCCGGGATCTCCGCGTCGATGACCACGGTGTTGTCCTTGTTGCCGAGTGCCGGAGCGCAGAACTCGGGCATGCGCACCATGTCACCGGAGAACTCCCACTCGCTGTACGGCGGGGTGATGCGCAATTCCGGGTGATACACCGGCACCCACAGTCCACCGCCGATCGGAAGCACCGCGTTGCGGGCGGCTTCGATCGCGAACATCTCGCGCATCTGAGCGAGCTTGTCGGGGTGTGCGGTGGCGAGATCGTGTGCCTGCGACCAGTCCTCGTCGAGGTGGTAGAGCTCCCACGCGTCATGGTCGGGTGTCCAGGTGGCGATGCCCTCCGGTTGACCGGGCACCCACGGCAAACGCGGGCCGCGGGCACACGCCAGCCATCCTTCGTGGTAGATGGCCCGGCTGCCCATGATCTCGAAGTACTGGGTGGGTTTGCCGCCGTCAGCCGACCGGTCGGTGAGCGTCCGGGCGAAGCTGACGCCCGCGAGCGGCATCTGGGGTTCGCCGTTCACCGACCGCGGAGGCTCGATGCCGATCAGCTCGTACAGCGTGGGCACGACGTCGTTGCAGTGCAGGAACACGTCGCGCGGCGTGGGGTCGGCCGCGACCTTTGCGGGCCATCGCACCACCATCGGGTTGCGGGTGCCACCGAGATGGGACGCCAGCAGTTTCATGCCCTTGTACGGCGTCGAGCCCGCCCACGCCCATCCCGCGTGATACTGGTTGTCCACCACAGGCGAGCCGAGCACGTCGAGGCCGCCCAACTCCTCGAGCGCATCGATGTGCTGCCGAACCGTCGTCGGAATCCCGTTCTGCGCCAACAGCTCTGCGATGGTGCCGTTCTGTCCCTCACCAGAGGAGCCGTTGTCACCCCAGATGTAGACGAACACCGTGTTGTCGGCGTAGCCGAGCCGGTCGAGCTCGTCGGCGAGGCGACCGACCTGGACGTCGACGTGTTCGGCGTAGCCGGCCGCGACCTCCATCAGCCGCCGCTGGAACGGTTTCTCGTCCTCGGGGATGTCGTCCCACGCGGGCAGCGTCTCGTCGCGTTCGGTCAGTTGGCAGTCGGCCGGCAGCCAGCCCTTCTCCTTGGCTCGCTCGAACACCCGGGCCCGGTAGGCGTCCCATCCGTCGTCGAAGGCCCCGGCGTACTTGTCTGCCCAGTCCTTCATGATGTGGTGCGGTCCGTGCAGACAGCCGCTGGCCCAATACATGAAGAACGGTTTGTCGGCGTTGAACGCGCGGTGGCGCCGCAGCCAGCCGATCGCGTCGTCGGCCAGGTCCTCCGACAGGTGATAGCCCTCCTCGGGCGTCCGCGGCGGGGTCACGACGGTGGTGTTGCGCACCAGGTGGGGCTCGTACTGGGAGGCCTCGCCGGCGAGGAATCCGTAGAAGTATTCGAATCCCAGCCCTGTGGGCCAATTCTCGAACGGACCGGCTGCGGTCGTCTCCTCCGCCGGGGTGTTGTGCCACTTACCGAAGGCCGATGTGGCATATCCGTACTGCTTGAGTACCTCGGCCACCGTCGCGCTCGAGCGGGGGATCTTGCCGGCATAACCGTCCCAATCATTGGCCAGCTCGGCGATCTGACCGTTGCCGATCTCGTGGTGATTGCGCCCGGTGAGCAGCGAGGCCCGCGTCGGCGAACACATCGCCGTGGTGTGGAACCTGTTGTAGGACACACCTTCTGATGTCATTCGGTCCAGCGTGTCGGTTCTGATCTCGCCGCCGAAGGTCGAGGGGAGCCCGGGGCCCGCGTCGTCGATCAGCACGATCACGATGTTGGGGGTGTCCGGGTGCAGCCGCTGCGGCTTGGGACGCGGCGCATACGTCGACTCGCCCAAGGTGCGGCCGGCGACGCTGCCCGAGGGCACCGGCGGGAAGGGCAGGGTCGCCCCTCCTGGCAGTGGTGGAGCAACGATGGACACGGATGGGCTGTCGGTCACCTGATCTCCTTCGCCGAGCGGTGCGCACACAGTCTGCGACAAAGGTGCCCGCTGCGTCACGCGTAAGATCACGCAGTCATGACTGCCGCAGCCGAAACGTCGCCGTTGGAAGCCCGGGTGGGCCACTACTACCAGATGGACGGCACGTACCTCGTCGGCCGCGAGAAGTTGCGCGAGTATGCCCGCGCCGTGCAGGACTACCACCCGGCACATTGGGACGTCGACGCCGCCGCTGCCCTCGGCTACGCCGACCTGATCGCGCCGCTGACATTCACCTCGGCGCCGGGGATGCAGTGCAACCGCCGGATGTTCGAAGAGGTGGTCGTCGGCTACGACACCTACATGCAGACCGAGGAGGTCTTCGAGCAGCACCGCCCGATCGTGGCGGGCGACGAGCTGAATATCGACGTCGAACTGACCTCGGTACGCCGCATCGCCGGGCGTGACCTGATCACCGTCACCAACACGTTCACCGACGCCGCAGGCGAGCGGGTGCACACACTGCACACCACGGTGGTCGGGGTGACGGCCGAGGACATCGGCGCCGACGTCAAGACCGCGGTGCAGAACGCGATGATGCACGACATGAACATCCTCGACATCGGAGGATCGCAAGAGGGCTACGAGAAGACGGTGCGGCCCGACGGTGACGTCCGGGTGTCCGACGGTGGCTCGACGCGGACGCCGGGCTCGCGGGCGTTCGACGACGTGGCCGCCGGCGAGGAGATCCCCGTGCACCACACCCGGCTCTCGCGGGGCGACCTGGTCAACTACGCCGGCGTGGCCGGCGACGCCAACCCCATTCATTGGGACGAGGACATCGCCAAGCTGGCCGGGCTGCCCGATGTGATCGCGCACGGCATGCTGACGATGGGCTTGGGCGCCGGATTCGCCTCGTCGTGGACCGGTGATCCCGGCGCGGCGCTGCGATTCGCCGTGCGGTTGTCGGCGCCGGCGATCGTGTCGGCCAAGGAGGGCGCCGACGTCGAGTTCAGCGGCAAGGTGAAGTCTCTGGACCCCGAGACGCGGTCGGGGGTCCTGATCGTGGGCGCGAAGTCGGCCGGCAAGAAGATCTTCGGCCTCGCCACCCTCGCGGTCCGGTTTTCCTGACCACCGCAAGACCTCCGGGCTCTCGGGAATGCTTCGACAGTGAAGTGAGTTGCAGCCTCCAGATGCTTCGAATTCGAAGCACATGAGCTGGAGGAGGACACCATGAAGGCAATCCGGTACCACGAATACGGCAGCAGTGACGTGCTGCGTTACGAGGACGCGCCGCGCCCGACACCCGGGCCGCAGCAGGTGCTGGTCGAGGTCGCAGCCACCTCGTTCAACCCGGTGGACGCGGGCATCCGGGGCGGTTACCTCGCCGAGGTCTACCAGGTCGCGTTCCCCCACATCCCGGGTGTGGACGTGGCCGGCACGGTCGCTGAGCTGGGCGACGGCGTGACCGGGTGGACCGTCGGCGACGCCGTGGTGGCGTTCCTGCCTCTCGATGCGGACGGCGCGGCCGCCGAGTACGCCGTGGTGCCCGCGCAGGCGTTGGCCGCGGCTCCCACCTCGGTGCCCCTGGCCGACGCCGCCGCGCTGCCCGAGCCTGCGCTGACCGCCTGGCAGGCCCTGTTCGAGATCGCCGGGCTCACATCAGGACAGCGAGTGCTGATCAACGGGGCATCGGGAGCCGTCGGGGGGTACGCCGTGCAATTGGCGAAGCAGGCCGGCGCACACGTCACGGCGACGACCAGGGACCGGGACGCGCAGCGGCTGCTGGGCCTCGGGGCCGACCAGCTGGTCGCCCACATCGACTACACCCACTCGCCCATCCAGGTCGAAGGCGCCCCGTTCGACGTCGTCCTGAACCTCGTCTCCACCACCGACGAACAGACGCGGGAACTGATCAGCCTGATCGCCGACGGCGGATTCCACGTGGGCACCATGGTGTTCGGACCCGAGGAGCCGCCACGGGGTGTCCGCACACAGCGGGTGTTTGTCCGCAGCGATGCCGCCCAACTGGCCGCGCTGGTCACGCGCGTCGACGAGGGGCAGCTGCGCATCGAGGTCGCCGATCGCCGCCCCCTCGCAGAGACCGCCGCCGTGCACGACGACTCCGACAGCGGCCGCCTGCACGGTAAGACGTTGCTCGTCCCCGCGGGGAACTGACGCCGGTCAGTCGGCGCGGTGGCGGCGGCGGGCCGCGGAGCGCGGCGGGCGAGCACGCATGTGGTCGCGCGCCGCGCTCATCATGTCCGCGAGTACACGCACGTCGCGGACGGACAGCGCGTCGAAGAGCAACTCCCGCACGACCTCGATGTGCCCCGGCAGCACCGCCGCCACCCGGTCGCGGCCCGCTTCGGTGATCTCGACGACGGTGGCGCGCTGGTCGTCGGGCGACGGGGTGCGCGTGATCAAGCCCTGCCGTTCCAGAAGGCCGGCCTGGTGGGTCAGTCCGGAACGGCTGTAGACCACGCCGTCGGCAAGCTCGGTCATCGTGAGCGGTCGATCGTTGTCCGAGAGCTTCGCGAGGATCTCGAACTGCACGTAGCTCAGGCCGCCGTCGCCGTGGAGCTGTTGGCGGACCGCGTACTGCAGAAGGCTGACCGACTCCATCAACGCGAAGTACGCCCGCAGTTGCTCGGGGTTCAACGAGTCGGCCACCGCACCACCCTAGTGCTTCGATGTCGAAGTGTCTTACGCCCGGGCGCGACGCCTCCGCGCGATGACGAATCGGACGGTCCAGAGGGCGACGGCGCCGAGCACCAGGTACTGCAGGACGGCGGTGTACGGATCGATGGCGTGCCAATTGGCCCCGAGCACGTAGCCCGCGCCGATCAGGGCGCTGTTCCACACCAGGCTGCCGAGCAGCGTCAGCACCGTGAACAGCGCGAAGTTCATGCGCTCGGCGCCTGCCGGGATCGAGATGAAGCTGCGGAACAGCGGGATCACGCGGCCGATCAGCACCGCCTTGGCGCCGTGCTTGCCGAACCATGCCGTCGTTCTGTCGACGTCCTCGGCGTCGACGAGGGGAATCCGCAGGATCAACGCACGCATCCGGTCGTGCCCGAGCCACGCCCCGAGCGCGTACAGCAGCCAGGCGCCGACGAGGGAGCCCGCGGTGGCACCGGCGATCGCCTCGGCCAGCGACAGGTCGCCGAGGCGTGCGGCGAAGCCCGCCATCGGCAGGATCACCTCGCTCGGCACCGGCGGGAAGAGGTTCTCGGCCGCGATCGCGATGCCGGCACCGAGGCCGCCCCACCGCTCCATCAACTCGACCGTCCAGCCGGCAATACCATCCACAGCGGTCGCGGACTGTGTCGTCAACGGGGGAGCCTTTCCTGAGGGGGATCACCCGCGAGGGTACCGAGGGGCGCCCGTGACCAGCCTTCCTGTGTCCTTGCTGTGAGCCTGCGTCGACAACAGTTAGCCCGGGTAACCTTTCTTGTCGAGCGTGAGGAGTTCCATCGTGGGTCTCGGTCTGTGGGGCGATCTGACGGTGCTTGCCGCTGTCGCCGAAATCGTTTTCGCCACTGGCGTTTTCGCCTACATCGGGCGCCTCGAGCGGCGGACGTCGCACCCGTTGGGTGACACCGTCGGCGCGCACAAGGAGGTGCTGGCGAAGCTACGGAAGCGGCAACCGCTGACACGTGATGAAGCCCGCTATGCGGCCGAGCTGATCGACGACGCCCGCTCCCCACTCGCCTACGCCATTCCCGCCGCGCTGTTCACCCTCGGGTTCTTCTACGTCGTGGGGTGCATGTTCGTCCTGCACCTCGACGGGGGGCACCCGTCGTTCCGGACGTTCATCGGCGGAATCCCGATGCTGACATCGCTGAACATGGCCAATCAACTCCGGCGCGTCGCCGCGCTGAAGGGCAAGCTGCGCGACGTCGAGGTGCTCGACACCGAGCCGATGGAGCAGCGCACACCCGCGCACGTCTGAGCCCGGCTACTTCGCGTGCCTGACCGCCGGGTCGTCGTCCTCCCACAGCAGCAACTGCCGCACCGCCGCGCGTGACCCGTAGGGCTGCAGCATCTGACTCGCCGGCCTCGGCCGCACCCGCAGGGGCCACCAGAACCAGCGGCCCAGCAGGGCGGCAACCGCCGGCGTCATGAACGACCGCACGATCAGGGTGTCGAACAGCAGACCGAGCGCAATCGTCGTACCGATCTGACCGAGAATGCGCAGATCGGCGAACAGGAACGACGCCATCGTGGCCGCGAACACCAGCCCGGCCGCCGTCACGACCGACCCGGAGCCCGCCATGGCCCGGATGATCCCTGTGTTCAGACCGGCCCCGATCTCCTCCTTGAAGCGGGAGATCAGCAGCAGGTTGTAGTCGGAGCCGACAGCCAGCAACAGAATGATGGCCAGCGCCAACACGATCCAGTACAGCTGGATGCCCAGCAGGTCCTGCCAGATCAGGACCGACAGCCCGAACGACGCGCCGAGCGAGAGCGCCACGGTGCCGACGATGACGAACGCCGCGACGATGCTGCGCGTGATGAACATCATCACCAGAAGAATCAGGCACAGCGCCGCGATGCCCGCGATCATCAGGTCGTACTTCGCGCCGTCGGCGATGTCCTTGTAGGTGGCCGCGGTACCGGCGATGAAGATGCGCGAACCCGCCAACGGCGTGCCTTTGACGGCCTCGACCGCCGCATGCCGGATCGCGTCGATGTGCGAGATGCCCTCGGTGGTCGCTGGATCGCCCTCGTGGGTGATGATCATCCGCGCGGCCTTGCCATCGGGTGAGAGGAAGAGCTTGAGCCCGCGTTGGAATTCGGGATTGGTGAATGCTTCCGGCGGCAGGTAGAACGAGTCGTCGGTCTTCGACGCGTCATACGCCGCGCCGAGCTGCGTCGAATTCTCCAGCGCCCGCGAGTTCTGCTCGTTCAGCCCGGATTGGGTGGCGTAGTTGGTCATGGTCAGATCGCGGTTGGTCTGCTGATCGCTGATCTGTGGCGGAATGAGAGCCAGCAGCTTCGGTTGCAGCGCATCGAGTTTCGCGATGCTGCCTGCGACGTTGGCGAGCTGGTCGGTCAGGTCGTTGATGCCGTCGAGGGCGTCGAACAGTGACCGCAGCGCCCAGCAGATCGGGATGTCGTAGCAGTGCGGCTCGAAGTAGAAGTAGTTGCGGATCGGCCGGAAGAAATCGTCGAAGTTGGCGATCTTGTCCCGCAGGTCCTGGGCCGTCGCGACGGTCTGGGCGAACGCCCTGGTCTGCTCGTCGGTCACTGCTGCCGACTGTTGTTGCAGCTCATACTGTTTGCGCAACGTGTTGATCGAATCGTTGATGACACCGACCTGCTTGAGCAGGTCGGCGGTGCGGGCCTTTTGGAAGGGCAGCGAGTTGATCTGGGCCGCACTGCTGGCGCTGAGCTGGAACGGGATCGACGTGTGGTCCAGCGGAGTGCCCAGCGGACGCGTGATCGACTGCACCTGCGCGATGCCGTCGGTGTGGAAGACGGCCTTGGCAACCCGCTCGAGCAGGATCATGTCGGTCGGATTGCGCAGGTCGTGGTCCGCCTCGACCATCAGCAGCTCGGGCTCCAACCGGGCCTGGGAGAAGTGCCGCTCCGCGGCCGCGTAGCCGACGTTGGCCGGCGAGTCGGCGGGCATGTACGTGCGGTTGTCGTAGTTGGTCTTGTAATTCGGCAGCGCCAGCAGACCGATCAGCGCGATCGCGACGGTGGCCACCAGGATGGGGCCCGGCCAGCGCACGATTGCCGTGCCGATCCGCCGCCACCCGCGGGTGCTCATCGGCCTCGCCGGCTCGAAGAGTCCGAAGTGCCGACCGATCGCCAGCAGCGCCGGCGCCAACGTCAGCGCGGCCACCACGGCGACGAGCACGCCGATGCCGGCAGGCACCCCGAGACTCTGGAAGTACGGCAGCCGGGTGAAGGTCAGGCACAGCACCGCGCCGGCGATGGTCAACCCGGACCCGAGGATGATGTGCGCGGTGCCGTGATACATGGTCGTGAACGCCGCGATCCGGTCCTGGCCGGCGTAGCGCGCCTCGTGGAAGCGGCCGAGGATGAAGATCGCGTAGTCGGTTCCGGCCGCAATGACCAGCAGGGTCAACAGGTTCGTGGAGTAGGTGGAGAGCTCGATGATGCCGGCGTTGGCCAGGACCGCGACCACACCGCGTGATGCGGTCAATTCGATCATCACGGTGAAGATCACGAAGAACACCGTGGTCAGTCGCCGGAAGTAGACCATCAGCATGACCGCGATGACGCCGATGGTGATCAGCGTGGTCTTCAGCGTGCCCTGCCGCCCGACCTCGAACTGGTCGGTGATCAGCGGCGCCGGGCCCGTCACGTAGGCCTTCACCCCGGGCGGGGCCGGGGTGTCGTCGACGATGTCGCGCACCGAGTCGACGGACTCGTTGGCCAGCGACTCGCCCTGGTTTCCGGCCAGGAACACCTGCACGAGTGCGGCCTTGCCGTCGGAGCTCTGCGAACCCGCCGCGGTCAGCGGGTCACCCCAGAAGTTCTGGATGTGCTGGACGTGGGTGGTGTCCTGTTCGAGTTTGGCGACGAGCCCGTCGTAGTAGCGATGCGCCTCGGCCCCGAGGGGTTGGTCGCCTTCCAGGACGATCATCGCGGAGCTGTCGGAGTCGTACTCCCCGAAGTCCTTGCCGATGCGCTTGCTGGCCTGCAGCGACGGCGCGTCCTGCGGGCTCAGCGAGACGTTGTGGGACTCGGCGACCGTCTCCAGCTGCGGTACGAACACGTTGGTGAGAACGGCCGTCGCGAGCCAGAACAGCGCGATCAGCACCGAGAAACGCCGGATCAGATCGGGGACGGATCGCCAGGACATCGGCGCGCTCATCCGGACTTGTCCAGGCAGAAGGTGTAGGCGTTCAGCGTGTTCACCTGCTTCTCGTCTTTGACCTGGCCGTCGATCGTGATTCGGCAACCGATGGAGTTGCCGTCGCCCTGAGCGGCGACATTGACGAAGACGGCGGGGTCGGTGGTGACGGCGTCGTAAGACCAGGGCAGCGCGACGCCGAGCGCTTTCTGCGGCTGGGCGTGCACGTCGAGGTAGGTGACGGTGGCGGTGGTGCCGGGCGGACCGAAGACGTCGAGGACGACGTGCTTGGGGTTGAACGGCACGATCTGGCTGTCCGATCCGCTGGGGGTGGCGGTGACGTCGCCCGAGGCGAAGATCCCGTGCAACCGGTAGACCGCGAATCCGGCCACGGCGATCACCACAACCGCAACGAGCAGCGGCCACCGTCGCCCGAGCCGCCGGGCGAACGAATCCCGCTGCATGCATTGGCCTTTCAGGAGCGGCGACAAGGCGCGGACCGTTCGGAGATCGCTAGGATCGCTAATCAACTTCGTTGACGGTACGACACGGGACCGTACCGCACAACATCGGAGTCACGACAGCGTGCGGCAATCGCCGGATGCGCACTGCCAGCGCGCTTTCAGGATGTTGACAGGTTTCTCACCGCCGTATCGGGTAGCCGTCGCCCACCGCCCCCGTTCGAGAGGAAACACCTGTGTCAGGTTGGCCGATGTGGGCCCTGCTACTGGCGTTCGGTGCTGCCGCCGCGGCGATCTGGGTCGCCGGCATCTCGCTGTCCAACCAGACCGATGTGCTGTCCACCCGGCTCCATCTCGGGTCGGCGCTGGGTGGGTTGATCCTGCTCGCGGTCGCCACCAACCTGCCGGAGATCGCGATCGTCGCCAGCGCTTCGCTGTCGGGAAATCTGGGCGTCGCGGTCGGCAACATCCTCGGCGGTATCGCCATCCAGACCGTGGTCCTGGTGGCACTCGACGCCTTCGGGGTGCGCGGACCGCGGCCCCTGACCTACCGCGCCGCCTCCCTGGTGCTGGTGCTCGAGGCGACCCTCGTGGTGGCGGTCCTGGCGCTGGTGATCGCCGGGACGCAGCTCCCCCCGACGTTGATCGCCTGGCGCGTGACCCCCGCCGCCGTGCTGATCCTGGCGGTCTGGGTGGGTGGGTTGCTGTTGCTGCGCCGCGCCGGACGATCCCTGCCGTGGCACGAATCCGGCGAACCGCCCGACGGTCAGGACAAACCCCGCGGTCACAGCGCGGCGCGCAACGAGCGCGAGGCGACCGCACAGGGCGTCAGCACGACGCGATCGGCGCTGATTTTCGGCCTGGCCGCCGTGGTCACGCTCGTCGCCGGGGTCGTCCTCGAACGCAGTGGTGATGCGATCGCCGACGGCGTCGGCCTGTCCGGGGTTCTCTTCGGCGCCACGGTGCTGGCCGCCGCGACGTCGTTGCCCGAGCTGTCGACCGGCCTGGCGTCGGTGCGCAACGGGGACTATCAGCTCGCCGTGTCCGACATCTTCGGGGGCAACGCCTTCCTTCCCGTGCTGTTCCTGATGGCGACGTTGCTGTCCGGGGATGCCGTGCTGCCCCAGGCAGAGCGCACCGACATCTACCTCACCGCGCTGGCCATCGTGATGACGTTGGGCTATGCCGCAGGCTTGCTGTTCCGCCCCCAGCGGCGCGTCGCCCGGATGGGCATCGATTCGCTGGCGGTGCTCGTCATCTACGTCGTCGGCGTCGCCGGATTGTTCGCGATCGCGCAGACCGGCTGACCGCACGTGGCGGCCCGTACGCTGGCGCAGGCGATGACTACCGTTCCGAGCGGCCGGGTGGCCGCACTGCACCGCTATCCCGTGAAGTCGATGCTCGGCGAAGAGTGCACCCGTCTGGAGTTCGGCCCCCTCGGTGCCGCAGGCGATCGCCGTTTCGCGTTCGTCGACGACGAGACGGGACGAGTGGCCACGGCCAAGAACCCCCGCCTGTGGCGCCGACTGCTGCAGTGCTCGGCATCCACCGAGGACGGCGGTGTCGTGCTCACCCTGCCCGACGGGCGCGCCATACCGGTCGCAGAATCGGCCGAGGCGATCTCGGAGATGGTCGGACGGCGCGTCCATCTGGCCGACGAGCGCCACGCGGGGGCCACGGTCGAGCGCTCCGATCCGGTCGACGTGCTGACCCACGGCATCGACGCCGACATCGAGGCCGAGCTCCTCGAGATCGCCCAGGGCACCCCGGGAGGTGCCTTCGTCGATCACTCCCCCGTTCACCTGATCACCACGGCCACGCTCGACGCCATCGGGTTCGAGCACGGGCAGGCGCTGCGCTACCGGCCGAACATCGTGATCGAAACCCCGCATGGCTGTCCACCTTTCGTGGAGAACGACTGGGTCGGTGTCACGTTCGGCATCGGCACCACACGGGTGCGCGGGACGTTGCCCACGCCACGTTGCTCGGTACCCACGCTGGAGCACGGTTCGCTGCCGCGTTCCCCGCACGCCGTTCGGTATGCGCTCGAACACAACCGCGTCCACGCGGGCGAATTCGGGGTCCTGCCGTGCGCGGGTCTGTACGCCGACGTCGTCACCGGCGGGATCGTCGAGATCGGGGACGAGGTCCGAATCCCCGACGCGTAGGTCTGCCCCGGGTGTACGTTCTACAGCCTGTGGGACAGGGGTTTCGAAGCGATGCAGTTCCTGCGCGTCGGTGACCGCCGGCTGGCGTACGAGGTGCGCGGTCCGGCCCGCGGTGCCGAACCGCCGCTGGTCGCTCCCGCCTGGTGGGTGAGTCATCTCGAACTCGACTGGCAGCAGCCGGGCGTGCAGCGCTTCTGGACGGGGATCGCCGAGGATCGCACACTGATCCGCTACGACCGCCTCGGCGTGGGCATGTCCGATCGCGACGTGAGCGCGCCCGACCTGACCCTCGAACACGACGTGGAAACGCTGCGGGCGCTCTGCGACGACTTGCGGCTGGACCGGGTGTCGCTGCTGGGCGGTTCCTCGGGTGGTGCCACCGCAATCGCTTTCGCCGCAGCCTATCCCGAACGCGTTGACCGACTGGTTCTCTATGGCGCCTTCGCGCGGGGCGGCCTGCTGACCCCACCCGAGGTCGGCCGCGCGGTCGTCGCGGCCATCGACGCGCACTGGGGTTTGGGGGCCAGGGTTCTCGGCGACATCTTCCTCGCCGACGCAGACGCTTGCGAGCACGAACGATTCGCGCGACTGCAACGCGCGTCGGCCACTGCGGAGACTGCCGCGGCGCTGCTCGACGCGGTGTACCGGCTCGACGTGCGCGCGTATCTGACCGACGTGCGGGCACCCACGACAGTGGTGCATCGGCGCGACGATCGTGCGGTCCCGTTCCGGCTCGGCCGGGAGGTCGCCGCCTCGATTCCCGGCGCGGTTCTCGTTCCGCTGCAGGGTCGTTCGCACTTCCCGTGGTACGGCGACGTCGGCGCGGTCGTGCGCGCCTGCCGCAGCGGACTCGCCGCTGCTGCGGCCGACGCGGCTCCGCCGGTCACGGGGCCGCTGTCGGTGCGCGAGCGCGATGTCCTGCGTTGTGTGGCGCGCGGTCTGGGCGACCGTGAGATCGCCGAACACCTGGGCATCAGTCCACACACCGTGCACCGGCACGTCGCCAACATCCGTCACAAGCTCGGCTGCCCGTCGCGCACCGCAGCCGTCGCCGAGGCGAACCGTCAGGGGCTCCTCTGACTGACCCGAACCGGCCATCGCGCAATGATGGCCGATTCGGGCGATGCGGCGCGCGGTCACCGGCTCCTAGATTCGAGCCGTGAACCAGCTGTGGTTGCGCGTGATGGCGCTGCTCTACGACCCCTTCCTGTGCCTCGGCGAGCTCGCGGGGATGCGGCGCCGCCGACGGACGCTGCTCGCCGGGGCGTCCGGGCGGGTGCTCGAGATCGGGGCGGGGACCGGACTCAACCTGCCCTGCTACCCGGCCGCGGTCGACGAGCTGATCCTGGCCGAACCGGAGCCCGGGATGCGCCACCGGCTCCACCGTCGGCTTCAGGGGCTCGGCCGAGTCGCCCGGATCATCGACGTACCGGCCGAAGGTCTTGCGCTCCCCGACGCGTCGGTGGACACCGTGGTCTCGACGCTGGTGCTGTGCACCGTCGCCGAACCCGAGCGTGCGCTGCGAGAGATCGCGCGGGTGCTCGTTCCGGAGGGGCGGCTGCTGTTCATCGAACACGTCCGAGCGCGATCACGATGGTTGGCGGCATGGCAGGACCTGCTGCTGCGACCATGGCGCGCCTTCGCCGGCGGATGTGTCTGCAACAGAGACACTCTCGAGACGATGACCGCCTGCGGGTTCACGCCGGAGATCGAGTGCGCGACCTGGCGGGGTATGCCGATGATCGTCGGCCCACTCGTCGTCGGGCGCGCCCACCGCGCCGCAGCGTCCTACGCCGACTTCTCCGGGCCCGCCTTGTAACTCTGGTGCACCGGCGATTCCCAGGTGTAGGGCTCCTCGGGGTGGCCGGAGCCGCCCAGGATGAAGGTGCGGTCGCTGCGGTTGGCCCGGGCGATCGTCGCCATCCAGGTGCCGACGGTACTGAACCGGTTGCGAACCCCGGTGAGGAAGGCGATGTGGATGAACCCCCAGCCCAGCCAGCCCCACGCCCCGGCCAGCTTCACGGGCCCCGCTTGCAGCAACGCGTTGCCTCGGCTGATGTAGGCCGCAGAGCCGAGGTCACGGTAGCGGTAGTTCTTGCGTCGCTTGCCACTCACGTCGCGCCGGATACACGCCGCCGCGTGCAACCCGCCCTGCATGGCGTTCTCCGCGACGCCGGGCAGACCGTCACGACCCGCGATGTCACCGATCACGAAGACCTCCCGGTGGCCGGGCACCGACAGATCGGGGTCGACGGTGATGCGGCCGGACCGATCCGTGTGCGCACCGAGGACGTCGGCGGCGTGCCGGACGAAAGGCACCGCTTCCACGCCCGCGGTCCACAGCACGGTGCGGCTGGCGTAGTCCCGGCTCGGCCCGCCGCCTTTCGGGCTCACCGTCACGCCCTCGCGCCGGACATCGGTGACGTGGACGCCGAAGTGCATCTTCACCCCGAGGTTCTCCAGCGTCTCCTGTGCCCGACCGGCCAGGGCGGGGGCGAAGCTTTTCAGCACCCGGTCGCCGCCGTCGAACAGCAGGACGCGTGCTTCCCGCGGTTGGATGCTGTGGAATTCGTTGGCCAACGCCCGCGTCGCCAGTTCCCGGATCTGCCCGGCCAATTCGACACCTGTGGGACCGCCTCCGGCGACGATGAACGTCAACCACGCGTCCCGGTCCGGTCCCGGCGGCAGCGTCTCGGCGATCTCGAACGCGGCGAACACCCGGCGCCGGATGCTCAGCGCATCGTCGAGTGTCTTCATCCCGGGCGCCCACGTGGCGAATTCCTCGTGACCGAAGTAGGACTGCCGCATCCCCGCCGCGATCACCAGGTAGTCGTAGTCGAGTTCGAAAGTGGAGTCGTCGGGTCGGCGCGCTGTCACCCGTCGCGACTCGGGGTCCAGGCGAACAGCCTCCCCGAGCAACGTCTGGACGTTGGGATGGTGCTCGAGTTCCTCACGCAGGGAACGGCTGATCTGGCCGATGCTGAGGGTGCCCGTCGCGCACTGGTAGAGCAGGGGCTGGAACACGTGGCACGCGGCTCGGTCGAGCAGAGTCACGTCGACGTCGACCCCGCGGAAGCGGCGGGCACAGAACAAGCCGCCGAATCCCCCGCCGATGATCAGGACTTTCGGACGCGGATTACCCATGGCACCGTCGATACCCGTTTCTCATCGAATGCACCCGCCGACACGCTAGCCTCGATCGGAGTGATCGGGCCGGCGGGGGCGGGTATGTCAGGAGACGACACCGACGCCGCACCGGCGGCGGTGGACGGCGCAGCAGACGCCGAGCAGCGCTTCCGCGAGCTGTTCGATCTGGCCAGCGACGGTATCTGTGTCCATCAGGACGGCACGATCGTGTTCGCGAACGCCACCGCGGTGCGGTGGATGGGGGTGCGGGGCAGCAACGACCTGGTCGGGCGAAAAGTGTCGGATTTCATCCCGGCCGACATCCTGCCGAAGGTGGAGAGCCGCCTGAACGGTTTGCACCGCGACGGCGACAACGCTCCCCCGACCGAGGTGTCCATGAGCCGATCGCGCGGAGCGGTGCGCGACGTCGAAGCCACCTCGATCCGGATCCGCTGGAACGACCGGCCCGCGGTCGTCACCTATTTCCGCGATCTGACCACGAGCCGAGCGGCCGACCTCCTGCGCTACCAAGCGGCGTTGCTCGACCACGTCAGCGACGGTGTCATCGGGTTGTCCCGCGAAGGCACGGTCAGCAGTTGGAATGCCGCGGCCGAGAAGATCTACGGCCGCCGGTTCCACGAGGTGCGGGACCGTCCTGTGCACGACGCGGTGGGCGCGGAGATCGACGCCGAGCGGCTGATCGACACACTGGGGGTGCTGCACACCACGCACGTCGCGTCCGATGGCTCACCCCGCTCCATCCGGCTGACCGCGGCGCGGACCGCATCCGGGTACGTACTGATCTGCGCGGACATGACCGCTCTGCGCCGCGCCGAGCGACACTTCGAGGCAATCGTGACCGCGCTGGACGCCGGGGTGGTGGTGTTCGGCCCCGACGGCTCGGTGATGTCGACCAACCCGGCGGCGCAACGCATCCTGGCCACGGTGCGACCGGTCGATGCGCCGTTCGCCTCGAACATCCCCCTGGTCGACGCGGAGGGGCGCGCGTTGCCTGTCATGCAGCAGCCGGTCTGGCAGGTGGCGCATTCCGGTGTCCCCCAGGTCGACCGCGTGGTGGGCGTCGACTGCGAGGACGGCAGCAGGGTGTGGCTCTCGATGAGCACACGGTTGCTGAGCCCCGACGATCCGCCGCACTCGCCGGTCGTCGCGACGTTCGTCGACATCACCCCGCAGAAGGTCGCGCACGAGCGCGCCGCGCACGAAGCGGCCCACGATGTGTTGACCGGCCTGCTGAACCGATCGGGGGCCTTCGCGCGCATCGCGGCGTCGTTGCGCCCGGATGCGGTGCAGCGGCTCAGCGCGGTGCTGTTCATCGATCTCGACGACCTCAAGTTCGTCAACGACTCCTTCGGCCATGACGCCGGTGACGCGGTGCTGGTCACCACGTCGGCCCGGATGAAGCAGGCGCTGCGGGAGTCCGATGTGATCGCGCGGCTGGCGGGAGACGAGTTCGTGGTGCTGCTGATGCAGCGCATCGAACGGTCCGAGCTGGATCAGCTCATCGACCGATTACATTGTGCGGCAACCGATCCGATCCGGTATCACGACGTCGAGCTCACCGTGACCGCAAGCATCGGCGTCACGTTGGTGGGCGTGAACGACGCCCGGGACGCCCTCGAGTTGCTCCGGGCCGCCGATGAGGCGATGTACCACGCGAAGGCCTCCGGGCGGGGGCGCACGCGCTACGCGGTCTGAGCCGGCGGCGGCTGGATCGCGCTGCGCCAGGCGAGCGGGTTGAGCCGGCGGAAGGGGTCCTCGGCGCGGAGGGTCTGCACCTCGTCGAGGATCGACTCGAGCGCGTTCTGGGTGGTCTGCTTGACCGCTCGCTCCCACGACTCCACCGCGGTGCCGGTGGGCCGTTCCGTGGCGATCGGAGCGCCGAAACGCAGGTACATCCGCTGCGGCCGCGGTGCGAATGTCGGCCCGATGCCGCGGACCAGGGGGATGCCGACGCCGCGCACCCCGTGCAGCCGCTCGCCGATGCCCCGGGTCATCCGCTCCCAGGCCCCGTCGCGCTCGGTCATGCTGTGGAACACGTCGTCCCCGCCCACCAGCCCGACGGGCACGATCGGATAGTCGTGGGCGATCGCCAACCTCGCGAAACCACTGCGACCCTGCCAGAGAAGCCGGTACTCCTCGCCCTTGAACTTGAGCATGTCGCGTCCCCCACCGGGGAACACCAGCACGGTTTCGCCCCGGATCATCAGTTCCGCAGCGGTGGCGGGATCGCCCACCACGGCACCGGCGGCTTCGGCGATCTCCCCACCGAGGCCACCCATGTCGGCCAGCTGTCTGGTCGCCAAACCCCTCACCCGGACGCCCAGTTCGGCGTGCACGAAGTAGGGGATCAGCACGATTTCCGGCCAGCCTGCCGTCGTGTGGTTCCCGACCAGGAGGAAGCGTCCGTCGCGCGGTAGCCGATCGAGTCCGTCGACGTAAATACGCGACCTCGACACCACGGGGTGCAGTCGGTCGGCGAGCGAGAAGATCGCCGACTCCATGGCTGCCACTCGCTTGGCCCGGTCGACGACGGAGAACACGTTCACGGCCGCCAGCGTACCCGAACGGCTGACCAGAATACTGAAATGGTCAGTTCGGTCTGCGGCGTCGTCGGCGCGGCTATAGTCGGCCGGTGAGTTCCACGCCGACCGCCCTGCCCGAGCAGCAGTCGGCCACGGCCGCTCGCGTGGTGACGGCCGCCGGCGAGCTTCTCCTCAAACGGGGTGCGCGTGGCTTCACCGTCGCCGATGTCGCGACGCGCGCGCACGTCGGCAAGGGCACCGTCTACCTGTACTGGCCCACCAAAGAAGATCTGTTGCTCGGGCTGGTCGGACGCGGGTTCCTCGCCCTCCTCGATGACCTGATCATCCGCCTCGACAGCGATCCCGACCTGGCACGACCGTCTCGGTTCTGCCCGACGATGCTCGACGCGGCCGTCAACCATCCGTTGGTCGCGGCGTTGCAGCGTCAGGACGGTGATCTGCTCGGCATGCTGGCCGACCATCCCCGCTCCCTCACGCTGCACGAGACCCTGGGGCCGAGCGCGGTCATCGGCGCGGTCCTACCGGTCTGGCGTCGTCATCGAATGACCCGGAGCGACTGGGACATCGCCGATCAGGCGTTCGCCCTCCACGGTCTGGTGACAGGGGTCGCGATGACGATGATGGCCGACTCCCGCCCGACGACCGACCCGCTGCGGGTCGTCAGCGCAGCCGTCACCGCACTGCTCGGACCGGACGATGCGACGAGCGACGACATCACCGCAGCGGCAGGCGAAGTGGCGGCATTTCTTCGCGAACGCCGGAATGCGGCGGTGGGGCTCATCGCCGGCGATGTTCCATGATGGTCGCCATGGACGCCACGCGCGTGGACCGCTGGCTGTGGGCGGTCCGGTTGACCAAGACGCGCCCGGACGCCGCCGAGGCGTGCCGCGGCGGTCACGTACGAGTCAACGACCGGCCCGCCAAGCCGTCGACGACGGTCGGTCCCGGCGACACGGTGCGCGCCCTGGTCGGCGGTCGCACCCGGATCGTCGAGGTGGTCCGCGTGATCCAGAAGCGTGTCGGCCCCGCCGACGCGGCGACCTGCTACCTGGACCGCACGCCGCCCCCGCCCCCGGCCGTCGCGATTCCGGTTGCGATGCGGGACCGGGGCGCGGGCCGACCCACCAAGCGGGACCGCCGGCTTCTCGACAAATGGCGCGCGCAGCAGCGCTGAATCACGCCGAACGCGACCGCGACGGAGCGCCCCGGCCGGTTCACACGTCCATTCCGCGGAGTTGCCGGCGCGACGTGATGCCCAGCTTCTGGTAGATGTTGCGCAGATGCCACTCGACCGTGCGGTGGCTGATCAGCAGGTGCTCCCCGATTTCGATGTTGGTGTGGCCCTGGCGCACCAGGCGGCTGATGTGCCGCTCCTGAGTGGTCAGTTCGGCATCGTAGCGACGGCCACGTACACCGAAACTACCCCCCGCGGAATGCAATTCACGTGCCGCACGTTGCGCGAACCCGTCCGCACCCATGGCGGCGAACACGTCGTGGGCGATGCGCAGCTGAGTACGGGCATCGGCGTCACGGCCCACTCTGCGCAACCACTCCCCGTAGACCAGGTGTGTTCGAGCGCGGTAAACAGCCAGCGGGCTGCGCTCCAGATGCGTCAACGCCCGGCGATAATCGGCGTCGGTCGCGCGCTCGCCCTTGGCCAGCGCGGACGCGCGGGGCGCCAAGCCCAGAGCCGACTCTGTTCCGCTGGCCGCCGCGCGCCGCCCCAGCTCCTCTGCCGCCGCGCGTGCGGCAGCGAAATCCCTTGTGTAGGAGGCCGCCTCGACTGTTTCCAGCAGCAGGCTGCCGGACAGTCCGATGTCGTCGAAGTCCTGCCCGCACCGGCAAGCCTCGAAGGCGTCGGCGTATCGCGCCAAACCGTTGTAGAGCAGGGCTTGTGAGTAGCAGGCAACCGTCACTTCGGTCCCTTCTCCCCTCGCCGTGGCCTCCGCGACGGTTCGGGCAGACATCTCCAGCCACAACGTTTCGTCACCGCGATGAGCGGCCAGCAGCGCGGTTCCCGAGCGGTGCGGAGGTGCGCCGGTGGCCGCCGACACGATGAACGCCTCGTCCAGAAGCGCTTGTGCACCGTCGAAGTCGCCGTCGATCACGCGCGCGGCGGCCAGTGTGGTGAGCGCGGCAGGCAACACCGTGAGTTCGCCGGCACCCCGCAGGAGTTCGAGCTGGCGGGTGGCCAACGCGTGGTAGGCGGTGAAATCGAACAGGTCCAAGCAGATCCGATTGGTGATGTCGTGCCAGCGAGGGTCGGCCGTACCGGCGTGCACGTCGCGCAGATAGGCGTGCAGCGCACTCTTGAGCAGTGACGCCGAGTCGGCGTACCCGGTGTGCAGACGAACGGCGAGGCCGTCGAGCAGGAGATCGACTGCCCGCGGCGGAATCGGGGCGGGTGGACCACGGCGGGCGGCCTCGGCGATGTGAACGGGTTCATGATCCGCGTCCTCGGCGAGTCTGCCCACGATCATGGCGGCCATCAGCGCGGACAGGTAGGTTTCGCGAGCGACCAACGGTTCGTGGTCGGACAACGCGCGAGCCGCGGCGAGCAGCAGACCCGGCCCCTCCCGCCCCCGGTCGGTCGCGAACGCGAGTTGCGCGCGCAACAACACGACTCGGGCACGGTGTGCGTCGTCAACAGTTGCGGCATCGGCGATTTCGATCATCCGCGCCGCGGCCACAGGATCACCCGCGTCGAGTTTCGCCGCGGCCGCCTGCAGTGCTCGTCGCGCCCGCAGCGAAGGATCCGGCGTCAGATTCACCGCGCTTTCGAGGAAGGCGGCGGTAGCGGCGACTCCACCCCGTCGGCGGGCGCGCTCTGCCGACGCGACGAGTTCCGCGGCCACCGGTTCGCTGGGCGATGCGATCGCACGGCCTCGGTGCCAGGCACGGTAATCGGCGGTGTCGGGTCCGCCGATCGCATCGGCCAACGCCGCATGCACGCGGTGGCGGCGGGCGGCGGGTTCACTGCGGTACACCGCTGAGCGCACCAAGGGGTGCCGGAACACCACTCGGCTGTCGAGGCTGATCAAGCCGGCGAGCTCGGCCGGTTCGGCGTCATCGACGCTCACACCCAACGCCTGCGCTGCCGCCCAGAACCAGGCAGGGTCGCCGACCGGTTCGGCGGCGGCGATCAGCAGCAGAAGGCGGCTGGCGTCAGGCAACTCCTGCACGCGCGCCACGAAGGTGTGCTCCATCGCGGTCGCGAACGCCCCCTGTCCGGCAAGCGCGAAGCCGCCTGCGAGCTGCGCGGGCCGGGTCGAGTGGGGCAGCTCGGTGAGCGCGAGCGGGTTGCCGTGCGCGTCGGCGAGAATGCGCTCCCCCACCCGCTGATCGAGACGCCCGGGCAGCACCGCGTTAAGCAGGTCACGTGCCTCCGCATCGTTCAACGGTCGCAGCGCAAGATCAGGAATTCCGTCGAGGTGGTCTGAACCGCCCCCGTCTCTGGTGGCGAAGATCAACGCCACCCGGTCGGCCATCAGACGCCGCGCGACGAAGCCGAGCGACTGGCGCGACCGCTCGTCGATCCACTGTGCATCGTCGACGATGCACAACAGAGGACGCTCCGCCCCGGCGTCGCTGAGCAGGTTCACCAGAGCCAGACCCACGAGGTACGGATCGGGAGCGGCGGAGACATCGTTGCCGACGGCCGCACGCAATGCACGCCTCTGCCCCTCGGGCAGTCTCACGTCGTCGGCGCCGAGTTGCACGTGAATGCGTTGCAGTGCGGCGTAATCGACGACCATCTCGGACTCGGCCCCGCTGATCATGATGACGTGGAACGTAGCGGCACAGTCGTGTGCCGCCGCTTCGAGGAGGTACGTCTTCCCCAGACCGGCGTCACCGCGCACGACCAGCGCGCCGCTGCGTCCCTGCTGGGCCTCGGCGATCAGCGAGGCGATCCGGTCCTGTTCGGATCGCCTCCCGACGACGATGCCGCGGCGCGCAACTGCTGACACCCCGTCATCATCACACGTGTCGACCGGCGACCGCGCCATCGCGAACACCGGCTTCTGCTCGGCCACCACGGGGCGGCGCACCCCGTGTTTTTCCCTGGGGTTGGCGGGCGGCGCCGGTGATTCACTGGCCACAGCCGACCGGTGTTCCGGTTAACCCCCACTGCGAGGTGCGCGAAACCTCCCGTTCAGTTGGTCGGCACCGGCAATGACGCCGGAGCCCTCGGCGACAAGAGTTTTCATCACCCGATCCGCTCGAAAGGCACTCGGAATCCAACGAAAGGCCCGTCTGATGTCCGACCGCATGACTGTCCACCACGCCACTTACGACCTGTTGCGCACGCTGGGGCTCACCACCGTGTTCGGCAACCCCGGTTCGACTGAGCAGTCCTTCCTGCGCGACTTCCCCGACGACTTCACCTACGTTCTGGGCCTGCAGGAGGCCTCGGTGCTCGCGATGGCCGACGGATTCGCCCAGGTGCGGCGCAAGCCGGCCCTGGTGAACCTGCACACCGCAGCCGGCACCGGCAACGCGATGGGATCGTTGGTCGCCTCGTACAAGGCGAACACCCCGCTGATCGTCACCGCCGGGCAGCAGACTCGCGAGATGGCTCTGGTGGACCCCTATCTGAACAACCGCGACGCCACTGCGTTCCCGCAGCCGTGGGTCAAGTGGGCATATGAGCCGACCCGGGCCGAAGACGTGCCTGCAGCCTTCATGCAGGCCTACGTGGTGGCCATGCAACCCCCGAAAGGCCCTGTCTTCCTGTCCATTCCGCTCGACGACTGGGACAAGCCGGCCCTGGGGTCCGCGGTGGTGCGCGCAATGAGCGAGAGAGTGGCGCCCGACGCCGGCCGGTTGGCCGAGTTCGCCGAACGGATCAGCAGGGCACGTCGCCCCCTCCTGCTGCTGGGCCCTGAGGTCGACCGCGACGGCGGCTGGGACGCGGGCATCGCCTTCGCCGAGAAGCTGAAGGCTCCCGTGTACGGCAGCTCCCTGCCAGACCGGATCTCGTTTCCGGAGAATCATCCCCTGGCTCAGGGGCCACTGCCCATGACGATCGCCGGCGTCAACGAGGCGCTGCGCGGCTACGACCTCGTGATCGCCGTCGGCGCGCAGGTCTTCCGCTATTACCCCTTCGTCGCCGGCGACTTCCTCCCCGAGGGCACCGAGGTGCTGCAGATCACCGCGGACCCACACCTGTCGGCGATCGCTCCGGTCGGCGACAGCATCGTCGGCTCGGTGCGCATGGCGCTCGAGCAGTTGGTCGACATGATCGAGGTGCCCGATGACCGGACAGTGCCGACGCCCCGGCAGCTGCCCGAGGTCACCGACGTGGAGCCCGCGGCAGCGCCTCTGACCGCCGATCAGGTGTACCACGTGATCCGAACCGTCAAGCCCGAAGACTCGGCGCTGGTCAACGAGTCCACGTCCACCATGGCCGAGCAACTGGCCTGGTGCCCCACCACCAACAGCGACAGCTTCTTCTCTACCCCCAGCGGTGGAATCGGTTGGGGGGTGCCCGCCGCGGTGGGCATCGCGCTGGGTGACCGCGAGCGAGGCGTGGACCGCCATGTGGTGGCGACGATCGGCGACGGTTCCTTCGAGTACTCGGTGCAGGCGATTTGGACTGCGGCACAACACAAGTTGCCGATCGTGTTCGTGGTGTTCCGTAACGGTGAGTACGCGATCCTGAAGTCGTTCGCGTTGCTGGAGAAGACTCCTCATGTCCCCGGTCTGGACCTGCCGGGCCTCGACATCGAAGCGCTGGGCAAGGGATTCGGCCTGCGATCGGTCACGGTGGACGGAACCGAGTCACTGGCCAAGGAGTTCGAGGCCGCGTTGGAAGCGGACGGACCCACGGTGATCGTCGTTCCCACCACACCGCAATTGCCCTTTTTGGGTTGAGAGGCGGGAACCGTCGTGCACGCCATCCAGCTGTCCCGCCACGGCGGGCCCGAGGTCCTCGACTACACCGAACTGCCCTCACCCACTCCCGGGCCACGTCAGGTGCTGGTCAAGACCGAAGCCATCGGAGTCAACTTCATCGACACCTATTTCCGCACCGGCGCCTATCCGCACCCGCTGCCTTTCATCCCCGGTTGTGAGGTCTGCGGGGTGGTCACCGAGGTGGGCAGCGAGGTCAGCGGGTTCCGTGTCGGCGATCGAGTGGCGACCGCCGACACCGACGGCACCTACGCCGAATACTGTGTCGCCAACGTCGATCTCACGGCCCACGTTCCCGCCGGCATCTCCCCTCAGGTTGCGGCGTCGGCTCTGCTCAAGGGCGAGACATCACACCTTCTGCTCACCTCCGTCTACGCAGTGAAGCCCGGAGACACGATCCTCGTACATGCCGGTGCCGGCGGGGTGGGGCTGATCCTGACCCAGTGGGCCGTCAACAAAGGGGCTCGGGTGATCACGACCGTCTCGACTCCGCAGAAGGCGGAGATGTCGCGGCAGGCCGGTGCCTGGCACGTGCTCGACTACCCCGATGACCCGGATGCGTTCGGGCGCGCGATCCGTGATCTCACCGACGGAGAGGGGGTGGCAGCTGTGTACGACGGAGTGGGAAGGTCCACATTCGATGCCAGCCTGAAGAGCCTTGCGATCCGAGGCACCCTTGCGCTCTTCGGTGCCGCCAGTGGCCCGGTGCCACCGGTCGATCCTCAGCGGCTCAACGCCGCCGGGTCGGTGTACTTGACCCGGCCGTATCGCACGCACTTCAACCGCACCGCCGACGAATTCTCCTGGCGTGCCGGTGAACTCTTCGACGCCATCGGATCGGGGGCCATCACCGTCACCGTCGGAGGGACCTACGCACTGCGCGACGCCGCCCAGGCGCACCAGGACCTGGAAGCCCGCCGCACCCGCGGCTCGACCATCCTGGTGCCGATCTGACGGAGAGCGCCGAGGGGGGCACTGTTCCGGTTAACCCCCATCGCGAAGGTGGCGGTACCGCCAATGTCAGGCACGATCCTCGAAAGTCAGAATCAGCCATGACCATTTCCCGCCGCGGCGCGGTGCGCCGCCAGCACGGAGGGTACCGACGGTGAACGGACCATCCTGGCGTGCCGAGATCGATCGCCGGTCAGTGCTGGCCGGACTCGTGGGCGTCGGCGCGTTCCTCGCCGTCGATCTCGGCGCCGTCGCCTACGCGAACGACTGGATCAGGCCTGCCGCCAGGTTCACCCGACAGACCGTCATCGACGGCCTCCGTGGCGTTTACGGGACACACCTGGGCTTCCGCAAGAACCACGCGAAAGGTGTTGCGGTGTCCGGCTATTTCGACAGCACCGGGAACGGGTCGGCACTGTCGACAGCGGCCGTTTTCCGATCCGGCCGCACCCCGGTCCTCGGGCGCTTCTCGCTGGCCGGCGGTGACCCGTTCGTCGCGGACACTCCTGGCGCTGCGCGCGGGCTGGGTCTGGCCTTCGACCTGCCGCACCGCCGGCAGTGGCGCACCGCGACGCTGAACCTGCCGGTGTTCCCCGACAACTCGGCCCAAGGGTTCCTGGCCAGGGCCCAAGCGGGCAAGACGGTACCGGGCACCGGTCAACCCGACCCGGCCAAGATGGCGGCATTCCTGCAGGCCCACCCCGAGACGGCGGCAGCCATGCGAATCATCAAAAAGGCCCCGCCGACAACGGGTTTCGCAGACAGTACGTACTCCAGTCTCAACACCTTCTACGCCGTCGACGCCGCGGGGGTGCGCACGCCGGTGCGCTGGTCGTTCGTCCCCTTAAACACCGCGCTGCCCGCCGGATCGGGACGCGATGGCCTCTTCGATGCGCTCGTGCGGCAGATCCGCAGCACACCGCTGAGCTGGAGGCTCGAACTCGTCGTCGGTCAGGCATCGGATCCGCACGACGACGCCACGCTGCCGTGGCCGGCCGACCGGCAACGCATCGATGCCGGAACTCTCACCCTGACCTCGGCCCGGACCGAAGCCCCCGGCAACGCGCGGGACGTCAACTTCGATCCATTGGTGCTGCCGGATGGCCTCGAACCCTCTGCGGACCCTCTCCTGAGCGCCCGGTCCTCGGTGTACGCCGCGTCTTATCGGTTGCGCACCGGTGAACCGTCCTCGCCGCCGGCGGTTCAGGTCGACGAGGTACGCGCATGACGGCCCCCCGGCGGTTCGCGGTGCGCTCCCGAATCCTGCACTGGATCACCGCGATCGGAGTCTTCGCTGCCCTGCTGATCGGCTTCGCGATGGTGAATTCCATCGGCTCCTACGCCGCGCTGGTCGCGGTGCACATGAGTATCGGCATCATGATCCTGGTCGTCACGGTGGTGCGCCTGGTCAATCGCCGCGTCACGCATCCGCCGGCGTGGCCGCCGACCGTCGGACGATTCGAGGGGAGGATCGTCACCTACTCAGAGCGGCTGATGTACACCCTGCTGCTGGTACAACCTCTGGTCGGCTGGGCCATGGTCTCCGCGGCGGGTCGGCCGGCCATCGTTGCCGGGTTCCATCTGCCTTCGATCGCGCCGTTCGATGCGGACGTGTATTTTGCTCTACGGCAGACCCATTCGGTACTGGCCTACCTCCTGGTGGTCGTCATCGCCGCCCACGTCTGTGCGGTATTGCTCCACACCCTGACGCTGCGCGACCGCATGCTCTCGCGCATGACGTTCGGGACATCGGGCGACAGGCCAGTCACCACTGCGAAAGGACCGTCATGAACGCCAGTCTCCGGACCCTGCGGGTGAGCCGCGTCGTCGGCGCGGCCGCCGCCCTCGTGGCTGCGTGCGTGGGGCCCCAGGCTGCCGGGATCGCCGCGGCGCAGCCGGCACCTGCCTGCCCGGCGGTCGAGGTCGTGTTCGCCCGGGGAACGCTGGAGGCACCGGGGATCGGAGACACCGGTCAGGCACTGGTCGATGCGCTGAACACTCGCCTGAGCGCACCAGTGGCCACCTACGGAGTGAACTACCCGGCCTCGCTGGACTTCCCCACCGCCGTCAGCGGCGTCGCCGATGCCGCGGATCACATCCAGTCGGTGGTGAGTAGCTGCCCGCAGACGCAGATCGTGCTGGGCGGCTACTCCCAGGGCGCCGCGGTCGCGGCCTACACCACCTTCGATCACGTGCCACCGGGATTCATCCTGCCCCCCGACATCGACGGGCCCATGCCTGCCTCCGTCGCGCCGCACGTGGCTGCGGTCGTGCTCTTCGGCACACCAGACCCGTTCTTCCTCAACCTCGTCGACCGCAATGCACCGTCGTTGACCGTCGGGCCCCTGTACGCGGACAAGACGCTGCAGCTGTGCGCGCCGGGCGATCCGGTGTGTCAGCCGGGTGCTTTCGATCGGGCCGCCCACAGCGCCTACAAGAGCAACGGCATGGCCGACCAGGCGGCCGCCTTCGTCGTCGATCATCTGAACGGCGGCGCCGACTCTCAGTGATCCGCGCCTGAGGACACGAAAAAGGGCGCCCGCTGCTGCGGGCGCCCTCTGTGACGTTCGTCGATCAGTTGTGGACGGTGGTGTCCACGTGCGGCACGTGCACGTGGGGGAACAGCTGGTCGTACCACGGGTAGTAGTCGTTGCTGTATCCGTAGCCGTGGTGGCCGTAGCCGTAGCCGCCGAACCCGAACCCGCTCTGGTCGGCCTGGGCCGGACCAGCGAAACCGATCACGGCGGCGGTCATCGCGCCGGCGACCATGCTCATCAATCCGAACTTCTTCATTGCTATCGCCTCTTGTCGTCTCTGCTGGGCGGTGGTGCCGCCTACGCAGGGTCAAACAGCATTGCGGGCGATTTGATTCCATCGATGTCCGAGCCGGCGCGCCCGAAGAGGAAACCCTGCCCTCGTGCACACCCCCATTCGAGTAGACGGTCGCGTTGTTCGGGCCGCTCGATGCCCTCGGCGATCACGGTCATCCCGACACGGGGACCGAGCTCGACGATCGCCCGGGTGAACATCGCACACCGCTTGTCGTCGAGCATCCCTGCGATGAACTGCCTGCTGATCTTGATGATGTCGAACGGATAGTCCACCAATTTCTGCAGGCCGTTGAAACCGGTACCGACGTCGTCGATCGCGATCTGCACTCCCAGTTCCCGCAGTGCCTCCAGGTCCCCGCACAGAGAACGGGCGGCATGACCGGCGTGTGTCTCGGTCAGCTCGAGCACGAGCCGGTGCGGGTCGAGGCCGCTCACCTGCAGCGCGGACAGGACATCGCTGCGTAGGTCGCCGCGTTCGAGTTGACGGCCCGAGACGTTGACGTGGACCGCGGCCTCGGACCAGCAGCCGGTCCACGACACGGCCTGGTGACACGCCTCACCGAGCACCCTGCGACCGATCGCCGGCATCAGGACCGACGCTTCGGCCATCGTCAGGAAGTCCCCGGGCAACAACAACCCCCGGTCGGGGTGTTGCCACCGCAGCAATGCCTCTGCTGCAACGTTTTTCGCGGTGTCCAGGTTCACGATCGGTTGGAAGTGCACTGCGAGCTCGTCGCGGTCCAGGGCGCGGGACAGTTCGGATTGCAGCTGTGAGTCCTGCCGCGGGAAAGGCGCTCGAGGGACATCGCCGCTGATGGCGACACAGTCTTTGCCGTGGCGCTTGGCGGAGTACATCAGCTTGTCGGCGCGCTGCAGCAGCGTCTCTCCCTCGCACCCCGGTTCGGCGAGCGCGACCCCGACACTGACCGACAGCTGGTCGTAGATCCGCCCGTTCCCCAGCGTCACCGGTCGGCGCAATTCTGCTCTGATGCGTTCGGCAGCACGGCGTAGGGCCTCCGCATCGCGCACCTGCGGGCAGAGCACCGCGAACTCGTCGCCTCCCAGGCGCGCGGCGGTGTCCTCCGATCGGCTCACCGAAGTCAACCGTTCGGCAACGGTTTTGAGTACCTCGTCGCCGCAGGCGTGCCCCCAGGTGTCGTTGACGGCCTTGAACCCGTCGAGGTCGAGGAAGATCAATCCGACTCCGGTCGCCTCGGCGCGGCCGGCAGCTGTCAGAGCCGCTTCCACGCGCTCCATGAACAGCGCGCGGTTGGCGAGGCCGGTCAACGGATCGTGCGAGGCCAGATGTGTGAGCTCGGCTTCTACGGCCTTGCGCTCGGTGATGTCCGTGGCCACGCCGATGTAGCCGACACATCCGCCGTCGCGGTCGGTCATCTGAGAGATGGCCATGCTCACGGGCACTCGGCTGCCGTCGCGGCGGACATAGGTCCACTCCCGGACGTCGGCGGTCCGCGGGGTGAGGTGCTGGAGGAAGACGTCCTGCGCCCGGGCGATGCCGAGCTCGGCCGCCCTCTCCTGTACCTCGGGCAGGTGGTGGAACACGATCGGAGAGCGTCCGATCATCTCCGCGGCAGACCACCCCAGCAACCGTTCGGCGCCGTGGTTGAACACCGTGATCCGCCCTGCCGCGTCGGTGCCGATGATCGCCTGCTCGTATGCCGCCTCCAAGACCCCGGCGAACAGATCATGCGCCGCCCGCAGTTGCTCGGCGTGCTGCCGTTCCTCGGTGACGTCCCGGAAGGCGGCGACGGTGAAGGCCGGCCGCAGCGCCAATGGGGCGGTGGTCAATTCGATGACCCGGTTCTGCGCCTCGATCACGAGATCCCGCTTACCGGCGACACCGGTCCCGGCGTCCCGAACGGCCTGCGCGATGTCGTCGATGTGACCCGACGACACGGCTCGAGAGTTCTTCACGACGACGTCGCCGTCGGCATCGGTGAGCACCACGCTGTCGTGGATGCTGTCGAGAACCGCACCGAGGAGCTCCGACGTGCGGTCCGCCGCGTCGCGCGCCCGGGAGAGCTCCGCGATCAACCGCGCGCGGGAGTCGCGGTAGAGCGCGAGGGTCAGCACCACGACGGTCAGGCTGATGACCATGGCCTGCGCGAGCAGCGCGCGCAACTCGACGTCGGGGACGATCAGCGCGCCCCTGTTGCGCAAGGTGGCGCCGACGATCCAGGCGCCCGCGATCATGAGGAAGGTCGTCGCCACCGTGGTGCTGTAGCGCAGCGCCAACCAGACCGCAGGCACCAGCACGATGAACGCGATCGGGACGCCGGTGTTCAGCCAGAAGGCATATACGAAGGTGACGACGGCGGTGCATGTCACTGCGATCGCTTCCGGAAGACCTCGAACGGTGAAGCGCGGCCACGCCCAGGTGATTTCCTTGGCGCGCAGCCAGATCGAGACGCCCAACAGCACCGAGGCGCCGTTGCGAACGGCGAACAGCGCGAACGTCTCCCCGAAAGAGTCGCCCTCGACGACTCGGAAGTATCCGGCGGCCAACACCGCCGCGGCGCTGGTGCCGACGACCACAGCTACGACCAGACGGGCGAGGTCACCCGGATCTCGCAGGGACGCCACCCGTCCGCCGCGCGTCAGCACCGCCACCGTCACCGCGGCGAGCACCAGATTGACCAGCACGAACCAGGCGGCGAGCGGCACCGCCGCACCGGTGGCCAGGTTCACGACGAAGGTGAGAGCGACCAGCAGGGCGACGTGCGCGCCACGCTGTTGTGCTCGGCACGACCGGGTCGCGAGGAGCCAGATGGTGGCCACGGCGGCGGCCGGCCACACCAGTGAGATCTCGTCACCGCCGAGCCGCGTGGCACGCCCTGCCACTATCGCCAGGCTGTAGGCCATCGGGAAAGCGACGAGATACGCCAGACATCGACCGGTGCCCACCATTGCCACCCTTTGCTTGAGCGTCAATAAACAGCATGGGCGCTCGGCGGCGTTTTCGTCGGCGAATCGGTCCGGTCAGTCCCTCGGCCAGACGATCAACGGTACCGGCAACGCTCGCAGGATCTTGGCGGCCGACCGGCCGAGGAACAGTCGCCGGGGCGCGGCCAGCCGGCTCGACCCCACCAGCACGACCTCGCTGTCGGAGAACTCGACGCCCTCGACGGCGTCTTCCAGCGAGCGCCCCCGACCGACGATGCTGGTGACCGGGCACTCGGCCGGTAACCGCTGGTGTGCCTCGGCGACCAGCCGGGCCGCGTGTTCCTGCGCAGCGCGGGTCCATTCGTCGCCGTCGCCTCGCACGTCCTCGTCGAGTGCCACCAGCGACATCAAGCGCAGCGGAACCCGCCATTCGCCGGCCAGCCGGACGGCGTTGTCGAACAGCACCTCGTTGCCCGGCCGCAGCCCGACGGCGCAGGTGATGCGAGAGACCCCGGGCTGCGCTCGGTACTGAGCCGGCGCGAGGGCGACCGGCACCGGAGAGGCGTGCAGCAGTGCATCGGCGAGGCTGCCCAGACCGAACCGGCCGCTCCGCACGCGGTGATAGGTACCGACCACGATGAGCCCGGCCTCGCCGCGGTCGGGGTCGGTGGCCGCATCGAGCAGCCCCTGGGTGATCGAGTCGGCGCGCTGCACCGTGGCGTCGGCGGTCACGCCGTCGGGGACCCGCGACAGGCCGTCGCGCAACCATTCTCGGGCCTGCTCATCGAGCTCGGCGTTGAAGGCCTGGTCAGGGGAATACCGCTGGAACGTCGGTGCATCGCTGGGCAGCACCGACACGAGATCGAGGGTGGCTCCGGAGGAGCGCGCCAGGGTGGCCGCGACGTTCACTCCGTCGACGCCGCGCTGACGCGGACCGTACCCGACGACATATCGCATGGCTGGTCACGGTACAGAACCGCCGAGGTTGTGGTAAGCCCCGTGAGTACCTTTTTCCACCAGCGAGATGGCGGTGCCACCATGACTCAGTCAGCCTCCGGCTCCTCGGGTTCTCCCGCGCTGGCCCGCACCCTGGGTCTCTGGGCGATCGTGTTCCTCGGGCTGGGTTACATGACCCCGACGGTCGTGTTCGACACGTTCGGCATCGTCTCCGACGAAACCGGCGGCGTGGTTCCGACCGCCTATGTCTTCGCGCTGGTGGTCATGGCTTTCACCGCGATCAGCTACGGCCGGATGACGACGGTGTTTCCCTCGGCCGGTTCGGCGTACACGTACACCTCGGCGACGATCAGCCCCAACTTCGGCTTCCTCATCGGGTGGGCCGCGCTGCTCGACTACCTGCTGCTCCCGCTGGTGAACGCGCTGATCATCCGCAGCTACATGTACTCGTTCTTCCCCGATGCCCCGCAGTGGCTGTTCGTCGTCGTCTACGTCGCCGCGATCACCGGGATGTGTCTGTTCAGCATGACCAACACGTCGCGGGTGAACATGCTGCTGGTGGTGTTCGAGGTGGTGCTGATCGGGGTGTTCCTGATCCTGGCCGCCAAGTCCCTGATGGACGGCGCTGGTAACGGGACGTTGTTCTCGACCAAGCCGCTGTGGCACGAGGGTGTGCATCTCGACTTGGTGATCACCGGCGCGACGATCGTGGCGTTCTCGTTCATCGGGTTCGACGCGATCACGATGTACACCGAGGAAGCCAAGGATGCGTCGACAGTGCCGAAGGCGATCCTGCTGGCGCTGCTCATCGGTGGCGCCATCTTCTTCGTCGCCGCCTTCTTCACCCAGTCGCTGTTCCCGGACGTGTCGAACTTCAGCCAGGAGTCGCTGGAGAACAGTGCGCTGCCAGAAATCGCGTTCAACGTCGGTGGGCATCTGTTCAAGATCCTGCTGACCGCGGCGGCGTTCGCGGCCACGGTGGCTTCCAGCCTCGCGTCACACGCGTCGGTGTCGCGTCTGCTGTACGTGATGGGGCGCAACGGTCGCGGCCCCGTCGGACGCTTCTTCGGGTACCTGCACCCGAGCTTCCAGACGCCGTCCTACGCGATCATCTTCGTGGGTCTGGTGTCGCTGCTGGCGATTGCGTTCAACCTCGATTTCGTCGCCTCGCTGATCAACTTCGGCGCGCTCATCGCCTTCACGTTCGTCAACCTGACCGTGATCGTCTACTTCGCCTACCGCCGCCGTGAGGTCAGCGGCGCCGGCCAGATCTTCCGCAACGTCGTCCTGCCCGGTGTCGGTGTCGCGGCCACGGTGCTGCTCTGGCTCTACCTGTCGCCCGAGTCCACCCGGTACGGAATCATCTGGTTCGCCATCGGAATCGTTGTGCTGCTGTGGCTTACGCGCTTCTTGCGGCGGCCGCTGACGGTCAACATGGGCGAGCCGATACCCGACGCCGACGAAGTCAACCCGCCCCGGAACACCGCGACCTAGACTGGCGGCGCACGGCTTGTACTCGGCCCGTTCAACGAGCCCGATCTTTGAGGAGCGAACTGTCGATGAGCACGTCTATGTACGCAGTGGTCGACCCGTCCACCGGCGAGTTGGTCAAGGAATACCCGACGGCCACCGACGAGCAGATCGAGCAGGCGATCGCCGCGGCCGATAAGGCGCACCGCGAGTGGTCGAAGACCTCCTCGGTCGCTGATCGGGCCGCGCTGATCCGCCGGGTCGCCGAGCTGCACGAGGAGCGCAAGGACGAGCTCGCCCGCATCATCCAGCGCGAGATGGGCAAACCGCTGGACCAGTCGGTCGGCGAAGTGGAGTTCAGCGCAGCCATCTACACCTACTACGCGGACAACGCCGAGAAGTTCCTCGCCGACGAGCCGATCGATCTCCTCGAGGGAGACGGTTCGGCGCTGATCCGGCGGAGCTCGGTGGGCGTGCTGCTCGGCATCATGCCGTGGAACTACCCGTACTACCAGGTGGCCCGTTTCGCCGGGCCGAACCTGACCATCGGCAACACCATCGTCCTGAAACACGCGCCGCAGTGCCCGGAATCGGCTGAGGCGCTGCAGAAGATCTTCAGCGACGCCGGCTTCCCCGAGGGGGCCTACGTCAACGTCTATGCCACCAACGAGCAGATCGCCGACGCGATCGCCGATCCTCGAGTCCAGGGTGTGTCGTTGACCGGTTCGGAACGGGCCGGCGCCGCCGTCGCGGAGATCGCGGGCCGCAACCTCAAGAAGGTCGTGCTGGAGCTCGGCGGTTCCGATCCGTTCATCGTGCTGTCGACCGATGACCTGGACGCCACCGTGGAGGCAGCGGTCGACGGGCGCTTCGAGAACACCGGGCAGGCGTGCAACGCCGCCAAGCGCATCATCGTCGCCGAGAACGTCTACGACGAGTTCCTGGACAAGTTCACCAAGAAGGTTCTGGGCAAGGCCGACGGTCTGGCCCCGCTGTCGTCGGTGGCCGCCGCGGAGCGGCTGGAAGATCAGGTGAAGCGAGCGGTGGAGGCCGGCGCCCAGCTGACCAGCGAGGGTGAGCGCAACGGCGCCCACTTCCCGCCGGGGGTGCTCACCGACATGCCGCGTGACTACCGCGAGGAGCTCTTCGGGCCGGTCGCCTCGGTGTACAAGGTGGCCGACGAGCAGGAGGCTGTCGAACTCGCCAACGACACCCCGTTCGGGCTGGGCTCCTACGTGTTCACCACCGACAGCGAACAGGCCAAGCGGGTCGCCGACAAGATCGAGGCCGGCATGGTGTTCGTCAACGCGGTCGGCGCCGAGGGTGCCGAGCTGCCCTTCGGCGGTGTGAAACGCTCGGGTTTCGGCCGCGAGCTGGGCCGGTTCGGGATGGACGAGTTCGTGAACAAGAAGCTCATCCGCATCGTCGATTAGCACCGAGCGTCAGATCACGAAGCCGCCGTCGATGTTCCACGTGACGCCGGTGACATAGCTCGCTTCCGGGGACGCCAGATACGCCACCGCACTGGCGATGTCGGGCGGCTGACCGTACCGACCGACGGCGATGAACGGACGTACCTGATCGGAGAACGCGCCACCCTCTTCGGGGTTCATGTCGGTGGCCACCGGGCCCGGCTGGATCGTGTTGACCGTGATCCCGCGGGGGGCCAGCTCACGCACCAACCCGCGGGTGAACCCGGCGACGGCGGCCTTGGTCAACGCATACCCGGACAGGCCGCCCATCGGTGCGCGGTCGGCGTTGACACTGCCGATCGTGATGATGCGCCCGCCCTCCCCCAGGTGCGGGACGGCGGCCTTGGTGGCAGCGAAGACACCCCGCACGTTGACGGCGATGAGGCGGTCGAACTCCTCGAGGGGAAACTCCTCGATGGGCGCCCCGTAGGCGATTCCGGCGTTGTTGACCAGGATGTCGAGACCGCCGAGGGACGACGCTGCCGCCGCCACCGCATCGGAGACGGCGGCGGGATCGGCGCTGTCGGCCTGCAGTGCGACGACTGTGCCGCCCCCTGCCGTCAGTTCGTCGACCAGGTTCTTCGCCGGCTCGGGCGAGGACTGGTAGGTGAACGCGACAGCGGCGCCGTCGGCGACGAGGCGGCGCACGATCGCCGCTCCGATACCTCGCGAACCGCCGGTGACCAGGGCGCGTTTTCCGGACAGGGCACTCGTCATCGCCGTCTCTTTCCTTCATGGCCGAACTGTTCGGCCCCGTGTCCAAGCACAAGCGATCGACGACGGAAAAGATTCCGCGTCCGCAGCGGCCACCGCACTGACGAATTCCTCAGGACTGGGACCATCACTGCTATCCTGCCTCCATGGATTCGCCCGAGGTCGACGGCGGTGAGCAGCCCGTCAACCGGCTCCAGCGGCGCAAGATGCGCACGCGCGCGGCGCTGGTGCGCGCGGCGCAGACGTTCATCGCCGAAGGCAAACTCGCGGTTCCGATCCTGGAGATCACCCAGGCCGCCGATGTCGGAATGGGGTCGTTCTACAACCATTTCGAGAGCAAGGAGCAACTGTTCGAAGCGGCCCTGACCGACGCTCTCGACCAGATGGGCGCGCTGCTCGATGTCTTCACCGAGTCGATCAGCGACCCGGCGGAAGCTTTCGTCACGCGGTTCCGCCTTGCCGGCAGGCTGTTTCGTCATCGACCGCAGGAGGCGGCACTGCTGCTGGCCAATGCCGGGTCGTTGATCTTCTCCGAGCACGGGCTGTCTCCTCGCGCTCGTCGTGACATCGCCGCGGCCATCGACGCCGGCCGCTTCACGCTCGCCGATCCCGACGTGGGACTTGCGCTGGCCGGCGGCGCGCTGATCGGCCTGGCCACACTGCTGCGAGAAAGACCCGATCGTGACGCCGACGCCACGGTCGACGAGGTTGCGCGGCATCTGCTGCGCACCTTCGGAATTCACGCGAAGCAAGCGGCGGCGTTGTGCACGCTCCCGCTGCCCGACACGTCGTCGCTGGCGGATGCCCCGGCCGACTGGCCCGCGCCGCTGACCCGCCCGGGCTGATCGGCCGCGGGCGTCAGACCCGTCCCACGGCGAGATGCGCCGTGGTGGCGACAATCAACGATCCGTCGGCCCCTGCACGGCGCTGTGCCGCCGCAGTCAGTGCCGGAGTCAGACGTTCGCGTTCCTCCGGCGACAGACCCGTGAACGGCGGCAGGAACCCGAACACCTCGTCGATGTCGGCGCGAAATCTCGCCATGGTCGGACCGGCCCAGGTGAGCTGCACCGGGCGGACCGTGACGTCGCGGAAGCCCGCCCCGGCCATCTCCCGATGCAGCGCATCGACGTCGGCAGCCAGCAGCACGCCCTCGGGTAGCGGTACCGGCTCGCGTTCCGGAAAGACCTCTGCCATCGCTTCGACGAGTAGCGCTACCGAGCCGACTGTTCGGGGGTCCTTCCAGCTGCTGATGCAGCCGCGGCCACCGGGGCGGGTCACCCGGGCCATTTCCCGCAGGGCGGTGCGCCACTCGGGCAGGTTGATGATGCCGAACATCGAGAAGGCGATGTCGACGGTGTGGTCGCCGATGTCGAGCGCCTGCGCATCCATGACGGTCGCGGAGCACGCCGGGTGGGGCGCCAGTCGCTGCGCCGCCCGCGCCACCATGGCCTCGGAGATGTCGGTGGCCACGACGCGGGCACCGAGCTCGGCCGCGGCCACGCTCAGACCGCCCGGTCCGGAGGCGACGTCGAGCACCTCGGTGCCGGCAGCGATGCCGCCGACCGCCTCGAATGCGTGGGGAATGCACTGTGCGGTCAGCGGTTCGCCGAGGCGTTCGTAGAGCGCAGCGTCGGGTAGCAGATGTGCCCGACCGGAAGAGTCTGTCATCGATTCAGCGTGCCCAGCGCCCGAGACCCCTGGCAAGGATGATTGCCGTCTGGGCAAAATCCGCCACGGGCCTATCCTGCAGAAGTGAGCGAATCCGCGGTGGTGAAGCCGACACCTGCAGAGCTGATGGAAGACGCCGGTACCGGGCTCGACTACGGGACCAACCCGACACAGATGCTCGGCGACATCACACCCAACGACCGCTTCTTCATCCGCAGCCATGCTCCGTCACCCCGTATCGACGCCGGCACCTGGACCCTTCGCGTCGACGGTGACGGCGCTCGAACGCCGCTGGAGTACTCGTATGCCCAGTTGTGCAACGACTTTCCCCTCGTGTCGATGATCCGGACCTTGGAGTGCGCGGGTAATCGCCGCGCACTGTTCGGACAGGAAGTGCAGCACACGTTCGAGGGCACTCAGTGGGGGCGGGGGGCGATCAGCACCGCGGAGTGGACCGGGGTGCGGCTGCGCGAGCTGCTGGCACCGGCAGATCTCACCGACGACGCTGTCGAAGTGATGCCGGAGTCCCTCGACCAGATCCGAGCCCGCAGACCGCTGCCGCTGGCCAAGGCGCTCGCCGATGACACGATCGTCGCGATCGCCATGAACGGGGAGCCCCTCCCCGTCGACCACGGCTTTCCGGCCCGGGTGGTGGTGTCCGGCTGGCTGGGCGCGGCGAGCATCAAGTGGCTGGGCCGTCTCGAGGTCAGCACCCGCCATCTCCACACGCCCTGGAACACCGAGGATTACGTGCTGATCGGCCCTGACCGGCATGCCGACGGTCCCGCCCGCGGCCCGGCCATCACCGAGCCGGCGCTGTCCAGTCTCATCGAGCTCCCGTGGCCGGCGACCCTGTCCGCGGGGGCTCAGGTGATCCGCGGTCGCGCCTTCGCCGGCGAAGGATGGGTCACCAGCGTTCAGTACCGGATCGACGACGATCCTTGGCTGCCCGCCACCATCACCTCGCCCGGCTCCGCCGGGGTGTGGGCGCGCTGGCAGTTCCACTGGGATGCGACTCCTGGGGAGCACGTCCTGCGGGTGCGCGCCACCGACAACCGTGGCACGGTACAACCGGACCGGACCCCCTGGAATGAGCTCGGGTACATGCACGAGTCGGTGCTTGCACACCCGGTGCACGTCACGTCGCCTTAAGGTCGATCGTGTGCAGCTGAGCGCGAGAATGCCCGACCTCACGTCGTTGGAGGTCCTTCTCGCGATCGCCCGCACCGGCAGCCTCAGCGGCGCGGGGCGGGAGTGCGGGCTGACTCAGCAGGCTGTGTCTGCGCGCATCGCTGCTCTCGAGCGGCAGACGGGGGTGCGCCTCGTCATCCGCAGCAAGACCGGGTCTCGTCTCACCCCGGCGGGCGCGGTCGCCGCCCAGTGGGCAGACCGCCTGCTGACCGTGGCCCACGAGGTCGACGCGGGACTCGCGACGCTGCGCGACGACAGCAGGACGCGGCTGCGGATCACCGCGAGCCAGACCATCGCCGAACAACTCCTGCCGCGCTGGCTGGTCAGCTGGCGAGACAGCGTCACCCGGCAGCGCGTGACGCCGCCGGATGTCATCCTCACCGCCGCCAACAGCGAGCAGGTGGTCGCGGCCATCGGTGACGATCGAGCCGATCTCGGCTTCGTCGAGAGCCCCGGGGTGCCACGACCGTTGCGCAGCACCACCGTCGCCCACGATGACCTCGTGGTGGTGGTGCCACCCGCACACAGGTGGGCGCGTCGGCCGGCGCCGATCTCCGCCGGCGAGCTCGCGGCAGCGGCGTTGGTGACACGCGAGAAGGGTTCGGGCACAAGGGAGTTCCTCGCCAGCGCGCTTCGGCGCGCCACCGACGCCGAGCAGGTCCCGCCAGCGCTCGAACTGTCCAGCGCCGCCGCCGTCCGCGCAGCAGTGCTGGCCGACGCAGGACCGGCTGTCTTGAGCAGACTGGCCGTCGCCGACGATCTCGAACTCGGACGTCTGCGCGCCGTCGAGGTGGCCGGCCTCGAACTCCGCCGCGCCCTGCGCGCGGTGTGGGTGGGTGCCAGCACTCCCCCTGCGGGTGCCGCACGGGACCTGCTGAGCCACATCGCCACTGTCCGGCGCCATCGAAGCGAGTGATCGGCTCACAAATTCTGTTTGTGTCTTGATTGCTGTTCAGCCGCGCCACCAGCTCCTACCGTGACAATCATGCAGCAATCCACGCTCACACTCCCTCCGGCCGGCCACGTCACCGAGGCGCCGAAACCCCTGCTGCACCACGTCGGACCGAACTGGTTCGCCTCGGTGATGGGAACCGGGATCGTCGCCACCGCGGCAGCGAGCCTGCCGATCCACGTGCCGGGGCTGCGCGGCTTCGCTCAGGTGGTCTGGGTGCTGGCTGCAGCAGTGCTCGCCGTGCTCATCGTGGCGGTCGGCTCGTTCTGGCTGCGGCACCCCGCCGTCGCCCTCGGCCATGCGCGCAACGCCGCCATGGCGCACTTCTACGGTGCCGCCCCCATGGCGCTGCTGACGGTCGGCGCCGGGGCGCTGCTGGTCGGCGGCGACCTCATCGGCGCCGACGCCGCCCTGCGGCTCGATTGGACGCTGTGGATTCTCGGTACGGCAGGCGGACTCATCACCGCGGCCGTCATCCCGTTCCTGATGGTCACCCAGCACGACGTCGGGCCCGACGCCGCTTTCGGCGGCTGGCTCATGCCGCTGGTGCCGCCGATGGTGTCGGCCGCGACGGGGGCTCTGCTCATTCCGCACATCGGCAGCCAGACCGGTCGCGCCACCATGCTCTACGCCTGCTTCGCGATGTTCGGACTGTCGATGATCGCCGCGCTGATCATCACCACGATGATCTGGAGCAGGCTCGTGCACTACGGGACGTCCGGCACCGCGCGGGTCGCCACGCTGTGGATCGTGCTGGGCCCATTGGGCCAGTCCATCACCGCGGCGGGACTCCTCGGCGGCACCGCGGCACTGGCCGTCGATCCGCAGATCGCGGGCGGGTTGCAGGTCTTCGCGGTTCTCTTCGGCGTACCCGTGTGGGGGTTCGCCGTGTTGTGGATCGTGCTGGCGACGTCGCTGACCGTGCGAACCCTGCGCCGGGGCATGCCGTTCGCGTTGACGTGGTGGAGCCTGACGTTCCCCGTTGGCACATTCGTCACCGGCACAACGCAGTTGGCGCTGCACACCGGACTACCGGCCCTGCGCGTCGCGGCGGTGATCGGTTACGTGTGTCTGCTCGGTACGTGGTGTCTGGTGGCGACACGCACCGTTCACGGCAGCATCCGCGGCGAACTGCTCGGCCCTCGCTGACATCTCACAACTCACGCGTCCAGGAGGTAGACATGACAACACTGTCCGACGACGGCACCCGATTCCGGGGCGCCTCACCCGCCGATGCGCCGGCGGCCGTCGCAGACGACGGAAGCACCGCGGTGTCGGGCGCCGTGGCGTGGGCCCGTGACTCGGCGATCGCTCAACGGCCCGCGACACGCCTGCCCTTCGATCCACACGATCCCGCTGCTGCGCTGGCGCAGCTGCCTGAGGCGGTACACCTGCTGGCGATCGGGATACCCAGACACCGGCGCCGCTGGCCCGCTCTCACTCGGCTCGTCGGCCCACTGCTCCCCCATCTCGAGGTAGCGCTCGTACCCGAGGGATACACACCCCGCCCGGGCGCACCGGTCGTCGTCACCGTCGAGGGTTCGGTCGCCGACCATGGCGCGATCGAGGCCGCGTTCACCAGCGCTTCCCTGGCAGCCGCACCGCTGGTAGCGGTGCACTGCTGGAAAGAGCCGGGCGCGCTGAGCTTTCCGTCACCGGCCTGGTGTCCGATCGACTGGGCCGACCAGCGCGACCGCGAATGCGCACTGGTTGCGGAACGTCTGGCCGATCACAGCGGACGGTACCCCGACGTCATGGTGGACCGCGTCATCCGAACCGGTCAGCCCGGCAGTGCGCTGCTGCCGCTGGCACGCTCTGCCCAGCTCGTGGTGATCCCGGGCCGAGACGACGACCTGCTCACCGCGAGGCTGTCGGCTCTCCTCGACGACACCGCCGTTCCGGTTCTGCTCACGTGAGCCCTCCTCACAGGGTCCGCGATCTGCGCATGCCACGCAGGTAGCCTGCACGGATGCCGTCGACGCCCCTACCCGTGGTGCTGGCCACGCTCGCGCTTCGGCGCGGGCTCAAGCGCTTCGCCGACAGGTTGGTGCCGCCGCAGTTCGCGATGCTCGACCTCGGTGAGGGTGTCGCCGGAGTGCAGATCGCCGCAGCAGTCGCCGAGCTCGGGATCGCCGATGTGCTCGCCGCCGGGCCGATGACCGCTCATCAGATCGCCACGCGTCTCGACTGCGACCCGGAGACCACTCATCGCCTCCTGCGCGGGGCGGCCGCGGGTGGCCTCTGCACCCTCGACCGTCGCACGGGTGCGGCCCGACTGACCCCCATGGGTGCGGTGCTGCGCAGTGACCATCCCTCGTCACTGCGGGCGTGGATGCGCTACAAGGGAATGCGGTCGACGGTCGACGCGTGGGGTGGTCTCGCGGCGAGTGTGCGCAGCGGCCGAAGCGCTTTCGAGCTCGTGCACGGTATGTCGGTGTGGGACTGGTATGCGGCCCATCCCGACGAGCAACAGATCTTCGCGGCGACGATGCGGCAGGCGACCAGCATGATCGCGCGCGGGATCGCGCGCGTCTACCCATGGCCCGACGGTGCGGTGGTGTGCGACGTCGCCGGCGGAATCGGGACGCTGCTGTCGGTGATCGTGACCGAGACCCAGGCGGAGCTGCGCGGAATCCTGGTCGACAGTCCCGCCATGATCGCCGAAGCGGACCGCTTCCTCGCCGAACGCGGCGTCGCCGACCGGATCGAGCGCGTCGAGGGAGACATCTTCGGTTCCGTCGACGCCACCGCCGACGTCTACATCCTCAAAGACGTCCTGCACGACTGGGACGACGACCGCTGCGCGAGCATCGTCGCGACCGTGGCGGCGAGCATGCCCGTCGGCGCCACACTCCTGGTGATCGAATACCTGCAGCCGCGCAACCGTCCGAATCCGTTCTCTCCGTTGCTCGATCTGCACACTCTCACGCAGCGCGACGGCGGCAGGCTGCGGTCGAAAGAGGAGATCGAGAGGTTGCTCGTCGGCGCGGGACTGCGGCCCACCGGTCGGACCTTTTCCGTCGTGCCGCACGACATCATCGAGGCAACGAAGGTCGGGCACTCCTGACCCGTCGGCGACACACGGCGCGTGCGTACCGTCGTCATCATGGACACGTCGACCTCGGACCTGCCGCTGCATGTGAAGGCCTCGCTCGGTAGCGGAGCGTCGTTCTGGCAGACCAAGACCGTCGCCGGCCTACAGGCGATCACGCTCACCGACGGTCCGCACGGCGTCCGCGTTCAGCACGCCACGGCAGACCATCTTGGTCTGGGCGCCAGCTCACCCGCGACGTGCTTTCCGCCGGCTGCGGGCTTGGCACAGAGCTGGGACCGCGATCTCGTCCGCCGGGTCGCGGCCGCCATCGCCGACGAGGCCCGCGCACTCGGGGTGAGCGTGGTGCTCGGCCCCGGCGTCAACATCAAGCGCGATCCGCGCTGTGGGCGCAACTTCGAGTACTACTCCGAAGATCCGTTGCTCAGCGGCAGCCTCGGCGCCGCATGGGTCGACGGTCTGCAGGCCCGAGGCGTGGGCGCCTCGGTCAAACACTTCGCGGCGAACAACACCGAGACCGACAGGATGCGCTCCGATTCGCAGGTCGACGCGCGGGCGCTCCGGGAGATTTACCTGAAGAGCTTCGAGATCGTGGTCACCCAGACGCAGCCCTGGACCGTGATGTGCTCCTACAACAAGATCAACGGCGTTCACGCCTCGGAGAACAAGTGGCTGCTGACCGACGTCCTGCGTGGGGAGTGGGGCTTCGACGGGTTGGTGGTCAGCGACTGGGGTGCGGTCGCAGACAGGGTCGCGGCGCTGGCGGCCGGTCTGGACCTGGCCATGCCCGGAGGTGACGCGACAATGGACGACGATGTCGTCGCCGCCGTCGGGCAGGGCCGGCTCGACCCGGACGTGGTCGACGAATCCGCCGCTCGCGTCGTGCGGCTGTTGCGCCGCGCGGCTGCCGCCGAACCGGTGGCCATCGATCGACGCGCCCACCACCTGCTGGCCCGTGAGGCGGCGGCGCGCAGCATCGTGCTGCTCAAGAACGACGACGCGGTCCTCCCGCTGTCTGCGCACGAAACCGTCGCTGTGATCGGTCGTTTCGCCGTCCACCCGCGCTACCAGGGCGGTGGCAGTTCACACATCAACGCGGCCGAGCTCGACGTGCCCCTCGACGAGATCCGGGCCCGCGCCGGCGGGCAGGTCACTTTCGAGGAGGGCGCTGACGACACGGACGCGGCCGTCTCTTCGGCGCGTGCCGCCGACGTCGCCGTGGTGTTCCTCGGCCTCTGGGATGAGGATGAGTCGGAAGGTCACGACCGCACGCACATCGATCTCCCGGCTGAGCAGATCCGGCTGCTGGAAGCCGTCCGCGCGGTGCAACCCCGCACGATCGCGGTGCTCTCGCACGGCGGTGTCGTGCGGTTGTCGGAGGTGAACCGCTGCGCCGCAGCGATTCTCGATGGCGCTTTGCTCGGGCAGGGCGGTGGCGCCGCGATCGCCGATGTTCTCTTCGGTATCACCGACCCGTCGGGCAGACTCGCCGAGACAGTGCCCGTCCGCCTGCAGGACGTGCCCTCGTTTCTCACTTTCCCCGGCGAGCACTCCCAGGTGCGTTACGGGGAGGGCGTCTTCGTCGGGTACCGGGGATACGACGCCCGCGACATCGAGGTGACCTTTCCGTTCGGTCATGGACTGTCCTACACCGACTTCCGCTACAGCGACTTGTCCGCCGCCGTGGACGACGCCGGCGTCACCGTGTCGGTTACGGTGAGCAACATCGGCGATCGGTCCGGCCGGGAGGTCGTCCAGGTGTATCTGGCCTTCCCGGAGTCGGCCGTCACCCGACCACCCCAGGAACTCAAGGCGTTCGACGTCGTCGAATTGGAGAGCGGGGCCGACGCCACCGTGACGATGAACATCCCGCGGACCGAGCTCGCGCACTGGGACGACCGCATCGAGGAGTGGGTCGTGGAAGGCGGCCGATGCTGCGTGAGAGTGGGTGGATCAAGCCGAAACATCATGTGCAGTACGGATATTCAGGTGTCGGGCGATCCCGTGCAGATTCCGTTGACGACGGACTCCACACTGGGTGAACTGCTCGCCGATCCTGTCGTCGGCCCGGGGCTGCTCCAGCTGTTCCAGGCCATGGCCCCGGGGGACGGCCTCGGAACCGACATGCTGACGATGATCTCGTCGATGCCGCTGAGCCGCCTGAGGGCTTTCGGGGCAGGCGAGGCCGTGGCTGCCGTGGAGCGGATCCTCAGCGCCGGCGCGGAATCCCCCGCGGAATCCCGGTAGCCCACAGCGCCCAGGCGATCAGCACGGGCTGGAACAGCAGCCTGATGAACCGGCTGGTGTCACTGTTGAGCCCGAAACCGTCGGCCTGATTGACGAATTGGGCGATGTTTCCCGGGAAGATCAGCACGAAGAACGCTGCGAGCAGCCTGCCGACCAGGACACGGTCCCGCCGCAGCAGCGCGAGTCCGACGCCCAGGGTGATCTCGACACCGCCCGAGGCCATCACGACACCATCGGCGTCCATCGGCACCCATGTGGGCACCTGCGCCTGGAACTCCTTGCGCGCCCAGAACAGGTGGCTGGAGCCGGCGAAGACCATCGCACCCGCCAGCACCAGGCGACCGATGGTCCGGGCACGGGTGGTGGGTGGCGGAGCAGGCAGTTCGGACACAGGTGAACCTCTCGTGGTTGTCAGGTCGGTGATGTCAGTCGGCGGCGCGTGCGTGCAGGTCCGCGGTCACCTGCTGCAGGGCGTCACGCAGCACGGCGAGATCCGCGGCGGCCGACTGGTTCGAGCCCAGCAGCCGGTCCGGGATGCAGGCCGCACGCTCTTCCAGGGCGCGGCCCTGCGCTGTCAAGGAGATCTCGACGCGCCTCTCATCGGCGGCGCTGCGCTGACGGCGCACCAGGCCGGCCGACTCCAAACGCTTGAGCAGGGGCGACAGGGTGCCCGAGTCGAGATGGAGGCGATCACCCAGATGGCCGACCGTGCAGGGCTCTTCCTCCCACAGCACCATGAGCACCAGATACTGCGGGTAGGTCAGCTGCAGTTCCTCCAGAAGTGGTCGGTACGCAGCCGTGACAGCACGCGACGCGGAGTACAGCGCGAAGCACAGCTGCTCGTCGAGACGGGGGCCGGGCACGCCAGAACTGTATCGCACGCAGCTCAATTGTGGACAACCGAGTTTTGATCGTCCTGCGTTTCGGCGTTGTCGACACTCAACGCGCGCGTCACCGCAGAACGCCAGCCCGAGGCCTCGCGTCGGCGCACCCGGGGATCCATATCCGGGTACCACGCGGCCGCGACATGCCTGTTGGCGCGCAGGGCGGCCCGGTCGGGCCAGTATCCGATCGCGAGGCCCGCAGCATACGCGGCACCCAACGACACCGTCTCCGACACGAACGGGCGCATCACCGGCACGTCGAGCACATCGGCGATGAATTGCATCAGGAGATGGTTCGACGTCATGCCGCCGTCGACGGCCAGCCGCGACAGCGACACACCGGAATCGACGGTCATCGCGTTGACGACCTCCCAGGTCTGCCATGCGACGGCTTCGAGCACCGCGCGCGCGAGATGCCCCCTGGTGATGTAGGCAGTGAGTCCGACCACGATCCCGCGCGCGTCGGGATCCCAATGTGGAGAAAGGATTCCGGAGAACGCAGGAACGATGTAGCACCCCCCGTTGTCCTCGACGGTGCGGGCGAGCGTCTCGATCTGTGGGGCGGTGTTGATGACCCCGAGGGAATCGCGGAACCACTGAACCAAAGACCCCGCGACTGCGATGGGACCCTCCAGGGCGTACATCGGTTCGGTTCCCGGGGCGGCGTAGGCGACGGTGGACAGCAGACCGTGGCTGGACCGCACGATCGAGGTGCCGACGTTCATCAACAGAAACGCCCCGGTTCCGTACGTGCACTTGGCATCGCTGGGCTCGAAGCACATCTGACCGAACAGCGCGGCCTGCTGATCGCCGAGGGCGGCCGCGATCGGCACTCCGCGCAGAACCGTCGCGCACCGGCCATAGACCTCGCCGTTCGACACGATCTCGGGCATCATCGCTTCCGGAATGTCGAACACTCCGAGCAGCTTGGTACTCCACTGCAAGGTGTGCAGGTCCATCAGCAGTGTCCTGCTGGCGTTGGTGACGTCGGTGACGTGGACGCCACCTTTCGGGCCGCCGGTGAGGTTCCAGATCAGCCACGACTCGAGGGTGCCGAACAGCACCTCGCCCTTGCGCGCCCGAGACTCCAGCCCGCGGATGTTGTCGAGCAGCCAACGCAGTCGCGGCGCCGCGAAGTACGTGGCCGGGTCGAGCTCGGCGATCTTCCGGAAGTCCCCGGCGTGTGGGGCGATCTGATCGATGACGGGGCCGGTTCTGGTGTCCTGCCATGTGATTGCGGGAGCGACAGGGCGACCTGTCCGACGATCCCACACCACGGTGGTCTCGCGTTGGTTGGCGATACCGAGTGCGACGACGTTGGAGGGATCCAGTCCGGCGGCCGTCACGGCCTCCGGCACGACCCGCTGGACGTGATGCCACAGCTCGAGGGCATCCTGTTCGGCCCAGCCCGGTTGCGGGAAAGTCTGGCGCTGTTCGCGTTGCGCGATCGCCAGCATGCGGCCGCGCTGGTCGAACACCATGCAGCGCGCCGAGGTGGTGCCCAGGTCGATCGCCGCGACCACGCGTTGGTCGGTCATCGGGTCACGTCCAGCGTGTGCATCACCGCGGCCGACGCGTTTCGCAACTCAGCCACGATGCCGCCGCGCGGGCTGCCGTCCGCACCCAGCAACTCCTCTGGCGCACCGTGCACAGCCATCGCTGCCACGCCGGAGCGGCGGGCATGGACGGGTACCGCGATGTCAGCGTAGTCGGGGTCGTACTCCCCGTCGGCGAAGGCGATCCCGCCTGTTCTGATCTGCGTCATCGTCTCAGTGAGCCTCGCGCGGTTCGTCGACGTTCGACGGGTCAGCCGCTCCAACGTCAGATTCCGTAGAAGTCGTTCGCGCAGTGGTGAATACGCGAGTACGAGCTTGCCGCATGCCGTGGCGTGCAATGGCAGACGTTCCCCGACACGCAGCGTCTGGCGTCGGTCGTCGGGCCGGAACACGTGGTGCACGATCTCGGCTTCCTGACCGTCGAGAACCGTGATCAGCACCTCGAAGCCCGTACTCAGCGCCAATGCGTCCGCCCACGGCATCGCCGCCGAACGAAGGTCGTTCCCGTCGAGCGGAACGTCCTCGCCCGGATGCATGCGCGGTCCCGGTGCGTAGTGCCCGCTGTCGGGATCCTGATCCAGGTACTCCAGGTCCACCAGCGTCCGCAGGATGCCGTGCGCTGTCGTCTTGGACAACCCGACGTCCTGGGCGATCTCCCGCAACTGCATCGCTCGATCGCTGCGCTCGATCAGGTCGATGATCGCGGTCGCCCGCGCGATCGCCTGTATCGGACCCGGCATGCGGTGCGCTCCTCACTGTTCAGGCAAGGGTGAGACCCAGGCCACGTCGTTGCATTCGACATTGTCGAACAGACGGCGTTGATGCGCATCACACCTCGTCCCTACGTTCGGAACACGTCACCACAACCAGTGCCCGATGCGGGACGTCGCGATACGCATGAAGGAGTCAACGATGAAGACGAAACATCCCTTGGTCGGCGAGCTGTCTGGCGAGATGCTCGGGACCGCGATCCTGGTCCTGTTCGGCTGCGGGGTCGTCGCTCAAGTCGTCACCGGCGGATTCCCGGAGTCGGTCACCTCCGGTGACCACAACTCGATCGCGTTCGGCTGGGGTCTCGGCGTCACGATGGCCGTCTTCGTCGCGGGCCGTATCAGCGGCGCCCACCTGAACCCGGCGGTTACCGTGGCGCTCGCAGCCTTCCGGGGCTTCGATCGACGAAAGGTGTTGCCCTTCATCGGCGCCCAGATGGTCGGTGCCCTGATCGGCGCCCTGACAGTCCGCTTCGTGTACGCCGATCAGATCGCCGCAGTGGACGCCACACACACCAAGGCGACCCAGGGCATCTTCTCCACTTCTCCGGGCGAGGGCGTCTCGATCCTGACGGCGTTCTCCGACCAGATCGTCGGAACCGCGCTGCTGGTCATGGTGATCTTTGCCCTGACCAGCGCCGTCAACAATCCCCCGCTGGCCAACACCGCGCCCCTGATCATCGGGCTTCTGGTGGTCGCCATCGGCATGGCGTGGGGTACCAACGCCGGTTACGCGATCAACCCGGCACGCGATTTCGGTCCGCGGGTCGCATCCTGGATCACCGGCTATCACGAAGCGATGTTCTCGGCGAACGGTCCCGAGCTCTACTTCTGGGTTCCCATCGTCGCGCCGATCATCGGCGGGCTGATCGGTGGCGCGCTGTTCGTGTTCGGCATCGAGCGCTTCCTCCCCGCCACGGGCACGCAACCCCAGGAGATCGGCGTGGAACCGCACGCCGCGCTTCACGACCGCTGAGCCGCACCACCCCCACACTCGCTCGTCAGAAAGGTGATTCCCATGGCCGACTTCGTCGGATCCGTCGATCAAGGCACGACCAGCACCCGATTCATGGTGTTCGATCACGGCGGCAACGTCGTGGCCGCACACCAGCTCGAACACGAACAGATCCTGCCGCGGGCCGGGTGGGTCGAACACAACCCGGTCGAGATCTGGGAACGCACGTCCTCGGTCATCCAAACCGCGCTCGGCAAGGCCGGGCTGGTCAGCAGCGACTTGGCCGCGCTGGGCATCACGAATCAGCGGGAGACGACCGTGGTGTGGAACAAGCGGACCGGACGGCCCTACTACAACGCCATCGTCTGGCAGGACACCCGCACCGACCGGATCGCGAGTGCACTGGAAGCCCAGGGTCACGGTGAGACCATTCGACACAGGGCCGGTCTGCCCCCGGCAACGTATTTCTCCGGCGGAAAGATCCAGTGGATTCTCGACAACGTCGACGGAGTGCGGGAGGCCGCCGAGCGCGGTGAGGCGCTGTTCGGCAACACCGACAGTTGGCTGCTGTGGCGCCTGACCGGCGGCAGTCACGGTGGTGTCCACGTCACCGACGTGACCAATGCCAGCCGGACCATGCTGATGAACCTGGAGACCCTCGACTGGGACGACGAACTGCTCGCACTGTTCGGTATCCCGCGGCAGATGTTGCCGGAGGTCGTCCCCTCGTCGTCGCCCGAACCGTACGGACTCACCCTGGCCGACGGACCGCTGGGCGGTGAAGTCCGGCTCACCGGCGCTCTCGGCGATCAGCAAGCCGCGACCGTCGGTCAGGTCTGTTTCGCGCCGGGCGAGGCCAAGAACACCTACGGGACCGGGAACTTCATGTTGCTCAACACGGGCGAAGATCTCGTGCGCTCGTCGTCGGGTCTGCTCACCACGGTCGCCTACCAGTTCGGCGACGCTCCTGCGGTGTACGCCCTCGAGGGTTCCATCGCCGTCACGGGATCGGCAGTGCAATGGCTGCGCGACCAGCTCGGGATCATCAGCGGCGCAGCTCAATCCGAAGTACTCGCACGCCAGGTCGACGACAACGGCGGGGTGTACTTCGTGCCCGCGTTCTCCGGTCTGTTCGCGCCACACTGGCGCTCAGATGCCCGGGGCGCGATTGTCGGATTGTCGAGGTTCAACACGAACGCGCACCTGGCACGGGCCACACTGGAGGCGATCTGTTACCAGAGCCGCGACGTCGTCGACGCGATGGAGGCCGACTCCGGTGTGCACCTCGAGGTCCTGAAGGTCGACGGCGGCATCACCGCGAACAGCCTGTGTATGCAGATTCAGGCAGACGTGCTCGGCGTCGACGTGGTGAAACCGGTGGTCGCCGAGACCACCGCGCTCGGTGCCGCGTACGCGGCCGGTCTGGCCGTCGGCTTCTGGAAGGACACCGACGAACTGCGCAAGAACTGGCTTGAAGACAAGCGCTGGAATCCTGCCTGGACCGACGAGCAGCGTCAGGCCGGGCATGCCGAATGGCAGAAGGCAGTCCACCGCACGCTCGACTGGGTCGACGTCAGTTGATCGCGATCTTCACTTCGAAAGGTGAACTCACATGCAAACATTGCCCCTCTCCCCCGAGCGCCGCACCGCGGCACTGGAGAACATGGCCGCCACTGAACTCGACGTCCTGATCATCGGCGGAGGAGTCGTCGGTGCCGGCGCAGCCCTCGATGCCGCCACCCGCGGTCTGCGAACCGGACTGGTCGAGGCGCGCGATCTCGCTTCCGGTACGTCGAGTCGATCGAGCAAGCTGATTCACGGCGGGTTGCGCTATCTGGAAATGCTCGACTTCGGACTGGTCGCCGAGGCATTGTCCGAGCGAGGACTGATGCTCGAAAAGCTTGCACCGCATCTCGTTCGGCCGGTGAAGTTCCTCTATCCCCTCAAGCACCGCGGTTGGGAGCGAATATATCTCGGTGCCGGGCTCGCCCTCTACGACGCGATGTCGAAGGCATCCGGCCACGGCGCCGGAGTTCCGCTGCACCGCCACCTGACCCGCCGCGGTGCGCTGCGAGAGGCGCCATCGCTGAGGAAAGACGCTCTCGTCGGCGCTCTGCAGTACTACGACGCGCAGGTCGACGATGCCCGGCACACGATGATGATCGCGCGCACGGCATCCGCCTACGGGGCGCAGGTCGCCAGCCGCACCCGCGTCGTCAACCTGTTGAGGGAGGGGGAGCGCGTGACCGGGGCCATGGTCGTCGATCTGGAAAACGGCCGACAGCACACGATTCGAGCCCGGCAGGTCATCAATGCCACCGGTGTGTGGACCGATGACACCCAGGCGATGGCCAACGAACGCGGACAGTTCCACGTGCGGTCGAGCAAGGGCATTCATCTCGTGGTGCCACGCGATCGCATCCGCTCGTCGACCGGCATCATCCTGCGGACGGAGTCGTCGGTGCTGTTCGTCATCCCGTGGGGGCGACACTGGATCATCGGTACGACCGACACCGACTGGTCCCTGGACAAGGCTCACCCTGCAGCCAGCCAGCGGGACATCACCTATCTCCTGGATCAGGTCAACGCCGTGCTGAGGACGCCGCTCATCGAATCCGACGTCGAGGGAGTCTTCGCCGGATTGCGGCCTCTGCTCGCCGGTGAAAGCGCGGACACCTCCGCGCTCTCGCGCGAACACGCTGTTGCGCACAGCGTTCCGGGACTGGTGGTGATCGCCGGCGGCAAGTACACCACTTATCGAGTGATGGCCAAGGACGCCGTTGACGAGGCGGTGCACGGGCTGGGCGAGACCTTCGACCGCCGGATACCCGGCAGCATCACCGAGGACATCCCGCTGCTGGGGGCGGACGGCTTCCAGGCGATGTGGAATGCCCGGGCGCATCTGGCCGCGGAATCCGGTCTGGGCGAGGCGCGCATCGCCCGCCTGCTGCACCGCTACGGGTCGATGATCGACGAAATCCTTGCACTGATCCGAGATGACCCATCGTTGGCAGCACCACTGCCGAACGCCGACGACTATCTGCGCGCCGAGGTGGTGTACGGCGTCACGCACGAGGGTGCGCTACATCTCGACGACATCCTGTGCCGGCGTACCCGGATCTCCATCGAGACGTTCGATCGGGGCACCGAATCCTGCTCGGAGGTGGCACATCTGATGGCACCGACACTCGGATGGTCCGACGAGCACACCGACCGCGAGATCGCCCACTATCTCGCACGGGTCGCCGCCGAACGCGAGAGCCAGTCGATGCCCGACGACGAGACGGCCGACGGTGCGCGACTCGGGGCCGCCGACATCGTCCCGGTCGGCTGAGCCGGAACCATGCCGACAGGCGCGCATCGCGTACCCGACCGATGCCTCGGTACCGTGGTGGTCACTATGGCCCGACAGCGCAGCGTGGTGGGGTCGGCGTTCGTCGCCACCCTCGTGGCGGTCAGCGCCGCGCTCGGTTCGGCGACGGCATGGGCCGGCGGACTCGGTGACTACCTCTGGGAGCGTCGCCCTCTCGTCGTGTTCGCCCCCGCCGGGGACGACCCGAGGTTGGCGGAGACTCTCCGCAGAATCGAGGATGCCCGGTGCGGGTTCGCCGACCGCGACATGGTGCTCGCGGTGGTGGTCGCCGGTGGCAGCAGCACTCTCGACGGCGCGGTGATGGACCGGGGTGAGGTGGATCGCCTGCGGCAGCGGTACGCCGTGGCTCCGGACGCGTTCAGCGTGGTGCTGGTCGGCAAGGACGGCGGCGAGAAGTGGCGCACCGACGACGTCCCGGATCTCGAGGTCGTCTACTCGGTGATCGACGGTATGCCCATGCGGAGCCGTGAGATGGGTTCCGCCGCAGGGGGTTGCTGACATGTCGCGGAATCGACGGTGGCTGTTGGGCATCGCTCTCATGATCTCGGCTCTGGTCGTGTCATGCGGCCGGCCTGCCAATGCGGACGAGACGACGATCGCGCCGAGCGGCCGTGCGGTGAGTCTGGTGGCGCTCGACAACGCCGCCGCCGTGGCCGGCTGGACCACGGTCAACGACCCGGTGATGGGCGGAAAGTCCACCTCCCGCGTCGCATTCGGCGGAGGCGGACTCGAGTTCTCCGGCACCGTGTCGCTGGAGAACAACGGCGGGTTCGCCTCGGCCCGTGGCCCGCAGGACCCCGGCATCGGGCAGAAGGCCGCCGGTGCCACGGCTTTGAACGTGCGGGCCATCGGCGACGGCAAGACCTACGTGCTCGAGCTCGGCGTCGCCGGGCACCCGTGGTCCTACATCCAACGGTTCCGCACCGACGCCGGGATCGCCGGCGACTACGCGCTACCCGTCGAGGGGTTCGAACCAGTCGGGATGCGTCTGGACCCTGAACCGAACGCCCCACGCCTGCTCGATCCCTCGACCATCGACGAGGTGGCCGTCTACATCCTCGACAAGCAGCAGGGCCCGTTAACGATCACGATCACCGGCATCGACGCAACGTCCTGACGAGCGTTCAGCCCCGCGGCGTGGTGGTGATGTGGACGTGGTCGTAGTGACCATATCCGGACGCCTGAGGGCCTGCCGGGGTGTAGTACGTGCCGCGCCAGATCACGTCCTGCAAGCCGAAGCGCGACGCGTTCGCGAGTGCGAACGCCCGGATCTGGTCGCCGAGCGCGATGCCTTCGGGACTGTCGGGATTGGGGATCATGATGTCGATCGCGAGGCCCCTCGGATGCCAGGGTTTCGAGTCCGGCCGCACCCCGTCGATGGTGGAGATCTGCGGGAACTGAGCGCTGACAGCTCGCGCGGCCAGGATCGTATTGGGTTGTAGCCCGGCCTCATTGGCGACGCCGACCGGAAGGGCGTCGGAGATCTCGGGCGGCGGGGCGAGGTCGCCGGGTGGCAGACCGGGCATCGCGACGACAGCCGGGTCCTGAGGTACGGGAGGCGCGGCCGGCGGTGGGGGCGGAACCGCAGCGTCGATGACCGCTTGCTGCTGCGGGGTGAGTGCCGCGTACTGCTTCTCCGCAGCCGCGATCCGCCGCAGGAGGTCCTGCCATTTGGCTTGCAGTTCCGCTCGGATCGCTGCGGCGCGGTCCGCCGCTGCGCGGGCCTCGGCGGCCGAGCGCTCGGAGGCCCGGGCAGCGGCCTCTGCCTGTTGGCGTGTCTGCCGATACGACCGCACCTGTGCAGTCGTCGTCGCGTCCAGCAGGTGCTGCAGCGACAGGCGATCGATGAGGCGTTGCGGGGACGGCGCGGTGAGCACCGTCGCCATCTGACTGTCGCCGCCGCTCGTGTACGTCATCGCCGCGAGGCGGTCCACCGCATCCTGCAGCGGCGCGAGCTGGGTGTTCGCCGCCTCCAGCGCAGCCCGGTCGGCGCGCCCGCGATCCTCGGCGGCAACGAGCTCGGCCTGCTTGGCATCGGCGTCCCGCTGAGCCGCGGTCACGGCCTCCCGACTCGCAACCGCCTGCTGCGACAGCTCGTTCAGGGCGGCCAGCGCGTCGCCCGCGGGATCGGCGTGGGCGGGACCGATCGTCGCGGCCACCAGCACGGCGCCGGCAATGGCGGTGAGCGTCTGCCGGAAGGAATGGCGCATCCCGGTCATGCGGATTCTCACGATCCTTCGTCGATGGTGTGGCCCGCCACGCGGTCGATGTCCCGGCACAGGCTACGAACTGCCGTCAACCGTGTCCAGTCCGGACAGCGCTCAGTTGATGATCTCGGCACCCTCGTCGGCGAGCAGCACCGACAGCCGCTCCCGCCACATCTGCAGCTGCTCTGGAGTCAACCGCTGCCATTCGGTGACCTCGGCGACCACCCGCAGCGGAGCGGTGCTGCGGTACGAGCGGGTCGGATTCCCGGGGAACTTCTTGTCGGTCACATTCGGGTCGTCCTCGAACTCCCCCGTCGGTTCGACCTCGTAGACCCGAGGCGTCGGCGACCCGTCCGCCAGTTCCGCGGCGATCTCGGCAGCCAACCCCGCGCCGTCGACCAGCGCGGTGAAGTAGATGTGGTTCATCATGATTTCGGGGCGGTAGTTGGACGGTCTCCCGGCGGTCAGCAGGTCGCCGACTGTCAGGTCCGCGATCGTGCCGTGAAAGAACGGGCCGTTCTCGAGAGGTGGAGCCACTGGGCGATCCTTCCGAGCAAGGGACAGGGGCCGCGCCAGCATGCCGGAGCACCGGGGTCTTGCCGCAAGCCCCCTACGCTCGCTTAACCTGAGGTGGGAGGTTCGATCACCCCGCGATGGCCAGGCGCACCGACGCCGATCGCCGCGACACCAACGACGTGACCGGAGCCGGGCGGAAATCGGTCCTCGCCACAGCAATCGAGGTACCGATGACCGTGCCGGTGGCAGCACCGGCCGGCGTCGCGACGGTGATCTCCGCGCCGGGCGCGCCGTAGATCCCCGCGCAACCGCCGCCCGCACACGCTCCCGTCGACGGGTCGATGCGGCCCGCGAAGATGTCGTTCAGCCAGCCCGCCATCAGGGTCTGGGCGGCCGACTTGTTCTGCTCGGTCGGGAAACCCTGATTGAGATAGGAGATGAGCTGGATGGCCCGGCTGCCGCCCTGCATCGAATCCAGATGCTGCCCGTTGTCCAGCACCACCCCGTTGAAGTGTCCCGGCCGGTGCTCGTTGAGTGCTTGGTCGACACGGCGGGGCGAGCCGTCCTCCCTGGGCGCGCCGAGCTCGAACACCGGGATGTAGGTGTCCAGACCCTCGAGCTTGTCCAGCGCGTCCGCCAGCACCGTCCCCGGCGGTGCGCCGTCGAGGGTCATGATCCCCACGAGGTGGTTGGTCGCCCCGCCGGCGACGACGGCTTCGGCGTAGTAACCGGCCGCACCTGCGGCCACACCCGCGCCCAGCGAGTGGCCGACCAACGCGAACCGGTCCGGCAGCGCGGCGGTCGCGCCGTAGCGCTTGGCGAAGCCTGCAGCCACCGCGCTGGCCGTCAGTGCGTCACGATCACCGAGCAGCAGCTGCGCGGTCGCGCGGTACACCTGATCATCGCCGAGCCAGAAACCGTCGCGCACATAGGGATTGGATGACAGCGTCGGGACGACGACGATGCTGTTGGTGCGCTCGGCCAGCCACGACGCGGTGTAGCTGTACATCGCGCCCACACCCCGGTAGCCGTGCTGCAGATAGATGAACCGCTCCGGCAGTTCGTCGCCGTCGGGGTAGTACCAGTCCGCTCGAACGAAGCGGCCATCGGTGATCTCCAACCGCGAGCTGCGCACGGTGACGTCCACGCCCGGCGGTACCACCGGCGGTCCGGCGACGACGCGGATCGCCGCTCCGACGATCTCTGTCACCAGGGACTGGATGACCTCCTCGAGGGTCCGGCGCTCCGGCGCGGACACCAGCGCTGCGGGGCGATCCGGTGAAACACGCTGTGCTGTCGTCTCGTACGCGATCGTTCGTGCGTTGACACGTGGCGCCAGGGGCGCGTCATCGATCACCGTATCGGCCGGCACTCCATCGGCCGGCTCGGGCTCTGACTCCGACTCGGGAGCAACGACGTCGTCCACCGCGTCAGAGGCATCCGCGGCGCGTGCGTCATCGATGTCTGTGTCTTCGTCGTCGGCGTCTGTGTCATCTGCGCCGTCGTCGTCGGCATCCACGTCGGCAGCCACGTCGGCTACGTCTGTGTCGGTGTCCTCGCCTTCTGTGTCCGTGTCGTCCGCGTGGGCTCTGTCGGTGTCAGTGACACGGGTGTCCTGATCGGCGTCCCTCGTCTCGGAGTCCGTCTTCGTGGCCTCCGTGGCCGAGTCATGCGACGCACGGGGGCCACGGTGGGTTGTCTCGGAGGCACTGCTCGAGGCACCTCCCGTGTCAGAACCCGTGTCCGCCGACGCCGCATCGGCACCCGCGATCATCGCCGCGGACATCCCCGCGGCCACCACACCGGCACCCATCCACGCTGACAGTTGCGACATTCGACTCCCACCTCGATATTGACGCCCGCGTCATTGCAGTCGTCGACACCATAGGGCGGCTCGCGGGTCGAATAGACACAAATCAGAATCTGGTCATTTTTCGGGAGTGACCGTATCAATGATACGGTCGCATGCATGACCGAGGGCTCCCGGCTCAACCAGCTCTCCTACGTGGTGCTGGGCGTCGTCGCCGTGCGTGGCCCCACCACCTCGTATCAGCTCAAGCAGTACGTCGCTGAATCCATCGCCTACCTGTGGCCCCTCCAGCACGCGACGCTGTATCGCGAACCGCGCCGACTCGAGGACTGCGGCCTGCTGCACTCCGAAACAGAAGACGGCGGCCGACGTCGCCAGTTCTTCACGATCACACCGGTTGGCCTTGACTGCCTGAGAAACTGGCTGCGCGACCCAGGTACCTCACAGCCGTCGGAGTTGCATGACGAGGCGCTGCTGAAACTCCATTTCGGCGAGCTCGCCGATCCCGCGAGCATGCGTGAGCTCGCCGAGAACCAGATCGTGGAACGCAAGACCCGATTGGCGTACTACACCGACTTGCAGCGCCGCTACCAGGATCGGCCCGGCCTCGGCTACCCCCTGGCGACGTTGCGGGCGGGCCAGATGATCGAGAAAGCCTCGATCGCCTTCTGGCGCGAGATCGCCGAGACCGCAGACGAACTGGCTTCCCCGCGTCCAGGACACGACGAATCATCCCCCACGACAGTGCAACCCGAGCGAAAGTGACTGCCCCATGGCTTTACCCGAGATCTTGCGTGACAACCTCGCACTTCCCGCCGTCGCGGCCCCCTTGTTCCTGTGCTCCGGGCCGGAATTGGTGATCGCACAGTGCAGCGCCGGCGTCGTCGGATCCTTCCCCGCACTCAACGCCCGACCGGCCCCGGCGGTGCGCGAGTGGCTGGAACAGATCACCACAGCGTTGGACGCCCGGCGCCGTGACCATCCCGACCTCGTGACGGCACCCTTCGCCGTGAACCAGATCGTCCACAAATCGAACGCGCGTCTCGACGAGGACGTCCAGGCGTGCATCGACTTCGAGGTCCCCATCGTGATCACCTCGCTGGGCGCTCGCGCGGACGTCAACGACGCCATCCACTCCTACGGCGGCATCGTGCTGCACGACGTCATCAACGACACGTTCGCGCGCAAGGCCATCGACAAAGGCGCTGACGGCCTGATCGCCGTCGCCGCGGGAGCAGGTGGGCACGCCGGCACCATCTCGCCGTTCGCACTGGTGCAGGAGATCCGCGCCTGGTTCGACGGACCTCTCCTGCTCTCCGGTGCCATCGGACACGGCCGCTCCATTTTGGCCGCTCAAGCCGCCGGCGCCGATCTCGCGTACATCGGTTCAGCCTTCCTGGCGACGACGGAGGCGCGCACCGAGGCCGCCTACAAGGACATGATCGCCGCCAGCGGTGCAAGCGACATCGTGTACTCGAACCTCTTCACCGGTGTGCACGGCAACTATCTGCGCGGCTCCATCGAGGCGGCCGGTCTGGATCCCGACAACTTGCCCCAATCCGACCCCTCGACAATGGATTTCGGTTCGGGCGGGAACACCGATGCCAAGGCGTGGAAGGACATCTGGGGCGCCGGGCAGGGTATCGGCGCCATCCGCGAGGTGGTGTCCACGGCAGAGTTGGTGTCACGCTTGAGCGAGGAGTACACCGCCGCGCGCACCCGGCTGATCGCCGAGGAGCTGACAGCAGTGTGACACGGGTTCACATCGCGTAGCGATGGACCTTCTCCGGATGGATGACGATCCGCACCCACTTCTCGCTCATCATCGTCGCGAGATCCTCTGCGCGACGGGGATCCCGGAGGTCCCAGTAGCGCGGCGCGAGTCGCTCGAGCAGGGCGCGCGCCCCGTCGTCGACCACTGTCGCCGTGCCCGTCACCGCCACCCACTGTTCCCGCTCACCGACGGGAGCGGTCACCACCAGCGACGCGCGGGGGTCCCGGCGAAGCCGGCGTACCCGAGTGGTGTCCGGTGCGCTGAACAGCGCAATGTCCCCCGTCTCGGTCACCTCGAACCACACGGGTCGTGGTTGTGGCGGCCGCGTCCCCTCGGCGGTGGACAGGAACCCGTAGAGGGGGCGGCGCAGCAGGCGCAGATCGTCGTCCGTGAAGCAGGAGCCGGTCGAATCGGTCATGCCCATGATTCAACCTCGGCCAGTCGGACGAGTACATGGGTTGTGATCCGGAATTCCTTTGCGATCCTCTATCGTCGGCGTCATGGACGCATTCGGTGATCTCTTTCGCGGCGTACGGGCGCACGGATCGCTATTCGGCAATTCTGTCCTCACGCCGCCGTGGTCGCTGCACTTCGTCGACGGTGCACCGCTGACTCTGTGCGCGGTCCTCGGCCCGCCGTCCTCTTCGGGCGGGTGGATCGTCCCCGAGAACGCCGCGCCGCAACGCATCGACTCCCATGAGACGGTCGTCGTGCGCGGCCCCGGCACGTTCACGTTCGTCGACGCGCTCGACACGCCGGCCGAGCCGATGGCCTGCGGTGAGTTCTGCGCGACCCCCGAGCAGGGTGGAACCCGCCACCGCCTGGGGTGGGCTGAGCCTCACACAGATTCCGGCGCAACCACTTTGATCGTCGGTGCGTATCCCCTGCGCGGAGAGATCAGCCGGCGGCTGCTGGATGCCTTGCCCGTGATCGTGCACGCCGGCGCCGACGCGACCGGCGACGCTGTACTCGATCATCTCGCCCAGGAGGTCGCCGTGGATGCGCCGGGACAGCAAGTGGTGCTCGACCGACTCCTCGACTGGATGCTGGTGTGCACCATCCGCGGGTGGTTCGACCGGCCCGGCGGTGAGCCACCGGCCTGGTGGGTGGCTCAGCGCGATCCGGTGGTGGGTGACGCACTGCGCCTTCTGCACTCCGATCCGGCGGCGCCATGGACGGTGGCGACCCTGGCCGAACGCATCGGGGTGTCGCGATCCACTCTCGCAAAACGTTTCGCCGATCAGATGGGGGAAGCTCCGCTCACGTATCTGACCCGTTGGCGGATGGCCCTCGCGGTGGACCGGCTGACCGACGAACCCAGCCTGTCGATCGCCGACGTGGGCCGCTCAGTCGGCTACACCGACCCCTTCGCGTTCAGTACGGCGTTCAAGCGGGTGCGGGGCGTCAACCCGCGGGACTTCCGGCGGGACGCGCTGCGCCGCTCATAACAACCACTGTGCCAGCGGATTGAGCAGGTACCGGAGCGAGAACGCCTCGTACAGTGCGCCTACGACCAGCAAGCCGGCCGCCGGCATCGCAAGCCACCCGAGCTGTCTCAACCCGCCGAGGTAGCCACCTCGATGAGTCTGCGCGCCAACGTTTTCAGGGCGTATCCACGCCCTGCCCAACAAAAATGCCCCGAGCACCAGGAGGATGTACGCCTGGAGCTCGATGAGCAGTGTGACGGAGTGAGGGATCAGAGCGACCCAGCCGATATCGCTCGCTGGTGCGAGAGCCGCTCCCGTCTGCGCGGCCCAGTACGCGAACAACGCCATTCCGGCGAACGGCACGATCAGGGACGGAACGACGATCGTCATCAGGCTGAGCTTCAGGGTGTTCACGGCCAGGATGACGAAGGCGAACAGCCAGGGATTGTGGAAGATCGACAGGACGAGCTCTGCCGTGCCGTCTTGTTCCAACCGCACCTGCTGGCCGTGCTGTAACCCCGGGAACACGAGCCCGGCGCCGAACCCCGCCAGAACCAGACCGTAGGTGGCTACATTCAGCCCCAGGTACACCCGGCGGTTGTCCATGGCGACCCGGACCGGACGCCACCCGGACATCCTCTGTCGGTCAACGCTTTTCGACATGCGCATTTTCATCCCTCAGTATGCTGGCGACGGCGATGCGCAGAGTCATCGCCTCGAAGGGGAGTCGCCCGCGGTCGCCCGGAAGCGCGCGCTCGAGCGAGAGGCCGTTGACCACGGTGCCGAGGAATCGCGCCGCGATGTCGAGGTCATCCGCAGCAAGGGCCTGTTCGTCTCGTAACACCCTGAGCCACTTGGCAATCTGGTGCAGGTTCAGCCGCTCGAGCGCAAGAAACGAATGGGTCGCGTCCTCCGACGGCGGCGAGACGACGTACGCGTCGTGCAGTGCTCGTATGTACTGGCGCGCCCGATCACCCGTGCCCACTTGGGAGAGCAGCAGTTGCAGGCAGGCCAGCAGCCGCTCGGCCGGAGGGACGGCGGTGTCGTGCATGGGGTCGTCCGGGATGTCGAGGTCGTACAAGGCGGCGACGACCGTGTCGATCAACTCTTGCTGGGTCGGAAAGAAATGGCGCAGCGAGCCGACGCTGACGCCGGCGCGCGCAGCGACTGCACGCACGCTCAAGCGCGAGGTCGGATTCTCGCCGAGCATGGTCGCCGCGGCGATCAGGATCTTGTCTCGCGTGCTGTGTGTGACGGAATCTGGCATCCAGCGGCACCTCCGCCCACCTTTCTAGCACACTGTACTAGTGCCGGGCGATTCTGCCGTCGTGCGGTGCGGTGCGCCGTCAGCGCGCCGTGGCTGCCGCCTTCACCAGGACGTCGGCGGCAAGGAGACCGAGATTGTTGGCCGCCAGGGGACTGTCCCCGCTGAGCAACTTCCGATCCTGATGCACCTTGCCGGTCATGTCGTCGTTGAGGACCGTAATGCCCTGCGCCTTCAGAGATTCGGCCAACAGCCATTGCAGATGTCCGGGGATGTATCCCATGTCGACGTTGGCTCCCTCGTCGAGGGCATCGGGGAACACGCACATCGAGTAACCCGCGAAGGGTGACCGACGACCGTTCTGGCCGACCGCCAACAGCGCGGCCGGTCCGTGGCACAACGTGATGATGTATCTCTCGCGGTTCAGCGCCCAGTCCAGAGCTTCGGCCACCAGCTCGGAGTCCGGCAGCCCGATGAGCGCTCCGTGCCCGCCGGGGATGAACACTGCGAGGTAGTCGGAGTCTTCGCCGAGTTCATCGGCGACGACGTCGGAGAGCTTCTTGGGCTGCTTGAGTTTCGGCTTCAGTGCCTCATGGGCGTGCGCGACGGTCTGATCCTCGGCCGGCAACGCCCACAGCTCCAGCTTGGCCGGGTAGCCGGTGACCGTGGCGATCTCGACCTCGAAACCCGCCTCCATCAGATGATGAAGCGGCAGAAGTGTTTCCACGGGGTGGTTTCCGGTGGAGAACAGTTTTCCGTTCTTGCACAAGAGGTAGCGTTCCTCAGCGGCTATCGTCAAGATCTTCCATCGGCCCCCGGTATAGGCGCCCTGGTGCTCGACCCCGTTGAAGTCGGTCCGGGGTGGAACGTATCGAGTCAACGAATACGGCGAAGGAAAAAACGCGTTGTCTTCGGCCTCGTCGGGGCGGGGCTCGCGGCTCACGCCATCACTGGTGGTGGTCATCGGTCAACCCTTCCCGTCGATTCTTCAACTGTTCGGGAAGTGGCCATCGATCGCAAGGCTGATGGGCTAACTCATCTGGTGGATCTGGATCAGGTTGCCGCAGGTGTCGTCGAGAACGGCCGTCGTCACGGGTCCCATGGCCGTCGGCTCTTGTGTGAAGGAGACCCCGAGCGCACGGAGCCGCTCGTATTCGGCGTGGACGTCGTCGACAGCGAATGAGGTGAACGGGATGCCGTCGGCCGCGAGCGCTTCTCTGAACGGCGTCACCGCGGGGTGACTGTCCGGTTCGAGCACGACTTCGGCGCCCCCGGGCTCCTCCGGTGACACCACCGTGATCCACCGGTGCTCGCCCATCGGTATGTCGTGTTTGGCTTGAAAGCCAAGCACTTCGGTGTAGAACTTCAGGGCCTTGTCCTGCTCGTCGACGAAAACGCTAGTCAGGGTGATCCTCATGTCGATTCCTTGTCGTCGGTGTCGGGCCCGGCTTGGTCAGCCATCGCTCGACGATCGGTTCCAGCGGCGTGGTGTCGATGTCGTGGTACTTGAAGCGGCCCTCGCGTCGCGTGGTCACCAGTCCCGCGGCCTCGAGAACATCGAGGTGTTGGGAGATCGCCTGACGCGACGAACCGAGGCCGTGCTTGGACGCCAAGCGTGCGCAGATCTCGAACAGCGTCTGCCCGTTGCGGTCGGTGAGCTCGTCGAGGATCGTCCGTCGCGTGGGATCGGCCAACGCCTTGAAGACATCGCCCACACTCTCCACGTTAGGCAAGTGATCACTTGCATCTCAATGGTCTGCGCCGCGGAGCAACCACGAGGTTTCCAGGGGGCGCGTCGCCATCTCCGCTGGCAACGTGGCCGGCGTGCCCACCGAGACCCCGAAGAAGATCACCGTCATCGGCGCGACCGGATTGATCGGCCGCCGATTGGTCCCCGTGCTCAGCGACCGCGGGCACGAGGTCACGCAGGCATCTCGGGCGACGGGAACCGATCTGCTCACCGGTGACGGTCTGGACGCGGCCCTGTCCGGCGCGGACGTCGTCATCGACGTGAGCAACTCCGCGACGCCGGACGATTCCGCCGAGGCGTTCTTCGAACGAGCTTCGGCCAACCTGTCCGCCGCCGCAGCACGGGCGGGTGTCGGCCACTATGTTGTCCTGTCGATCGTCGGTGCGGACCTGATGGCCGACCAATCCGGGTACATCCGAGGCAAGGTGGCGCAGGAGCGGGCGCCGGGGAAAGCCGGCATTCCCTGGACGATCCTGCGCGCCACCCAGTTCCACGAGCTCGCCGAACCGATCACCGAATCCCTCGTCGCCGACGACGTCGTCCGGGCACCGGTGGCCCTGATACAAACCATCGACTCCACCGAGGTGACGGCGATACTGGCCCGCATCGCGACCAGCCGGCCGCTCAATGCTGTCCACCACGTCGGCGGGCCAGAGAAGATGTCCTTCGCCGACATGGCTCGTGTCGTCATGCGGCATCAGGGTCGAGCGCTCGACGCCATCGACGATCCGTGCGCCACCTACAGCGGGCTGTCGATCGATTACACGACGCTCGTCACGGGCGACGATGCCGAACTGGGCACCACGCGGCTCGAGGACTGGTTGTCACGCCGCTGACCACCCGGCTTGATCGCCTACGGTGGGGGTCACAGCCGATCGCCAGGGGGACCTTGTCATGGATCGATCACTCTCGCGCGTAGTGCTGGTCATGTCTGCCGCCGCCGTCGTCCTCGGCGGCGCGGCCTGCGCCAACGACCGCACCGACCCGCCCACGCCCTCGACACCCACCTCGCAGACGCAGGCGAGCTCGGCGGAACGCGGGAGCACGCACGACAGAGTCGAGAAACTACTCGACGAAGCAGAAGAAGCATTCGACGCGCCGGCGAGAACGTCGTCGGCCGGCAACACCGACAAGACCGTGGACAACATGTCGATCGTTGCCGACCGCTTGATGCAAGCGCACGATCTCGCCCCCTACCGCAACGACCTCCTCTTCAGTGCCGCATCCGCCCAGATCGCCCGCAAGGACGTCGACGCTGCCGTCGCGCTCTACAAGCAGGCCCTCGATACCGCCCCGAATGATGTTGACGCACAGTCGTATCTGGCCGGCTGGTCCCGGTATCTCGGCCGCCGAGCCGAGGCCGACAACTACGTCGATCAGATCCGGGCGCTGGATCCCGCACGCGCCGAGCAGTTGACTGCGATGTTCGCGACGATCGATGAGAAGGTGTCGACACCCCTGACCGATGCCCTTCCGGCGCTGCCGGGGCCAGGGCTCGCCATCGTGACGCTGGGGTATGCGTTGCACGACGACGGATCGATGGACGACATCTTGATCGCTCGTCTCCAGCAGACAAAGGCGGCGGCGGAGCGTTGGCCGGCTGCTCCCATCATCGTCACCGGCGGCGTCGAGCAGTCAGGTCGCACCGAAGGCGAGTCGATGAAAGAGTGGCTCGTCGACAACGGTGTCGCAGGCGATCGCATTCACGACGAGAACTTCGCGCGTTCCACGGTCGAGAACGCTTCCTACGGTGTGGAGGTGCTCGCCAGTGTGCGAGCGACGCACGCGCTGATCATCAGTTCGGCCAGTCATGTTCGCCGCGCGTTGACGGTGTTCCAGTTGGCCGCCGCCGACACCCTGGGAAACGACTTTCCCTTCTCGGGCAGCGGAAGTGCCGACAAGCCGCTCGCCGAACTCGCCACCGCAGGTCCCGATGAGCTTCTCTCGATCTACCGCGACGCGTTCAGTTCGATAGGCATGTGGAGCTACCGCAGTGCGCCGCTGCTCCGGCAGTAGCCCATGACGCGCGGTCAGGACAGTGGGAGGTTCGGAGGAGAAAAGCCGGGATTGACCAGCGCGGTGGCGGAGGCTGTTCCGATTGGCCCCACTTCGTCGACGAGAAGCGCTGTTCCCGTTGCTATCCCGTCATGGCTGTGGTGTGTCAGGGCGGCCAAGCCGATGAACCGCCCCCGCGGAAGTCGGCTCAGAGACACCGTGTAGTCGGCATTGATGAACGGCAGGCCGTCCGGGCCGAAGCCCGTCAGCGAGCTCGACACGTCACCCGCCATCGCCGCGGATCCGAAGGGAGTCTTGGGCAACGCGTCGACGATCGGCAGCAGATCGTGAAACCATACGTACTTCGGGCCGCTGTGCGCCCACGCCGCCAGACCGTCATGGGGGCTTGCGTCGTCCCGCCCCGCGGTGAACATCAGCATCGGCGCCTCGTCGGGAATCGTGTCCGGCATCGCCGGCAGCGGCGGCATGTGCACCTCGGCCGACCAACGCGGAGCCGACGGCTGCTCACCCGGGCGCAGATAGAGGAGACTCGCTCGCGCGATCGACTTACCGTCCTGGGTCATCACCACGTCGGCCAGAAGGAGGCGGCGCCCCGCCCGGACGACGTCGGTGGTCACCGACACGGGCGTCATCGCCGCGGGCCTCATCAGGTCCACGGTCAACCGAGCCGGATGCATGCCGGCCGTCTGGTCCGCGACATCACGCTCACCGATGAGGCCCAGCAGGCCACCGAGATAGTTGCCGCTGACGGTGTCGCCCCACGGACCGCGCGCCCAGGGTGTGGGCTCGAAGGCCTCGCGGCCGGCGTCGTCTGTGGTCAACGCGAAGAACGCTCGGGTGCTCATCGCGCCTGACGATAGCGCCCGACGACGCTCACTCGACCGACGCCGTCGTCCGAAAAATAGGCCAGTAGATCTCGGTCGCGACGAAACTCGCTGGCTCGGACAGTGATCCTCCGAGATAGTGCTCGCGGGTCGGTCCCTGACCGCTGATCAATCGTTCGTTGGCATACGTCCCCAGAGCCGCATACGTGCGGTCGATCCCTTCGTGATCGCCGGTGTGGGTGAGCACCGCGTAGTCCGCGCGCGGGAGCACGTGGCCGCGGACGCCCCGCGGTGCGGACGCCGAATCGGCGCAGGGACGAACAGGGTTGCTTCACCGTGGGATTCACTGAACAGGGCCCGTTCGTAGAGGCCACCGTAGAAAGTGGCGTCACGGCCGCCGGTGGCCGTTGACAGCGCATCCCCGAGCCTCGACAGCGTCCCCACGAACCAGGTGTCGATGTCGTCGATGTCGATGACCGCACTGACCGACCAGACCGCGAGTGCCGGTTCCTGCCGCACCTCCACGGCGGCGGAGACGTCCACCGGGGCGAGGAGTTCGCGCAGCGCGCTCACGGTTTCACGAGTCTGCTGTAGCTGCTGCTCCATCTGCTCGAGGTGTGTGGTGATGATCTCGGTTCGGGCCATGGCGTCGTCGGTGCTCAGCAGCGCTTTGATGTCGGGAATGGACATGCCGAGCGAGCGGAACCGCCGGATGATGTGGGCGTGGTCGACCTGACTGGTGTCGTAGAAGCGGTAACCGGTATGGGGATCGATGTGGGTGGGTTCGAGAATTCCGACATCGTGATAGTGCCGCAGGGCCTTCCTGCTGAGACTCGTCATCAGCGAGAAGTCACCGATCGACACCTGTGCACCCATGGCGTCCTCCTTCGCGGTTCGGCCGTCACCCAGGACGATTCTGCAGCTTCCCGTAGGGGCAAGGTCAACGTCGGATCGTCGGCTTGACCCTCCCCGTAGGGGAAGGTCCACGGTCGTCTCATGACAACTGCATGGGACGCACTCCCGGACACCATCACCACATTCATGACCGCACTCGACGCCCGCCAGGTGGACCGTGCGCTGGCCACACTGACCACCGATGCCGTGGTGACCGACGAGGGTCACGATCACGCGGGACACGACATGATCGGGACGTGGATCGCGACTGCGGCCAGCGAATACACCTACACCACTGAGTTCACCGGCGCGACGACGACAGAGGCGGGCGTGGAGGTCGGGCAACACCTCGAGGGCGACTTTCCCGGCGGTGTCGCCGATCTCACCTACCGGTTCACGCTGGACGGAACTCTGATCAGCCGGGTGGTGATCGAGCCGTGACGCGCCGCTGGTTCATCACAGGAGGCACGCCCGGCGGGCTCGGGGTGGCGTTCGCCGAGGCGGCGCTCGAGACCGGCGACCGCGTGGGGCTGACCTCTCGCCGGCCGCAGGAGCTGGCCGCGCGGGCCGAGCAATACGGGGACCGGGTTCTCGTGGTGTCGCTGGATGTCACCGACGCCGCTCAGGTGCGGCACGCAGTGCAGACCGTCGAGAAGCATTTCGGCGGCATCGACGTGGTGGTCAACAACGCCGGCCGCGGATGGTTCGGGTCGATCGAAGCGATGGACGAGTCCACGGTGCGCACCATGTTCGAGCTGAACTTCTTCGCGGTGCTGTCGGTGACGCGGGCGGTGCTGCCGGGCATGCGCGCCCGCGGCAACGGCTGGATCGTCAACGTGTCGTCGGTGGCCGGGTTGGTCGCGGCGACCGGGTTCGGTTACTACAGCGCGACGAAGTTCGCCGTCGAGGCGGTGACCGAAGCGCTCCGCAATGAGGTGGCGGCACAGGGCATCTCGGTGGTGGCGGTGGAGCCAGGGGCGTTCCGCACCAATGCGTACGCCGGATTCGCGGATGAACCTGTGGAGGAACATGTTTCGGAGTACCACGAGATGCTCGAGCAGGTGCGCGCTGCCTTCGCGGCGATGGACGGTGCGCAGCCGGGCGATCCGCGGCGAGGTGCGCGTGCGGTGATCGCGGCCATGGCGCAGAACCCGCCTCCTCGGCGACTTGTCCTGGGCAACGGCGGATTCGATGCGGTGGTCGACACTCTCGAAGGCGCGTTGGCCGATATCCGGTCCAACGAGAGGCTCTCGCGTAGCGCCGATTTCCCCGAGTAGTCCTACCTTTTGAGTGTTGCCGCCAGGCCGGCCAGCGCCACGTCGACGGCGGCGTCGAGCCGGCCCTGCGGTACTCCTGCCGCAGCGTCGACCGCAAGCCCCTGCCCGATCGTGACGGCATAACCGGCCAGTGAGGCGGCATCGATGGCCGTGGCGTCTTCGGTCGCTGCAAGAGCTTTCGCGATCGCGTCTTCGATCCCCCGGCGGTAATCGGCGAGCATCTGCGGTATGTGGGCGTTGTCCGGCCCGCAGGAGATACCGCCCTGAATGGACAAGCATCCGAGCGCGCTGCCGGCGCGCACGGCCCGGACAGTGTCGCGGAGGTAGGCCTCCAGCACGTCATACGCGTTGGGCTGAGCCAGCAACTGACTCAGATGTCCGTGATAGCACTGCCTGTAGCGTTCCAGCGCACGGAGGAAGAGTTCTTCTTTACTGCCGTACGCCGCATACAGGCTCGGCTTGTTGATACCCATCGCCTGCGTGAGCTCGGTCAGAGATGCGCCCTCGTAGCCGAGACGCCAGAACACCTCGATGGCCGCATCGAGCGCGTCGTTCTCGTCGAAGGCTCGCGGTCGACCTCCCGCGTGCCGTTGCCCTGCGCTCATTAGACCGATTGTATTCCGGAGTCAGCCGTTTTTTACCGTTCGGTATAGAACTGGTACCGTCGGCTGCGACCGATCGGTACAAAACTGGAGGATCCATGCCGAACCTTGCTGGGAAGACCGCGCTCGTCACCGGAGCGACGTCCGGGATCGGCCTCGCCGCAGCGCGCGCGCTCGCGAATGAGGGGGCCCACGTGTTCCTGGTCGGGCGCCGCGAGGACGCACTCGACCAGGCCGTCTCGAAAATCGGCACAGCACAGGCGACTCCCGTGCGCGCGGATGTCACCTCGGACGCGGATCTTCAGGCGCTGGCGGCCACCATCGAGACCTCGGGACGTCAGTTGGATGTCGTTTTCGCGAATGCGGGCATCAACGAATTCGCGACACTCGGCGCTCTCACCTGGGAGCACTACAGGAGAATCTTCGACACCAACGTCGGCGGGGTGACCTTCGCCGTGCAGACCGTGCTCCCGTTCTTGCGCGAGGGAGCATCGATCATTCTGTGCGGTTCGAATGCCGACGTGAAGGCCGCTCCAGGGGCGAGCGTGTACGCCGCGTCGAAAGCCGCGATCCGCTCGTTGGCTCGCACATGGGCCGCCGAACTCATCGACCGCAGAATTCGCGTCAACGTCGTCGCTCCCGGACTCACCGAAACACCCGGGCTCGCAGACCTTTTCACCGGGGCCGACGACGCACTGTCCGACTTGACGTCGACTGTGCCTCTGAAGCGCCGCGCCCGCGCGGAGGAAATCGGCGCTGTCATCGCCTTCCTGGCCTCGGACGCCAGTTCCTACATGACGGGGTCAGAAGTGTATGTCGACGGTGGCGTCAGTCAGTTCTGACAGTTCGGTCACCATGGACCAGCCGAACGAGATCCCGGCTGACGACGAGGAGTGGGGCGGCGCCGTCAGGCGACCTGGTTGTCGGGTGGTGCGGGTCCGCCGGGTTCTGACGGGTCGGCCGCCCCTCGTGTGGGCTCCTCGTCCTCGGGTGGTCGGAGGAGTCGTTCGGGGGTGTGGTGGGTGTTGATGCGGGTTTGGCCGGTGTCGAGGTTCGGCGGCGGAGCCCATTCGACGTCGTGGCGGGGGTTCATCGACGTGGTCCAGCCGCCCTCGCCGACGGAGCGGTTGTCGGGTGGGCAGGCCAGGCCGAGGTCGTCGATGTTCGTGAGCCCGCCCTGGGCCCAATCTTGGGTGACGTGGTGGACCTGGCAGCCGTATGCCCCGACGGGGCAGCCGGGTTTGGTGCAGCCCCCGTCGCGGGCGATCAACATGATCCGCTGCGCCGCCGACGCCACCCTGCGGGTGCGGAACAGGTCCAGCGCCGATCCGGTGGCCCGGTCGAACACCGCCAAATAATGGGAGGCGTGCGCCCCCATCCGGATCACGTCCTTGATGGGCAGCCGAGTACCGCCACCCGTCGTCCCGATCCCGACGCGCGATTCCAAATCCTGCAGCGTGGTCCGCACGATCACCGTCACCGGTAACCCGTTCAGCTGACCCAACTCACCACTCATCAGGGCGATCCGCCCAACCGCGACCAGCGCATCATGCTGGCGCTGGGCCAGGCTGCGATGATCACCATCGATCTGCGCCTGCGTCGGCGTCCCCGACGTGCACGGCTCGTCATCGTCGGGGTTGCACATGCCCGGCGCCGCGTAGCGGGCGAAGATCGCTTCCCACACCGCCGCCGCCTCCGGCGTCAACTCCGCCCGCCACGACGTCATCCCATCCCGCCCCTGCCGAGATTTCGTCAGCGAGCGTTTGCGGGTGCGTTCGGCTTCGTCGGGTTCGGGCCCGTCCTGATCCAACAAAAACAGTTCCAGTTCCGCCGCGTCGTGGGTGGCTTTCGGGCCGGCGCCGGCGGCGATGCGCACTACATCGGCTTCGAACTGCTCGCGGGTGGTCGTATCGACGAAGCCGGGCAGCTTGTCGACGGCTTTGCGGATGATGTCCACATGCTCACCGGTGATCCGCCCCTGCGCCTGCGCGGAGGCGGTCTCCGCGAGCACCGGCGGCAGCGGTGTCCCGGTGATCGACCGCCGCGGGGCGAGCAACGCGGCCTCGGTCAGGCGGCGGTGCGCCTCCGACCCGCTGATCCGGTAGCGGGTCGCGAGGACGTCGCGCCAGTTCTTGGCCCCCATCTGCACCGCAGACGTCTCCTCCTGCAACCGCGCCAGGGCGCGGTGCCGCGCCGCAGGCAGGCGGCAGCCGGCGGCTTCGAGCTCGTCGAGCAACTCGGTGATCTCCGCGGCGGTCGACAGATCGAGATCGGCGGCGAGCACGGCATCGACGGCGGCCCGTAGCCCCGCCACCGCCTCCCGCGCCTCCGACATACTTCGAACATACATTCGACCCCCGACAAGTGGGGGTTCACAACTGCGGCAGACAAGCGTGCCGTTTGCGGTGCGCCGAGCGATCACCGAGGCTGTGGTGTGGCACTTTCTGCAACCGTGTTCAAAGTCGACCTCGGCGTCTCCGATGTCGATCACGGCTACTACGCCGATCACTCGCTGACGGTGGCCCGTCACCCCAGTGAGACCGAGGAGCGAATGGTGGTGCGGTTGTTGGCGTTTGGACTTCGCGCACACCGACTCAGCGATGTCGACGGCGAGTTGACGTTCGGGCCGGGTCTGTCGACCCCAGGCGTACCGGACCTACGGCTCGCCGACTTCACAGCCCGAATCCTGGAGTGGATCGCCGTGGGCCAACCCGACGACCGCGTCCTGGGCAAAGCGGCCGGCCAAGCCGACCAGGTGGTCCTGTTTCCGTTCGCCGCGGGAGTGGCCACTTGGTGGCGCACCGTCGGCCCCAAAGTGGCGGGGCTGCCGAGCCTGTCAGTGCTGCAGATCCCGCATCAGCCGGTGCAACAGTTGGCTCAGACAGTGGATCGGCGGGTGACGGGACAGGTCGTGGTGATCGAGGGGCAGGTGACGATGACCGTAGGCGACGTCGATGCCACGTTCACCCCCGAACCGCTGATGTGATGGTGGGCCCCACGACCCACGGGTCATCGCGTGGGAGTCGACCTCACCGATGCCGGGGCAGCGCCGGCTGACCAAGCGCCCGCTGCGCTCATACCTCCGCGATGATGTCGCGCCGATAGTGTTTCGCGGCGAGCGCGTAACACCCGATCGCCACCAACTGCATGCTGGGCACGAGAATCAGCAACGCCCTTCCCAGTGCTTGGGAACCCATCCCGGCCGTCAGGGAGTCGCTGACCACGCCAGTGACAAACGGCCCGACCGCACCCAGCGTCGCGTTGAAGAACAAGAACACCGCCGACGCCGTCGCGCGATGTTCGGGAAGAACCACACGCTGGATCGCGGCGATGGAGGGCGCAAGATAAGCGATGCCGATGACATAGGACAGAGCCAGGAAACCGACACACCACCAACGGTTCTCGACGATGAATGCCAGTACGGACGCGGGCAGCAGGCCCGCGATGAGGATGACCACGATCCACAGCAGCCACCGTGGGTCGCGTGCGGCCAACCGGTCGGAGATCCGGCCGACGATGAGCAGCCCCAGAATCCCGAGCGCTCCGGTGGCCAAACCGTACTCGACACCGACCTGGCCGAGGGTCATTCCCCGGGTCCGCATCAAGAAGGCCGGCGCGAAAGTGGTCAACGAGTATCCGGCCGCGGACACCAGCGCAGTGCCGGCAACCATCGCCAGGAAGCTGCGCTTGCGCAGGGGCTCCCACCATCTCATCGTGCTGACGTCCTGCCGCGGCGGCGGGGTCGGCAGGGTCTGACGAACTCCGACCACCCAGAGCACCACCGGCGCCAGGAGCACGGTGATGACACCCATGGTCACGAAAGCCGCTCGCCACCCCAGGTTTTCGGCGAGTAGGCCGCCACCGAGCAGGCTCGCGGCACTGGCGAGTGGGATCGCCATGGTGGTGACCGCCAGCGGCGCCGATCTCTTGTCGGCGACGAAGTTGCGAGCCACGTAGGCGTGAGCAGCCGGTGTGCTGCCCGCCTCGCCGATGGCCACACCGACGCGGGTCAACGCCAGCTGCAGCCCGGACTGGACCGCGCCACCGAGCATGGTCATCGCGCCCCACAACGTCAGGCACCCGGCGATGACGGCACCGAAGGCACCGCGGTCGGCGACGCGCGCGATGAGAATGCCCACGACGGCGTACACGATGAGGAATCCGAACCCGTTGATGACGCCGATTGCGGTGTCAGACAGCGCAAGATCTCGCTTGATCGGTTCGGCCAGGACTCCTGGCAGGAAGCGGTCGACGTAATTCAGGGTGCCCACGACAGCGAGCACCACGATTGCGGTCCATGCTCGCGTCGGCGAATGAGCGGTCTCGGCGGGCGGCGCGGTGTCCTGTGGTGTCGACATCACTCTCCTCGGTAATGACTACCGAGCAGCTTGGCAGACGTCGTTCGGCCCCTGGTCGGCCGGGAGGCTGCCGGCAGGTCCGACACCCTCTACAGTTGACCATCATGTGACGGCTTCAGGGCTGTCGGTTACGGATGAGGCCATGGCAGATCGATCGGCGGAGCTTTCCTCGTTCTTGCGAGCGAGACGCGACGCGGTCACGCCACAGGACGTCGGCCTGATTCCCGGTGACGGCCGGCGAGTTCGGGGTCTGCGCAGAGAGGAGTTGGCTCTCCTTGCCGGACTGAGCACCGATTACTACCGACGGCTCGAACAGGGTCGGGAAAAGCGACCGTCGCTCCAAGTGCTTCGTGCCCTCGCCCGCGCGCTTCGGCTCGATCCGCACGCAACGGCCTATCTCATCTCGCTCGTGAATCCGCAGCCGATCGCGCTGCCCGCTCACGCGACCGACGTCTCGGCCGGGATCGAACTTCTCATCGATTCCGGTCTTCGCGTGCCGGCAATCGTCGTCGATCTCGGCCTCAACATCCTCAGGCTCAACGCCGCTGCTCGTGCGATGTACAGCGGCTTCACCCACACCGACAACCTCGCGCGCATGGTGTTCTGCGACCCTGCCGCCATTGACTTCTACACGGACTGGCACCAGGTGGCCACGCAGGTGGTCGGCAACCTACGGGCAGGCCTGACCCGATTTCCGAACGACGACCGTGTCGCCGAGGTGGTCGATGAGATCTCAGCTCAGAGTTCAGTGTTCGCCGAGCTGTGGGCAACGCACCACGTACGCCCGCGCGCCAGTGAGGACAAGGTGTTTCACCATCCGCAAGCCGGTGAGCTACACCTGCACTTCGAGGCACTCGAGGTCGCCGACGCACCCGATCAGCGGCTGTTCGTCTACTGCCCGGCGCAGAACGGTCCGGCCCCCGACGCCGTCGCCCCGCTGCAACCGCTCACGACGCAGACCGCATCGGCGTAGCCGCGCTGAGGGCGTCGATCTGATCCGGGGTCAACCGGATGTCCGCGGCAGCCATGTTCTCCTCCAGATGCGTGCGACGCGACGTGCCAGGGATGACGAGCATCGCCGGCGACACATGCAACAACCAGGCGATCGCCGCTTGGTTGATCGTGCACCGGTGCGCCTGGGCGATGTCCGCGAGGGCTTGGTGCGCCGCGTCGAGCCCACCCTGCGCAACCGGCGCCCACGGAATGAACGCGAGCCCATCGCGTTCGCACACCTCCAACATGTCGCCGGCGCTGCGATCGACGACGTTGAACCGACTCTGCACACTGACGATCTCGACGATCTCTCGCGCCTCGTCGAGCTGGGCCACTGTGCACTGCGACATCCCGATCTCACGGATCTTGCCCTCATCTCGGAGCGCCTTCAGCTCTCCGATCTGATCTGCCAACGGCACTTTGGGATCGACCCTGTGCAACTGCAGGAGATCGATCTGGTCGACTCCCAAGCGCCGCATGCTCATCAGCACCTGCTGTCGCAGGTATTCGGGCCGCCCCACCGGTGGCCACGCGGCCGGCCCGAGTCGCTTCGGTCCTGATGCGGTATCGATGACGTCCGGCCCGTTCCGGGTCAGGCCCGCCTTCGTCGCGATCACGACGTCATCAGGGTAGGGGTGCAGCGCCTCGTGCAAGATCTGCTCGGCGACGTGCGGGCCATAGGAGTCCGCGGTGTCGATGAACTGGACACCGAGGTCGACCGCCCGACGGGCCACAGCGATACATTCGTCCCTGTCGCGGGGCTCGCCCCAGATTCCGCGACCGGTGAATCGCATCGATCCGAAACCCAACCGCGACACCGATTTTCCGGCAATCTCGATCGTCTGCGGGTTCACTTCACCCATGTCTCATACCTCCATGTGATTGTGTTGCTGTTGTCGTCACGCCTCGAGCGGCCGCATCGAAGTCGCAGAACATCCCGGTGAAGTACATCGGCTGTTCCTCGGCTATCCAGTGGCCGCAGTCCGGGACGAGCTGATCCGTCACCGAATCGGCGATCTCTTCACACATCGCCCGAAAGTTCCCGGCGAGGGGATTCGAGGCGCCGCCGGAGGCCAGCACCGGAATGGTGAGCTTGCCGCGTTGCCGCAGCGCGGCGCGATTGTCCTCGGCGTCGCGGTCGAGCTCTCGATAGACCTCACACATCGCGCGCATGGCTCCCGGGGCTTCGAACGCTCTGGCGTAGACGCCGAGATCGTCGTCGGAGATCGCATCCGGCTGGTAGGTGAGATCGTCGAAGAATCGGTTGATGTACCACCGTTCACGCCCGTGCGTGAGGTAGACCGCGATGTCGGTGTTGGCATGAAAGGCGAACTGCCACGCCGATTTCTGAGCTACACGCCAGTCGTAGTAGGCGGTGCCCGGTAGCGGAGCCTCCATGAACGTGGCACTCACGACATCATCGCGATACCGCAGCGCGTAACCGAGAGCCAGGGTCGACCCCAGATCATGACCGACGAGCGAAACGGGCTCCGTCACGCCCAGGATCTCGTGTACGAGACTGTGGACATCACCGGCCATCGTCCACTTGTCGTACCCGTCACGGGGTTTGTCAGACGCACCGGCGCCGCGATAGTCGGGCATGATCACCCGGTAGCCGGCGTCGGCCAGCGGCAGCATGACTTTGCGCCACTCGTACCGCGTTTGGGGGGCGCCGTGAAGCAGCACGACGGTCTTCGTGGGTTCAGCCGGAGTGACGAGCGTGTAGCCGATACGGACGGTCTCGTTCGGGTCCACCATGGCCCGACCGTGGCGGATCTCGACATCGCGCTCTGCGGTCACGGTCTTCGCCCTTTCTATCCGCTGCCTGTCGACCAGTGTCGTGCCGGCATCCGCATCGAAAGGGGGTACGAGTCGGCCCCCCAGCATGCTCGAATCACCGGTACGCAAGACACGAGTCATCCCTTCGGCAGGATCTGATGTCGGCGTCGTGCAGCGGAGAAGACCAGCCACGCCGCCGAGACGAGGAAGTAGAAGGCGCCGAACGCGGCATAAGGGGTGATGTCGACGACGCCCGGCGTCTCCGGGGCGCCGGCCGCCAGCACGAACATGGCGCCGGCGATTGCGGATTGGGCACCGCTGAGGATCATCACCCACTGTGCTCCCGCGCGCTTCCACCGACGCACCGCCGTTGCCAGTTGCAGCAACCCCGAGATGGCTGCCCACACCCCGAAGACCCCCAGGACGGCGTTGAGGCTCATCGTGAGTGCGATACCCACGGCGACTGTCGTCAGGCCGCTGACCGCCATGTTGAACGCCTGGGTGGGATTGCGCCGAAGGCCTCCGTGCAGCCGGGCATCGACCGCGTTGGCGGCGGCATCCCATGCCGGATAGAACAGCAGCAGGGCGCCGGCGATGAACGCCGACGTGGACCCGATGAGCAACGCGGCGGCGACCCAGGCGAGCGAAACAACGCCGCGCACACTGTAATACGACGCCAAGGTGCGATCTGCACCGGAGATTTGACGCGCTTCGAGCAAGTGATCTGACATGCGTTTCCCTGTCTGCGCCACGCGTCTGACCGCGCGCTGTAGTCGATTGACTACACGCTACTGTAGTCGAGTGACTACAGCAAGTGGAGGGCCGAGCGACGCGGCCACACGGGTTCGTACCGTCGTGCTGCCGCATGCGGCAGACCTGTTCGCTGAGCGAGGTCCGGCCGCGACGTCCATGCGCGACATCGCCGACCGCTCAGGGGTCAACGCCGGGCTGATCTTCCGCCACATCGGCACGAAGGAAGCGGTTGTGACATCGGTGCTGGACTACCTCGCCGAGGACTTGGTGTCCGCGCGAGATGCGGGCGCGCCACGCGCAGTCGTCGAAGCGCGCGCGGAGCGGAGTTGGAAGGTCATCGCCCGCGCGCTGCTCGATGGCTACGACGTCGCACGGCTTCAACGCAGCTTTCCCAACATCGATCAACTCATCGCGGCCGCCCGGGACCACTACGACGACGACTACGCAGCGCGCGTCGCCACTGCAGACGCACTTGCTCTGCAACTGGGATGGCGCCTTTTCGGTCCTTTCCTGCGGGTAGCGACCGGACTCGATGAGCAGAGCGACGGCCACACCCTGCCGCCGCCAACTGGTTTCGTCAACCCGCACCTGAGCGACCCCCGCGGGCTCCACCGCGAGTGAGCTACCCGCGGGCGGTCACGTCCCGCTGGGGGCCATGGTCACCCGATTGCGGCCGGTCTGCTTTGCGCTGTAGAGCGCTTGGTCGGCGCATTGGAGAAGCTCCCGCGGCGAGACGGTGTCCGCGTCGATCGCGGCCACCCCGACGCTGATCGTGATCGCGCGTTTCGGCCACGGTGCCCTCTGCACGGTGCGCCGGAACCGTTCGGCGAGCACGAACGCGCCTTTGCATGTGGTCTCGGGCAGAACGACCGCGAATTCCTCTCCGCCGTAACGGAACAGGGAGTCCGACTCGCGCATCTCCGACTGCAGGAACTGCGCGACCGAGCGCAGCACCTCATCACCCGCCGGATGACCGAACTCATCGTTGAAGGATTTGAAGTTGTCGATGTCGATCATGAGCAGTGACAGCGTCGTCCGTCTCGAGCGCGCGCGCATGAATTCCTCTTCGACTGTCAGGTCGAATGACCGTCGATTCTTCACGCCTGTCAGCACGTCGGTGACCGACTGAGACTCCAGGTGCACCCGGACCTTCTCGATGTCCCGCTGGTACTCCTGCAGGAGTTCGACGTACTTCTCCTGGTCGAGAACAGCCTGCTCGAGCGTCGCGATACTCCGCCGGAGTTCGAGTTGCACGATGATCTCGCGGGAGAGTATCTCCAGCGCCTCTCGCTGGGTTTCGGTGAGACTGCGCGGCTCGCGGTCGATCACACAGATCGTGCCCAGCGCCTCACCGGTCGGTGCCACAAGCGGTGCGCCGGCGTAGAAACGGATACCGGGGTCTCCGGTCACCAGTGGATTCGCGGCAAAGCGCTGGTCGGCGGTGGCATCCTCGACCGTCATCACGTTGCCGGGATCCATGATCGCGTGCGCACAGAACGCTTGTGACCGGGGTGTCTCGCTCACGCCCAGGCCCACATTCGCCTTGAACCACTGGCGGTCGTCATCCACCAATGTGATGAGCGCGATCGGTGTGCCGCAGATCGCCGAAGCGAGCTTCGCGAAGTCGTCGTACGCCTGTTCCGGCAGCGAATCCAGGATGTTGTAATCGGCGAGAACCTGCATCCGCCTGTCTTCGTTACCGGGTACCGGAAACTCGCTGCCCGACATGCACGGCCCCCTTACGTGTTGAGCAGTCCCGGTGACGCCCTCGCTGTACCTCGTCCAGCGAGGCCAAATCTTAACTCGGCACGTGGTGCAGTCTGGCCGAATCTCCGCTCAAATCCGGTTCACCGCGTCGAAACCGCCAGTGGCCCTTGAGTATCTTCCACCAACGACGTGCGTTCTGCACGCGCCGCGCGCGAGCCAGCAACCGATAGCTCCTTTGCTGCCTGCCGCGAAGACGCGTGGCGAGTGCCGCGACGCACCTCACCGTGACCGGCAATACGCCGTCGTCTCGGACTCCCGCTTTCTTCGCTGACGGCGTGCTGGTCAACATGCCAGTGCCAACACGCGCCACAGGGGACTGCTCACACCTGCCGGCTCTTCTCCGTACCGGCACTCGGATCTTCTAGTTGTCTACGGCCGCCGGGGCATCGCGCTTGCGCTCGTCGAGGTGGAGCAACTCCCGCACCGCGGTGCGGGTTCCGTACGGCCGGAACATCCGGCTGGCCGGGCTGGGCCGTACGTTCAGCGGCCACCAGAACCACCGCCCCAGGAGCGCTGCGATGGCCGGTGTCATGAACGAGCGCACCACCAAAGTGTCGAACAGGAGCCCGAGCCCGATCGTGGTGCCGATCTGACCGAGCACCACCAGGTCGCTGAAGATGAACGACGACATCGTCGCGGCGAAGACCAATCCGGCTGCGGTGACGACGCGACCGGTACCGGCCATCGCCCGGATGATGCCCGTACGCAGGCCGGCATGCATCTCCTCCTCGAACCGGGAGATCAGCAGCAGGTTGTAATCCGCACCGACCGCGAGCAACAGGATGATTGCCAACGGAACGACGATCCAGAACAGGTGGATCCCGAAGATGTACTGCCACAGCAGCACTGACAGACCGACCGAGGCGCCGAGGGACAGCGCCACGGTGCCGACGATCACGATGGCGGCCACGATGCTGCGGGTGATGAACATCATGACCAACAGGATCAGCGCCAACGCCGCCAGCGCCGAGATCAGCAGGTCGTAGGTCATCCCCTCCTGGATGTCCTTGTTGGTCGAAGCGAGGCCCGCGACGTAGATCTTGGCGTCCGACATCGGGGTGGCCTTCAGTGCATCGAACGCCGCATCCTTGATCGCATCGATGTGCGGAATGCCCTCAGGGTCAGCTGGATTGCCCTGATGGGTGACGATCATTCTGGCCGCCTTACCGTCGGGCGACAGGAACAATTTCAGGCCACGCTTGAAGTCCGGATTGTCGAATGCCTCCGGCGGAAGGTAGAAGGAGTCGTCGTTCTTGGCGTCGTCGAAGGCCTTCCCCATCGCGGTGGCATTGACCAGAGCCTCCTGGCTCTGTGCGTTGGTGCCGCCCGTGGTCGCGTAATTCGACAACGTCAGTTCGCGGTTGCGTTCCTGGATGGCGATCTGCGGAGGCAGCAGCGCAACCAGCTGTGGCTGCAGCGCGTCGAGCTTGTCCAGGCTCGCGGTGATGGCGTTGAACTTGTCGGCCAGCTCGGAGATCCCGTCGAGGGAGTCGAACACCGAGCGCAGCGCAGCACACAGCGGTATGTCGAAGCAGTGCGGCTCCCAGTAGAAGTAATTGCGCAGCGGCCTGAACTGGTCGTCGAAATTGGCGAGCTTGTCGCGCAGATCGGTGACCGTGTTCACGGTGTCATGGAATGCCTCGGTCTGCTCGTGGGTGACCGCGGCACTCTGTTGTTGCAGGGCCAACTGCTGCCTGAGCACATTGATCGTGTTGTCGATCTCGTGTGCTTGTTTGAGCAGATCCTGGGCGCGGTCCTGTTGATAGCTCAGGTTCATGATCTGACTGGCACTCGATGCGCTGATCTGAAACGGTATCGAGCTGTGCGTGATCGGCGTGCCGAGGGGCCGGGTGATCGACTGCACCAGAGCGATCCCCGGGGTGTGCAGAACCGCTTTGGCGACGCGCTCCAGGATCAGCATGTCGGCCGGGTTACGCATGTCGTGATCGGTTTCGATCATCAACAGCTCCGGGTTGATCCGCGCCTCGGTGAAATGCCGCTCGGCGGCCTCCATACCGACCACACCGGGCGCACTGTCCGGGATGTAGGGACGGTTGTCGTAACTGGTCTGGTAGCCCGGCAGTGCGAGCACACCGATCAGCGCGATGCCCATCGTCACCACCAGGATGGGGCCGGGCCAGCGCACGATGGCCGTGCCGATCCGGTGCCACCCGCGCGCCTGCAGCTTTCGCTTCGGTTCCAGCAGCCCAAAATGACTGGCCAGCAACAGAACTGCGGGTCCCAAGGTCAACGCCGCAGCCAACGTGACGACGACGCCAAGCGCCGCCGGGATGCCCAGGGTCTGGAAGTACGGCAGTCGGGTGAACTGCATACACGCCACCGCGCCGGCGATGGTCAAGCCGGAGCCGAGGATGACGTGCACGGTGCCGCGATACATGTCGTAGTAGGCCGGTAGGCGTTCGAGCCCCTTGCTGCGTGCTTCCTGATACCGGCCGACGACGAAGATCGCGTAGTCCGTGCCCGCGGCAATCGCCAACAGCGTCAACAGGTTCGTGGAGTAGGTGGACAGGCCGATCACACCGGAATGCGCCAGAACGGCGACCACACCGCGCGCCGCCATCAGTTCGACGGCGACCGTGACCAGAACGATCAGCATCGTCACCACCGAGCGGTACACGACCAGGAGCATGATCGCGATGACGAGGAAGGTGATGGCCGTGACCTCGTGGGTGCCCTCACTGCCGACTTCGAAGTTGTCGGTCACCAGTGGTGATGCACCGGTGACATAAGCCTTCACACCCGGCGGCGCGGGGGTGTCGGCGACGATCTTGCGGACTGCGTCCACCGATTCGTTGGACGCCGCCTCACCCTGGTTCCCGTGCAGATAGATCTGTACGGTGGCGGCCTTGCCGTCCTTGCTCTGCGAACCACCGGCCGTCAGCGGGTCACCCCAGAAGTCCTGGATGTGCTCCACGTGTTCGGTGTCAGCCGCCAGGCGCTTGACCAGCCGGTCGTAGAACTCGTGTGCGTCGGCACCCAGCGGCTTGTCGCCCTCGAGCACGACCATCGCCGCACTGTCGGAATCGAATTCGTGGAACACCTGCCCGATATGACGCATCGCTTGGATCGACGGGGCGTCCGGCGCGTTCAGCCCCACCGACCGTTCAGCGCCGACGACTTCGAGCTGGGGTGCGATCACGTTGGACAGCACCGCGATGGCGACCCAGATCAACACGATGGGGAGCGCGAGCCGGCGGATCAGCCGAGCCATCCGTGACCCTTCCACGGTCTCCGCGCTGTGGTTGCTCATGCCGTCTTGTCCAGGCAGGAGATGTATCCGTTCACGTTGTTCGTGGACCTTTCGTCCTTGACGATGCCGTTGACCGTGATGCGGCAGCCGATGGTGTCGCCGTCACCCTGCGCGCGCAGGTCGGCGTAGAGCGTCGGGTCGTCGGTGGTCAGCGTCTTCGTCCACGGGAGCGGGACGTCGTCGACACGCTGCGGTTGAGCATGGATGTCGAGATAGTTGATGGTGGCCACGGATCCCGGGGACCCGAAGACCTCGAAGATCACCTGTTTGGGGTTGAATCCGGTGTTCTCCAGCGCATCAGAGCCGGGCCGGGACACTTCGTTGTCGGACCCGAAGATGCCGTGCAGCCGGACCACGGTGAAGGTGACCAGGGCGACGACCACGACGGCGACGATGATCGTCCACCATCGTCGCGCCAGCCGGCCAACCGAAATCCCGCTCACTGGTGCGCCTTTCGCGTCCGGCCGACACAACCGGCACCGGCCGTGTCTATTGGCCAACCTGTGGACCGTATGAGAACGGTACGGTACCGTACGAAGCAACGCAACCGCTTGACGCATGCACCAATGCCTGCTCCCACCGCTCCGAACGTCAGTGATCGCGGATGCATTCCGAACGCGCGACCTAAGGTGGAAATGTGAGCACCGAGTCCAGAGCTGACACCGCGGGGTGTCCATGGACGACGCGTGAAGCCGAACTCCTGGCCGTCACGTTGCAGCAGCTGCAGCTGCATGGATACGACCGATTGACTGTGGATGCCGTCGCAGCCGAAGCACGGGCCAGCAAGGCGACCATGTACCGGCGGTGGCCCTCGAAGGCCGACTTGGTGCTCGCGGCCTTCATCGAGGGCACGCGCAGCTCGTCGGTGCCGCCAAGGACGGGCTCACTGCGCTCGGATCTGATCGAGATCGGTCGCGCGGTGTGCGAACACTCTCGTGAGCACACCCCCACCATGCGCGCGGTACTGAACGAGATGTCGCACAACCCGCGGCTAAGCCAGGCGTTCCAACAAAAGTTCGTCATGCAACGCAAAATGATCATCGACGGCGTGCTCGCCGCCGCGGTGGAACGCGGCGAGATCGACGCATCGGCGATCAACGAAGAGGTATTCGATCTGCTGCCCGGCTACCTGGTGTTCCGCGCGATGGTCGCCGACCGGCCGCCGACCGAGGAGACCGTACGGACTCTCGTTGACACGGTGCTGATGCCCAGTTTGACGAGGAAGACCGGCGGTTGACCATACTGTCTGCCTGCAGATAGCTACGGGTTTCGCGGAGGCCGCAGCGTAACCAGAACGGTTGAGGGACAACGGTCTTAGCAGGCCCTCAAGAGGCAAGCCGGCTTCGTTTCCCACGGCCAGCAGAAGTCGTGTAGACCGTCGCGTCGCCGTCCCGACAAGGTTGAGTAGCGACGTGCAAGAGCGCGATCTCGTCGAGACCCTCTACCGCGGGCTGATCGAGACCACCGTCGACAATGAATCCCACGGCTCTGTTAGCGTCGCTACTTCTCATAGCGTTGCTATTGACTGCGTGACGCGAGGGGGTTAGCGTTGCTAGCACCAACCGAGAAGGAGCTCACATGGACCTGGAGCATGTCGTCCGAGTCGCCGCGCTGATCGCGGTCCTGGGCACCAGCGTGGTGTTCGGCACTGATGTGTTCTGCGCGATCGTGCTACGACCCGCACTGGCGCATGTCGGCGACGCCGCATTGGTCACACTGACCGGTTACGTACATCGTTACGGCGACCGGCGCATGCCGATCGCCGCAGTTCCAGGCGTTGCAGGCGCTGCGGTCGGTGCGATCGCCGCGGTCGTGGCCGGCCACGTCATGCAGGCAATCGCTGCTTGTACCGCTCTGGCAGCACTGCTCATCTGGCTACTCATCTACCTCCGGGTCAGCGCGCCGATCAACCGGCACCTGACCGCCGCCGCCGAGGCCGGCCACACCCTCGCGACCGGCCGCCGCCTTCAAACGAAGTGGAATTCAGTCATCGACGTCCGCGCCGCCCTGCAGGGGATTGCGGTAGGCGCCTCCTGCCTGGTCCTCATCGCCTGACCTGTCCCGCCGACACCGGCACGCCCCCTCGACCGATGGAGCACCGATGTTTCAACTGCGGATCTACACCCTGCGATCACCTGAGGCATTGCGGCGTTACGCCGACGTGCACTGGGCCCGCCACCTGCCCACCTTCGCCGGGTTCGGTATCGCCACTCACGGGGTGTGGACCGAGCACGGCCGTGACGCCCATCGGCTGATCGCCGTGATCGAGTACCCACCCGCCACCGACCCCGACGAGCTGACCCGCCGCGTGATGGCCAGTCGCGAATTCGCCTCGGACATGGCCGGTTTCGACGTCGCCGACATTCTCGACGTCCAGACCACCCTGCTCGACCCCACCACCTTCTCCCCCACCCGATAACGAACCACTCACAGGAGAACTCGACGTGAACGTCACGACCACCATCGGCTACGTTCTAGCCGGCGTCCTCGCGGCCGCCATCATCCTCATCGGCGCGCGCTTCCTGCTCGCGCCGCGCACCGCGGCCGCCGGCTACGGTGTACTGCCCGATCTCGACCAGCCCGGTGCCCGCGCCTACCTGAGCGTGAAGGGCATCCGCGACATCACCACCGGGCTGTTCGTGATCATCCTCCTGATCACCCACGCCACGCACCTCCTCGGCTGGGTCATGCTCACCGCCACTCTGATCCCGATCGTCGACGCGACCATCGTGCTGCGCAGCGGCGGCGCGAAGTCCATCGCGTACGGCGTGCACGGCGGTACCGCTGCGGTCATGCTCCTCACCACCGGCTTGTTGCTCGCCTCCTGACCGGCTCTGCCACCCCCCCGCCTAGGAGGAGCGAATGACCGACAGCAGAACCGATGTGTACGCTGCGCCAGATACTGAGCTCTACCGGGCCGCAACGACTCCGCACAACGCCACGGTCACCCAGCACCCGGCTGCTGTGGCCCACCCACATACCGCCGAGGAAGTCGCCGATGCCGTGCAGTGGGCCGTCCGACACGACCTACGGGTGGCCGTGCAGGCCAGCGGGCACGGCGCCGGCGCGCCGATCGGCGCCGACCACCTCCTGATCAACACCTCCGATATGAACACCGTCCACGTCGACGCCGCCGCCCGAATCGCTCACGTCGGCGCCGGAACCACGTGGACCGGCGTCAACGCGGTCGCCGAACCGCACGGGTTGCTCGGGTTGGCAGGCACCTCCCCGACCGTGTCGGTGTCTGGCTACACCTTCGGCGGTGGAGTCGGGTTCCTGACCCGCCCGCACGGCATGGCGTCGTCGACGCTGCTGGCGGTCGACTACGTCGACGGCACCGGCCGGATTCGCCGCGCCGCCGAGGACGCCGACGACGAGATGGACCGAGAGGCGCTATGGGCCTTCCGCGGCGGCGGCGGCGTCGGCATCGCCACCGCTTTGACTCTCGAACTGGTTGCACCGCACGCGGTATGGGCCGGATACCGGGTGTGGAGCATCGACGCATTGGAGCCTGTCGTCGCCGCCTGGACCGACGCGATGCCCAATATCGGAGAGGCGCTGTCGACAAGCCTGAGCGTGCTGCACACCCCGCCGGGCGCCCCCATGTTCCCTCCGGCGCTCCGCGGCGTCCCGGTGGTGCATCTGGCATTCGCCTCCCCACGCGCGGCTGAAGCAGCCGAACCATTGCTGCAGGCGCTGCGGTCTGCGCCGACGGCGGTGGTTGACGACAGCTGGGGGCCCGCCGACGCCGGCCGGCTTGCCCGCATCCACCTCGACCCGCCCAATCCCGTTCCGGCACTGGGCATCGGCCGTTGGCTGGGTCCGAACGCGCCGGCAGTCAGCGCCGACATCTTGCGGACCGCCGCTGAAGTCGATTCATCGGTGGTGATGGTCGAGCTGCGCAACCTCGACACCATGGCGCGCGCCCGCGACGGAGCACTGACCGCAGTCCCCGGCCCCTACCTACTGCATGCGGTGGGCACCGCCGGTGACATCACCGCCCGCGCACGCACCGAGGACGGCTTGACGAGAGTGCGCGCGGCGGCGGACACCGCTGACATCGGCCGTTCCGCCGGACCGTTCGCCGATGGCCGCGCCGCCGACCGCAACGGATTCGGCCACGACGACCTGCAGCGCCTGGCCCGCATCAGCACCACCGTCGACCCCGATCGCTGCCTGGCCCCCACCCGCACCCTGGCCGCGTTCCACACCACCACCGCGGCCCACCTCGAACGCGCCGTCAAAATGGCAAAGGGCGACGATCAGCTGGCCCAATGACGGTGCGCGGTGGCCGGTGAGGCGCTCAGCTGAACGAGCCAACGCTTCCCGCCGCACAGCTCAATTACGCTGCGCTGCAGAGTCGGTCGCCGACTGCCGCCCGATCAGGGGTGGTCGCCGTGCCGTGTCGGTGGCGCGTCGCCGGCGACCAGCTCGACCAGTAGTCTGACCCGGTCGTCCACCCGTTCTGCCGGGAGCCGGCCGGTGGAGCCGAGGGTGACCATCCCGTGCAGTGCCGCCCAGAAGAGTTCGGTGAGGGTGTCGACGTCGCGGGCACCGGCGACCAGGCCGATCGCCTGACGCAATGCCGCGAACGCTGCGGACAACTGCGGAGGGGTGTCCTGCTCGGCGAAGCGCAGCGCCGTAGCACGGGTGAACATCGCGTCGTACACCGCTGGGTTGCGTTGTGCGAAATCCAAATACGCCCGGGCGATCCGCGGCAGAACAGTTTTGGCAGGACCGTCGGTCGCACTGGCGGCCGCAATGGCCTCGGCGATCTCGGCATAGCCCTGCACCGCGACCGCGTCGGCGATCTGCGTCAAGCCCGCGAAGTGCTTGTAGAGAACAGGCTGGCTGTACTCGATCTCAGCGGACAGTCGCCTGGTGGTCACCGCATCCCACCCTTCAGCCTCGGCCAGCTCACGAGCTGTCGCGACGATCAGCTCCCGGCGTGCGATGCGGTCCCGCTCGCGGCGCTCTTCGATACCCACAGTATGATGGTAGCACCGCTAGATGTAGTAGCCACGCTAACCTCCGTGACAACTGGACGAATACTGTTGCGCTGTATAGGGGTCGCCGATCACCTGCCAACGCGCCTGCGATTTCCCGGGTTTCGGGACCGCGCTGAGTCGTGGCGCCGAAAGAACGCGAGGATCACGGATCCGCACAGTTCGGCTTCCGCGCTGTGGCCACGGATCAGCTTCCGTCACCGACGATCGCGGTGGCCCGGATCTCCACCCGCATCTTGGGTGCACCGAGGGTGGCCACGCCGAGTTGCGTCCAGATCGGAGAGCGGTCCCCCATCCGCTTGCGGAATTGCGCCACCATCACTCGATTGTGATCGTCGCCGATCGAGTCATCCGCTGTGGAGATGTGATACGAATCCACGGCGATGACGTCGCCCCACGTCGCTCCGGCGTGGGCGAGCGTCCGCTCCAGGTTGTCGAAGGCCCGAATGATCTCGTCCTCAAGGGATTCCGGGAAGTCGAAGTCGTCGTCCCATCCCCCCTGCCCCGAGGCCTCGATCCGGTTGCCGATGCGAACCGCTTGGTTGTAATGCATGTTCGACAGCTGGGTGTCGCCATAACCGGGGGTGGCGAAGAATTCGATATGGGGCACGACTACTCCTTGGGAGTTAACTTCATGATTGAATTAATACGTGAAGTAAAGCTAGCACGTTATGACTTCACGCGTAAAGTCATGTCCGTTGGTTAAGATCGGCTATGCCCAGCGACACGTCCGCCACACCCACGCCCGACGGCAAGGGCGGTGGGGACATCCGTTGGCTGACGGAGGGCGAGAAGGACGCCTGGACCGCCTTGGTGTCGATCATGCTTCTGCTGCCCGGGCGGCTGGAGTCTCCGTTGCAGAGTCACGCCGGGCTGACGCTCTTCGAGTACCTCGCCCTGAGTCACATCTCGGAGGCGCCCGATCGTCGCCTGCGGATGAGTGAACTCGCCTTCTTGGCCAATGGGTCGCTGTCGCGACTGTCCAACGTGGTCAAGCGATTCGAGCAGCGTGGGTGGGTCGAACGCTCACCCGATCCAACCGACGGCCGCTACACGATCGCCGCCCTGACCGACAGTGGATACGACGTTGTGGTCGCGGCGGCTCCCATCCACTTGCGAACGGTGCGCGAGGTGGTCCTTGATCCTCTGAACGACGCCGACCGGCGAGCCCTCGTCCGCATCGCCGGCAAGATGCGTATCCGTCCCACCGAGTTCGGCTGAGAAACAGCGCGCTACTGCACTGACACCACGGGGCTGGTTCGGCGAGCGACGAATCGGCAGACCTGATCCTAAAGCGAGCGTCGTGGGGTGAGATGCGTGGCCGTGCGACAGACCTCGGCTATTGCTTCGCCATGTTCGCGAACCGCGACAGGTGCAGCTGATGCGCCACCGTCACGGTTCGGGTCGGGCCGGCGCGGTGCTTGGCGATGATCAGGTCGGCCTCACCGCCACGCGGATCATCGCTTTCGAACGCATCCGGACGATGAAGCAACACAACCATATCCGCGTCCTGCTCGATCGAACCCGACTCACGCAGATCCGACAGCTGCGGCTTCTTGTCCGTACGTTGCTCGGGTCCACGGTTCAGCTGGCTCATCGCGACCACCGGCACTTCCAGCTCTTTCGCCAACAGCTTGATCTGCCGGGAGAACTCGGAGACCTCTTGCTGACGCGACTCGACCTTCTTGCCCGACGTCATCAGCTGCAGGTAGTCGATGACCACGAGCCGCAGGTCCGCCTTCTGCTTCAACCGCCGCGCCTTCGCGCGGATCTCCATCATCGTCAGGTTCGGTGAATCGTCGATGTACAGCGGCGCCTCGCTGATCTCACTCATGCGCCGCGCCAGCCGCGTCCAGTCGTCATCGCTCATGCGGCCAGATCGCATGTCGGCCAGCTTGATCCGGGCCTCCGCGGACAGCAGGCGCATGACGATCTCGGTCTTGCTCATCTCCAGCGAGAACACGATGCTCGGAAGGTGGTGCTTGATCGAGCACGACCGCATGAAATCGAGGCCGAGGGTCGAGTTGTGCGTCGGGACCATCGACCGGCTCGCCAGGTACATGTGGCTGACGTTGTCGACCTCCACGCACCGGACCGGCACGCTTGGCACCGGTCGCACGTCGACGATCGTCCGTGAGGCGACGCCAGTCCCCCTGCGCTCCTTGTGCAGCAGTTCCTTGCGATGGAGCCGGAACACGCTGTCGCCGGCTGTGATTCGGAGCCAGCCCGCCACCTCGGACTCGCAGCGATACCCCAGCGACACAACGAGCTCCGCGACACCGCGCGCGAGACGCTCGTCAGCCAGCTCGAGTTCGATCGATCCGTCAACCGCGACGGTTCCGCAAGCGTCAAGCAATCCCGCCAGCAGCGCCCGCCGCTGCGGCTCCGACGCGCGCAGATACTCCGGTGGGATGCGGTCCCGAACGATCGCCCCGCGCTCACTTGACTCCGCCTCGATCCACATCTGGATCTCAGCATCGTCGGTCCAACCGCCGAGCGATGCACCGAACGTGTACGGCGGTACCAAAAGATTCAAGTCCGCGCGCTGAATCGCCGCTGTGTTCTTCACCGTGTGGACAGTGGGCAGCGTCTCGGCGATCTCCCGCGTCGTGCGGATCGCGCCCGACGTCAGCCATTGATGCTCCGCGTCGGCGACGATCACTGTGCCGTCGGAGAACTCGACCTCGAAGCACGGCCGCTCGGTCATCACCTCCGTTGCGGCGACCACGCGCGTCGGCAGTCCGTCGGGCCCGATCAGCTCATCCCCGACGGCGACCTCGCCCATCGTCGTCCATCCCGACGGCGTCGGCAGCGGTGTGTCCAACGCCAGAGCTTTCCCCATACCCGGACGCGCCGCGACGACGATCATCTGGCCCGGGTGCAGCCCGTTGGTCAGCTCGTCGAGTTCGGTGAAGCCCGTCGGCACACCCTTGGAGATGCCGCCCTGGGACGCGATCGCGTCGATCTCGTCCATCGTCGGCTGCAGCAGCTCTTCGAGCGGGACGAAATCCTCGGTGGCCCGGCGCTCGGTGACGTCATAAATCTCGGCCTGCGCACGGTCCACGATTTCGTTGACGTCCGCACCCTCGGCACCGGCGTAGCCGTACTGCACCACACGGGTGCCCGCCTCCACGAGCCGGCGCAGCAGCGACTTCTCCGCCACGATCTCGGCATAGAACCCGGCGTTGGCCGCCGTCGGCACCGTGGAGATCAGCGTGTGCAGATAGGGCGCGCCGCCGACCCGGCGCAACAACCCCTTGCGGTCCAGTTCTGCCGCGACGGTGACCGCGTCAGCAGGCTCTCCGCGGCCGTACAGATCCAGCACCGCGTCGTAGACCAGTTGGTTGGCCGGCTTGTAGAAGTCACCGGGGCGCAGCCGCTCCAGAACATCGGCGATCGCGTCCTTGCTCAGCAGCATGCCGCCCAGCACGGCCTGCTCGGCCGCCAGATCCTGCGGGGGCTGCCGACCGAACTCCTCGTTCGGAGGAGGCTCCATGGCCGCATGCTCATCGGGCCGGCCCAAGTCATCGACGACAGCCACGCGGTGCCCTCACCCCTCCCCAAATCGGTGTCGAACGGACGTTCGATGAGACTGTATGTCGGTGCACCGACATCGTCCCCGCGGCGCCCGCATCGTGTCCGCGACGGCCAACGCTAGACGTTGCTGCGCGAGACGCAACCACCCCTTGTTGACAGACCTGGGGATGGCGTGTGGATAGGTCTGGTGAGCCATGTTGAGGTACTGGGGACAACTTGTGGATCAACACTGTGATCTGGTCCGTTTCCGCAGCTGAACGCCTGTTGAGACGGGGTCGACTCTGTGGATGGTAAATCAGTCGGCGTGTCGACCCGGGTTGCCTTCTCGGGCGTGTTGCGTTTCCATCGCGGGCCGTGCAGGTTAACACCGGGTTATGTTCGCTGTGACGGAATCGGCCGGAACAGTTCGCCGAAAGCACGACAACGGCCGGGCTCGGACCTCTCGGTCCTCACCCGGCCGTTGACTCGTCAGTTGTTAGTTGGCGACCACGTTCAACGACACGGTCGCGGCCACATCGTGGTGCAGCCGGATCGTGACGGAGTGGGTGCCCACGGTCTTGATGTGCGACTTGGGCAGCTGCACGGTCCGCTTGTCGAGGTTCGGACCGCCGGCCTTCTTGATCGCGCCGACCACGTCGGCCGCGGTCACCGAGCCGAACAGCTTGCCCGAGTCCCCGGCGGTCTTCACCGAGAGCTCGACGCCGTCGAGGCCCTCGAGTGCGGTCTTCAGTTCATTGGCGTGCTCGAGGCTCTTGACGCTCTTGAGCTCCTGCGCGCGCCGGATGTCCTCGGCCTGACGAGCAGCGCCACGGGTGGCCACGATCGCCAGCCCGCGGGGCAACAGGTAATTACGGCCGTAGCCGTCCTTCACCTCGACCGCGTCGCCTGCCGTTCCGAGGTGCTCCACCTCGGCAGTCAGAATCAGTTTCATCTCAATCGTCCTTATCGCGTCGACGAGCTGAACGGCAGCAACGCGACCTCGCGGGCGTTCTTCACCGCGATGGCGATATCGCGTTGGTGCTGAACGCAATTGCCGGTCACCCGACGGGCACGGATCTTGCCGCGCTCGCTGATGTAGGTGCGCAGCAGCGCGGTGTCCTTGTAATCGATGTTCTGCCCCTTCTTCGAGCAGAACACGCACTTGCGTGTCTTGACCGGCTTCTCCGGAGCCGGACGCCTCTTGGTGGAGGACTTGGCCATGTGTCTAACTCTTTCTTGAAATGTCTCGGAATGTTCCGAAATGTGTTGTCTCAGAAGGGCGGTTCGTCGTCGGCACCGCCGAAGGAGCCCGACGCGGGCGCGCTGCCCCACGGGTCGTCCTGCGCCCCCGACCTGGGCTGCTCCGAGCCGCGCGACGATCCGCCGCCGCCGCCGAAACCGCCCCCGCCGCCGCCACTGCGGCTCGCCTTGTTCACCTTCGCGGTCGCGTACCGCAGCGACGGCCCGATCTCGTCGACCTCGACCTCGACCACCGTGCGCTTCTCGCCCTCGCGGGTTTCGAAGGAGCGCTGCTTGAGCCGGCCCGTCACGATGACGCGCGACCCGCGGGTGAGGCTCTCGGCCACGTTCTCGGCGGCCTCACGCCAGATGTTGCACCGCAGGAACAGCGCTTCGCCGTCCTTCCACTCCCCGCTCTGCCGGTCGTAGATGCGCGGGGTGGACGCAACGGTGAAGTTGGCCACCGCGGCACCGGACGGCGTGAAACGCAGTTCCGGATCGGCGGTCAGGTTTCCTACGACGGTGATGGTGGTGTCACCAGCCACGAGTTCCTCCTAGGTGAGCGGACGTTGGGCGCGAGCCTACGCAGCGGCTCCGACGATCGGCACTCTTTAGTGCTTGTCGGTCCGCATCACCTTGGTCCGCAGCACGGACTCGTTGAGGTTGAGCTGACGGTCGAGCTCGGACACCGTCGCGGGCTCTGCCTTGACATCGACCACCGCGTAGATGCCCTCGGCATGCTTGGCGATTTCGTACGCCAACCGGCGCCGGCCCCAGATGTCGACCTTGTCGACGCTGCCACCGTCTTTGCGGATGACGTTCAGGAACGTCTCCAATGACGGAGCAACGGTGCGCTCGTCGAGTGTGGGGTCGAGGATGACCATGATTTCGTATGGACGCATAGGGAACCCATCACCTCCTCTGGTCTGACGGCCACGGCGTGTCCGTGGCAGGAGGGTCGCCTGCGTCGGCAACCGGCCCAGGCTACATGACCAGGGAGGAAGGTACGAAATCGCTAACGGCGAACGGGCCAGTCCCAGACGGACATGTCGCCCTTGGGGTAGTTCATGCAGACGTCGGTGGCATGCGCCACGACACCCTTGTTGTTGAAGAACAGCTTCGCCCAGTTACCCCAGCGCGTGGCCGTCTGCTCGTAGAAGACGTTGGTCGCGGTGTCCTCGGAGTACTGGCGCCTCGCGACCGGGTCGAGGGAGAAGAACCAGTGGATCCGGTCGAAGGCCATCTGCTGAACGTCGGCCGGCCGGTTGCTCCGGTCGATCATGTACCGCTCGAAGTACACCGGGCTGGTGTCGCGGGCGGCAGCCATGTACTGCTCGACATCACACTGGGTGACGATGATGCGGTGTGGAATCGGATAGTCGTCGGTCGAGTCCGCCTGGGCGGTACCCGCCGCGCCGAACAACGCCCCCGCGGCCGCCGCCGTCGCCAGCGCGGTCCGCAGCACCCGACTCACCATTCCGGTCATGGTTGCTCCTACTTCGTCGAATGCCTGCGCGCGTCGCGCCGTGGGCCAACTATATAGCGCAGCTAGGCAGCTGCCCAGTCCGATGCTCAGCCGCCGTTGGTGACGGGGTTGGACGACAGCGTAATGAATTGGCCGTGCTTCCACACACCCCAGCGGCCACCCCACATCGACGTCCACACCACGGGCTCGCCGTTCCACATGTCGGCCGGCTTGCGCGGCGCCCAGTTCGGCACCGGCTCGCCCGGCGGGTTCGGGGGGAACTCGGCCGGTCCGGGAGGCGGGGGCGGCGGCTGGGCGACCGACGTCGCCGCGCCGAAGCCCAACGCGCCCGCGGCGAAGCCGCCCAGGAGGACCGCGACGGGCACGGTCTTGGTGAGGAAACCCATGAGACGACTCCAGCCTGTGAAAAATCGAGTTGTTAGCAAATATAACCATCGGCGCAAGGGGGCAAACACCGCCCGGGAGCACTCGTTTCGCCGACCACCATCGCGGGTAGTGCGCTCTGGTGTCCGAGCCGCTCCCCATCGACCGGCTCGTCCAGCACAACGGTATCCGCCGCGCGGCGCGTGCGGGTTTCATCGCGAGCGGCTCCCTGCACTTCTTGATCGCCTACGTGATCGTCAGGATCGCCTCCGGCCTGAGCGGTAACGCCGACCCGTCGGGAGCGATGGCGACCGTGGCCAGCACCACCGACGGCGCGGTGATCCTGTGGGCGATCGCCGTTGCTCTCGTGCCGCTGGCCGCCTGGCGTCTGGCGGAGGCGATCTTCGGGCTGCATCCCGCCGAGCGCGGCAGCGATCCGGAAGACACCAGCCCCGGTAATCGCCTCAAGGCCCTCGGCCTGGTGGCGGTCTACTGCAGCGTCGGCTACACCAGCGTGCGCTTCGCCGTCGGCAGCCGACAGCCCAGCAGCGAGCGGAACTCCGGTCTCAGTTTCGTTCTGATGCAATCTGTTTGGGGCCGGGCCGCACTGATCGCAGTCGGCGTCGTCATCGCCGTCATCGGCGGGTACTACGCGTTCAAGGGCGCGTCCCGGCGATTCGTCGACGATCTGACGATCTCGGGCGGCCCGGTCGTCGTGGTGCTGGGAACGTACGGGTACGTCGCGGAGGGGCTGGTGTACGCGTTGACCGGCATCCTGGTGATGATCGCCGCAGTGCGCACCGATCCGTCCCAGGCCGCCGGGCTGGACGCGGCGGTCAAGACACTCGGCGATTCCCCTGCCGGGGGTGTGCTGCTCGGGTTCGCCGCGCTCGGCTTCGCGTGCTACGGGCTCTACAGCTTCGCGCTGGCCCGGTGGGCCCGAATGTGACCCCGTGGCTGCAACCAGTCCGGCACCCACGGCGGATACGCATCGGGAGCCCGGTCGAACGGCCCGCCGGCCGGATCGTCGATGCCGTGGCCGCGCACCAGGTCCAGCTCCGGCCGGTAGATCTGGCGAATGATCAACGCGCACAACACCACCACCGCGATGTCGCGGAGCAGCACCGTGGCGGTGAACCACTGCTCGGGCAGGCCCTTGTTCTGCTCACCGAACAGGTAGAGCATGCGCGGCACCCAGACCAGCATGTCGATCGTCATCCAGGCCAGCAGCACCCGCCGGTGCGGCAGCGCCAACACCGCCAGCGGCACCAACCACAGGGAGAACTGCGGACTCCACACCTTGTTGGTCAGCAGGAACGCGGCCACCACCAGGAACGCGATCTGGGCGACGCGCGGTCGACGCGCAGCGGTCAGCGTCACGTACGCGATCGCGATGCAGCACGCCACGAACAGCGCGGCGGTGACGGTGTTGAGCACCACCGGCGGCTCCCAGAAGCCGAGATCCGGGTCGAACCCCTGCCACCCGGTGAACGACTTCACCACGTTGTAGAGCGAATCCATGTCGTCACCGCGACGGGTGTTGAGCCGGAAGAACTCCGACCATCCCCGCGGGAACAGCACCATGATCGGCAGGTTGACCACCAGCCAGGTCACCGCGGCCGCGAGCGCCGTCTTGGCGAGCTCCCGAAGCCGTGACGTGCGAACAGCCAACAGCAGCAGGGGGATCAGCAGCAGCAGCGGATAGAGCTTGGCGGCCACCCCCAGGCCGATCAGCACGCCCGCCAGGACAGGTTTTCGGCGCGCCCAGGCCAGCAGTGCACCGGCGGCGGCCGCGGTCGCGAGCGCATCGAAGTTGGTGAAGATCTGGAAGATCACCAGCGGAGAAGACGCGACCAATGCGGCGTCCCAGATGCGCCGGGCGCCGGCCAGCAGCGCCGTCGCCCACACGGTGGTGAGCCAGGCCAGCGCGAGGCCGAACGCGGAGATGTTGAAGAACATCACCACCTCGGCGATGATCGGCACCGACGTCAGCTTGGTCAGGGTCGTGTACGTCTTGGCCAGCGACATCGACAGGTACTGGTAGATCCCGGTCAACACCGGATACTCCATGTACCGCACCGCGGGGGTGCCGTCGTACTGGACCCGGGGCATGCCCTTCTCGTCGGTTTCCAACCAGCTCGACTTGTACGGGAACTTCCCGAGATTGAGCAGCTCAGCGGTGTAGAGCGGCACGGTGTCGGAGTAACAGAGCTCGTAGTAGGCCCGGTTGTTGGCCCAGTTGCCGACCCGCTGATCGGCTGTCCCCGCGCCGGTCGTCTGCAGGCATGCCGCCTTGGTGGAGTAGCCCAACGCCAGGAACACCAGCGCGATGATCAGCATCACCCGCAGCGGGGTCAGGAAACGAGTGCGGCCGATCAGTGCGTGCCGACCGACCGGACCGCCGATGGTGCCCGACAGCGCGGCACCGAGAGTGTCTGTGCGGCTGGGAAGGTCGCGGTCGTCGAGGCTCCGGCGATCCTCGGCCAGCGGAGCAGGCGATTCGACTGGTGCCGGCGACTCGGTGGCCGACGGAACCGGTAACGTCACGGAGGCGGCGGCGCGCCAGGCACCAGCGGAGCCGGAGCGCCGGGCGGCGGAACGGCGGGCGACGGCGCGCCGGGCACCACCTCGGGACCGGGGGCCGCCCCGTCCGGTGCGGGCGCGGGCGTTGCCGGCACCGTCGTCGGCGGGCCCCACGGGATCGTGATGCCGGGCGCGATCTCGAGAGTCGGCTGGATCACCGTGTTGGACGGCGGCGGCGCCACCGTGGTCGACGGCGGTGGTGGCGGGGCCTGTGGCACACCGGCGTACCCGCCGATCTCCTCCGGCTTCGGGAACGACTCGTTGTCGGTGCCGTCCAGCGCACCGTCCATCGTCGCCTTCCAGATGTCGCTCGGGATGCCCGATCCGTACACCGGTGAGCCCCACTTGTTCTCGAGCGGCTTCGTGCCGTCGACGGTGCCGACCCAGACGGCCGTCGACAACGACGGCGTGTAACCGACCATCCAGGCGTCGCGGTTGGCACCGGTGTCACCGAGCTGGTTGGTTCCGGTCTTGGCGCCCGACGGGCGACCGCCGGCCAGCGCGTGACCGTTCGAGTACCCGGCGATCGGCTGCATGGCCGCGATGACGTTGTCGGCCACGGCCTTGTCGATGCGCTGCTCGCCCGCGTTGTCCTCCTGGGTCGCGTCGAACAGGACAGTGCCCTCGGAATTGACGACCTTCTGCACGAAGTGCGGCTTGTGGTACACCCCGGACGCCGCGATCGTCGCGTAGGCCGACGCCATGTCGATCACCCGGGACTGGTACTGGCCCAGCACGATGCCGTTGTTCGGCGGGCCGCCCTTGCCGTCCTCGGACAGCGTGTGCTCGACACCGGGGAAGCTCTCGGCGATACCGGCCGCGTGCGCGGCATCGGCCACATCCTGGGGACCGTTCTTCAGCTTGAGCATCAGCCGGTAGTAGCTGGTGTTCAACGACCTCTTCAACGCCTCGGCGATGTTGCAGTTGCCGCAGCTGCTGCCCTCGACGTTCGTGATCTTGATGCCGTCGACCGTCAGCGGCGAGCTGTCCACCTGGTAGCCCAGACCCATGCCCTGCTGCAGCGCGGCGATCAACGCGAACACCTTGAACGACGATCCGGTCGGCAATCCGGCTTGGGCGAAGTCGAATCCGTTGGCGTCCGAGCCGCCGTAGTAGGCCTTCACTCCGCCGGTCTTGGGGTCGATGGACACCACCGCCGTGCGCATGTCCGGGTCCTGACCGTCCATGTACTCGTCGACCGCGTCCAGAGCAGCCGACTGCGCCTTCGGGTCGATGGTCGTCGTGACCTGCAGGCCCTCGGTGTTGAGCTGCTGTTCGCTGATGTTGAAGATGTCCATCAGCTCGTTGATCACCTGGCGTTCGATCAGGCCGTTGGGCCCGGTCGTCTGATTCTGGGTGGTCGCCGCGTCCGGCGGGATCGTCGGCGGGAACACCTGCGCTGCGCGGTCCTTGGCCGACAGCGCGCCGATCTCCACCATGCCGTCGAGCACCCAGTTCCACCGGTCGTTCGCGGCTTCGGGGTCGACGGCGGGATCGAGCGCCGACGGCCGCTGGATCAGCGCAGCGAGCAGTGCACCCTCGGCGACGGTGAGTTGCTCGACGGGCTTGTTGAAGTACGCCTTCGACGCAGCGGCCACGCCGTAGGCGCCGCGACCGAAATAGATGATGTTCAGGTAGGACTGCATCACCTGGTCCTTGGACCACTCGCTGGACATCTTCGTCGAGATGACCAGCTCCTTGGCTTTTCGGACCAGCCCGCCCACGCCCGACCGAGCGTCGCCGACCAGAGCGTTCTTCACGTACTGCTGGGTGATCGTCGACCCGCCCTGCAGGTCGCCGCCGAACAGGTTGTTCTTGAAGGCGCGCAGGAAGCCGGTGAACGAGAAGCCCGGATTGGAGTAGAAGTCGCGGTCCTCGGCGGCCATCACGGCGTCGCGCACATGCACCGGAATCTGGTCGATGCCGACGTCGATCCGGTTGCCCTCGGGCGGGACGATCTTCGCGATCTCCGATCCGTCGCTGGCCAGGATCGTCGACACCTGCGCGGTGCGGATGTCGCCCGGGTTGGGCACGTCGACGATGAGGTACGCCATGCCGAACGTCAGCAGCGGCAAGACGATGAGCACGGCGGCGGCGGCGACCAGGCCGCGGCGCACCCACCTCCAGTTGATCTGCTCGCGCCAGCCGGGTCGATGACCCGACGGACCGCCCCCGCCCGGACCGCCACCGCCCGTCGGGCGACGCGGCGGCGGCGGCGGTTGCTTCGGCGGACGACCGTCGAGCGCCCGCTTGACGTCGTCGATCGGATCCTTCAGATGCCGCGGCCGCTCCTCGCGAACCGGCGGCAACACCGTCGTCAACCGGTCGTCGGGACGTGGGCGCGCAGGACCGTCGGACCGATGCCGTGGAGCATCGGGCCGCTGCTGCGGTCGGGGTTGGGGTCGCGCGCCACTGCCATCGGCCGGTCTGCGCCCATCACGGGCTCTCTCGGCGGAATGGTCGGGGCGCCCCGGGTTATTCACTGGCCGTCCGCGCCGTGCCGCGCGCGGTCTGCGTGCGGCGCGGACGGGATCCCTTGGGCGGCGGAATCGCGCCCAGCACGTAGGACTTCACCAGGTGATTCCAGCTGCACGTCCGGCATACCTCCACAACGTGAACCGAGAATTCGTCGTAACGCGTCGCCAGCAGGACGAGCTCTTCGGCGGTGCGCGCCGACCCGGACACTGCGCCGAGGTGATCGCCGAACACCCACGACACGAGCGTCAGCTGCTCCTTCCGGCAGATCGGACACATCACCGAACTGGGCTTGCCGTGGAACTTCGCGGCGCGCAACAGATAGGGATTCGCGTCGCAGACCTCCGAGACGCCGGTGCGCCCGGAATACACCTCGGCCAGCAGCGACCGGCGCCGCAGGGCGTAGTCCACCACCTGTCGCTGCAATCGCACGCTGACCAGAGTACGTCGGCGCCGGGGCGGCGGAGGCGCGACGGGCACCCGAGGCCCTCGGGTCGGTCACGGGCCTGCGGGATCGGCGACCCAACTCTTACGATCTCGTCGTGGCTCCCGGCAGCTCAGCTCGCGGTACGTCCTGGACACGCGCAAAAGACAGTGACCGCACCGACACGTGCCAGATCCTCGACACGGCGCTGGCCGAAGGTCAGCTGTCGATGACCGAGCACGGAGAGCGGGTGAAATCCGCGACCAACGCGGCCACGCTGGGTGAGCTGCAGCAGCTCGTCGCGGATCTGCAGACCGGCAATGCGCCCACCCAGCTGCGCACACCTCCGCGCCGGCTGCCGTCACTGCCGGGTGGCGTCGGCATCCGGATCGCGATGGCCGCGGTGCTGGTGATCTTCGGGATCGCCGTCGGGTGGGGCCTCTACGGCAACACGCCGTCGCCGTTGAACTTCACCTCCGACCCCGGAGCGAAAGACGACGGCATTCCCGCCGAGGTGCTCACCCCACCCCGGCAGCTGCACTCCCTCGGCGGACTCACGGGTCTGTTCACCCAGATGAAGCAGAAGTTCGGCGACACGATGGGCTACTCGATGACCATCTACTCCGACTACGCCTCGCTGGAGCGGCCCGACCCGACCGAACCTCGGCGGGTGCTGAGGTACTCCTATCGGGGCGGGTGGGACGACCCGGACGAGACGAGTGTGAGCTCCGACGCTCGTGTCGTCGATCTGGGAGCGTTCGACATCGCGAAGCTCGTCGGGATCGTGCGCGGCGCCCCTGAGACGGTCGGCATCGATCCGAAAGAAGTGAAGACGACGTACATCAGCATCGGGGCCAACAGCGATATGACGGCGCCACCGGAGAGCATCGAGATCAGTGTCTACGTCAGCCCCAACTTCGGGAACAGCGGTTACCTGGAGCTCAACGGCGATCTGACCGTCAAACGCGTCAGCTACGCCAACGACTGACGCTTTCCCGGCACTCCCTCCCGGGCACCCCTGTGGCGATCAATATATCGGCGCGATACTATTGCGCGAGGTGTCGAACCGTCGTAGCGGCTGATTCATGGAGGAGGTGCCCGAATGCTGGAACTCGCCATTCTCGGGTTGCTCCAGGAATCGCCGATGCACGGCTACGAATTGCGCAAGAGGTTGACGGGCCTGCTGGGGGCGTTCCGCGCGTTCTCCTACGGTTCTCTGTATCCCGCGTTGCGCCGCATGCAGGCCGATGGGCTGATCGTCGAGGACGCGGCACCGGAGGGCACCCTCAAGGTGCGCCGCGCGCGTCGCGTCTACCAGCTCACCGAGGCCGGCAAGCAGCGCTTCACGGAACTGGTGGCCGACACCGGCCCACAGAACTTTTCCGACGACGGGTTCGGCGTACACCTCGCCTTCTTCAACCGCACCCCGGCAGAGGCCAGGATGCGGATTCTGGAAGGCCGCCGCCGTCAGGTGGAAGAGCGCCGCGAAGGTCTGCGTGAAGCAATCGCGCGGGCGAGCAACTCGTTCGATCGCTACACCCGCCAGCTCCATCAGCTGGGCCTGGAATCGAGCGAACGCGAAGTCACTTGGCTCAACGAGTTGATCGCGGCGGAGAAGTCGGCGCAGGGCCGTGCTGAACAGAGTTGAGCCGTAGCACCACCATCAAGCCCCTTACAGAAGTTGAAGTAGGACAAGAGGAGAAGTCGTCATGACCGCAAGCAATGACGTCCGGGTCGCGATCGTCGGCGTGGGTAACTGCGCGTCCTCGCTCGTACAGGGCGTGCAGTACTACAAGGACGCCGACGAGAACGCCAGCGTGCCCGGCCTGATGCACGTCAAGCTCGGCCCCTACCACGTGCGCGACGTGAAGTTCGTCGCCGCGTTCGACGTGGATGCCAAGAAGGTCGGCTTCGACCTGTCCGAGGCGATCTTCGCGTCGGAGAACAACACCATCAAGATCGCCGACGTGCCGCCCACCGACATCGTCGTGCAGCGCGGGCCGACCCTGGACGGCATCGGCAAGTACTACGCCGACACCATCGAGGTGTCCGACGCCGAAGCCGTCGACGTGGTCAAGGCGCTCAAGGACGCCGAGGTCGACGTGCTGGTGTCCTACCTGCCCGTGGGCTCCGAAGAGGCCGACAAGTTCTACGCCCAGTGCGCCATCGACGCCGGCGTGGCCTTCGTCAACGCGCTGCCGGTGTTCATCGCCTCGGACCCGGTGTGGGCCAAGAAGTTCGAAGACGCCGGCGTGCCGATCGTCGGTGACGACATCAAGAGCCAGGTCGGCGCCACCATCACCCACCGTGTGATGGCCAAGCTGTTCGAGGATCGCGGCGTCACGCTGGACCGGACCTACCAGCTCAACGTCGGCGGCAACATGGACTTCCTCAACATGCTCGAGCGCTCACGCCTCGAGTCGAAGAAGGTGTCCAAGACCCAGGCTGTCACGTCGAACCTGTCCGGCTCGCTGGCCGGCAAGGTGGAGGACAAGAACGTCCACATCGGTCCGTCCGACCACGTCGCGTGGCTCGACGACCGCAAGTGGGCCTACGTGCGCCTCGAAGGCCGCGCCTTCGGTGACGTGCCGCTGAACCTGGAGTACAAGCTCGAGGTGTGGGACTCCCCCAACTCGGCCGGTGTGATCATCGACGCCGTGCGCGCGGCGAAGATCGCCAAGGACCGCGGCATCGGTGGACCCATCGAGGCAGCCTCGGCCTACCTGATGAAGAGCCCGCCCAAGCAGCTCGCCGACGACCTCGCGCGTGAGCAGCTGGAGAAGTTCATCGAAGGGTAGTTCTCGCGTCGAGACTGCGGGGAGATCGCCATTCCACCGGGATGGTCGATCTCCCCGCAGTCTCGTTCTGGGCTCAGAAACCGAACCCGAGTTCGGCCGGCACGTCAGTGGCGAAGGCCTTGTCGAGCGCGATGACGACTCCGGTGTCGCTGCAGCGCAGTCGCTGTGCGGCGGCGAACGACGACGCGCGATGCGTGCCCAAATAGAGGCTTCCCAACACCGAGACATCGAGGTGGACATCCGCCGCAGCCCCGGTGCGCTCACACCGCGCGCGGCCGTTGCGCACCGTCACCGCGAAACGCCCACCGCGGCCGAGGAACTCGTCGGACACCTCGAACACCACGCTCAGATCCGTCGAATAGGTACGCGCCTGCAGCACCGCGGGAATGTCGAGCATGCGCAGCCACAACCCGTCGAAGACGTCCGTGGTGCGCGCCAACCGCGGATCGGTCATTAGATAGCGCAGCACGCTGTCGGGATGGGTGTGGATGCCGACGACCTTCTTGAGGTCGAGCCCCAGCAGCACCCGCCAGAGCGCGATCTCCGCCTCCGCGGTCACCGCCGCGAACTTCGTCACCTCGGCGGTCGTCTTCTCGTCGCTGCCGAACAAGCGGTAGAACGCGTACCCGTCCCGATGCAGAAGGCAATAGCGCTGAGTCCCACCACTTCTCGACTCCTCACGGTCTGCGAGCACCTCATCCCAGAGCCGAGCCGGCGTGTGCAGCCCGCCGGGGGTGCGCAGACGCCACCGCTCGTCGATGTCCTCCAGCTGCGCGCGATGCTCGACCGGGCGCACGATGCGCACACCACCGGGATCCGGAACGCCGCGATGCACGCGTGCGCCGCGCCGGTGTACCTCGAGCCGCTCCCACACCGTCGCCGGGCCGTACCCGAAGCGCCCGTAGATCTCGGCTTCACTGGCCTCCAGGCCGGCGATCGGATAGGCGTCCATCCGGCGATGCAGTTCGTCGAGCATGCCGCTCAGCGCACCCCGCCGACGATGCGTCGGGGCGACCGCGACCATCGACACACCGGCCATCGGCAGCACGGCTCCGCCCGGCACCGTCAACTCCAGATCGAGGAAGACGGCGGTACCCACCACGTCATCGCCGTCGCACGCGACGACGGCACCGTCGGAAGCGATCAGCGAACGCCAGGCCTGCGCCGTCTGCTCGGGCTGTTGGAAGCCGAACGCCGCCGCCGTGATCAGACCCATCGCGGGCCAATCGGCCTCTACTGCACTACGGAAGGTGATCGTGGACATGGCCTCGACGGTGGCACATCCCTCGTGCCAGTCGCATCCCAATAACTCCGCGGTGCGTAGTGTCCAACCATGGACGACAGCGACGACGAACTGGCCGGTCTCTCCGAATTCGTCTTCCTCCACGAGAACGCGCGGCAAGCCGGCGTCACCGGTGAGCCGATGTCGGCCACCCGGATCGAGCACGGCCCGGTCAGTGCGCTGCGGTTCGGCGATGACCCGGTCCGCGTGGTGTTCCTACACGGGGGCGGCCAGAACGCCCACACCTGGGACACCGTGATCCTCGGACTGGGCCTGCCCGCGCTGGCGATCGACCTGCCGGGCCATGGACGTTCCGCGTGGCGCGAGGACGGAGACTACGGCCCCGTGCTCAACGCCCACGCTGTCGAACCGGTGATCCGTGACCTGGCCCCCGACGCCGATCTGGTGGTCGGTATGTCGCTCGGCGGGCTCACCGCGCTACGGCTGGCGGTGCACGCCCCCGAGCTGGTGCGCCGCCTGGTCCTCGTCGACGTCACCCCGTCGGCACCCGAACGGCACCAGCAGATGACCGACGCCCAGAAGGGCACCGTCGCCCTGGTCCAGGGCGAGCGCACCTTCCCGTCCTTCGCCGCGATGCTCGACGTGACCGTCGCCGCCGCTCCCCACCGCGACCGGGAGTCGTTGCGGCGGGGGGTGTTCCACAATTCGAAGCGGCTCGACGACGGCTCGTGGACGTGGCGGTACGACTCGATCCGCACGGGCAAGGGTTTCGAAGGCCTGTGGGACGACGTGCCGCGGTTGCACACGCCGACGACGTTGATCCGCGGGGCGAAGTCGTTCTTCGTCGACGACGACGACGCCGCCGAATTCGCCCGCAGAGCGCCAGGATTCCGGGGTGTGCACGTTGTCGAGAACTCGGGGCACTCGGTGCAGAGTGACCAGCCGCGCGTCCTGGTGGAACTGCTGCGGGGCGTGCTCAGCAGCTGACCCTGGACACTTGCTGTTCACTCGCTGGTGGTCTGCTGCTGGTTCAGGTGTCGTAGGTTCGCGCGGTCCGCGCCGGTAGCAACCCGAGGGAATTCATGACGCTCCTGCCGTTGAACCTGTTCGTCAGCCACGACGGGAAGTCCCGCCGCCAGCACGTCACGTGCGTGTACAAATGCGGCGACGCCTGCTCGAAACCCGTACCCAACCGCAGTGACAACGAGTACTTCGGAGACATCGCCAAGGCGGTGTCGCGCCGCTCGATGCTGCAGGCGGGCGGTGTCGCCGTGCTGGCCGTCGGCGCAGGCTCCGCTCTGGCGGCCTGCTCCTCCCCCTCCCAGCCCGCACCCACCACCTCGTCGGCGGCATCGGCGCCCGGACCGCTGCCCGGCATGAACTTCGCCTCCGTCGCCCCCAACAGCGAGGACGCCGTCGTCGTCGCCGACGGCTACCGGCACGCCGTCGTCATCAGCTGGGGCGACCCGATCCTGCCCGGCGCACCGGCGTTCGACGTCAACCGGCAGACCGGCGCGGCTCAGCGCGGACAGTTCGGCTTCAACAACGACTTCGCGGGGTTGCTGCCGATCCCCGGCAAGCAGAACCGCTTCCTGCTGGTGACCAACTTCGAATACGTGACGCCGCAGTTCATGTTCCCGGGCTTTCAGCCCGACGCCCCGACCCGTGAGCAGTTCGAGGTCGAGACCGCGGCCGTCGGCATGGGGGTAGTCGAGGTGGAGCGCAGCCCGGACGGCCTGAAGCCGGTGATGGGCACCTACAACCGACGCATCACCGCCGACAGCCCCTTCGCTCTCGTCGGGCCCGCTGCGGGCAGCGATTTCGTCAAGACCGCGGCCGACCCCGAGGGCCGTACCGTCGCCGGCACGTTCGCGAACTGCTCGGGCGGGGTGACCCCCTGGGGCACGGTGCTCTCCGGCGAAGAGAACTTCCACGAGTACTTCGGCGCACCGGAGGGAGCTGCGAAGCCCGGGCCCGTCGACGCCGACCGGATGGACCGGTACGGCGTGGAAGCCGAACCGACCGCGCTGAAGTGGGAGACCTTCGACCCGCGGTTCGATCTCAGCGAGAACCCGAACGAGGTCAACCGGTTCGGCTACGTCGTGGAGCTCAACCCGTGGGACCCGGCGTCGACCCCGGTGAAGCACACCGCTATGGGCCGGCTCAAGCACGAGGGCGCCACGATCTACGTGACCGACGACGGCACCGTCGTCGCCTACACCGGCGACGACCAGCGCTTCGACTACATGTACAAGTTCATCTCGTCGAAAAAGGTTCAACCAGGAACAGATCCGGCGGCGATGGCCCACAACATGTCGATCCTCGACGAGGGCACGCTGTACGTCGCGAAGCTCTCCAGCGACATCCCGCCGGCACAGATCGACGGCTCGGGCACGCTGCCGGAGAAAGGCTCGTTCAGCGGGACCGGCACCTGGCTGCCTCTGCTGCGCAGCGGCCCCGGCGGGCAGGCCGAGTCGCTGGTCGACGGCATCACGGCGCAGGAGGCCGCGGTGTTCACCCGGATGGCCGCCGACAAGGCCGGTGCCACCAAGATGGACCGGCCCGAGGACTTCGAGGCCAACCCCAAGACCGGCAAAGTCTATGTGGCACTGACGAACAACGACGAACGTGGCGCACCGGGCGAGGCCGCCCCCGACGCCGCGAACCCCCGCAACGACAACAAGAGCGGGCAGATCCTCGAGATCACCGACAACCACGCCGGTACCGATTTCACCTGGGAGCTGCTGCTGGTGTGCGGCGACCCCGCCGCCGCCGACACCTACTACGCGGGCTTCGACAAGAGCAAGGTCAGCCCGATCTCCTGCCCGGACAACCTCGCGTTCGACAGCCACGGCAACCTGTGGATCTCGACCGACGGCAACGCGCTGGACTCCAACGACGGATTGTTCGCCGTCGCGCTCGACGGCCCCAATCGCGGTGAGGTGAAACAGTTCCTGACCGTTCCGATCGGGGCGGAGACCTGCGGGCCCGTCGTCACCGACACCCTCGTCACCGTGTGCGTGCAGCACCCCGGCGAGAACGACGACAACAGCATCGACGACCCGCAGTCTCGCTGGCCCGAGGGCGGCAACGGCACCGCCCGGCCGTCGGTGGTGGCGGTGTGGAAGGACAACGGGCAGATCGGCGTGTAGTTCTCTCCCGCGAGCAGACGCGAACTCGAGTGATTCAGGCCCGGAACACTCGAGTTTGCGTCTGCTCGCCAGGGGTTATTGTCCTGAAATGACCAGCCGTCCTGTGCGCATCGGCGTGCAACTGCAGCCCCAGCATTCGACCGAGTACCGCCACATCCGCGACGCCGTGCGCCGCTGCGAGGACATCGGCGTCGACATCGCCTTCAACTGGGACCACTTCTTCCCGCTCTACGGCGACCCCGACGGCGCGCACTACGAATGTTGGACCATGCTCGCCGCGTGGGCGGAGCAGACCTCGCGCATCGAGTTCGGCGCTCTGGTGACATGCAACTCCTACCGCAACCCCGAGCTCCTCGCCGACATGGCCCGCACCGTCGACCACATCTCCGACGGCCGGCTCATCCTCGGCATCGGATCCGGGTGGAAAGAAAAGGATTACGACGAGTACGGCTATGAGTTCGGCACCGCGGGCAGCCGGCTCGACGACCTCGCTGCCGCGATGCCCCGAATCACGTCACGGCTGTCCAAGCTCAACCCGGCGCCGACGCGCGACATCCCGATCCTGATCGGCGGGCAGGGCGAGAAGAAGACACTGCGCCTGGTCGCCGAGTACGCCGACATCTGGCACGGCTTCACCGACGCCTCCACCTATCCGCGCAAGGCCGAGGTCCTCGACGGCCACTGTGCCGACGTCGGGCGGGATCCCTCGGCGATCGAACGGTCCTCCGGCGTCCCCGAGGGCAGCGAGGACGAGATGCTCGCCGGTGCGGAATCGCTCGTCGGGCTCGGCGTCACGCTGCTGACCATCGGTGTCAACGGCCCCGACTACGACCTCTCGAAGGCTGAGGCGCTGTGCCGGTGGCGCGACCGGCGCGAGAGCTGACGGGCGGCCCGATTCGGCACCCCATTCGGCTCCGAATGAGCCGAACCAACCGGGCGCGCCGAGCCGCCCACTACGTTGCTTGAGATGAGCAGCAAGCGGAGGCCCGGTCTGATCGTGAAATGGTTCGCAGTGCTGTGGGTGGCCGGGTTGCTCGCGGCGATGGGTCTCGCCGCCCCGGCAGGCGCCCAGAACGACCAGTGCGCCCCGCCGGGCGAACAGAGCGCCAGCGCGCTGCCCACCAACCTCTCTGCGGCGGCCGGCGGCCCCGATGACGACAAGTACACGACCCCCGGGGTCAAACCGCTGCAGGACATCGACGTCAACGCGCTCGGGCTCTCGCGGCCCGGCACGCTGACCGTCGGCACCCTGTCGGACGCCCCGCCCAGCATCTGTATCGACTCGTCCGGGCAGTTCACGGGTTACGACAACGAATTGCTGCGGGCCGTCGCCGACAAGCTCGGTCTGCGCATCGAGTTCGTCGGCACCGAGTTCAGCGGCCTGCTCGCGCAGGTGGCCTCCCGGCGGTTCGACGTCGGCTCGTCGTCGATCACCACCACCGACGCCCGCAGGCAGACCGTCGGCTTCACCAACGGCTACGACTTCGGATACTTCTCCCTGGTTGTCCCGCAGGGCTCACCGATCACGGGCTTCGACAAGCTGGCCGAAGGACAGCGGATCGGCGTCGTGCAGGGCACCGTGCAGGAGTCCTACGTCATCGACACGCTGAAGCTGCAGCCCGTCAAGTTCCCCGACTACAACACCGTCTACGCCAGCCTGAAGACCGGGCAGATCGACGCGTGGGTGGCGCCGTCGCAGCAGGCGCAGGGCACGGTGCAGCCGGGCGATCCCGCCCAGATCATCGAGAACACGTTCAGCCTGGACAATTTCGTCGCGTGGGCGGTCGCCAAGGACAACCAGCCGCTGATCGACGCGCTCAACTCTGGCCTCGACGCGATCATCGCCGACGGCACGTGGTCGCGGCTGTACTCCGATTGGGTGCCCCGCGCACTGCCCCCGGGTTGGAAGCCCGGCTCGAAAGCGGCCCCGGTGCCGCAGCTGCCCGACTTCGCCGCGATCGCCGCGCAGAACAACGCCGCCGAGACGCCAACCGAGCCTGCCGCCCCGAGATCTGTGCTGTCTCAACTCGCGGCGTCGTTCCTCGACTGGGACCTCTACCGCCAGGCGATCCCCGATCTGCTGACCACGGGCCTGCCCAACACCGTGATCCTGACCGTCGCGGCCAGCGTGATCGGGCTCGTGCTGGGCATGGTGCTGGCGGTGGCCGGCATCTCGAGCTCGCGGTGGTTGCGGTGGCCCGCGCGGGTCTACACCGACATCTTCCGTGGACTTCCCGAGGTGGTCATCATCCTGTTGATCGGGCTGGGCGTCGGCCCGGTCGTCGGGCATCTCACCGGGAACAACCCCTACCCGCTGGGCATCGCGGCACTGGGGTTGATGGCCGCCGCCTACGTCGGTGAGATCTTCCGGTCCGGCATCCAGAGCGTCGACCCCGGCCAATTGGAAGCGTCCCGGGCTCTGGGGTTCAGCTATGCCACCTCGATGCGTCTCGTGGTGGTCCCCCAGGGTGTGCGACGGGTGTTGCCCGCGTTGATGAACCAGTTCATCTCGCTGCTCAAGGCATCCTCGCTGGTGTACTTCCTCGGGCTGATCGCCAACCAGCGGGAGCTGTTCCAGGTGGGCCGGGACCTCAACGCGCAGACCGGGAATCTCTCCCCCCTCGTCGCTGCCGGCCTCTTCTACCTCGCGCTGACGATCCCGCTCACCCACCTGGTGAACTTCATCGACACGCGCCTGCGTCGGGGTCGCCGGCCCGACGAGGAAGACGATCCATTGCTGAATTCGACCGCGCAGGAGATGAACTGATGGCGACGTCCACCGGAACCGAGCCGGTGTCGCTGGCCGCCACCGACCTTCACCTGTCCTTCGGCCCGAACGCCGTCCTGCGCGGAGTCGATCTCGACGTCGCCGCGGGCACGTCGACGGCCGTCATCGGACCGTCAGGATCGGGAAAGTCCACGCTGTTGCGCACCCTCAACCGCCTCTACGAACCCGATCGCGGGGACATCCTGCTCGACGGGCGATCTGTGCTCGGTGACGATCCAGATCAGCTGCGCCAACGAATCGGCATGGTGTTCCAGCAGTTTCAGCTGTTCCCGCACAAGACGGTGCTGGAGAACGTCACGTTGGCCCCGCGACGCCTCAAGGGCCTCGACGCCGACGCGGCCCGCGAACTCGGTCTGACACAACTCGACCGGGTCGGGCTGCGGCACAAGGCGGAGGTGCGGCCCTCGACCCTGTCGGGCGGTCAGCAGCAGCGCGTCGCGATCGCGCGTGCGCTGGCGATGTCTCCGCAGGTGATGTTCTTCGACGAGGCGACCTCGGCACTGGACCCCGAACTCGTCAAAGGGGTGCTGGCGCTCATCGCCGAACTCGGCGCCGACGGGATGACGATGGTGATCGTGACCCACGAGATGGACTTCGCGCGGTCCTTCGCCGACACCGTGGTGTTCATGGACCGTGGCCGCGTGGTCGAGACCGGACCGCCCGAGCAGATCTTCGAGAAAGCCGAAACGGAGCGGCTGCAACGTTTCCTCTCACAAGTGCTGTAGCACTATTTGCTCCAAAAGCGTCTGACCAGGCGTCGCGGCGGCCCGCGACCCGTTAGACTGCCAAAATTATGGTGACCACGGACGCCCAGGTCAGCGACGTTGCCGGCGATCTGCAGCGCGTGCTCGCCAAGTTGATGTCCGTGCTGCGCCACACGGGCAAGACCCCCACGGCCGGCGATCTGACGTTGGCGCAGCTGTCGATCCTGTTGACTTTGCTCGACCGCGGCCCCATGCGGATGACGGAGCTGGCCGCCCACGAGCGTGTCCGCACCCCCACCACCACCGTCGCCATCCGGCGTCTCGAGAAACTGGGCCTGGTCAAGCGGTCCCGCGATCCCTCGGATCTGCGCGCTGTGCTGGTGGAGATCACCCCCGAAGGCCTCGCCCAGCATCGCGATGCCCTGGCCTCCCGGCAGGCCCATCTGGCGCAGCTGCTGAGCAAGCTCAGCGAAGAGGAGCTCGCGGCGCTGTCGAACGCTTTGGCGCCGCTCGAGCGCATCGCCGAATAGTTCTCACCCCAGCCAGTCGAGCACCGCGGCCGCCGTCCACGACTGCTGCATGCTGCCCAGCGGCTCCCCGGTGAACGGTTCGTAGTACTCGGCGAACGTGCCGTCGCTGGCCTGGCGCAGGCCCTCGCGTCGCAGCGCCGACGACCGCTCCGCCCAACCGCGCCGGGCGAAGCACCACGAGAACAGCCACGTCATCACCGGCCACACCGGTCCGCGCCAGTACTCGCGGGACCGGAAGTCGCGCGACACCGGCGACGTCGACGGGATCAGTGCGTACGCCAGATCCGGATGCCCGCAGAACCGAGGCCCCTCGAGCAGCCGGATCAGCGTGCGTTCCCGCTCGTGCGGAAGGCCTCCGCACAGCAGCGGCGCGAACTGCGCCGCCGTCTCGGTGCCGATCCACCGGTCGCCGCGGACGTCGTAATCCCTTGCTGCGCCGGTCCGTTGATCGGTGGTGTCGATCACGCCGGCACGGAACCGGTCGGCCCAGGAGTACAGGTCCTTGACGTCGGCGTGGGGGCGCTTGTGGTCCTCGCCGATCTCGGCGAGCACCTGGCAGGCCACGGAGAAGATCGCCGAGACGAACACGTCCTCGACCGCGAAGCTCATCGTATTGGCCAGCAGCCGATCGTCGTAGCGAACCGACTTCATCTCCTCGACCAGCCACAAGTAGCGGTCGTACTCCAGATCGCTGGGACGCTGGCTGGCGTCGGTGTTGATCTTGTTGTCCTCGCGTTGATACGGCGGTACGTCACCGGGAATCACGTTGGCGTACGGGCCATCCCAGCGCGGTGAATTGTCCATGCCGGACTCCCACCCGTGGTACACCGTGATCCGGCCGTGCTCCTTCTGGTCTCGGCACTCGGCGAGCCATCGATGCCAGCGCACCATATCGCCCCACCGGCGATCCAGGAACGCGTCGGCGACCGCGCGCGTGGAGCGGCCGCGCCGCCGCGCATGGTCGAGGATGCGCTGCACGGCGATCGCGTGCACCGGCGGCTGCGTGATCCCCGAGGTGTGCCTGCCGCGGGGAGCGTCGGGCGAGAGCGCCGACGCGGCCCACCGGGCCGGCCCCGGGAAGTAGCCGTCGACGCCGTTGGCGAAGACGATGTGCGGGATCATGCCGTTGCGCCACTGCGCCGACAGCAGCGTGTCCAGTTCCACCACGGCTCGCTCGACCGACAGCGGAGCAAGGCCGATCGCGACGAACGCGGCGTCCCAACTCCACATGTGCGGGTACAGCAACGGCGCCGCGGTGGTCATCGTGCCGAGATCGTTGCCGCGCAACAGGTAGGCCGCGCGGGCGGCGAGTTGCGTCGGGGCAAAGCTCGGATCGTGTGGCATCGCCTCCCATGATGCGACGAGTTGGGGCGCGGCGCAGGTCGGTAGGGTGCGAATGTGCCGACCGCCATGATCACCGGCGCTGCCGGAGGCGTCGGAGCCGCGCTCGCCGAGGCGCTGGCCCCGACCCACACCCTGTTCCTCGCCGGGCGACCCTCGGACCGTCTCGACGCCGTCGCCGAGCGGTTGGGGGCGACGACGTGGCCGATCGACCTGGCAGATCCGGATGCGATCCCCGCGGTGGTGGAGCCGATCGTCGAACTCGACGTGCTGATCCACAACGCCGGTGTCGCCTACCCGGGCCGGGTCGGGGAGAGCACCGTCGACCAGTGGCGGTCCACCATGGCCGTCAACGTCGTCGGCGCCGTCGCCCTCACCCTCGAACTGCTGCCCGCGCTGCGCGCCGCGGCCGGGCACGTCGTGTTCATCAACTCCGGCGCCGGCATCAAGGCCTCACCGGGGCTGGCGTCGTACTCGGCGAGCAAGTTCGCGCTGCGCGGGTTCGCCGATTCCCTGCGCGCGGACGAACCGTCGCTGCGGGTGACCTCCGTGCACCCCGGCCGGATCGCCACCGCCATGCAAGAGGACCTCGTCGCCTACGAGGGTCGCGACTACGACCCGTCTCAGTTCCTGAGCCCGCAGACCGTCGCAGCCGTCACCGTCGACGCGATCACCTCGCCCCGCGACGCTCACATCCACGAGGTCGTCGTCCGGCCCCGCTGATCAGCGGTCGGGTTCGGTGCGCGGCCCGTATCCGCCCGGCGACTCACCCGCGGTGGCATGGCGACCGATGTGCGCCTCGTCCCGCATCTGCTGCACCATGTGGGGATAGTGCAGCTCGAAAGCCGGCCGCTCCGAACGGATTCGAGGGAGTTCGGTGAAGTTGTGCCGGGGCGGTGGGCAGCTGGTCGCCCACTCCAGCGAATTGCCGTGCCCCCACGGATCGTCGACCGTCACCGGCTCGCCGTAGCGCCAGCTCTTGAAGACGTTCCAGACGAACGGCAACATCGACACCCCCAGGATGAACGCGCCGATCGTGGACGCGATGTGCATGCCGGTGAAGCCGTCGGTGGGCAGATAGTCGGCGTAGCGGCGCGGCATCCCGGCATCACCGAGCCAGTGCTGAATCCCGAAGGTCAGGTGGAAGCCGATGAACGTGAGCCAGAAGTTTACTTTGCCCAGCCGCTCGTCGAGCATCCGGCCCGTCATCTTCGGGAACCAGAAGTAGACGCCGGCATACGTGGCGAACACGATGGTGCCGAACAGCACGTAGTGGAAGTGCGCGACGACGAAGTAGCTGTCGGTGACGTGGAAATCCAGCGGCGGGCTGGCCAGCAGCACCCCTGACAGGCCGCCGAGCAGAAACGTTGCGAGGAACCCGATGGACCAGAGCATCGGGGTTTCGAACGTGAGCTGCCCCTTCCACATCGTGCCGATCCAGTTGAAGAACTTGATGCCCGTGGGCACCGCGATCAGGAACGTCATGAACGAGAAGAACGGCAGCAGCACCGCACCGGTGGCATACATGTGGTGCGCCCACACCGCCACCGACAGCGCGCCGATGCCGAGCGTCGCGTAGATCAGCGTGGTGTAGCCGAAGATCGGCTTGCGGGAGAACACCGGGAAGATCTCGGTGACGATGCCGAAGAACGGCAGCGCGACGATGTACACCTCGGGATGCCCGAAGAACCAGAAAAGGTGTTGCCACAGGATCGCCCCGCCGTTGGCGGGGTCGTAGACATGCGCGCCCAGGTGCCGGTCGGCGGCCAGTCCGAACAGCGCGGCGGTCAGCAGCGGGAACGCCAGCAGCACCAGGATCGACGTCACGAGGATGTTCCAGGTGAAGATCGGCATCCGGAACATCGTCATGCCCGGGGCGCGCATGCACACCACAGTGGTGATCATGTTGACCGCGCCGAGGATCGTCCCCAGACCTCCGATGGCCAACCCCATGATCCACAGATCAGAGCCGGCTCCCGGCGAGTGTGTCGAGTCGGTCAGCGGGGAGTACGCCGTCCACCCGAAGTCCGCGGCACCGCCGGGGGTGATGAACCCTCCCAGCGCGATCAACGCGCCGAACAGGAACAGCCAGTAGGAGAACGCGTTCAACCGGGGAAACGCGACGTCAGGCGCGCCGATCTGCAGCGGCAGCACCAGATTCGCGAAGCCGAACACGATCGGTGTCGCATAGAACAGCAGCATGATCGTGCCGTGCATCGTGAACAGCTGGTTGTACTGCTCGTTGGACAGGAACTGCAGGCCCGGCATCGCGAGCTCGGTGCGCATCATCAGCGCCATCAACCCGGCAAGGAAGAAGAAGGCAAAGCACGTGACGACGTACATGATGCCGATCAGCTTGTGATCGGTGGTGGTCACGAGCCGATAGATCAGGCCGCCGACCGGTTTCAGACGCGGCGGGAAGGGCCTCCTGGCTTCCAGAGTGCGCAGGGTGACGGCATCAGGGGTGGCATCGGTGACCATGCGGACGCGCACTACCCGCGATTTTATTGTGCAAACCTGCGCTCAGCGACACTGCGCTCAGACGACGACGTTGACCAGCCGGCCGGGCACCACGATCAGCTTCTTGGGGGTGCGGCCCTCCAAGAAGCCCGCGACCTTCTCGTCGGCCAACGCGGCCGCCTCGACCACTGCCGGGGCGGCGTCGGCCGCCACCGTGACCCGGCTGCGCACCTTGCCGTTCACCTGCACCGGGTACTCGACGGTGTCCTCGACCAAATAGGCCGGATCGGCCACCGGGAACGGGCCGTGCGCCAGCGACCCGTCATGCCCCAGTCGCGACCACAGCTCCTCTGCGAGGTGCGGGGCCAACGGCGCCACCATCAGCACCAGGGGTTCGAGCGCCTCGCGCGCGGTCACCGATTGCTTGGTCAGGTGATTGGTGTACTCGATCAACTTGGCCGCCGCCGTGTTGTTGCGCAGTGCCGCATAGTCCTCACCGACGCCGGAGATCGTGCGGTGCAACAACTTTCGCGTGTCGTCATCGGCGTCGCCTGCGGTGGCACGCAGCTCACCCGTCGTCTCGTCGACCACCAGGCGCCACACCCGCTGCAGGAAGCGATGCGCGCCGACGACGTCCTTGGTCGCCCAGGGCCGCGACGCCTCCAGCGGACCCATCGACATCTCGTACACGCGCAGTGTGTCCGCGCCGTACTCCTCGCAGATCTCGTCGGGCGACACCGAGTTCTTCAAGCTCTTGCCGATCTTGCCGAACTCCTGGTTGACCTCGGCGCCGTCGTAGAAGAACTTCCCGTCCCGCTCGATCACGTCCGCGGCCGGCACGTACGCACCGCGCGAATCCGTGTAGGCGAACGCCTGGATGTAGCCCTGGTTGACCAGTCGCCGGTACGGCTCGCGCGAGCTCACGTGGCCCAGGTCGTAGAGCACCTTGTGCCAGAAGCGGGAGTACAGCAGGTGCAGCACGGCGTGCTCGACCCCACCGACGTACAGATCGACACCGCCGGGGTCCTGGGCGCCGTGCTCGGCCGGGCGCGGACCCATCCAATACGCCTCGTTCTCCTTGGCACACATCGCTTCTGTGTTGTACGGATCGGTGTAGCGCAGCTCGTACCAGGAGCTGCCGGCCCACTGCGGCATCACGTTGGTGTCGCGGGTGTAGGACTTGCGCCCGTCACCGAGGTCCAATTCGACATTGACCCAGTCCGTGGCCTTGGCCAGCGGCGGCGACGGCTCGCTGTCCGCATCGGTGGGGTCGAAGAGCACCGGCGAGTAGTCCGGCACGTCGGGCAGTTCGACCGGGAGCAGCTCCTCGGGCAGCCCGTGGGCGCGCCCGTCGGAGTCGTAGACGATCGGGAACGGCTCGCCCCAGTAGCGCTGACGGGCGAAAAGCCAATCCCGCAGCTTGTACTCGACGCGGGCCCGGCCGCGGCCCTGTGCGACCAGCCGCTCGGTGATCGCCTCCTTGGCCGCCGCCACGTCCATCCCGTCGAGGAAGTCGGAATTCACCAGGGGCCCGTCGCCCGTGTAGGCGGCCTCCGAAACATCGCCGCCGGCAACCACTTCCACGATCGGCAAGCCGAACTCGGTGGCGAAATCCCAGTCGCGTTGATCACCACCGGGCACCGCCATGATGGCGCCGGTGCCGTAGCCGGCGAGCACATAGTCGGCGATGAACACCGGGACCCTCTGATCGTTGGCCGGATTCACCGCATACGCGCCCAGGAAGACCCCGGTCTTGGTCTTGTTCTCCTGCCGCTCCAGATCCGACTTCGCCGCGATCGACGCGCGGTAGGCGGCGACGGCCTCCCGCGGCGACGCCGCACCGAACGTCCACCGTTCGTCCACGCCGTCGGGCCACTGCTCGGCGACCAACCCGTCGACCAGATCGTGCTCGGGAGCCAGCACCAAGTAGGTCGCCCCGAACAGCGTGTCCGGGCGGGTGGTGAACACCTCGACGTCGCCGGCGTCCGTGCCGAACAGCACGCTCGCGCCGGTCGACCGCCCGATCCAGTTGCGCTGCATGGTCTTGACCTTGTCCGGCCAGTCCAGCACGTCGAGATCTTCGAGCAACCGGTCGGAGTAGGCGGTGATGCGCATCATCCACTGCCGCAGGCGTTTCCGGAACACCGGGAAGTTGCCGCGCTCACTGCGGCCGTCGGCGGTGACCTCCTCGTTGGCCAGGACCGTGCCCAGTCCGGGGCACCAGTTCACCACCGAGTCGGCGAGATAGACCAGGCGGTGATCGGCCAGGACATCGGCACGTTCGCCGCTGCTCAGCGCCGACCAGCTACGGCCGTCACCGACCTCCCGTTCGCCGTTCTCGAACTCGGCGACCAGGTCGGCGATCGGCCGCGCCTTGTTCTGGACCGGGTCGAACCAGGCATCGAAGATCTGCAGGAAGATCCACTGCGTCCACTTGTAGAAGTCGACGTCGGTGGTGGAGAAGCTGCGCCGGGTGTCGTGCCCGAGTCCCAGCCGGCCCAGCTGGCGGCGGAAGTTGACGATGTTGGCTTCCGTGCGGGTGCGCGGGTGGGTGCCGGTCTGGATCGCGTACTGCTCTGCAGGCAAGCCGAACGCGTCGAAACCCAACGCGTGCAACACGTTCCGGCCGGTCATGCGGTAGTAGCGGGCGTAGACGTCGGTGGCGATGTAGCCCAGCGGATGACCGACGTGCAGCCCCTCCCCCGACGGGTACGGGAACATGTCCTGCACGAACATCTTGTCGGCGGGGATCGGCGTGCCGTCGGCGGGTGCGAGCTCGCCGACCGGGTTGGCCACGTTGAAGGTGCCGCGCTGCGCCCATTGCTGCTGCCACGACCGCTCGATCTCCCCGGCCAGCTCCGCGGTATAGCGGTGGCGGGGGGTGTCATCGGTTCCAGTCGGCGCGTCGGTCACGCCAACAGGGTATAAGCCGCAGCTCGGCCGCCCCGCGGGCCACGGGTTGGTATCGGTTCCGTTGCGGATGCGTCAGGGGTTGGTCCCAGCTCGATTCCAGCCCTGGTGACCGGCTCAGCGGCGTGGATACATTTCTCCCCTGACCCCGGTCGCGTCTGTACACGAGGCGCCAGGGAGTCGGTGAAACCAACTGGGAGGACTTCACTCGATGAGCGAAATCGCCCGCGGCTGGCGGGTTCTGGCAGAAGGACTGGGTGCGTGCGCCGTCGCTGTGGCAGGCGTGCTCACTGTCGCGGCGACCGCGTCGGCGCAGCCGCTGCCGGTGCAGCCCACCCAGCCGTCGCCGGCGACCATCGCGGCGCCGGGCGCCGCCGCGGTGCCCGCGGGTGTGGCACCCGTCACGGCGGGAATGGCCGCGGTACCCGCCGGAGTCACCGCTCCCGCAGTCGTCCCGCAGCCGCAGCTCGCCCCTGCCACCTCGGGCACGCTCACCGACTTCTTCACGGCCAAGGGCGTCACCATGCAGCCGCAGTCGAGCCGCGACTTCCGCGCCCTGAACATCGTGCTGCCGATGCCGCGCGGTTGGCAGCACATCCCCGATCCGAACGTGCCCGATGCGTTCGCAGTGATCGCCGACCGCGTCGGCGGCAACGGGTTGTACTCCTCGAACGCCCAGGTGGTGGTCTACAAACTGGTCGGTGACTTCGATCCGCGAGAAGCGATCAGCCACGGGTTCATCGACGCCCAACAGCAGCCGGCGTGGCGCGCCACCGACGCCTCGTTCGCCGACTTCGGCGGGATGCCGTCGTCGTTGATCGAAGGCACGTACCGCGAGAACGCGATGACGCTGAACACCTCGCGCCGCCACGTCATCGCGACCGTCGGTCCCGACCGGTACCTGGTGTCACTGGCCGTCACCACGAGCGTCGACCAGGTCGTCGCGGCCGCGGATGCCACCGAGGCGATCATCAAGGGCTTCAAGGTGAGCGTGCCGTCCGCGGCGCCCGCCCCCGGTGCGCCGCTGGGCGCGCCCCCTGCGCCGGCACCACCGGCGCCCCCGGCTCCTGCTCTCCCCGCTGCGGTGGCCCCCGCGCCGCAGCTGCTGGGACTGCAGGGTTGAGCGGCGTCGTCCCCCGGGCGAAGCCTGGCGCCCGGGGGACGGCGGCCCGCCTCGGAGGCCGTATCCTCGTATCTCGTGATGGTCGCCGCAGTGTTGTGCCTGGGCGTCGCGTTTCTGACAGCGGCGCTGGGTGTCTGGTCGCTGACGCGGCCCGCCCCTGACGGTGACTTCGTCCGGCAGGTCCTGCGCGGGGTGGCTCCGATTCAGTTGGCCGCGGCCGTCATGCTCGCCGCGGGCGCGGCCGTCGCGTTCGCCGCACCCGCCTCCACGGCGGCCGTGGTGCTCACGGTCTGTGTTCTGGGGGCTGCAGCGACCGTGGCTGCCGGCTGCTGGCAGAGCGCCAAGGTCGTGGCCCGCGCCAACGCGCGGCAGAGCGCCGACGCCGGCTGTGCCGGCTCGTGCGCGGCCTGCACCTTGTCGTGCCGATGAGATCAGTTACGGCTGAGGTCGATCGGGTGCGTGGCGAGCAGCGGTAGCGGCATGGGCTGACGACGCAGCACCCGCCCCCAGAGATCTGTTCGGGGCTCGGCGAGCACGTCGGACGGCAGCGCCGACAGCACGATCCAGTCGTCGCGCTCGATCTCCCCCTCCAGCTGGCCGATGGTCCAGCCCGAGTATCCGGCGAAGATGCGGACGCCTTCCACCATCGGCGCCACCGCCTCGGGGTCGGCATCCAGATCGACCATCGCGATCCGACCCTGAATGTGGCGCAGCCCGGGCGCGCCGGCCACGTCGACGCCGGTACGCAGCGTCGCGAGGCAGAGCGCGGCGTCACGCTTGACCGGACCGCCGACGAACATCGTCTTCGGCTTGGTGGCCAGCTTCACCCATTGCGGCAGCACGTTGTAGACGGCGGTCTCGCTGGCCCGGTTCAGCACCACCCCGAGCGTGCCGCCGTCGTTGTGCTCGACGACGTAGATCACGCTGCGGCGGAACGTCGGCTCGAGCAGATCGGTGTTGGCCAGCAGCAATGTCCCTGCGCGCACCCGGTGTGCCGCTGGGGCGACGAAATCCTCCGGGTCCTCTGGCTGTGGCACCGAACCATTCTGTCATCACCGCCATCGCGTGGAGGCGAACAAGCGGCGGGCGACGCGATATTTGTACTGTGGTGTCCGGTCGGCTCCTGCCGGCCTTCTTCTCTGCCACCCACTCTGCTAGGACGTGACCTCCGTGCCCGACGATCGCGCCTCCCGCGCAGCGTGGCGTTCGGTGTGGAAGAGAACACTGCAGTCGACGACGTCGCTGCCCGGCTTCCGCCGCCTGCTGGAGTTGCGGGCGGTCAGTCAGTTCGGCGACGGGCTCTTCCAGGCCGGACTGGCCGGCGCGATCCTGTTCAACCCGGAGCGCGCCGCCGACCCGTGGGCGATCGCGGCGGCGTTCGCCGTGCTGTTCCTGCCCTACTCGGTGCTCGGGCCGTTCGCGGGGGCGCTGCTGGACCGCTGGGACCGGCGGGTGGTGCTCATCGGCGCCAACACCGGCCGCCTCGTGCTGGTCGTCGTCGTCGGCACGTTGCTGGCGGCCGGCCTGGGTGATCTTCCGATCCTGTTGGGCGCGCTGGTGGTCAACGGGATGACCCGATTCGTCTCGTCAGGTCTGTCGGCGGCGCTGCCCCACGTGGTGCCGCGCGAGCAGGTCGTGGCGATGAACTCGATCGCGACGGCCACGGGAGCGGCGGCCGCGTTCTTCGGTGCGAACTTCATGCTGCTGCCACGCTGGTTGTTCGGCTCCAGCGACTCCGGCGCGTCGATGATCATCTTCTGCGTGGCGGTGCCGGTGGCCCTGGCGCTGTGGCTGTCGGTGCGCTTTCCGCCCCGGATGCTGGGCCCCGACGAGAGTGTCCGCGCGGTGCACGGCTCGGTCGCCTACGCCGTCGCAACCGGATGGCTGCACGGGGCGCGCACGGTGCTCGCGGTGCCGACGGTCGCGGCGACCCTGTCGGGGCTCTCGGCGCATCGGATGGCGTTCGGCCTCAACACGTTGCTGGTGCTGGTGACCGTGCGGCACACCGACGCGGCCGCGGTGGCAGGGCTGGGGACCGCGGTGCTGTTCGTGGCGGCGACCGGCATCGGGTCCTTTCTGGCGACGGCCCTGACGCCCGTTCTGGTGAAGCGCTGGGGCCGGTACGCGACCCCGATGGTGGCGCTGGCCTTCGCGGCCGCGGTCCAGCTGTGCGGGGCGACGTTGAAACTGCCGGTCATGATCGTGTGCGGCTTCCTACTCGGCGGGGCCGGCCAGGTGGTGAAGCTGTGTGCCGACACCGCGATGCAGATCGACGTGGACGACGCGCTGCGCGGCCACGTCTTCACCGTGCAGGACGCGCTGTTCTGGATGGCGTTCATCCTCGCGATCGCCGCGGCCGCGTTCGTCATCCCGGCCGACGGGCACGCGCCCGGTATCGCGATCGCCGGCACCGCGCTGTACCTGGTTGGGCTGGGCGTCTACGCGACGGTGGCCCGGCGGCAACGCCCGGCGGGCTAGGGTGATGCATGGCCGGAGCCGCACCGATCGTCGCTGACCTGCGCGCCGAGAGCGACGAGCTGGATGCGCTGGTCGCCGGTTTGCCGGCGCAGCGCTGGGCGACCGCCACCCCGGCGGCCGGGTGGACCATCGCCCACCAGATCGCGCACCTGCTGTGGACCGACCGGGTCGCGCTGATCGCCGTCACCGACGAGGCGACGTTCACCTCCGAAGTGGTGTCCGCCGCGGCGCAGAATCCGACCGGCTTCGTCGACGCCGCTGCCGAAGAGTTGGCGGCGACCGCGCCGGCCGACCTGCTCGCTGACTGGCGGAGCACCCGGGCCGCGCTGCACGACGCGCTGCTGACCGTCACCGAGGGACGCAAGCTGCCGTGGTTCGGGCCGCCGATGAGCGCGGCGTCCATGGCCACCGCCCGGCTGATGGAGACCTGGGCGCACGGCCTCGACGTGGCCGACGCGTTGGGGACGAGCAGGCCGCCGACGGCCCGGCTGCGGTCGATCGCCCACATCGGGGTGCGCACGCGCGACTTCGCATACGCCGTGCATGGCCTGACCCCGCCCGCCGACGTGTTCCACGTGAAACTGCGTGCCCCCGACGGCAATGACTGGACCTGGGGTCCCGAGGATGCGGCCCAGCGGGTGGAGGGCTCGGCAGAGCACTTCTGCATGCTCGTGACGCAGCGCCGGCCGCGCGCCGCGCTCGACGTGGTGGCCGTCGGCCCGGACGCCGAGCAGTGGCTCACGATCGCGCAGGCGTTCGCCGGACCGCCCGGGCCGGGCCGCGGCTGATCAGAGCGGGGTGGCGCTGTCGGCCGCGCCGTCGCCGTCGGCGTCGACGAGGCGCACGTCCCAGCGACCGTCACCGTCGGTATCGGCCCAGGCCGTCCCCGACCCGAACGCCCGGTCGGCGAGCCCGTCACCATCGGTGTCGACCAAGCGCTCGCCGGCCTGACCGTCACCGTCCAGATCCACCTCGGCACCGCCGGCCGGGTGCTCCACGCCGTCGAGCCCGAGCCAACGCAACGCCGCCCCGCGATCCAGGTGCACCGCCCACGTACCCGTCCCGTCGTCGCCGACGTCGACGGCGCCCGCTCCCCCGAGCCCGAGGACGCCGCGCTCGGCGAGCCCGTCGGCATCCAGATCGGCCAGCGCATCGTCGACCAGACCGTCGTGATCCAGATCGAGCATCACCGCGTCCAGCACGCCGTCACCGTCGACGTCGATGCTCGGATCCGCGCTCCACATCGTGGCGCCGCCATCGAGGTCGCCCAGGCAGTACTCCATGACTGTCAGACGCGCGACTGGCCCCGCTCGTTCCACCACCTGAGCAATTCCTCGACCGCCTCCTCGTGGCTCAGCGGGCCGCGGTCCAGACGCACCTCTTTGAGGTGGTTCCACGCCTGCCCGACCTCGGGGCCGGGCGGGATGCCGAGGATCTGCATGATCTCGTTGCCGTCGATGTCCGGCCGGACCCGCGCCAGGTCCTCCTTGGCCGCCAGCTCGGCGATGCGGTGTTCGAGATCGTCGTAGTTGGCCTGCAGGCGCGCCGCGCGGCGCTTGTTGCGCGTCGTGCAGTCCGCTCGCACCAGCTTGTGCAGCCGGCTCAGCAGCGGACCGGCGTCGGTCACGTAGCGGCGCACCGCCGAATCGGTCCACCGGCCCTCCCCGTACCCGTGGAACCGCAGATGCAGGTACACCAGCTGCGACACGTCGTCGACCATCTGCTTGGAGTACTTCAGCGCGCGCATCCGCTTGCGGGTCATCTTCGCGCCGACCACCTCGTGGTGATGGAAGCTCACACCGCCATCGGGTTCGTGGCGCCGGGTCGCAGGCTTGCCGATGTCGTGCAGCAGCGCCGCCCAGCGCAGCACCAGATCCGGGCAGTCCGTCTCCAGGTCGATCGCCTGGCGCAGCACCGTGAGCGAATGCTGGTACACGTCCTTGTGCTGGTGGTGCTCGTCGATCGCCATCCGCATCGCGCCCACCTCGGGCAGCACGATCTCGCCGAGCCCGGTCTGCACCATCAGATCCACGCCCGCCACCGGATCGGCACCCAGCAGCATCTTGTCCAGCTCGGCCGCCACCCGCTCGACGCTGATCCGCGCGAGCTGCGGTGCCATCTCGGTCAGCGCGTGGCGCACCCGCGGGGCCACCGTGAATCCCAGCTGCGCGGTGAAGCGTGCGGCCCGCAGCATGCGCAGCGGATCGTCGGTGAAGCTCACCTCGGGCTCGGCCGGCGTGTCCAGCGTGCGGGCCTGCAGGGCGGCGAGCCCGCCGAGAGGATCGAGGAACTCCCCGAGGCCACCCGGCATGTCCGGATCCAGGCGCACCGCCATCGCGTTGACGGTGAAGTCGCGACGGATCAGGTCGTCGGCGAGGTCGTCGCCGAAGCGCACCTCCGGGTGACGGGTCACATGGTCGTAGGAGTCGGCGCGGAACGTGGTGAGCTCCAGGCGGTCGCCGTTCTTGCCGGCGCCGACGGTGCCGAACGCGATGCCGGTGTCCCACAGCGCGTCCGCCCAATCGGAGAGCAGGGCCTGCATCTGCTCCGGGCGGGCGTCGGTGGTGAAGTCGAGATCGGTGCCGAGCCGGCCCAGCAGTGCGTCGCGCACACTGCCGCCCACCAGATAGACGGAGTGGCCCGCATCGGTGAACAGCCGGCCGAGCGCCTGCAGCACGCTGTGGTGGCGCCCCAGGGACACCTGCGCGGCAGCCAGTAGTTCGGCGACATCTTGTCCGGGCGAGGGCTCAGGCACGTCCGATGAGCCTACTGGTCACAGGCATGTCACCGACCGGCGAGTGCGGCGTGGCCGGTAGTTCACGGCAGCTACTATCGCTTGGGTGTCGGACGGCGAGCAGCCAAAACCTCGACGTCGCCGCGGGCGGCGTCGCGGCCGACGCGCGGCAGGACCACCCGAGGCAGGCGCCCAGGAGGCGGCCGGCACCCGAGAGAAGAGCCCCACAAACGCCTCATCCGCGACTCCCAAACCGCAGCGCTCCGGTCCGCGCCGCCCCACCGAACGCCTGCGCACCGTGCACGAGACGTCGGCGGGTGGCCTGGTCATCGACGGACTCGACGGACCCAAGGACAGCCAGATGGCCGCGTTGATCGGCCGGATCGACCGCCGCGGGCGCATGCTGTGGTCCCTGCCCAAGGGCCACATCGAACGCGGCGAGACCGCCGAACAGACAGCGATCCGTGAGGTGGCCGAGGAGACCGGCATCCAGGGCAGCGTGCTGGCCGCCCTGGGCAGCATCGACTACTGGTTCGTCACCGAGGGCCGTCGCGTCCACAAGACCGTGCACCACTATCTGATGCGATTCGCCGGGGGCGAGCTGTCCGACGAGGACGTGGAGGTCACCGAAGTCGCCTGGGTGCCCCTGCGGGAACTGCCGAAACGACTCGCCTACGCCGACGAACGCCGCCTCGCCGAGGTCGCCGACGAGCTCATCGACAAGCTGCACAGCGACGGGCCCGCGGCGCTGCCGCCCTTGCCGCGCAGCACGCCGCGGCGCCGGGGACAGACGCACTCGCGCACCCGCAACCACCGGACTGATCCGACGGCGCAACCCCAGCCGGGCCGACGGGCGAACGGCTACGGTCAGGGTCCGTGATCGGCCTGCCCGCGCGCCTGCTCGCCGCGGTCGTCGCGCTGCTGGCTGCCGTCCTGCCGATCGTCGGCCCCGCCGCCGCGGACGCCCAGCCGGCCACGCAGTCGTCCCCCCTGCCGTTCCTCACCGTCCAGATCGACGGCATCACACCCGATGTCGTCACCACCACCAGCGACCCGATGGTCACGGTCACGGGCACCATCCGCAACGTCGGTGACCGCGCGGTCCGCGACGTGGTGGTGCGCCTCGAACGCGCCGGTCCGGTCGCCTCGTCGACGGCGCTGCGCACCGATCTGGCCGGCAATGTCGACCAGTTCCAGCCGGTCGCCGACTTCATCACGATCGCCCCGGAGATGGCCCGCGGACAGATCGTGCCGTTCCGGCTCGCCTATCCCCTGCGCTCGACCGACCGACCGTCCCTCGACGTGACCGAGCCGGGCATATACCCGGTGATGGTGAACGTCAACGGCACCCCCGATTACGGCGCCCCGGCCCGTCTCGACGATTCCCGTTTCCTGCTGCCCGTGCTCGGCGTACCGCCCGATGAGCAGACCGATGCGGCCACCGACACGGTGACCTCCGCGGTGCCGCCCGACACCACCCGCCCGGTCGGACTGACGATGTTCTGGCCGCTCGCCGACCGACCCCGGCTGGCGGCGGGCGCCCCGGGCGGAACCACTCCGGTGCGGCTCATCGACGACGACCTCGCGGTGTCGCTGGCGCCCGGCGGCCGGCTGGACAGCCTGCTGGCGGCGGCCGATTTCGCGACCAGCCCGCAGGTCGATCCCGGCGGCGAGATCACCGACGCGTTGTGTCTGGCCGTCGACCCCGACCTGCTGGTCACCGTCAATGCGATGACGGGCGGCTACGTCGTCAACGACGCCGCGGACGCGGGACCACGCACCACCCCGACGCACCCGGGCACCGGGCAGCAGGCCGCGATCGGGTGGCTCACCCGGCTCAAGGCGCTGGCAGCGCGGATGTGCGTGACGGCCACCCCGTACGCGCAGGCCGATCTCGACGCGCTGCACCGGGTCGGTGACCCCACGCTGGCCGCCGCGGCGACGAACGGCGCGGCGGACGTCGTCGACCAGATCCTCGGCGTGACCTCCACCCGCGGCGCCACCGTCATCGGCGACGGTCCCCTCACCGCGGGGGCCGTCGACCTGTTGTCAGCGCAGGGCCCCACGGTGGCGCTGGCCGCCGCGAATCTGACCGGGCCCGACGAGGCCGAGGGCGGACAACCGCAGACCGCGGACACCGCCCCGGTGCGCTACACACCGAATGTCGTGAAAGCCCCCTTCGACCCCGCCGTCGGCGCGGCACTGGCCAGCATGGGCACCACCGCGGAGACGCCGTCGTACCTGGCCCCGTCGCTGAGCGTGTCGGTGAAACAGGATTCGGCGATCGTGCGGCGCCAGGACGCCCTGGGTGCGTTGCTGTGGCGTGGCTTGGATCCCGACAGCGAACCCCGGGGTCAGCTGGTCATGCCGCCGCTGATGTGGAACGCCACCGCCGACGACGCGCAGGCGGTCCTGACCACCGTCGCCACCACCATCCGCTCGGGGCTCGCGGTGCCGCGACCGCTGCGGGCGGTGCTGGACGAGGCCGCCGCCGTGCACGGCAGCGCCGCAGCCCCGCCGGACGGCATCGGCAATCCGCGGGGACGGTTCGACGACGCCGTGGTGTCCGGGATCGCGGCGACCACCGACCGGCTTCGTGGCCTGACGAACGCGCTGAGCACCGACGAACGCACCGGGCTGACCGGGGCGCAGTACACGGCTCCGCTGCGCGAGGACATGCTGCGCGCGCTGAGCCAGTCCGTGCCGCCGGACGCCCGCAACGGGCTCGCCCAACAGCGGCTGACCACCGTCGGTTCGACGGTGGAGGATCTGTTCCGGGCGGTGACGATCGTCAATCCCGGGGGGTCCTACACGCTGGCCACCGAGCGCAGCCCGCTGCCGCTCGCCCTGCGCAACGATCTGCCCGTGCCGATCCGGGTGCGGCTGCAGATCGACGCCCCGCCCGGGATGTCGGTGACCGACCCCGGCGAGATCGTGCTGCCGCCCGGCTTCCTACCGCTCAAGGTGCCGATCGAGGTGCACTTCACGCAGCGGGTGGCGGTCGACGTGGCGCTGCGGACCGTCGACGGTCTGTCGCTCGGCGAACCCGTGCGGCTGTCCGTGCACTCCAACGCCTACGGCAAGGTGCTGTTCTTCATCACGCTGACCGGCGGCGCGGTGCTGGTCCTGCTCGTCGGGCGTCGGCTGTGGCACCGGTTCCGCGGCCAGCCGGACCCCGCCGACCTGGACCGTCCCGATCCGATCGAGGTCGCGCTGGCGTACTCCGATGACGACACGAGGCGGCGGTGAGTACGGCACAACCGCGGAGGGCCCCGGCCCGCGCCGAGCTGTCCGACGCGGCGGTGGTGTCGCGCTCGTGGGGAATGGCGTTGGCCACGCTGGTCAGCCGGCTGACCGGCTTCGCCCGGATCGTGCTGCTCGCCGCGATCCTCGGCGCAGCGCTGTCGAGCGCGTTCACCGTCGCCAATCAACTACCCAACATGATCGCGGCGCTGGTGCTGGAGGCGACGTTCACCGCGATCTTCGTGCCGGTGCTCGCCCGTGCCGAACGCGACGATCCCGACGGCGGGTCCGCGTTCATCCGCAGGCTCCTGACGTTGGCCACCACGCTGCTGCTCGTCGTCACGATCATCTCGACGGCCGCCGCGCCGCTGCTGGTCGACCTGATGCTGGGTTCGGAACCGCTGGTGGACCGTCCGCTGACGACCGCGTTCGCCTATCTGCTCCTGCCGCAGATCATTTTCTACGGGCTCTCGTCGGTGTTCATGGCAATCCTGAACACCCGCAACATCTTCGGGCCGCCGGCATGGGCGCCGGTGGTCAACAACGTCGTGGCGATCCTCACCCTCGGCCTGTATCTGCTCGTGCCGGGCGAACTGTCGCTGAACCCGGTCACGATGGGCGACGCCAAACTCCTGGTCCTCGGCATCGGCACCACGCTCGGCGTCGTCGCGCAGGCCGCGGTGCTGTTCGTCGCGATCCGCCGGGAACGGGTCAGCCTGCGGCCCCTGTGGGGCATCGACGACCGTCTGAAGAAGTTCGGGATGATGGCTCTGGCGATGGTGCTCTACGTGCTCATCAGCCAGGTCGGGTTCATCGTGGGCAACCAGGTCGCCAGCGGTGCGGCGGCGTCGGGCCCGGCCATCTACAACTACACGTGGCTGATCCTGCAGTTGCCGTTCGGGATCGTCGGGGTGACGGTGCTGACCGTCGTCATGCCGCGGCTGTCGCGGAACGCGGCGGCCGGTGACGCGCCCGCCGTGCTCGCGGACCTGTCGTTGGCGACTCGGCTGACGATGGTGACGCTGATCCTGATCGTCGCGTTGATGACGGTCGGGGGTCCGGCGATCGGCAGTGCGCTGTTCTCCTACGGCAACTTCGGCGCCGTCGACGCGGGGTACCTCGGCATGGCGATCACGCTGTCGGCGTTCACGCTGATCCCCTACGCGCTGGTGCTTCTGCAGTTGCGGGTGTTCTACGCCCGCGAGGAGCCGTGGACGCCCATCGTGCTGATCGTGGTGATCACGGTCGTCAAGGTCGCGGGATCGCTGGCCGCGCCGCATCTGACCGCCGACCGGGAGCTGGTCGCCGGCTATCTCGGTCTGGCCAACGGGTTGGGCTTCCTGGCCGGCGCCACGGTCGGTTACCTGTTGCTGCGTGGCCGGCTCGATCCTCCCGGCGGGCGGCTGTTCTCCCCCGGCGTCGTCCGCACCGTGCTGGTGACGATCACCGCGGCGTTGGCGGCGGGGCTGACGGCCCATGTGTTGGACCGGCTGGGTGGTCTCGGTTCCCTCACCGACCACTTCGGCGCGGCCGGATCGCTGCTGCGCTTGGCCGTCCTCGGCCTGGTCATGGGGCCGATCATCGTCGGTGTGTTGCTCGGGGCCAAGGTGCCCGAGGCGGTTGCGGGGGTCGCCGCGGTCCGCTCTCGCCTGGGTCGTCGGCGCGCCCGGCCCGGCGCCTCCGTCCCGGCCCGTCCGAGCGGCGGGCTCACGTACCCTGATCTCACCTCGACGCGACGGACGCGTCAGTTTCCCGGATCGACGCACCGGGGACACGGGGGCATGGTTGGCGAACGCAGGAACGGGAAAGGAGCTGCCGTGAGTGACACCCCCGCCGGTGGTTCTCGGATCCCGCCGGAGACCGCGCGCGCCGACCGTCCGTCCGCTGACGACTTCCAACCGGACGTCCCCGAGGTTGCCGACGAGCCGGCTCCCGTCGAGCCGGCGCCGGCCGAGCCCGAGCGGCCGACCGAGGCGATACCCGCAGCCGGCCCGCCGCGGCCTCGCGCCGACTACAGCAACGACCCCACCCGCGAATCGCTGGCCTTCGATCCGCCCCGCGAGCCACCGCTCGAGGCCGCCAACGCCGGCGAAGACCTTCATCTGATCCCGGGCGCCGCCGTCGGCAAGGGCCGCTACCGCCTCCTGGTGTTCCACGGCGGCCCGCCCACGCTGCAGTTCTGGCAGGCGCTCGACACCGCGTTGGACCGCCAGGTCGCGCTGACGTTCGTCGACCCCGACCGCACCCTGCCCGCGAGCGAGGTCGAGGCGATCCTGGACCGCACCCAGCGCCTCGGCCGCCTCGACATGCCGGGGCTGGCACGCGTGCTGGACGTGCTGAACACCGGTTCCGGTGGGCTCGTCGTGTCCGAGTGGATCCGCGGCGGCTCGCTCGCCGAGGTCGCCGACACCTCCCCCTCTCCGATCGGGGGGGCGCGGGCGATCCAGTCACTGGCCGCGGCCGCGGAAGCCGCCCACCGCAGCGGCGTCGCGCTGGCCATCGACCATCCGTCGCGTATCCGGGTCAGCATCGAAGGCGATGTGGCCCTGGCCTTCCCGGCGACGCTGCCGTCGGCGACTCCGGACGACGACATCCGCGGCATCGGCGCGGCACTGTACGCACTGCTGGTCAACCGGTGGCCGCTGCCCGAGAGTGGCGAGCCGAGCGGGCTGGCCGCGGCCGACCTCGATGCGGCGGGCCAACCGGTCGAACCGCGCGCCGTCGACCGTGACATCCCGTTCCAGATCTCGGCCGCCGCCGCCCGGGCTGCACAGGAGAACGGCGGTATCCGCAGCGCGTCGACCATGCTCAATCTGCTGCAGCAGGCGACGGCCATCGCCGATCGCACCGATCATCTCGCGCCTGTCGACGAGCCTGCGCCCGAGACTCCGGCCGGTCCCGACGGGCCGATCGATCCCGACGACGCGGCTCGGCGGCGCAAGCGCCTGATCATCGGCGCCAGTGTGGCTGCGGCAGCGGTGGTGCTCGTGGTGATCCTGCTGGCGACCGTGCTGAGCCGGATCTTCGGAGACGTCGGCAACGGCCTCAGCGGTGACGAGCTCGGTCTCAACGCCCCGACCTCCTCGGAGCCGAGCAGCAGCGCCCCGGATGCCGGGGCAGTCGTGAAACCCGTTCGCGCGACTGTCTTCTCGCCCGAAGGTGAGGCCGATGCACCGGATCTCGCCGGATTGGCGATCGACGGCGACCCGTCCACTGTGTGGCCCACCGACACCTACAGCGACGCGACGCCCTTCCCCGGATTCAAGAACGGTGTGGGCCTGATGCTCCAGCTGCCGCAACCGACCAGGCTCGGTTCTGTGGGCATCTCCGTGAACAGCACCGGCACCGCGGTGCAGATCCGGTCGGCCACGTCGGCGTCACCGTCCTCGCTGGACGACACGACCGCGCTCACCCAGCCGACGACGCTCAAGCCCGGCGCCAACACCATCCCGGTCGAGGACGCCGCACCGACCTCTTACGTCCTGGTGTGGATCTCCACACTCGGACAGGTCAACGGCGAGAGCCGCAGCGACGTCTCGGAGATCACGCTCAAAGCCGCGGGCTGAGCGAAAACTGGTGCGTCGAGCCCCTGCTCGAGCCGCCTAGGGTTCGGCTGTGGGGTTTTTCGGGGCGCAGGGCGACGGCGGGATCCGGCCGCGCACCGACGCCGAGCTGCTCGCCGCGCACGTCGCCGGGGACCGCTACGCCTTCGAAGAATTGTTCTACCGCCACCACCGTCAGCTCTACCGGCTCGCGACGCTGACCACCGCGAATCCCGACGACGCCGCCGACGCGCTACAGGACGCCCTGCTGGCCGCGCACCGCACCGCCGCAGCGTTCCGGCACGACTCGGCCGTCAGTAGCTGGCTGCATCGCATCGTCGTCAATGCATGCCTGGACCGGTTGCGCCGCAACAAGTTCCGTGATCACGCCATGCTCGACGACCAGCTGAGCTGCGGAACCGACCCGACCCGCCACGTCGACACCACGATCGTGATCGAACGGGCGCTGCTGAATCTGCCGGTCGAGCAGCGCGCCGCCGTCGTCGCGGTCGACATGCAGGGGTTCTCCGTTGCCGAGACCGCGCAGATGCTCGGTGTCCCGCAAGGGACCGTCAAGAGCCGGTGCGCGCGGGCCCGCCTCAAGCTCGCGACATCTCTGGCCGTGTTCACGACAGAACACAGCGAATGAGCTCCGTCGGATAGCCTCAGACGGTCAGCGGACAACGCAACCAGCGGGGGTGGACGATGGGCAATGAGCTCGAACCCGTCACACCGGAACTGCTGGCCGACCTCCAAGCCGGACTCCTCGACGACGACACCGCCGCTGCCGTGCGCCGGCGAGTGCGTGCCGACCCCGAGGCCGCCCACGCGCTGGCCGCCCTCGACACCGTCCGCAGGGAACTGGGTCGACTCGGCGCCGACCTCGAGAGCGACAGCGCCTCAGCGCCCGAGGTGCCCGCGGAAGTCACCGCCCGTATCGGCGCCGCCCTGCGGGCCGCCGAACCACCCTCGAAACACCGCTGACCCGCCCGGGCGGCCATCGGGAACACCCCGGCCTACCCTGGTGTTCAAGGATTGCAGGCAGAAAGGCACTCATGACCTCCTCGTCCACCGTCCATGACCTGATCATCGTCGGTTCCGGTCCGGCCGGATACACCGCAGCCGTCTACAGCGCGCGGGCCCAGCTCAAACCCCTCGTCTTCGAAGGCAGCCAGTTCGGCGGCGCTCTGATGACCACGACCGAGGTGGAGAACTACCCCGGCTTCAAGGACGGCATCACCGGTCCCGAACTGATGGATCAGATGCGTGAGCAGGCGCTGCGCTTCGGCGCGGACCTGCGCATGGAGGACGTCGACGCGGTCGACCTCACCGGACCGGTGAAGACCGTCACCGTCGGCGACGAAACCCATCAGGCGCGCGCCGTCATCCTCGCGATGGGCGCCGCGGCCCGCCACCTCGGGGTCCCCGGTGAGGACGCGCTGCTCGGCATGGGCGTCAGCACGTGCGCCACCTGTGACGGCTTTTTCTTCCGCGATCAGGACATCGCCGTGGTCGGCGGTGGCGATTCGGCGATGGAGGAAGCCACGTTCCTGACCCGCTTCGCGCGCAGCGTCACGCTGATCCACCGGCGCGACGAGTTCCGTGCCTCGAAGATCATGCTCGAGCGCGCGGAGCAGAACGAGAAGATCACCATCTTGACCAACACCGCCGTGGAAGCCATCGAAGGCGATCCGAAGGTGACCGGCATCAAGCTGCGCAACACCATCACCGGTGAGCAGTCCGCGCTGGCCGTCACTGGCGTGTTCGTCGCGATCGGGCATGATCCGCGATCGGAGTTGGTCCGCGGGCAGGTCGATCTCGACGACGAGGGTTACGTCCAGGTCGTGGGCCGCACCACCTACACCTCTGTCGACGGCGTCTTCGCCGCGGGCGATCTGGTGGATCACACCTATCGGCAGGCCATCACCGCCGCCGGAAGTGGTTGTGCCGCAGCGATCGACGCGGAACGCTGGCTGGCCGATCACGCCGAGCCGGGCGAACGAACCTCCACCACCACCGACGACAGCGATCTGATTGGAGCACAGCAATGAGCGAGTCCACTTCGGCGACCGTGGCTGTCACCGACGATTCCTTCTCCCAGGACGTGCTGTCCAGCGGCACCCCGGTGCTGGTCGATTTCTGGGCGACGTGGTGCGGCCCGTGCAAGATGGTCGCCCCCGTGCTGGAAGAGATCGCGTCCGAGAAGGCCGGGTCGCTCACGGTGGCCAAGCTCGACGTCGACGAGAACCCGGCGACGGCTCGGGACTTCTCTGTCGTGTCGATCCCCACCATGATCCTGTTCAAGGACGGCGAGCCCGTGAAGCGGATCGTGGGGGCGAAAGGCAAGGCTGCGCTGCTGCGCGAGCTCGCTGACGTGCTGTAGCGGACCTCGTTTCACCCCTGGACACTTCCCTGGGGTTTTCCGGAATCCTCTCCCCTTCTGAGAGAATGCTGCCTATGTCGAGTCTGCGTCGCGGTGACCGTTCTGCAGCGGTCACCGAGATCCGGACCGCGCTGGCCGCCCTGGGGATGCTGAACGACCCCGACGACGACCTGGTCACGGGGCGCAGGGTTGCCGTCGACGTGTTCGACGGCGAGCTCGATCACGCGGTCCGCGCCTTCCAGCAGTACCGTGGTCTCCTCGTCGACGGCATCGTCGGCGAGGCGACCTACCGGGCCATCAAAGAGGCGTCCTACCGCCTGGGCGCGCGGACACTGAATCACCAGTTCGGCGCCCCGATGTACGGCGACGACGTCGCCACCTTGCAGGCGCGCCTGCAGGATCTCGGCTTCTACACGGGTTTGGTCGACGGGCACTTCGGGTTGCAGACCCACAACGCACTGATGTCGTACCAGCGTGAGTTCGGACTCTTCCCCGACGGCATCTGCGGTCCGGAGACGTTGCGTTCGCTGTACAACCTCGGTTCCCGCGTGACCGGCGGCTCGCCGCACGCGATCCGCGAAGAGGAGCTGGTGCGCAGCTCCGGACCCTGGCTGTCCGGCAAGAGGATCATCATCGATCCGGGCCGCGGCGGAGGTGACCACGGGCTGATCACGAATGGCCCGTCGGGGCCCATCAGTGAAGCAGACATTCTGTGGGACTTGGCAAGTCGGCTCGAAGGCCGGATGACGGCCATCGGCATGGAGACGTTCCTGTCTCGTCCGGCCGCCGCCTCCCCCACCGACGCCGAGCGTGCCGCCACCGCCAATTCCGTGGGTGCCGATCTGATGATCAGCCTGCGGTGTGAGAGTCAGGCAAGCCCCGCGGCCAACGGTGTCGCCTCGTTCCACTTCGGCAACTCGCACGGCTCGGTCTCCACCATCGGACGCAATCTGGCCGACTTCATCCAGCGGGAAGTCGTGGCGCGCACCGGTTTACAGGATTGCCGCGTGCACGGCCGCACGTGGGATCTGCTGCGCCTGACCCGCATGCCCTCCGTGCAGGTGGACGTCGGTTACATCAGCAATCCCGGGGATCGGGCCACGCTGGTGTCGCCGAGCGCACGTGACTCCCTCGCCGAGGGCATCCTCGCAGCCGTGAAACGGCTCTACCTCCTGGGTAAGAACGACCGTCCCACAGGCACTTTCACGTTCGCCGAGTTGTTGGCCCACGAGATGGCCGTCGAGCAGGCCCGCCGCAGCTAGCAGCCCGCTGCCGCGCCGGCGCCGACCGGCTGCTGCAACTGTGCGCTCTCAAGCAGACGTTCCAGGGCGGCCTCCACACCGGCCTTCCACCCGAGACCCTGCTCGAGCTCCAACCGCAGGCGCGGGAAGTACGTGTGGTGTGACACCACCACGAAGCCCGCATCGAGAAGAAGGTCGCTCGGCATCACGCAGGTGCCCATCGCGCAGTCACCGAGTGTTTCGAGCACGGGCGCCACATCCGCGGGCACCTCATCGAGGTCGCTCAGCTCGTCGGCCGCGGCCGAGCGACCGAACGCCTCCAACGCGCGCACGCCCCGTCGCACGAGATCACCGACCACCCCGGCGATCAGCGCCCGAGACAGATCGTCCTGACCGAGGCTCGCGTCGACGCCCAGTGACGTCAGCAGCACCGCGTCGGCGCTGACAGGTCCGGTCGGGAAGCGCCCCGCGCGGGGCACGCTGCGGGGCGGCGCGTAGAACGCATAACCCAGGCACGGTTCATCGCCCGTCTCGTCTTCCGGCAGCGGCTCCCTGCTCTCGACCGCCAGCTGTCCGCAGGAGCCCCACTCCAGCATCACCATCGACAGCCAGGCTTCCTTCTCGAACTCGGGATCCGAGAGCTGTTGGTCGCTGCCGACGATCAGTGGATCGACTTCCCAGTACACGCAGCGGCGCGCATGCTTCGGCAGCTGCTCGAATGCTTCGAGCCGTAGAGGCGTGATTCGTGCGGTCACTACGCTCCCCGGGATCTCCGCCGCGAAGGGGTGCGCGGCTGCCCCTCAAGAATAGAAGGCGTGACCGTGACCGGCTCGTCGCTGTGCGGTCGTACCGCCACACATCGCCCCGCAGCCGAAATCCGCTGGCGCCGAGCGCTTTTGCGCGACGTTCTGGATCCGGGTGCGGACAGCCCCGCCGCAGTGTCACTGTGACGTAACGACCGCGTGTGGTTGGTCACCGCACTGACGAGTTCATGAGGTCCACAATCCGCTGCAGATCGTCCACCGAGCCGAACTCGACGACGATCTTGCCTTTGCGCTTACCCAGGCTGACGGTCACACGGGTGTCGAACGCCGACGAGAGCTGTTCGGCAACGTCCTGCAGGCCGGGCATCTGGATCGGCTTGCGACGGGGCGCGGGCGGGGCCCCTGCGCCTTCTCGGTTCGCCAGAGTCACCGCCTCTTCGGTGGCTCGCACGGACAGGCCCTCGGCGACGATGCGCGCGGCCAGCTCCTCTTGCATGTCCGGCCCACCCTCGAGGGCCAGAAGCGCCCGGGCGTGGCCGGCCGAGAGCACCCCCGCCGCCACCCGACGCTGCACCGCTATCGGCAGGCGAAGCAGCCGGATCATGTTGGTGATCACCGGGCGTGATCGTCCGATCCGGGCGGCGAGTTCGTCGTGGGTGACGGCGAACTCGTCGAGCAGCTGCTGGTACGCGGCCGCCTCTTCCAATGGGTTGAGCTGCACCCGATGGATGTTCTCCAGCAGTGCGTCCCGCAGCATGCTGTCATCGGCGGTCTCCCGGACGATCGCCGGGATCGTGGCGACGCCGGCCTTCTGCGCCGCTCGCCACCGGCGCTCCCCCATCACCAGCTGGTAGCGGGGCGCGGCTTCGCCGGATTCGGGCACGGCACGCACGACGATCGGCTGCATCAATCCGAACTCGCGGATCGAGTGCACCAGTTCGCTCAGCGCTTCCTCGTCGAACACCTGTCGCGGCTGGCGCGGGTTCGGTTCGATCTGCGACGGCGCGATCTCCCGGTACACCGCGCCGACGTCGCCAGCCGGCGGCGCCACCTCGGGCGGGCCACCGAACACGGCGTCGGCGGCAGCCGCGCCCATCCGGGGTCCGGTGGTAGCCGGCTCGTCCCCTTCCGCCGGGCCGGTCGGAATCAGCGATGCCAGCCCGCGACCGAGGCCACTGCGCTTACGTGCCGGGTTGTTCATCCATGTCCTTCGTTCGTCGCACCGCTACCAAGTTCGGGAGTCGTCACTGGTGTGCCGCAGGGGCGCCGCGTTGCGCGAGCTCGCGGCTCGCGTCGAGGTAGCTCATCGCGCCCCGTGAACCCGGGTCGTAATCGATGATCGTCATCCCGTAACCCGGCGCTTCGGAGACCTTCACACTGCGTGGAATCACCGTGCGCAAGACCTTGTCGCCGAAGTGGGCTCTGACGTCCACGGCGACCTGGTCGGCCAGCTTCGTCCGACCGTCGTACATCGTCAGCACGACGGTGGTCACGTCGAGCTCGGGATTGAGATGCGACTTGACCATCTCGATGTTGCGGAGCAGCTGGCCGACCCCCTCCAGTGCGTAGTACTCGCACTGGATCGGGATCAGCACCTCGGGCGCCGCGACGAGCGCGTTGATGGTCAGCAGGCCCAGCGAGGGCGGGCAGTCGATGAAGACATAGTCGAAATCGTGATGCTTCAGCTCGGCCAGGGCGGTGCGGAGCCGACCCTCGCGAGCCACCATGCTGACCAATTCGATCTCGGCACCCGCCAGATCGATGGTCGCCGGCACACAGAACAACAGCTCGTTGTGCGGGCTCTGCTGCAACGCGGTTTCCACCGAGATGTCACCGATAAGCACCTCGTACGAGGACGGTGTTCCGGGGCGGTGCTCGATGCCGAGCGCGGTGCTCGCATTGCCCTGCGGATCGAGGTCGATGACGAGAGTGCGCGCGCCCTGCAGAGCGAGTGCGGCCGCGATGTTCACCGCGGTCGTGGTTTTCCCGACACCGCCTTTTTGGTTGGCCACGGTGAAGATGCGTTGGCGGGCCGGCTTGGGCAACAGGCCCTCTGCTGCGGCGTGCATCAGTCGAACAGCACGTTCGGCTTCCGCTCCGATCGGGGTGTCGACGTCGTGCGTGCCCCACGTTTCACGTGAAACATCGGGGGTGGGATCTTCGGCCGTAGACGTCACCGTTGCTTCCTTCCCGCCGGAGTCCGACGACGCCGCTCCTCTTTCAAAAACCCTACGACCACCGTCGCGGGAGTGTCCACGACGTGAGCGCCACACGTTTTCACCTCGATCTGGGTCAGCCCGAGCGCAGCCAGAGATTCACGGTGCTCTTGTATCTCGTCCGCGGCCCGCTCACCCTTCATGGCCAGCATGCGCCCGCCGGACCTCAACAGCGGCACACTCCACTTCGCCAGCTTGTCCAGTGAAGCGACCGCACGTGATACCACCGCATCCTGCTCCCCCACGAGCTCGCGCACCGATCGATCCTCCGCCCTACCCCGCACCACCACAGCACGGAGGCCCAACTCTGCGATCACTTCTCGCAGGAACTCACTGCGGCGCAGCAGCGGTTCGATGAGCGTCACTGATACATCCGGGCGAGCCAGGGCCAACGGTATCCCGGGCAGCCCTGCCCCGCTGCCGATGTCCGCCACTGCCTCACCTGAGTCGATCAGTTCCGCGATGGCCGCACTGTTGAGGACGTGACGCTCCCAGAGCCGCTCCACCTCGCGAGGCCCCAGAAGCCCGCGTTCCACGCCGGCACCCGCCAAGATCTCGGCGTAGCGGACGGCGGCGTCAGCGGCGTCGCCGAAGATTGCCCCGACCGCCGCCGGTGGTGCTGGCAGCTCCGCGTGTTTCACGTGAAACATCCTCCGCCTTGTCCCGACATTGGCACCATCACCGAACTACATGGATGTAACTCTCGGGCGTCAGTCGACGAGAACGACCACGCGGCGCGACGGCTCCACGCCCTCGCTCTCGCTGTGCACGCCGTCGATCTCCGCCACGGCATCGTGCACGATCTTGCGCTCGAACGGCGTCATCGGCGAGAGTTCCTCGCGCTCACCGGTCTCGAGCACGCGGTGCGCCACCTTGCTGCCCAACGCGGCCAACTCGTCCCGGCGGCGCTTACGCCACTGCGCGATGTCCAGCATGAGCCGGCTTCGCTCGCCGGTCTTCTGATGAACCGCCAGCCGCGTCAACTCCTGAAGCGCATCCAGGACTTCACCTTTGCGGCCGACCAGCTTCGTCAGGTCTCCCCCGCCGTCGATGCTGACCACCGCGCGGTCGCCCTCGACGTCGAGATCGATGTCACCGTCGAAGTCCAACAGGTCCAACAGCTCTTCGAGATAGTCGCCGGCGATCTCGCCCTCGGCGACGAGTCGCTCCTCTAGATCGGGCGTGCCGGCACCACCCTCACGCGCGGTGTCCGTGGCGGCCACATCCGAGCCCGCCTCGGCGAGCTCTTCGGGGGTGGTCGTGTCTGAATTCGTCATGAATATCCCTCTTCCTCCTTCGCGGTCACCCGCGCGTCAACGTTTCCGCTTCTTGGGACGCGCGCCCGGTTTCGGGGTACGGCTGACCGCCCCGTTCCTCGTCGCGGCATCGCCGTTGGTCGTGCTGGCCGTGGAGTCCGACGATTTCTCCTCGACAACGCTCGATTCGGTGATCTCCGCACCGTCGGTCGACGCGGCGTCCGCAGGAGCTCCCTCGCCGCGCCCGGCCTTCTTACGGCTCGGCTTCGCGCCCGGCGCGGGCGCATTGGCCGCGCGGCGCTCGATCGCCTCCTGCTTCTTGGCTTCCTCTTCCTTCTCGATCTTGCCGAACACGTAGTGCTGCTGACCGAAGGTCCAGATGTTGTTGGAGAACCAGTACAGGATGATCGCCAGCGGAAGGAACGGACCACCGACGACCACACCCAGCGGGAAGACGTAGAGCGCCAACTTGTTCATCATCGCGGTCTGCGGGTTGGCGGCGGCTTCCGGACTCTGCCGAGCCACCGACGCACGGCTGTTGAAGTAGGTGGCGACACCGGCGGCGATCATGATCGGGACGCCGACGGCGATCACGGCCGGACGATGGAACTCGGTGAACGCCTCGAGGCCGTGCTTCTGGATCATCGTCGCGCCCAGAGGTGCACCGAACAGGTTGGCGTCCAGGAAGTGTCCGACGTCGGTGGCGCTGAAGAAGTAGTTCCCGAGGCTCTTGTTCTCCTCCACCGACAGCCCGAGCCGGCCGATGCCGGTCTGCGTGCGGTTGAAGGACATCAGCACGTGATAGAGACCCAGGAACACCGGGATCTGCGCCAGCATCGGCAGACACCCGAGGATGGGGTTGAACCCGTGCTCCTTCTGCAGCTTCTGCATCTCCAACGCCATGCGCTGGCGGTCCTTGCCGTACTTCTTCTGCAGGGCCTTGATCTGTGGCTGAAGCTCCTGCATCTGGCGCGTGGTGCGGATCTGCCGAACGAACGGCTTGTAGAGGATCGCGCGCAGCGTGAAGACCAGGAACATCACCGACAGGGCCCACGCGAAGAAGTTCGACGGACCCAGCACGAACGCGAACGCCTTGTACCAGACCCACATGATCGCCGACACCGGGTAATAGATGATGTCGAGGCTGAAGAAGTTAAACACGCGGCAGACTCTTCCCTTGCTGATCCGGTTGCGCTTCTCGGTCTATGGACTCCGTGACCAGGCCGCCGACCCTCTCGGCCGTGGCGTCACTGTGACGGTCACCTTCGGGGTGGTCACGGTCAGGACAGCGATCCGGTATCGGATCCCACCCTCCGTTATGCCATGGTCCACATTTGAACAGACGCACCAGCGCCAGCCAGCTCCCCCGCACCAGACCGAACTCCGTGAGCGCGTCGACGGCGTACTGACTGCACGTGGGAGTGAAGCGACAGGTCGGGAGCCGCAACGGCGACACCGTGGTGCGATAGAGCTGAATCATCCAGACCAGGGCGCCAACGGCGCGGGAGCTCATGACGATGCCTCCGACCGACTCCTGATGCGCCGCAACGCGGTCCGCAGTTGCTGCTCCAGTCGGAATGATCGAGCGTCGCGGCTACCCGGGAGCGCACGGATGACCACCCGATCGACGGCCTCCAGCTCGGGCAGGACCGTGCGGGCGACATGACGAAGACGCCGAGACACCTGATGGCGCGCAACGGCATTGCCCACCGCTTTGGAGACGACCAGACCGATCCGTGGTCCGGCTTCCTCACTCTGATCAGAACGCAGGCAATAGACGACGAGATCGGGCTGTGCCGCCCGCGTCCCTCGACTGACTGTGGTGCCGAACTCGGTCGACCGGGTCATCCGGTTCTGTGCCGGAAGCACCGCGTCAGACCCGGGGTCGCGTCACGCAGTCAGTGAACGACGGCCTTTGCGGCGCCGACCGGACACGATGGCGCGCCCCGCGCGGGTACGCATCCGCAGCCGGAACCCGTGCACGCGTGCGCGGCGCCGGTTGTTGGGCTGGAAGGTCCGCTTGCCCTTGGCCACGGCAGTCACTCCTTGTTGGTCTGGCCCCCACGCGAAGCCCGTGTCTGACGGGCATCACGCTGTCGGCCGTTGGTAAGCTCGGCGTCTTGCTTAGCCGGCGCGGTCCCCGGAACGAACCGGATCGCAGCCGTATCGCCACGTGCGGGCGACTGTTCGAGGGTACTGACGAGATTTCACCGGGTCAAACCTGCTCGCAGACCCCCGGGCCGGCCTACGCGCACAGCCCAGCCGCACGTCAGCAGCATCACATTCACCTCAACAGTCACGCGGGTCTGGAACGATTGAGCCAGACGGACTTACGCTTCCGCGCAATGTTGCAGAACTGTTGGCACTCGGAGAGAAAACTGTTAGCTTCTGGCAAGGCCGATTCCACGCCGGAACGGCGCAAGACAACGAAGCGAGGATCATCCAGTCGGTCGCGAGCCCACCACGTGAATCCACGTAGTGACGAGCTCCGACCACTGGCAGCCTCGGTGGTAGACAGCGGACAACGACGGACTCCTGCATTTCCACAGCCTGTGGATAACTTTGTGGACAGTTCGTCTTTGTTGTGTGGCCGTCCTCGCGTCGGCCGGTAGGGGGTGGGTGTTCGTGTCAGCCGACCCCGACCCGCCGTTCGTCGCGATCTGGAACAACGTCGTCACCGAACTCAACGGTGACGGCAGCTCTCCCAACGGTGCCGCGAACGGAGCCCTCACCCCGCAGCAGCGGGCGTGGCTCAAACTCGTCCAGCCCCTCGTCATCACCGAGGGATTCGCGCTCTTGTCGGTGCCCACCCCGTTCGTCCAGAACGAGATCGAACGGCATCTGCGCGAACCGATCATCGCCGCGCTGAGCCGGCAGCTCGGCCAGCGGGTCGAGTTGGGTGTGCGCATCGCCGACCCCGAATCCGACGACGCGCCGGCCCCCACCCCGGTCACCGTTCCCGACAGCGATGACGACCTCGTCGACGACGACCTGGCCGCCCGGGCCAGCGCCGAGGAGAACTGGCCCAGCTTCTTCGCCAATCGCGGGCAGAACGCGACCACCGACGACGCCACCGCGATCAACCTCAACCGCCGCTACACCTTCGACACCTTCGTCATCGGGGCATCGAACAGGTTCGCCCATGCCGCGTCGCTCGCCATCGCAGAAGCGCCGGCACGTGCCTACAACCCGCTGTTCATCTGGGGCGAATCCGGTTTGGGCAAAACACATCTGCTCCACGCTGCCGGCAACTACGCCCAGCGTCTCTTTCCCGGGATGCGGGTCAAGTACGTCTCCACCGAGGAATTCACCAACGACTTCATCAACTCGCTGCGCGATGACCGCCGCGCGTCGTTCAAGCGCACCTACCGCGACATCGACGTCCTGCTGGTCGACGACATCCAGTTCATCGAGGGCAAAGACGGTATCCAGGAAGAGTTCTTCCATACCTTCAACACCTTGCACAACGCGAACAAGCAGATCGTCATCTCCTCCGACCGGCCGCCCAAGCAGCTCGCGACGCTGGAAGACCGACTGCGCACCCGCTTCGAGTGGGGCCTGATCACCGATGTCCAGCCGCCCGAGCTGGAGACCCGCATCGCGATCCTGCGCAAAAAGGCGCAGATGGATCGCCTCGACGTGCCCGACGACGTTCTCGAGCTGATCGCCAGCCGCATCGAACGCAACATCCGCGAGCTCGAGGGCGCGCTGATCCGCGTGACCGCATTCGCCTCGCTGAACAAGACGTCGATCGACAAGTCTCTCGCCGAGATCGTGCTGCGAGACCTGATCTCCGATTCGTCGACGATGCAGATCAGCACGGCGGCGATCATGGCCGCGACTGCCGAGTACTTCGAGACGAGCATCGACGAACTCCGAGGGCCCGGCAAGACGCGGGCACTGGCGCAGTCGCGGCAGATCGCGATGTATCTGTGCCGCGAGCTAACCGACCTCTCCCTGCCCAAGATCGGCCAGGCGTTCGGCCGTGACCACACCACGGTCATGTACGCGGAGAAGAAGATTCGCGGCGAGATGGCCGAGCGGCGCGAAGTCTTCGATCACGTCAAAGAACTCACCACGCGGATCCGTCAGCGCGCCAAGCGCTGACCAACCCCTCCTCTTTCCTCTCTGCCGCCCCGCGCGGCCCTTTTGTCATGCCTCGGTCGGGAAAAACTTCCCTCCCATTGGCACCAGCAGTCACAGCCGGGGTCTGGGGAGCACCTGTGCACAACCTGTCGCCAACCCGTGCTCGATGGGGGGTGTTCTTCCCCAGATCGGTATCCATCCCCAACCGCCCCCAGACGGCCCACCGTCCATGCACAACTCCCCCACAGCCCGTCGAGGCGCTGGCCTGCGCGAAACCCCGCACATCCCCAGATTGCACAGCACCTAGTACTACTGCTCATTTCTCTCTATCCAAATCTCTTAGAAGAAGTGCCCTGGGGAAAGCACACGGTGGACGGCCCGACGGGGCCGGCTGATGCCCGGCTGTCGGCCCGATCGTTTAGCTTTCAAGTTGGAGCGGAAAGCTCTACGGTGGTTCATCGACAGCCCTTCCGGTCGTCGCAGCGTGTCTAGAGCGGCGCGGTGTGCCCGTCGGAGAAATTGCTGATCAACGCTTCATCGGGGTGTACATCGAAGGGACGCAATGAACGTGGCGACGTCAACGGTAGGTCTCACGGACTTGAAGTTCCGGCTGAGCCGCGAAGAGTTCGCCGACGCGGTCGCCTGGGTGGCCCGTAACCTGCCGTCCCGGCCGACGGTGCCCGTGCTGGCCGGCGTGCTGCTGACCGGATCCGACGAAGGTCTGACGATCTCCGGATTCGACTACGAGGTGTCCGCCGAAGTCCAGATCGCCGCCGAGATCGCCTCTCCCGGAAGCGTTTTGGTATCCGGTCGGCTGTTGTCCGACATCGTCCGGGCATTGCCCGCCAAGCCGGTCGACGTGAGCGTCGAAGGCACCCGCGTGGCGCTGACCTGCGGAAGCGCCCGGTTCTCCCTGCCGACCATGGCGGTGGAGGACTACCCGACGCTGCCCACCCTGCCCGACGAGACCGGTGTGGTGTCGGCGGACCTGTTCGCCGAGGCCATCGGCCAGGTCGCGGTCGCCGCCGGCCGCGATGACACGCTGCCCATGCTCACCGGCATCCGTGTCGAGATCTCCGGCGAGAAGGTCGTTCTGGCCGCCACGGACCGGTTCCGTCTCGCGGTCCGCGAATTGACGTGGTCGACGGCCACTCCGGGAGTGGAAGCCGCAGTGCTGGTGCCCGCGAAAACCCTCGCCGAGGCCGCCAAAGCCGGCACCGACGGCAGCGAGGTCCATCTGTCGCTGGGCTCCGGCCCCACTGTCGGCAAAGAGGGCCTGCTCGGCATCCGCAGCAAAGGCAAGCGCAGCACCACCCGCCTCCTCGACGCCGAGTTCCCGAAATTCCGTCAGCTGCTGCCGACCGAGCACACCGCGGTCGCCACGATCGGCGTCGCCGAGCTGACCGAGGCCATCAAGCGCGTCGCCCTGGTGGCCGACCGCGGCGCCCAGGTGCGGATGGAATTCGCCGACGACGTGCTGCGGCTCTCGGCGGGTGCGGACGACGTGGGCCGGGCCGAAGAGGATCTGCCGGTCGAATTCTCCGGCGAACCCCTGACGATCGCCTTCAACCCGACTTACCTGACCGACGGGCTGGGTTCCCTACACGCGGACCGGGTCACCTTCGGGTTCACGACCCCCAGCCGCCCGGCGGTGCTCCGCCCGGCGGGCCAGGATGATGTGAGTAGCGACGGCGCGGGACCCTATCCGGCGGCACAGACCGATTACGTCTATCTGTTGATGCCGGTGCGTCTCCCCGGCTGACCGTACGCACCGACTACAGGAGGGCGCTGACATGCAGTTGGGTCTCATCGGCCTGGGCAAAATGGGCTTCAACATGCGGGCTCGCCTGCGCGACGGGGGACACGAGGTCATCGGGTACGACCCGCGACCCGAGGTGTCCGACGTGGCGTCGCTGGCCGATCTCGCATCCGCCTTGGACGCACCCCGCGTGGTGTGGGTGATGGTGCCGTCCGGCTCGATCACCGATCAGACCATCACCGAGCTGGCCGGTGTGCTCTCTGAGGGCGACCTCGTGATCGACGGTGGCAACTCCCGCTACACCGAAGACAAACCGCACGCAGAACTGTTGGCGCAGAACGGTATTGCGTTCATCGATGCCGGTGTGTCCGGTGGCATCTGGGGTTTGAGTGAAGGCTACGGACTGATGGTCGGGGGAAGCGACGACGATGTCGCTCGGGCCATGCCGATCTTCGACACGCTGCGCCCACCGGGACCGGTCGAGGACGGGTTCGTCCACGCGGGCCCGGTCGGGGCCGGCCACTTCGCCAAGATGGTGCACAACGGGGTGGAGTATGCGCTGATGACGGCATACGCCGAGGGCTATGAGATGCTGGCCGCCGAAGACCTGGTGAAGGATCCGCAGGCCGTGTACCAGGCGTGGACCAACGGCACGGTCGTGAGGTCGTGGTTGCAGCAGCTCCTGGCCAAAGCCCTGAAGGAAGACCCGAATCTCAACGAGATCAGCGGCTACACAGAGGATTCCGGTGAAGGACGGTGGACGGTCGAGGAGGCCATCCGGTTGCGCGTCCCGGTCCCCGGCATCGCTGCGTCGTTGTTCGCGCGGTTCCTGTCCCGGCAGGACGATTCACCGACGATGAAGGCTGTCGCGGCGCTGAGGAACCAGTTCGGCGGGCATGCGGTGAAGAGGGTGAGCGAGTCCGGGTGAGCGAGGCGAACCGGTGTACGTACGTCGCCTCGCGCTGACGGATTTCCGGTCGTGGCCCCGGGTGGAGATCGATCTCGACCCGGGGCGCATCGTCTTCGTCGGATCCAACGGTTTCGGGAAGACGAATCTTGTTGAGGCGCTGTGGTATTCCTCGACGCTCGGTTCACACCGCGTCGCCACCGACGCACCGCTGATCCGTGCGGGCGCCGATCGCGCGGTGATCTCGACGATCGTCGTCAGCGACGGCCGAGAACTCGCGGTGGACCTGGACATCACGTCCGGGCGGGCCAACAAGGCGCGCCTCAACCGCTCCCCTGTCCGATCCGCGCGCGAAATCCTCGGGGTCCTGCGCGCCGTGCTGTTCGCTCCCGAAGACCTGGCGCTCGTCCGAGGTGACCCCGGGGAGCGTCGACGGTACCTCGACGAACTCGCCACGATCCGTCGTCCCCGCATCGCCGGCGTGCGTGCGGACTACGACAAGGTGGTGCGGCAGCGTACCGCGTTGCTCAAGACTGCCTCGGGCGCGCGCTATCGCGGGGACCGCGGTGCGCTGGACACCCTCGACGTCTGGGATGGTCACCTCGCGTCACACGGCGCGCAGCTGATCGCGGCGCGCGTCGAGCTGGTCAACGAGCTGGCGCCCGAAGTCGAGAAGGCCTACCAGCTGCTCGCGCCGGCGTCGCGCCGGGCGACCGTGCGGTATCGCAGTGGCGTGGAGGTCGTGGAAGCCGAAGCGGCCGTGGGCAACACCGATGTCGAGGTGTTCGAAGCGGCGCTGCTCGACGCGCTGAGTCGGCGTCGGGATGCCGAGCTGGAACGCGGCGTCTGTCTTGTCGGACCACACCGGGATGATCTGGAGTTGCGGCTGGGCGAACAGCCCGCCAAGGGCTTCGCCAGCCACGGCGAGAGCTGGTCGATGGCCTTGGCATTGCGACTGGCGGCTTATGAATTGCTCCGCACGGAGGGAGGAGATCCGGTGCTGCTGCTCGACGATGTGTTCGCCGAACTCGACACCGCGCGTCGTGACGCGCTGGCCCGGGTCGCAGCCACTGCCGAACAGGTTCTGGTGACGGCGGCGGTCGCGGAGGACATTCCGCAGGAGTGGGACGCGCGCCGCATCGAGATCACCATGCGTGACGGTGACGAGGGTCGGATATCGGAGGTGGTGTCGTGACCGACGCCGAGGATCCCATCGAGCCGCCGGCTCATCTGGCCCATCTCAAAGGGATGGACCTCGTCCGCCGGGCCCTCGAGGAGGCTCGTGGCGCGGCCCGGGAGCAGGGCAAGAATGTCGGCCGCGGCCGGACTTCCCCTGCCGCGCCGCGCCGCACCGGTGCGTCGAGCCGGCGCCGGTGGTCGGGTCCCGGCCCCGATGTGCGGGATCCCCAGCCTCTCGGTGCGGCGACCAGTGATGTGGCGCGCAGTCGCGGCTGGAACGGCCGAGTGGCCGAGGGCGCGGTGTTCGGTCGATGGCGCGAGGTGGTCGGTGCGCAGATCGCCGACCATGCGGTACCGGCGTCGCTGACCGAGGGGGTGCTCACGGTGACCGCGGAGTCGACGGCGTGGGCCACCCAGTTGCGCATGGTGCAGACGCAGCTGTTGGCCAAGATCGCCTCGGCGGTCGGGGACGGGGTGGTCACAGCCGTGAAGATCGTCGGGCCGGTTGGTCCGTCGTGGCGGAAGGGCCCGTATCGGGTGCCGGGCCGCGGGCCGCGCGACACCTATGGCTGAGAGCCACCAGAACGTGACCGGCGGCTGTGCGGAACGTCTCGACCTATCCACAGTCGGAAAAATCGGCGCACGGCGCGATTAGGTGTCTCAAAACGCGGCTCCAGCATCGGTCCTGACGCCAGGTTTCGGTAGACTGTCTCGAGTGATCCGCGAGGGGGTCGTCAGATTCCCCGTGCAGGCCGCTGCCTGCCCAAGACCCGAGGAGACCCGCCCAACGTGGCTGCCCAGAAGAAGAACGCTCCCAGTGAGTACGGCGCCGATTCGATCAAGGTTCTCGAAGGTCTGGAAGCGGTCCGCAAGCGGCCCGGTATGTACATCGGTTCCACGGGCGAACGCGGTCTGCACCACCTGATCTGGGAAGTCGTCGACAACGCCGTGGACGAGGCGATGGCCGGCTTCGCCACCAAGGTCGACGTGCGGATCCTCGAAGACGGCGGTGTGCAGGTCACCGACGACGGCCGCGGTATCCCCGTCGCGATGCACGCCACCGGCATCCCCACCGTCGACGTGGTGATGACCGTGTTGCACGCAGGCGGCAAGTTCGAAGAAGGCGCCTATCAGGTGTCCGGCGGTCTGCACGGCGTGGGTGTCTCTGTGGTCAACGCGCTGTCCACGCGACTCGAGGCCGATATCCACAAGGACGGGTTCGAGTGGCACCAGACCTACGACAGGTCAGTGCCTGGCACCCTGCGCAAGGGCGAGCCGTCCAAGAAGACCGGGACCACCATCCGCTTCTGGGCGGACCCGGACATCTTCGAGACCACCACCTATGACTTCGAGACCATCGCTCGGCGTCTGCAGGAGATGGCGTTCCTCAACAAGGGGCTGACCATCGAGTTGACCGATGAGCGGGTCGCCCCGGAAGAAGTGGTCGACGACGTCGTCAGCGACCATGCGGAGGCGCCGAAGTCGGCCGAGGAGAAGGCCGCCGAGCAAGCCGCCCCCCAGAAGGTCAAGCACCGGGTCTTTCACTACCCCGGCGGTCTGGTCGATTTCGTCAAGCACATCAACCGCACCAAGACCGCGATCCAACCCAGCGTCATCGATTTCGACGGCAAGGGACCGGGGCACGAGGTCGAGATCGCGATGCAGTGGAACGCGGGCTACTCGGAGTCCGTGCACACGTTCGCGAACACGATCAACACCCATGAGGGCGGCACCCACGAGGAGGGTTTCCGCGCCGCGCTCACCTCGGTGGTGAACAAGTACGCCAAAGACAAGAAGCTGCTCAAGGAGAAAGATCCGAACCTCACCGGTGATGACATTCGCGAGGGGTTGGCGGCGGTCATCTCGGTGAAGGTCTCCCAGCCGCAGTTCGAGGGTCAGACCAAGACGAAGCTCGGCAACACCGAGGTGAAGTCGTTCGTGCAGAAGATCTGCAACGAACAGCTCACCCACTGGTTCGAGGCGAACCCGGCCGAGGCGAAAACCGTTGTGAACAAAGCGGTGTCGTCAGCCCAGGCGCGCATGGCAGCTCGCAAGGCGCGTGAGCTGGTGCGACGCAAGAGTGCCACCGACATCGGCGGCTTGCCCGGCAAGCTCGCCGACTGCCGCTCGACGGATCCGACGAAGTCGGAACTGTATGTGGTGGAGGGTGATTCGGCCGGCGGCTCGGCCAAGAGTGGCCGGGACTCGATGTTCCAGGCGATCCTGCCGTTGCGCGGCAAGATCATCAATGTCGAGAAGGCCCGTATCGACCGCGTGTTGAAGAACACCGAAGTCCAGGCGATCATCACCGCCCTGGGCACCGGCATCCATGATGAATTCGACATTGCCAAGCTGCGCTATCACAAGATCGTGCTGATGGCCGACGCCGACGTCGACGGCCAACACATCTCGACGCTGCTGCTGACCCTGCTGTTCCGGTTCATGAAGCCGCTGGTGGAAAACGGCCACATCTTCTTGGCTCAGCCGCCGCTGTACAAGTTGAAGTGGCAGCGTTCCGACCCCGAGTTCGCCTACTCCGACCGGGAACGCGACGGATTGCTCGAAGCCGGCCGGGCGGCCGGCAAGAGGATCAACGTCGACGACGGTATCCAGCGTTACAAGGGTCTCGGCGAGATGGACGCCAAAGAACTGTGGGAGACCACGATGGATCCGTCGGTGCGGGTGCTGCGCCAGGTGACCCTGGACGACGCGGCCGCCGCCGATGAGCTGTTCTCCATCCTGATGGGCGAGGACGTCGAGGCGCGACGCAGCTTCATCACCCGCAACGCCAAAGACGTTCGCTTCCTTGACGTTTAACTCTCAAAGCTGAGGAAAACTCCATGACTGACACCACCCTGCCGCCCGGCGACGAGGCCGGCGACCGGATCGAACCGGTCGACATCCAGCAGGAGATGCAGCGCAGCTACATCGACTACGCGATGAGCGTGATCGTCGGCCGCGCCCTGCCGGAGGTGCGCGACGGCCTCAAGCCCGTGCACCGACGTGTGCTCTACGCGATGTTCGACTCCGGTTTCCGGCCCGACCGCGGTCACGCCAAGTCGGCGCGCTCGGTGGCCGAGACGATGGGTAACTATCACCCGCACGGTGATTCGTCGATCTACGACACCCTGGTCCGGATGGCGCAGCCGTGGTCGCTGCGCTACCCGCTGGTCGACGGTCAGGGCAATTTCGGCTCGCCGGGTAACGATCCGCCGGCCGCCATGAGGTACTGCGTCACCGCCGACGCTCAAGTGCGTCTCCCGCTCGGCCAGACTGTACGAATCGGGGACGTGGTTCCGGGCGCGCGGCCGAATTCCGACACCGACATCGAGCTGAAGGTTCTCGACCGGCACGGCAATCCTGTGTTGGCCGACAGGCTATTCCACTCAGGGGAGCATCAGACCTTCACAGTCAGCACCGCCGAAGGCTACGAAGTCACTGGTACGGCGAACCATCCACTGCTGTGCCTCGTCGACGTGGGTGGCGTGCCGACGCTGTTGTGGAAGCTGATTGAAGAGATCGCGCCGAATGATCGTGTGGTCTTACAGCGGACTCCGCCGGTGGAGTTCGGCCCTGGCCAATGGCACGACGTCATGGAGGCGCTGCTACTCGGCGCGTTCATCAGCGAGGGCTTCGTCAGCAGTAATCGCGCGGGCTTCAACAATCTCGACCGCGACTACTTCAACATGGTTGTAGCGGCTTACGATTCGGTGGTTGGCGGTCCTCGATACGTCTATGAACGGCAGATCGCGTCCGGATCTAACTTGCTCGAGCTGGACATCCATAACCTATCGTCGCTGAGGCAAAGCCGTCTTGCTGAGCTCGTCGGTCAGCGTTCGGCTGCGAAAGCGGTACCCGACTGGCTCTGGAATTCTCCAGCAGGCGTGAAGAGGGCGTTTCTGCGGGCACTGTTCGAAGGCGATGGATCATGCTCAGCATTGCCGCGCAACACGATTCAAGTGTCGTATTCCACGCGCAGCGAACAGTTGGCGAAGGACGTGCAGCAGATGCTGCTGGAATTCGGAGTGATCTCGCGCCGTTATCTGCACGCAACGGGCGAACACAAGGTTGCTATCACCAATCGAGCACACGCCGAAGACTTCAGTTCTCGGGTTGGATTCGGTGGAGCCAAACAGTGTAAATTGCTCGATCTGCTGGCAGCGTTGCCTGAGCACGCTGCTGGGCTCGATGGGGACCAGGTTCCAGGTCTCGCGCCGTTCATACGGAACGAGTGCGGCAGTCGTTGGACTGACAAAGACTGGCTTCGGAGACACGCCGTCGATCGCATCTCAAGGTGGCGGCGAGACGGCGCCGAGATTCTGCGCCACATTGCTGATCCGGACGTCAAGAGCATTGCAGCCGACCTCACCGACGGCCGGTTCTATTACGCCCGGGTGGCATCGGTCACGGACGCGGGTGTGCAGCCTGTTTACAGTCTGCGCGTTGAAACCGACGACCACTCTTTCATCACCAACGGTTTCGTCAGCCACAACACCGAAGCGCGGCTCACTCCGCTCGCCATGGAGATGCTGCGTGAAATCGACGAGGAGACAGTCGATTTCATCCCGAACTACGACGGCAGGGTGCAGGAGCCGACGGTTCTGCCGAGCCGGTTCCCGAACCTGCTCGCCAACGGTTCGGGCGGTATCGCGGTCGGCATGGCGACGAACATGCCGCCGCACAACCTGCGTGAGCTCGCCGAAGCGGTGTACTGGTGCCTGGAGAACCACGAGGCCGACGAAGAAGCGACCCTGACCGCCGTCTGTGAGCGCGTCAAGGGCCCGGACTTTCCGACGCACGGCTTGATCGTTGGCTCACAAGGGATTTCGGACACCTACCACACCGGCCGTGGCTCGATCCGGATGCGCGGCGTGGTGGAGATCGAAGAGGATTCGCGCGGGCGGACCTCGCTGGTGATCACCGAACTGCCCTACCAGGTCAACCACGACAACTTCATCACCTCGATCGCCGAACAGGTCCGCGACGGCCGCCTGACCGGCATCTCGAACATCGAGGATCAGTCCAGCGATCGCGTCGGTCTGCGCATCGTCGTGGAGGTCAAGCGCGACGCCGTAGCCAAGGTGGTGCTGAACAACCTCTACAAGCACACCCAGTTGCAGACCAGCTTCGGCGCGAACATGCTGGCGATCGTCGACGGTGTGCCGCGCACGCTGCGTCTCGATCAATTGATCCGCCACTACGTCAACCACCAGCTGGACGTCATCGTCCGGCGCACGCGCTACCGGTTGCGCAAGGCGAACGAGCGGGCCCACATCCTGCGTGGTCTGGTCAAGGCGCTGGATGCGCTCGACGAGGTGATCGCGTTGATCCGCGCATCCGCCAATGTCGATGTCGCACGCCAGGGCCTGATCGAGTTGCTCGATGTCGACGAGATCCAGGCGCAAGCCATCCTCGACATGCAGCTGCGGCGACTGGCCGCTCTGGAGCGCCAGCGCATCATCGATGACCTGGCCAAGATCGAGGCCGAGATCGCCGACCTCGAGGACATCCTGGCCAAGCCCGAACGGCAACGGGCCATCGTGCGCGACGAGCTCAAGGAGATCGTCGACAAGTACGGCGACGACCGGCGCACCCGGATCATCGCCGCCGACGGTGAGGTGGCCGACGAGGACTTGATCGCCCGCGAAGACGTCGTGGTCACGATCACCGAGACCGGCTACGCCAAGCGCACGAAGACCGATCTGTACCGCAGCCAGAAGCGCGGCGGTAAGGGCGTGCAGGGCGCGGGGCTGAAGCAGGACGACATCGTCAACCACTTCTTCGTCTGCTCCACCCACGACTGGATCCTGTTCTTCACTACGCAGGGCCGGGTGTACCGGGCGAAGGCCTACGACCTGCCGGAGGCATCGCGCACCGCGCGGGGTCAGCACGTCGCGAATCTGCTGGCGTTCCAGCCGGAGGAGCGCATCGCCCAGGTCATTCAGATCAAGGGTTACGAGGACGCCCCCTATCTGGTGTTGGCCACCCGCAACGGGCTGGTCAAGAAGTCGCGCCTGGTGGACTTCGACTCCAACCGGTCCGGCGGCATCGTCGCGGTCAACCTGCGTGACGGTGACGAACTCGTCGGCGCCGTGCTGTGCTCGAGTGACGACGATCTGCTGCTGGTCTCGGCCAACGGCCAGTCCATTCGATTCTCGGCCACCGATGAGGCACTGCGGCCGATGGGCCGCGCCACCTCGGGTGTGCAGGGCATGCGGTTCAACGCCGATGACGCGTTGTTGTCGCTGAATGTGGTCCGTCCGGACACGTACCTGCTGGTGGCGACGTCGGGCGGGTACGCCAAGCGCACCGCCATCGACGAGTACCCGGTTCAGGGCCGCGGCGGCAAGGGGGTGCTGACCATCATGTTCGACAAGCGTCGTGGCACTCTTGTGGGCGCGTTGATCGTCGACGACGACACCGAGCTGTACGCCATCACCTCAGGTGGCGGCGTCATTCGGACCGCCGCGCGACAGGTTCGCAAGGCCGGCCGCCAGACCAAGGGCGTCCGGCTGATGAACCTCGGTGACGGCGACACCCTGATCGCCATCGCGCGCAACGCCGAAGAGGGTGACAGTACCGACGAGGTCAACACCGACATCGGCGACGAGCCGGCGTCGGAGGAGTGAGGAGCGGGTCAGTGAGCTCACCGAACGAGCCTGGGCATCCGCGTGCGGGTGAGACGTCCGGTGGCGCCGGCAACGGGTCGGCGTCGGGCGCATCGGCACCGAGCCACAGCGCCCCCTCGCCGCAGGCACCGTCGCGTGCAGGCGAGCAGAGCGACGTGCCGCCGTGGCAGCGGGGCCCGCAGGCACGGGCCCGTCAGCAGGTGCCCGATGCCCAGGGTGGTCTCGATGCGCGACTGAACCGCTTCATGGCCGGTGGCCCGGATACCGAGCAGGCACCACGAGGGGATCGTCCCGAGGGGCAGCGTTCGGAAACACGTCCCGAGGCCAAGCGCTCGGAGACCCGTCCTGAGTCGCGACCGGAGGGACGGCCGGAGGGCAATCGTGCCGACGCGGCACGTACCGACGTCCACCGTCCCGAGCCGCCGACGCGCGCGGACGGTCCGGGTAGCGCCGCCTACGCCAGCGAGCTTCCCGATCTCTCGGGTCCGCCTCGGTCAGGGCCGCCGCGCAAGCCTGCCGAGCGGCCGGCCGAATCGTCGGCGAAGCAGCCCCAGAAGGCCCCGGTCAGCCGGGGTGTACAGGTCGGCCCGCGTCAGCACACGGGACCGGTGCGGGCGAGCATGCAGATCCGTCGGGTGGATCCGTGGAGCGCGCTCAAGGTGTCCCTGGTGTTGTCGGTGGCGCTGTTCTTCGTGTGGATGATCGCCGTGGCGTTCCTCTACCTGGTGCTGGGCGGCATGGGTGTGTGGAGCAAGCTGAACAGCAACGTCGGTGACCTGCTCACCAGTGCCAGCGGCAGTTCCGGGGGTGAGCTGGTGTCCGTGAGCACGATCTTCGGTGGCGCGGCGTTGATCGGCCTGGTCAACATCGTGCTGCTGGCCGCGGCGGCGACCATCGGTGCGTTCATCTACAACCTCACGACAGACCTCGTGGGCGGTGTCGAGGTCACGCTCGCCGATCGCGACTGAGCTGGTTTGGGAGTCGGGTTGTCGGTGAGGTAATCTCGCTGCTCGGCCGTGCAATTGATGGCGGTGCAACGGGGCTATAGCTCAGGCGGTTAGAGCGCTTCGCTGATAACGAAGAGGTCGGAGGTTCGAGTCCTCCTAGCCCCACGGAAAGGTACACATCGATGAAGGTGATGCTGCTGTTCGTGGCCGGCATTGCCGCGGCCGCCGCCCTGGTGGTGTGGCGGACCCAGCACAGCCCCGAAATCTGGCACACCCTCCCCGATGCACCTTCCTGACGAGGGGCCTTAGCTCAGTTGGTAGAGCGCTGCCTTTGCAAGGCAGATGTCAGGAGTTCGAATCTCCTAGGCTCCACAGTTCGATAGCTCAACACTCCACGACGTTCAGCGCCAGGCCCCCGCGTGACGTCTCTTTGTACTTGTCGGCCATGTCGGCGCCGGTGTCGCGCATCGTCTTGATCGCGGTGTCCAGGCTGACGTGATGGGTGCCGTCGCCGAACAGCGCCATCCGCGCCGCCGTGATCGCCTTGACCGACGCGACGGCATTGCGTTCGATGCACGGGATCTGCACCAGTCCCCCGACCGGATCACATGTGAGCCCGAGGTTGTGTTCGATCCCGATCTCGGCGGCGTTCTCCACCTGCGCCGGTGAGCCGCCCATCACCGCCGCCAGCCCGGCCGCGGCCATCGAGCACGCTGAGCCGACTTCGCCTTGGCACCCCACCTCCGCACCGGAGATCGACGCGTTCGTCTTGAACAGCTGCCCGATTGCTCCGGCAGTCAGAAGGAACTCGATCACGCCGTCCTCGTCGGCACCGGCAACGAAGCGCCAGTAGTAGTGCAGCACTGCAGGAATGATGCCGGCCGCACCGTTCGTCGGCGCGGTGACGACCCTGCCCCCGCCCGCGTTCTCCTCGTTGACCGCCAGCGCGTACACCGTCACCCAATCCATCGCGTACAACGGGTCCGACGGATCCGCCTCCAACGCCGCAGCCAACGCGGCGGCGCGCCGGCGCACCCGCAATCCACCGGGCAGCGTCCCGGTGGCGGTGAGCCCGTTCGTCACGCATTCCTGCATCGTCGTCCAGATGCGCAGCAACCCCTCCCGCAAGGACGTCCCGTGACCCAGGGCCTCCTCGTTGGCTACCACCAGATCGCTGATGCGGCAATGCTGTTCGTCGCAGAAGGCGACCATCTCAGCGGCGGTGTGGAACGGAAACGGCACAGTCACGTCTTCATCGGACGCTGCGGTGTCGTCCTCGTCGACGACGAATCCGCCTCCGACCGAGTAATAGACATGGCGATCCATCTCGCCGCCGTCGGTGGTCAGCGCGGTGAACGCCATGCCGTTGCTGTGAAAATCCATGGCGCGCAACGACATCACGATTTCGAACGAGACCGTCCGCTCCCCCGCCAACTGCAGCTGCCCGGCGCGCTGGATCGCTGCCACGCGCACGCGGGCCGCGTCAGGGTCGACTGTCTCGGGTTCTGCGCCTTCCAGCCCGAGAACCACGGCGCCGGGAGTGCCGTGACCGGCCCCGGTCGCCCCGAGCGATCCGAACAGTTCGACGCGCACGTGCGCAACGGCGTCGAGCGACCCGCGCAGTCGTTCCGCGAACCGCCGCGCGGCGCGCATCGGACCCACGGTGTGCGAACTCGACGGCCCGATCCCGATCGAGAACAGGTCGAACACCGAGACGGTCACCGCGCTACCCCGGTTACGGCTTGGGGGTGACCTCGACGCTCGGCGGCAGCGGCGAGGGCTCCGGCTGCGTCGAGCGGCGGGCAATCGAGAACGCGGCCGCTCCCCCGGCCAGCACGGCGACCCCGACGGCGACAACCAGCAGGCGCGGCCGGCGGCGGCGCTTCTTGGGCGCGCGCAGGTTCTCGAGGGTCTCCGGCAGGTTCGCCACGGCTTCCTGCGCCGCGGCGAGCTCGTCCTTGAGCTGCTGCGCCACCTGGCTGCTGCGGTAGCGCTGACCCACCCAGGAGGCCGACGAGCGCACCGAATCGACACCGATGCCGACGGCGCCCCGGGTGATGTCCACCGGACCGACCGTCGAATACTTCAGGCCGCGGCTGAGCCGCTGGCTCGGGGTCAGTCGGACTCGGGTCTTGGAGCTCATGGCCCACCTTTCTCGGCACCGGATGACAACGAGGTTCAGCCTGCCATCTCCGCCAACCCCACGGTGCCGGGTTGGGCTTGCGAGCGGCGTGGCACACTGGCTTTCCGTGACGAGCCCCATTCAGACCGCGACCGCGACCCTGCACACCAACCGCGGTGACATCAAGATCGCCCTGTTCGGCAATCATGCCCCCAAGACCGTCGCCAACTTCGTGGGCCTGGCCCAGGGCAGCAAGGACTACAGCACCGAGAACGCATCGGGCGGCTCGTCGGGACCGTTCTACGACGGCGCCGTCTTCCACCGCGTCATCGAGGGGTTCATGATCCAGGGTGGTGACCCGACCGGCACCGGTCGAGGCGGCCCGGGCTACCAGTTCGCCGACGAGTTCCACCCCGAACTGCAGTTCGACAAGCCCTACCTGCTGGCGATGGCCAACGCCGGGCCGGGCACCAACGGCTCGCAGTTCTTCATCACCGTCGGCAAGACACCGCACCTGAACCGTCGCCACACCATCTTCGGTGAGGTGGTCGATCCGGAGTCGCAGAAGGTCGTCGACGCGATCGCCACGACGGCGACCGATCGCAGCGATCGTCCCACTGATCCGGTGGTCATCGAATCGGTGACGATCTCCTAGTCGGCTAGCGACCGGCGCCGCGCGCGAAGCCGGCGTCGGTCAATGCGTCGAGGACCCGGAGCGGGTCCGTACCCACGTCCCACCGGCTCAGCACCAGGAGCCGGTCGTCGGTGGTGTCGATCTCGAGCAGCCGCACCGTGCGGCCGATCCTGCGGAATTCCGTGATCCGGATCAGGCTGATGTCGGGTCGGGTGAGGCGGCGTGTGGTGAGCCACCCGCGGTAGATCAGAGCGTCTCCGTCGATTGCCAGTTTCGGCCGAGCCCGCCACGACAGGGCGGCGAACACGAGCAAACCGACCGCGGCGATGCCGATCAAGATGCGCCCCGGAACGTCTGTGACCAGCGTCACAACGGCGACGGCCAGTAGGACACCCACTCCGGCGGCGCCGAGGATGCCTGCCGTCGGGGGCCCCCACGTTCTTTGCTGGGTGGACACTTCACACCCTCCTACCGGGGCGAACCCCGTTATCCACAAGTGCTATCCCCAATGGGGATGAATAACATCGATGTGATCTGGTTACGCACACGTTGCGGTCGATCAAACGGCGGACAACAGCGTGGAGACGCGGTATCGTCGTCGGCCGCGTCACCGCCAGCGCATCGTGAGCAGCAAACCGGTGATCATAAATCCGAACGCGATCGCGTAGTTCCAGACGTTGAGGTTGCTCATCCACTGCAGGAAGCTCGGCACATCGGGGCCGCTGCCCGCCAGCTGGAACACGATCAACCAGGCCAGCCCGATCAACATGAGGCCGACGAACAGCACGACGAACCACATGCTCGACGGACCGGCCTTGACCTTGACCGGTGTCCGGCTCACCGGGTTGATGGTGAAATCGTTCTTCTTGCGGACCTTGGACTTCGGCATGGGTACCTTCGGACGATTCGGTGCGACGATGTGTCGTATACGGCGACGATGTTGGGGAAAGCCTAACGCAGCCGCGATCAGCCTCGACTCGTGGAGAGACGCAACCGATGGACGCCCGTGACCGAACCGTTCGTTCGCGTTCCGCCTGGCGCTGGGGCGTTCCGGTGGTCTGCGCCGCGGCGGGTCTGCTGCTCGGCGCCACCTACAGCGTGTCCGGCGGTGACGAGATCCGGCGCAGCGATGCGCCGCGGTTGGTCGATCTGGTCCGGGAAACGCAACAGTCGGTGGACCGGCTGACCGCCGAGCGCGACGCACTGTCACCGCAGATCGAGAACCATCACGGCGGCTCCCCCAGCGCGGCGGCGGCACTGGCAGCGATCACCCGCCGCGCCGACGCACTGGCCCCTGACGGCGGCCTGACCCCGATGCGGGGTCCTGGTCTGGTCGTCACCCTCAACGACGCGCAGCGCGACGCCCAGGGCCGCTTCCCGCGCGATGCGTCGCCCGACGACCTCGTCGTCCACCAGCAGGACATCCAGGCCGTCCTCAACGCCCTGTGGAGTGCCGGTGCCGAGGGCGTCCAGATGCAGGATCAACGTCTGATCGCGACGTCGGCGCCCCGCTGCGTCGGCAACACCCTGCTGCTCAACGGCCGCACCTACAGCCCGCCGTACGTGATCACCGCGATCGGTGACGCGGCGGCCATGCAGACCGCCCTGAGCGAGGCCCCGCTGGTCACGCTGTACAAGCAGTACGCCGTCCGGTTCGGCCTCGGTTATTCAGAAGACGCGCGGGACGTCGAGCTCGTCGGGTACACCGCGCCGATCACGATGAAGTACGCCCAACCGATGGGACCACTGGGGTACTGACGGCACGGCCGTATCCTGAGCGCATGCAGGTTCTCGTCGTCGACAACTACGACAGCTTCGTGTTCAACCTCGTCCAGTATCTGGGCCAGCTCGGGGTGGACGCGCAGGTCTGGCGTAACGACGACGACCGCCTGTCCTCCGACGATGCGGTCGCCGCGGTGGCCGACGAGTTCGACGGGGTGCTGCTCAGCCCGGGCCCCGGCACCCCGGAGCGGGCGGGCGCGTCCATTCCCCTGGTCCGCGCGTGCGCGGCGGCCACCACTCCCCTGCTCGGCGTGTGCCTCGGCCATCAGGCCATCGGGGTGGCATTCGGTGGCACGGTGGACCGGGCGCCCGAGCTGCTGCACGGGAAGACCAGCACGGTGTCCCACACCGACCGGGGTGTCTTGCGCGGGCTGCCGGATCCGTTCGTCGCGACGCGGTACCACTCGCTGACGATCCTGCCCGAGACCATGCCGGCCGAGCTCGAGGTCATCGCGCGCACGGAGGGTGGCGTGGTGATGGGGGTGCGTCATGTCGAGCTGCCGATCCACGGCGTGCAGTTCCACCCCGAGTCGATCCTGACCCAGGGCGGCCACCGCATGCTGGCCAACTGGCTGGCCGAATGCGGCACCGCTCCCGACGAGGCGCTGGTGACCCGTCTCGAGGACGAGGTCGCGACGGCGGTGGCGGCCGCTACGACGCGAAGTTCAGCGTGATCGTCGAGCCGAAGTTCACCGGGCTGCCCGCCGACGGCCTCTGACTGACGACCGCGTTGGTGCGCTGCCCGCTGTTCTGCACATCGGCGCCCTTGTCGAGCACGCCCGTCCAGCCCAGCGCGCGCAGGCGCGGTTCGGCGTCGGTCCAGAACTGACCCGTCAGATCCGGCATCACGAACTGGTTGCCGCGCGAGACCTGGATCTGGATCACGGTGTCCTGCGGAACCGTCTGACCGGCCGCCGGCTCGCTGCCCACCACCTGTCCGGCCGACACCGTGCTGTCCACCTGCACCGGCACGCTCTTGGTGAACCCGGACGCCGTCATCACCTGCTGGCAGACCTCGACGGTCTGTCCTGTGCAGTCGGGCACGACAGCGGTCGCGGGACCCTTACCCAGCACGATGGTGATCTCATTGGTGATCGCCGACGTCTGGTTGGCCGGCGGCACCGTCGACAGGACCCGGTCCTTCTGTTCGGGCAGCGACGCGGAGGTGGTCTGCCGGAACCGGTCGAACCCGGCGTCAGTGAGCTTCTTGACGGCATCGCCGTAGCTCAGACCCGAGACGTCGGGCACCTCGCGCTGCTCAGGTCCGTACGACAGCTTCAGGGTGATCTCCGAGCCTGCCGGCACCGAACTCGTTGCGGGCGGGTCGGTTTCGATCACGTGATCGGGCGGGACCTCGGAGCTCGCGCTCTGCTCGGTGTTGATGGTGAATCCGCGATTCTGCAGCGTCGCGATCGCGTCGGCAGATACCTGACCCCGGACATCGGGCACCTGGACGTCACGGGTCTCACCGCCGAACGAATTGATCGCGATCGTGACGACGACCGTGAGTACGGCGAGCACCGCGACTGCCACCAGCCAGCGTGCCACCGACCCGGACCGCTCCTTCGGCCGGTACCGCGGCTGGTGGGACACCGGGCCGGTGCGCTGGTGCGACGGCGCGGCCGACAGCAGCGAGGTGCGCTCGGCGTCGGTGAAGATCTTCGGCGCGTCGGGCCGCTCACCGCTGTGCACCTTGACCAGATCGGCGCGCATCTCTGCGGCTGTCTGATAGCGGTTGTCCGGATTCTTGGCCAGCGCCTTGAGGACGACGGCGTCGAGGTCGGGGGAGATGCCGGCGTGGCGCGCCGACGGCGGCTCGGGATCCTCGCGGACATGCTGGTAGGCCACCGCGACCGGCGAGTCACCGACGAAAGGTGGTTCGCCGGTGAGCATTTCGTAGAGCACACAGCCCAGCGAGTACACGTCGGAGCGGGCGTCGACCTTCACTCCGCGTGCCTGCTCGGGTGAGAGATACTGCGCGGTGCCGATCACCGCGGCCGTCTGCGTGACCGGGTTTCCGGCGTCGGCGATCGCTCGCGCGATGCCGAAGTCCATCACCTTCACCGCGCCGGTCTTGCTGATCATGATGTTCGCCGGCTTGACGTCGCGGTGGATGATGCCGTGCTGATGGCTGAAGTTCAGCGCCTGGCACGCGTCCGCGATCACCTCGATCGCACGCTGGGCCGGCATCGGTCCCTCGGTGTGCACGATGTCGCGCAGCGTGACGCCGTCGACGTACTCCATCACGATGTAGGGCAGCGGCCCGGTCGGGGTGTCCGCCTCGCCGGTGTCGTAGACGGCGACGATCGCGGGGTGGTTCAGCGCCGCAGCGTTCTGCGCCTCCCGGCGGAAGCGGAGGTAGAAGCTCGGGTCGCGGGCGAGGTCGGCGCGCAGCACCTTGATCGCGACGTCGCGGTGCAGGCGCAGGTCGCGGGCGAGATGGACTTCGGACATACCGCCGAAGCCCAGGATCTCGCCGACTTCGTAGCGGTCGGACAGGTGCTGTGGCGTCGTCATCGCAGTTCTCGGTGGTGCGGCGCTGTCGGTGACAGCGCGGTGTGAACATCTCGTGTCACCCACATGCGCGGGGCGCCGTCGTCATCGAACGTCAGCGCCGGCGCCGCAGCGGGTGTCTCGGTGGTGGCGGACGGGGTTTCGGTCACGGTGGCCGGCGCAGGAGCGTTGTCCTTGCGGTCCTGGGCGTTGAGCACGATGAGGATCGCGATCACGATGGCGAGCGCGCCGAGGACACCGGCGGCCCACAGCAGCGCGCGCTGGCCCGACGAGAAGGTGCGGCGTGCCGGCGGGGCGGAGCGGTGGTGGCTGCCGGTGGTGCGGGTGCGTGACGTGGCCGCAGGCGCACGGCCGGTCGGCTGGGCGGGAGCGGGCGCGATGGTCGGCTTGACCGCGGCGGGCGCCGCACGCCCGATCGACGGGGCCGCATTGGGCCGGGGTGGGCGCCGGCCGGCGCGCACGGCCGCGACGGCGTCGGCGAACGGACCGCCCGACTTGTAGCGCATGCCGGGATTCTTGACGAGCGTGATCTCGATCAGCTCGCGCACGTTCGGCGGCAGGTCGGCGGGAAGCGGCGGTGGGGTCTCCTTGATGTGCTTCATCGCCACCGTCAGAGCGCCGTCCCCGGTGAAGGGCCGTTTACCCGAAACCGCTTCGTAGCCAACCACTCCCAGGGAGTAGACATCGCTGGCGGCGGTGGCGTCATGGCCGAGGGCCTGCTCCGGGGCGATGTACTGGGCGGTGCCCATCACCATGCCGGTCTGCGTCACCGGAGCCGCGTCGACGGCCTTGGCGATGCCGAAGTCGGTCAGCTTGACCTGGCCGGTGGGCGTGATCAGGATGTTGCCCGGCTTGACGTCACGGTGCACCAGGCCCGCGGTGTGGGCGACTTGCAGGGCGCGCCCGGTCTGCTCGAGCATGTCGAGCGCGTGCCGCAGCGACAGCCGACCGGTGCGCTTGAGCACTGAGTTCAGCGGCTCGCCGTTGACGAGCTCCATGACCAGGTAGGCGGTGCGGCCTTCCCCGTCGATGTCGGTCTCGCCGTAGTCGTACACCCCGGCGATGCCCGGGTGGTTCAGCATCGCGACGGTGCGTGCCTCGGCGCGGAACCGCTCGACGAACTCGGCATCGGTCGAATACTCGGCCTTGAGCACCTTGATCGCGACGCGGCGACCCAACCGGGAGTCCACGCCTTCCCACACCTGGCCCATGCCGCCGGTGGCGATCAGCCTCTGCAGGCGATACCGGCCCGACAGCGTCACTCCGACGCGGGGGCTCATACCGTTCCTCGCTTCGCTCGCATCACGACGCCTGCCTCAAGGCCGCCGCGATCGTCGCCCGCCCGATCGGTGCCGCGACCGCGCCACCGGTGGCGTCGAGGCGGTCACCGCCGTTCTCGACCAGTACCGCCACCGCCACTTTGGGTGCCTGAGCAGGCGCAAAGGCGATGTACCAGGCATGCGGGGGCGTGTTGCGCGGGTCAGTGCCATGCTCCGCAGTGCCGGTTTTCGATGCGATCTGCACGCCGGCGATGGCTCCCTTCTGCTGAGTCACCTGCTCGGCGGCGACCATCAAGTTCGTAAGTGTATCTGCGACCGGTTCGGGGATCGCTCGCCGCACTTCGGAGGGGGCCGTGGTGGCGATGTTCGACAGGTCGGGGCCCTTGAGGCTGTCGACCAGGAACGGTTGCATGGTGACCCCCTTGTTCGCCACTGTCGCGGCCACCATGGCGTTCTGCAGCGGGGTCAGCGCGACGTCCTTCTGGCCGATGCTCGACATCCCCAGTGCCGCGGCGTCCGGCACCGGCCCGAGCGTCGACTGGGCGACCTGCAGTGGAATCGGGGCCGGGGCGGTGTCGACGCCGAAGTTCTGCGCGGTGCTGCGCAGCGCGTCGACGCCGGTGTCGATGCCGAGTTGGACGAACGCGGTGTTGCACGAGTGCGCGAAGGCGTACTGCAGCGAGGTGGCCGGGGCACCTCCGCACGAGGAGCCACTGAAGTTCTCCAGCGTCGCGGTGCTGTCGGGCAGCGCGATCTGCGGTGCGGCGGTGACCTGCGTGTCGGGGGTGGCGCCATTCTGCAGCGCCGCCGCGGTGGTGATCACCTTGAACGTCGACCCCGGCGGATACGTCTCGGAGATGGCGCGGTTGAGCAGCGGTGAGTTCGGATCGTCGCGCAGGCGCTGCCATGCCTGCGCCTGCTCGTCCACATCGTGGGTGGCCAGGAGATTGGGGTCGTAGGACGGTGCCGAGACCATCGCCAGGATCTTGCCCGTCGACGGCTCCAGGGCGACGACGGCGCCCTTGCACGGCCCGTTGCAGCCCTTGTTCATCGCGTCCCAGGCGGCCTGTTGCACCCCGGGCCGGATCGTCGTCGCCACGTTGCCGCCGCGGGGATCCCGGCCGGTGAAGAAGTCGGCCAACCGGCGGCCGAACAGCCGCTGGTCGGAGCCGTTGAGCACGGTGTCCTCGGCGCGCTCGAGGCCGGTGCTCGAATAGCTCAGGGAGTAGAAACCGGTGACGGGCGCATAAGTGAGCGGGTTGGGATACACGCGCAGGAACCGGAACCGGCCCTCGGTGGAGACCGAGTAGGCCAGCAGCTGACCGCCGGCCGAGATCTGTCCACGCTGGCGCGAGTACTCGTCGAGCAGCACCCGCTGGTTGCGCGGGTCCGATCGCAATCCGTCGGCGGTGAACACCTGGGTCAGCGTGACATTGGCGAGCAGCAGCACGACCAGACCCATGATCATGACGGAGATACGGCGTAGAGAGGTGTTCATACTTTCTCGATCACCTCGGTGCTCGCCGCGGCGATCGGTCCCGGGGGAGTGCCTCGGCCGTCCAGCGGCCGACGCGCGTTGTGCGAGATGCGCACCAGGATGGCGAGCAGAAGGTAATTCGCCACGAGGGAAGAGCCGCCGTAGGACAGCCACGGGGTGGTCAAGCCGGTCAGGGGAATCAGTTTGGTGACTCCGCCGACGACGATGAACAGCTGGATGCCCAGGGTGGCGGCCAGTCCGGCAGCGAGGAGCTTGCCGAAGCTGTCGCGTACCGCGATCGCGGTGCGCATGCCGCGGATCACGAGGATCGTGTAGAGCATCAGGACCGCGGCGAGGCCGACCAGGCCGAGTTCTTCACCGACGGCGGCGATGATGAAGTCCGTCGAGGCGGCGGGAACGGTGCCCGGCTGCCCATTGCCCAAGCCGGTCCCGAAGATGCCGCCGGTGGCGAAACTGAACAGCGACTGCACCATCTGGTAGCCGGCGCCGTCGGGATCGGCGAACGGGTCCTGCCACGTCTGCACGCGAACGCGTACGTGATCGAAGAGGTAGTAGGCGAGCGTGCTCCCCGCGGCGAACAGGGTGAGCCCGAGCACCACCCAGCTGAACCGCTCGGTGGCAATGTAGACCAGCACCAGGAACGACGCGTACAACAGAAGCGAAGTGCCGAGGTCCTTTTCGAAGACCATCACGCCGATCGAGGCGATCCAGGCGGCCAGCAGCGGGGCCAGGTCCCGCGGCCGCGGTAGATCCATCCCGAGGACGTGCTTACCCGCGCTGGTGAACAGGCTGCGCTTGGACACCAAAACGGACGCGAAGAAGATCAGCAGCAGGATCTTCGAGAACTCGGCGGGCTGAATCGAGAAGCCGGGCAACCGAATCCAGATCTTGGCGCCGTTCTGCTCGGACATCGAGCGGGGGAGGATCGCCGGGATGACGAGCAGCACCAACCCGGTCAGCCCGCACAGGTAGCCGTAGCGCGACAGCAGTCGGTGATCGCTCAGGAAGATCACCACGAGCGAGAACCCGATGACCCCGACGAGCGTCCACAGCATCTGCTGGTTGGCGGTGCCGCCCAGTCCGCGCGCGGTGGGTTCGCTCACCGCCAGGTCGAGACGGTGAATCATGACCAGTCCCAAGCCGTTCAGCAGCGCGACGACGGGTAGCAGCAGCGGGTCGGCGTAGGGAGCGAAGCGCCGGACCGCCAGATGCGCGCCGGCGAACAGCGCCAGGTACGCGACCGTGTACTGCGCGAGGTCCCACCGCAGCCCCTGCTCCTGGTTGGCCTCGACGAGCAGCAGTGCCACCGTGGTGATGAGCGCGGCGAAGCCGAGCAGGAACAGTTCGGCGTTGCGGCGGTTCGGCAGGGCCGGCGTCACCGCAACCGGGGACTGCGGTTGCGTCGTCATGCCACTTCCCGACAGTTGATTCCCGGTTGAGGCGGCGGGGGAGGAAGCGCCGTCACGGTGGGCGACGGTGTGGGGGAGGGCGTGGGCGAGGGCGCCGGTGTCGGCGAGGACGTCACGGTGCGCGGGGTCTCCGGCGCGGGTGTGGCCGTCGTCGATGTCGGCGTGTTCGGGCTCGGGACAGGGCTTCCCGAAATGGTGGTCGACGGCCGCGGGGAGGGCGACGGCGCGGGCCGGCTCGAGGTCGCGGGCGACGTACACACCGGGAGCACGGAACTGCGCGCAAGCTCTTCGATCTGGCCGATGGCATCGTCGAGAGTGCCCGACGGCAGCCCGGCGACCACCTGGGCGCGCTCGGACGGACGCATGTCCCCGACGGCCAGGGGGCGGCAACCCAGATTGTCCTGAGGCTGATCGGCACTGATGAGAGACAATTCGTTGCGGGCGTTCAAACAGCCCAGCAGATACGGCTCCTGAAGGGAGATTCCGAGAAAGGAGCCCTGAACACCGCGCATGATCGAGACGGCGCCGTCGTGTTCGCTGACGTAGTAGTTGTTACGGACGATTTCCCGTGCGACCGCCAAACCGGCGAGCACCGCCAAGACCAGCACACCAACCGCGAGATAGATGCGGCGCCGGGATCGTGGGCGCGGGGGCGGCTCTTCAGGTTGCTGCACAACGGGTTTGGCGGCGTTGCGTTTCGGGTTGAACGCCGACGCCCGTCCGGCCGCGGTATTGGGAGGCGCAGTCTGGTCATCGGCCCCGGAGACCGCGCCGGCGAGGATCGGCTGAGTCTGTCCGAAGTCGTGATTGGTGACGTCGACGACGTCGGCCACGACCACGGTGACGTTGTCCGGTCCGCCGCCCCGCAGCGCCAATTCGATGAGACGATCGGCGCTTTCGGCGACGTCGGCGATCTGCAGTGCCTCGGCGATGGTGTCGTGGCTGACCGGATCGGACAGACCGTCCGAGCAGAGCAGATAACGATCGCCCGCCCGGGCCTCCCGCATGATCAGCGTCGGCTCTACCTCGTGTCCGGTGAGAGCGCGCATGATCAGAGACCGTTGCGGATGGCTGTGCGCCTCTTCGGCGGTGATGCGACCTTCGTCGACCAGAGTCTGGACGAACGTGTCGTCCTTGGTGATCTGGCTGAGCTCACCGTCGCGCATGAGATAACCGCGGGAATCGCCGATGTGCACCATGCCAAGGCGGTTGCCGGCGAACAAGATTGCGGTGAGCGTGGTGCCCATGCCGTCGAGCTCGGGATCGGACTCGACATGCGCGGCGATCGCCGAGTTGCCCTCGCGCACCGCGGCGTCGAGCTTGCTGAGCAGGTCGCCGCCGGGTTCGTCGTCATCGAGATGAGCGAGCGCGGCGATCACCAGCTGCGAGGCGACCTCTCCGGCGGCATGACCGCCCATTCCGTCGGCCAGCGCGAGAAGGCGGGCTCCGGCGTAGACGGAGTCCTCGTTGTTGGCGCGCACCAGACCACGGTCGCTGCGGGCGGCGTATCGGAGCACGAGTGTCACGGGCGCAACTCGATCACCGTCTTGCCGATTCGCACCGGTGTGCCCATCGGGACTCGTACTGCCGTTGTCACCTTCGCCCTGTCGAGGTATGTGCCGTTGGTCGATCCTAGGTCTTCGACGTACCATTCCGGACCCCGTGGCGAGAGTCTGGCATGGCGAGTCGACGCGTAGTCGTCGGTCAGCACCAGTGTGGAGTCATCGGCGCGGCCGATCAGCACCGGCTGGGTGCCCAGCGGGATCCGAGTGCCGGCGAGCGCGCCCTCGGTGACGACCAATTGCCGGGGAACACTGCGATCCTTGGTCGGCAGCAGCGTGGCACGCAACGCGAGGCCGCGGCGCATCATCACTGCGCCGGTCGGCGCGTAGATATCGGTGCGCAGGATGCGCAGCACCGACCAGATGAACAGCCACAGGAGCAGCAGGAAACCGACGCGCGTCAGCTGCAGTATCAGCCCCTGCATCTGACGTCCTCTCCGTTCCCATCCCGACGGCACCGCCACCACACGCCGACGGCGGTCGACGTGATGGCCACGTCACCGCCGTCCTCGCGCGGCGATCCTCAGTGAACGCGAACGATGATCTCAGAGTGACCCAGCCGAATCACGTCCCCGTCGGCCAGCTGCCACTCCTGAACCGGCGCGTTGTTCACCGTGGTGCCGTTGGTGGAGTTGAGGTCTGACAATAGCGCCACTTGGCCGTCCCAGCGGATCTCGAGATGACGCCGTGACACACCCGTGTCGGGAAGCCGGAACTGGGCGTCCTGACCGCGGCCGATGACGTTGGCGCCTTCGCGCAACTGGTAGGTGCGTCCGCTGCCGTCGTCGAGCTGCAGGGTGACCGTCGATCCGGCAGACGGGTACTCGCCCTGGCCGGCGCCGTACCCGCCGCCGTAGCCACCGGCTCCGTAGCCGCCCTGATCTCCGCCGTAACCACCCTGATCGCCGTAGCCCTGATCGGCGTAGCCGGCCGGGGCCTCGCCGTAGCGGCCGTAGTCGGGCTGGCCGTAGTCCTGGCGGCCGTACCCGCCGCCGTAGCCACCCTGATCGGGGTAGCCGCCCTGATCCGGATAGGACGGACGACGACCGTAGTCGTAGTCGCCGGACGGGGCACCGCCCTGGGGTCCGTAGCCGTGCTGACCGCCCTGCGGCGGGCCGTAGCCACCCGGTCCGGGCCGGTAACCCTGGTCGGGGTAGCCACCCTGCGGCGGGCCGTAGCCCGCCGGGGAACGCTGGTCGTAGGACGGGGGAGGGTAGCCCTGGTCCGGGTAGCCGCCCTGATCCTGCTGGTAGCCGCCCTGATCTGGATAGCCGCCGCGCTGGGGGTAGCCCTGCTCGCCGTGCGGCGGGTAGCCGCCCTGATCCGGGTAGCCCCCGTGCTCGCCCGCCGGGTAACCGCCCTGGTCGGGGTAGCCGCCGCGGTCGTCCTGGCGGGGGTAGCGGTCCTCGTCGGGACGGGGGTAGTAGTCATCCCCGGGCCGCCCCGGCCCCTGGCCGCCGCGATAGGTCGGATTGTCGCTCATCGGTCGTACTCCTGGTTCTGCGTGGGACGAGAGATCTCGAGGTGGCGGGGCCGGTGCATCCGACGTCGAGTCGGGATTGACCGCACCGCGCGCGCGAAACTGTCCGGTGTGCAGGCTGGGCGATTGTTCGAATCGGACAACCACATCACCATACGTTTGCCATCCCTGCTCATGGATGAAGCCCTCCAGGTGCTTGGCGAACGTGGTCGGGGTGATGTCCGGGTCGGCACTCACCTTCTGATAGTCAGGCACACTGAGGGTAATGACGTAGTCGTTCGGCGCCAAAACGCGGCCGCCGTGCACCTCCCGGGCCCCGCTTTCAGCTTCGCGCCGCAGGAGGGACTCGACTTCGGCGGGCACGATCGCGCCGCCGAAGACGCGGGCAAAGGCGTTGCCGACCGAATCCTCGAGCTTGCGCTCGAATCGATCGACAAGACCCATGGTGCGGATCGCCTCCCTCGACAGTGAAAAGCCACCAGCGTGTCGGCTGGCAGCGATGCTTGCATGCATGCTATCGGCCACCTGTACCCCGTCGTGACTCTCAGAACTCTGAGAATTGCATCGATCCAGGTCACAGCGCCGCGAGCAGCGGTTTTGGAGTTCCGGTGCCCGTCGACGTACGGTTGGAGCCCGGGGTCGCCTGCGTGATAGGCTCCCCCGGTTGTTTCGGGCGAGTGGCGGAATGGCAGACGCGCTGGCTTCAGGTGCCAGTGTCCTTCGGGACGTGGGGGTTCAAGTCCCCCTTCGCCCACACAGAGGAGTTCTATGAACTCCAAGCGCTGAGGTCACGATCCAGATATGGGTCGTGACCTTTGTGTTTTGCGGGGGCGCTGTGGTGGGTACGACGGCCACTACATTCAGCGTCGTGTCCGACAGCGCCCCTATCCCGGTGCGGGCAGCAGCCGCTCGGCCAGCGCAACCGGTTCTGTGTCCTCTGCTGTTGTTCGCGGCTAACCACAGACGCGGGAGGGCCAGGTCCGGCCGCGACACGGCGGGCCGCGGCATCATCCAGTCGACCTGGCGCCCGCTGGTCCCTGTGCTGGGGTGGGCGAGCGCGTTCATGGCGTTGTCAGTGTCCGGTCCTGCCCCGGAGCTGGAGATCGACGGCAGCATGCTCGCCGTTGCGCTGCTCGTCGCGCACGGACTTCTGAACGCCAACCCTGTCATGCTCTTCCTTCGGTGACGGGTATGTACGGATCGTGACGTCGGACAGCCGTTTCCGTGAAGACCCCCGTGGGCCGGACTTTTGCGCCGAGGGCGAAAGCAGTACAGCAGGTGTGAGTGCATTTCTAGTGTGAGTCCGTGGGTGCAGCGCAACATGTCGAATACACCGTCGACGGGATGACGATGGTCGGCCACCTGGCGCTCCCCGACGATGAGGGTCCATGGCCGGCCGTGCTGATCGGGCATGACGGGGTCGGTCTCGACGCCTATCAGCGCCGCCGCGCTGACATCCTTGCCGAGCATGGGTACGCCGCCTTCGCCATGGACTATCACGGCGGGCGCACGTACTTCGGCGAACCGGAGGCCATGCTGGAGCGAGTGATGCCGCTGTTGGACGACTCGACGCGGATGCGCGCCATTGGCCGGAAGGCGCTCGACGTATTCACGGCGGTACCGGGCGTCGACCATAGGCGGCTCGCGGCACTCGGATACGGCGCGGGTGGTCGAGTACTTCTCGAACTAGCCTGTACAGGAACGCCTTTCGTTGCACTCGCGGCGGTCCACCCCGCTCTGCCGCCGAACCCGCAGACGGAAGACTGGGCCGGCGTCGGGGGAGCATTCTTGTTGGCTACCGGCTCCGAGGATCCGCTGTGCACTCCAGGACAACTCCTCGCTTTCGGCGCCGCGCTGGAAGGCGCCGGGGTGGATTGGCGCGTCGCGGTCTTCGGCGGCGCACAGCACGCATTTTGGGCCGTCGAGGCCGCGCCCGGCCAGTCGGCCACCGTCCCCGGAGTGGGGTATCACGCGCTCCAAGCGCGACGGGCGTGGGAGGCCGTGCTGCAACTGCTCCGCGACGAGATGCCTGTCAGGGGTGCGGTGGACGCCAACGACTGACCGATCGCCGATCCCCACCCTCACCGTTCGAATCTACGACGGCGTAGCGCAGACGGAGTCCTGCCGCTCACTCCATGCCGCGACGGCCCGGCGTCCAGAACGGTTTGGTGCGGATGTTGCGTCGGTCCCAGCCGCGCTCCTCGACCAAGATTCTCCTCACCGTCTGCGCGGTGCGCGCCTCCCCGGCGAGGTAAGCGACGCCAGGCCGGTCGGGAAGGGCGAGCTCTCGTACGGCCTGCGCGAGCACTACCGAATCGGCGGCCGTGGTGTCGCCACGCTCTACGTGAATCAGGTTGCGCGACAGAGCGATGTGGTCCGATTCGTGGGCGCCTTCGACGACCCCGTACACCGGGGTTTCGTCGGGCACGGCGCGCACCATTGCGGCGAAGGCGACCGAGGCGGTCTCTTCCCCGACGAACAGGTGATACGGCGCGTCAGGGCGCACGATGAATGACCCTTGGGGCCGTGTCATCGTGACGTGATCCCCGACCCTGGCGGCCGATGCCCACCGTCGCGCTGGCGTCTGCGAACCGGATTCACCGTCGTGATCCAGCATCGCGATGTCGAGGGAGCCACGTTCGGAGTCGGCGTCGTAAATCGAGTAGGTGCGCAGTGCGTCGTGAGGGTGCAGGCGCAGCATGGAGTCGAGCAGCCCGGCGACCTGCAACCTGATGTGCTGGCCGGGCTTCCAGGCCATGGTTCGTAGCTGGTCGCCGCTCACCCGGATGCGTCGCATCCTCGGGGTCAGCGGGCTGATCTCGGTGATCGTCGCGGACAGGAACACGCTGTCGCGCAACGTGTTCAGCAGTGGGACGTTCTCGAAGAGGGGTACCACAGAAACCTCCTGGTGATGTGCTGTCGACGGTCAGACCGTGTAGACGGACATCTCGTTGCCGCGGCCCGGTTCGAAAGGGAGCCGTAGAGATCGGTAGCCGTTGGCGGGATTCCGCACGTGGGTGAGGTAGTCACCCGACTCATCCACGGCGTTCTCGGCGATCACCAACGCTCCCGCGGCGAGGTGCGGCTCGAGGATCTGCAGCACCGGGAGGTACAAGCTCCATGCACCGTCCAGTAGGACGAGGTCGATACCGTCGTCGATCCCCTGCCGCAGGGTGTCGAGGGCGTCGCCGACGCGAATGTCGACGAGGTCTCCCACGCCCGCGGCTGCGACGTTCTGCTGCGCGCGTGCGGCTTTCGCGGGCTCCAGTTCTGTGCCCACGAGCCGGCCCCCTCCTCCGTCGCGCAGCGCCGCGGCCAGGTGGATGGTGGAGACCCCGAACGAGGTGCCGAATTCGACGATGTTCCGTGCCCGGCGCGCTCGAGCGCAGATGTAGAGGAACCGGCCGAACTCGGCCGACACGTTCAAGAAGTTCGTCGCGAACTCCCGGTAGACGGCCCGGTAATCCCGGGCCTCCCGCGCCATCAGCTGCGCGATCTCCTCGCTGTTGCCCTCCAGCGCCTCGTCCCACTGCGCGTAGAGAGCCCCGTCCGCCGCGTGGGCCTCTGTGAACAGGCGAGCGAGAACGTCGGAAACCGGCGGTGAGGTGAGAGTGTCCATCAATGCTCCTTCGTTGTGCGGATTCTCGACTAAGGGTTACCTAACAAAAGCGCTTGCACCACCGGTAACGTGCTGGTGTGTGCCGGAAACCCGCCAACATCTCGAGTCGGTGCCGACGTACCCGGCCGGAGCGCCGCACCGCATCGGACGGCTGGGTGCCGATACGCGAATCGGCACGCATCGGCACACGCAGGGGCAGCTGGTCTACGCGGTATCAGGAGCCTTGGCCACCACGACTGAACGCGGTACGTGGGTCGCGCCGGCCAACCGGGTGACGTGGACTCCGCCGGGTTTTCAGCACGCCCATCGTGGTCTCGGCGGCACAGACGTCCGCATCATCGTCATCCCCGGGGAACTCTCGCAGCGGCTCCCTGATCAGCCGAGCGTGTTCGAGGTCGGCCCGCTCCTGCGCGAGGGCATCGTGGCGTTGACCTCGCGGCCGGTGATGAACCCCGAGGCATATGCACGGCTGCGGGCGGTCATCCTCGATGAGCTGATCGAGGCTCGAGAGCTACCCAAGCGCTTGCCCGAGCCGCAGGATGACCGGCTACGTGCGGTCGCCGAACTGCTCGACGCGGATCCCGCGCAGACCACGACGCTGGCCGAGTTCGGCCGTGCCGTCGGTGCGAGCGAGCGGACGTTGAGCCGCCTTCTGCGCACCGAGTTCGGCATGAGCTTTCCCCGCTGGCGGACGATTCTGAGGGTCCACCACGGCATCGTCCGTCTCGACCGCGGTCACTCGGTCACCGACACCGCGAATGCCTGCGGGTGGTCGAATCCCTCGAGCTTCATCGAGGCGTTCACTGCGGTCATGGGGCAGACACCCGGTAGCTATCAGCTTGGTGTGCACGGGGACGCCTCGCGCTGACCGGGCACTTCAGTGGCAGGCTGTCATGAGTGAGCATCACGCCCGCGGACGCGCATCATCTCGCCGAGCTCAAACTGCTCCGGCGCGTCCGCGACAGGATGGACCGCGACTACGCGCAGCCGCTCGACATCGAGACCCTCGCCCGGGGCGTCAACATGTCGGCCGGGCACCTCAGCCGCCGCTTCAAGGCCGCGTTCGGAGAGTCGCCCTATGCGTACCTGATGACTCGGCGTATCGAGCGCGCGATGGCGCTACTGCGGCGCGGCGACCTGAGCGTGACGGAGGTGTGCTTCGCCGTCGGCTGCTCCTCGCTCGGAACGTTCAGCACACGGTTCACCGAACTGGTCGGGATGCCACCCAGCACCTATCGCGAGCGGACCGCCGGCGCGGCCGACGGCCTGCCGTCCTGCATGGAGAAACACGTGAGCCGACCGATCAGGAATCGAGAAGCGCCCGCTGCGGCGCTCGACTTAGCGTGAGACACATGGACCTGACGATTCACACCACGTTCCTGCCCCACGAGGATCCGGAGGCCTCGCTCGCCTTCTACCGCGACGTCCTGGGCTTCGAGGTCCGCCTCGACGTCGGCGGCGGCAGGATGCGTTGGATCACGGTCGGTCCGCCCAATCAGCCAGAGACGTCCATCGTCCTGCACCCGCCCGCGGCCGACCCGGGCGCCACCGACGACGAGCGCCGCGTCATCGCGGAGATGATGGCCAAGGGCACCTACTCGATCATCGTGTTGGCGACCAGGGATCTGGACGGCACGTTCGAACGTCTGCAGGCCAGCGACGCCGACATCGTTCAGGAACCGATCGAGCAGCCGTACGGCGTGCGCGACTGTGCCCTGCGCGATCCGGCGGGCACGATGATCCGCATCCAGGAGGTCGGGTGAGCGTGGGTGAATCGCCGTCCGAGAAGATCGACGCGAGGATCGACGAGCTGGGCGACTGGCGGGGCGACACTCTTGCGCTCGTCCGCGCGCTCATCAAGAAGGCCGCTCCGGACGTCACCGAAGAGTGGAAATGGCGCGGTGTTCCGACCTGGTACCACGACGGGATGCTGTGCACTGGTGAGACATACAAGGACAAGGTCAAGGTGACGTTCGCGAAGGGCGCATCGCTGGACGACCCGGCGGGGCTCTTCAACTCCAGCCTGGGTGGCAACACCCGGCGAGCCATCGACATCGCTGAAGGCGACAACCTCGACCAGGACGCTTTCGTGGAGCTGGTTCGCGCCGCGGTGGCGCTCAACACGCAGTGATGACCGTGGAGCGTCGGTAGTCGTGGCGCTGCTGTGGGATCAACACGCCTGTCTGCCGTTGAAGGTCGATGCAGAGGTGGCTCCACTGACACGATTCCGACGTCCCGGCGGAGCTTTCGTCTCGGTCAACGTGGGCTACTCTCCGCAGTCGTTCTCGGACTCGGTCGCGCTGCTGAGGCACTTCCGGTCAGCCGTCGAAAGCCATCCTGATCTCGACTTGGTGTCCGATGTCGACGATGTCGAACGGATCACGTCCGCCGGCCGGATCGCGGTCGTGTTCGATCTCGAAGACTCGGGCCCGCTCGACGACGACCTCGACAACCTGGCGATCCTGGCCGGGCTCGGCGTGCGGACCATGCTGCCGACCTACAACCACGCCAACCGCGCGGGCAGCGGGTGCCTCGACATCGATGACGGCGGGCTGACCACGTGGGGCGAGGCGATCGTCGCCGAGATGAATGCGGTGGGCATGGTCGCGGACGGCTCGCATTGCAGTCGCCGGACCGGGCTCGATCTGTGCCGTGTCTCGACAATGCCTGTGGTGTACAGCCATTCGTGCATGGCCGCAGTCTGGGATCATCCGCGCAACATCACCGATGACCAGGCCCGCGCCTGCGCCGACACCGGAGGCGTCGTGGGGATCACCGGCGTCGGGATCTTTCTCGGACCGAACACCCCGACACTGGAAGCAATGCAACGGCACCTCGACCATGCCGTCGATCTCGTCGGCATCGCCCACGTCGGCATCAGTAGCGATCACTCCTTCGACCACGCAGACTTCAACGACGAAATGGCCCGCAATCCGGATTGTTTCGACGACAGCTACACCCGGTGGGGACCGATCCAGTGGATGCCGCCGGAAACGTTCATCACGTTGGGTGAGCATCTGGCCGGACAGGGGTGGACCGATCCCGACATCCACGCCGTGCTCGGCGGGAACTTCCACCGGGTCGCCAGACAAGCCTGGACCGGCCGACGCTGACGCGATTCGCGTCCGCGTGCACCACCCAGGCGGTCAGATCACGCTGCCGTGATGGCGACACCGGTTGCCGCCGTTGTGTTTTGCGTCGTACATGGCTTTGTCCGCCGCGGTGATGAGTTGGTCCATCATCAGGTCGAACGAGTCCTCGCTCACCATGCTGACGTCGAGCAAAGCGGTTCCGATGCTGCTGGTGATGTCACAGGGCAGCTGCGCTATCGCCGCGCGCACGTCTTCGTACCGCAGCGCGGCGTCCCCGGAGGCGACGACGTCGGCGAAGAGGAATTCCTCTCCACCGCTGCGCGCGATGACGGTCGTGGGGGTGGCCGTTGCGCGCAGCGCGTCGGCGACCGCGACCAGAGCCCGATCGCCGGCTGCGTGGCCGCGGGTGTCGTTGACCGCCTTGAACCGGTCCAGGTCCAGCAGGGCAACCAGCAGATAGCCGTCCTGCTCACCGTGATGGGTGAGGTTGGCCCGCACCATGTTGCGGAATGCGCGGCGGTTCAGCAGCCCGGTCAGGGGGTCGAGGTCGGCGACCGCGAGATCGCCCCGCAACGTCCGCACCAGGGCGTAGAACACCAGGCCGGTTCCGATGCTGCACTGCAGTATCAGGAACAGATCGACCAGGGCCATCGCAGGGCGTCGCTCCACTGCCGCGACGGCCACCGTCTGGCTGACGGCCACCCCGATGACGACCGACAGGACGCCGAGCACCACCCGGGGGGAATGGAAGAAGGCGGCGTAGCTGACGATCGTGGTGAAGGCGATGCAGCCCAGCAGCGACGCCAACGGATCCGGATAGGCCAGACATGCCAGCGTGATCGACAGGGTGGTCGCGGCAACATAGGCCAGCGACCAATGCCGCGACGGCCAGCGCCACAGGAAGAGCACGGTGCCGAAGAGACCGCCCGCCACAGCGATCGCCATCATCGCGCGACCGATCGTGCTGTCCGGGTGACCCGCCCCGAACGTCAGCGCCATGACCCCGGCCGCCATCGCCGCCGTGGTGGCTGCCAGCCAGAACCTCGTTCGTTCCTTCAGGCCGCGGGTGTCGAGGAAGTCGGTGATCCAGTCGTAGTGCTCGACAGATCTCAGGAGCCGCTCCACGACCCCTGGCCTACGGCCGGTCCGCAGGGGGGCCGCCGCCGGTCGGCGGCCATGGGGGAGGTGGCGGTTGCTGAGGCCAGTGACCTTGCGGCGGTGGAGACGGCCAGTAGCCCGGAGGTGGCGGCGGTGGTGACGGCCAGTGCCCCGCTGGTGGGGGTTGCTGTGGCCACTGGCCGGGCGGTCCTTGCTGGTAGTACACACTTGGGAAGGGGTACTGAGGCGGCATCGGGTGTTTGGGTGCTCGAGATTTGCGAATGGCCCACACCACCAGCCAGATCAGGCCCCCGACGATCGCCAGTCGAACCACCATGGCGCCCACCCACCGCCCCGGATGTTCCGGTGCGGCGAGCTCGAGTGCCAGGTAACTGGTCGACACAGAATCCCCCTTGTCGGCCTCTGCGAAAGCGCACAGGCGTGCCGCCCAGCATATGGCTGATCTCCGACGTGGCGGACAGCAATGCGTCTTCTCCGGAAATCCGTTGCCGCGGGGGTGGGCTCAGGCTTGACTGACGGGTGTGAACGACGTGCTGAGTGATCTGACGCGAAAGCCCGATCGGCGTGGTGATCGGCAGGTGCTCGATGCCGTGTTCGACGAATGCGTGGTGGCGACGGTGTCGACGGTCATCGACGGTCAGCCGTGGGTGATCCCGGCGTTGGTGGTCCGTGACGGCGACCGGTTGCTGATCCACGGCTCGACGGGCGCGGGCGCGCTGCGCCATGCCGCGGCCGGTGCGCCGGTCGCGATCAGCGCGTTCGTCCTCGACGGCATCGTCGTCGCCGAACGTCAATTCGACCACTCGGCGAACTACCGCTCGGCGGTGGTGCGCGGAACCTGCCGCGGCGTCGACAAGGCTGATCGAGCAGCGGCACTCGACGTGTTCACCGACGCCCTCCTGCCGGGCCGTCCCGCCGAGTGCCCGCCCCACACGCCGAGCGAAGTGGCCGCGACGCTGGTGCTGGAATTGCCGATCGCGCAGGACAACTGGGTGGCCAAGCAGCGCAGCGGGCCGGCTGCAGAGCCCGAAGGTGAGGCGTGGACGGGCGTGATCCCGGTCAGCCAGATCTATTCGACACCGGAATCCGACTCGGAGCACAGCGTTCCCGCTTCGGTAGCCGCCGTCGTCGCCCGGAACGGGTTACCCTGACGCCGTGGCGGTCGGCGAGATCTCGGGCGGGGTGGTACACGATCTGCCGAACGATCTGAAAACCGCGTTGCAGAACAACCCCGCAGCGCTCACCGCGTGGAACGACATCACGCCGCTGGCGCGCAACGAATTCATCTGCTGGGTCACCGATGCAAAGCAGGAGTCGACGCGCGTGCGGCGCATCCGACGCACGCAGGAAGAACTCGAAGAAGGCAAACGCCGGCCCTGCTGTTGGCCCGGCTGCAAGCATCGCGAGCGCACCGGTAAGCCCTAGCGGTCGCGGCGGCTTTCCCGCCGATTGGCCTTCTTGATCTCCTCCACGAGCTCTTCCTTGCTCATCCTGGAACGACCGGTGATGGCGAGCCGTTTCGCAACGTCCATGAGGTGCTTCTTGGTGGCGTTGGCATTGACGCCCTCGGCGGTCTCCCCGGATGCGTTCGGGCCGCCGCTGCGCGCGCGCTCATCGGACGGCCCCCGGTCCTCTTTCTCCTCCCAGCGGTCGCCGACCTTTTCGTAGCTGTGTTTGAGCGCGCTGTATGCGGTCCGGTACGCCCGCTCGCCCTCGCCGTACTCCTCGGCCGCTGCGTCGTGGGCTTTGGCGAATGTCCGTTGAGCTTTGTCGTCGGACTTCTTCAGTGTGCTGGGGAGCTCGCTCTGCTTGGCCTCACCCGACTTCGTGGTCTTCGGCATCGCGGTCCTCCTTTCTCGAAAAGTGTTGTCACAAGAAACTATTGACCGGGCGATGACCAGTGCAGCACTTTCAGAGCCGTCATCTCGTCGAGCAGTTCGGGGCCGTAACCGATTCCGGAGCCACTGGCGCGCCGCGGCTCGGCGGATCCTCCGGGTGCGCCACCGAACACCGCATTGATCTTCACCGTCCCGACCGGGAGGCTGTGCCAGGCCTCCTGCGCGCGGGCCATGTCGGCGGTGAGGACCGTCGCTGCCAGTCCGAAGCGGTCGTCGGCAGCCTCGGCGAGCGCAGTCTCGAAGTCCGGCACCACCCGCACCGGCGCGATCGGTCCGAAGGTCTCTTCGCGCATCAGCAGCATGTCCGGTGTGCAGGCGGTCAGGACGGTTGGCGGGTAGTAGGTCCCCGGTCCGGGGCGTGGCGCACCGCCCACCAACACGCGCGCGCCGCGTTCGATCGCGTCGGTGACGTGGCTGTGCACATGGTCGCGGTGCCGCTGGTCGACCAGCGGGCCGATGCGGGTCTCCCAACGGCACGCCTCGTCGGCGAGTGCGGCGAGGAAGGCGTCCGCCGCCCCGGCCACGACGAACACCCGTTCCACCGCCACGCAAATCTGTCCCGCATTGGCGAACGCGCCCTGGGCCGTCTGCTCGGCCGCCCATTTCGCGGAGACGTTGTCGTCGACGATCAGGGCGTCGTTACCCCCGTTCTCGAGCAGTGCTTTGGCGCCGCGCTGCGCGCAGGCCTGCGCGATGGCGCGCCCGGTAGAGCTGCTGCCGACGTGCGCCACCACGTCGACACCCGGCGCCGCGGCGAGGTGAGCGCCGACAGAACCGTCGCCGTCGACGATTTCGAGGACGCCGTCGGGAAGCGCTTGCGCCACCAGCTCGGCGAAACGGCGCCCGGTGCAGGGGCACCGCTCACTGGGCTTGTGCACCACCGTGTTTCCGGTGACCAGCGCGGCTCCGATGAGGCCGGCGGCCACCGCGACCGGATCGTTCCACGGGGTGAGCACCGCGACCACTCCGCGCGGTTCGGGCGCCATCAAGTCGGTGGCGGCCCAGCCACCGAGAAGGCTGCGGCCGCGGTGCACGGGTCCGAGCTGTGCGTACTGCCGCAGGGTCCCGATGCCGGCCTCCACACCACCGAGGGCATCGTCGCGAGGCTTTCCGGTTTCCCGTTCGTTCAGCTCGGCCAGCTCGGCGGCGGCGGCCGCAACGGCGTCCGCCGCAGCGCTGATCGCTGCCGAACGGTCGGCTGCTGCTGTACGCGCCCATGCGGGCTGGGCGGTTCTCGCCCGATCGACGGCCGCATCGCAGTCAGCGTCGCCGGCGATCGGAACCCGAGCGACGGTATCGCCGGTGCGCGGGTCCAGGACTGTCATCTCCATCGCGTGCACCCGGGTTCGGTTACCCGGGTGTCGACGATCGACACCCGGCGATGTGAGCGGGTTGAGACGACGGTCGTCGGGTACCTGCGGGCGATGATCGGGCGAACGGACCTGCAGGACGCGGCGGCGCGAGTGTTCGGCTGGGACACGCTGCGCGATGAGCAGCTCGATGCGATGGTCGCGGTGGTCGAGGGACGCGACGTGCTGGCGGTGATGCCCACCGGGTCGGGCAAGTCGGCGATCTATCAGGTGCCCGCGACGGTGATGCCGGGGGTGACGGTGGTGGTGTCACCGCTGATCGCCCTGCAGCGGGATCAGATCGAGGGTTTGGCGGACACCGGCGCGCCGCGCGCAGTGGCGGTCAACTCCCGGCAGAGCGCGGGGCGCAATGATCGCAGCTGGGCGGAGATGCGCACAGGAGACTCGGAGTACGTGTTCCTGTCACCGGAGCAGCTGACCAAAGACGATGTGGTCGAACAACTCTGCACGCTGCCGTTGGCGATGTTCGTGGTCGACGAGGCGCATTGCCTCTCCGCGTGGGGACACGACTTCAGGCCCAGCTATCTGCGGCTCGCCGACGCGATCGCACAGGTCGGCGAGGTGCCGGTGGTGGCGTTGACGGCGACGGCGTCACCGGTGGTGCGCAGCGACATCATCACCCATCTTGGCCTGCGCGACCCGGTCGTCATCGCCACGGGATTCGACAGGCCGAACATTCGGCTCGAGGTCAGCCACCATGTCGGCGCCCGCGACAAGCGCGCCGCCGTGCTCGACGCGGTGGCCGGCATGGCCGGGCCCGGTCTGGTCTACACCGCTACCCGCAAGGACGCTGAGCGGTGCGCAGACGCACTGCGCGACGCGGGTGTGTCTGCCGCCGCCTATCACGCGGGACTGCGGGCCAGAGAGCGCGACGACGTGCATCGCCGGTTCCGTACCGATGAGATCGATGTGGTGGTGGCGACGTCGGCGTTCGGGATGGGAATCGACAAACCGGATGTGCGATTCGTCGTACACGAGTCGATCCCCGACTCCGTGGACAGCTACTACCAGCAGATAGGTCGTGCGGGACGGGACGGCGACGACGCGGTGGCGACGCTGTTCTACCGACCCGAGGATCTGTCGCTGGCGAAATTCTTCATGACCGCGCACGCCGACGAGGAGCGACTCCGGGCCGTGCTGGCAGCACTGTCGACATCACGGCCGAAACGGTTGACACGACTGCGCGACGACACGGGCATCGCAGGCCGGGCGCTGACGCAGGCGGTGAACCTGCTCGAGCAGGCGGCCGCCGCGAGATCGGGACGCCGGGGCTTCGTCCTCGTCGACGAGGACGTGGAGCAGGTCCTCGCGCGGGTGCGCCGCATCACCGAGGCGACCGAACGCGTCGACCGGACCCGGGTGGAGATGATGCGCGGGTACGCCGAGACCACGGATTGCCGTCGCCGCAACCTTCTCGGCTACTTCGGCGAGCAGCTCAGTCGGCCCTGTGGCTTCTGCGACACGTGCGACGACAACACCGCCCGCGGCCATCCGGCGACCGAGGAGCAACCCGCGGTGCCGCCGAACACCGCTGTCGAGCATCGCGAGTGGGGACGCGGTGTCGTCATCAGTGGCGAATCGGATCGCATCACCGTGCTTTTCGAGGAGTTCGGCTATCGCACGCTGGCCGTCGAGGTCATTCGCGACACCGAAATCCTCACTGTCGCCGACGGGTGACGTTTCGGCGGATTCGCCCCGGGTAGCAGCGAGCGCATGAGCGTTGTCGACAAGGCCCGAGAGCAGGCCAAGCATCTCGTCACCAAAGTCACCGACCGGGTGGCCGAGGTCATCAGCACGGATTCACCCGTCCAAGCCGTCACCATCGGGCGCCCGCGGCAGGAAGTCGTGCGGGTGTTCACCGATCCCGGCCTGCTCTCCGTCGTGTTCGGCGACGTCGCCGACGTCGAGAGCGTCGGCGCGGACCGGCTGCGTTTCGCGTTCGGCACCGACGGCCCCGCCTGGGAGTGCGTGGTCGATGTGCACGACGACCAGGTGAGGTTCGTCGATGTGCATCCGGACGGCGCGACGCAGATGGTGCTGATGTTCCGCGACGCTCCGGGGGAGCGGGGCACGGAGGTGATCGCCCGGCTCAGTAGCCCCGGCCCGGGAACGCTGACCGGCGCGCTGACCTTCAAGGCGCTCTACCGGGCTCGCGCCCTCCTGACGACCGGCGAGGTACCCACCATCGCCCGCAACCCGAGCGCTCGCCCGTCGGCGCGCTGAGAGGACATGACATGAAGGCACTCGTATGGAACGGCGTCAACGACCTCGCGGTCGAGACCGTCGACGACCCCGAGATCCTCAACCCGCACGACGTCATCGTCGCGGTGACATTGAGCACCACGTGCGGATCGGACCTGCACTTCATCGACGGCTACCTCCCCGGGATGCGCGAGGGCGACGTGTTCGGCCACGAGTTCATGGGGGAGGTGGTCGAAGTGGGGCGTGAGGTCACCGGGATCAGCGTGGGCACCCGGGTGGTGGTGCCGTCGTTCATCGCGTGCAACAGCTGCTGGTACTGCGACCACGACCTGTACTCGTTGTGCGACACCACGAACCCCAACGCCGAACTACAGGCCCCGCTGCTCGGGGCGCCCACAGCGGGCATCTATGGCTACACCCACGAGTTCGGTGGTTACGCGGGCAGCCACGCACAGTTCGTCCGGGTCCCGTTCGGCGACGTCAACTGCTTCGCCGTACCCGAGTACGTCACCGACGAGCAAGCGCTGTTCATGTCCGATGCGGTCCCGACCGGCTACATGGGAGCTGACTTCTGCGACATCTCCGCCGGTGACGTGGTTGCGGTGTGGGGAGCCGGCGGGGTGGGCCTGATGGCGGCACGCAGCGCCGTGCTCAACGGAGCGGGTCGCGTCATCTCCATCGATCGCATACCTGAAAGGCTCACTCTGGCAGAGCAATTGGGTGCCGAGACGATCAACTACGCCGAGGTGCACAGCGTGGCAGAGGTGCTGCGTGAGAAGACGGGTGGCCGCGGCCCCGACTCGGTGATCGAGGCGGTGGGTATGGAAGGCCACAGCACCGGCATCCAGCAGATCTACGACCGCACCAAGCAGGCACTGCGGTTGGAGACCGATCGCGCGGCGAGTCTGCGGGAGGCGATCCTGGCATGCCGCAAGGGCGGTGTGGTCTCCGTTCTCGGCGTCTACGGTGTCACCGACAAGTTCCCGATGGGCGCGCTGATGAACAAGGGCCTGACGTTGCGTTCGGCTCAGCAGCACGGGCAGCGCTACATCCCTCAGTTCTTCGACTACGTCGAGCAGGGCGACCTCGATCCGTCGGTGCTCATCACCCACGATCTACCGCTGTCCGACGGTGTGCGCGCCTACGAGATGTTCAAGAACAAGACCGACGGGTGCATCCGAGTGGCTCTGCGACCCTGAGTCAGCGCGCGGGCTCGGACTCCGGATGTTCGGCGACCTTGCTGGCCGCGAAGTCGGCGGCCTGATCCACCAGACCGTCGGAGATGTATCGGGCGTGGGCGCCGATGTCGTTGCCGGGTGAGCAGACGAAGTCTCCGGGCACGCACAGCTCGACGGTCTTCGGTTGATACAGCGAGCCGATCTTGATGGTGGGCTGATTGATGACGCCCATGAAACGGTCCGATGGCGTGCCGAGCAGCGCGACCGCGGCGATGTGGTCGGCGACGGTCGGCGGCATCACCGCCGGCACATCCGCTGCGGTCACGCCGTCGGGGATCACCTCGGAGGTCACGAAACCCATGACAGCCGCGCCCTGCGAGTACCCGCCGAGCACCATCGAGGTCTTCGGGCAGGCGTTCGCGGTGTTCTGGATCTGGGTGCTGGCGTCGACGACACCCTGCAGTGCGGTCGGGAAGTCCGGACTCGCCGGATAGTTCACCGGGTAGACGGCGACCGACTTCGGCGCGACGCGCGACTTCAGATCGTCGACGAAGGCATCGCCGACCGCCCCGAGTCCTGGCGGCTCCGTTGTCCCGCGCGCGAACAACACCTGCACATCGGGACACCCCGGCGGCGGGGGAGCGGGCGGTACGCCGGGTTCGGCGGTCGCCGATGCGGCGGGACCGAGGATGACGCAGGCGGCGATCGTGACGGCAACGCGGAACACGTGAACGGAGATCACCTAACAATCGTGGCACGGATGGCGCCGCTTCGCGCCCGCTACGGCCCGGGTATGAAGGGACCATGGGTATCGCCGAACCACCCGACCTGATCGCCGGCGCCCGCGCCGTGCGCGACACGGCAACGGCAGCGGTCGGTTTCGCCGGAGAGGTCTTCGGTGTCGACGGTGAATACTTCACCGCGACGTTGACCATCGACCACGACGCTGCCGTACCGGCTGTGGAGGTGCTGCGCCCGGGCGCGGCGCATGACGCCGTCGTGCAGGCGGGTCCCGATGATCGCGGACAGGCGGCGAGAAAGCTGTGCATCTCGCTCCCCGATGTCTATGGGCCCGGGCGCAACCAGGACTTCCTGCTGGCGTCCTCCGCGGACGGCGCGCCGCTGCACCACGCAGTGGTGCCGGGCGATCCGGTGGCATCGCTCTACTCGTCGCTGTGGTTGTATCTCGCCGGGCTGCAACCGATTCTGTTCGGCGCGCGCCCACGGACCACCGGTCGGGATCTACGGTTCGCCCCGGGCAGCGAGCTCAGCTTCATGATCAGTGCACCCGTCGGACGCTTCCGCCCCATCGGCACCCTGACGCTGACGGGACCGTTCCATGGCACGGTCCGCTTCGCCGGGAGCCACAGTGGCGGTGGCATCCGCCCGCTGCCGCCGGTGGCGTTCTACTGAGCCGCCCTCACGTGCCGCGGCCGGTCTTGTGCTGCAGCTGGTCGATCATCTCCGAGGCCTGCGCCTTGGTGGCGTCCTCGGGGATCTCGGTGTCGGCCTCCTGGGCCAGTGTGTGCAGATAGCTGCGTTGCGCTCCCGTCATGGGCTCATCGCCCGTCACCCACTGCGACGGTTCTTTCTCGGGATTCTCCTGCGGCGCTTGGTTGTCACTCATGCACGCGGAATGCCCATCGCACAGACGTTCGAAACCTGATGAAACGGAGGCGGCCCCACGGGCTGCTGCTCAACCCGCGAGGCCTTGGGACTACGGCCGCCCCGTAGCTACCCCGCAATTTCGGTACCACCTCCGCACAGGATCAAACCCGGCCGTCGGCGTCCCGGGTGAGGTGGAAGTATGCGAGCGTGGGCAAGAACGAACGCGCGAAGATCGTGATGAGCGACGACGAGATCACCGAATTCATCGACCACAGTCGCACAGCCACGCTGGCGACGGTGTTGCCGAGCGGCCGTCCGCATCTGGTGGCTATGTGGTACGCCGTGATCGACGGCGAAATCTGGTTCGAGACCAAGGCCAAGTCGCAGAAGGCGGTCAACATCCGCCGCGACCCGACCGTCACGGTGATGATCGAGGACGGGCTGACCTACGACACGCTGCGCGGGGTGTCGATCGACGGGACCGCGGAGATCCACGACGATCCGGACACGAACCTACGTGTCGGGATCAGCGTGTGGGAGCGCTACACCGGGCCCTACACCGAGGACATGCGCCCGTTCGTCGATCAGATGATGAACAACCGGGTCAGCGTGCGGGTGGTGCCGTCCCGGATGCGCAGCTGGGATCATCGCAAGCTCGGTATGGGGGCCATGCCGGTCGCCGGCAGCACCGCGCAGTACCTCTGAGGTCACCGGCGCGACAGCACTCGCTTCACGTCGGTCGTGATCGGGTCGACGATGTCGTTGAACTCCGGATTCCTCTCGATGAATCCGGCGACCATCGAACACACCGGCACGATGCGGAGTCCCGCGTCGCGGGTGGATTCCAGGGCCTCGCGAACCAGGATGGTCGCCAGGCCGCGCCCGGAGAACTCGTCGTCGACGACGGTGTGCGGGAAGATGCGTTGACCGTCGTGGTCGATGAACTCGGTGAAGCCGGCCGTGCGCCCGTCGACGGAGATGGTGAAGCGATCCTGCTCGGCCGCGACCTCGGTGGGTGCGCCCGTCTTGTCGGTGGTCACGAAGCGTCTCCTGTCATGTCGGCGAATTCGGGGTTCTTCTCGATGAATTCGGCGACCATCCAGCACTGCGGAACGACGCGCAGCCCCGCTGCGCGCGTGGCCGTCAGCGCTTCCCGCACCAGGATGGTCGCGAGTCCGCGGCCCTGATAGCGCGGGTCCACCTCGGTGTGTGGGAACACCCGTGCGCCGTCGCGGTCGTAGAAGTCGGCCAGACCGACCTGGTGGCCGTCGACGGAGATCGTGAAGCGATCCTGCTCGGCGACGACCTCTGTCGGTGCGCCGGTTCTGTCCTGGGTCATGACCCCTCTATACCCCGGGTCGGGGCCGTGGCTTCAAGGTGGCGTGCGGCAAGGGTGGCGCCGGCAACCGGGTCCCGGCACCGTCGTACCCGGCCACCGCGCCGAACCGGACGTCGTGGCTCTGCCACTGCTCCCGGTAGTCGGCGATCTCGTCGTGGCTGCGGCCGACGAAGTTCCACCACATCACCAGCTCTTCTGTGAAGGGCACGCCGCCGAGTAGCACGACCCGGGCGGGCTCGTCGCCGCGATTGGTCAGGTGGAGGGTGTCGTGGCCGGTGCCCTGGAATCCGAGATCGGCGCCGGCGAGCTCCGCACCACAGGCGTCGACCCGGCCCTGGTCGACGAGGACACCGTGTTCGAAGGCCGCATCGACGTCGAGCGCCACCCGCGCACCGGGCTCCAGATCGAGCTGAGCGCCGACCAACGCGGTGAAGGTGTGCACCGGCGACCGATCGCCCTCGAGTTCACCGAGGAAGACCCGCGCCGTGACCCCGCCGCGGGTGCGAGGGCGAGGCGCATGATGGTCGAAATCGCGGGCGGTGTCCCGGTCGGAGTCGGGCAGCGCCACCCACAGCTGCACGCCGTGCAGGATCGGACTGCTGGGCACCGACACCTCGGAGTGGCAGATGCCCGCTCCGGCTGTCATCAGGTTCAGCTCGCCGGGACGCACCATCGCGTGCACACCGGCGCTGTCCCGGTGTTCGATCAACCCGCTGAACAGCCAGCTCACGGTCTGCAGCCCGGTGTGGGGATGCGGCGGGACATCCATCCCCTGCCCGCCGCGCAGATCATGCGGGCCGTAGTGGTCGGCGAAGCACCATGCCCCGATCAGCGACCGTTCCCGCTGCGGAAGCGTTCGCCGCACCCGGATGGCACGCGGGCCGCCAAGGGGCACCTCGCGCGGATGCAGCACCCCGAATCCGGCACCCAATGCCGAAGGGCCGCAATCCACTTCGGTGGGCGCCGCGTCGGTGTTGCTCATCAGTTCACCGTAGTCTCCTCCCGCAGCGGCTGGACCATCGCCGAACGGATGACCTCGAGGTCGTGATCCTCGATACGGAACACCCCGAACCGGAACTTGTAGCCCCACCGCGACTTGTCCTCGATGAAATCCAGATGCTCGATCAGAGGCCGGATGGGGACCTCGCTGCAGTCGAGGAAATCGACGTTGCGCCGCCACGGCGTGAACCCATCAGGCAAGTCCACCTGGTAGGGCTCGTCGTCGACGATCTGACCGATGGCCGTGAACGCCTGCAGCGGCGGACCATCGGGATAGACCGTCCGGGGCGAGTAGAACACCAGCCAGTCGCCCCGAGCCATCTTGCGCAGCATGTGCGGTTTGCCGTGGTTGGCCTGCGTGAAGCGCCCGCGCACCCCGCGCTCGACGTGGTCACGGCTGACCGTGTTGATCCAGTTCGTCATGGGGCCAACCTAAGGACACCCACCGACGGCCGACTGGTTTGTGCACAGTCCCTGTGGATAACTCGCTAGAGTCGGACGCCATGGGCGAGCAAGGCCTGACGGCCGACGAACTCCGCAACGTCACCTTCAGCAAACCACCCTGGGGTCAGCGCGGGTGCGACGAGAACCAGGTCGACGCGCTGCTCGACGAGATCGCCTCGGCAATCGCCCATCTCGATGGCTGACCCCGGCGAGATTCGGCCCGATCTGGCGGAGATGTTGCGTCGGCGTGCGCTGACCGAAGACGCGGCCCGCCCCGATGCCGTCGCGCGTCGGCACGCGCGCGGAGGCCGCACCGCGCGGGAGAACGTCGCCGACTTGGTCGATGCGGGGTCGTTCGTCGAATACGGGCGCTTCGCCGTCGCCCCGCAGCGAATGCGGCGCGATCTCGACGATCTGATCGCCCGGACCCCGGCCGACGGCCTGATCGGCGGCACCGCGCGTGTCGCGGGCAGTCCATGCGCCGTACTCTCCTACGACTACACGGTTCTCGCGGGAACCCAAGGGGCACTGGGGCATCGGAAGAAAGACCGGTTGTTCGAGCTCATCGAGCGAATGCGGTTGCCGACAGTGCTCTTCGCCGAGGGCGGAGGCGGTAGACCCGGCGACACCGACTACCCGGTGGTCTCCGCGCTGGACACGCGCGCATTCGCGTTGTGGGCGCGGCTGTCAGGGATCGTCCCGCGGCTCGCCGTGGTGAAGGGACGCTGCTTCGCCGGTAATGCGGTGCTCGCCGGGACGTCGGACTTGATCGTGGCGACGCGTGACGCGTCGTTGGGGATGGGCGGGCCGGCGATGATCGCCGGTGGTGGGCTCGGCGACGTGGCACCCGATGACGTCGGCCCGATGAGCGTCCAGGAACCCAACGGCAACGTCGACGTCCTCGTCGACGACGAAGCGGCAGCCGTCGACGTGACCAAGCAACTGCTCAGCTACTTCCGGCCGGGCCGCACCGAATGGACCGCCTCCGATCAGACCGGGCTGCGCACCGCCGTCCCGGAGCGGGAGCGCCGCGCCTACGACGTGGCTCCCATCATCGAGACGCTCGCCGACACCGCCTCCGTGACATTCCTGCGCCCGCGGTTCGCACGCGAATTGGTCACCGCGCTGGCCCGGATCGAGGGTCGCGCAGTCGGGATCCTGGCCAACGACACCAGGTTCATGGCCGGCGCCATCACCGCGGCCGCCTCCGACAAGGCTGCTCGATTCCTCCAGCTGTGCAACGCTTTCGCGCTCCCGGTCGTCTCGCTGATCGACTGCCCCGGATACATGGTGGGTCCCGCCGCGGAGGCGGAGTCGCTGGTACGCCGCGCTTCGCGCATGCTCGTGGCGGGGGCAGCCCTGCAGGTGCCGATGATCTCGGTGGTGCTGCGCCGGGGATATGGCCTCGGTGCTCAAGCGATGGCGGGCGGGAGCCTGCACGAACCGGTGTTGACGGTGGCATGGCCGGGGGCGCATCTGGGCCCGATGGGTCTGGAAGGGGCGGTGCGTCTCGGGTTGCGCAAGGAACTCGAGGCGATTGCCGACGAGACAGAACGGGAGAATCGCGTCCGCGAGGCGACTGCCGCGGCCCAGGACAACGCGAAGGCGCTCAACGCGGCGATGCTGTTCGAGATCGACGATGTGATCGATCCCGCCGAGACCCGATCAGTGATCGCCTCGACCCTCACCGCCGCCGAAACGCCGCACCGCATCAGCGGGCGGTTCGTCGACACGTGGTGAGCGCGGGGCGAAGAAGAAGGGGCGGTACCGGCATGGCGCCTCTCGGCGAGTGGTCGCTCGAAGCGACGAAAGTGGTTGGTGCCCGGGGGCATGTCCGGCACCGCCGAAGTCCTCAACGGGTGGGAAGGCCGGGCTATTCCCCGGCCGATGGTCACGCGATGTCGGCGTAGTAGACGCGGCGTTCGCCGACGGGGTGACCGTTCAGTTCGGCCAGCGATTTGAGCTGGCGGAGTGCGAAAGAGCGGCCCCGGCCCGCCTCGGGCACATAGATCCCCGCCCACAGCCCTTCGGCTCGTGGAGACTCGCACGCCTCCTTCGCGCACAGCCATCGCCGGGGGCAGGACCGGCAGATCGCCTTCGCGTCGTCATCGGCCGTCGTGGTCCACCGGTCAGGGTCCCGGGTGCATTCGCCGATCGGGGTGTCGTCCCATGGTGTTGCGGTCATCGGGTAGCTCCTTGTGCCTGGGCGGCGCTTCCGCCGCGATGCAAGGAAAGCTAACGGACAAACCGTAGCATCGCAACAGTTTGGTCATCGGAACTGTGGCGGGAAGGTGTTGCGCCACCCCGGAGTGGCAATAAAAGGCCATGTCACGTGCCCAATGGGGCAAAGTCAGATGTCACATGAATTCTGTCGCGATGATGCGGTTGGGCGGTTGGTGAAGGTGTAGTTTTACGGGGAAACCGTTGCAGTACCCGCATCAGCCGTAGCGCTGGGCGCCTGCGACATCGAGCTCCAACGACATCGAGGATCGCCGGTACATGACCAACACGGAGTCGGTCGGTGCGCACGCCGATGCGGCCGACGCCGGAATGGTCAGGGCGGGCGCCGCGGCGGCCGCGCGCCGACGCGAGCTCGACATCAGTCAGCGTCGGCTGGCGGCCGAGGGCATCATCAACGCGGGCGCGCTGATCGCCTTCGAGAAGGGACGCAGCTGGCCACGTGAGCGCACCCGCGCCAAGCTCGAGGAGGTGCTGCAGTGGCCGCCCGGCACGATCGAGCGACTGCGCACCGGTGCACCGGACCGCCGCAGAGAACCGGTCCCTCCTCCCGGCGGAGACGAGTCCTCGCTGATCGCCCAGGCGGTTCTCGCGGCGGTGGGCACGATGGCGGGCACCGTGTCGGCACTGCCCGCCGACGACGATCCGACGTTTCCCATCCGGATCGAGGCGACGCTCGCCGATCTGCGGCAGCTCGAAGCTGTGGCGGCGAGGGCAGCACGCATCGGCAGGGTCACCCCGCCCCTGATCAAGGCGTTGGGCAGGGTGCGCAGCCTCTACGACGATCTGATGCTGCGCGCTGCCCGTGCGCCCGGTGCTGCGCTGGGTCCACGCCTCTACGCCGCGCGCCGTGGGGCCAACCTGACCGTTGCCGAGACGGCGCAGGCCGCCGGCGTCGCCGAGCAGGTGGTGTCCCAGGCGGAGGCCGGTGAACCGGTCGCGCCCAGCGCGGTGGAAGCGCTCGAAACGCTGATCGCGGGGATTGTCTGAGGTCGGCGAGAACAGGGCCGTCGCTGCTGCTTAACGGCGGAGTTGCCTCCGGTCGTCGCCTGACGCCGGACTGGAGGCAACCGTCCGTCCTGCGCTTCCTCCCACGGTAGGCAGTGCTGTCGCGGCTCGAAGGGGCCAAAAGTCCCTCCGGCCCCGCCAGAGGACATCACCGGGTTTCGTCCGCGCCAAGGTGGGCACGATGCGAACCGAGACGGAGGTTCGATGGCGGCAGCACGGACAGACGGCCTCGGCGTGGACGACTGCCCGAAGCACATGCGCTATGGCCCGTGCGGGGGTGTGCGCGCCGACGGCCAGTGCGAGATGCGGGCAGGTCCCTGCGCGTTCCCGGCGGCCGTGCCGTGGGACGGGGTGGTGACACATCCGCCCCGCCCGGCGACAGTGCCACTGGTTCTCACCGACTTCAGCTGCACTCCCTTCGACCCGGTCGATCTGGCCGCCACCGCCGCGGCGCTGGCGGGGTCCTGCGATGCGGTCCTCGTGGGGGAACACCAGAACCGCCCGGATTACCCGCCCGCAGTGATGGCCGCGCTCCTGCAAGAGGCCGGTGCCTCCCCCTGGATCACGCTGTCGTGTCGGGACCGAAATCGGGTGGTCCTCGAACAGGAGCTGCGCGGATTGTCGCTGCTGGACGTTCCGACGGTGCTGTGTGTGACCGGAGACGGGCGCGCGTACGACGTCCGCCCCGACGTCACGCAGACCTTCGACCTGGACGGCCCGCGGCTGGTCGCCCTGGCCGCCTCGTTGGGCATCACCGCAGCCGTCCCCGAAACCGTCACCGCGCCACCGGTTTCGGGTCGGCCCGCGCGCCTGGTCGCCAAGCAGCACGCGGGAGCGGCCCTCGCGGTGCTGAACCACACGCCGACCCCGGGTGTGGTGGGGGAATTCATGGCTGCGGCTCGGGCACAGGGCCTGACCATCCCGGTGCTGGCAGCGGTCGCGGTGGTCACCGACGACGTGTCGGCCGCGGTCCTGCGCGGGTTGCCCGGCCTCGAGCTCGACCCTGCCGTCGTCGCAACCATCCTGGACGCACCGGATCCGGTGCAGGCGGGCATCGATGCCGCTGTCGCCGAGGCACATGCCCTGCTGGCCATCGACGGTGTGTACGGCGTGAACATCTCCGGGTTGGCCTCGGCTGCAGGCACCCGTGCGGGTGCGGAGATCAAGGCCGAGGTCGGTCGACGCGTGCTCGAGGAGGCCGGCCGTGGGCGATGACGCGATGTCGGCGGAGTTCGACACCGTCGCCGAGTGGACCGCGGAGGTCGCCAGGGACCTGGGACCGGATTACCACGTTCCCGCCGGGTGCCGCGGTAGCGGCAATCCCGCCGCGCTCGACTGGCTGATCGAGCGTCTAGGGTTGCGCGCGGGTGAGACGCTGCTGGACTGCGGTGCCGGAGTGGGTGGGCCGGCGGCATACGCCGTTGAGCGACGGGCGCTCCGACCCGTGCTCGTGGAACCGGAGGCGGGCGCGTGCCGGGCCGCCGTGTCGCTGTTCGGCTATCCGACGCTGCAGGGCAGCGCCGACGCCCTGCCGCTGGCTGACGAATCCGTCGATGCCGCTTGGTGTCTCGGCGTGCTGTGCACCATGCGGGCGCACACCGCTGTGCTGGCCGAATTGCGCCGCGTGGTCCGCGCGCCGGGCCGCATCGGGTTGCTGGTCTTCGTCGCGCAGAAGCAACTTGCCGCCGCAGACCGGCCGGAAGGCAATCACTTTCCGACGCAGGCATCTCTGCGCGGCGCGCTGACGGCGGCAGGGCTGGTCGTCGATGCGCGGTTGCAGACGCCGGACCTGCCGGCCATTCCCGACCACTGGCAGACGCGGGTGACACGCGTCGAGGAGGAACTCGCCCACCGCCACGGCGGAGACCCCGCGTGGGAGACGGCGGAGCGCCAGTCGGCTCAGATGGGTGATCTGCTCTCCGCCCACCGCATCACCGGGGAGGTGTTGAGTCTGCGGCGGGCCGAGGCTCAGCGCGGAGGGAAGTGAGCGGCGAGCGCGGCGCAGATCTCGACGAACTTGACGCGCGCGGCGGCCGACATGTCAGCCGTGCCGTCGATGATGCCGCCGGGCCGTAGATTCCCGTCGAAGGGCACCTCGACCACCAGCTGGCCGTGCCCCGAGAATTGTTGAGCGAGAATGGTTCTCGTTCGCTTACCGGCGTGACCGTCGGAGTCGTTGAGCACCACCACGGTGCGCTGCAACAGGCCGTTCATCCCGCGCGCGGCCAGCCAATCCAGCGTCTGACCCGCCGCGGCGGCGCCGTCCACCCACGGAGAGGACACGACCACGAGCGCGTCCAGATCGCGCAGAGCTTCCTGGGTCACCGGGGCGTCCATCGTGGAGCTGCAGTCGACGACCGCGATCGTGAAGTAGCGATCGAGCCGGGACACCGCCTCGCGGTACAGAGGCGGGTCGAGCACGCGGCGCCGGGCCGGAGTCGCCTCGCCCGCGAGGACGAACAATCCTGCGGCATTGCTGCCGACGCGGTTTCGGACGTCGGCGAAGGTCTCGAGATGACGATCGGTGGCCAGCTCCCAGAACGAGCCCTGCACACGCGGATCGACCCGGCTGCCCAGCTTGCCGAACGCGGTGTCGGCATCGACGGCCACCACCCTGTCGTCCTGCCGGAGTTCGGCGAAGACCGAGCCGATGCAGGCCGAAACCGTGGTCTTTCCGACGCCGCCTTTGCCGAGTACGCCCACTTTGAAGTGGCCGCGCAGCGGCGCGCGGATCGCCGCCTCGAGAGCCGCGATACGTCGCTCGGCCGGTGATGGACCCACGTTGACGGCACCGAAGGTGGCTTTGTAGAGCCATCGCCGCCAGCCCCGGGCCGGCACGCTCTTGCGCGTCGGCAACAGATCGGCCGGCCGGATGCGTTCGGCGTAGGAATTGGGCTGCGCGGGCAGCACGGTGGTGTCGGGCTCGGGCGGAGCGGCCGGCCACGGCGGGGGCGGCGGGCCCTGGGGGCCCTGCGGTGGCCGCAGAGGAGTGTGAAGTCGCGGCACCGGTCCGGTGTTGCCCTCGTTCGGAGGCTGCGACCCGAAGACGGGCGGCTGGGGCGTCGGCGGTGTGTCGTCGTGTTCTCGGCGCGCCACCTCGTCGCGGTCAGTCACAGCGGGTCTCCTCCTCGATGCGGTCCGCGGCAGCTTCTCAGAGTACGGGTCGGCCGCACGAGCAAAGAAGTCCGCGACCGCCGGCCGCTCCGCTGATCGACAGCGCTGCCATCGGCGGCCAGGCCGCCCGCGACGGCCCGGTGTGCCCATGACATCAGGCGGCGAGCGCAGTGTTCTGGCTGGTGGACAGCCTGCCAGTGGAGTGCTGCTGCGCTGTCGCTGGAGAAAATTGGTGTCCGGTCAGGGGGTTGAGCGCTGGTAGGCTCCCCGTGGGAAGGGGTGGTCGAGCATGGTTGTGTCCGATGCCGCCGGTGCGCCGGGCAAATTCACGGATGGCGCGTGCGGCGCGGTTGCCGTTACCGACATCCTCGGTGCCGGGCAACGCGTGATCGCCGGGATGCGTTCGACGACGGGACACGGCCGGCCCGACGCCGGTGAATCTTTCCAGTACGGCGCGACCGGCTTCCTCGCTGCGGCACGGACGGTGGAATGCGCCTATCCGCGCGACGAGTGGGAGGGCGGCGCCGCTCAGTCGTACACCGTGGCCACCCGTCGCCTGGCCGGCGCCGCCGAGGCGCTCGCAGTGCTGGATCGGGACGTTCACACCGTCATCGACCGGGAGGCCACCCAGATAATCCGCCGGCGCGAGACGTTGGACGATCACGCCCACCAGCTCTCATCGCTGCGCCGCGTGACGGGCTCGCTCGCCGCGATTCCCGGTGTCGGGCCTGCGATGAAGTCATCCATCGAGCTCGCGGCGGTGACCGCGGCCGTGGGCGTGTGCAGTACCGAACTGGGCGATCTGGCAGCAGAGACCGCAGACAACGCGAGTCGGTTGCGACGGATCGCCGGCGAGTACGAAGCGCTCGTCGGGGAGGCCGGGCCCATCGACTCGCCTGACAGCGAGGCCGCGTCGATCGACACCGAATCGACCGACTTGCCAGCAGCTCCTGATGACCTTCCCGAGCCGGGTTCAGGGACATCGGCCCCGCTCCTCCCGTCGCCGACGTGCCCGGCCCCCGGTCCGGTCACCACCTCCGAGCAGTCACCGATGCAAGGGGACATGCTGTCGGGGCTGACATCGGCGTTCGGGGCGGTGGGCGGGATGATCGGCACCGCCGTGGCACCCCTGGCCGCGGCATTGGGCGCAGTGGTCACTGCCGTCGGGCAGCTCCCGTCGCCGGCCTCGCAGGCAGCCGCGCCGCAGGCACCCCCGGTGGACGTGCGGGCAGAAGAGAAGGAGAGCCCCGACGACACGGGTGATCCTGCGGCGGAGGCCGAGACCGAACCGGCCGACTCCGAGGACGCGGTGGTGCCTGAGACACCGCCGGAACAGGTGCCGAGTCCGCCACCGTCGCCACCGGCGCCGGCCGCCACGCGCCCACCCCAGTGACTACAGCAGGAGACGAACCGGTCATGTCCCACGTCGAACTCGGAGTGACCCCGGCGCACCTGCATGAGCTGGCCATCCACCAGCAGCGGGTCGCCGCGGAGGTCGTGTCGGCCGGTGGCCGCGTGCGCGATGGCGCCGCCGGGGTTCTGACGTCCCACGGCCCGATCGCATCCGGTACGGCCGGGGCGCTGCAGATCGTGCAGCGTGCCCGCGCCGCCGCCGTCGCGGCGCTCGCCGCCCGGTCGGAATCGTTGGGTGAGCACCTGGTCGGCGCCGCGTACCGCTACGAAGCCACCGACTACGTGTCGGCCCGGCGGCTGAAGTGATGGCCAGCCCCCTCTTCGGCGATGCCGAACCCACCCACTACGACGACGTGGTGGGTGTCGAAGTGACCATCGACGGCATGCTCGTCATCGCGGACCTGCTGCACCTGGTGGACTTCCCGCTGGCGCTCGGGATCCGGCCCAACATTCCCTACGAGGACCAGCGCCGCATCGTCGCCGAGCAGGTCACCCGTGACCTCACCGCCCAGGGCATCCTCACCGCGTTCGGCGATCCGCACCCCGAGGTGGCGGCCATGGCGGACGTACTGAGCCGGCCCGACCGCACACTCGACTGCCGGTGGTGGCGCCGGGACCTCGGCGGAAAGATGGTGCGGTTCGTGGTCTGTCGCAAGCGGCCTCACTGATGTTGATGACCTGCGCACCCAGGTTGGCCGCATGCACGATCGCGCGGGCCAGGCTCCGCAACGACCCCGCGGTCTGGGTCGCGTTCGGATCGTTGGGGTCGGTCCGGGCACCCACCGGCTGAAAGCTGTCGGAGGTCTGGCGCAGCGACAGGAGGCGGGCGTCCGGCGCGACACCGACGAACGCGTCGGTGGGGGCCGGCCGGCCCGCGATCACTGCGGCGGTCAGAGTGCCGTGCGCATCACAGTCGGACATGCCGTTCCCGGCCTGGTCGACGAAATCACCGCCCGGCTCGGCGGGCACGCGCGGCGACCCGTTGACCCCCGTGTCGATGACAGCAACAGTTATCCCGGCGCCCGTCGCGAACCGCTGCGCATCGGCCAGCCGGAGATAGTCGCTGGCCCAGGGCCGATCAGCGAAGTTGGAGTTCGGGAACACCGTGGGCGCGGCACACACCCGCCGCTGCTCCATCGGCTGATCCGGACCCGTCTCATCAGGAGGGATCGCGCCCGGGTCGATGACCGGTGGTTCGATCGCCCCTGCCGTCGGTGGAGCGAGCAAAACGACCAGCAGCAAAGCAGCAAACAGAGAAGCCAGTCGCCGCACTACTGGTCACCCCCCGTTCCGTGGACCCTGACGGGCCGCGCTCGCACCGACGTCAGCAAACATAGCGCCGCCTCGTTCGCGGCGTAAAAGGTCACGTCAAACGGCTGAGCTGCGGGCACATCGGCAAGCCTAAGGGGCCGCGGAGGGAGGTCGTTCCGCTTTCTTTCGGCGCCGGCGGACCCTCAGGCGTCGAGGTCCTTTTGCACGAGCTCGGCGATCGTGTTCACCGCAGATTCGTCGTCGGAGGCGACGGTGACCTGCGCGCCGTTGCCCGCGCCCAGCGTCATGATCATCAGCGCCGAGCCGGCGTCCACCGGCTCACCGCCCTCGACCGAGAGCGTGACGGGTACACCGGCGTTGACCACGGCCTCGGCGATGATCGCGGCGGGCCGGGCGTGCAGTCCGATGGACGAGCCGACGATGACGGTCTTGGTGGGCATGAACTCTCCTCTATGTGATGGGTGGTGGTGGACGGACTGGATCAGGCCGCGACGAGCTCGCGCTCGGCCTTGGCGGCGTTGGGCTTGATGAACTGCTTGGCTGCGACGACGGCGATTGCTGCCGCGACGGTGCCGGCCAGCAGGGCGATCACGAAGCCCAGCTTGTTGTCGATCGCGAACAGCACGAAGATGCCGCCGTGTGGGGCTCTCGACGTGGCGCCGAAGGCCATGGACAGCGCGCCGGTGATGGCGCCGCCGAACATCATCGACGGGATGACGCGCAGCGGGTCGGCCGCGGCGAACGGGATCGCCCCTTCGGAGATGAACGAGGCGCCGAGAAGCCATGCGGCGCGGCCGTTCTCCCGCTCGGGCTCGCTGAACAGCCCAGGCCGCACCGTGGTGGCCAGTGCCATCGCCAACGGCGGCACCATGCCGGCGGCCATCACCGCGGCCATGATCTGGAACGAGGCGGTGGTCGAGGCGGCAAGCCCTGCGGTGGCGAACGCGTAGGCGGCCTTGTTCACGGGGCCGCCGAGGTCGAAGCACATCATCAGGCCGAGGATCACGCCGAGCAGGATCGCCGACGTGCCCGACATGCTGCTCAGCCAGTTGGTGAGGCCGGTGTTGATCAGGGCCAGCGGACGGCCGACGAGGAAGAACATGATCAAGCCGACCACCAGGGACGCGCCAAGTGGCGTGATGACCACCGGCATCAGCCCGCGGAACCATTGCGGCACCTTGATATTGCTGATCCACAGCGCGGCGAACCCGGCGATGACACCGCCGACGATGCCGCCGATGAAACCCCCACCGACGAATCCGGCGAGCGCACCCGCGGTGAAGCCGGGTGCGAGGCCCGGCCGGTCGGCGATCGCGAAGGCGATGTAGCCGGCCAGGGCGGGGATCAGGAAGCTGAACGCCAGGCCGCCGAGGCTGAACAGAATGGCCCCCAGGTACTGGGTGAAGCCACCGCTGGGCAGATTGGTCAGCGAGTTGTTCAACGCGATGATGTTGCCCAGCGACTGTGACTCGCCCTCGGGCTTGTTCGCGATCTCGTATCCCGCGAACAGGAAGCCGAGCGCGATCAGCAGACCACCTGCGGCGACGAACGGGATCATGTAGCTCACGCCGGTCAGCAGGATCTGCCGGGTGCGGGTGCCCCACCCGACGTTGCCGCCGGGTGCGGACCCTGCCGATGCCGTCGCCGCGGACCCCTCAACCCGCGGCGCGTTCGGATTATCAGCTGCGGCAACGGCTTCGGCGACCATCTTGGCCGGCTCGTTGATCGCACGCTTGACCCCGGAGGCGATCACCGGCTTGCCGGCGAAGCGGCCGCGGTCCTTGACGCCCACGTCGGTGGCGAAGATGACAGCGTCGGCCTTGGCGATGGTCTCCGCGGGCACCGGGGTGCTGCCGGACGATCCCTGCGTCTCGACCACCATCGTCACGCCCGCCTCCTTGGCCGCGGCGGCGAGCGCATCGGCAGCCATGTAGGTGTGGGCGATGCCGGTGGGGCAGGCGGTGATCGCGATCAGCGTCTTGGCGGACTGCTTCTCGGCGGGCGCCGGAGCCGGTGCGGGCGTGGCCGGGGCGCCGGCGGGCGCCGGGTTCACCACCCCGTCGACCAGGCTCACGACCTCGTCGGCCGACGACGCGGTGCGCAGCGATTCGACGAAGTCCTTGCGCACCAACGCCCGCGCCAGGCTGGACAGCAGCTTCATGTGCTCCTGGCCGCCGGAATCCGGTGCGGCGATGAGGAACGCCAGATCGGCCGGGCCGTCGGGGGCGCCGAAATCGACTGCGGGGCTGAGCCGGGCGAACCCGATGGTCGGGGTGTCGACGTACGGCGAGCGGCAGTGCGGGATCGCGATGCCGCCCGGCAGACCGGTGGCCGATTGCTGCTCGCGGGCCATCGCCGCCCCCACGAGGCCGTCGGTGTCGGTCGCGCGACCGGCTGCGCCCAGGGCGCCGGCCATCCGCTCGATGACGGCCTGCTTGTCGCCATCGACGGCGACATCGAGGAGGACCAGATCGGAGGTGATGATCGGCGGAGAAGCGGTGGAGCTGGTCATGACACTACTTTCGTCGTCGAGTGTTACTGAGTGGCAGGAATCGGGGAGATCGGCGCGACGTGTACGGCGGCCAGGTCGATCTGGGAGGGCGAGGGCAGGGTGGTTCCGGGCAGGGCCGCGGCGGCGCTGCCGTAGGCGACGGCCATCTGCAGCCGCTGCGGGGCGACGGCGCCACCGACTTCTGCGCGGATGTAGCCGGCCAGCGAGGAGTCGCCTGCGCCGACCGTACTGCGCGGCACGATGGGCGGCGGGGTCGCCATCCACGCGCCGTTGGCGTCGACCAGCACGGCACCTTCGGCGCCTAGCGTGGCGAGCACCGCGCCGACACCACGGTCGACGAGCTGGCGCGCGGCCACCACTACGGGCTCGTAATCCCCCTGTGCGACAGCCTGTTCGAGAACTTCGGGGGAGAGGCCCAGCACGCTGGCCAGCTCTTCGGTGTTCGGCTTGATCAGATCCGGTGCGCCGCGCTCGAGCGATCCCACGAGCGCGGCCAGCGGCGCGTCCGAGGTGTCGACGGCGACGCGGCACCGACGCGAGGCGAGCATCGCCACGACGTCGCCGTACCAGGACGCCGCCATGCCCGGCGGCAGCGAACCGGACATCACCACCCAGTCGGCGTCCTCGGCGGCGGCCAGCACGGCGTCGGTCAGTGCGCTCACCGTCGCCTCGTCGAGCGTTGCGCCCGGTTCGTTGATCTTGGTGGTGGTGCCGTCGGGTTCGGTGATCGTCAAGTTGGTCCGGGCGGGTTCGGCGGAGGGGACGACTCGGAAGGACACGGCCGCTGTCTGCAACGCGGTGATCAACGGGTCGTTGGCGGCGGCGGGCAGCACGGCGAGCGCGTCGAGCCCGGCCAGTGTCAGCGCCCGGGCGACGTTGACGCCCTTGCCGCCGGCCTGGTCGGTCACCGACGTGACCCGGTGCACCGCGCCGCGGGTCAGCGGCGAGGGCAGCGACGCCGTCCGGTCGATGCTCGGGTTCGGGGTGACGGTGACGATCACAGCTGGTCTCCTGCGCAGACGATTTCGATGCCCTGATCGGTCAGCGCGGACCGGTCGGTGGCGCTGATCTCCGGGTCGGTGATGAGGGTGTCGACACTGGTGATGGGTGCGAAGCTGACGAAGTCTTCCCGGCCTACCTTGGACGAATCAGCCGCGACGACAACGTAGTTGGCGGCCCGGACCATGGCGCGCTTGACCGCGGCCTCGTCGCTGTCGGGAGTCGACAGCCCGTGCCGCACGCTGATGGCGTTGGTGCCGATGAACGCGATGTCCACGCGCAAGGTGTCGAGCACCCGCAGCGTCTGCTCACCGACGGCCGCCTGCGTGACACCGCGGACCCGCCCGCCCAGCAGCTGCAGCGAGACCGTCGGCATCGTGGCCAGGCGTGCGGCGATCGGCACGGAGTTGGTGACGACGACGAGCTCGCGATCGGTGGGCAGGTGAGCGGCGATCCGCATCGTGGTGGTGCCGGCGTCGAGCAGCACGGTCGCGCCGCTGAGCGGGAAGAACTCGGCGGCCGCGGCGGCGATCGCATCCTTGTGTTCGGAGCGGGTCACGTCGCGCTCTCCGACCCCGGGTTCCACGAGGTGCAGCGCCCGCACCGGCACGGCGCCGCCGTGCACCCGCCGGACGATGCCGGCTTTGTCCAAGACGGCGAGATCGCGGCGGACGGTTTCGGTGGTCACGTCGTAGGCGGCGGCGAGCTCCGTCACCGAGGCGCGGCCCCTGGCCATCACCAGCGAGGCGATGGCCTGCTGCCGCTCTTCGGGGTACATGGAGCTCCGTTTGTGTGGGGTTTCGTGCGATTGGTTGTTGATATGTTTGGTTTTACTCCTGAACGTGTTGACTTGTCAATGGATTCTTGTAACCTGGTTCACATGACCGCGACGTCTCTGTCTAGCTCACAGGCCACCGAAGCACCGGCAGCCGGCACCGTTCTGCATGGCGTTCCCGTCGTGACCGGGGTCGCCTACGCGCCCGTGATCCGCCCCGGGCGGCTGCCCGAGGTGGACCTCTCCGCCCTGCCCGAGATCGCGGAGGGCGACCGGCCGGCCGAGAAAGACCGCTTCGCTGCGGCAGCGGCCACCGTGGCCACCCGGCTGCGCGAGCGCGCCGCCCACGCGACCGGTGCGGCGTCAGAGGTTCTCGCCGCGACGGCCACGCTCGCGCAGGATCGCGGGTGGCTCGGCGCCGCCGAGAAGCGCATCACCGACGGTGCGCCCGCTGTCCGCGCGGTCAGCGGGGCGATCGATCAGTTCGTCGAGATGTTCACCAAGATGGGCGGCCTGATGGCCGAGCGGGTGACCGACCTGCGTGACATCCGCGACCGCGTGATCGCCGAGCTCAACGGACTACCGGAACCCGGCGTGCCCCTGCCCGACGAGCCGTCGGTGCTGTGTGCCGAGGACCTCGCCCCCGCCGACACCGCCGGCCTGGACCCGGCGCTGATCGTGGCGCTGGCCACGACGCTGGGTGGCCCGACCAGCCACACCGCGATCATCGCCCGGCAGTTGGGCATTCCGTGTGTGGTCGCCGTCGCCGGACTGGATGACGTGCCCGCCGCGACGACGGTCCTGGTCGACGGCACCCGCGGCACCGTCACCGTGACGCCCGACGACGCCGAGGCGCGGGCTGCTGTGGACGACGCCGCGCGCGTGGCGGCCGCGGCGGCGGGGTGGACCGGGCCGGGCGCGACGGCCGACGGACACCAGGTCGCGGTGCTGGCCAACGTGCAGGACGGCGCAGCCGCCCGCGCCGCGCGGGAGACACCCGCCGAGGGCGTCGGCCTGTTCCGCACTGAACTGTGCTTCCTCAACACCGACGCCGAGCCCACGGTCGACGAGCAGGCGCACATCTACGGCGAGGTGCTCGAGGCGTTCGCCGGGCGCAAGGTCGTGATCCGCACGCTCGACGCCGGATCGGACAAGCCGCTCAAGTTCGCGGGTCACCCGGACGAGGCCAACCCGGCGCTCGGCGTGCGCGGCATCCGCATCGCCGAGAACAACCCCGGGCTACTGGCCCATCAGCTCGACGCGATCGCCGCTGCCGCCGAACGCACCGGGCAGCAGCCGTGGGTGATGGCGCCGATGATCGCGACGGCGTCCGAGGCCTTGAACTTCGCGGCCGAGGTCCGAGCACGCGGGCTGACTCCCGGCGTCATGATCGAGGTGCCAGCCGCCGCGCTGCTCGCGGACCGCATTCTCGAGCACGTCGACTTCCTGTCGATCGGCACCAACGATCTCGCGCAGTACACGATGGCCGCGGACCGGATGTCAGCCGACCTGGCCACTCTCACCGACCCGTGGCAGCCGGCCGTCGTGGCGCTGGTGGCGATGACCGTGCGCGCCGGGACCGCCGCGGGCAAGCCCGTCGGGGTGTGCGGTGAGGCCGCCGCCGATCCGCTGCTGGCCTGCGTGCTCACCGGACTGGGGGTGACCTCCCTGTCGGCGGCCGCTGCGGCAGTCCAGGGTGTCGGTGCGAAACTCGCGCAGGTGACGCTGCAGCAGTGCCGCGAAGCGGCCGACGCCGTGCTGGCCACCGCGAGCGCCGCCGACGCCCGCGCCGCCGCGCTCGAGATCCTCGGTTAGACGGTCCAGCCGGTGGCCTGCGGCCAGGACTCCACCTCGACGCCGCCGCGCGTGAGCGTCACCGCGGAGTAGCCGTGCTCGTCGGCCGAGGAGATCGTGTCGGCGTACACCCGCCGGGCTTCGGCTTCGGTCCCACTCATCACCGTGCTCTGCCGGGTCGCGTGCTCCGGGTCGGCCCGGTCGTACGGTGTCGCGGCGATGACCTGCCAGTGCTCTGTCATGGCCGCCGAGTACCCACGGCGCGAGGGTCTAGTGTGCAGCCAGCGCGCCAGTCCGGCCGACTGCGCGATCTGATTGCACACCAGGAGTCCGGAATGAATCGGACCGCGGTCCGGTTCAATGAGACATGCCCGCAATCACCGCAGACACCCTGACCCTGCCCCGGCTGTCAGCGCCCTCGCCCGCCGACACCGAACGCCCCGTGCGCTCGGTGACCACCGGCCCCCGCGGTTACGAAGGGGAGGGCTTCCCCGTCGTCCGCGCCTTCGCCGGCGTCAACGCCCGCGACCTCGACCCGTTCGTCCACATGGACCAGATGGGTGAGGTGGAATACCAGCCCGGCGAACCGCGCGGCACCGACTGGCACCCGCACCGCGGCTTCGAGACCGTGACCTACATGATCGACGGCCGCTTCGCCCACCAGGACTCGCACGGCGGCGGCGGCATGATCACCGACGGCGCCACGCAGTGGATGACCGCCGGCTCCGGCATCCTCCACATCGAGACCCCGCCGGCCGAACTGGTCGACAGCGGTGGACTCTTCCACGGCATCCAGCTCTGGGTGAACCTTCCGCGCAGTGACAAGTTCGCCGCGCCCAAGTACCAGTCGATCGAGGGCCCCCAGGTCGGCCTGGTCGCCTCCCAGGACGGCGGCGCCCTGCTCCGGGTGATCGCCGGCGACATCGGTGGGCACGCCGGCCCCGGCGCCACCCACACCCCGATCACACTGGCCCACGCCACCATCCAGCCCGGCGCCCGGCTCGACGTGCCGTGGAACCGCGACTTCAACGCGCTGGTCTACGTGCTGTCCGGCCGCGGGTCCGTCGGCCCCGTCGGTCACCCGATCGAACAGGGCCAGCTGGCCGTTCTCGGCCCGGGCGACCGCATCGGCGTCGCCGCGGCACCCACCCAGGAGTCGCACCGTCCCGCGCTGGAAGTGCTGCTGCTCGGCGGGCAACCGCTGCGGGAACCGGTGTTCCAGTACGGCCCCTTCGTGATGAACTCCAAGTCGGAGCTCATCGAGGCGGTCGAGGACTTCAACGCCGGCCGGTTCGGCACCATCCCGCCCGGCGCGTTGATGCCGCACCGGTCAGGACGCTGACGCCGGGTAGATCAGCTCCAGCTCGCCCAGCAGCGCCGCGACCGTCAGCAGCGGCAGCGCGGCCGAGATGCCGAGATCGTTGGCGGTGGCCTTCTCGCGCATCTCGGCGCGCCGCTCGCTGCGTAGTGCCAGCACGAAGTCGTCGCTGATCGGCGGGCTCGCGCGCCCGGCGTCGATACTGCCGACCACCCGCTCACGGATCGCCTCGGCGTGGGATTCCACGACGGCGCGCACCGTCGGGTAGGCCGCCAGCGGCGGTGGAGTCGGGATGTCGGCGATCAGATCGGCCGCGGCGCGCAGCCGGATCGCCCGGTTGAACGAGCGCACCACCGGCGCCCGGAAGTCGGAATCACCGCTGCTCTCCGAAAGATATTGGCGGACAGCATCATCGATGACACGGGAGGCCGCCAGCGCCTGATGGCTCAGGATCGCCACCTCGTCGTTGCGTTCCTCGAATGCGCCGCGGGTGATGCGCAGCACCGCCGTCCACAGGTAGGCGGCGAAGATCGCCCGCGCCGAGTCGATCGCCCGCGTCACCGACGCCGTCGCACCCCGAGGCCAGAGCAGCACCGAGACCACGACCCCGACCAGCGCGCCGACGATCACGTCCTCGACCCGGATCAACCCCACCTGCCAGCCCGTGGGCACGATCAGGTTGAAGAAGATCAGCACCATCATCGTGAACGCGGCTTGTGCCGCGGTGAACGACGCGATCTCGGGAACGTAGGCCGAGCCGAACACCGCCAACGGCATCAGCACCCACAACACGACCGGATCCACCCCGACCAAGCCGATCAACAGGGCGCCCAGCACGAACCCGATCGTCGTCCCCATCACCGCGCGCCACACCCGCGTCCCGGTGGACAACGCGCTGCTGCGCAACACCGACAACGCGCCCAGCACCACCCAGAACCCGTGCTCGACAGGGAAGATGTGCGTCACGGCCACCGCGATGGCCAGCCCGAGGCCGGTACGCACGCTGTTGCGCACCGCCACCGCGCGATTCGCGACGAAGCCCGACGTGATCTGCGCTGCGGCAACGGCTTCGGGGAGCAATCGGTCCGATGCACCGGTCGGCGGCAGGCGCAGCCCCAGGGCGCGGGCCCACACCGGGCGGGCGTCCGCGGCCGCGGCCGCGGCGATGATGCGCCCCGTCGCGCCGATCATCGCGGCGATGGTGCGACGACGCAGTAACTCACGGCCCAACGCGACGGCGCGGTCGTCGTCCGGGGCACTGAGGATCTCGTCCAGGTCCTCCCGCCACCGGCCCCGCGCGGTGGCGCGCAACGTCTCGAGCGCCGCGTCCAGATCCATGCGGGCCACGTCCCTGTCGGTCGGCCGCGAGATCCGGAGCACGGCGGCAGCGCAGCGCAACACACGCACCACCGCGTTCCGGTCGCGCAGCGTGACCCCGGTGTCCTGTCCGACCCGATCGGCCACCCACTCCAGGTCGTCGACCACCCGGACCAGTGCCCTGCTCCCCGCGGTCAGCCCCACCGGCCGGAAATCGGCCCCCAAAAACGTCGCACGCAGTCCGTCCATCGCGCGGCGCACGTCCTCCGCGCTCGCCGAGCCGTCGATGCGGTCGGCCAGCGTGCGGCACGCCCGGGCGGCGCGCCGGCGCAACTCACCGTGGTGCCGCGGCGGCAGCACGAACAGCGCGGCAGGCACACACACCGCCAACGCGATCGCCCAACCGGCCAGCCGCTCACCGACCGGACCGGGCGGCGTGCAGGCCGGCAACACGAACGTCAGCAACGTCGCCCGCTGCCCCGCGGCGATCGTCTCGCTCAACACCCCGGAAAACGTCACCGCCACACCGAGGGCGAACATCAGCGCCACCGCCGGCCACGGATAGGGCGCGATCAGCGTGCCCACGGTGATCAACACGAAGCCGTTGACGCCCAGTCCGGCGTAGGCGACCGCACGGTTCTGCCGATTGCCCGGGAAATCGGAGAACACCAGCAGCGCGACGGACCCGAACAACGTGAACAGCGAGGTCTGGGGATTACCGCCGCCGAGCAGGAAGCTCGTGCCGGCCGCGATCGGCACCACGGTCGCTGCCCGCACGGCGCGGCGCAGCGCGTCGTTGTCCGGGTCGCGCTGATGCATCCGCCGGACGATGCGCGCGCGCACGTCGAGGGTCGGTGCGGTCGTCAATGCGCGAGCACCTTCACGGCGATGACGAGCAATCCCACCATGACCAGGGTGGCGACGGTGGCGATTTGCTGCCACCACGGCAACCGGGTACGGCGCACCGCCAGTAATGCGATCAGGCCGAGCTCACCGACGAGGATCCATTTGGCGGCCCACATCGCGGTATCGGTGTCGAGCAGGCCGAGACCGGCGGTCGCCAGCGCCGCCAGCGGTAGCACAGCGGCCTGCAGGATCTGACCCGACGCCTGCATGATCCGCCAGCGCTCCACCCCGTGCGGAGCCTGCTCGTGCACGGCCAGATGGGCGACCCAGTCGGCCAGCAGGCTGGCGGCCCACAGCCCGCCCATGGTCACCGCGACATCGAGCATCCGGGCCCAGCCGCTGGTGTCGTCTTCGGTGTAGCGCGTCAGGACCACCAGCGTGGCCAGACACGAGATGGCCCCGTAGAGGCGCTCCCGCAGCATCGCCACGACGTGCTCGACGGGCGCCGCCTCGGTCTCGTTACCCGCTGTGTCAGTCACCGTCAGTCACTGTCAGTCACCGTCGGGCACCGACGCGAACCGCCCGGCGTCCAGACTGTCGAGCAATTGGGTCACCAGCCACTCCAATCCGTCCGGGTTGCGCGGCAACAGCGCCTGCTCGTACCCGACGAGCAGGTAGATCGACCACGACGCGAACATCTCAGCCTGCCGTCTGTTCCCCAATACTTGCAAAGCCGCCGCGAACACCGCGTCGAAACGGTGACGGTCGACCGCCGCCTGCGCCTCGCGCACGTGCGGATCGATCGAGCCCCAGACGCGAATGGCCGCCTCGGCCCCGTGCGGCAGTGCCAACCCACCCTTGATGATCTGGTCCAGCCGGCGCCTCGGGTCGGGTTCCTCGCCTGCCTCCTCCACTCGCACCGTCATCTGCATCTGCCAGTGTGTGACGAGCTGGCGCGTGTACTCCGACCAGCTCGCGAAGTGGTGGTAGAACGATCCACTCGTGACGCCGAGCCGACCGCACACCGACGCGAGCTTGAGCCCGCCGTATCCGGCTTCGGCCAGCACATCGAACCCCGCCTGAAAAAACAACTCCCGTGACCCCGTCGCCCCCATGTCGAAACTGTAATTCGGCGGGCCCGCGCGCGACCGCTGTGCACCCTGGGAATTCGGTCCGAGGTTTGCTCGAATCGACGCCTCGGAGGCCGCAAACGACAGCGTGCAGGAGGCCCCGGTGACGTGTGGCACAATTTCGGGGTGCCGTACACGGCGAGTAGAGGCCCAGGTCGACCCCCCGCGGCGAAGGCTGCCGAGACGCGGGAGCGCATTTTGCTTGCTGCGCGCGAGGTGTTCAGCGAATTGGGGTACGACGCCGCGACGTTCCAGGCGATCGCCGTGCGGGCCGATCTGACCCGACCCGCCATCAATCATTACTTTGCCAGCAAGCGTGTGCTGTGGGGTGAAGTCGTCGAGCAGACGAACACGACGATCGTCAGCACCGGTGTGTCCCGCGCCCGGGAGCGAACCGGCCTCGTCGACCGGCTGGCGACCTTCCTGGCGGCCACCACCCAGGTCGACACCGACGACCGCTCCGCGGCGGCGTTCCTGGTCACCTCGGTGCTGGAGACCCAGCGGCATCCCGAGCTGGTCAGCGACGAACACGATCCGCTGAAGAACTCCCGCTCCTTCGTGGCGTGGGCGGTCAACGATGCGATCGAGCGCGGTGAGCTCAGTTCGGACACCGATGTCGACCATCTGGTCGAGATGCTGGTCGCGGTGCTGTGGGGGATGGGCTTCTACGCCGGGTTCGTCGGGGATCGCGCCGCGCTGGGCGCCGTGGTCCACAAGCTCGAGCTCCTGCTCGCCAACAAGCTGTGGCATCTCGGTGCCTAGAGGCACTCACCCGCTGCAATAGTTAGACTCCCGAAGTATGGGCACTGCGCGCACCGATGACGACACGTGGGACATCAGCACCAGCGTCGGGAGCACGGCCGTCATGGTCGCCGCTGCGCGCGCGGCCGAGACCCGGCGAGCCGACCCGCTGATCCAGGACCCCTACGCCGAGATCTTGATCGCCCAGGCCGGCGAGGGCGTCTGGGGATTGATGCTCGACGACGACTTCGTCGCGAAGGCCACCGCGTCAGACCCCGAGATCGGCGCGATGTTCGAGAACATGAAGAGCTATCAGGCCGTGCGCACGCTCTTCTTCGACACCTTCTTCGCCGAGGCGCTGGCCGGGGGCATCCGGCAGGTCGTCATCCTCGCGTCCGGGCTGGACTCCCGCGCCTTCCGGCTGTCCTGGCCCGCGGGCACCACGGTCTTCGAGATCGACCAACCCAAGGTGCTGGAGTACAAGGCCGCCATCCTCGCCGAGCACGGCGTCAGTCCGTCGGCCGACCGCCGCGCGGTGGCGATCGACCTGCGCCAGGACTGGCCCGCCGCGCTGACCGGCGCCGGTTTCGACCCCACCCAGCCGACGGCGTGGCTCGCCGAGGGCCTGCTCATGTACCTGCCTGCCGACGCTCAGGACCGGCTGTTCACACAAGTCACCGAGCTGAGCGCACCCGGCAGCCGCGTCGCCGCGGAGTCGATGGGCCTGCACTCCGAGGAGCGCCGCGAACGCATGCGGGAGCGGTTCGCCCGGATCACCGCGCAGTTCGACGTCCAGCCGATGGACATCAGTGAGCTGACCTACGAGGACCCGGATCGGGCCGACGTGGCCGACTGGCTCGACGCGCACGGATGGCACGCCATGGCCGTGGCCTCGCTCGACGAGATGCAGCGGCTCGATCGCTACGTCGAGGTCGAGGACGCCGACAGCGGGTCGTTCTCCACCTTCACCACCGCAGTGCGGGACTGACCCGACCTCCTGTTCACCAACTGGCTGGTTGGCTACCATTCGGGGTACTCCGCCGGTCAGAACAAGGAGACCCTTCATGACCACCGATTCCGCCGTCCCCGTCGCCGTCGGCGATGACGTCGCCGGTTCCCCCGACATCGCCGCGACCGTCCGCCGGCTCCGGGAGACCTTCGCCAGTGGCCGCACACGCAGCATCGAATGGCGCAAACAGCAGCTGCGCGCCCTCGAACGGCTGATGTTGGAGAACGAGGCCGCGATCGCCGACGCGCTCGCGAAGGACCTCGACCGCACTCCGTTCGAAGCATGGCTCGCCGACGTCGCGAGCACCGCGGGCGAAGCCAAGTCCGCCGCCAAGAGCGTGGGGCGATGGATGAAGCGCAGCTACCGGATGCTGGAGATCTCGCAACTACCCGGGCGCGGGTGGGTGGAGTACGAGCCCTACGGGACCGTGCTCATCATCGGCGCGTGGAACTTCCCGTTCGCCCTGACGCTGGGCCCCGCCGTCGGCGCCATCGCGGCCGGAAACACCATGGTGCTCAAGCCGTCTGAGGTGGCTCCGGCATCGTCGGCGCTGATGGCCGAGCTCGTCCCGCGCTATCTCGACAATGACGCCATCGCCGTGATCGAGGGCGACGCCGCGGTCAGCCAGGAACTGATCGAAAAGGGCTTCGACTACCTGCTCTTCACCGGCGGCACCGAAGTCGGCCGCAAGGTCTACGAGAGCGCAGCCGCGCACCTGACCCCGGTCACGCTCGAGCTCGGTGGCAAGAGCCCGGTGATCGTGTCGGCAGACGCCGACATCGAGGTCGCCGCCAAGCGCATCGCCTGGACCAAGCTGATCAATTCCGGGCAGATCTGCATCGCCCCCGACTACGTGCTGGCCGAGGCCCCGATCCGCGATCAGCTCGTCGACAAGCTGCGCGACGCCGTGGCCGAGTTCGAGGCGAACAACCCGAGCGGTAAGCGCATCGTCAACGAACGGCATTTCAACCGGCTGACCAACGCGCTGGCGGCCACGAAAGGCACAGTCGCCGTCGGCGGTGACTCCGATGCGGTGAACATCAGGATCCAACCCACCGTCGTCGTCGACCCCGACCCGGCCGAACCACTGATGACCGACGAGATCTTCGGCCCGATCCTGCCCGTGGTGACCGTCGAAAACCTCGACGAGGCAATTCGTTTCGTCAACGCACGGCCCAAGCCGTTGGCCGCCTACCTGTTCACCAAGACCAAAGCGGTGCGTGAGCGCGTGGTCCGCGACATCTCCTCCGGCGGCATGGTGATCAACCACCTGCTCTTCCACTTCGCCACGCACAAGCTGCCTTTCGGCGGAGTGGGCCCGTCCGGCATGGGCGCCTACCACGGCAAGTTCGGCTTCGAGACGTTCAGCCACAAGAAGAGCGTGATGACGAAGTCGACCCGACCCGACGTCGGCGGCTTCATCTACCCCCCGTATACAGAGAAGGCGTGGAAGCTCGCCAGACGGCTTTTCTGAACAACGGGAAGGGATAGTCATGCCAGGAGTGCAGGATCGGGTCATCGTCGTCACCGGTGCCGGAGGCGGTCTCGGGCGCGAATACGCGCTGACCCTGGCGCGTGAAGGCGCCAGCGTCGTCGTCAACGATCTCGGCGGGGCGCGTGACGGTACCGGCGCCGGTCACAACATGGCCGACGAGGTGGTCAAGGAGATCAAAGACGCCGGTGGCCGGGCAGTGGCGAACTACGACTCCGTCGCCGAGCCCGAGGGTGCGGCCAACATCATCAAGACCGCGGTCGACGAGTTCGGCAAGGTCGACGGCGTCGTCAGCAACGCCGGCATCCTGCGTGACGGCACGTTCCACAAGATGGAGTTCGCCAACTGGGATGCCGTGCTGAAGGTGCACCTGTACGGCGGCTACAACGTGGTCCGCGCGGCGTGGCCGCACTTCCGCGAGAACGGTTTCGGCCGCGTCGTGGTCGCGACCTCGACCAGCGGTCTGTTCGGCAACTTCGGTCAGGCCAACTACGGCGCGGCCAAGCTCGGTCTCGTCGGCATGATCAACACGCTGGCCCAGGAAGGCGCGAAGTACAACATCAAGACCAACGCGATCGCCCCGATCGCGGCCACCCGCATGACGCAGGACATCCTGCCGCCGGAGGTCTTCGAGAAGCTCACCCCCGAGTACGTGGCACCCGTGGTGGCCTACCTGTGCACCGAGGAGGTGCCCGACACTGCGTCGGTGTTCATCGTCGGCGGCGGCAAGGTGCAGCGGGTGGCGCTGTTCCAGAACAAGGGCGTGACGTTCACCGAGGTGCCGTCCGTCGACGACGTCGCGGGCAAGTGGGGCGAGATCACCGATCTGTCGGCCGCCGAGCGCGCGTCGTTCAACCTCGGCTGACCACTGCATGAAAGCGCTTGTCGCGCAGGAGTTGTCCGGGCCCGCGGGGTTGTCCTACATGGACATGGCCGATCCCGCGGGCAACGGGCAGGTGGTGATCGACGTGCGAGCGGCCGGGGTGTGCTTCCCGGATCTGCTCCTGCTGCGCGGGGAATACCAACTACGGCTCGATCCGCCCTTCGTACCGGGCATGGAGGTCGCGGGTACGGTTCGGTCCGCGCCTGCTGGGTCACCGTTCGATGTGGGCCAACGGGTTTCGGCGTTCACGATGCTCGGTGGGTACGCCGAGCAGGTGGCGGTGGACCCGGGCAGCGTGGTGTCCACGCCGCCTGACGTGGACGATGCGTCCGCGGCGGCGCTGCTCGGCAACTACTACACCATGTATTTCGCGCTGCAGCGGCGGGCGGCCCTACGCCCCGGCGAGACGGTGCTGGTGCTCGGCTCGGGCGGTGGAGTCGGAACCGCAGCGGTGCAGATCGCCAAAGGCCTCGGCGCCCGCGTGATCGCGATGGTGCACCGGCCCTCGGCCGTCGAGTTCGTCGAATCCCTCGGTGCCGACGCGGTTCTGCCGTTGTCCGACGGGTGGCTGGATGCGGTCAAGGAGCACACCGATGGCCGCGGCGTCGACGTCGTGGTGGACCCGATCGGCGGATCGGCATTCGACGACGCGGTCCGCGCGTTGGCGACCGAGGGTCGGCTGCTGGTGATCGGGTTCGCGGCCGGTGGCATTCCGACCGTGAAGGTGAATCGGCTGCTGCTGCGCAACGTCAGCGTCGTCGGGGTCGGTTGGGGTGAGTTCGTCAGGCGCACTCCCAGCGCTCAGGCCGAGATCGGCGCCGGGCTCGGCGAATTGGTGAGGCAGGGTCTGAGACCCCCTGAGCCGGTGCGGTTCCCGCTCTCGAACGGGGCCGAGGCACTGCAGAAGCTCGCCGACGGTGAGATCAAGGGGAAGCTGGTCCTCGAAACGTGATGAGCACTCGCGCGAAGAACAGACGATGACGATCCGGGCGCTGGCGTTCGACGTGTTCGGCACCGTCGTCGACTGGCGCTCCAGCGTCAGCCGCGAGCTGGCGGCGTTCGGCGCCAGGCACGGGATCGACGAGGATTGGCCTGCGTTCGCCGACGACTGGCGCGCCGGCTACGTCCCGGCGATGGACCGTGTGCGTCGGGGCGAATTGCCGTGGACGCGGATCGACGACCTGCATCGCGGGCGACTCGTCGAGCTCCTCGATGACCGCGGAATCACCGTCGACGACGCAGAGATCGACGACCTGAACCGGGCGTGGCATCGCCTCGATCCGTGGCCGGACGCCGTCGCCGGGCTGACGCGGCTCAAGGAGCGGTTCGTCATCACCACGCTGTCCAACGGCAACGTCTCTCTGCTGACGAACATGGCCAAACACGCGAGTCTGCCGTGGGATTGCGTCCTCTCCGCCGAGATCTTCCGGCACTACAAACCCGATCCCGAGGCGTACCTCGGTTGCGCGGACATCCTCGACGTCGCTCCCGACGAGCTGATGCTGGTGGCCGCGCATCCATCCGACCTGCGCGCCGCGCGCGACGCCGGCCTGCGGACCGGGTTCGTGTTCCGGCCCACCGAGTACGGCCCGGAGCGTACCCTCCACCGACCTGCCGAGTCCGAATTCGACGTCATGGCAGATGATTTCGGCGATCTCGCCGAGCAACTGAACTGCTGAGAGGATTGACCCATGGCTGTTGCGCTACCCGATGATCTGATCGAGCTGCTGGACAAGCCGAGCCCGTGCTTCGTGGCGACGCTGATGGCCGACGGGTCACCCCAACTCACCGAGACGTGGGTGACGACCGATGGCGCCAACGTCGTCCTCAACATCGTCGGCGGCATGCAGAAGGAGAAGAATCTGCGCCGTGACCCGCGCATCGCGGTCAACATCGCCGACGCTGACAACGTCGCGCGCTTCTACGAGGTGCGTGGCCGGGTGACGTCGATGACCAGCGAGGGCGGCAAAGCGCACATCGACGAGCTCTCGCAGAAGTACCTGGGTATCCCGTATCCCTACTTCAGCGGCAACCCTGACGAAACCCGGCTCATCGTCACGATCGAGGCCGACAAGGTCAACACCCCGATAGCGGGCTGATCGGGAGTGAGCAGCGCCGGCATCGTCCTGGTCGGGCTGGTGATCGCAGTGGGCCTGGTGGGCATCCTGGTGCCGATCCTGCCCGGTGGGATCCTGGTGATCGCGGCGATCGGTGTATGGGCGTTCATCGAAGGCGGCGTGACCGCGTGGGTGACGTTCGGTGTCGCGGCGGCGTTCTTCGGGGCGGCTGCGGTGGTCAAGTACACCTGGCCGGCGCGCCGGATGCGGGATGCGCAGGTGCGGACGTCGGTTCTGGTGGTCGGCGCGCTGGCCGGCATCGTCGGGTTCTTCGTGATCCCGGTGGTCGGGCTGGTGATCGGATTCGTCGGTGGGGTGTTCGTCGCCGAATTGGCGTCGCGGGGCGATCTGAGGCGCGCGTGGGCGTCGACGGTGCACGCGGTCAAAGGGGTCGCGCTGTCGGTGGGCGTCGAGTTGACGGGCGCGCTGTTGGCGACGGTCGCGTGGGCAGTCGGGGTGTACCTGACGATCTGAGAGTCATGTGTGGCAGCGGCCCGCCATGAGCGACTTTGTCGGCGCCCGGGTAGCGGGGCTAAGTAACCGCCGACTGTGTCGCTGGGGGTGGGCCGGTGAGCAATGCAACCCGCGTCCGTCGCGGCGCGATGTCGGTGCGCCGTGCGAGCCTTCCGTCATGTCCGAGCTCTACGAGATCCGAGGGATCGGTCTGCGATCCGTGATCACCGACCACCTGTTCCGCGTCGGCCCCCAGACCATCCCCGATCTCCTCGACGCGCTCGAGCACCAGGGCTTCACCGTCAACGGCCGACGTGCCAAGACGGTCTCCGATGCGCTGCGGTGGGAGCGCGAACGCGGCCGAGTTCGCCGACTTCGCCGCGGTAAGTACGGTCCCGCGGAGATGCCGCGTACCACCGAGCAGCGCATCCGTCGCCGTGCCATGGAACTTCGGGCCCGCGCCGGAATCGCCGCCGGCCGCGACGATGAACACTTCTGGGACAGAGTCGCGCTCTATCTCGACTAGTCCGTCAGCTGAGCGCGCAACCGATCCAGATCCGCCGCGGTGAGCCCACTGGCCTCCAAATAGCCTGTCAGAGAACCGTAGTGGTCATCCACCGTGCGCAGCGCCGCAGCCAGATACTGCTCCCGCACCCCGAGCACCGAATCGGTGAGTCGTGCCTCGGCGAGCTCGAGCACCTCCGGCGCCTCCGCCGCCCGCTGCCGCAGATTGGCCAGGATGCTCTCCCGCAGCCGCGGCACCGCGTCGTTGCTGCGCAGGTAGTCGGCCATCACCGCGTCACGGCCCACCCCGGCTGCCTCCAGCACCACCGCGGTGGTGAACCCCGTACGGTCCTTCCCGGCGAAGCAGTGCGCCAGCACCCGTCGCCCCGAACCCAGCAGCGTGATCACCTCGCGTACCACCCGCTGCGCGAGCGGTGCGCTCGCGATCCGCCCGTACTCCTCGGTCATGTACCGCGCCGCTGCATCCGCGACCGACTCCCCGTCCGGCTTGTCGGTCATCATCCGCTGGAACGCGTGCTCGTGCGGCGCCTCGCCGTCCGACGCCGCCGTCTCGACGAACGGCAGATGGTGGATGTCCACCCCCTCGGGCACAAGCCCCGGACCATGCCGCTCCACCTCGCGCAGCGTCCGCAGATCGGCGACATCTGTCACGCCGAACCCACGCAACGCGGTTCGCCCCGCGTCGTCGAGCTTGGACAGCTCACTGGCACGGAAGAACCGGCCGGGCACGATCGGCGTCTGCTCGGCGACGTCACGGAAGTTCCAGGCGCCCGACAGCTCGTCGCCGGAAAACGCCACTAGCCGGCCACCGCCGCCGCGGCCAGAGCTGACTTCTCCCTGCCGAGTTCGGCGCGGGCGATGGTCCGCATGTGCACCTCGTCGGGTCCGTCGAACAGCCGCATCGCACGGTGCCAGCCGTACATCCGGGCCAACGGGAAGTCATCCGAGATGCCCGCGCCGCCGTGCACCTGAATCGCCCGATCGAGGACGTCGCACGCCATCTTCGGCGCCACCGCCTTGATCTGCGCCACCAGCACCTGCGCGTCCTTGTGCTTGTTACCGTGCTGATCGATGGTCCACGCTGCCTTGTGGCACAACAGCCGCGTTTGATCGATCTGGTTGCGAGACAACGCGATCGACTCTCGAACCACACCCTGCTCGGCGAGCGGCTTGCCGAACGCGACACGCTTCTGCACCCGGTCGACCATCAGCGCCAGCGCCCGTTCGGCCACGCCGATCGCCCGCATGCAGTGGTGGATGCGGCCCGGGCCCAGACGAGCCTGGGCGATCGCGAACCCGCTGCCCTCGGAATCGAGCAGGTTCGACGACGGCACCCGCACGTTGTCGAACGTGACCTCGCAGTGGCCGTGCTGGTCCTGCCAGCCGAACACCGGCAGGGACCGCTCGATCGACACCCCGGGAGTGTCGACCGGCACCAGGATCATCGACTGCTGCTGATGGCTGGCCGCATCGGGATTGGTGCGGCCCATCACGATCAGGAGCTTGCAGCGCGGATCGGCGGCCCCCGAGATCCACCACTTGCGACCGTTGATGACGTAGTCGTCCCCGTCGCGCAGCATCGTGGTCTCGATGTTGCGCGCGTCGCTCGAGGCCACCGCGGGCTCTGTCATCGCGAACGCACTGCGGATCTCGCCGGCGAGCAACGGCTCGAGCCACTGCGTGCGCTGCTCCGGCGTCGCGAACAGATGCAGCGTCTCCATGTTGCCGGTGTCGGGGGCCGCGCAGTTGGTGACCTCGGGACCGATCTCCATGCTCCAGCCCGTCAACTCCGCCAGGGGCGCGTACTCCAGGTTGGTCAACCCGGATTCGTCGGGCAGGAAGAGGTTCCACAGCCCACGGCTCTTGGCCTCGGCCTTCAGCTCCTCGATCACCGGCGGCACCGTGTGGTCGTCGGGGCCCGCGTCATGTCGGTACCGCTCGTAGGACTCCTCGGCCGGGATGACGCGTTCGACCATGAAATCGGTCAACCGCTGGTGATAATCGGCCGCCTTGGCAGACATCGCGAAGTCCATGCCCGCCACGATATGACACCTGTAAAAGCAGGCAGCGTCGAGGCGGTCAGGACCTGCGGATCACTGCGCGCCGCGGCCCTCACGACTGTTGCGGTATGCGGCCTTGCGAAGCGAGGTCAGCCAATGCGGCAACAGCACCACCTCGGCCCCGCTGCGTTGCGTCGGGTCGAACGGCTGATCGCACTCGGGCTCGTCGCCGCACAGCGCGCGATCGAACCGCAGCGTCGCCAACGGCGTGAAGGCGCCGCCACCGCGGGCCTGCTCGACGCTGAATTCGATCGGCCCCGAGGCCAGCCGGGTGCGCACCGCGTCCACGGACAGGCCGTCGTCGTCGAGCGGGGTGACCATGTGAGCCCGCAACCAGAACACGCCGCCGCGGTAGCCCAACGGCATCAGCGTGGAGTACTGCGCGGCCGGCCACGTCCGGGTGGGCCGCAGCACGATCCGTGCCGTCGACGACACCATCAGCACGTCCCACGGCACCTGTGCGTCGGCGTCGCGTTGCATGCGCCAGGCCAGACCGGCGAAGTCAGGCAGCCAGCCGGGGGTGCCCGCGCCCTTGGAGATCCGGCCGACCACATCGCCGGACACCAGCGGCAGGCCCTGACCGTCGGGGGCGACCCGCGTGACCGTCCCGGCGCATAACACCCCGGTGGGGTGGAAGACGCGTCGGTCGCGCAGGGCCGATCCGGCCTTGAGGGGAAGCGTGGTCAGGTCGGAAATGCTCACCTGACGATGTCTGCCCAGATCCGAGGCGTCCAAACGCGGCATCGTTTGACCGAAAGGGCCGCGGGTATCCGGCGCGCCATGCCTTCTCTGTGGACCGACGGGCGTCTGGAAGCCCCCACCTCGGCCAGCGTGATCGACGACGTCTCCACCGCGGACGTGCTCGTCGTGGGTGCCGGCATCACCGGCCTCACCACCGCCGCACTGCTCGCACGAGCCGGCAAGTCGGTCGTCGTCGTGGAAGCCCGCCACGTCGGCGCCGCGACCACCGGCAACACCACCGGCAAGGTCAGTGTCCTGCAGGGCAGCAAGCTGGCGAGCATCGCAGGCAAGCACGGCAGCGACACGCTGCGCGCCTACGTCACCGGCAACACGGAGGGCCGGGATTGGCTGGTGCGGCACTGCGAGGAGCACGGACTGAGCTTCCAGCGCGAAGACGACCATGCGTATGCGCAGAACGCGCAGGGCCTCGGTACGGCGCGGGATGTGATGTCCGCCTGCCGGGAGGCCGGACTGGATGCGCAGTGGGTCGACGAGGCCGACGTGCCGTTTCCGTTCGCGGGCGGCGTGCGGCTGCGCAACCAGGCGCAGATCGATCCGATTCCGTACCTGTCGAGCCTGGTCACCGAAATCGAACGCCACGGCGGCACCCTGCTGCAGGGGGTGCGCGCCACCTCGGTCTCCGGCAGCGGACCGCTGCAGGTGAGGCTGCGGCGCACCGCCGACGAGCAGGACACCCGCGCCGCCGAGCACACCGTCACCGCGCAGCGCGTGGTGCTGGCCACCGGGATCCCCGTGCTCGATCGAGGCTTCTTCTTCGCCCGCATGGAACCGAAACGCTCCTACTGCATGGCTTTCGACGTGCCAGGGGACATCACCCGGTCGATGTACCTGTCGGTCGACTCGCCGAGCCGCTCGGTGCGTTACGCACCCAGCGACGCCGGTGACAAACTCATCGTCGGCGGCGCGGGCCACACTGTCGGGCGGTCCTCCCATCCGAAGGACGCGGTCTCGGAGTTGGCCCGCTGGGCGGGGCTGCACTACCCCGGCGCGGTGCAGACCCACTACTGGTCGGCGCAGGACTACCACCCCATCGGCGAACTGCCTTATGTCGGCCCGCTGCTGCCGAAGATGGAGAACATCCTCGTGGCAACCGGTTACGACAAGTGGGGCATGACCAACGGCGTGGCTGCGGCGCTCGCCCTGTCCTCCCGCATCCTGGGCGGACGCATGGACTGGGCGGCGGCCTTCGCCAGCTGGAGCCCGCACGAACTGACGGGCATCCCCACCGCGCTGCAACTGAACATGGAGGTGGGCTTCCACCTGGCCAAGGGGTGGATCACCCCGGTGACCGCGTCGTCGCAGGTTCCCGAAGAGGGGCAGGGCGTGGTCAGCGGCGCGCCGTGGCGGATGACCGCGACCAGCGTCGTCGACGGCGTGACCCGCACCGTGTCCCCGGTGTGCCCGCACCTCGGCGGCGTCGTCACGTGGAACGACTCCGACCTCGCGTGGGAATGCCCATTGCACGGATCGAGGTTCGCCCCTGACGGCGCGCTCCTCGAAGGGCCCGCGACCCGGGGGCTGACAGCATCCGAATAGGTCAGTCCCGCAACGTGTCCGACGGATTCGATCCGTAGGTTCGGCGGTACATCGCCGCGAACCGGCCGGTGTGGGCGAATCCCCAGCGGGCCGCGATGATGCCCACTGACGTGTCCGCGGGATCGGAGCGGCGCAACTCCCGGTGGGCCTGGTCGAGCCGCGCGCGGCGCAGGTATTGCATCGGGGTCATGTCCAGGTACTTGCGGAACATGTACTGCAGTGCCCGCGGTGTCACGTGCACGCTCTCGGCGATGTCCGTCACGGCGATGTCGCTTTCCACGCTGCTGTCGATGAAAGCCACTGCACGCCGCAGGATCTCGGGCTTCGCGTCGAGCCGGTCCACAGCGGTGGGCTCGATGACCGCGGTCGTCGGGAAAGTGTCCAGCACGACCGCGGCGAGCATCGACTCCGTGGTCGAGGCCACCAGCGGGGTGACCGTCACACCGTCGGAGGTCACGACGTCACGAACGTAGGACAGCACCCGATCCAGGCGCTGCTGCGCGTCGGCGGACACCGGCCGGTGACCGGTGAACCGCACGTCCGTGTCCTCGCGGGATGCCGAGGCAACCCGGTCGAGCAGCGCGGGGTCGAACATCGTCAGGTCGTATCGCGCGTTCAGCACGCGGCCCGAATACGGCAGCTCGGGCGGGGAGACCAGCGCGACGTCGCCGGGAACGAACACGTCGGTCGGCTCCCCGATGAAGTTCTCCTCGATGCGCCCGTCCCGCATCCGGCACAGACAGATGCGTCCCAGCGGATCCGCGTCGTACGACATCGAGAAACCTATGTCGAGTTCGTCGTAACTGATCTCGCCGAGCCAGTGACGTTCGATGCGGGTCGACGCCGCTTCACCGCTACCGGCACCGATCGACATCTTGGTGTAGGCACGGACCAGGAAATCCTCGGTGGCGGCGAGATCCCGGCTCTCGAAGTCCAGATCCTCATGCGCAGCGGTCAACACAGCCTCCCGCCAACAGACAGCGGTGCCGCGGGGCGAATGGCTTTGCCCCCTTAACGTCGCGACAGCTTACTCGGCGCCGGACCCGGGCGGGGAAACAAGGCGCGCGGACGGTTTGCTGTGGAATGCTGATCGCCATGGCGGAGCGGGTCAGTGTGGTGGTCGGCGACGACCACCCGATGTTCCGTGACGGTGTGGTGCGGGCCCTGCAGTCCAGCGGCTCCATCGAGGTGGTCGCCGAAGCCGACGACGGGACCGCCGCGCTGGCCGCCATCCGCGAGCATCGGCCCCAGGTCGCGCTGCTCGACTACCGCATGCCCGGAATGGACGGCGCCGCGGTCGCCGCGGCGGTGGTCCGCGACGCGCTGCCCACCCGGGTGTTGCTGATCTCGGCGCACGACGAGTCCGCGATCGTGTACCGCGCGCTCCAGGACGGCGCGGCCGGGTTCCTGCCCAAGGAGTCGACGCGCGGCGAGCTGGTCACCGCGGTGCTGGACTGCGCGAAGGGTCGCGACGTGGTCGCGCCGAGCCTGGCAGCGGGGCTGGCCGGCGAGATCCGGCGGCGCGCCGAACCGGACGCCCCGGCGCTGAGCCCCCGCGAGCGTGAGGTGCTGGTGCTCATCGCCGGCGGGGCCAGCATCCCCGCGATGGCCAAGGAGCTGTTTCTGGCCCCGTCCACGGTGAAGACGCATGTGCAGCGGCTCTACGAGAAGCTCGGTGTCAGCGACCGGGCCGCCGCGGTGGCCGAGGCGATGCGTCGCAAGCTACTGGACTGACCCGGACATGGAGCGGTTGCGCCTCTGGCGAGACTTCCTCGCCGCCGAACCGGTGCGCGTCTCGGCGCTGCTGCGCCTCCCCCTGATCGCCCTGATCGGCGTGCTGGTGTGGATCTGGGACGTCGACCACTGGCTGCCGCAGCTCTACGCCGCGATCCTGGGCTGCTACGCGATCGGTGCCGTGGTGTGGCTGATCGCGGTGGTGCGCGGGCCGGTGCCGCGCTGGGCGGACTGGACGTCGACCGTCATCGACCTGACGGTCATCATCGCGCTCTGCCTGGTCTCCGGTGGGGCGACGGCCGCGCTGCTGCCGGTGTTCTTCCTGCTCCCGATCACTGTCGCGTTCCAGGACCGACCCGGGTTGTCGGCGCTCTTCGGCGGGGTGACGGCGCTCGGCTACCTGACGGTGTGGATCTTCTACTCCAAGCGCGACGATCGCGTCGGGCTACCGAACATGGTCTACACCCACTTCGGCTTCATGGTGTGGATGGCGGTGGCGACGACCGCGCTGAGCCTCGTGCTGGCCTGGCGCGCCGCCCGGCTGACCGCGCTGCAGGAGGTGCGCAGGCAGCTCGTGTCCGAGGCCATGCAGTCCGACGAGCGGCACAGCCGCGAGGTGGCCGAGCACCTCCACGACGGGCCTCTGCAGACGCTGCTCGCCGCCCGGTTGGAACTCGACGAGGCCCGCGAGCGGCACCCCGACCCCGCGCTGGACCTCGTCTATTCCGCGCTGCAGGAGACGGCGGCCGGGCTGCGCTCGACGGTGTCCGAGCTGCACCCGCAGGTGCTCGCGCAGCTCGGCCTCACCGCGGGGGTCCGAGAGTTGCTGCGGCAGTTCCAGACTCGTCACGGCATCGACGTGATCGCCGACCTCGAGGAGGTGGGCCACCCGGCGTCGCAGTCACTGCTGTACCGCGCGGCCCGGGAGCTGCTCACCAACGTCGGCAAGCACGCGGCCGCCACGACCGTGCACGTCGATCTGGTGCGTCGCGACGACCGCGTCGTCCTCACCGTCGCCGACGACGGCTGCGGGTTCGACCCCGGGGTCGTCGGCAGGTCCCTGGCTGCGGGCCACATCGGGCTAGGCTCCTTGCAGGCCCGCTTCGACGCGATGGGCGGGTCGATGCGCATCGAGTCCGCAGCCGGACGCGGCAGCCGCATCGTCGCCACGTCCCCGCGGGAACCTCAGACGGGCTGAGTCAGACGGTCTGAGTGGCTCCCAAAGCCGCGTTGATCGCGTCGACCCGGTCCTTGGCGTCACCGAACAGCATCTGCGTGTTCTCGCGGAAGAACAGCGGATTCTGCACGCCGGCGTAACCCGACGCCATCGACCGCTTGAACACGATCACGTTGTCGGCGTTCCACACCGTCAGCACCGGCATGCCGGCGATCGGTGAGCCCGGGTCCTCGGAGGCGGCCGGGTTGACGGTGTCGTTGGCGCCGATCACGAGCACGACGGAGGTGCCGTCGAAGTCGTCGTTGATCTCGTCCATCTCGAGCACGATGTCGTAGGGCACCTTCGCCTCGGCCAGCAGCACGTTCATGTGGCCGGGCAGGCGGCCGGCGACGGGGTGGATGCCGAAGCGGACCTCGACACCGCGCTCGCGCAGCTTGCGGGTCAGCTCGGCCACCCCGTACTGCGCCTGCGCGACGGCCATGCCGTACCCGGGCGTGATGATCACGCTGCTGGCGTTGGCGAGGAGTTCCGCGGCGCCGTCGGCGGAGATCTCGCGGTGCTCGCCGTAGTCCTTGTCGTCGGCCGGCCCCGCCTCGATCCCGAACCCGCCCGCGATCACCGAGATGAACGACCGGTTCATCGCCTTGCACATGATGTAGGACAGGTAGGCACCCGAGGAGCCGACCAGCGCGCCGGTGATGATGAGCAGGTCGTTACCGAGCAGGAAGCCCGACGCCGCGGCCGCCCAGCCCGAGTAGCTGTTGAGCATCGACACCACCACGGGCATGTCGCCGCCGCCGATCGAGGCGACCAGATGCCAGCCCAACAGCAGCGCCAGCACTGTGACGACGACGAGCAGCCACAGCTGCGGGTCGATGACGAACCACACGGTCAGTGTCGCGAAGAGCACCAGCGCGCCCACGTTGAGGGCGTTCTTGCCGGGCAGCATCATCGGCGCGCTCTTGATGCGGGCCGAGAGCTTCAGGTTGGCCACGATCGAGCCGGTGAACGTCACCGCGCCGATGAACACGCCGATCACGACCTCCGCGGAGTGGATGCCGAGCATGCCCTCGCTGCCGAGCTGCACCGCCTCGGCGCCGGCGAGGTCCCGTTCGACGTGCAGGTAGCCGTTCCAGCCGACCAGCACGGCGGCCAGGCCGACGAAGCTGTGCAGCAGGGCGATCAGCTCCGGCATGCCCGTCATCTCGACGACCTTGGCGCGCCACAGCCCGATCGCGGCGCCGATGGCCATCGCGACCACGAGCAGCGCGATCCCGAGCGGCTCGATGTGACGGGCCAGCGCCAGCACGATCGTCGCGACGAGCGCGATCGCCATGCCTGCGATGCCGAACGAGTTCCCCGCGCGCGAGGTCTCGTGTTTGGACAGGCCGGCCAGCGCGAGGATGAACAGTAGGGCGGCGACGACATAGGCCGCGGTCGCGGCGGTTTCGAGAGTGAACATGGTCCTTAGCTCCTCGAGAACATGGCCAGCATGCGGCGGGTCACCGCGAAGCCGCCGAAGACGTTGATGCTGGCGAGCAGGATCGCGGCGAAGGCCACCGCGGTGATGACGGGATTGCCGTGCCCGATCTGCAGCAGGGCGCCAACGACGATGATGCCGGAGATCGCGTTGGTCACCGACATGAGCGGGGTGTGCAATGCGTGGTGCACGTTGCCGATGACGTAGTAGCCGATCACGATCGCGAGTGCGAACACCGTGAGGTGGACCTGCAGCGCGGCGGGTGACAGGGCGATCAGCGCGAACAGCACGGCTGCGGCGGCGAACGTGATGCCCAGCCGTCGGCCCATTGTCATCGGTTGCTTCGCGGGCTTCTGGGCGACCGGCTCGGCCGCCTTCGCCGCGGGGGCGGCAGAGACCTGCACCGGTGGGGGCGGCCAGGTGACCTCACCGTCGCGCACGACGGTCACGGACCGCTGCACGACGTCGTCGAAGTCGAGCGTCAGCTGGCCGTCCTTCTCGGGGGTGACCAGCTTGAGCAGGTTGACCAGGTTGGTGCCGTAGAGCTGCGACGCGGTCGCGGGCAGCCGGCCGGCGAGGTCGGTGTAGCCGATGATCGTGACGCCGTTGTCGGTGACGACGGCCTGGTCCTTGACGGTGCCCTCGACGTTGCCGCCGTTGGCGGCGGCCATGTCGACGATCACGCTGCCCGGCTTCATCGAGGCGACCATGTCGGCGGTGATGATGCGGGGTGCGGGCCGTCCGGGGATGAGCGCCGTGGTGATGATGATGTCGACGTCCTTGGCCTGCTCGGCGTAGAGCTCGGCCTCGCGTGCCTTGTAGTCGTCGCCCATCTCCTTGGCGTATCCGGTCGCCGAGACTTCGGCCGCGGCCGGATCGACCGCGAGGTACTCACCGCCCAGGGATTTCACCTGGTCGGCGACCTCGGGCCGCGGGTCGGTGGCGCGCACGATGGCGCCCAGGCTGCCCGCCGCGCCGATCGCGGCGAGGCCGGCCACGCCGGCGCCGACGACGAGGACCTTGGCCGGCGGCACCTTGCCCGCCGCGGTGACCTGGCCGGTGAAGAACCGGCCGAAGCGGTGCGCAGCCTCGACCACCGCGCGGTAGCCGGCGATGTTGGCCATCGAGGACAGCACATCGAGCGACTGCGCCCGCGAGATGCGGGGCACCGCGTCCATCGCCAGCACCGTGACGGGCCGTGCGGACAGCTTCTCCACCAGCTCCGGCTTCAGGGCCGGGGAGATCAGGCTGATCAGGGTGGCGCCGTCGCGCAGCAGGGCGATCTCGTAGTCGTTCGGAGCGTTGACCTTGAGAACGATGTCGGCCGCCCACGGGTCACCGACAGTCGCGCCGGCCTCGGTGTACGCCGCGTCGGAGAAGCTCGCCGCGGCACCTGCGCCGGACTCGACCGTCACCTCGTAGCCGAGCTTGAGCAGTTGCGCGATTGTCTGCGGAGTCGCGGCGACGCGCGTCTCCCCGGGCAGGGACTCTCTCGGTATCCCGATGATCATCGATGTCGATCCGATCTTGGCTTCGCGCACCGTGCCGCCGAAGGGCACGTCGCTGGACGTGGAGGATGTCAGTGTAAAGAGACTCCCCGCGCTGCTCACAACCCGATGCGGGGTATCCCCCGGACGGGGGAGGGGCGGGGGATACCCTCGCGCGGTGACGCGTCGTGGCTCCGTTCCCCCTGTTCGACGGACGATGGGCTGATGCCGACGACCACTGCGGCACTGTCCTATGACGCGGCCGATCCCTTCGTCCTGACCGAGGTTCGCATCGACGAACCGCGCGGCGACGAGATCCTGGTGCGCATCGAGGCGTCGGGCATCTGTCACACCGATCTGGTCAATCGCGCTGCGGGAGCGCCAGATCGGCCGGTCCTGCTCGGTCACGAGGGTGCCGGGATCGTCGAGAGCGTGGGGGAGTCGGTCGACACGGTACGGCCGGGTGACCGGGTGGTGCTGACGTTCCGGTGCTGCGGCCGGTGCCGCAACTGCCTTGCGCGCAGACCGGCCTACTGTCGTGACGCGTTGCGCCTCAATGGTTTCGGACAGCGCGACGACGGTTCAGCGCGCGTGACGGCGGGTGGGACCCGGGTGCTCGACGGCTTCTTCGGCCAGTCCAGCTTCGCGGGATACGCGCTGAGCACGCCCGACAACACGGTGGTGGTCGACGCCGACGTCGACCCCGTGGTCGCGGCGCCGCTCGGGTGCGGATTCCAGACCGGCGCCGGGGCGGTGCTCAACCTGATGCGACCGCGGCCGGGCAGCTCGGTTGTCGTATTCGGCGGGGGCGCAGTCGGTCTCGCGGGGATGCTCGCCGCGCTGACCGTCGATCCGGAGATCGTGGTGGTGGTCGAACCGTCCCCGCACCGCCGCGCCCTGGCCGAGAGCCTCGGAGCGCACGTGAGCCTGGCGCCCGGCGACGACGTGGTGGCCGCCGTGCGCGAGCTCACCGGCGGCGGCGCCGACCACGCCCTGGACACCACTGGCCGGGCCGACGTCCTCGCCAATGCCGTCGCCGCATTGGCCGTCGGGGGATCGGCGGTGGCTGTCGGACTGGGTGCGGGCGTGCCCGCGATCGATCTGCGGGACCTCGTGCTGCGCGGCAAGACGGTGCACGGCTGCCTTGAGGGCGACTCGGTGCCCGACACGTTCATCCCGCAGCTGCTCGAGCTCCACGCGCAGGGCCGGCTGCCGATCGACCGCCTGGTCACCGCGTTCCCGCACACGGACGTGAACGAAGCGCTCGCGGCGCAGCGCAGCGGCGCCGTCGTCAAACCCGTCCTCACCTGTTGAGCGGCACTAAAATTCGCGGTGAGCACAGCACTTTCGCAGCCCTGACGTGTCCGTCAGCATCTGCCGGTGTCCGTTTTCGTCGACATCACGCCCGAAGACGCCGCCACCGCGGGGCCCGTCGCTGACGCGCGTCCGCGCGCGGGCCGGTGGCGTTCCGGGCTGACGCGGGCGGCGCTGCCGCTGCTGTCGGTGGTCGTCTTCGGTGTGGTGTGGCAGCTCGCGGCCGCCAGCGGCATATGGAACCAGACGTTCGTGCCCTACCCCGCCACGGTGTGGCGGGCCTTCCTCGATGTCTCCACCACCCACGACGGCGCCCGCGGCTATGCCGGATACCTGCTGTGGGAGCACCTCTACATGACGCTGCGCCGGGTGCTCGCCGGCGTCGTGATCGGCGTCGCGCTGGGCGTCGTGCTCGGGCTGCTGATGGGCTCGGTGAGCTGGCTGCGTTCGGTGCTGGAACCGTGGCTGACGTTCCTGCGCGCGCTGCCGCCCCTGGCCTACTTCTTCCTGCTGATCATCTGGCTGGGCATCGACGAGGCACCCAAGATCACGCTGCTGGCGCTGGCCGCTCTGCCGCCCGCCGCGGTCGCCACCACTGCCGCCGTCGTCGCCGCGCCCGTCGCGCTGCAGGAAGCCGCCCGCGCGCTCGGCGCGACACGGGGACAGGTGATTCGCGACGTCGTCATCCCCTCGGCGCTGCCCGAGACGTTCACCGGTATCCGGCTGGCCGTCGGGATGGCGTACTCGTCCGTGGTCGCCGCGGAGCTGTTCAACGGCATTCCCGGCATCGGCGGTCTGGTCAAAGACGCGAGCAACTACAACAACACCCCCGTCGTGCTGGTCGGCATCTTCGCGATCGGTATCTCGGGCCTGGTCATCGACGGTCTGCTGCGCGCCGCCGAACGGCGCGCGGTCCCCTGGAGAGGAAAGATATGAATCGGAAATGGTCGGTGGCCGTGCTGATTTCGGCACTCGTTGCGGTGCTGACGCTGAGCGGCTGCTCGGTCGGTAGCAGTGGTCAGGACAGCTCGAAGGAGACGATTCGCATCGGCTATCAGGCCTTCCCCAGCGGGGACCTGATCGTCAAGAACAACAGGTGGCTCGAGGAGGCGCTGCCGGACTACACCATCAAGTGGACGAAGTTCGACTCCGGCGCCGACGTGAACACCGCGTTCATCGCGAATGAACTCGACTTCGGTGCCCTGGGGTCGAGCCCGGTGGCGCGTGGCCTGTCGGCTCCGCTGAACATCCCGTACAAGGTCGCGTTCGTGCTCGACGTCGCGGGCGACAACGAAGCACTGGTGGCCCGCAACGGGACCGGCATCGACACCATCGCCCAGCTGAAGGGCAAGCGCATCGGCACGCCGTTCGCGTCCACCGCGCACTACAGTCTGCTCGCTGCGTTGAGTCAGAACGGATTGTCGCCCAACGACGTTCAGTTGATCGACCTGCAGCCGCAGGCCATCCTCGCGGCGTGGGAGCGTGGTGACATCGACGCGGCCTACACCTGGCTGCCGACGCTGGACCAGTTGCGCAAGACCGGCAAGGATCTGATCACGAGCCGGCAGCTGGCCGAGGACGGGAAGCCGACGCTGGATCTGGGTGCAGTGTCCGACGACTTCGCCGCACGTCATCCCGATGTCGTCGACATCTGGCGTCAGCAACAGGCCCGTGCGCTCGCGCAGATCCACCAGGATCCGTCGGCCGCCGCCAAGGCCATCTCCGCCGAGATCGGCTTGAGCCCCGAGGATGTCGCCGGCCAACTCGAGCAGGGCGTCTACCTGACACCCGAACAGGTGACGTCGCCGGAATGGCTTGGCACAGAGGGCAAACCGGGCAACATCGCGGTGAACCTGCAGAGTGCATCGCAGTTCCTGGCCGAGCAGAAGCAGATCCCGGAGGCCGCGCCGCTGCAGACGTTCACCGAGGCGATCTACACGAAGGGCCTGCCGGGTGTCCTCGCGCAGTGATGTGATTGCGCTGCAATCGGTGTCGCACCGATACGGCAGTGGGCGCGATGCCGTGACCGCGGTCGGCCCGGTGGACCTGACCGTCGAGCCGGGTTCGTTCGTGGTGCTCGTCGGCGCGTCGGGGTGCGGAAAATCCACGCTGCTGCGACTGCTCGCCGGATTCGAGTCGCCGACCGAGGGTTCCGTCGAGATCGGCGGTGCACCACCGACTCCCGGCGTCAGTGCGGGTGTGGTGTTCCAACAACCGCGGCTGTTCCCGTGGCGGACCGTGGGCGGCAACGTGGAGCTGGCGCTGACCTACGCCAAGGTGCCGCGGGAGCGGCGGGCTGAGCGGCGCGACGAACTGCTGGACAGGGTGGGCCTGGCGGGGTTGGTGAAACGCCGCATCTGGGAGATCAGTGGTGGCCAGCAGCAGCGGGTGGCGATCGCCCGGGCCCTCGCGGCCGAGACACCGCTGTTCCTGCTCGACGAGCCGTTCGCTGCGCTCGATGCACTCACGCGCGAGCGGCTGCAGGAGGACGTGCGGGCGGTGAGCGCCGAATCCGGGCGCACCACCGTGTTCGTCACGCACAGCGCCGACGAAGCGGCGTTCCTGGGCTCGCGGATCATCGTGCTCAGCCGCCGGCCGGGGCAGGTGGCGCTGGACCTCCCCGTCGACCTCCCGCGCTCGGGCGTCGACCCCGATGAGCTGCGGCGCTCCCCGGAGTACGGCCGGTTGCGGGCCGAGGTCGGCCGGGCGGTCAAAGCCGCTGCGGCCTGAGGTCGGTGGGTCTCGAAACGGCACCGAAACCGCATCGAGTCGGACCGGACCGGTGCGCCCGCTGGGCTGTGAGTCGCACGATAACCGCGTGAGCATGGTGGTGGAGCGGGGTCTGGCGAGGTGTCCGCGGTGCGTGTCGATGGCCGATTACGTCTTCATCGAATCCGCACCGCACGGGATGCGGTACGAGGTGCGGTGCCGCAAATGCGGGGAGCGCTACTCCGAGGACATGTGGCCGGCGCCGGGTGCGGATCTGGTGCACGTCGAGCCCCGGCTGCTCTGGCCGCCCGACCGTGAGCCGGTGCCGCCGAGGGACTGGGCCGCCGAGATCCGCGGCCACGTGTCCGCCGCGGTGGTGTGGAGCCGTGCCGAGATCGACGAAATGGTGCGTCGCACTCGCACAATCGCGCCCAAACGTCGGTTTGGGCGGATGCTGGCCGCGGACTAGACCGGCGGGTAGGCCGGCGGCGGGTACACCCCGCGCAGGATCCAGGCGAACCAGTTGATGCCGTACTCGAGTTCGTCACTCGCGTCGTAATCGGGATTCGGGTCCACCGCAATACCTCCGTCGGGCCGGGCGTGCACGCTGGTGCCGAGTCTAGACCGGACGCGACCGCGGTCACAGAACAACCACCTAGACTGGACCAACCAGTTAGTGGAGCGCGGACCTGCCGGTCCCTTCTAGAGTGGGGCACCATGTCCGAGACCGCTGTGCCGCCCGCCACGGGCAACGGGATGTCCCGTCGCGAGGAGTTGTTGGCCGTCGCCACCAGGCTGTTCGCCGCCCGCGGTTACCACGGCACCCGGATGGACGACGTCGCCGACGCGGTCGGGCTGAACAAGGCGACCGTCTACCACTACTACGCGAGCAAGGCGCTGATCCTCTACGACATCTACAAAGGGGCGGCGGACTTCACCGTCGACGCACTGCACGACGACCCGTCGGCGTCGGCCCGCGAGACGATTTACCACTTCACCCGGCGCCTGCTGGTCGGGATCGCCAGCAACATCGAACGCGCGGCGGTCTACTTCCAGGAGGGCCCGTACATCACCGAGTGGTTCACCGAGGAGCAGGTGGCCTACATCCGGGAGAAGGAGACCCAGGTCTACGAGCACGTGCGCGACGTCATCGACCGCGGCATCGCCAGCGGCGAGTTCTACGACTGCGATTCCCACGTGCTCGCGCTCGGCTACATCGGCATGACCCTGGGCTCCTACCGCTGGCTGCGCCCCCACGGCCGCCGCACCGCCCAGGAGATCGCGGTCGAGTTCTCCACCGCGCTGCTGCGCGGCCTGATCCGTGACGAGGCCGTGCGGGAGACCACCCCGCTCGGCGTGGACCAGGCCCAGGCCAGCTCCGGCGCCTAGGACGTGCACTGCACGTCACGCGGCGGGGTACTCGGTGCGGTATGGCAACCCACATCGGCACCTCGGGGTGGTCCTACAACCACTGGATCGGGGTGCTCTACGAACGGGGACTGCCGGCCGGGCAGCGTCTGGCCCGGTACGCCGCCGAGTTCGACACCGTCGAACTCAACGGCAGCTTCTACCGGTGGCCGCCGGACGCCTGGTTCGCCCGCTGGCGCGAGCAGGTGCCGCCGGGATTCTCGATGGCCGTCAAGGCGCCACGCGGCCTGACGCATGCGCGTCGGCTGCGCTCACCCGAGGTGTGGGTCGAGCGTCTGCACCGCGGATGGAGTGAGCTCGCAGCGCACGCCGGACCGCTGCTGGTGCAGCTGCCGCCGACGTTGGAGCGCGACACGGCGACGCTCGAGCGGCTCGACCATTTCCTCGGCGGCCTGCCCGCCGCGATCCCCGTCGCCGTGGAGTTCCGGCACCCGTCGTGGCACGACGCGGCCGCGTTCGACCTGCTGGAACGCCACGGTGCGGCGTACGTGGTGATGAGCGGTTCGGGCCTGCCGTGTGTGCTGCGCGCCACGACGTCGTTCGTCTACGTGCGGTTGCACGGTCCCGATCCCGATGCGCTCTACGGCGGCTCCTACAGCGACGACGACCTGCGCTGGTGGGCCGACCGGGTTCGAGAATGGGACGACCAGGGCCGCGACGTGCTCGTGTACTTCAACAACGACCTCGGTGGACATGCCGTGCGCAACGCCCGGACTCTCAAGGCCGCCCTGGGTTTGGCGGCGTCGACGTCGGGGTAGTCCCCCCGGCTATGACGGCCCCGAAGATCCTTGCGCGGATGCGCACCTTCGTGCGCACCGGCTACCCGGCCGCAGCACCGCGGCAGGGCCATATCGCCGCACTGGCGTTACTGCCCCCGACGACCAGCGGCACTCGGCACTGAGCCGCCCGGCGAGCAAGCAGCCGCGACGGCGTGAGGCCCCACGCGAACTCGCTATGCTTCCCCGATGCCGCTGGTGAGTAAGACCGTGGAGGTCGCAGCCCCCGCCGAGTCGATCATGGCGATCGTCGCCGACTTCGAGGCCTACCCGCAGTGGAACGAGGAGATCAAGGGCTGCTGGATTCTGGCGCGCTATCCCGACGGCAGACCGAGCCAGCTGCGGCTCGACGTGGTGGTGCAGGGCCAGGCGGGCACGTTCATCACCGCGGTGTATTACCCGGGAGAGAACCAGATCTTCACGATGCTGCAGCAGGGCGACCACTTCGAGAAGCAGGAACAGAAGTTCTCCGTGGTCGCCATGGGTCCGACGTCCCTGCTGACCGTCGACCTCGACGTCGAGACGACGCTTCCGCTGCCCAAACCGATGGTCAAGAAAGCCATCGGCGACACGTTGGACTACCTCGCCGACAACCTCAAGGCGCGCGCCGAGCAGCTCGCTGCGACCTAGGTTCGACCTGGGTGGACGGCCCCCACAGACCGATCCGGTCGAGGTACTCCAGAAGCCGTGTTAACCCGTCGGCGAACTGACCTTCGGTCAGCCGCACCACGGTGGCGACGTCGCGCCGGCGCAGCGCGTCGATCAGCACCACGTGACCGGCCACTGCGTCGGCACCCCAGCTCTGGTCCGAGGCGAACACGTGCGGCGGTAGGTAGCGGCTGGCGTGCAGCAGAAACCAGGCCAGCTTGATCCGTCCGGAGGCCCGGTTGACGGCGCGGTGGAACGCGAACTCGGCCCGCGCGGCCCCGTCGGCGTCGTCGCGGTGCACGGCATCGGCCAGTGCGGCGTTGAGGTCCACCAGCTCGTCGATCTGGGTGTCGGTGATGCGCCGGGTGGCGGTGGCGGCCAGTTCCTGCGCGATCGTCGACTGCATCCAGAAGATGTCTTCGATGTCGGTGCGCGACAGCGGCATCACGCGGTGGCCCCGATGAGGTTCCAGCTCGACCATGCCCTCGCCGCGCAGCGTCCTCAGGGCTTCACGCACCGGGGTGATGCTCACGCCGAGGCGGGCAGCGGTCTCGTCGAGACGGATGAAGCTGTCCGGCCGCAGTGCACCGGTCATGATCTCGGTGCGCAGCCGGCCGGCCACCTCGTCGGACAGTTGCTCCCGCCGAACCCTGCCGGACGGCTTACCCGTTGACAGCGGGCTGGCCGGAGCTGACATGGCGATGACGCCCTTCCCCCCTGCGGGTGCGACGGGTTGTCCCGACGCCACCTGGGCCATAGTGTGACCGCGGCAACACAATGTTTGATCAAATATCAGCACCGCGCAACTCACGACCGCAGACCATGACGGAGCGATCCTGGTGACAACCGAGCTGGAGCAGCCGTACCTGGCCCGGCGGCAGAACTGGGCCAATCAGCTCTCCCGGCACGCGCTGATGCAGCCGCAGAACACCGCGCTGCGGTTCAGCGGCGCCACCACCACGTGGGCCGAGCTCGAGCGCCGCGTGTCCGCGCTGGCCGGGGCCCTGCATCAGCGGGGCGTCGGTGCCGGCGACCGCGTGCTGATCCTGATGCTCAACCGGCCCGAGTTCATCGAGACGACGATCGCGGTCAACAAGCTCGGCGCGATCGCCGTTCCGGTGAACTTCCGGATGACCCCGCCGGAGATCGCCTTCCTCGTCTCGGATTGCGGTGCGGCGATCGTCGTGACCGAACCTGTCCTGGCCGCTGTGGCCACCGCGGTGCGTGACCTGGACGCCACGCTGCAGACGGTCGTCGTCGCCGGGACCGAGACGGGCGACGGGGCGCTCGGCTACGAGGATCTGATCGCCGAGAACGCGCCGTGCCCGCCCGTCGACGTTCCCGACGATGCGCCCGCGCTGATCATGTACACCTCCGGCACCACCGGCCGACCCAAGGGTGCGGTGCTCACGCACAACAATCTGGCCGGTCAGGCGATGACCCACCTGTTCACCAACGGGGCCGACCTCAACCACGACATCGGCTTCGTCGGCGTGCCCCTGTTCCACATCGCAGGTGTCGGCAACACGATCGTCGGACTGCTGCTCGGCCGGCCGACCGTCATCTATCCGCTCGGCGCCTTCGATCCGGACCAGCTGCTCGATGTGCTCGCCGCGGAGAAGGTGACCGGCATCTTCCTGGTGCCGGCCCAGTGGCAGGCGGTGTGCGCAGCGCAGCGCGCCCATCCCCGGGAGCTCTCGCTGCGGGTGCTGTCCTGGGGCGCCGCGCCCGCCTCGGACACCCTGCTCCGCGAGATGGCCGACACATTCCCGGGCGCGGCGATCCTCGCTGCCTTCGGCCAGACGGAGATGTCGCCGGTGACCTGCATGCTGTTGGGCGAGGACGCCCTGCGCAAGCTCGGTTCGGTGGGCAAGGTCATCCCGACGGTGTCGGCGCGCATCGTCGACGACGACATGAACGACGTGCCGGTGGGTCAGGTCGGCGAGATCGTCTACCGGGCCCCGACGCTGATGGCCGGCTACTGGAACAACCCTGCGGCCACCGCGGAAGCCTTCGCCGGCGGGTGGTTCCACTCCGGGGACCTGGTTCGGCAGGACGGCGACGGTTACATCTGGGTCGTCGACCGCAAGAAGGACATGATCATCTCGGGTGGGGAGAACATCTACTGCGCCGAGGTGGAGAACGCGCTCGCCGCGCACCCCGACATCGCCGAGGCCGCCGTGATCGGCCGCCCGGATCCGAAGTGGGGTGAGGTGCCGGTTGCTGTGATCGCCCTGCGAACTTCGCTGACATCGGCTGGGAGCGCGCCGTTGTCGCTGGCCGATCTCGACGCGTTCCTCACCGAGCGGCTGGCCCGCTACAAGCACCCGCGTGCCCTCGAAATCGTCGAGGCGCTGCCCCGAAACCCGGCCGGCAAGGTGCTCAAGACGGAGCTGCGGACCCGGTTCGCCGGACCGGCCGACATTGACGCCGGCGAAAGTTCCACGCGGACAACGGTTTCGACGGGGCAGCGGTGACGCGGCGCGAAGGGGTGGCCAGTGCTAACGGTTGAGTGCGCAATCGCGCGGATGCGGTACGAAGCGTCGCCACCATCGGGTACAGTCCGGTGGTCCGTCTTACTACCGACGAGTAGTAGGACGTATCTCACACGTTTGGGGTCGGGGCTGGAAGGGAGCGTGCGACAGGTGCTGCCGGTGCGCTACATCTCCGCCGAGTGCGTCGCGGGGACTTCGCGGTGACGACGACTTCCAACCTGACGGGCTACGTGCGCGATCAGGTCAGGCCCGCGCTGACGGCGGTCGGCGGCTTCGTCCGCATGTGCGCTCTGGTCGGTAAGGCCCTGCCGCGTCCGTTCCAATGGCGCGAGTTCATCCTGCAGAGCTGGTTCCTGCTCCGCGTGGCCTTCCTGCCCACCGTCGCGGTGTCCATCCCGCTCACCGTGCTGCTCATCTTCACGCTGAACATCCTGCTCACCGAGTTCGGCGCCGCCGACATCTCCGGCGCCGGTGCGGCGCTGGGCGCGGTCACCCAGCTCGGTCCGCTGGTGACGGTGCTGGTGGTCGCCGGCGCGGGGTCCACCGCGATCTGCGCCGACCTGGGCGCGCGCACCATCCGCGAGGAGATCGACGCCCTCGAGGTGCTCGGCATCGACCCCATCCACCGCCTGGTGGTGCCCCGCGTGGTCGCCTCCACGTTCGTGGCGATGCTGCTCAACGGCGCGGTCATCACGATCGGCCTGGTCGGCGGCTTCATCTTCGGTGTGTACCTGCAGAACGTCTCCGCCGGCGCCTACGTGTCGACACTGACCCTGGTCACCGGGCTCCCCGAGGTGCTCATCTCACTCGTCAAGGCGCTCACGTTCGGCCTGATCGCCGGCCTGGTCGGCTGCTACCGCGGGCTGACGTGCGCCGGCGGCGCCAAGGGCGTCGGAACCGCGGTGAACGAGACCCTGGTGCTGTGCGTGATCGCGCTCTTCGCGGTCAACGTCGTGCTGACCACCATCGGCGTCAAATTCGGAACGGGGAGCTGACATGTCCACTGGCGCCGTTCTGCGCTCCCGGTTCCCCCGCGGAGTCGCCACCGCCCAGAAAGTGGCCGGTGCGCCCGCCCGCGGGCTGGACTCTCTGGGCCATGTCGCCTGGTTCGTGGTCACCGCGGTCGGCTCCATCGGGCACGCCATCCGCTACTACCGCAAAGAGATGCTCCGCCTGATCGCCGAGATCGGAATGGGCACCGGCGCCATGGCCGTCATCGGTGGCACCGTCGCGATCGTCGGCTTCGTGACGCTCTCGGGATCGTCGCTGGTCGCCATCCAGGGCTTCGCGTCGTTGGGCAACATCGGCGTCGAGGCGTTCACCGGCTTCTTCGCCGCACTGATCAACGTGCGCATCGCCGCCCCGGTCGTCGCCGGCCAGGCGCTGGCCGCCACGGTCGGCGCCGGCGCCACCGCCGAGCTGGGCGCCATGCGCATCAGCGAGGAGATCGACGCACTCGAAGTCATGGGCATCAAGTCGATCTCTTACCTGGTCTCGACGCGGATCATGGCCGGCTTCGTGGTCATCATCCCGCTGTATGCGATGGCGATCATCATGAGCTTCCTGTCCGCGCAAGCCACCACGACGATCTTCTACGGCCAGTCGACGGGCACCTACGAGCATTACTTCCGCACGTTCCTGCGGCCGGACGACGTGTTCTGGTCGTTCGTGCAGGCCGTGATCATCTCGGTGATCGTCATGCTCAATCACTGCTACTACGGCTTCTACGCCAGCGGCGGCCCCGTCGGCGTCGGTGAGGCCGTCGGCCGGTCGATGCGCGCCTCGCTCATCGCGATCGTCTGTGTGGTCCTGTTCGCCTCGTTGGCGCTCTACGGCGTCGACCCGAACTTCAACCTGACGGTGTAGCCATGACCGCACCCGTGAACAACCCCCGCACGCCGCCCTACAAGCTGGCGGGCCTCGTGCTGGCGCTCGTGACGATCGTCGTCCTCGTGCTGGTGTTCCTGCAGTTCCGGGGCGACTTCCTGCCCCGCACGCAGTTGACGCTGATGTCCCCCAGGTCGGGCCTGTCGATGGATCCCGGCGCCAAGGTCACCTACAACGGTGTGCAGATCGGCCGGGTCGGCGAGGTCGAGCAGGTCAACGTCGGCGGCGAGCCCCAGGCCAAGATCCTCCTCGAGGTCAACCCCAAGTACCTCGATCTGATCCCGCAGAACGTGGACGCCGAGATCGCCGCCACCACGGTGTTCGGCAACAAGTACGTGTCGTTCTCCTCGCCGGAGAACCCGTCGCCGAAGCGGATCACCAGCTCGGACACGATCGACGCCTCCCACGTGACCACCGAGTTCAACACCCTGTTCGAGACCGTGGTGTCGGTCGCCGGTCAGGTCGACCCGATCAAGCTGAACCAGACGCTGACCGCGACGGCTCAGGCGCTCAGCGGGCTCGGCGACCGGTTCGGTCAGTCGATCGTCAACGGAAATCAGATCCTCGACGAGATCAACCCGCAGATGCCGCAGTTGCGCCGCGACAACCAGCTTCTCGCCGACCTGGCCGACGTGTACGCCGATGCAGCGCCCAACCTGTTCGACGGACTGCAGAACGCGGTGACCACCGCGCGCACCCTCAACGAGCAGCAGGGCAACGTCGATCAGGCGTTGATGGCCGCGGTCGGATTCGGCAACAACGGCGGCGACGTCTTCGAGCGCGGCGGCCCCTACCTCCAGCGCGGTCTCAAGGACCTGGTGCCCACCTCGGCGCTGCTGGACAAATACAGCCCCGCGCTGTTCTGCACCATCCGCAACTACCACGATGTGGAGCCCAAGGTCGCCGCATCGCTGGGCGGCAACGGCTACTCGCTGCGCACCCACTCGGAGCTGATCGGGTTGGGCGCCGGTAACGCCTACGTCTATCCCGACAACCTGCCGCGGGTTAACGCCAAGGGTGGGCCCGAGGGCCGCCCCGGTTGCTGGCAGCCCGTCACCCGCGATCTGTGGCCGTCGCCGTACCTGGTGATGGACACCGGAGCGTCGATCGCGCCGTACAACCACCTGGAACTGGGCCAGCCGCTGCTCACCGAGTACGTCTGGGGCCGCCAAGTCGGGGAGCACACGATCAACCCATGAAAATCACCGGAACCGCGATCAAGCTGGGGGCGTTCTCCCTGGTGCTGCTGCTGTTCACCGCGCTCATCATCGTGGTGTTCGGGCAGATGCGCTTCGACCGCACCAACAGCTACTCCGCGATCTTCACCAACACCAGCGGCCTGCGCTCCGGGCAGTTCGTCCGTGCTTCGGGCGTGGAGGTCGGCAAGGTCAAGGACGTGAAGCTGATCGACGGGGGCAGCAAGGCCCAGGTCGACTTCGACGTGGACCGCTCACTCGATCTGTTCGACGAGACCACCGCATCGGTCCGCTACCTGAACCTGATCGGTGACCGCTACCTCGAGCTCAAGCGCGGTGACAGCAACACCCGGCTGCAGCCCGGCGGCACGATCCCGGTCGAGCGCACCGAGCCGGCCCTCGACCTCGACGCACTGATCGGCGGCTTCCGCCCGGTGTTCCAGTCGCTGGATCCGCAGAAGGTCAACACGATCGCGCAGTCGATCGTGACGGTCTTCCAGGGCCAGGGCGGCACCATCAACGACATCCTGGACCAGACCGCGTCGCTGACGTCCGCGCTGGCCGATCGGGACCAGGCGATCGGAGAGGTGATCAACAACCTGAACACCGTGCTGGCCACCACCGTCAAGCACCAGCAGCAGTTCGACGACACGGTCAAGAACTTCGAGACCCTGATCACCGGACTGAAGAACCGGGCCGATCCGATCGCCAAGTCGGTGGCAGACATCAGCGACGCCGCCGGCACGATCGCCGACCTGCTGGCCGACAACCGGCCACTGCTGCAGCAGACCACCAGCAAGCTCGAGATCCTCCAGCAGCCGCTGGTGGAACAGAAGGATCAACTCAACGACCTGCTGGTCCGGGTTCCGACCGCGCTGAAGATCATCGGCCGCTCCGGCGGCATCTACGGTGACTTCTTCAACTTCTACGCCTGCGACGTGACGCTCAAGCTGAACGGGCTCCAGCCCGGTGGGCCGGTGCGCACGGTCAAGGTGTGGAGCCAGCCCTCGGGTAGGTGCACACCGCAATGAGAGTCCTCGAGGGTTCCAACCGCGTCCGCAGCGGGTTGATGGGCGTCATCCTGCTGATCGTCGTGATCGGTGTCGGGCAGAGCTTCACCAGCGTGCCGATGCTGTTCGCGACGCCCACCTATTACGCCGAGTTCTCCGACACCGGCGGCATCAATGCCGGCGACAAGGTGCGCATCGCCGGCGTCGACGTCGGTTTGGTGCGCTCGACGGAGATCTCCGGCGACAAGGTCGTGATCGGCTACTCGCTCGGCGGCACCGAGATCGGTACCAGGAGCCGTGCCTCGATCCGGACCGACACGATCCTGGGCCGCCGCAACATCGAGATCGAGCCGCGTGGCGACGAAGCACTGCAAGCCAACGGCATCCTGCCGCTGGGCCAGACCTCGACGCCGTACCAGATCTACGATGCGTTCAACGACCTGAGCAACTCCGCATCCGGCTGGGACACCAAGACGGTGCGCGATTCGCTCAACGTGCTGTCGGAGACGATCGACCAGACCTACCCCCACCTGTCCGCGGCGCTCGACGGGGTCGCCCGTTTCTCCGACACCATCGGCAAGCGTGACGACCAGATCAAGCAGCTGCTGAGCAACGCCAACCGGGTGGCCGGCGTGCTGGGCAACCGCAGCGAACAGATCAACGCCCTGTTCGTGAATGCGCAGACGCTGCTCGCCGCGGTCAACGAGCGCAACTACGCCGTCAGCCAGCTGCTGGAGCGGGTCGGCAAGTTCTCCAACCAGGTCAAGGGCTTCATCGACGACAACCCGAACCTCAACCATGTGCTCGAGCAGCTGCGCACCATCAGTGACGTGCTCAACGAGCGCAAGTTCGACCTCGTCGACGTGCTGACCACGCTCTCGAAGTTCACCGCGTCGCTGGGTGAGGCGATCGCGTCGGGGCCCTACTTCAAGGTGATGTTGGCCAACCTGGCGCCGTACTGGATTCTGCAGCCCTACGTCGACGCGGCGTTCAAGAAGCGCGGCATCGATCCGCAGCAGTTCTGGCGCAACGCCGGCCTGCCCGCGTTCCGGTTCCCGGACCCCAACGGCACCGGCTTCACCAACGGCGCGCCGCCGCCGTCGCCGACCCCGCTGGAAGGCACCCCGGACAGCCAGACGGGACCAGCTGTCGTGGCCGGCTCGCCGTGCTCGTACACCCCGCCCGCGGACGGCCTGCCCAGCCCGGCGAATCCGCTCCCGTGCGCCGGTCTGTCCGTCGGCCCCTACGGCGACAACCCGTACGGCCCGAACTACGAAGGCCAGGGCCCCAACGTCGCGACGTCGGCGCCGAACCCGAACGGGCCGCAGCCCGCTCCGGGTGTGCCCGCCGCCGCGATCCCGGGTCAGCTGTCCCCGGACGTGCCCGGGGCGATGCCGCCGCTGCCGCCTGCACCGCCCGGGGCTCGCACGGTGCCGTTGGCGCCGCAGCCGTCGGCGCCGGACTTCACGCCCGGCATCGCGCCGCTGCCGCCGGCCCTCAACGGGCCGCCGCCGCCGCCCGGTCCGGGTCCGCAGCCGGCCCCGGCGGGCCAGCCGCTGCTGCCGGGCAATCCACCGTTCCTGCCGCCGGGCTCGCAAGGTTAAGGGGGTGCAGAGCTAGATGTCGACGATCTTCAACGTGCGAAACCTGAAGGTGCCGGGCGTGTCCCGAACGGCACTGGTGATCGGCACCGTGGTGCTGATCGCCGCGATCGTGGCCGCGTTCTTCGGTTGGAAGGCCTATCAGCGGCTGACCAAGAACACGGTGACCGCCTACTTCACCCAGACCCTGGCGCTGTATCCGGGGGACAAGGTCCAGATCATGGGCGTGCAGGTCGGCAAGATCGAGGCGATCGAGCCCGACGGCGACAAGATGAAGGTGACCTTCAACTACGACAAGAAGTTCAAGGTCCCCGCCAACGCCACCGCCTCGATCCTGAACCCCAGCCTGGTGGCCTCCCGCACCATCCAGCTCGCTCCGCCCTACACCGGCGGGCCCGTGCTGGAGAACGGCGCCGTCATCAATCTCGATCGCACGCAGGTGCCGGTCGAGTACGACGACCTGCGCGATTCTCTGGACAAACTGCTCACCGACCTCGGACCGACCAAGGAACAGCCCAAGGGTCCGTTCGGCGACATCATCGAGTCCGCGGCTGACGGTTTCGCCGGCAAGGGCGAGCAGCTGAACAAGACCCTCAAGGGTCTCTCGGACGCGCTGTACGCCCTCAACGAGGGCCGCGGTGACCTGTTCAGCGTCGTCAAGAGCCTCGCGCTGTTCGTCAACGCGCTCTACAAGAGCGATCAGCAGTTCGTGGCGCTGAACAACGATCTCGCCAAGTTCACCAACGCGTTCACGAACACCGACCGCGAAGTGGCCAACGCACTGCAGGACCTGAACCAATTGCTCGCGACCACAAGGGATTTCATCGGCAAGAACGGTGAGGTTCTGGCCCACGACGTGGACAACCTCGCTGATGTGACCAATGCGATCCTGCAGCCCGAGCCGCGTGACGGCCTGGAGACGGGTCTGCACGTGTTCCCCAACCTCGGCGCCAACGTCGTCAACATCTCCGCGCCGAACCAGGGCGGCATCATGAGTGTGCCGGTGATCAACAACTTCGCCAACCCGATGCAGTTCATCTGCAGCGCGATCCAGGCCGGGAGCCGGTTGGGCTATCAGGAGTCCTCCGAGCTGTGCGCCCAGTACCTGGGCCCGATCCTGGACGCGATCAAGTTCAACTACCTGCCGTTCGGCGCCAACCAGCTGCAGGCGGCGACGACCCTGCCGAAGCAGATCGCCTACTCCGAGCCACGGCTGCAACCGCCGCCGGGATACAAGGACACCACCGTGCCCGGCATCTTCTCCAGGGACACGCTGTTCTCCCACGGCAACCACGAGCCCGGCTGGGTCGTCGCACCCGGCATGCAGGGCGTCCAGGTGCAGCCGTTTACGCAGAACATGCTGACCCCGGAGTCGCTGTCGGAGTTGATGGGCGGGCCCGACATCGTGGCGCCCGCGGCGCCGCCCGCGTTCGGCGTGAACAACGGCCGGCTGCCCGGCCCCCCGAACGCGTACAACGAGAACAACCCGCTGCCCCCGCCATGGTATCCGCAGCCGGGCCCCCCGCCGGCGCCCGCACCGGGCGTCATCCCGGGTGATCCGCTGGGGGCGATTTCGCCGGCGGCGCCGGCGCCCGGCCCCGCGCCGGGGCCTGCGCCTGCGATGCCGTCGGGTCCGTTGTTGCCGGCTGAGGCGGGAGGCTGACCGTGGGACGCTTGGCGACTTTGAGTCGACGCGCAGTGGCGCTCGGCGCGGCAGCCGTGGTGCTGACCTCGTGCGGATCGTGGAAGGGCATCGCGAACGTGCCGCTGCCCGGCGGGCCCGGCACCGGACCCGACCACACGACGATCTACGTCCAGATCCCGGACACGTTGGCGCTCAACGTGAACAGCCGGGTGCGGGTGGCCGACGTGTACGTCGGCCGGGTGCGCTCCATCGAGCTGAAGAACTGGGTCGCCACGCTGACGCTGGACCTGGATTCGACGGTGCAGCTGCCCAAGAACACGCTGGCCAAGATCGGGCAGACCAGCTTGCTGGGTTCGCAGCACGTGCAGCTCGACGCGCCGCCGGACCCGTCCCCGGAGAAGCTCGAGACCGGGGACACCATCCCGCTGAAGAACGCGTCGGCCTTCCCGACCACCGAGCGGGTGCTGGCGAGCATCGCCTCCATCCTCACCGGCGGCGGGGTGTCGAACCTCGAGACCATCCAGACCGAGATCTTCAACGTCCTCAACGGCCGGTCGGATCAGATCCGCGATTTCCTGGGCAAGGTCGACACGTTCACCGATCAGCTCAACCAGCAGCGTGACGACATCACCCGGGCCATCGATTCGACGAACCGGTTGCTGTCGATCGTCGAGCAGCGCAACGACACCCTCGACCAGGTGTTGACCGAGTTCCCGCCGCTGATCAAGCACTTCGCCGACACCCGGGATCTGTTCGCCGACGCGGTGCAGGCCCTGGGCCGGATCAGCAACGCGGCCGACGACGCGCTGTCCCCGGCCAGCGGTGACCTGAACACGAACCTGGCCAACCTGCAGCGTCCGCTGCGGGAACTGGGCAAGGCCGGACCGTACCTGCTTGGCGCGCTGAAGCTGATCTTCACCGCACCGTTCAGCATCGAAAACGTGCCGAAGGTGGTTCGCGGTGACTACATCAACGTCTCGCTCCTGGTGGATCTGACGCTGTCGGCCATCGACAACGGCATCCTGAGCGGCACAGGCGTCTCGGGCATGCTGCGGGCACTCGAGCAGTCGTGGGGCCGCGACCCGAAGACGATGATCCCGGATGTGAGGTTCACCCCGAACCCGCACGACGCCCCGGGCGGACCCCTGGTGGAAAGGGGTGAGTGAGCGATGCTGACCCGCTTCATCAAGATCCAGCTGATCATCTTCACGGTGCTCACCGTGGCGGCGGTTGCCGTGCTGGGCCTGTACTACCTGCGCCTGCCGAGCCTGGCCGGCGTCGGGCAGTACACGCTCTACACGCAGCTGCCGCGCTCGGGCGGTCTGTACGCGACCGGCAACGTGACCTACCGCGGCACCCAGATCGGCAAGGTGACCGATGTCGAGCCGACCGAGAACGGTGCCCGGGCCACGCTGAGCATCAGCAACGACGTGAAGATCCCGGTCGACGTGACGGCCGAGGTTCACTCGGTATCGGCGATCGGTGAGCAGTACCTCGATCTGGTGCCCGCCGCCGACACCAAGCAGTACCTCAGCCCCGGGTCGACCATCACGAAGAGCACCGTGCCGGCCGAGGTCGGGCCGGCGCTCGACGCGGCCAACCGCGGGCTCGCCGTACTGCCCAAGGAGAAGATCGATTCGCTGCTGACCGAGACGTCGGCTGCGGTGGGCGGGCTCGGTCCGTCGCTGCAGCGCCTCGTGGAGTCGACGACGAACCTGGCCCAAGGGTTCCGCGACAACCTGCCGCAGGTCAACGACATCATCGCCAACTCTGCGCCCATCCTGAACAGTCAGGTGCAATCGGGCGATGCGATCCAGCAGTGGTCGCGCAATCTGAACATCATCGCGAGCCAGACCGCCGAGCAGGACGGTGCACTGCGCAGCGGCCTGCAGCAGGCGGCGCCCACGCTGGATCAGGTGAACACATTGTTCTCCGACGTCCGCGACTCGCTGCCGCAGACGCTGGCCAACCTGTCGGTGGTCATCGACATGCTCAAGCGCTACAACAAGGGTCTCGAGCAGGCGCTGGTGATCCTCCCGCAGGGGGCATCGCTGACGCAGGCGGGCACGATCTTCGAGAACGAGGGTATGATACACTTCGGTCTGTCGATCAACCTGCCGCCGCCGTGTATGACGGGCTTCCTGCCTGCGTCGGAGTGGCGCTCGCCCGCTGACACATCAATGGCTCCGCTGCCGACGGGTACCTACTGCAAGATCCCGAAGGACTACCAGGGCAACGTGGTTCGTGGTGCCCGCAACTACCCGTGTGCGGATGTGCCGGGCAAGCGTGCGGCGTCGCCGAAGGAATGCCACAGCAACGAGCCCTACGTGCCGCTGGGCACCAACCCCTGGTACGGCGATCCCAACCAGATCCTGTCCTGCCCCGCTCCGGGCGCCCGGTGCGACCAGGGCGTGGACCCGGGCCGGGTGATACCGGCACCGTCGGTGAACAACGGTACGAACCCGCTGCCGGCCGACAAGTTGCCGCCGCCGCTGAGCACGTCACCGATCAGTGATCCGATCAGCCGACCGGGCTCGGGTACCGTCAGCTGCAGCGGGCAACAGCCCAACCCGTGTATCTACACTCCCGCGCAGGGCCCGCCCGGCAGCACCGCCGCGTACAGCCCACAGAGCGGCGAGGTGGTCGGGCCCGACGGGGTGAGATACAACGTGAAGAACTCGAGTAACCCAGGAGATGACGGATGGAAGGAGATGCTGGCACCAGCCGGCTGAACCCCCCCATCGACACCCCCGAGGACGGCGCCGCCGACGAGGACACGACGGTCGCCGAAGGCTCGACGGTCGGCCCAGACTCGACGGTCGACCCAGAATCGACGGTCGGCGAGGAGTCCCTCGATGACGCTCCGGCGGAACCGCGACGGCAGTCGCGGCTCGGCACCCGTTGGGTCGCCGGGCTGACCGCGGCGCTGCTCCTCCTGGCCGGCGGTGCTGCGGCAGGTGGCTACTACGCGTTGAAGGCGAATCAGCGTGCCGCGGCGATCGCCCGCAGCGATGATGCCGCACTGGCCGCCGCCAAGGACTGTGTCGCGGCCACCAACGCGCCCGACACCGCGGCGATGACGGTGGCGCAGTCGAAGATCCTGGAGTGCTCGACCGGTGACTTCGGGGTGCAGGCCGGTCTGTTCGGCAGCGTGATCGCCGAGGCGTACCAGGCCGCCAACGCCAAGGTCGCGGTCGACGATCTGCGTGCCGCGGTCGAGCGGCACAACCCCGACGGGTCGATCAATGTGCTCGTCGCCGTGCGGGTGAAGATCACCAACTCCCAGGCAGCAAACCAGCAGGTCGGCTACCGGTTGCGCGCCACCATGGCGTTCGACGAGGGCCGCTACCGCATCGCCAAGCTCGACCAGGTCACGTCGTGACCGTGGTTCTGCCGACCACCGACTCCGTCTCCGACACCGACGTGCCGGAGCTGAACCGGGCCTCATGGTCGTCGCGCGCCGGCGCTCTGCTGGTCGATGTCCTACCGGGTGCGGCGGTGATCGTGACGACGGCGCTGCTGGCTCTCGCCTCGCCGGCCGAGGGGTGGGCGCGCTGGGCGTTCACCGGCGCGGCCGCGGTGGCGTTGTTCGCCACGGCGGTCAACCGACTGGTACTTCCGGTCGCGACGGGCTGGACGTTGGGCCGAGCGCTGTGCGGGATCGCGGTGCGCGACCGGGCCGGAGCGGGCGACGGCGGGACCGTCGGCCTCGGCCGGTTGATCGTTCGCGAACTCGCGCATCTGCTCGACACCCTGGCCGTGTTCGTCGGGTGGCTGTGGCCGCTCTGGGATCGCCGGCGGCGCACGTTCGCAGACATGCTGGCCCGCACCGAGGTCCTCGTCGTCGAGCGGCCCGCGCGGAACATGCGGCGGGTGGTCGCGCTGGTGCTGATCGCGGTGGCCGTGGTCTGCGCGGCCGCGGCGGGCCTCGGCTATCTCACGGTCTACCGGTACGAGCGCGCGGTCGACGCGGCGCGTGCCCAGATCGACGAGCAGGGGCCGCGGATCGTCGAGCAGATGCTCAGCTACAGCGCCGACACGATGCCCGCCGACTTCGCCCGGGCGCAGGGGCTGACCACCGACACCTACCGGGAGCAGCTGATCGCGCAGCAGCAGGCTGCCCAGAAGGCGGGCGTCACCTCCAACGAGTACTGGGCCGTCAGCCATGCGGTGCTCACTGATCCGCCGGTCACCCCCGATCAGGCGTCCATGCTGCTGGCGATGCAAGGGCAGCGCGGGGACGATCCCAAGACGCTGAAGTTCATCACGGCCACGGTGCGCGTCGACTTCGACCGGGCGCCGAACGGCCAGTGGCAGGTGGCGAACCTGACCGTGCTGAAGAAGCCGCAGATGAATCCGGCGGGCCAATGAGTCCGCGACGCAAGGTCGACGACACCGCCGCGGACTACTTCGGCAGCCGGCCGCGGCGGCCGCGACGCTGGGGTCTGCCGGTGGTCGCGACCGTGGTGGCGCTCGTGGTCGCCGCGGCGATCACCGCGAGCACGCTGATGCTGATCCGACACGAGCACGACCGCACCGAGGCGGTGCGGGAAGCATCCGCGCTGGGGTATGCCCGCGAGTTCATGACCGAGTACATGACTCTGGATCCGTTCCACGCCAACGCCTACGCCGACCGGATCGCCGCCCAGGCCACCGGCGAGTTCGCCAAGACCTTCAAGGAGAAGCAGAACGAGATCCTGCTGCAGGTGGCCCGCGGAGAGCCGACCACCGGCACGGTGCTGGCCGCGGGGGTGCAGCGCTGGAACGACGACGGTAGCGCCGACGTGCTGATCGCCACGAAGGCGACGTCGACGTCACCCGACGGCAAGACGACGGTCGAAAGTGGCAGCCGCTGGATCGCCACGACGATCAAGGAAGGACAGCAGTGGAAGATCAGCAACCTGATTCAGGTGATCTGACCACCGACGACTCGGCAGCCCCCAGCGATCCCGCCAGCCCGCCGCGTCGCCGCCGGTTTTTTCGGCGCTCCCGCACGGTCGCGCCCGCGGCGGCGGAACAGCCCGACGAGACGGTCGAGCGACTCGAGCCCGAGTCGTCGGCGGTCGAGCAGTCGCCGGATCAGCCGAAGAAGCCGGTCGGCAAGGCGGCGCGGACGCCGAAGCCGGAAGTCAGTGCTGAGGACACGGCGTCGGCCGAGTCGGACGTCGACACCACGGCGGAATCCGAGCCGGCCGCCGATCCCGACGAGGCGGCCGACGAGACTCCTGCCGACGAGACTCCTGCCGACGAGTTCCGGATGGTGGAGCACCGCCCCGCGGGGCGCGGGCTGGTCGTTGCGGCCGTCGTCGCCTCGGTGCTGTTCGTCGGTGGCGGCGCGTTCGCGGGCGCAATGGTGCAGCCCTACCTGGCACAGCGGGCGCTGAACACCACCAAGCTCGAAATCGCCCGGACCGCGACCGCAGCGATCACCGCGCTGTGGACCTACACCCCCGACGACATGCCCGCCCTGGCGGACCGCGCGTCGCGATACCTCGGCGGCGACTTCGCCAACGACTACCGCAGGTACATCGACGCGATCGTCGAGCCGAACAAGCAGGCCCAGGTCACCAACACGACCGAGGTGGTCGGGGCGGCCGTCGAGAGTGTGTCGCCCTCGATCGCTCCGACCGACGCCACCGCGATCGTCTACACGAACTCCATTTCGACGAGTCCCGTCACCAAGAACATCCCGTCGCTGCGCTACCTGTCCTACCGCCTGACGATGAAGCGCGACGGCGGGGAGTGGCTGATCACCCGCATGTCGACGGTCACGTCGTTCGATCTGACCCCGCAGCTGTAACCCCGGTGTTCCACGTGAAACGTCACGCGCATGCGCCTGACGGGTTCTTTCGCTGCGAAGCCGTTGGGCTGCAATGGCTTTCGGCTGCGAACGGGGGTGCGCCAGTGGTCCGGGTGGTCGCGGTGGACGAACAGTCCTTGACGCTGGAGCATCTGGCGACGGTGACACCCGAGCGGGCCTCCGCGCGGACGTTCGGCGCACGGCTGGCACACACCCACGCGGCCGGCGCCGACGGCTTCGGTGCGCCACCGCCGGAGTGGGACGCGCCGTCGGGTTTCTTCGGTCCACTCGAGCAGCCATTGCCGATGAGCTACAGCCGAGACGGCTCGTGGGGGCGCTTCTACGCGGAGCACCGGCTGACGCCGATGCTGGCGCGGGCGCAGGTGGCGCCGGACACCCGCGCGGCGGTCGAGGCCGTCATATCCCGCTGTACAGCAGGTCATTTCGACGATCCCGCCGAGGAACCGTGCCGACTGCACGGCGACCTGTGGAGCGGCAACGTGATGTGGACCGCCGACGGAGTGGTGCTGATCGATCCCGCTGCACACGGCGGGCATCGGGAGACCGACCTCGCGATGCTGGCGCTCTTCGGCTGCCCGCATCGGGACGCGGTGCTCGAGGGCTATCAGGAGGTCCGGCCGTTGGCCGAGGGCTGGCGCGACAGGCTTGGTCTGCACCAGCTCTACCCGCTGCTGGCCCACGTCGTGCTGTTCGGCTCGGGTTACGAGCGGCAGACTCTCGCGGCGGCTCGGAGCGCTCTGGCGGCTAGCCGCCGCAGATGATCTGAGGCGGGTTCGTACTGATCTGCAACGTGCGGTAGGCGAGTTTTCCTCTGCACACAGCGATATCCGAGGCGATCAATTGGTATTGCGGGGGTTGCCCGACTTGGACGCATCCCAGACCGCTGCCGTGAGCCTGCGTACCACCCCAGTTCTGCCACACGATGTCAGTGACAGTGTTGGCGCACGATCCCATCGAAATCACGGTGGGATGTTCCGATCCGTAGCCGAGCGACGCCGGCCCGATGTCCGCCGCTGAGCCGAGCGCCACCGTCGACGTGGCCTCTGGCGCCGGCATCTGCGACACAGGTCCAGGCCCAGTCTCGACAGCCGGTTCGTCGAGCACGACGGTGTCGTTCTGGATCAGCTGAAATCCGTTGGGAGTGATCACATAGCGTGCGTTGTCGGCGGCGTTGACGGCAATGTAGTCGTTGCCCCGGCGGAAGACCTCATGCAGGTCGATGGAGGCGCCGTCCGAAATTCGGTAGCCACGGTAATAGAGTCGATCGATCTCGCTTCGGCACACGACCAGCGCCGATTTCTCAGTCCGCATGAGCATCTCGGCATCGTCGCTACCCAGGCACCGTGCGCCCCCGCCGTAGACGAGGAATCCGTGTGCGTCGGCATCGGAGGCCGGTGGCGCCGCGGTCACACTGGGCGCGAGGGGTGCGCTGCTGGTGGGACTCGCTGCTGTGAGTGTCGTTGCGAGAGTGGTGTTTCCGGCAAACCTCGAGCCCGAGCAGCCGACGGCCAGGACGCCCGCCGCGCCCAGCAGTGCGGCTGCTGCCACGACCTTCTGGATCATCCCCTGTCCGAATCTGTCGACGAATTCCGGTAGGACGTTCCCAGCGCGGTGTGGGGGCGACGCGGCGAGCGCTGCTGCTCGCTCTCGGACGTGGAAAGGTCTAGAGTGCGGCTGATCTGCTCACAGTCATGCAGCGCCCACACCGGTCAGATATCGATGCACCGGATCGGGGAACGTGGTCGCGGGGAAATACCCGCCGGGGCCTGCCACCACGGAAAGCGGACCAGTCGATTGTTGCAGGATCACCAAGGAGTGCTGATCGTAGGTCGTCGGGTTGATCGTGACGACGTACCAGTCAGCCTGTGGACTGACGACCTTGTCGATCGTGAAGGGCGGCCCACCGGCGGTCAGAGGCGCGATGGCGTCGACGAATTGCTGGTCTGTCGGCTGAGCCTTCGTCGCGAAGGGTACAGCGGGAGATGCGGTCGCCATTGGAGCAGCGCCCACGGACATCGACAGGGCTGCAGCTGATACAAACCCTGCAAGTGCAGCACGTTTGGCCATGCTGCAAAAGCTACCCATCGGTGAACTCGGTGAGGTATCGGTCGAACGTATAAAACGACGTATTTCCCGTGGCCGTCCGCCATGCTCGGTGAACTCCGCCCGCGGGCGACGTCTCCGCCTCACCGGCAGGTTCGCGTGCACCCCGAACGACGGCTAGTTGAATGCCAGCCAGGCCGGCTGCGCCCGCTCGTGCGAATCGCACAGTACGGCCAGTGTGTCGCACGACCCCTGCGGCGAACCGGCGCCCGCCCACATGCCGCCGGTGTCGCGGCGCAGCACGATGGCCGTCGACCCGCCGCCGTCGAGCAGGACCGCAGTGTCGCTGCCCAGCCCGCGGAACAGGTCCTGGATCTGGTCAGGGGTGTAGCTGCCGCCGGAGAACACGTACATCTCGTCGCGATCTCGCACGTAGGCGATCGCGGTGCGCGCCGCACTCGGGCCCGGATCGTTCATCTGGCCGGTGTCCCCGGGGGCGAGCAGGTGCATGCCGGCCACCGCGACGAAACGCGTGCCCTTGTCGAGCAGATCGGCGATCACGGGGGAGGCCGCGTCGTAATCGGTGTCGCTCGTCGGTGGGACCACGAACGGCGCACCCTGCACCGGCAGGATCATCGTCGAGAGCGCCATCCAGTTCTCGTCGCCGCCCGAGAGCCCCTGCTTTCCCGCGTACGCCAGCGTCCCGGTGACCGCCGCGTTCGTCCGGCCCAGGGTGCGGGTGTTGTCGACGTAGGCGCCCAGCGGTGAGCTGCAGCCGGTCTGTTTCCACGAGCCGCCCTGCTGCCCGCGCACGTCGAAGAAGTTCGCGTTGATCGCGATCGTCGGCTGGCCCAACACCTGCCATGCCTGCAGCGGTGAGTAGGTCTCCGATGCCTGCAGCAGTCCCTCGGCGGTGCGGGCCCGTGGGTCGCGTTCGCACCGGGCCTGGAACCCGGTGTGGGAATCGGCCAGCAGCCGCGGAGCCAACCTCGACGATGCGGCCTTGATGATCATCAGCCGGCCGCCGTTGGTCATCTCGTAGGAGCGGCCGGAGGCGTCGAGCATGGGCGCGGGAAAGCCGGGTCCGAAGTTGTAGACGAGGTAGGAGCCCTTGGTGGTGGCGATCGCGGCGGCGAGGAGCTCCCGTGCGCTCGCTGCGGCGGCGCCCGGCGCGCTGATCCCAACAGCCACCAGGGCACACGCCGCCGCCGCCGCGGCACCCCGAAGTCGCCGCCGCATGTTTGCGGCAGGAGTCGGCATCGGCGGCTCCTTTTACACGATGAACGACCGGGCTGGTCAGTATGCCAACAATAATCGCAGGAGAATCGCTGTCAACTTTCGTCACAGCAGCATCACAGGATGATTCCGCGCAGATTGCCGAGCGGTTTGCTGAGAAGTTTCGGGCGGGTACCCACCACCATGCCCACCGTGTCCCGAACCTTCACCGTCAGTCCGCCGCCCACGGTGGTCGTCGACTATCTCAAGGACTTCGCGCACGCCGAGCAGTGGGATCCGGGCACCCAGCGCTGTGAACGCATCGACAGCGGTCCGGTCACCGAAGGCGCGTACTGGCACAACGTCTCGAAGATCCTGGGCGTGACGGCCGAGCTGACCTACACTCTGGACGAACTCACCGACCGCAAGGTCGTCTTCGTGGGGGAGAACGGTTCATCCACCTCGGTCGACACCATCACCGTCGAGGCGGAAGGCGAGGGTTCGGTGATCACCTACGAAGCGGAGCTGCACATGCACGGCACCGCGCGGCTGCTCAACCCGGTGATGAAGCTGGCGTTCGAGAAGATGGCCGGCGACACCGAGAAAAAGCTGGCGGCCGTGCTGAACGGGCTGGATCAGCGCGGCGGGGTCAACCGGTAGATCGCGTCGGCGGCGTCGTCGGTGATGTACACCCCGCCGTCGGGGCCGACGACCGCGGCGACAGGTCGGCCCCACCGTGACCCGTTCTCGCCCTGGAAACCGCCGACCAGGGTCTGCTGATTCCCCAGCCCGCCGTCGCGCCAGGGGTAGAACGACACCTCGGGCTCGCGGGGTGGCTGACGGTTCCACGAGCCGTGCACGCCGATCAGCGCACCCTGCGCGTACGGCGCCGGCAACCCTCCGTCGACGAAGCTCAGGCCGAGCGGCGCCGAGTGCGCCCCCATGCTCTGCTCGACGGGCGGCAGCGCCGCACAGTCCAGCTTGTCGCCATTCGGGTTGGTCTGGACATCCCTGATGAACGGCAGGTCGGCGGGTCCACCATCGGGATTGCAGTAGGGCCAACCCAATTCACGGCCGGGTGTCAGGCGGGCGATCTGCTCGCGGGGGTGCTCACCGACGTAGGCGGGGTCGACCTGACCGGTGCTCGGGTCGGCGACGTTGTCGCGGCCGTTGTTCGCCGTCCACACCGAGCCGTCGGGGGCGATTGCCAGACCGGTGCCGTTGCGCACCCCGGTCGCGAACGGTGCGGCGGGTGCGCCGCCGGGCGGGACACGCATGATCGTGGCCCGCGGCGGGGTCGCGGTGCGGTCGGCGGCCGAGATGTTGCCGGTGGAGCCGATCGAGAAATACACCGCACCGTCCGGCCCGACCGCCACGCTCTTGAGCGCGTGTGCGTAGGCGCCCCGCAGGTCAGGGCTCTTGGCGTCGGGCAAGCCGCCCGCGATAACGCGCGGGTTCGTCGCGGCGCCGTTCGCGTAGTCGTAGGCATCGATCTGATGACTCTGCGCGACGTAGAGCGTCGTGCCGGCCATCGCCAGACCGTGCGGTTGATCCAGGCCGTCGAGCAGGACCGACTCCGTCGCCCCGGCGTCACCCGGGGTGAACCGCAGCACCGTGCCCGCGCTGGGCACCGACACCAGCAGCGTGCCGTCGGGCGCCCAGAGCGCCAACCGCGGCCGCGGCGTGCGTGCCCAGACCGAGAGCTGCCAGCCCGTCGGTACCCGGACCTGTCGCGGCTGGTCGAACGGCGCCGCCGTCATGTCGGGCGGCACGGTGACGTCGACGGTGCTCATCCCTGCTGCCGGCGGCGCCGAGGTCGCTGTGACCGACGACGACGGAGACGCCGACTCTGAGGAGGGAGCGGGTTCGGATGCGCTACTGCATCCGGCGACGAGAGCGGCCACGACGAGCAGCGCGCTGAGGTGGCTAGGCCGCGGCGAGACCGGCATGCATCTCCCAGACGAGTATCTCGGCGGCGTCCGTGGCGGTGACGCGTTGGCCACCGGATGCGGTGAACCGCACGGCATCTCCTTCATGTAGTGGGCCGGCGCCTTCGAGCACCACCTCGCCGCGGGGGACGAAGAGGTGCAGGTAGGGGGCGTCGGGAAGTTCCACGGTCTGTCCCGGCTGCAGCCGGGCGCCGTGCAGGGCGGCGTACCGATTGGAGATCGTGATGGCGGCGGCGTCGCTGTGGTCGGGCATGCCCGACGCGATGGTCACGAGACCGCCGCGCAGCAGTTCGTCGTCGATCTCGAGCTGCTGGTAGCCGGGGGTGATGCCCGGTTCGTCGGGCACGACCCACATCTGCACGAAATGCACTGGTTCACTGTGGGTTTGGTCGCCCGTCAGCGTCCACGAATCGTTCTTCTCGGAGTGCAGGATGCCTCGTCCCGCCGACATGCGCTGCGCCAGGCCGGGGTAGATCACGCCCGAGTGGCCGGTGGAGTCCTGGTGCACCAGCGAGCCTTGCAGCACCCAGGTGACGATCTCCATGTCGCGGTGCGGGTGGGTGTCGAAACCGGTGCCGGGCTTGACGGTGTCGTCGTTGTTGACCAGCAGCAGCCCGTGGTGGGTGTTGTCGGGCTCGTAATGGCCGCCGAACGAGAACGAGTGCTTCGAGTCCAGCCAGGCGATCTTCGTGGTGGCGCGGTCGGCGGCACGCCGAATGTCGACGACGCTGTGGGCGGTGCTCATGGGAATCACTCCTCGGGAGTCCTGGCCAGCCTAGGCGGCTGCTCTGCGTCCGACAACATGCATGACACGTCATGTATTCCGTACAGTGGGGTGATGGAATGGCTCACCCCTGAGCAGCAGCGCATCTGGCGCGACTATCTCGCGATGGCCAGCCGGCTGCACACCGCGATGCACCGGCAGCTGCAGACCGATTGCGAGCTCTCGCTGTCGGACTACGACGTGCTGGTCGCCCTGTCCGAGCGCGGGCCGTTGCGGATCACCGAACTGGGGGAGCTCATCGGATGGGAGCAGAGCCGGCTCTCTCATCAGCTGCGCCGCATGCGCGGGCGCGGACTGGTCGAACGTCAGGGCGATGACGACGACCGCCGCGCGGCCACGGTCGCGATCACCGCCGAGGGCCGATCGGCGCTGGAGGTCGCCGCGCCCGGGCACGTCGATCTGGTGCGCAGCGTCATGTTCGACGGGCTCTCGCCCGCCCAGCAGCGTGCATTCGGCGCGGCGATCGGCCGGGTGCTGGAGCGGCTCGGACGCTGAGCTACTCCTCTCTAGCTCTTCTGGTCGGACTCCTCAACGCGGCTCGTGCCTCGCCGCTTGATCGTCGTCCTCGACCAGGGCCCGCAAGCGGTCGATGCGGCGGTCCCACCGCTGCGACAGCGTGGCGAGAAGATCCTGCGCCGCGGCGAGCGACGCGGTCTGCACCGTCCAGATGCGTTCCCGCCCGCGCTTCTCGCTGCGTACCACCCCCGCGGATTCCAGCAGCGTCAGGTGCTTCGTCGCGGCTTGTCGGGTCACCGGAACCGCCTGGGTCACCGCCGACGTCGAACACGGTCCGGTGTCGCAGAGCCAGATGACCATGCGCAGCCGGTGCGGGTCCCCGAGCGCGTCGAACAGCGGCGCTGCACTGGCAAGGCTCACGCCCACTGTGGCGCCGCCAGGTACTGCCCGATGAGGCGGAGCTGGGTGGCCCAGCCGCCGCTGTTGTCGGCGAAGGCCGCGGCGCGGCGGGATTCGGGCAGTGCGTCGAAACCCGATTCCACGATCTCGAGCAGCACGCCGCCGTCCGCCTCGCTGAGGGTGAACTCCACCAGCGTGGTCAGATCGGCGAACTCCGGCTCGGACAGCGGGTTCCAGCGGAACGCGAAGTAGCGTGGCGGCGTCACTGACACCACGTGCAGCGGGAACGTCACCCCTGCGAAATCCGCCTGCTGGGCGGCCACCTCGTCGTCGACGGCGGTCGGCGTCATCACCCCGGTCACTGTTTCGCCCGCGACGAACGGACCGTCGACGGTCATGCCGAACCACGTGCCGAACTGATCGGACTCGCTGATGGCCCGCCACACCCTGTCCAGAGGGGCGCGCAGCAGGGCACTCTTCTCGATGCGGTCTGTCATGATGTGCAACCTCCTAGTTGCCTTTCAAGGTAAGTGACCGCGAGAAAATAGGCAACCTTTCGGTTGCTTTTAGAGCTGGGCCGGCAGATCGAAGCGCGCGAACAGCGCGGTGTCCATGAACGCCACCACATGAGAGATCCCGGTAGTGCGCACGTCGAGCACGTGCAGCTGGAATGCCTCGTGGACACCGGTCTGCGGGTTGCGCATGTACAGCGCGGCGACCGGTTGGCCGTTGGCGGTGGCCCGCAGGAAGCGCATGTCTCCCGGCCCCTCGGCGGGGCAGTGGAACTTCGACAGCGCGATGATGGCGGCCGGACCGTCGTACCAGCCGTCGAAGGGCGGCATCTCCCACACCGCGTCGGCGGTGAAAAGCTCCGCCAGCCGGTCGATGTCGTAGGTCTCGAACGCCGAGATGTAGCGATCGAGCAGGTCGGCCGTCTGGGGCGAGTCGGGTGCCAGCGCCGCGTCGTCCCGCGCGGGGGCCACCTCGTCGAGCTGGGCCCGGGCGCGCTGGAGCAGGCTGTTGACCGCCGCGGTGGACACCCCGATCGCCTCGGCGACCTCGGCGGCCCGCCACTGCAGCACCTCCCGCAGTACCAGGACCGCACGCTGTCGCGCCGGCAGATGCTGCAGCGCCGCGATGAACGCCAACCGCACCGACTCGCGGGACTCGACGATCACCGACGGGTCCGATGGATCCGCACGGGGTGCGTCCGGCAGCGGCTCGAGCCACGCGATCTCGTGACGCTCGTGCAGCTCACCGACCGGGTCGGATGCCGGCTGGCCCAACCCGCTGGGCAGCGGCCGGCGGTTCCGGCCCTCGAGGGCCGTCAGGCAGGTGTTGGTCGCGATGCGGTACAGCCAGGTGCGCACCGACGACTTGCCCTCGAAGCCCTTGTAGGCCTTCCACGCCCGCAGATACGTCTCCTGGACCAGGTCCTCGGCGTCGTGCAGCGAGCCGGTCATCCGGTAGCAGTGCGCGAGCAGTTCACGCCGATAACGCTGGGCATCAGCGAGGAACGCGTTCTCGGCGCTGCTGTCATCGACAGCCAACACGGTCACGGTCCCCGAGCTTAACGAGCACCACCGACGAAGTCAGCCATGCTCGGCTGCCGGTCCGGCGGCCGCTCGCTACTCTGCCGTGCATGCCCGTGACGCGAACCGAACGCAGCTTCGACGGAGTCGGCGGCGTGCGAATCGTCTACGACACATGGACTCCGCAGCAGCAGCCCCGCGGCGTGGTGATCATCGCCCACGGCTACGGCGAGCACGCCCGCCGCTACGCCCACGTGGCGGACCGCTTCGGTGACGCGGGTCTGGTGACCTACGCCCTGGACCACCGGGGCCACGGCCGCTCCGGCGGCAAGCGGGTACTCCTGCGCGACATCTCCGAGTACACGGGCGACTTCCACACGCTGGTCGGGATCGCCGGTGACGAACATCCGGAGTTGCCGCGCATCGTGCTCGGCCACAGCATGGGCGGGGCGGTCGTGTTCACCTACGGCGTCGAACATCCGGACGACTACGCCGCGATGGTGTTGTCCGGACCGGCCGTCGCGGCCCAGTCCTCGGTTCCCGCGGTCAAGGTGGCGGCGGCCAAGCTGCTGGGCCGGATCGCACCCGGCCTGCCGGTGGAGAACCTGCCCGCCAGCGCCGTCTCCCGCGACCCCGAGGTGGTCGCCGCCTACGAGGCCGACCCGTTGGTGCACCACGGCCGGCTGCCCGCCGGCATCGGCCGGGCGCTGATCGGCGTCGGCGAGACGATGCCGCGCCGGGCCGCGGCGATCACCGCGCCGCTGCTGGTGGTGCACGGCGACGCCGACCGCCTGATCCCGGTGCAGGGCAGCCGGACGTTGGTCGAGTGCGTGGGCTCGGTCGACGTGCACCTCAAGGAGTACCCGGGCCTCTACCACGAGGTGTTCAACGAGCCGGAGCGCGCACTGGTGCTCGACGACGTGACGTCCTGGATGGAGTCGCAGCTGTGAAGCGGTTCGTCGCGCTGCTCCTGGGCGTGCTGCTGCTGTGCGTCCCCGCCTGCTCCTCCAAGGCTGCCGAGCCGGCACCGTCGTGGGTCGACGAGGACGTCTCGTTCGACGCCGACGGGTTGACGATCTACGGCACCTACCGGCACCGCAGCGATGACGAGCGAGGGCCCGCGGCGCTGCTGATCTCCGAGAGCGGGAACACCGACCGCAACGGCGACAACCAGGTGGCCGGCCCCATCGGCAACATGCGTCAGCTGGCCGAGCTGCTCTCCGAGCGCGGCGTGGCGAGCTTGCGCTACGACAAAGTCGGCACCGGCAGGACCGGGATCGGGCCGTACCGAGACCATCCCGACGACGTCGTCAGCGCCGTCTACACCGCCGGCGCCAAGGCGGCGCTGCGGTATCTGGCCGGGCGGCCGGACGCCGATCCGGGTCGACTGTCGATCTACGCGGTGGGGGAAGGCACCATCCACGCGTTGACGCTGGCGGGGGACACGGCGCCCGAGGCGCCGAAGGTGCACTCGCTGGGCCTGCTGCAGCCGCTGCCGGGGCGCTATCTCGACATCATCACCAGCCGCGTGACGGCGGGCGGTTCGCCGGAGACGGTCGCGGCGTGGAAGGCCGCGGTCCAGCAGATCCGCACGCAGGGCACCGTGCCCGCGACCCTTCCCGACGGGCTGAACGCGATCGTGAACCCGGGCAACATCAAGGCCGTGATCGACGCCGACCGGATCGATCCGCTGGCGCTCGCGGCGAACGTTCCCGCCGGCACCCCGGTGCTGTTGACCTGCTCCGATTCCGACAAGCAGGCGACGTGCGCCAACGCCCGACCGCTGATCGACGCGCTCGGCCGCACCGCGCTGACGGTGGTCGAGCTCAAGGGTGTCAACCACGTCCTGCGTGACGACCCGACCGACGACATCGCCAACTACGCGAAGAAGGATCCGCTCTCGCCGCAGCTGGTGTCCGCGCTCGACAGCTTCGCGACGCGCTAGCTGTGGATGAAATCGGTTGTGGGGATGGGCGATACTGGTCGGCGATGACGTGTCTGCCACCCGACCTAGGTTGTCGGGCATGAGTACCGACGAGAAGATGCTGGCCCGGATCGCAGCACTGCTGCGCCAGGCCGAGGGCACCGACAACACCCACGAGGCGGATGCCTTCATGGCCGCCGCACAGCGGCTGGCCACCGCCGCATCGATCGACCTGGCGGTCGCACGGTCGCACAGCGCCGAGCGCACCGCGGCGCAGACACCCGTGCAGCGCACGATCACGATCGGTGAGCCCGGAGCCCGCGGGCTGCGCACCTATGTGCAGCTGTTCGTCCTGATCGCCACCGCGAACGACGTCAAGTGCGACATCGCCTCGAACTCGACGTTCGTCTACGCCTACGGGTTCGCCGAGGACATCGACGCCACCCATGCGCTCTACACCAGCCTGGTGCTGCAGATGGTGCGCGCGTCGACGGACTACATCGCCTCCGGTGCCCACCGGCCGACGCCCACCATCACCGCGCGCATCAACTTCCAGCTGGCGTTCGGGGCGCGTGTGGGCCAGCGCCTGGCCGAGGCGCGCGAGCAAGCCCAGCAGGAGGCCACCCGCGGTCCGGCGAGCCAGCCGGGTACCGCGATCGCGTTGCGCAACAAGGATCTCGAGCTGAAGGACTACTACCGGCAGACGTCGCGGGCGCGGGGTACCTGGCGCGCCACCAGCGCGACGGCGGGCTACTCGTCGGCGGCACGGCGCGCCGGTGACCGGGCCGGACGGCGGGCGCGACTGGGCGGGGAGACCGAGCTGGCGGGAGCGCGCACGGCGCTGGAACGGTGAGCCGGGACACCCAGCGCGCGAAAGTCTATGCCGCAGAACAGTTCGTGCGGACGATGTTCGACCGGGCGGCCGAGCGCAACACCCGGGTGGTCGACTTCTTCGGTACCCAGCTGACGCTGCCGCCCGAGGCGCGGTTCGCATCCGTGGAATCCGTCCAGTCCTATGTCGACGGCGTGCTGTCCCTACCCGCCGTTCGCGCGGCGTGGCCGCACGCCGGCACGGTGCGGGTTCGCCCCCGCCGCGGCGCGACCGCGGCGCACTTCGAACGCGAGAGCGCCACCATTGCGGTGCCTGAAGACCGGAGCCGTTGGGCGCTGCGGGAATTGGTGGTGCTGCACGAGATCGCCCACCACCTGTGCGACGCCGAGCCCGCGCACGGCCCGCAGTTCGTCGCGACGCTGCGTGAGCTGGCCGCCGCGGTGATGGGGCCGGAGGTCGCTCACGTGCTGCGGGTGGTCGGCGCACAGGAAGGCGTGCAGGGCTGACCCGAGCCCTCAGCCCGCGAGTACCGTCGCAGGCGTGACCGATCCGGACTGGGTATCTCTCGACGATTTGTTCACCGAGCTGCTGCACAGCGAGGACGACGCGCTGCGCTCGGCGCGCGAGGCCGGCGTCGCGGCGGGCATGCCGGCCATCGAGGTCTCCGCGCAGCACGCGCGCCTGCTGTCGTTGTGGGCACAGGTGGCCCAGGCGCGGCGCGTGCTCGAGATCGGCACTCTCGCGGGCTACAGCACGATTGCGCTGGCCCGGGCGGTCGGCAGCGACGGCACTGTGGTCAGCCTGGAGTTCGAGGCCGCGCACGCCGAGGTGGCGCGGGCGAACCTGGAGCGCGCGGGGGTGGCCGACCGCGTCGAGGTGATCGTGGGCGCTGCGCTGGACACGCTGCCCACGCTGACCGACCGCGCACCGTTCGATCTGGTCTTCATCGACGCCGACAAGGAGAACAACGTTGCCTACGTCGAGTGGGCGATCCGCCTCGGCAGGCCCGGCACGGTGATCATCGTCGACAACATCGCGCGGTCGGGCCGGGTGCTGAACCCCCGACCGGACGACGAACAGGCCCGCGCCGTGCGGAACATGCTGGCGATGATGGGAGAACACCCGCGGCTGGACAGCGCCGCTATCCAGACCGTCGGCACCAAGGGCTGGGACGGCTTCGCCGTCGCCGTCGTGCGCTGACCGTGGTGCGCTGACCGTGGTGCACTGACCGTGGTGAGCTAAGCCCAGCTCGCCCGGTCCAGCACGGTGCCCCGGTGCATCACCCGGTCACCGACCACGCCGCTGTGGTCGGCCTTGTGCATCACGCACCGGTTGTCCCAGATCACCACGTCGTGCGGTCGCCACGAGTGCCGAAACACGTTGTCCGGCCGCGTGGAATGCTCCAGCAGCTCGTCGATCAGCTGCGCCGCTGCGTCGGGCGCCATTCCGCTGACCGCGCGGCAGCGCTCCCGCGTCGACAGGTACAGCGCCGTCCGGCCCGTCAGCGGGTGCCGCAGCGCCAGCGGGTGCCGCGCCTCGGTCTCGGCGTCCCCGTCGAGATCCAGACCGGTGACCACGTGGGTGACCACCCGGTTGCGGATCTGCGCCTGCATCTGACGCGGCAGCGTGGCGTAGGCGGCGTACTGGTTGGTGAACAGCGTCTGTCCGCCGCGCTCAGGCACCGTCACCGCCCGCAGCGCCGTGTACGCGGGCGGGTTCCGCAGATAGCTGGTGTCGACGTGGAACGACGAGCGAGGTGTGCGCGTACGGCCCACGTTGGTGATGACGTTGAGCAACGGCGCTTCGGGGACGGGTGTCTCGCCGGTGGTGAACACCACGGTGCCGAAGCTCTCCAAGAACTGGACGAACGCGTCGTCGTCGACACGCTGGTCGGGCAGCACGAGCACGCCGTGCACGGCCAGCAGCGCACGCAGATGCGAAACCACGGTGGGGTTCAACGGGCCCACCTCGACGCCTCGTACCTGTGCGCCGACCGGGTCGCGGGTACTGACCTCCATACTCATGCCGCGGCGATCCTCGCCTCACTGCACAGGGTGTCGAACAGCTCGAGCACTGAATACCCTTGTGCAGCGGCCATCTTCGCGATCACACTCGACGGCGCGAACGAGCAGTAGGGGCCTGCCTCGAGGAACCACGGCTGTCCGGCGGGGTCGATGCGGAAATCGAAGAGGCCGTAGTGGCGGCAGCCCAGCGCCGTGAAGCACGTGCGCGCCGCGTCGAACACGGCCGCCTCGATCGGGTCGCCGGGCGCCACGATCCAGGCCCGGCCTCCGTCGCCCGCGGTCAGGCGCAGCTCGCCACCGCCGGCGCGACCCAGCTTGTCGGCGGGTAGCCGGATCGGGGCCGCGAGCGCGTACTCCTCCAGCGGCAGGCACACCAGCTCGCCGTCGACATCGAGGACGCCGCAGCGCACTTCGCGTCCGAGAGGCACGAAGGTCTCGACCAGTACGCCGGGGCCGTGGTCGGCGGCCCGCGCGATGGCGGCGGGCAACTCGCCCTGGTCGGTCACCAGCGACACCCCTACCGAGTTGTCGGAGCGCGCGGGTTTGACGACGAGCGGCAACGGCAGATCCACCTGATCGGGCCCCGTCACCAGCCGGCCCTCGGGCACCGCGACACCCCGGGCCGCGACGAGGGCGCGGGCGACAGTCTTGTCGGCGGTGTTGGCCATCACCTCGGCGGTGTTGCCGATGAACGGCAGTCCGAGCACGTCGAGCAAGCCCCGGTAGGAGGTCATCCCGGGCAGGCAGAACATCTGCGGCAGAACCACATCCGGCCGCATCTGGGCCAATTGCGCGATACCCGCTGTGGCCGGCAGCGGCTCCGCGGCGGCCAGACTGCCGGCATCCAGCCCCCCGGGGAACTGCCAGGTGCCGCCGGGGGCGACGTAGGCGAACCGCACGTCGTGCCGCGGCGCGAGCGCCTCGGCACTGGCCCGCGCATACAGTCGCGACAGTTCGGCGTGGAACTCATCGACGGGCGAGCCCACCAGTTGGACGAGACGCACGTCAATCCCCACCGTTCTCGACGAGCTTGCCGATGTTGAAGTCGATGCGGCGCCAACCCCGGCGCTGACGCAGGTTGCTGATGAGCAGCGCGGGGATCTGCAGGTGGTAGACGCCGAGGTAGGGCAGCGGATCCCACGCCGCGAAGATCGCGTCACGTCCCCGGGCGATCACCCGCAGCCGCCGCAGCCGGTCGGGGCCACGCAGCAGCCGCCACAGTTCGTGATAGATCCAGTAGGTCGGCGTCGCACCGGGCCGCGGCGTGATCGTCGGGTGCCCGTCGGTGAGGTAGGCGTGTGCCACCTCAGTGTGGTCGTGGAACATCGTGATCGCGCTGTGGGTGCGCGGGTTGCACTCGATGGCGTAGGGCGTGCCGTCAGCGCCTTCGATGAAGTCGAACGAGATCTGCCCCGTCACGCCGGTTTGGGCGGCGAATCGCTCTACCCACGAACGGATCTCGGGCTTGTCGACGAATCGGTAGTTCAACTGCACCGCCGAGGACTCGCAGCAGCCGTACACGGTGACGACACCGGCCCGCAGCGTCGCGTGCGTGCAGTACTCCTGACCGTCCACGTACTGCTGCAGCAGCCACGGATCACTCGGTGTGATGTCGAGCGAGCGCGCGTATGCGGCATTGTGTTCCGGCGTCTCGCGGCGAAGCCGGGTCAGGTCCGTGCGTCCGACCGGGTTGTAGGCGAGCCGCTTGAGCACATAGGAGCGGCCGGGGACGAAGTCGAAACGCTCGACGTCGACCGGGTCGGTGATCAGCTGACACTCCGGCACCGAAAGACCGAGTGAGGCGCACAGCGTGCTGAAGTCCCGTTTGTCGTCCAATGTCGCGATCAGCGCCGCCGACCCGTGCAGCACCTTACAGCGATCGCCGACGAGGTCGTGCAGGGCCGCCTCGGGCACGCTGGCCGCCGGGCTGGACACCGGCACGAAGACGTCCACGTTCTCGCGAATGATGATGTCGGCCAACGCCTGCGGGTAGCGCGGGTCGGTCGCTTCCGGTGTGCAGTGGAACGCGTCGACGGCGCGGGAGAACCGATGCCCGGTGAAGCGGTACTTGGCGGATTCGGTGAGCACCACCCGGTGTCCGGCCAGATGGAACGCTCGCGCCAGGTGCAGCGCCTTGGTCATCTTGCCGCCGCTGACGAGCACGGTCTTCGGCGTGTCGGCGGCGCGCACGGCCGGGCGCGGGGCCCGGCGCAGTAGCGCTCCGGCGGTGATCGCGAGGTCGACGGGCAGGGTGGCCGTCAGGCCGGCGAGGACGGAGAGGGTGCGGGCGGCGTCCCGTGTCGGGGTGGGACGCCGCACCGCACCCGCCGGGGCGGCCCGGTCTGTGGGATGCGCAGTCAGCGTCATCGGGGCATCATCGGCTCAGTGGCCGGATCAGGGTGAGCCCGTCGCGCACGGGGATCAGCACCTGCTCGGTCCGCGGGTCGGCGGCCAGCGCCCGATTGAAAGCGGCTATGGCCGCGCCGTTCTCGGTCTGCACGCCGGTCCACGGTTGGCCCTGCATGAGCGTGTTGTCGACCGCGATCACGGCGTCGGGGGCCAGCAGAGGGGAGTCGAGGAGTAGATCCACGTACGCCTGGTATCCGCCTTTGTCGGCGTCGATGAACACGAAGTCGAACGATTCCTCGCCGACTGCGGCCAGTCGCCGCAGTGTCTCGAGCGCGGGCCCGGACTCGATGCGGATGCGGTGTCCGACGTCGGATCGGTCGAATGCGGCACGCGCCACTGCTGCTGCGCCCGCGTCGATCTCGCACGCCACCACCGTGCCGAAGGCGGGCAGCGCCTCGGCCATCGCCAGCGCCGAGTAGCCGGTGAACATGCCGATCTCGAGAACCCGCACTGCCGAGGACATGCGGACCAGGAACTTCAGCAGCTGTCCCTCGACGTGCCCGGAGAGCATCTCCTGTTCCAGCCCGTCGTGCCACGGCTGCGTGCTGGTGTCGCGGGCCAGTTCGGCCAGCGCCGAGGACTCGCCGGTGGTGGCGGCGGCCACGTACGGGTCCAGTCCGGCCGCCAGATCACGGGCCTCTGAAAGCCGTTGCAGGAAATCGTGATCCACCACGTCGGCCAGCTGGTCGCAGAGCTCGGTGAGCCGCGCCGCGAGGATCGAGGTGGGTGTGACCGGCCGGGGTGCGGCGACGGTGTCAGGCATCGACGGTGGCGTAGGTGAAGGCGTCGACGCCGTCACCGCCGCGGTCGAACTCGGCGCACAGCTTCTTGTGGAGTGTGAGCGTGTCGACCAACTCGTCGACCGTCACGTCGTTGAGGAAGCGGCAGCTGCCGATCGGGTCCGGAACCGCGGCGCGCAGGATTCCGTCACGGGTGCGCAGAATCGCCGCCGTCGCCGTCTCCAACAATTCGGGCGTCAGATACTCCGAGTCCAGCGACAACCCCAGCGCGCTCATCGTCGCGAGAACGCGGTCGCGCTCGCCCGCGGTGAGCAGTCCGCGCCGCTCGGCCAGCGTGACCGACAGGGCCATGTCGATGTTGATCGCGTGGCCGTGGAAGAACGGTGTCGCCGGGGTCAGCTCCAGCGTGGGGCTCCAGGTGTGCCCGAACGCGATCACTCGGTCCAGGTCGATCTCGTGCAGGTTGGGCGCCTCGAGCTCCAGCATCGTCGCGATCGCTTCGTAGGTCAGCCGGTGCGCGACCGCGCGCAGTCGCTCGTCGCCGCCGAGGTAGCCGAAGCGGGTGGTGAGCAGTTCCGGGCCGAAACGTTCGAGCATGTCGAAGATCTCGGCGTTGCCGACCACGGAGATTTTGATCAGCTCGGCCATGCCGTTGCGGATCTGGTCCTCGGGCAGAGTCTTGAGGAACGAGAAGTCCAGGAACACCTGTCGCGACGCGTGGTAGGCGCCGAGGCGGTTCTTGTGGTGGCCGTGGTTGACCGCGACCTTGATCGACACGCTCGCGTCGATCAGCCCGATCAGGGTGGTCGGGATGCGCAGGTACGGGGTGTTGCGCCGGTAGCTCGCGCAGGCGAATCCCGCGACGTCGGTGGTCAACCCGCCGCCGACGACCAGCACCGGTTCGGTACGTACCAAACCGAATTCGTCGAATGCGGTGACGATCCGCTCGAACGTCTCCAGCGACTTCGCGGTCTCGTGGATGTGCACCCCGATGACCGTCAGCGCGATCCCGTAGTGGGCGAAGTAGGCGTCGATGCTCTCGCGGTAGAGGTCGTAGACCACCTCGTCGATCACCATCAGCGTGCGGCCGTACGGCAGGTAGGCCTCGGCCAGTTCGCGGTTGGCCACGTCGAAGACGCCGTCGACGTAGGTGAGGTCATAGGAGATGCGTTCGTAGCCTTCGACGTGGAAGTTGCGCTCGGAGGCGGTGACTCGGGCGGTGAGGTCGCTCATGGAATGTCCGTTCAGGGTGCTCAGGCGGCGGCCAGGGAGACGACGCGGTCGGCGTCGAGCTGGTCGGCGATGTCGGTGGCGTCGGCGAATTCGGCGCCGGCGGTGTTGGCGTTGGGGAAGGCGATGCAGCGCAGTCCGGCGGCACGGGCGGCGCGCACGCCGCCGACGTTGTCTTCGATGGCGACGGCGTCGGCAGGGGTGAGGCCCAGCCAGTCGAGCGCCAGAACGTAGGCCGCGGGTGCGGGCTTGGGCTCCTCGACGTGGTCGTCGTAAACGATGACGTCGAATGTGGAGGCGTCGATCTGCGGATCGAGAGCCGCGAGCAGCGCGTCGACGTTCGCCTTGGAGGTGGTGGTGACGAACCCGAGCTTGTGGCCGGCGGCCTTGGCGTGTTCGATGGTCTCGCGCACACCCGGCCGGAGGATCACCGAAACCTCACCCAGCAGCTGCTGGAACAGTTGCGACTTCGTGGCGTGCACGGCGTCGGCATCGACGTCCTGGCCGCGCTCGGCTGCGAAGTCGGCGATGCGCTGAGCCCCCCCGTTGCCGCCGAGCATGCTGCGGTAGTCGTCCTGCGACCAGTTCCAGTCCAGCCCGTGCTGGGCGAATGCGTCGTTGAATGCACGACGCTGCAACTCCGAGGTGTCGGCAAGTGTGCTGATCGATCCGAAAAGAATGGCGGGCATGAGAATTCCCTTCTCGCAGAGAGATTTTCGAGCATGGCTCCCCGGGCGCCCGGTGCTGGACGCGGATCGGAGGAAAGACTGTCGATCGACCGTTTCTGGATCTACAGTTCATTAGTACACAGGCCAGTCACTAATGAAAACCCTGTTCATCGATTCAGATTCTGACGCGTTGGTGACACACCCAGAACGGAAGGTGGCACCGTGCCCAGTAGTGCGGACACGCCCGGAGAGGACGCGCGGGTGGCCCGGACGCGGGCCGATGTGTCGCGCGCGGCGCTGCAGGTGTTGCGGGCAGAAGGTTTCGACGATCTGACCCACGCCCGGGTCGCCGAGCAGGCCGGCTACTCCAAGACCACGCTGTACGCGCACTGGCCGTCGCGCCTGGATCTGCTGCGGCTTGCGCTCGACGCCCTGGGCCGGCTGCCGCACCACCGGCCCACCGGGGACCTGCGCGCCGATCTGGTCGCCGAGCTGACGGCGTTCCGACGTTCCCTGGCCGAGCTGCGCCTGGACCGGGTGCTGTGCGGTCTGGCGGACGAATCCGGCGGCGAGCAGGCCGGCGAGCTGCGTCACCGGATCACCGGCGAGGCTCAGCTCGGACTGCGTGCTCTGCTCGCGCAGCGGTTCGCCGGCACCCAGCTGGACGCGGCCCTGTCGATGCTCACCGGAGTCGTGGCGTGCCCGTCGTTGATGGTCGGGGCCCTGCCTGACGACGCGACCGTCGCCGCGGCGGTGGACCTGGTTCTCCCCGGCGCACGGTGACGCTCAACCGACCGTGTCCCACAGCGGGGAGTCCGCTGCGGAGCGCAGCGCCGCCACGATAGTGGTTTCCTGCGACCGGAAACGTTCCGTCGGCGCCGGCACGGAGATCGCCAGGACGTGCCCGCCGGCGACCCGCTTGGCGATCCCGGCGGCCGAGATGCCCGCTGTGTGCTCGTCGCGGTCGTAGGCGATGCCGGCGCGGCGTACCTCGCCGATCTCCTCGGACAGGGCCGCCGGTACCTGGTCGTCGTCGAGCAGCGCCAAGGCAGCCTTGCCGTTTGCGGTGTCGGACAAGGGGAATCGAGCTCCGACGGCCGACACCGCCCGCAATCTGTGCCGCGACTCGATCTGGTCGATGAACCACATCTGCCTCCCACGCAGCACCGAGAGGTCGACGGTCTCTCCGGTCGCCGAGGCCACCTGTTCGAGCACCGGGCGCAGGGCGGTCGCCAGGTGCGAACCGTCGGCACTGGCCAGGCCGAGCAGCCGGTCGCCGAGGCGGTACCGGCCCGCGTCGTCGACCCCCGCGAAGCCGACGTCGACGAGCGCGATGAGGAGACGGCGGGCCGTCGATTTCGCGAGACCGAGGTTGGTGGCGATGTCGCCGGGCCGCAGCCGGCCGGGCGCGGTGGCGATCTCGTCGAGCGCCGCGGCCGCCCGGCGCAGCGCCTGCAGGCCGTCGTCGCGGGTTCGGTGATTTCCCTCGTCCGCTGCCATGCCCAGCACTATAGTGATCCGCTGAACGAACCACGCTGATCCGCTGTACGGATCACGGCGGAGGAGGCGGTATGACAGATCTTCCCGGCGGACGGCACTTCTTTCGCGGTGACGACGGCTACGAGCAGGCTCGTGCGCAGACGGTGTGGAACGCGCGCACCCCCGAGCGTTACCCCGACGTCGTCGTGCAGGCTGCGGACGTCGACGACGTCGTGGCGGCCGTCCGGTTCGCCGCGCGACACGACCTGCGCATCGGGGTGCGGTCGGGCGGTCACAGCTGGGCCGGCAATCACGTGCGTGACGGCGGCATGCTCCTCGACGTCAGCCGTCTGGACGCGTTCACGGTCGACCCCGACGCCCGGACCGCCGTCGTCGGCCCGGGGATGGGCGGCAGTGTGCTCGCCGCCCGGCTGGACGCGATGGGGCTCTTCTTCCCGGCAGGTCACTGCAAGGGCGTGCGGATCGGCGGGTATCTGCTGCAGGGCGGGTACGGCTGGAACAGCCGGGTGCTCGGTCCGGCGTGTGAGAGCGTGCTCGGCCTCGACGTCGTGACGGCCGACGGGGAGCGGCTTTTCATCGACGCCGACCACCATCCCGAGCTGTATTGGGCCGCACGCGGATCCGGTCCCGGATTCTTCGCCGTCGTCGTCGCCTTCCATCTGCGGCTGTACCCACGTCCGGCGGTGTGCGGCAGCAGCCTCTACGTCTATCCGCTCGGGTGCGCCGAGGAGATCTATCCGTGGGCGCGGACGATCAGCGCCGAGGTCGACCGCCGAGTGGAGCTGCAGATCGTGGCATCGCGCGCGGTCCCCGGCGCCGGCATCGACATCCCGTCGATCGTCATGGCGTCACCGGTGTTCGCCGATTCCGACGCGGAGGCCGAAAGCGCACTGGCCCTGCTGGAGACGTGTCCGGCGCGCGAGGACGCCACCATCGCCGTGCCGTACGCCCCCTCGGACCTGGAGACCTGGTACGCGGGCGTGATGAGCAACTACCCGACCGGCTACCGGTACGGCACCGACAACATGTGGACCTCGGCGAGCGCGGAGGAGTTGATGCCGGGTATCCGCCGAATTCTCGAGACGATGCCGCCGCACCCGGCACATTTCCTGTGGTTGAACTGGGGCACGTCCCCGCAACGGCAGAACATGGCGTACAGCCTGGAAGACGAGATCTACCTGGCCCTGTACGGCGTGTGGCAGGACGCCGCCGACGACGACACCTACGGTGACTGGGCGCGGTCGAACCTCGCAGCGATGGAGCATCTGCAGACGGGCATCCAGTTGGCCGACGAGAACCTCGGCCACCGCCCCGCTCCGTTCGCGACCGACGCCGCGATGGCCGAGCTGGATCGCGTCCGGTCGATCTACGACCCGGCGGGCCGATTCCACACGTGGATGGGGCGGGTGTGATGGGCTATCTCGGATACCGCGCCGGCGACGCCGGCACCGCGTGGGGTGAGTTCTTCGACCCACTCATGGCGCCGCTACCCGCCCATGTCGTCGAGGCCCTGCACCACGGGCCGCAAGCCGACCAGATGCTGCTCGACTTCGTCAGTGCCGCAGACCTTCTCGATCCGGGATACCACCCCACCGAGACCGGCTATGCGCAGGTGCGCGGCGGCGGCTTCGCCGTGTCGGTCTTGACCGAGATGCCGGGGGTGACACCGGCGATGTGGGACTGGTGGTTCGGCTGGCACAGCAGCGACGCGCGGCGCTACAAGCTGTGGCACCCCCGGGCGCACGTGTCCGCCCGGTGGGCCGACGGCGGGGGCGACGGGCGCTATGTCGGGCGGACGTCGCTGGTCGAGGAATACCTCGGTTCGGCGTTCACCCGGGCCGCGATCCGCTTCGTGCCGCCCGAGGAATTGGGGCTGGCCGCACGCCGGTCGGGTGACTCGGTGACGGTGTGTGCGCGGCTCGGCTCCTCGGAGGTGCCCGTCGACATCGGCTGGCTGGTGCACCAGGTGCGGCCGCGCGACGGCGGCGCCGAGATGCGCTCGCGGTTCTGGCTGGGCGGGCCGCATGTCCAGCTGCACCAGGGCAACCGGTTGGCGCACAGCGCGATTCGGCCTTTTGCGAGCCGCCAGCTCCCCGACCCCCGCGACCTGCTGGTGCACTGCGCCCAGGAGATGAACCACCTCGCCGGCTTCCTGCCGGCCCTCCACGAGCGATTCACGTGACGATCCCGCGGGTACGTTGTGCCCCGTGTGGACAGTGAGCAGGCGGATTGCCGCACCCGCCGACACGGTGTGGCAGCTGCTGGTCGATCTCGACGCCTGGCCCGTCTGGGGGCCGACCGTGGCCGGCGCCGAACTCGACCGTGGCGGCTTCGAACTCGGCGCGACCGGCCGGGTGTTCACGCCCGTCGGCGTCCCTTTGCCGTTCACCATCACCGAACTCGACCCGGGGAGGTCTTGGGCGTGGCGGGTGGCCGGAATCCCGGCGACCAGGCACGGCGTCGAGCCCGCGGCGGGCGGCTGCCGAGCATGGATGAGTGCGCCCGTCTGGGCCCCCGCCTATCTGCCGGTGCTCGCACTCGGGCTTCGCCGCATCGGCGACATGGCGGTTGAATCCGGGGCGGACGGGTAACCCTGCGTGCGGTCGGAACACTGCACCGCGAGGAGAACATCGTGATCGGAACAATCATCGGCGCCATCGTCGTCGGGTTGATCGTCGGCGCTCTTGCCCGGCTGGTCATGCCAGGCAAACAGAACATCGGCGTCATCATGACCATCGTGCTGGGCGCGCTGGGCTCGTTCCTGGGCTCGTGGGTGACCTACAACCTGGCGGGTTATTCGAACTCCAACGGTGGCTTCGCGATCATCCCGTTCCTGGTCGGCATCATCGTCGCCATCGTGCTGATCGCCGCCTACCTCGGCATCACCGGCAAGCGCAGCACCGGCCCCCGCGCGTAGATGGCCGTCACCGAGTCGCGCGAGACCGTCATCGAGGCGTCTCCCGCGCAGATTCTCGATGTGCTGTACGACCTCGAATCGTTGACCGAGTGGTCGTCGGCGCACCAGGAGGTCGAGATCCTCGAACGCGATGACGAGGGACGGCCCACGAAGTCCCGGCAGGTGGTCAAGATCGTCGGGGTCAGCGACGAGCAGGTGCTCGACTACTCCGTCCACGACGACGGGGTCAGTTGGACGCTGGTCAGTTCACAGCAGCAGCGCGCCCAGGAAGGCCGCTACACGCTGACCCCCGACGGCGACAGCACGCGCGTGCGCTTCGAACTCACCGTCGATCCCACCGTGCCCCTGCCGGGCTTCCTCATCAAAAGGGGCGCCAAGGGCCTGATGGAGACGGCCACCGACGGCCTGCGCAAGCGCGTGCTGGCCGTCAAGGGCGGCTGATCCGGCGGACCACGTCCACGGAATGAGTTTGCGAAAGCGCATGCGCAAGCGCTTGCCTACGGCTTAGGCTCCCGTCCAACGGCGACGCGTCGGGCGTCGCCCGGGGACAAGGGAGTCCACATGGTCGGCATCGCTGGCAGGCGCAAGAGCGTGACGTTCACCGTCGGATCGGTGGTGATGGCCGGTGCGCTGGTCCTCGGCATGACCGGGTGCAGCGGCGGCTCGAACTCCGACAGCGTCAAGGTCGGCCTGATCACCAAGACCGATTCCAACCCCTACTTCGTGAAGGTCCGCGAGGCCGCCCAGGCGCAGGCCGACAAGGACGGCGCCGAATTGATCGCGCTCGCCGGTGCCTTCGACGGTGACAACGAGGGTCAGGTCACCGCGATCGAGAACATGGTCGGCCAGGGCGTCAAAGGCATTCTGATCACCCCGAATTCGTCGACGGGCGTACTCGACGCGATCAAACGGGCGCGCGACGCCGGCGTCATCGTCATCGCACTCGACACGGCGACCGACCCCGAGGACGCCGTCGACGCCACCTACGCCACCGACAACAAGGCGGCCGGCGTCAGCCAGGGCAAGTGGGTCAGGGCGGCCCTCGGCGCCGCACCCCCGCAGGTGGTCATGCTCGACGGCACCCCCGGCGGCACCGTCGACACCTTCCGCCACGACGGCTTCCTCGAAGGCTTCGGCATCACCAACGGCTCCCCGGAGATCGTCGGGCAGGAGAACACCAACGGCGACCAGACCAAGGCGCAGACCGCGATGGAGAACATCCTGCAGCGCGCGCCGCGCATCAACGCGCTGTACACGATCAACGAACCCGCCGCCGCCGGTGCCTACCAGGCCATCCAGTCCGCGGGCCGCGCCGACCAGATCACCATCGGGTCGATCGACGGTAGCTGCACCGGTGTCGCGGATGTGAAGGCCGGCAAGATCGGCGCAACCGTGATGCAGTTCCCGGCCAAGATGGCCGAACTCGGGGTGCAGGCCGTCGTCAAATTCGCCAAGGACGGCACCAAGCCCAGCGGCTTCAACGACACCGGCTCCCAGCTGATCACCGACAAGCCCATGCCCGGCATCGAGTCCAAGGACACCGCCTGGGGTGAGCAGAACTGCTGGGGCACCGCCGGGTCATGACGGACGGCGTTGTATCCCAAACGACGGCACCACAGACGAAGCCGCCGCTGTCGAGCCGGCTGACGGCCTCGAACCTGCTGCGCGAACCGCTGCTCGGCCCGCTGGTCGCGCTCGTGCTGGCGATCATCGTGTTCAGCGTCATCTCGGACTCGTTCCTCGAGCCGCAGAACGTGTCGCTGATCCTGCAGCAGTCGGTGGTCGTCGGCATTCTGGCGGTCGGCCAGACGCTGATCATCCTCACCTCCGGCATCGACCTGTCGATCGGTGCGGTCGCGGTGTTCGGCACCATCGTGATGGCCCAGAGCGCAGGCGCCAACGGCCCGGTCGTCGCACTCGGTTCGACACTGCTGGTGTGCGTGGTGTTCGGCGCGCTCAACGGCGGGCTGGTCACCATGCTGCGGTTGCCGCCGTTCATCGTCACCCTCGGCACGTTCACCGCGATCCAGGCAGCGACGCGGCTTCTGGCCGGTTCGGAGACCTACCGGGTGACGCCGGGGCCGCTGACGTTCCTGGGCACGTCGTTTCGTATCGGCACGTTCTCGACGACGTTCGGTGTCGTCGCGATGCTGCTGGTCTATCTGGTGACGTGGTACGCATTGTCCCAAACCGCTTGGGGCAAGCACGTCTACGCGGTCGGCGGTAACCCGCAGGCGTCCGACCTGTCCGGGATCAAGTCGGGTCGGGTGCTGCTGTCGGTGTACATCACCACCGGCGTGATCGCCGCGATCGCGGCGTGGGCGGCGTTGGGCCGCATCCCGAACGCGGATCCGAACGCCTACCAGAACGCCAACCTCGAGACCATCACCGCGGTGGTGATCGGCGGCACCAGCCTGTTCGGCGGCCGCGGAGGCGTGGTCGGCACCCTGGTGGGCACGCTGATCGTCGGCGTGCTGCGCAACGGGCTCACCCAGGCCGGGGTCGACAATCTCTACCAGAACATCGCCACCGGCATCCTGGTGATCGTCGCGGTGGCGGTGGATCAGTTCACCCGTAGGAGGTCACGATGACCACCGATAAGCACCCTGTCCTCGAAGCGCGCGGTCTGGTCAAGAAGTACGGCAACGTCACCGCGATCAACGGCGCCGACTTCGAACTGCGCGCGGGCGAGGTGCTGGCCGTCATCGGCGACAACGGCGCAGGCAAGAGCAGTCTGATCAAAGCGCTTGCCGGCGCGGTCATTCCGGACGCCGGGCAGATCCTGATGAGCGGGCGACCGGTGTCGTTCAAGAACACCCGCGACGCCCGCGCCGCCGGTATCGAGACGGTCTACCAGGACCTGGCCGTGGTGCCGGCTCTCGACATCGCCTCGAATCTCTACCTCGGCCGCGAGGTGCGACGGCAAGGCATCGCCGGCAGCGTGTTCCGTCGACTCGACATGCCGCGGATGCGTCAGGACGCCTCGCAGCACCTGGCCGATCTGAAGATCGGCATCAAGGCGGTCAGCCAGGCCGTCGAGACGCTCTCCGGCGGGCAGCGCCAGGGCGTCGCGGTGGCCCGTGCCGCGGCCTTCGGGCGTGGCGTGATCATCATGGACGAGCCGACCGCCGCGCTCGGCGTGCGGGAGTCGGGTCAGGTGATCGACCTCATCCGATCCATCCGGGACCGCGGCATCCCGGTGGTGCTCATCAGCCACGACATGCCGCATGTCTTCGAGGTGGCCGACCGTATCCACATCCACCGCCTGGGCCAGCGCGCCGGGGTCGTCGACCCGAAGAAACGGTCGATGTCCGAAGTGGTGGCACTGATGACCGGCGCGGAGGAGCCGACCGATGAGGAACGCGCCGGACTCTGAGCCGCGGGGGATCTTCGTCGGCCTGGCCACCCTCGACGTGATCCACCGCATCGCCGAACCCCCGGCGGTGAACCAGAAGATCACCGCGGCAGCGCAATTCGTGGCAGCGGGCGGGCCGGCGGCGAATGCGGCGGTCACGTTCGCCGCGCTCGGCGGTGACGCGGTTCTCGTCACCGCGCTCGGCACGGACCCGGTCGCCGATCTGGTGCGCAGTGACCTGGTGGCCCACGGCGTGGAGGTGATCGACGCTGCCGCGGGCATGCCGCGGCCTGTCCCGGTGTCCAGCGTGTCGGTGCTCGACGCGACGGGAGACCGCTCGGTGGTCTCGCTCGACGCGGTCGCCTCCGACATCGCCGCGCCGGCCGCCCTGCACACCCTCGTCGCCGGCGCCGACGTGGTGCTCGTCGACGGTCATCACCCCGTCATCGGTCTCGCGGCAGCTCGGTCCGCTGCCGCACAGCAGGTGCGCTGTGTCGTCGACGCGGGCCGGTGGAAACCGGTGATGGCCGAGCTGCTCAACCAGAGGCCGGACATGGTGTGCTCCGCAGATTTTCGAGCCCCGGGCACAGACGATTCGGCATCGACCGCCGCCGCACTGCTGCGCGACGGGGTACCCACCGTCGTCATCACCGACGGCGGCGCGCCGATCCGGTGGTGGGCGAACGGCGAGTCCGGCAGTGTCGCGGTACCGACCGTGCCGGTGCGCGACACCCTGGGCGCCGGCGACGTGTTCCACGGCGCATACTGCTACTTCGGTGCGGCCGGTGTGGCCCGCCTGACAGAGCGCATCGAGGCGGCGGCGCGCGTGGCGGCCCTGCGGTGCTCGGTGATCGGACCGCGGGCCTGGCTGGCCGAACTCTCCCACGAGCGAAGGCGGTAACGGTGACCATCGACCACGACATCGAGAGCGCCACCGTCGAGCAGCTGATCGCCTGGGCGCGGGAGCTCGTCACGCCCGGCACCCGGCGCATCCTCGGGCTGACCGGTGCGCCGGGAGCCGGAAAGTCCACGGTGGCCGAACAACTCGTCGACGCACTCGGCCCGCAGGATGCGGTGCTGGTGCCGATGGACGGCTTCCATCTCGCCAACGAGGTGCTTCTGGACCTGGGCCGGCGGGACCGCAAGGGCGCGCACGACACCTTCGACGACGACGGGTACGCGCGGTTGCTCGCGGCGCTGCGCGCGCAGCGCGACGGTGACGCCGTGATCTACGCCCCGCGGTTCCGGCGGGAGATCGAGGAACCGATCGGCTCGTCGATCCCGGTACACCCGTCGACGCCGCTGGTGGTCACCGAAGGCAACTACCTGCTACTGGACTCCGGTGCCTGGCCGGCCGCCCGGGCGTGCGTCGACGAGGTGTGGTTCCTGGCCCCCGACACCGGAATTCGGCACGAGCGATTGGTCCGCCGGCACGAGGCGTTCGGGAAGAGACCCGACGAAGCCCGATTCTGGGCGTTGGGTTCCGACGAACGCAACGCCGAGCTGATCGAGTCGACGGCGGGCCGGGCCGATCGCATCCTGCGGTTGCCATGACCACGATGGGCGACGTCGCGCGCTTGGCCGGGGTGTCCGCGTCCACGGTGTCGCACGTGATCAACGGCACGCGCCGGGTGGACACCGGGACGCGCCTGCGGGTCGAGGCGGCGATCGCCGAGACCGGCTACCGCCGCAACGGCGTGGCCCGCTCCCTGGCGGCCGGGCGCACCCACACCGTCGGCCTGTCCATCTCGGCGTTGACGAATCCGTACTTCGGCAGCCTCGTCCACGCGGTGGAACGGGCGCTGTCGGAGGCGGGGTACGTGCTGATCGTCGGGGACTCCCACGACGACGCGGAATCCGAGAAGCGGGTCACCGACTCGCTGCTGGACCGGCAGGTCGACGCGATGATCGTGGCGCCGGCGGCCGGCTCGGAGCGCACGACCCTGCCCGCGATCGTGCGTACCGGCACGCCGCTGGTCCTGATCGACCGCGCCGTCGACATCGACTGCGATCAGGTCGGACCCGAGAATCGCGAGTCGGCGCGCACACTCACCGAGCACCTGATCGAGCACGGGCACCGGCGGATCGCCGTGGTGCGCGGCATCGCCGGGATCTCCTCCACCGTCGAGCGATTCGACGGCTACTCCGCCGCGCTGGCCGCGCGCGGCATCCCACTCGACCCCGCCCTGGTGATCGACGGGCAGTCCAGTACCGACGTCGCCGAACGGGAGGTGCGCGCGGTGATGGCCCGCGAGGACAGGCCCACCGCGGTGGTGTCGATGAACAATGCGATGACCATCGGTACGGTCAAGGCGCTGCGCAGCCTCGACCTGTCGATCCCGTCCGACGTGGCGTTCGCCTGCTACGACGACTTCGAATGGTCGGACCTGTTCGAGCCCAAGCTGACCGCCGCGGCCCAGGACGTCGAGACCATCGGCGCCACCGCCGCGCAACTCCTCCTGCACCGAGTGCGCGCAGAAGCCGCTGCGGCGCAGCGCATCCAGGTGCCGACGACGTTCCACCGCCGCAACTCGTGCGGCTGCCTGCCTTAACGGGAGGCGACAGCCATCCGTGCCGCCAACGCGACATACGTTGCGGCGAAGGTCCGGCGCAACGCCCGCACCACCCGCGGACGCGTGATCACATGGCTGCGCACAGCCGCCGCGAACACCCCGTAGACCGCGAAGACCACCAGCGTCATCGCCATGAACACGGCCGACAACACCAGCATCTCGTCGATGACGGGACCGGCGGAGGCGTCGACGAACTGCGGCAGGAACGCGAAGAAGAACAGGGTCAGCTTCGGGTTCAAGGTGTTGACCGCGATCGCCGTTCCGATGATGCGCCACGACCCCGGTGAAGCGATCGGCGCGTCGCTGGTGACGAGCTCCGAGTCGTCCCGCCAGGTGGTCCACGCCAGGTAGAGCAGGTACGCCACCCCGAGGTACTTCAGCGTCTGGAACGCGACTGCGCTGCTGTGCATGATGGCGGCGAGCCCGCTCACCGCTGCCAGCATGTGCGGCACGATGCCCAGGGTGCAGCCCACCGCGGCCAGCACAGACGCCCGCGTGCCGTGCGAGAGGCCGGTCGCCACGGTGTACAGCGCACCTGTGCCCGGGGTGGCGACCACCACCAGGCTGGTGATGAGGAACGCGAGAGTCATCGGCTGCCTGCCCTAGCTGCAGACCGCGCCGACGGCCGCCGAGCCGACCAGCTTGGTGTACTTGGCCAGCACACCCGTCTCGTACACCGGGGGGAGGGGAGTGAATCCCTCTTTGCGCGAATCGAATTCGGCCTCGTCGACGAGAATGTCCAGCGTTCCGTTGGCCACGTCGAGCCGGATGCGGTCGCCGTCGCGGACGAACGCGATGGGTCCGCCGTCGACGGCCTCGGGCGCGATGTGGCCCACGCACAACCCCGTCGTCCCGCCGGAGAACCGGCCGTCGGTCATCAGCAGCACGTCCTTGCCCAGCCCGGCACCCTTGATGGCGCCGGTGATCGCCAGCATCTCGCGCATGCCGGGGCCGCCCTTGGGGCCCTCGTAGCGGATCACCACGACGTCGCCGTGGGTGATCGTGCCGTCCTCCAGCGCGTCCAGTGCCGCGCGCTCGCGCTCGAAAACCCTTGCGGTGCCCTCGAACACGTCGGAGTCGAAGCCCGCCGACTTCACCACCGCGCCCTCCGGGGCGAGCGAGCCGTGCAGGATGGTGATGCCGCCGGTCGGGTGGATCGGGTTGTTCATCGCCCGCAGCACCTTGCCGTCGGGATCCGGCGGCTCGATGTGGGCCAGGTTCTCCGCCATCGTCTGACCGGTGACGGTGAGGCAATCACCGTGCAGCAGACCGGCATCGAGCAGCGCCTTCATCACCACGGGCACGCCACCGATCTCGTCGACGTGCTTCATCACGTGGCGGCCGAACGGCTTGACATCGGCGAGGTGGGGCACCTTGCCCCCGATGCGGGTGAAGTCAGCCAGTGTCAGGTCGACGCGCGCCTCCCAGGCGATGGCCAGCAGGTGCAGCACGGCGTTGGTGGATCCGCCGAATGCCATGACGACGGCGATGGCGTTCTCGAACGCCTCCTTGGTGAGGATGTCGCGGGCGGTGATGCCCCGGCGCAGCATCTCGACGACGGCGGCGCCGGAGCGGCGGGCGTACTCGTCGCGGCGGGAGTCGATGGCGACCGGAGAAGCGCTGCCCGGCAACGACATTCCGAGCGCTTCGGCGGCCGAGGCCATGGTGTTGGCGGTGTACATGCCGCCGCAGGCGCCTTCGCCGGGACAGATCGCGCGCTCGATGATGTCGACGTCCTCGCGCGACATCAGCCCGCGCGCGCACGCGCCGACGGCCTCGAAGGCGTCGATGATCGTCACTTCCTTCTCGGTGCCGTCGGTCAACTTCGCGACGCCGGGCATGATCGAGCCGTTGTAGAGGAACACGTTGGCGAGGTTCAGCCGTGCGGCCGCCATCAGCATGCCGGGGATCGACTTGTCGCAGCCGGCCAGCAGCACGGAACCGTCGAGCCGCTCGGCCTGCATGACGGTTTCGACGCTGTCGGCGATGACCTCACGGGAGACCAGCGAGAAGTGCATGCCCTCGTGGCCCATCGAGATGCCGTCGGAGACCGAGATGGTGCCGAACTCCAGCGGGTAGCCGCCCGCTTCGTGCACGCCCGCCTTGACCGCCTGGGCCAACCGCTGTAGGGACATGTTGCACGGCGTGATCTCGTTCCACGACGAACCGACGCCGATCTGCGGCTTGGCCCAGTCGTCGTCGCCCATCCCCACCGCGCGCAGCATTCCGCGCGCGGCCGTCTTCTCCAGCCCGTCGGTGACGTCGCGGCTACGGGGCTTGATGTCTGGTGTGGCGCCTGAGGACTGTGAGGGCATGCGCACGATTATGCGCCTGGCGTTTCACCCGGCCAAACCAATATGGATACCCCCGTGGGGTACGGGTAAGGTGGCGGCATGTCGAAGGTCCTCGGTGCGGTCGCCGCGCTGGCGTCGGTGGCCGCCCTGACCGCGTGCGGGGGACCGGCTGCCGCACCGACGACGTCGTCGACGACGGACGCCCCGGTGATCACCGGCGAGCCGGCCGGCCACAACGACGCCGACGTGACGTTCGCCGACCAGATGATCGACCGGCACCGCGAGTCGATCGCGCTCGCGGACGCGGTTCCCCAGCGCTCCACCAACGCCGAGGTGGTCGCGCTCGCCCAGCGCATCGCCGCCCAGCAGCAGAAAGAGATCAACGTCCTCAACGTCTTCCTCGTGCAGTGGGACAGGCCCCCGAAGATGGGCGTCGCGGTGGACCCCGCGGTGGGGAACCCGGCCGCGCTCACGCAGCTGCAACAGCTGCAGGGCAGCGCTTTCGATCGTCTCTGGCTGCAATCGATGATCGATCAGCACCGGAAGTCGATCGCGGTGGCCAACGCCGAGATCGCGGCAGGGGCCAACGTGGACACGATCTCGATGGCCAAGACGATGGTGTCGACGCTGACGACCGAACTCGACCAGATGACCACGATGCGGGAGGGCACCCCATGAGCGCAGCCGACGACGGTGGGGACACCGGTTCGCACGGGTACTCCGCGCAGAAAGAGAACTACGCCAAGCGGTTGAGGCGCATCGAGGGTCAGGTGCGCGGGATCGCGAAGATGATCGACGAGGACAAGTACTGCATCGACGTCCTCACGCAGATCAGCGCGGTCAACAGCGCCCTGCAGTCGGTGGCGCTGGGCCTGCTCGACGAGCATCTGGGCCACTGCGTCTCTCACGCGGTGGCCGCCGGAGGCGACGAAGCGGACGCCAAGCTCGCCGAGGCCTCCGCGGCGATCGCCCGGTTGGTCCGCTCCTAACCAGGCGGTTCGTAGGGCTGATACCACCGCCACTGGGCGCGTTCCCCGGTCGGACCGGGGGAAGGTGCGACGTCAGGCGGTGGTTGGGTGGGTGGTCGAGCCAGCGACGCGGAGGTCAGCGCGTTGCCGGCGGCGTCGGTGACGACGAGTTGGTCGGCGGGGCCGGTGATCGCGATCAGGCCGCGGTGGTGGGCCCGATGGTGATACGGACACACCAGCGCGAGGTTCCACAGCTCGGTGGGGCCGCCGTCTTCCCAGTGCACCAGATGGTGGGCGTGCAATCCGCGGGTCGCCCCGCAGCCGGGCACGACGCAGACGAGGTCGCGATGCTCCAACGCGCGCCGGAGCCGCCGGTTGACGGTGCGGGTGGCGCGGCCGGCGCCGATCACCTGCCCATCCCGGTGAAACCAGACCTCGCAGGTGGCGTCACAAGTCAGGTAGCGGCGGTCGGAGTCGGGCAGTACGGGTCCCAGGTGCAGGGAGCTCAGGCGGGTGGCGACGTCGACGTGGACGACGACGGTGGTGCGCTGCCCGTGGGGGCGGGCCGCGGCCTCGGCGTCCCAACTCATCTCGATCAACCGTAGGAACGCCGCGGCGTTGCCGGGCATCGATGCCCTCCCATCGGGGTCGGTGGCCGTCCATTCGGTGACGAGTGCGTCGCGATGCGACGCGAGCGCGGCTTCGAAGGCAGCATTCTCGACGTGGGGGAGCGCGATGTGCCAGTACGTGTACTGCTCATCCGAGGTCGAGGTGATCGACACCTGCGGCCCCGGATCGGCGGCCTCACCCGCGTCCTCGTCGTCTGACTCGTCGACAGGCTCCGGCGCGGGTTTGGGTTGCATCTTCAACGCCGTCCGCAACTGGCTCACCGTCGCACACCGGGCCATCGTGGCGAAGTGCTCGTCCGAGCCGGGCAGGCCGCGCTCGGCGATCACCCCGACCTGATCGACGGAGAACCGGCCCTCCCGCAACCCCTCGATGCAGTGCGGGAATTCGTCGTAGCGGTGCGCAATCCCGGCAATCGTGTGCGCCCGCGACGGCGACACCCCGGCCTTCCACGCGAGCCACCCGGCCGTCGACCTGGCTCCGGCGGCCGCCCACAACTCGTCGCGGTCGATCTCGGCGGCTATCTCCACGATCCGCGCGTCGATCGCGTTGCGCTGCCCCGTCAGCTCGGCCAGTTCCTCATGCAGCACCGACAACCGTTCATCGATGGCGAGCGAACTGAGCGGGGGCATGACCCCAATCTCGCACCGCCGACCGACAATTCACCGCGCCGAACCAGCAACCTGTGGATGAAGACGGCTCTGGGGACAACTACGCCGGCGGCACGTCCTCCGGCCGTTCGGCGGGCAGATCCGATGCGCGCCGGCGCAGTTTGCGGTGCTCGACGTACAGCCAGCCCGCGCCGGCGGTCACCGCGACGACGGCGATCACCACCGCGATCACGGCCAGTCCGCTCTTGCCGACGGCGAATCCGCACAGTGAGAGCGCGAAAGCGATCAACCCCACCGCGATCATCGTGTGGCCCGGCCAATTGGCCGCATCCTTCAGAGTTTCACCGGCCACCGGACCCAACGGCGCGGCCCGGTCGGGCGATGCGTGCTTGTCGTATGTGTCCATGGTCGTGAGTCGCTGTGCCACAGGTCAATCCGAACGCCGTTACGGTGTGGCTCTGCTCACGTCGACGATCACTTGCGGGAAAGCCACTGGTGGAGACGGTGATAGATCTCCGGATGGTTGAGCAGATCGAAGTGATGAAGACCGGTCAGCACCAGTCCCGCGTCCTCGTCGAACGGCAGCCGGCGTCTACGGCCGCGACCCGAGGCGCTGGCCGGTCGCACCAGGTGATCGCCGAACACCATGCCGAGCGCCGCCGGTGCGGCCGAGGTCGCGACGAAGTGGTAGCGGGCATGGGGGAGGAACGGCACCTCGCGGCACCGGTCCCGCAGGAACTCGTCGGGGTCCGCCTCGGCCCAGTCGTCGTCCAGGACGGCACCGAAGCGCAGGTCCTTGATGCCGTCGCTGCGCAGGTTGAGCAACTCGGCGATCGACCGGGTCTCGCGGAGCCGGATCATCAGCCAACTCGCGGCGTTGACCCCTTTTTCCAGATCGGCACCGAGATGCGGGGAGCCCAGGCACACCACCTGCCGCGTGGCCCGGCACCAGCGGCGGTTGCGCTCGTTGGCGTAGTGGCAGGCCGAGCGGGACACCAGCCCGCCCATCGAATGGCCGATCAACACGATGCGACTGACCGGTACCGGCCACAGCTCCAACAGGCGGGTCAGCAGGTCGTCGAGGGCATGCCCGTTGGTCGAGATGTGCAGTCCGGTGTTGTAGCGGATCTCGATCGGGGTGTAACCCAGATCGTCGTGTAAGCGTTCGCCGTACCAGGTCGACGGGGCGCCCGTCGAGGGCCGCGGCGGCCGGTGCCACGACGACTCCGTCTGACACAGCCCGTGCACGAACACGGCCAGTTTGTCGGTGGGCTCGGGAAACGCCGCGCCGATGGCGCCCGGGGTCAGCGCCACCGCTCGTCCGTGCGCACGGATCGCCATCGGAGCGGCGAACTCGTTGCCGCGGTCGGCGAGCTCGTCGCCGTAGATGCCGTTGAGTGCGGCGATGGCCTCTGCGACCCCCGGTCGCTCGTCGAGCGGTGGGTCGTCGTCGAACGCCAGCCCCGCCGCGGCGAGCTCGGCAACCTTCGGGGGAACGCGCGCGCCGGTCACGTCGAGCGCGCTGTAGACCGCGCCGGCGATGGCATCGTGCACGATCTCCACGGGCCGCGCCGCCGGTCCGATCGAGCTGAACACACGGCTTGCGATACCGGAGTGCACGCCCCGGACCAGTGTGTTCAGCACTGTCAGACCTTCTGCCGCCACCTCGCCGAGGGATTGCATGTCCTGGGTACGCATGCCGACACCCCCTTCGGTGAACAGTCGTACTTACTCCAGGGTAAGGTGCGGACGCCGGCCAGGCAACGGTGTCTGCGCGGTCAGTCCCGCAGCGCGTCCTCGATGCGCTGGACCTTGGCCGTGAGCTGGCCGGTGTAGCCCGGCCTGATATCGGCCTTGAGGACCAGGCTGACGCGCGGTGAGACGGCGGCGACCGCATCCACCGCGCGTTTGACCACGGCCATCACCTCGTCCCAGTCGCCTTCGATGTTGGTGAACATGGCGTTGGTCTCGGCGGGCAGGCCCGATGCGCGCACCACCCGCACCGCCTCGGCGACAGCGTCGCCCACCGAACCCGTGTCGTCTCCCGCCAGGGGACTGATGCTGAACGCGACGATCATCATGCGAGCCTACGGCCCGACCCCGGTAACACCTGGCAGTGCGAGAGCGATCATCACTGCAGGTCAGGGCTCCCACGATGGCGGCTGCCCAGGGTCCGTCAGCCCGCTGGCCAGGAGAATCACCCTCGGCGCTGTGCCACACTGGATGCAGTCGCGGGACTTGGAGGTACGTGGATGCGGCAGGCAAACAAGACTCGGTTGATCGCCGTGCTGTCGGTGATGACCGTGGTCGTCGGCATGGTGCTCAGCGCCCCCTCGGCACTCGCGCAGCCCGACGTGGCCTCGCCGCCGGCGCCCGCGGACCCGTTCGCGCCGCCCCCGCCGCCCAATCCGCTGGCCTTCCCGAACCCGTTCGCGCCGCCCGCTCCTGCCCCGGTGACGCCCACCGCGGCCGATCCGTTCGCCGTGATCCCGGGACAGCCGATGCCTATCCCGGAAGGCACGCCGGCCGGCCAGAACCCGACACCGTTCGTGGGTCAGCCGCCGTTCGTCCCGCCGTCCTTCAACCCCACCAACGGCTCGATCGTGGGCGCGGCGAAGCCGATCTACATCAATTTCCAGCGGCCGATCGCCAACCGGCAGATGGCGCAGGACGCCGTGCACATCTCCTCGGTGCCGCCGGTGCCCGGCCGTTTCTACTGGACCTCTGACACGCAACTGCGCTGGCGTCCGCAGGACTTCTGGCCGGCGGGCACCGTCGTCAACATCGACGCCGCAGGCACCAAGTCGAGCTTCACGGTGCCCGAGCAGCTGGTCGCCACCGTCGACGACTCGACGCACACGATGACCATCGTGCGCAATGGCGAGGTCGAGAAGACCTTCCCGGTGTCGATGGGCAAGTCCGACGGCAAGCACGAAACCAAGAACGGCACCTACTACGTGCTCGAGAAGTTCGCCGACATCGTCATGGACTCCTCGACTTACGGGGTCCCCGTCGATTCGGCGGAGGGCTACAAGCTCAAGGTGCAGGACGCCGTCCGCATCGACAACAGCGGCATCTTCGTGCACAGCGCACCATGGTCGGTCGGCGACCAGGGCAAGCGCAACGTCAGCCACGGCTGTATCAACCTCAGCCCCGCCAACGCGCAATGGTTCTACGACAACTTCGGCAGCGGCGATCCCGTCGTCGTCAAGAACTCCGAGGGCGGTCTGTACGACCAGCCCGACGGTGCGTCGGATTGGCAGATGTTCTGACGTTCTGACACTCCGGCCGCTCCCGGCCACCCGCCGTGCCACGATGGGGTGAGGCGAAGGGTGGGCGCGGATGCCCGGTGACGGCAAGGCGGTGGTCCGCACCGTCGGTGTGCTCCTGCTGACGCTGGTCGCCATGGTCGCCTTGCGCGGTGTGCTGCCGGGCGCGCCGCCCCCGACGCCCGACCGCACTCCCGACGGGCCGGGTTCTGAGGCCGCCGTCGTCATCATGCTGGTGCTGTCGGTGACGGCGCTCGCCGTGGCGGTACTCGCACGGGCCCGCACGCCGCGCCCCCACCGCGCCGAGAGTGAGCCCCCGCGACGCGATGTCGGCACCGGCGCTGCGATCTCGTGGCGGCTACTGCTGATCGCAGCGGCCGTGCTGCTGGCCTGGCTGCTGATCGTCCTGCTGCTGATGCGGTGGGCGTCGTCGATCGACCCGGCTGACCCGGGTGGCGGCGCAGCGGCTGCCGAACACGCGCGCGATGCCCCGGCCGGCGGCCAGCGGGCCGACCCGGACCCCGGGGCCGGTGGAGGCGTGTTCGAGCTGCTGATGGGTACGGCAGTCGCGCTGCTCCTGCTCTCCGTCCTCGCCTCGCTCACCGCGCGCCGGCGCCGCTTCGCTCCGGCGACGGCCGCCACCGACGGGACCCTGGACACCCCGCCGCCGCGGCCTGCTCCGGATCTGGCCCGGGCGACCGAGCGGGGACTGGCCGAGGTCGGGGACCGCAGCCGCGATCCACGGGAGGCGATCATCGCCTGCTACGTCGCGATGGAACAGGAGCTGGAGAAATCACCGAGCACCATCCCGCAGGCTTCTGACACCCCGGCGGAAGTGCTGGCGCGCGCCGTCGCCCGACGTGCCGTGCACGCCGACAGCGCCGCGCAGCTGGTGGATCTGTTCGAGGAGGCGCGCTTCTCACCCCACGTCATGAACGAGGGCCACCGAGACGACGCCGTGCGCGCGCTGCAGGTGGTGCAGCGCGAGTTGCAGGGCGCCTCGTGACCAGGATCGTCGCCGCCGCGGTGGCGCTGATCGTCGCGGTGGAAGTCTGCGCGTTCGCGCTCGTCGATTGCGCCGTGGTGGTCGCCGTCACCGGTGCCGCCCTGGTGCTCGCGCTGCTGTGGATCCGCTGGCACCTCACCCGTAGCGCCGCCACCGATCCCGACATCTCCGCCGATACGGCCGCGGTGGCGTTGCAGCGCTGGCATTCTCGCACCGAGACACTGATCTCCTGGGCCGACTCGACCCGGGCGGACTGGGATCGTCGGCTACGCCCCATGCTGGCTCGACAGTTCGAGCTCGCGGTCGGCAACCGCATCCGCAAAGACCCGGACAGTGTCGAGACCACCGGGCGGATGCTGTTCGGCGAGCGGCTCTGGCCGTGGGTGGACCCGAACAACATCTCGCGCACAGGCGCCTCCGAGCCAGGGCCCGGCCGCGCCGCGCTCGACGAGATCCTGCAGCGGCTGGCGCGGCTGTGAACGCACCGATGGCCACCACCACCGCGGCGTGCGACGCAGTGCTCGACGAGATCGGCCGGGCGGTCGTGGGTAAGCGCGAGGCGTTGACACTGATCCTGATCACGGTGCTCGCCCGTGGGCACGTGCTCGTCGAGGATCTGCCCGGGCTCGGAAAGACGTTGATCGCCAAGTCCTTTGCGGCCGCCCTCGGGTTGCGCTTCACCCGCGTCCAGTTCACCCCCGATCTGCTGCCCGCCGATCTGTTGGGCTCGACGATCTACGACATGCAATCCGGCCGGTTCGAGTTCCGCGGCGGCCCGATCTTCACCAACCTGCTGCTGGGTGACGAGATCAACCGCACCCCACCCAAGACGCAGGCAGCGCTGCTGGAAGCGATGGCCGAACGCCAGGTGAGCATCGACGGCGTGACCCACCGGCTGCCCGAGCCCTTCCTGGTGCTGGCCACCGACAACCCGATCGAATACGAAGGCACCTACCCCCTGCCCGAAGCCCAACTGGATCGCTTCGCGTTGCGCCTGGAGTTGAAATACCTTTCGGCACAGGACGAGACGACGATGCTGCGGCGCCGGTTGGAGCGCGGTTCAGCGCCACCGGAGGTAACCCAGGTGGTGACCGCACAGGAACTGCTCGCGATGCAGGAGTCCGTCGAACTGGTGACGGTGCACGACGATGTGCTCACCTACGTCGTCACGCTGGCCGGCGCGAGCCGCCACCACCCACAGGTCGCCGTCGGGGCGAGTCCGCGCGCGGAGCTGGATCTGGTGCAATTGGCCCGAGCCCGCGCGCTGCTGGCCGGCCGCGACTTCGTGATCCCCGAAGACGTCAAGGCGCTGGCCGTGCCGGTGATGGCGCATCGGATCAGCCTGCGGCCGGAGATGTGGGTGCGCAAGGTGGCCGGTGCCGACGTCGTCGCGGACCTGCTGCGCCGTACGCCCGTCCCGCGCGCCCGGGGCACGTCGTGATCGCCGTCGAGATGCGCTGGCGTGCATCGCCATTGACGCGGTCCGTCGCGACATCGGCGGCTCTGGCATTCGGTGCCGCGGTGGTCACCGGCCGCTGGGAGTTGGTCGCCTTCGCCGCGCCGCTGGTGGCGGTGCTCTGCTCGCTGGGATGGCAGCGGCCCGTGCCCGCGGTGACGGTGACCGGAGATCCGCTGCAGCAGCGCTGTTTCGAAGGTGAGCGGGTGCACGTCACGGTCAGCGCGAGCGCCGACGACGGCAGCGCCGTGCGGGTGAGCGCCGGCGCTGCGGCAGGGATGACCGTCGAGCGCGGCGCCGGGGCAGGCGTGACCGTGTCGGCGCCGCGGTGGGGGCGCTACCCCATCGACGCGACCGTGCGTGCCCTCGGCCGCGGCGGACTGCTCGAGGGAGTCGGTACGGCGCCGGCTGCCCAGGTCTGCGTCTTCCCCGTCGCGCCGCCGCAGCCGACCGCGCTGCCCCGCACCGAATTGCTGGATCGACTCGGCACCCATCTGACCCGGCACACCGGCCCCGGCGTCGAGTACGCCGACATCCGGCCCTACGTGCCCGGCGACCAGTTGCGCACCGTCAACTGGCCCGTCAGCGCCCGCCGCGGTGCCTTGCACATCACCGAGCGGCTGACCGATCGCGCCGCCGATGTGGTGGTCCTGTTCGACACGTACGCGCAGCCGCCGGGGCCGGCCACCGTCGCGACCGAGCGGACCGCGCGCGGCGCCGCGCAGGTGGTGCAGAGCGCGCTGCGCTACGGCGACCGGGCCGGGCTCGTCGCCCTCGGCGGCCGCACCACCCGCTGGCTGGGCGCCGACATCGGCGCCCGACAGTTCTACCGCATCCTCGACACGATGCTGGGCGCCGCCGGCGGCAGTTACGAGTCGGGGACCGGCACCCTCGCGCCGCGCCCCGCCCTGCCCACCGGCGCGATCGTCGTCGCGTTCTCCACCATGCTGGACACCGAATTCGCCCTCGCGCTCATCGACCTGCGCCGGCGGGGTCATCCCGTGGTGGCGGTCGACGTCCTGCAGGGCTGCCCCGTCGCCGGTGAGCTCGATCCGCTCGTCGATCGGGTGTGGGCGATGCAGCGCGCGTTCATGTACCGCGACATGGCGACCGTGGGAGTGGACATCGTGGCCTGGCCCGACGACGCCACACTCGACCAGGCGATGGCCCTGCTCCCGGAGCGCCGGACGTGATGGCCGTTGAGCTGCCGAAAGTGCTGCTGCCGTTGGCCTTTGCTTCGGTGATGATCGGCTCGGCGGTGAGCGGCGGGGCAGGGTGGGCGCTGGTGGCGGCCGGCACGGCCGCGGCCGCCGCCGGCGCGGCGATCTGGTGGCGCCCC